>NZ_JHYA01000001.1 GCF_000621545.1 Anaerovibrio lipolyticus LB2005
GCTCTCAACGTGCGACGAGGAAGTTCAAACGATGAAAAGTTGCCTGTCATCGTAGTTCAGTTGCAACGAACATGGCAATTATTTCTAGTCACTCAATAGTTGAGTATCTTCACCCATTAACATTTTTTCAAAGCTACCGTATATAAATTCTTCTTTTATACGTCTCTTAACTTCCTGATCTGAAATTATTAGCATGATGGTACCTAGCATACCTCCCCAGTCAATTTCACGTAAGGCTTTTGGATTTTTAGTTAAGTACATCTCTACTAATTTATAAATAGTATGACTTCCTGTAGCAATGACATTAGAATACTCCAATATTTTCATGGTCTTTACACTATGAAGTTCTCTATCACGAACAGCTACTGAATCACATGTTAACATGTGAAGCGTACTTATAAACACGTTAATCAGTGCCTGAATTTTCATAGACGTAGTCGCTTTTATTATGTCACCAAAATTTATATACTTTGTTAGCTCCTCTGCTTGTTTATTACTTAGAATTAGATTTGCTCCAGGAATTTCAATTCCGCACGTAGTAAATGTATCAGTCGCAATATGGATAATTTGCTTAATCAATGCAGCTGCCAAAACCTTAGGATCGTCACAAATTCTATCTGCGACCCTAGACAACATCACAGAACTGGAACCGATATCGGTAATTACTGGGTTTTTCCCATTAGCATCATATCCAACATGACATGTAATTGGTAAAGAAAAAAATTCGTGAGACCTACATGTAATTGTATTAGTAATAATGTTTGATGTACCAATAACAAGCCCAATTAGTGGATCGTGCCCCAAAGTTGCAAATCTATGATTTGCTCCTTTAAAAAATCCATAATTCACATTTGCATATTTCGTGGCATCGTAAGGTACACCCTTTGTTGTTATAATATGATCCATAGAAGCAAAATAAGGCGTATTATTTCCGTATCCATCAAAAACGCCCAAAACATTCTTCTGTTTTTCATGTAGCCATTTTTCTATTTGGTTCTCTGATCCAGCTTTTTCTATCTTTGTTAATTTATTAATAAGAATGATTCTTGCAAGCTGAAGTGCTGTAGCAAAAAACAAAAAACCAAAATCAGAAAAATTTAGTGATGTCTTTTTGCTAAATTCATCATCTAAATCAGCCATAATGCTGTTTGTATTTACCACAACATCATGAGCTCGTATAATTTCTTTTGTATTTTTTTGTGTTCGTTGTTCTAAATCATTTATTTGTCTGTCTGCATTCTTGAATAATTCTTCAAAATCATTCATGACTTACCTCGCAAGCATATTCTCGTAATAGCTCTTCTTTTGCATTAGTTTAGTTATGAGTTTCATCGCTTTCTCAAAAGATTCATCAGATGTCTTTTTAAACTCTAAAAGATTTGCTATAACTTTATCTATTTTCTCTTGCTCTAATTTTATTTTTTTCTCAAAAATATCTTTTGTTTTATTGAAACCATATTGAATTGCTTCTTTATAATCCGGGAGAATCTCTTTTGGTATTGGACCCAGACCCAGTATCAACTCCCTAGCTATCGCTTTACTTATATCATTCGCTATTAACGAACCAGAGAAAATATTTCCATTTTCCAATACCATTCCGTTTTTTTCACGATATCTTTTCTCTAGTTCATCTATTTCATTATTTAACTTTTCATACATTATTTTAATTTGTTTTTTCTTTGATTCGTAGTCCTTCTTCTCATCAGATACTATTTTTTCAAGCATCTTATTATGAGAAACTAAATCATCAAAAATAGGCTCGTATATTTTACTTGCTATAGTAGCACCTTTTCTTTGGGCCTCATATCTTTCATCCTCAGAAATAATACCAATTCCATGCATCCTTGCAACTTGTGCAAATGTATTCCCTAGCAATCCCATAAGTTATTCCCCCCGATATGTTTGAATAAAACTATACCATTTAATATAATAACGCAAAAAACGCCTAAGCAAAATCTTTTTTTGCCCAAGCGTTTTTCAATAGCTATTCATTACTACATTCCAAATATTTGTCTATTTCACAGGCCTCACTAATTACGAATGATACTATTCTCGGATTCGATTCCATTTTACCCACAATTCGATAATCCTTCGAATCGGATAAACCGTTCAAGGCCATTATATCATGTACATATTTCTTACTACAAATAAATGCCATTAAACCGTGCTGCCCCTTTATAACACGAAATGACATAGGGTGCTTGTCTTTACATGCACCAAGTGCAATTTTATCCCTTTTAGGGGTCTGAAATAAGCATACATAATCAGGACTGCCAAGATATTCTATCACCTTACTGTGGACATAGATTATTTCATGCGGTGCCATTACTGTAATACACGGATTCTTTAATACCATTATGCATCATCTCCTGCTGTATTATTGAACAAACTATTATCCATCGGTTGGTCACTGTAATCTGAAAATTCTTCAAACTTACTTGCTTCTCTGGCCTGCAAGTAATCACTGTAAGATAAACCAATGCGCTTCTTATACTTGTCTGGATAATACTGGATAGATTTCTTCTTTTCTTTTATCTCTCCGGTTTCTTCATCAATTACTTCCTCCACGGATGATACATACATCAAGGCATCTTCCAACTCGAAAACCAGCATCAACCCCTTGGAAGACATTCGTATTTCCCCCATCACCTTATATCTGCATTCCTCATTCCAGTCCATAAAATCGAAGACCTTTTTCATCAATTCAGCATTTCTGATATCTTTTACTACCAACTTTCCATCATCTTTTTTCTTTCCCCAGCATACAGACGAAGCCTCCTCTTCCTTGCAAGGAACAACACCTATTTTCTTTTTCCCTTGATGAACAATAGGCAACACTTGGCTTATTCCAGCAAATAGTCTCAAACATGCTACATTGAAATGAAATTTATCTGTCTTGAGAGTAATTGCGGGCTTATTTACCATAGAGAACTGAATTCTGGGTGGCACTTCATACCCTTCTAGTTCCTCATACAATAATTCCTGATTATTCTCCATCCTGGCTTCAACGAATTGTTGCAGCAATTCATATTCCTTTTGGCTCATATGAAAACTCTTTGTATTTTGCTTATCCATTCTGTTCCTCCCCCACAATTACATTGAAGCCACAAGAGCATTCAATTCTTCAGCTATTTTCTTACGATCAGGTAACTGCCCAATTAATGGATTTGTTACCTGATTTCCTTCTGCCTCTATATCTTCACGAGTTATATCTGATAGTGTTCTACTACGCTTTTCACGGTCTTTCATACTTACACCTATAGACCTAACCTCAGCATCGTAGATATCAATATACTTAACACCTTTATCTGATGTTACGTCTTTCGTATCCGGTATAACCAATGGATCATCTAAAAAGAAGAACATTATTTTCTTACCCTTGCGTTCCTTTGTTATTCCACGAAACCTGAAACTATATGATTTCTTCCATCCCATATTTTCATATACAATAGACGAAAACACCCTTGAAGCCATTGTTCCGATTATTTTTCCATCCTCATGCTGCCATATTATTGATGTACTACTACTTTCCGCTCCTTCCCTGACAATAAGCATCTGTAAAAGCGGATTATATCCTATTTCTATGTATTTGCAGTTATCTAACCTATCATGGCAAGTCTTGTTAAACTTAATGTTTTTAGTGCTCATCGTCAGAGTTGGAGTACGGCAGGTAATAAAGCCCGCGCCATAAGGAACCTGATAACCATGGAAATCTATTCTGGAAACCTTGCTATGCTCAAATCCGGCTATTATACCATTATTCTCCATAACAGAATCTAATTCATCCACGCCATATACGTCTTTACATATAGAGTTGAGGACATCTCTGTTAATCCCTTTCCATGAGGGATTAATGGAAATAAAGCCCTTCAACGCTCCTTTAGGAATAATCTTGATATCTGTAACTCCATTTCTCGTAGAACCTATGCTGCTGCAAACCAATGCGGCAGCTTTTGCTATTTCAGGACTTACAATAGCTTCATGATGATTTTCAACGTAAGCAGAGCACCGTTCTCCGTCATTTGCTTTGTTAATACCAAGTTTATAGTCCGTTACAATAGTTTTTCTGGCCTCCAGGTCTCCCCATCTTCGCTCATTAAACAATACCGCTCTTACCATATTGGAATTCCATGTTGTTTTCCCCTGTAAGGTAGGCCGGTTCTTTTGGGTAAGGAACTCTGCAATAGCTGATGAACCCATGCCCAAGACATAAGCAAGGAATATGAATTTTACAGTTTTTGCTTCCTCCGGCTCTATGTTCAGCTTGCCATCTTTTGTATGCCGATACCCCAACAAATCTGCCACGGGATATTGTCCTGTCATAATTCTTTGATCATAAGACAAAATCATGCGTCTGCTTTTATTGGCTGACTCCCAATCTGCAAGCAGGGCATGTATTCCCAGTGCCTGATCACCATCCGGATTAAGGGTATATATATTTTCAGTTTCAAAGTACACTCCAACGGGATGGGATGGATTAAATGACTTTAATCTAGCCACCTGGTCAAGGCAATCAGATATGTTTCTGGCAAACCTTGATACGCTGGCACAGATTATCATGTCCATCTCCTGATTTTTTGCATCTGTAAGCATCTGCCTAAATGCGTCCCTATGCCGTATAGAGGTCCCGGATTTCCCCTCATCACTATAGATATTCTGTAATTTCCAGTTCGGATTTTCTGCTATCTTTTTTTCATAGTACAGAGTCTGGTTTTCTATTGAAGAAACCTGTTCCTCACTTGATGTACTTACTCTTGCGTAAACTGCTACTCTTTTGGGTTCATCATCATCAATACTAGGGGCCGGCTTTGCAGGTCTGAAATTCTTGCGTGCCTCTTCGTAATTTCGACCAGCTTCCTGTATCCTGTTCCGGATATCAGTCTTACGTTGTTCCTGCCCCACATGGCGTTCCTGCCAATTAGTATTTGTTTTATCCTCAGACATATATACACCCGCTATCATTTAATTTTATCCATGGCCTTTTCCAACTTGCCAAGCCATGTTTTATATTCATCCTTTTTTATATTGACGTACTGAACAGCAGTATTACGCAGTAAAGTGCGTTGATTTTCCGAATTGAGTAATGTATCAATTCTCCTGTCATTATCATCTGTTTTGATATCAACTCTATACTCGAGCTCAAACAAGTAATTTAACAAAAAGAACAGTTCCTCAGTATTGGCAGCAAGATATGCCCTTGTTTGAACACATATAACGTCTATCTGGCCCATGCTGCAGTCGCGCAGTAAATGGACCATTTCAGGCCGTCTATATATGTTCTTATTGCCGGTTATGTCAATGTAAATCCCCTGTACGCTTATATTCTCGTCATTGGCATAACGCTCTACAAAATATCTGCTAGTTACCTCAATTACCTTATCTTTGGATTTTTCCCATAGTTTAGCCAGCTTAACATATCCGGCAGCTCTCAGTTTTGACAATTATACCCTCTCCACCAGCGATTATTTCCAATACCATTGATTATTAGCCCTATATGATTCAATGCCCAAAAGGCTCTTTACTTCATTCACTGTTCGCATACCAATACCTTTTTCCGAAAAAAATGATGCAACCTCACTGGCTTTTATAGGTCCTTTTCTAAGAAGTTGAATAAGGTTCTTTGCTACATCATCCCTCTTTGATATTTTCTTTTTCTTTTTTTCATATAATTCTCGTATTTCTCCATCATCATTAATCTGCCCCACCCATTTAAAACCGTGGGATGAGCCAATTTCAAATCCTATTGTTTTGCCTAATGGCGCCAAACTGCTTTTAACATGCTGTACACATCTTATATTCTTTAGACTTTTGTGTTTACTAACGTATAAAACACTTCTTGCTGAAGCAATAAAATCTATGCTCCCCATGCTTCGGTACAAATCTTTGGCATGTTCCTTCTTCGTCATATGCCCCACAAGTATTACGGCACATTTTTGTTTATTAGCCCAATTGTTAATAGATTTCATCACTTGCCTAATGCTCCCTACGTTAAACATAGAGGCATCGTCACCGATATAGGCTTGAATAGGATCTATAACTACCAGTCTTGCTCCAAATGATTCCACTGCCTGTCGTAATCTATCATCACTAATTTTTAATGGGGACTCCTGCTCAGAAATAAATGCGACTTTTCTACAATCCGCTCCATATCGTTCCAGACGAGGCTTTATTGTATCCTCAATGCCATCTTCTGAACACTGATATATTGTTTTTACCGGAAACGGCAGCTTATTTCCGGATGGCATATATCCACTGGTAGATAATGTTGATATTAAGTTCACAATCATTGTTGACTTTCCATCACCCGGATCACCTTGAAGAAGAGTGATTTTCCCATAGGGGATATATGGATACCATAGCCATTCTACAGGTTGACTTTTTACTTCGCTATAGAGCGTATATTCAGTTTCGTCCATACTATCTATCACTTCCTTCCGTAAAAAATTATATCTGCAATATTGCAGAATGTCGTCTACCCACTGGTTAGATTTTTCTGAAAAAAATCTCCCCTGTGGTATTATTTTTTGCCTTTTTTTCACTAAGAATGCATAAAACGTGGGGAGAGAAAATATTGCAGTCTTTTCATCCTTAGTTGATTATTTCATTGCGTAGAGTTAATATACCAATGCCTATGCAGGGCTCTATAACTGGAGGTTTATATGAAAGATATAGGCAATAAAATCAGGCAATATCGCAAAGAAAACAATCTAAGCCAGGAAGCGCTTGCTGAGAAAGTCGATGTAAATAAAAACTTTATTTACAAGTTGGAATCTGATCAAAAATCATTATCCCTGCAACTAGCTATCAAAATGGCAAATGCCCTTAATATCTCATTAGATGAATTATTTGCTGATGAGTTAACACACGAACACACCAATTATTTTTCTCTATTTGAGGATTGTAGCTATGCAGAAAAAGAGATTTTAATAAAGATTCTTCAAGAAATCAAAACTGTACTACATGGCTACACAATAAAGTAATATAAAAAAAGAGACCTGCGTAGGCTACAGCAGCACCCGCATCAGGGTGCTCGCTCTGGTCTACGCAGGCTTTCTTATAGGATAAAATCCTAAATTTCAATTTCTACCATTTGCCCATGTTTAAAAACAATCTCTATCTTGTCTTCATAAATAATAATGTCTCTAATAAGTTTTCTTGTTAAACTGTCATCATATTCCTTAATTCCATCAGATTGGCTATCAAGAAAATCCCTGATCCAAGAAAGCAGCTCCCCTTCCTGCTTACAGTCCACATCCGTTTTAATCATCCTGCTACGCTCTTCTTTCAGATTATCAATTTTCTCCAATAAAGCACCACAAGCATTACCGCTCTTTACTGCATCCACGACCTGCTGCTCCAAATCTTTGATTCGCAGGTCCAGGGTGCCTGTCAAACTGTTTCCCTTGGTACCTACTACCTTCAAGATATTTGCCTTAACCGATTCCATAATGTCCTGTCTTTTTTCAATAAGGCTATTTATTGCCTTAACCACTGCGTCCTCTACGATTCTATTATCAATACTTTTAAGGTCGCATACGTCTACACCGTTATCCATTCTATTGCGGCAACGCCACATAATCTTTTTCCCACCGATGTACCAATGAACTCGGTTCATTACAGCTCCGCAATTTCCACACTTACATACATTGGAAAGTCCGTGCTTTGCACTATACGATCGTTTCATTTTTTTCATTTCAGCACGTCGCTGTATCTCTTCCTGAACCCTTGAAAAAACAGCTCTGCTGATAATTGGCTCGTGATGGTCCTCAATATAATACTGCACTTCCCGACCATCATTAGGTATTCTGGTCTTATTCAGCACATCAACTGTTATTGTCTTTTGGAGCATGGCATCCCCCACATACTTTTCATTGGTAAGAATCTGACGAATATTGGAAGTTCCCCACTTTTTTCTTCCAGCCCCATTCTTTATACCATCCCGTTCAAGGCCAGCCTTTATCTGGTCCATGCTACTTCCGTCCAGATATTCCCTATAAATCCGTTTTACAATCTCTGCCTGTTCAGGATCTACAACAAGGTTCCCTTCCTCATCTTTGGTATAACCAAGGAACCAATTATGGTTAATGGAAATCTTACCTCTTTGATAGCGGAACTTCAGCCCCATTTTTACATTTTTGCTTAAAGACTCACTCTCCTGCTGTGCCAAGGAAGCCATGATGGTTATCATGATTTCTCCCTGGCTATCAAAGGTACGGATATTTTCTTTCTCAAACCTTATCTCCACCCCTTTTTCTTTGAGCATTCTAATGTACTTTAGGCAATCAACGGTGTTTCTGGCAAATCGGCTGATGGATTTTGTGATGATGAGGTCAATATTGCCTGACATGCAGGATTCTATCATCTTATTGAACCCTTCACGCTTTTTGGTATTTGTACCTGAAATACCATCATCCGTAAATATACCTGCCAGCTCCCACTGGGGCTCTTTGTTAATGAGGTCTGTGTAATATCTGACCTGCTCATCGTAGCTTGTTGCCTGTTCCTCAGAATCCGTTGATACACGGCAGTATGCAGCCACTCTTTTCTTTGGCATTTCTTTAAAGGCTATTGGTGGAATATCCCCATGCAATGGCCTTGTTGCTGGTATTGTTGTTATTCTTGCCATCATTACACCTCTTTAATTTGGCTATATAGATATTCTACCCTTCGGAAAGGATCTTCTATATCGCATTCTGTTGACTCTAATACAAAATCAATCCCTATGCATGTTTCCCTAACCTTATGCTTCTTATTAAGCCGCCCCAATCTGGCAGCCCTCACATATTTTTCCTGTTGGGCCTTGGCAAACACCTCATCAGAAATAAGTCTAGGATATATACCTTCGCCAATATAGGCCCTGTTTGTGAGAATCCTGCCAATACTGCAATGCCATGAGCTAATGCCAACAGCTTCTCCGACACAGTGCAATCCATATCCTTGAAGATAAAGCTCATACATTCTTATGACCTTGGGGCCATCAACCGGATCTATTACCAGTTCCCCATTTTTGATGCAGTAACCAAATGGTATGTGTGAAATCATGCTCTCACCAGCCTTTCCCTTAATCTTAGTCCGCATTTCAGCTCAAATATGATTTCCTTTTTGGATAGCACAACTACCCTGTCTACTATTGCTGTAAAAATGTTATCTGAAAACTCTTTCTGTACACCTTTCTTATCACATATGCCGATAAGTTCCCTAAGTGCTGTTTTACGGTCCACTTTACTTCTAATGTTTTCACCCACGCGAATCTTATCCCTGGCTTTACTTATTTTTATCAGCTCTGGTAATATTACCGAACTGCTGAGATTATGTTTTGCCTGCATCTCAAGAAGTAACGCCTCTTGGGAATTCAGTCTATCCAGTTCAGATTCATTGTTCTCGCAGTGCGGAATCTCAGTGTTACTCAAGTCACTAAGCATTGTTTTTAAAACCCTGTTCTTGATACATATCAGCTTATTTACCATGGTACAGAATGCGTCCTTCAAGGCTGCCTCTTTTATTGCCTTCATAGAGCACTTTGATTTATCCCTTATGTGCTCCGGGCAGGCCAGCAACGGATACTTAATGTCTCCAGTATGCTGGATTTTATGTCTGAGTACACTATTACATTCTCCGCAACATACTTTGCCGGAAAAAGCATATCTTTTCTTATACTTGGTAGGGGCTTCTTTTGCCTCTTCCCGCAGTTCGGCGAGTTTCTGCAGTCTATCAAATACTTCCTGGGAAATAATTGCATCGTGATGCTTCTCACAGTAATATGCATCCACATTATTTTTGTTCTTGTGGCGTTTCCCGTCACTGCCAATATAGGTGGACTGGAAGATTATATTTCCAGTATAAAAAATGTTGTTCTGTATCCTTTTTACTGTGGATGCGTCCCACTTTTTTCCTCTTGGGGATGGTATTGAAAGCTCATTTAACTTTTTTGCAATGGCATAACCTCCCAGTCCATCAAGTCCACATGTAAAGATTTTCTTCACTATTTCCGCCTTTTCATTATCCAATTTAATGACACCTTCTTCATATATGTAGCCGTAAGGCGGTGAAACCATCTTGTAAGTTCCATCCTGGAATCGTTTCTGAATTCCCCACTTTATATTCTCTGATAACGACTTTGATTCATTTTCAGCCAATGCACTTACAACTGACATATAGAGCTCTGCATCCATATCCTTTGTATTGATATTATCCTGCTCAAATTTTACATATATGCCTTTTACAGCAAGTGTCCTGACTGTTTCAAGACAATCCAATGTATTTCTGGCAAATCTGCTGATTGACTTTGTGAGGATAAAATCTATCTTTCCTGCTATGGCATCACTAACCAACTGCTTAAAACCATCACGTCTGTTTATGGAGCGTCCGCTGATACCATCATCAGAATACACTCCTACAAAGGACCATTCCGGGTGTGCCCTAATGTACTCCTCATAGTGCTTCTTTTGGTTATCCAGGCTGGCCAACTGATCAGCGTCTGAGGTAGAAACTCTACAGTATGCAGCAACCTTCAGTTTATTCTCAGGTCTTTTATCAATAATTTTTATTGTAGGCATTGGAACCACCTCCCTTCATCAGCATGAGATATTACCTCTGTAAATCAGTTGTATCAAGTGATTTAGGCAACAAGTCCACTGAAATTATAGGAAAGGAGTCTTTATTTAACTCAGTTATTTCCTTATACTGTGGAACTGAAATTAGGCCTTTATCTAGCAGTCCTTTAGTGAGCTTTGAAGCCAAGAGCCAACCAACCTCTATATAAAATTCATCCTCGGTAAACGGTATAGCTTCAATATGAGTACAAGCTGTGTTCTCATCCATAATCAAAAACACCTCCTGATTATCACTGGAGGTTCATTCCATTTTTGAGCATAAAAAATTACCGGGTTTAAAACCCGGATATTTGCTTTATCCCACTATAAGGAGTATACTTGCTATTGTTTACTCAATATTCACAAAGGATTTTTTATGTATACCTATCTAAAACCAGTAGAGACCAAAAACGAGTTATTAACCCATACCAAAATTGTAGATATGGTACGCGATAAATACGACATATGCTCAAGGCAAAATAGTAAATCCAGCGCACCCAAAGGACTAATTTCCGACCTGCTATACATATTCAACGATGAAGCTAATCGAGTATTTTACACATGCTATGATTCATTCAACAATAACATCAAGCGCATATTTACAGGGATAGACAGCGTAGAAGCAGTATTTGACAAGATTGATACTCTCCTAAATGAAAATTCTGCCATATATGTGAGAACAAAAACTAAGGACCACCTTCTTACCCATGCTGAAGTTCTAATCACCCCTGAAATGCGGAAAACTTCCCCAATAATCGACATATACGATTTAGTATAAAAAGAAGCCATCGAAGCATCATTGCAACGATGGCTATTTTAATACACGACAACTTTGTATCATTTGTTCTGAGCCCTTACTCTGCTTGGCCTCAGAGTCCCATTTACATTACCTAATTGTAGCACCAAAAGCGGCAAGGCCAGCTGCCGCCCATCACTCCTGGTAGTGATGCCGATTAAGCAGAGAGGTAGTTCCCAGGCGCCAAGACTGCTTAATAGCCTGTTCCGGTTCAGGTGATATGTATATTGTAGCAGATATTTAGTTTTAAGTTAATAAAGGTTTTTAGGATTTAATGTAGAATTGTATAAAGCAATATAGAAAGGCGAGGTGATCGTATGGCTTTTGATCCTGGTTTAAACATAGGAGATGTATTGAATAATGCTGATATTGTCGAGAAGTTTAAGTGTAGCAATCAGAGCGGTATGCGTCGGTCAAAAACGACTAATACTTTGGTGCTAGTATCTGATTATACGAAGGGCATTTATCACGATAAGTGGATCGGTGGAGTGCTGCACTATACAGGAATGGGGAAAAACGGAGATCAGGATATTAATTATGGTCAAAATGCCACACTTGCTAGATGTGATCATAATGGTGTTGATGTACACCTTTTTGAGGTTATCGATGAAGGTGAATACATTTATTGTGGAAGAGTAAAACTTGTAGATAAGCCATATAATGAGATCCAGACAGGGGAAGATGGTAATCCAAGAAAAGTATGGATGTTTCCTATTAGACCAGTTCCCGATAACGACGTAAAGAAACCTCCAATGTTCGTATTTGAGGATATGGAGGATTTCAAGAATAGAGGCAAAGACGTAGAGACTCGATATAGTAAGTATCTTGCTGATAAGAAGAAGAACGGAGGTAAGATTGCTTTTGTTCAGCCTGTTCCTCTAAAACCACAACCTAAACCGCCGGTGATCATACCAGCAGATATTGTTGGGAAGAAGGTCAGTCATAAATCTTTTGGAACAGGAGTTATTACAGGTACGGAAGTAGGAACTATTGTTGTCAATTTTGATAAGGTTGGCGAGAAGAAAATGGGATATGAAATTTGTGTGAAGAATAAGCTCCTGCAATTTCTATAGAAAAACTGGTGTAGGAGCACGTGAACACTAATTATTTTCATAGATATCATAGGGAGAGAGTTGCTTTATGGCTAGTTGAGAACAACTGCTGGGCATAGTAACAGACTTCCGATAAAATGCCCTTATCATAAAAAAATCCCCCGGAAACAGCATCGTTGCTTTCGGGGGATTTGGCATTTTTATATGGTAATTAAGTTGATTTATCAGTGATGTGAATATGGGGTACCGGAAATCAGAGATTATTCTGTGGGACGTAAAATCCAATCTCTCCTATACCATACATCATTATTACTAGTATTTCCCCTTCTTTTGGCACATCTTAGGAATCGGGCAAGGAAAAATCAAGAAGGAATTACTGCAACTGTCCCATCTTCACTGACTGCGCGACAACAATCCGAATATACTTCAATAAATGCATATCCCCCATGAAGAGCTATTCCTCTGGCCTTCTCCAATCCATCGGGAAGTGGCTGTCCCGCTTTATAGTGCTCAATAATTCCGCCTATTATGTCCAAAGTATGTACTTCATAAGGCTTTCCTAAATAGCATTTGGAAACATACCCAAGCAAAATCCCCGACATTTCCAGTTCCGGGAATTCCAGACTGATTTTATTGATAATCTCATCAACTTTACTCTGGTTCATTACATGCCCACCCGCATCAAGCTCATGGATGGCCTCAATATATTGCTTGCTACGTTTTTTGCGGAGCAAGCGATCCAAGCGAATCTTTTCCGCCTCACTTTGAATACGTTGTGTATTAGGTTGCAGCATTTGATTCAAATTAGTCTCTGACTTGTTCTTTTCTTGGACACGCAACATAGGCCTCGGCATATCAATCCCTCCGATGTTTTTTTATTCGGCCGTTTACAAAAGTCTTTTTCAATCATAAAAGCACCTTGCGAGTCTTTGGTCCACTTTGCTGGGCAATTTTCTCCCCGCCAATAGGTTTGCCGGAAGCTGGCACAGCACGCTCTTTTCCCCACTCGCGAATTGCCTCAATTTTTTCTGGGCTGGTCTGGGACAATGGAATTACATTATTAAATGCTGTAATTATATTCTCCGAGGTCAGTGTAAAATTCTCATTTGCAATTGTCCTATATGCCAAATC
Organism: Anaerovibrio lipolyticus LB2005; assembly: GCF_000621545.1. GTDB lineage: Bacteria > Bacillota > Negativicutes > Selenomonadales > Selenomonadaceae > Anaerovibrio > Anaerovibrio lipolyticus_A. The sequence goes on from NZ_JHYA01000001.1 coordinate 13,572, forward strand.
GCGTACAGTGGACTCTAAATCAGCACCAGTGAAGCCATCACTGATTTGAACAATTTTATCTGCAAACTCCCCGCTAAAGTCCATGTCCAAGTATTTTTTCATATAGAGAGCCAATATTTCCCTGCGCTCATCAACTGTAGGAAGATCAACAAAGAACAGCTCGTCAAAACGACCACGCCGCAAAAGCTCCGATGGAAGCATAGAAACGTCATTCGCCGTTGCAACCACAAACACTTGCTTTTTACATTCCTGAAGCCAGAACAGGAACTGCCCTACCATTCTTGTGGATACGCCGCCGTCTCCGGCACCGCCAGTGGCCCCAGACAGACCTTTTTCAATTTCATCAATCCACAAAATACAAGGAGATACATTCTCCGCAGTAGTCAGAGCATCCTTAAGCTGCTGTTCTGACTGGCCCACATAGCTTCCCTGTACTGTAGCAAAATCCAATCGATAAAGAGGAAGTCTCCAATTAGCAGATATGGATTTTGCAGATAACGATTTTCCGCACCCTGGAACCCCCACCAGCAATATGCCTCTTGGTGGTAACAGACCCTTGGCACGCAACATATCTCTTTTTTCAGGCTTCATCAATTCCTTCTTCTCATCCAACCAGCTCTGGAGCCCTTGCAATCCGCCCACATCTTTCAAACTGTCATCCACATCGATTTTTTCCAGCCCGGATATATCGGAAAATAAGCGATTTTTTGCATACCTAATTTCATCCATATCAGATTTTAAAATACGTTTGTTTGCAATCAGTGCCGCAATTACGTTTTCTGCCTCGATTTTGCTTACTCCTGCCAACGCAGAGGCTGCTTCCCGAATATCATTATTGTCCCATTCTATTTGGATTTCACTGCGATAATCGTCAATATACTCCTTAATAATGGAATACATTTCATCCTCTGTAGGCAAACCGATTTTTACAATCATCCCTTGCCGCTGCAAATGATTCCATACAGCATTGTGGGTCATAACAATCACGACCCCACCTGTTTCATTAGCCAGATTTACCAATGCCAGTAATTGCTTTGATTCGCTGTTTTCAGTACTTATATCCGGAACCTCAGTCAACACAATGGTCAAATATTGTCTGCGCTGCATCTGCTCCGTTATATAATCTATGGCACCATAGAAGGATTTGTCTTCATTGACGACCTTGTCAGTAGTGATATCATAAATTCCCCTAGAGGATGTGTGTACTAAAAATGACAGCTGCAGTTCCTCGGCCGTATTCTTGAGGATATCCAGTGTTCGCCCATGTTCTATGGTATGAATTGCAATAAAAGGTATTCTGGCGATAGAATATCTTTTTAACAGTTCCTTGCTTTTATTGATATCACTCACAAAACTACACCCCTTTCAAGGAATTTACCTTATTGTTACGCACTATGCTCAGCAACTTTCCGCTACGATCCCGTTTGGCGGAATCCTCCAATGAATGTTGCATCTTATCCGCCTGTTCTTGAACCAGCTCCTGCAGTTTTTCTCGATGCTCTGCTGGCAATACTGGCAAATCGAGAGCCGCAGAAAGAAAACGCATTTCCTTTCTTACAGCCAAAATGGCGCGTACAATGGATGACTCACTCCCCATTGTTCTCCCCATGTCCTTTTGAAATTTGTCAGTAGCCTCATTCATCCGATGATTCACCGCATCAATCAATCTCTTGGAAAATCGTTCTGCAACACCCGATTGCCATTCCAATTCTCCATGTTGCATTGCCTCCAGTACATCTGTATCGTTTTCCCCGCCCTTAAAGAGCTCAATCACTGTTACCCATTCAGAATATTGGCGTGGCGCTGGTATCATGTCTATCGCTTCCTCCTTACCGGCATTTGCGGCGGAACCAAATCCCATGAAGGCAAGCCCTGGGCAAATGCGCCCTTTGCCTCTTCGTTGATTTCTGAACTGTCTGCCTCGTCAGATGCAAATGCCTGTGGATCAACAGTGGCATACCCTGGCTTCTTTTTTTCAGAGGTGTCGGCTACCCCGTTGATGAAATCAGCCCTCATCTTGGCATCCATAATTTCCTCTCCTCCTTATACCCGAATAGTGCGCTTTGCCCCAGCAAGTCTCTTAACATATTGCTCCGGCTTAATCTGTTCCAGAAAATCCAATACCTTTTGGCTCTCCGAATCCCTATTGGAAAAATCCGCACGGAAGTCGACGACCTCCGCCAAAACAGCTCTAATCATTTGGCTGCCAGTTTTCACTTTTTTGGCAAATTGTTCCTCAATGTCCGCACGCACTTTTTCCAGTTCTTTCTTGCGTGAAAAATGCTTTAAGATACATCCGAATCCAGCCAATACTACCACAACTCCCAATTTCCCGGTTTGGGCCATTATCAGGCCGACAACAATGAGCGCACCACCGCCGTAAAGACAAAATTTGTCAAATAGTGTGAGCACATGAGGCGCAAGTGCCTGTTCTTTTTCGGCATCTACTTCCCCTTGGTATTTCGCTAATAATTCAGCCTCATTAGTCCCGTCGACGGTTGTCCCTTGGAAGTTATCAATTGTAAAAGGAATCTCATGAGGTATTTTCATCCGGTTTTTCGCAACAATATCTGTATAGGCATTGTAAATCCAATCCCTCGACAAAGCTATGGCAAGTTTTTGGGTTGATGGGCTGGCATGTGAACTTGCGGCATTCATAGCAGCATCAGTCAAAAGCTGGGTAAAATCCTTGCGGGATTCAAACGCTGATTTTTCCAAAGTCATATTTCTATTTGCACGGTCCTCATCACCATTGAATTTTACAATCAACATATCCAGCTGTTCCTGCCTGCGGAGCGGTAATTCTTCTTCATCATAATCTGTCACAAGACTTTTCAATATACTATCCAGTTGTTGCTCAAGTTTCATGCTTGTAGAGGGCTGGGCAAAAATCTGAGAAAAATATTTCAGAATTTTTTCGTGCAAACTAGCTCCTTCCAAAATATCTGCCATGACAGGCCACAATGCCGTATAGCGTCTAACATATTGGTAGGAAGACGTGTCGATTGGCGTACGTTTTGCAATGATTGCATTGGACCACTGTCTTGTCTGCTGTTCAACAAAACCTGTTCTTTCAGATAAATATGCCAACCATTCGTTCATTTGTCTGGCAACAAGTCCCTCCGTGTCCGCCCCGAACAAGCCGTTGGCATAAGCATCAAGTATTATAACAGCTGTGCGCTCAAGAGCTGCTGCATCCTGATTTGCCAAATAACGTTGCAACCATTGAATACTTGCTCTTTTACGTGCAGCCCTACGGCATACCAACAGGAAAAATAAGGACGTCTTTGTGTCGCTTCTCCTGATTCCTTCCTTCAGTGCTCTTTCCGCCAGTTCCGGCTGATCGCTGATCCAGGCCGCCAAAGCAACAAGACAAGGAGCAAGCCAATATCCTGGTGTAGAAAGCATCAATTCCTCAGTAGCGGTGCTTATTGTTTCCTTTCTTACAATTCCCAAATCGTCCGCCTGTAAAATACCAGTGGCCGTACGACGAACAAGCTCGTAATGCCCAAATTGACGTTCCAGTGTCTGCCGAACTTCTATAAGGTCAGTCTTTGCCCGTTGCAGATTATTAGCCAAATGCTGATACTGAATAAACTGTTGCAGGTCGTTTTTTAAAGTATCAAGGGTATCATCTACATCGCGCATGCGTTCATCCAAGCGACCAATGTCATCATTAATACGTTCCAAATCCCTGCTGATGTCCAGCAAATTATCTTCAATTGTGCTAAGATCAGCTTCCTGAATTATCCGTTCACTCACGACCATCCCCCCTTGTATATCAAAAACGATTATTCATACTGCTTTATCATATATTTACAGCTTCACGCAGCTTTTCCCACACTTTAACCATTGCATACGTATCAAGACCACAGTATTTAAGCAAATACCCACGATATTTTTCCAGTTCCTCTGGAGACATGTCAGCCATAGCTAGAAATGCATTTGATGCTTCAGTGCCATTATGAATACCTTCAAGATTGTGATAATCCAGCGCAGGATCATCCGGAAATAGTGCTGGTAACACAAGCTTGATAGAAGAACGTCCCTGCATTTCCTTGACATAATAATGCTCATTATGAAACGGCATCTCAAGGTCTTGGATATGGTCATGGATATTCATCAAGTGTTCAGCCAAGTCAGGGAAAAGTTCCGCTAATTCCTTTACACGCCCTTGTTCGAATGATTTATGATATGCCAACGTACAACCATTCAACGTAATATCCATGCAAAGCTGCTCTGCTATCCCTCTACGTGGGTCTTCTCCAGGATATGCCAGATATTCCTTGTGTTTTAGTTCCCCTCCCTCCTGTTCAATATAGTGAAGGGAATACTGAAATACTATCTGTGCATAAGGCTTTGCATTATCATATTGTGGTACGGCCATTTGGCAAGATTCGAAATCAAGGAAATACAATGGATAGGATAACCCCACCAAAAATTTTTGAATCTCCTCTTTTTCAATATGCGGTGCCTTTTCAAAAAGCTCGTACTCTATCTGTATTTTCTTCACTCCTGCCTTATATAGCTGGTTGAAATCGATTATTCCCTGATGATAATATTGGATTTTTTTCTTCCATTGTGGTGAGTTACCCGCGACATCAAATACATTAGGTTGTGGCAGGTGTCCGGTACAGTATTTCCAACAGTCGCACATTACACCATCTCTTTTGCAATGTTCATCAATGATATCTGGAGATTCGTCCTTTTGCTTCATGTACTCAGTAAATTTACCTAAATTAGCCTCCACCTCATCATGCTTGGCCTTTGCTTGTTCTGTAAAATCCACCACTGTGAAAAGATCCTGCAAATCAAGTTCTCCATGCCGCACATATTTATTGTTCAAATGCATTAAATAGACTCGATTCACCTCAAAACCACACTTTTCCACCACAAAGCACTGGAAAGCTACATCATCATAATAATGATCCTTGATTTTCGCGGTACTCTTTACCTCATAAATATCCACTTTTTTCCCGCCAAGATGATGTAATATATCAACGCTACAGAAAAGATTGTCTACCGCAAAGGACGCCTCTGCAATGTACTCTTGCCCATTCTCCAAAAGTTCATTTGTCCGTGTAACCATGCTACCGAGATTGTTCTTATTAAAGGGCACAACAACACAACCATCAAATCGCTTTTGAGCCAGTATCCCCACCTCATTGCCAACAGCAATACGTTCTTCAGAGGCCGGCGACTCATCGATAATCTCAGGCTTATTAGTTTTTAACCACAATGCCTTAGGGCACTGTGTCGCCATTACATACTTCGACTTGGAACAAATCAATGTAGATACCTCTGTAATCATATCGCCATATCCCAAATCTTTCATTTTTTGAATGAACTTTAAAAAATTTTTCTTAGTATTAGCTGCACCCCATTCTCTGCAAATAACTACTGTAGTATTATCTCTCAGTACTATAGGATAATCTGTTAAAAATCTTGATTTATCCTTGTCTGGTACTTCAGAAAGATTCTTTATCACGCCGTATGACCCCTGCAAATCCTTAGGAAATACTCTGCACAGTCCTTCATAATTAATATCAGGATGTTTTTCAACATAAAGGCCCACAACAGATAATACAATTCTTCCTAATGCGGTTTGTTCACCATTAAATAGGTATCTTGAAGTTTTAGATTTGCCAGTTGGTTTATTATCATTATTTTTTTCTTTTTTAAATGATGTGCCATATTTTAGCGGCTTTGGTAGTTCATCTATGAATGAGCTGCTTACGTTGTTTACCATCGCCAGCTTATTAAATTGTTGCATATTTTCTTGTCCATACCTTGTATAAAACTGCTGACGCACATAATTTATTACATCAGGATTTTCACCAATCAGATAATTTGAGTTTCCACTTTTCGGGACAAGGAAATAATTTAACGGGTCACAAAAACGTAGAAAATGTGCCTTGACAATATTCTTTTCTTCATCAGTCCAAATATCTGGGAGACGTCGTACATGATCTTCATTTTCTATCCAATCCGCCACCACCCCTCTAGGAAATAATTTATCACTTAAAGCTTCTGGCAAATAGAAATCATCACTTCTATGGTTATTTTCCTTTAAACTAGCAATATGTGCCAAATACCAACCTTTCCCATTTAAAATCCCCGTTTCTCTAGGATGTCCAAGAAATTGATTTTTGTTGGCTATCAACGCTTCTTCACTTTTTTTGCCATTATCATAGTGCATTGGATACATATTATCATTTAATAATTTAGCAAATTCCTCTGCTGTGGGAACAATGCCCTTGTGAGCCATATTATAAATCTCATGTACCTCAAAATTGCTGGCAAACACGTAGGAGCAACCGTCAGCCATAACAGTTTTTGCAGCGCGCCTATTTTTATACGGTCTTAGCCCGCGCTGTTCCCAATTCTTATTATTTCCGCCTTCATATTTTCTTATCAAAAATACCGCATCCGACCGGTCAATATACTCAACCAACATTTTGTGCCAAGCAATAGCGTATTCGCTGTCTATTAGTGTAGGTTTAATACATTTCTCATACAATTCAGTAACGGTTTTTACTTCTTCATATTCTGGTAATGAAATTTCAAAATCAATTATCTTCTTTTCATTATGCCTTGAAAAATAATCTTGAATTCCTGTAAAAATTGCCATCAGTCAGTTCCTCCTAAATCCATGTCCTGAAGTTGTCTGTTTTTTCGGTCCGCCCCAATTAATACAGGTTGCACATCTTAGAAAATATGTAGGATCCGGTGCCATAAATAACCATCCTTGTAATAAATGTAATACATCTTTAATTTAAGTTTTTTGACCTCTGCATTCACTTCTATAATCCTGCTATAAGAAGGATATATATTATTTAGCCTACTTTTTTAAGCATCAAATTAAAATTCACACTCAAGACCGCAATCAAGCAGTTCCTCCTCCAGTTTTCTCTTCATGATAACAACACCGGTCTTCTTCATTGGGCAGTGTTTCTCGGACATGGAATGAATTACATTGTCGGCAGTAGAAAGAACATTCTCAATTTCTTTGACAGCCTTATTTACAATTTTATTGCAGACCGCATGTATATCAACATCGTTGAAGTCAGTGTTGTCTATTTTAAGTGGCTGCATGCTATCTTCTTGGATATTAAAAGTATAGGCAATCCCGTTCTTATATAAAACAGACTCAACATATTTAAAAGCTTCCATCACATGTTTTGATGGTACATGTTCCTTAATTTCATTCTCAGTATCAAACATAATTTTTTTGAAATGCTCATCCACCTTCTCAGCAGTTCTTTTGGCAATCTTGTTACTCAATTCTCTGGTCTCTAAATACATTTCACGATACCTAGCGCCTTTTCTCTTCAGCATAACAGCTTTGTAAAGCTTTTTCTTGATGTTCTTGCCCCTACGTTTAACATTTGCCATTTTATTCAACTCTCCCCTGTCCCCAAAGTAAACCATCCTGCATTTATAATCATTTATTACTTTCTATACACATCTTTAAAATCCTGCTGTATGGAAAAATATTATTATCCTAAACTATTGAGGAAATGCGGCCATGCTGGTTTATTCTGCATATACATCAATATAAGCCTGCTGATACTCTTTTGGATAGTGAACTTTATAGTACACCATACGATATAAAAGAGCTGTATAGTCAATGGCCTGGGCTCTGGAAACCAAATATCTGATCTTTTGGCAGGAGTCAATATACCAATCTGGTATATTATGTTCTTTTAGAATTGCCACCATATCAGGTTTTATGCCACGTCCCTTGCGTACAGCTTCCATTATTTTAACTGCCGTCATTGGTTCAATTCCCATCCCAATAAGGTATGTCATAATATCATCACGTGTAGCTATAACCTCTTTGAAGGTACACACCCCATCCTTAAGCAGAAGTTCGGTATTATTATTCCATGCCCCGGAATCAAATGATGCCAATGCAATGATTTTTACAAGCTCATTCATACTGCTTGGCTTTACCATGGACATAATCTGGTAAAACAGCTTGCTTAGTTGAATTCCCATTTGCCCAGATGTTCCCTTATTCTCTTTCATGACATCACCAAATGATTCTGGCTTCAAGGAACATAAACATGATAGCGTTTCAGCATCGCTAAGGGATATATCTCTAATCCGGTAATTAGTACTGTCCTCCATTTTTTTCAGAAAATCCATCTCCCTAAGTGGCAGCATATCAAGCTTTATCAGATCCCCTAATAGTGCGCGATAATCAAAATAAGTTGTTAACCACTGATCATCAGTATCTTCGGATATATACTGAGTGGGCGTAAAACAATGAACATCCATATCCTGGGGAATCAGCATCAATGCGGCTGGATGAACGCCTGTATCTGACGGGATATTTATTATCCCCGGTTTAAAGACGTTATTTTCCCCCAATATTTCCTTTATATATGAACGAAGCATCGGGATCTGCTGAGCAGAATAACAAATGTCAATATCCGGTATTTTTCTGCCATCAAAGCCAAGAAAAACTGCATAAGACATGTCCCAGCCGTCTTTTATCAGCGGTTCACCGCAAATAGGACAATTTTGATCAGGTAAATCGGCTCCAAATACGTATTCATTATCAGTAGCAAATTCACTGTGTTTACATTTTGGGCAGCGCCAATGGGGCGGAAGAGGATTAATATCCGTAATCCCCAACAGATTTGCAACCAATGAGGAACCTACGGAACCGCGGGAGGTAGTACTATAACCATTCCCATGGGTTTTATCTGCAAGCTTCCGGGAAATTAAATACAGCGACGAATAACCATTCCTGGTGATAATTGACAGTTCCTTATCAAGTCTTTCTTTCACCACCGCAGGGAGATTTTGACCATATATCCTGTGCGCTGCTTCGTATGAAAGATTTTTTACAGTTTCTTCCGCCTCAGGCAAAACAGGCAGATGGATTCCTTCCGGTATTGGTCTTAGTCGGTCAATCATATCTGAAATAAGCTGCGGGTTATTGATCACAACATCATAAGCTGTTTTTTCTCCAAGATAACTGAAGGATTTCAACATTTCATCTGTTGTTTGTAAAACTTCTATACCTTGGTCAGCAGCCACTACGGACTTATTAATTTTTGCCGCTAACTCCACAAGTTTTATATTGGTGTCACACAAATCATCATCTGGCTGAATTTCCAAGTAATCATAAAAGGCGGCAATTTCCAAAAGCCTTTCTTCACTTTTATGTGAGGCTATGGCCTGTATAAGCTGACCATCAAGCCCTGCAGCCCCTACGAGTAATCCTTCACGGTGTTGTTCCAAAATTTCTTTTGATATACTATGAGCCTCGTTTCCTGGCTTGGTATGTAATAATGTAACCAAGTTATACAGATTTTGAAGACCAATCTTATTTTTGGCCAAAACAATCACGTGATATACAGATAATAAATCTGCATCTTCCGTCGACAATAAAATTTCCATGCCGTAGATTATTTTGATGTCAAGATTATCCCCCTCAACAATTTGCATAGCCTCCGGAAACGCCTTTACTGAACAGATATCAGTGATTGCCACAGCTTTCCGACCTCTCCGGGCGGCTGTACTAATATATTCTTTCACGGACATTTCATTAGCTATTTTACTTGATAATTTCATAATTATTCCCCCTAAGTTTAAAACAATAATGTATAATACTAATATACGTTGAAATTTAAATTGCGCTCCAAAATCAATCAGCCTGATACGGAGGTGTGAGTTTTGACAGAAGGTAACAATCTGACAGCTACAGAAAAATTAAGAAAAGCCCGAATCAGAATAATGAACAAACAGCCTTTTTTCGCTTCCCTTATTATGCTCCTTACACCAGTTGAAGATGATTCTATAGGAACAGCAGCGACTGATTCAAAAAACCTATTCTATGCTCCTTCTTATATAGAAAAATTGTCTATTGAGGAAGTTATTTTTGTGTATCTGCATGAGATTCTCCACTGTGCCTTAGGACATATCTGGAGACAAAAAGATAAGGATCATAGACTTTGGAATATTGCCACTGATTATGCAATTAATGGTATGTTACATAACGATATAAAACTAAATCATTTTCTCAAAATGCCACCAAGTCTGCTATATAAAGAAACATATTATGGTATGTCAGCGGAAGAAATATATGATTCCCTTAAGTCAGATATTGCTAGAGCTTTCGTTAGCGTTAGCGTTGGCAATGGTGATGATGGTGATGATGAGCCTCAAAACCATGTTTTATGGAAAAATGCTGATAAAAACGAACGGATAAACTGGCAATACAATACCAAGATTGCAATTAAAAATGCAGAAAGATATGGTAAAGCACCTTCATATCTTACAGAAATAATTAAGCGGTTAAAACCACCACAAAAGGATTGGCGAACTCTATTGAATGAATTTGTCCAAGAGGAAATAAATGATTTTTCACTTATGCCGCCGGACAACCGTTTTGATGGGGATTTTTTCATTTTTTCCTTTTCCGATACAACAGAAGTGGTAAAAGACTTGCTGTTCTTTGTTGATACATCTGGTTCCATGCGAATAAATGAATTAGAGGCTTGTTATTCGGAAATAAACGGTGCCCTCCAGCAATTCAATAGGCAACTACAGGGTAAACTTGTTTTTTTTGATGCAGTTGTCCATGAACCATTATACGATTTTGACGACATCAAAGATATCAGATCTGTATGTCCTATAGGCAGGGGCGGTACCTGTTTTTATGCTATATTTGATTTTTTAAAAGAATATAAGAATGCTCATAATCCCATTGCGGGTGTCATTATTTTAACTGATGGACAATGTGACTACGATGACATCGATGCACCAGATTTTCCTGTTCTTTGGGTATTTACTACCCATGACAACAATCCACCCTTTGGCTTATCTACTACCATCGAAGTCAGCCCATAACAGTTATCCTAATATGACGCATATTAATTTTGTACGAGGGAGGAACATATAATGTCTTATATGGATATGATTAGTAATGAAAATTATTCACAAATTTCCTGTAATAAATTTATCAATATCATGTCTGCCCTGTATTCCGAAGGAGATTTTTCCAAACAACCAACCAAAATGTTATGGGGCCAGCCAGGTGTTGGTAAATCCCAGGCAGTACAACAATTTGCCAACATACTGTCAGAAAAAACCGGTAAAAAAACTAATGTAAAAACTGTTTCCTTACTGCTGATGAATCCTATTGACCTTAGAGGTATTCCAGCCAAATCGAAAAATGAACGGAACGAAGATGTGGCCAAATGGTTATCCCCGGATATATTCAAATTGGATCCCAGTGATGATGTTATCAATATCTTATTTTTGGACGAAATATCAGCGGCTCCACCATCTGTTCAGGCTGCGGCATATCAAATATGCCTTGACAAACGCATCGGCGAGCATGTTCTCCCGACCAATACTATAGTAATATGTGCCGGCAACAGGGTTTCAGACAAAGCTGTGGCATTTAAAATGCCTAAGCCCCTGTCCAATCGTCTTACTCATTTTGAAATAATTGCTGATTTAGATTCATGGCGTTCATGGGCTTACCAACACAATATCAATGACTCAATCATTGCGTTTATTACATGGCGACCAGATTACCTTAATAAATTTGACCCCTCAAACGATGATGTGGCTTTTCCTACTCCCCGTTCCTGGGAATTAGTCAACACTTATATGCAATTTGGCTTTGAGGAAATGTTTGAATGTATAGCTGGAACCGTCGGACTGGCAACAGCCATTGAATTAAAATCATTTATTGATCTTTCCGTAACACTACCTACTTTTAGTGATATTATTGCCAACAAAGCCGAATTACCAGCTAATAATGATCCTGCTGTAATGTATGCTATTTCTTCAATGATTACTTCAAATGTAGTGCAAAATGGCTCTACGCTTAAACTGAAAGAAAAGAATAATCTGTTTAAATATATTGGCTCCTTTAAGCATGATGAATACATTCTCCTTACATTGCAAGATATTATAAAAAATTGCCCTGAATTTAATAAATATCTTTTAAAAAACAAAGATACCATCAAATTTATTAAGCAATTTCGCAATGATTTAACTAATTAATCACCATTAATTAATGCACAGATGTTTGTGGGAGTGATAAGCAATGGATACAAATATTTCTGCAGAAAATTTAATTTTAGATCACATGGCACTTAATACCATATATATCATCAGCAAAGAAGCATTGGCAAAATTCCCAGATAAATCTATAATTATCGGCGTGGACTACAAAATGGAATTTTTAACAGGGACTGAAGATTATGATTTAGTATGCTGTTATAAATTCCAAAGATATGATTATGTATATTATATTTTTTTAAATCTTACAGGTTGGAGACACCTCCTTATAATTAACGAACCAATTAACGAAATTGGCCCCGCAAAAACATATCACAATCCTAATATTTGTAGCAAAAAAGCTGTTGAGGAAGCAAAAGAATTACCCCGTGTTTTTTTTAATCACTTTCACCTATACTATGATATAGTCAACGATAAAATTCACTGTGAATATAATATTAACAGCTATATGTATAGAAATGAAATAAACGCTTTATTTCATTCTCTACTTACTTTTCTTGCACTTAACCCGTCAGAGCATCCAGATGTTTTACAATTTTTGCAAAATAATATTGTTGATAGATACATAAAAAAAAGAGAAAGCATTCTATTTACCTTTAGCAAAGACAGAACGACTGTTAGCCATTTTACCTATATTGATTTTTATAATGAATCAGCTAAACATATATTAGTTGCAGCCGTATATATTGATCAAACTGATCAAAAATGCTATTTTTTGGGTGGGCATAAAGCAAGGTGTATTGATGATTCATTGAGGTTAAGCAATAATAATAAATACTACATTGACAATCAAAACATGCCCAATAGGAAATATTATGATTTGTCAAAAATGAATGTTGATGATAATGAATTTAGTTATTTTATCGAAAATTTTTACCCACATAAAGCCTCAATCGCCAAAATAGACTATTACTATGATAGTGGCTTATTAATTAGGTCAACTGATGATCGTATTAAAATAATTTTTAATACCTACAAAGAAAAGGAAGATGGTATTTTGTTCCTTTTCAAGCGTAATATAGTAATCGATGAGAAATTACAACTAAAATTTAAAAAATTACCAAAAAAAGCCAAACGCCTTGATACTGAACACTATCGAAAAGTTATTGATCGTTACTTAGCGACAATAATATAACCCCGTTTTTTAAAACAATTCATAACCACCCTTGCCCATTTAGAATAATCCTGTCCCCAGGCCCCCTTCATATTGCCATCAGCAAGTTCTTTTAATATTTCCTTCCGTGACTGGAAAAAGCTGGCAAATTCAGGATAATCACTGCCATATTTTTTCAAAAATTCTTTAATGTTTGCTTTTGCAAATATTTCCATTGCAAAGATCAAGCCCTCCAAATCTTCATAACCATGTCCCATAAAATCCCTGTCCATACAGCCAGCAAATATTTTGCTAAGCTGATCCAGAAGGCCAGGGATTTTTTTCACCCCATTATACTTTGTAAGGGCATGAACAATAATTCCGGTTATCATATATGTTGGTTCATATATGTACATAACACGGGCATCATCCGGCATATCAGAAATATCTTCCATGTGCCAAAGAAGAATTTTGGAATTATGCTCAGTTCTCTTCGCTGCTTTTAAAACGGTTGAAATAAAATTGACTGACTCCGCCTCGGAAACCTTATTCTCAATATATTCCTCAAAATTTTCTTTCACAATTTCCAAAAATTTATCCGGTTTGTTCTCATTAATAAAATTAGTGTTCATAATTATCCCCCCTATAATTTTCCCAAAACCTTAAATCAGCAGACCAGTTAGGATCAAAGAAAACATCCAAAACCTTGACATCCTTGTACTCGTCCAAAAATGGCTGTCTGAGCAGTTCATCCTGTTCCTCAGAATTTAAATAAACAAGCTGGCTTCGTAATATTTCAGTTGGAGCAACACCTTCCTGTATCAAAACATGCCCTCTCATTACCTGCTGCTGAATATTTTTTTCATTGTCCCAGTAGCTGTGTAATCTGCCAGGCAACAAAATACCGATAATAATGCTTAAAAGCAGACTCAATACAGTCAGCAGGCACACACATATAATGCTTTCTGGTGGATTATTCAAACCAATAATTGTGCGAATAGCAAGATCCAGCCCTCCAGCTATTCCCCCAAGCAGTCCTATTACCAATATACTCATTCCCAACTGCCTCAAGATATTAATTTTTTCATAAATTTTCTGACGGCCGATTGAACCAGCACGCTGCAACGCTCCTTTAATATCCTCCGGTTTATAGCCATTGAGAACCATTTTTTTGCCCATGTGATATACAAAATTCGGATAATTTTTATCCAAGGAAAATTCAACAGCCGAAGTGATTCCCCTCCTTCTGAGAACCCAACATGCCGTAAGAAATAATCTTGCCAAAAATAGAGATTCGCCCTGCATTCTGTTTTGAAGTGGTAGATCACTGGCAAAAACTTCTTTCCACTTGGCGTTAAAGGATACTGCTGAAAAAACGACAAAGCCTATGCCAAGATATGTGATTAATACAGGCCAAAGGTTATCCAAATACAGCGTAGCTGTTGCTCCACCGATAAACAGGATAACTCCGAGGATAATATACCATTCTGTTTCCATATTTCTTTTCATAGCAATTCCCTTTCCTTTCATTTACTACATCATGCAAAAACCAATTTGATGTTTTTCAGCTGGCTCCGAACCAAAAAATTCGTTTTTAAAATCATTAATAGTAAGATTTTTAATCATTTGTCTGTCAATATTTTCAGCGGAATAAGAATTGACCAGATATTCAGCGTGAGAAAGTACAGCAGCCTCCAACACATTGCGAACAAATCGGCCATTGCCAAAATCCTTTTTATCAGAAGCTTTTTGGAACAGTTCACGGCAATAATCCATGCTTTCCTCATCCAGCCTGTATCCCTGCTCTTCTGCCATGCACTCAAGAATTCTGCACAACTCATGTGCATCATAGTCAGAAAAGTCCAGATGAAACGCTATACGGCTTCTTAGGCCAACATTACGTTCAATAAATGATTTCATTGGCTGTGGGTATCCTGCAAAAATAACCAGCACATTTTCCCGGCGATTTTCCATTTCCTGCACAATGGTATTTATAGCTTCATCCCCATATAGTCCCTGTCGTTCATCCACCAGAGAATATGCTTCATCAATAAATAGTATTCCCCCTTCAGCTTCATCAAATTTTTTGATTACAATAGGAGCTGTGTGCCCTACAAACTTGCCTATCAGATCAGCCCTTCCACACTCCACGAAAGCGCCGGTGGAAAGAATATTACGCTCCTTCAGTATGCCGGCCAGCAGACGTGCCACTGTGGTTTTTGCAGTACCCGGATTACCGGTAAAAACCATGTGCAGGGCAGGCTTTTTAAGTTCTATTCCTTTTTTCTTTTGGATCGCCTGTATCTGATGTACAGCCAATATGCGATCAACTAATTTTTTTACCTCCTTTAAGCCAATTAATTGCTGCAACTGTTCATAGGAATTATTTTCTACTTTTTCCTCTATTGTTTTATCAGCCGCCTTGATTCTGCGATAAGCAGGGTAATGCTCCCATCTTATTAACTCATCAGCAGCTTTTTCGTAGGCTTCCCAGGCTTCTGTTACAGAATACGTTTTTCCGGCTGTAAAGACGTTTTTCAGTTCCTTGGCCGTGAATTTCCGTTGTCCACGACTAATGGCCAAATAATTTATATACTTTTTCGCTTGTTTTTCCCCTCCAACCCCTTCACTTATAGTGACAAAATCAATCGCACCATTTAAGGATTCAATAAAACATCTGGTAGCATCAAGTTCTTTCTTGGCTGGTACAACCAGAATAAACAGCGTATTATTCCTATGCTGCTTTATTTCAGATACCAGATTATCAATATAATCTTCATGAAATGCATGTTTAAAATGTCCGCCTTTTCCTCTTTTTGTATCCATCCCCTCTGACATATACAGTACCATGGTTGATTGCTGGGCCAAGGAAACGATAGAATTCCAAAAAGAAATTTTACTGTCGTGAGGTACAAAATCATAAAAAGAAAAGATCCTTTTACTTTTAAGCCGATTCCTTGCATAAAGAGCAGATACCAAAAGGTCAATCATTTCCTGGGCTGTTTCTTGTCTTTCAGCCTGTATTATATAGTGAACAGGATGGCCCCAAAATTCATTGCTGTTTTGAGCATCGTATATCCTGTCCAGCTCATCCCGTAAACTTTGATGGGCCATAATATTTTCCGCCTGATGTATTGCATTATTGAGTTTTTTGGGAATGGCAGAAACTATATTTTCTTCAATACGATATTGCTTATGAACCGTCGAGTTTTTATTTTCAAAGTACTCCATGGAAAAATAATTCAAAATGGACCAGTGTGCTCTGATCAAATCTTCTTTATATCCCATTTTCACACACTCACAAAAATCCGAGCAGGTAATTTCTCTCAAATTTGTAATAAAGATACTTCTGATTCCGGAAATTTTATTATCAAAAATCATTTTTATCCGTTCTTCTACTTTGCTGAAATCCTCAAATTTCTGTTCCCGGTTGTGGGCCAATATCACACTGATCTTTTTAGCGTTATTATCTATATGATATACAAAGATACTCTGCCCTTCTTCGGCAATTTCCTTCCCCATGTCCATGTTAATATCCCTGAAAGCATCCCGATTATCTTTCCTGGATGCAGTTGATGCAGACTGTTTTGCTTCTGATTCCTCACTCACAGGAATATCCGTAATTTCTTCATACTGTAAGTCAAAGTGGTATAGCAGCATTTTTCTTCCTCCTCAAATTTTGTCTCTGTTAATCTTTGGTTTAATTAAACCAAAACATTTTACATCTGTCAAGATTTAAAAAAATCATTTTATACATTTTCTTTTGAGTGCCATAAACCATACCGCATGTAACAGTTAAACAAGCCTGTAAATGCCGTTTTATTGGCATGTGAAAAAAGTATTTTAAAATGCACGATAAATTTTTCTTGACAAAGATGTGTTTTTTTGGTTTATTTAAACTATAGATTGGAGGAACGGATATGGAGACTAAAATAATCGATAAATTACTTTCCCTGGGATTGCGCCGTATTTGCAGGATTTTAAATGACTGTTTACGGTCTGACTATGCAGATACAAGGCCAGAAGCAATGTTTGCCTTAGCGGCGTCAGCATATTCCAAAAAGCTTGAAGCATTAAATCTGCTTTCACCTGATACATTTGAAAAACGCATTTCCGATGAAGATACCAGATCATACATGAGAGAATTCTCTCAGCAGCATGAGGGTATCATTGAAGAAATAATACAAAAATTAAGCATTGAAGAATTACAGGCTGCACTTTTGTTTGGAAATAATGACTCTGTTATGAGTACATTGAAAACGCTCCCAGCCAGCGCAGCCCGTCTTTCCCTTAAATTATTGGATATACAGGACGGTGACAGTATATTAAATATTGCTTCCGGAAGAGGAATTTTCTTGCGGGAAGCTATTTTTCAAAATTCAAATATTAAATCATTTGCCCTTGATAGCAACCGCTCCATGTGTCGCATATTAAATATCCTTTCAGCCTGCATGGGATGGAACATCAATGTACAGGGGGGTGATATTTTCTCCAGCGATTTAAAATCAATAAAAGCCAATAAGCTCTTTATTGATGCACCGCTAGAAGAAAAAGAGATGGACTGGGAAAAATTCCATAACGAAATCGAAAATGATCCTTCGTTCAAGGATTTGGACTTTAATAACATACCTACGAAGCTGACAACCATGTGGTTTAAGATTATTTCGGCCCTTCGCTTTCAAGCTAAAAAAGCACGAGCCGTTGCAATTATTCGCGACAACTCGGATTTAATTGGTCCCGATACGGAAATCCTACGCAAAAAGCTAATAAACGAAGGACGTATTGAAGCAGTTATTTCATTACCGGAAAAATTGGATTATAACCGCTCCCCCATTTATCTTGTAGTGTTTAGTACCAATAATTCTTCCGTTCGTTTGGTGGATGCCCATGAAATATATACTTCAGCGGATGAGGAACCACCTCAGAAAAAGGTATCCATCGGACTTCATCCCCTTCAGACGTTAAAGGAGAAGGATATCGAGGAAATCTTGCAGGAATTAAAGACAGACAGTTCCATCAGCCGCTCTTTTTCCAATAAGGAATTGGCTCTCCGCAATTACAAACTGTTGCCAGATGTGGAATACTGGAACAATGATGACTACTGCAGAAGCCTTGCCAATTCGACAATGCCGGCTATAAAGGAAATCTGTCAGATATATCGCGGCGACATTACTGCCAATGCCAAGAATTTAAAAAATTCCTTCAGTGAAGCTCCTACGGATTTCCAGTATCTTCAGCTAAAGGATGTACAGGAAGGTATTATTAAAACACCGCTGCAATATCTGAAAAGCATAGATGAAAAGCAGTATCCTTTCTGTGTAGAAAAAGATATTTTGGTCATGGGCAGAAATGCCCCAATAAGAATAGGATTTTTACAAGTACCCGAAAACACAAAGGTATTATTGAGCGGTAATATATATGCCCTACAAACAAATGAGGAAATATATGACCCTGTTTACCTGATGTTATATTTGCAAAGTGATGATGGCATGAGGCAACTTTCTCATATTCTTAGAGGCAGGACTGCAATGCAGACCATCGCCTTAAGGGATTTGGAGCAGGTTAAGATACCACTTATACCATTGGAAGAACAAAAGGCTGTTGTGGCAAAATTCTGGGAGCTGCAGGAAAATCTCCAACAACTTCTCGACAAAACAAACCAGATAAGAGCTTCCATCCGTCAGTTGGTAACAGTTGTTTAGGAGGTGAAAAAACATATCTAGCTATGTAGTTGAAGAGTTATTATGATGATAATTTTGTTTAGTGTATAGGAGGAGTTATTTATGAGTTCATCAAGTGTAGATTACCGGATTTGTGTAACATGCAGAAATTGGGGCGGTTACAGAAAAACAGACGCATGTAAAATGTGGATAGAATACGACAACAATGAAGAAGGTTATTGTGCAAACTGGCAGTCGGACAAAACGGCTGACAATACATGCAGTGGGTGGGAACCATTATACAATTCCTGATAAACCGTTCTATATGAAGTGAATCAGTTTTTCAAAGCAATATAAAGATAAAAAATGGGCTGTCGCGTTTTGATAATTTTTCAACATGCGACAGCCCATTCAACCCTAAAGGATTTTTCTGAAACTATTAAGGGATACGCCAAGATTAAAACGTGTTTAAATCGGCAGAAATAGATTATAAACGTCAATCATAATTTGAGCCACATTTAGATTAGCATTTATAATAGATAGTTGATAACTATGTGCAGGTGATAATATGAAGAAATTGCTGAATGTAAGGGAAGTTAGAAAAATTGTGTTCGGAAGCCCGTCTGCTCAATTGAGAGATAAAACAAATTCTATTACAGAAATCTCAAAAGCAATTAACCACTATAAAAATAAACTTCATGAATTATCGGATGAAGATTATAAAAAAATTGTTGCTCTGGCCGAAAATGCCAAACCAGACTTTGCCCATTACGGTTGTTATTATGCAGGAGAAAATGAAATATTCTTCGTCGTAGAATTTTATAAATTTAACACTAATAGCAATATAGAAAATTGCTTATTTGTTATCATTGCAAAACCGTTTACATGTGAGTTTTGTGGCGGCAAAACCGCCAATGATGTAATTGTAGATTATAACGGTGAGATTGAAAGTGATTGTTTCTTTGGAAATTATGCAAATTTTGTTTCTAAAAATGAAATAGCGATTAACAAGAGAACCATAAAATTAATTAAAAATATTCCAATTGATACTGTGCCTGAAGAATTTTATGCTATGATGAATAATGTGTGAATAATACTGGGGAGCCCATTCTAAGGAAATAATTATGAAGACCTCGGCAACTACTGCAACCAATAAAAAAAGCAGGCCCCATCAGAGAACTCTCCGACGGGGCCACAAATCATTTTCCTATACAAACGCAAAGCAGCAGTCCGGCTATGATCCAGGCTGCTGTTTTCACTTGCTTGGCTCTATTCAGTTTTGCTTGCTCCTCTTTCTCGAACTGTTTTAAGGATGCTCTGGCAGTCTCTAATGAGTTCTCCTGCTCTATCATTTCCTTCCTTAAGCTGTAGATTTGATTTTGTAGCTTCTCGGACTCCTGCTCTGCCCGACTCAATTTCTCCTCGGACTCCTGCAGCTGTATCTGCTGCTGACTCAACATCTCTGATTGTCTGTCGTTCAAGTCGGATAGCTCCATCAAGTTGTTCTCTAAATGTGTCAACTCCGACTCCGTTATCTGGTACGTTGCTTCTGAGGCAAAGGACAACTGCGGCACCGATAATAAAACCAATAACAACAACCACCAATATCTTTTTAACATTCATAAGCCCTCCATCACATATAGTCCGTTACACCGCGGGCAATGGCCCTCGCAAACTCATCCTGGTTAAACCGTAAAAGCTTCTCATCATCCTCATTGGAAATAAATGCCAACTCCACAAGGACTGCTGGCATATCCGTATTGGTAAGGACATAGAGTCCGTTCTTACCCGGGGTTGCCATCTTAACTCCCCTGTCCACGGTTCCAAGGTGATCTACAATCTGGGACTGGATGCATTCAGCCAGATGCTTTCCATCACTGGAACCAGCACAGTACCATGTTTCAGTTCCCTCCGCATATGGGGACTCCACACTGTTACAGTGAATGGAAATAAAAAGATCTGCATCAAGGTTATTAGCCTCACTGCAGACCTCATATAATTCATCACTCTGTAACACAGCAGTTTCAATCCCCACGGCATTAAGGTAATGCTCTACCAGCTTACCAACGCTTAGTACCACATCACATTCCCTAAGACCTGTGACATCACTTACCGCCCCCGGATCTGGTACTCCATTTGGCGCATGGCCTGGATTAATAAATACCTTCATATTACTTCTCTCCTCTCTTTTCAACATGGTGCTTTCCAGCACCGCCAATATAACCTAAAAGACCGCTGGCAATACTCATGCTAAGCTCATTAAGATTTGAGTAAATGGCTATGATGAGAGCTGCGGATAAGGCTACAACTACAACCAAGTCTGTAACATTAATTCTTTCTATCACTATGACCACCTCCGACATCAAAAGGGGAAACAATAGGCACGTCCTGGTCAATCGGAAGGTTCATCATTTCATCAAAGAAATACTCCCCATCACCATTGCCACCGAATTCGTCATGATAGCATTTGTACATATCCCGGATATTATTTCTTGCGGTGATGGTAATACTCCCACGCTCAATAAAGGCACGACAGGACTGAATAATCCTATCCCTGAGAAGGACAAGGCCACCCTTACAGATACGGTCAACCCCTATCTGGAGAGCCCTTATCTCCTTTTTCATCTCAGCATTCTGATTGTTGATTTCTTCCTGCCAGGCTATAAACTTCTTCTGATTTTCCATCATTTCCATAAATAGCTGTTCTTTCTTTGCCACTGCCTCATCATGCTTATTTGCCATGCTCTGGGCTCGGCCAGAAAAGAAACTAAGCACTGCCGTGGCCAGCATAATGAGAATCTGCTCTGATGTCATTTAATCACGCTCCTATAATTACTGCTTGTGAATTTGATGTAAGCTGGCACCACACCATTGCTCCCGGATACATATTTACCTGAGTGCCGGCTATTGCATGGTAGGTCTTTCCCTCAATAAGGACAGTATCTCTTGAGACCATAGTTCCCCGCAAAGCCCCGATATTGGTTGACTTCTTGTTGGCTACATCCAATATTGCTTTAACTGCGTCATGTAGTTTTTGTAAATTATCCATTTTCAACACCTGCCAACTGTTTTATTTTTTTCAAGTCCTTCATGTTTTTTATTCTTGTATTCCTTCCTTGATATTCGTCAACAAGCATTGACTGCAAAGTTTTTTTATTTTTCCCGTCCCAATAGATTAATTCAATTCTATAAAACTCATTTTCAATATTTTCAAGAGTCTGCAACGTGGAAAAAAGCCAACACCATTTTTTGATTTTATAGGCGTCTGTAATATATCTGCTGTCAGTAAACGTACACCCTTCAATTGTTGTTTTAAAGTAATATGGATTATCAGCGGAATAGGTGGCGGTGGTTTCGTCTAATTTCCATTCATAACTCTCGCAGGAATAATCCTCTATAACCGCTTCAGTAACAATATTGTCCAATATTGCTTCAGCCTGTTCTTTTCCGTAATAATCCTCTAACTGTTGCCAAAAAGCCCCTTTTATAAATTGTAGTGGTCGGGTGTCTTGCCCGTCGTCTTGGTTTTCGGGGGATACGGGCCAAGGAACAAGTACAACGTTATATATCCAATGTTCATCTTTTAGTAATTTATCCATTATTTTTTGCGAATTAACACACGCCCACCAGTTAGATTTATACTCATGTTTTGGTTTATATGTAAAATTTCGTACTTTTGTACTTGTCGGGTTCCCGTATGTATAGGTCATTAATTTTAGTTCGGGGTCTTCAATCGTTACCCATATAGGTTTGTCACTGCTCCGTATTGCAGGACTATTCATATAACAATCGACGCCCTTAAAAAGTCCGTTGCCATATTCAAAAACAATAAAATCGTCTTGGTTTTCAGGCTGTTCTTCCTCGGTGGGTGTATGGTTACAATTAGGCATAGGCGTTTTTATAACTTTTGCCCGTGTATTGCTGTATATGATTTTTTCTTTTTCGTTGGTGACAATATAACGGGCTTCTGATATAACGCTAACCATGTTGCAGAATCTATAATCAAAAGAATTCCAAGAATTGATAAAAACGATATGAAACGAGCCAACCCAAAAATCAATCTGATATGAGCCATCGGGATGACAAGACATATTATTAATTTTTGCTATACTCTGTATATGTTCATGGTCAAACCCGTTCAATGAATTTACAGCAGTTAAGGCTTTTTGGTTTACTTTGTCTATATAGCTATCAAGGTTTATATTGTCTAAATTGTCCCCATCTTTTTTTACATATATACCGCCCGTGTTTTGTGCCTTTTCAAATCCTTCATAGTGAAAGATATACATTTCGTGATTGACGCCGTTAGAATAATATTTTTTTACGGTTTCAGAAAAGTCGTCTAATACCGCTGTGCATACTGCATAATAGCCCATTCTGTAGGAATTGCTTTTTTTCCTTAATCCTTGTGGATAGTACAAATTTTTGCACGTATGCCCAACTTCAAAAAGGCTTGTATTATCTATAAAACAAGCGTCTTTTATATGCCAATTTTGCGGGGTTTGTATTGTGTTTTGATTTTGTCCATTAGTCCAGATCCCTTGATTAATGTAGAATTGTGACTTGTTGCCACAAGTTATATATTGTGCGTTCGTATCGCATAACTTTTGAAATGGTTTCAGTTTCGTGTCCGTATGCCATATAGATTTGTTAGGAATAAGCCATATAATACCGCCATTTGTTGGCGTTGGAATATAAGGCTGTGCCCCCGTGAAGGTATTTCCATAGATAACCTTACCGTCGGTCCATACCTGCTGCCCTGGCGTTACAATACTGCTACCGGCGATATAGAAAGAGCGGCCGTTAATATCGGCCGCCATATTTCCACTTACAGATGCAATTGTCGTCTGATACATCAATACCACCTCACAAGCTGAACGCTCTGCTTCAGCTCTCTTGTTGTCTGGCTTACAGCGTTGCTTACCAGATAATACTCATGCCCACGGAATCTGACTCTTTCGGAAAAATCGACAACGTGGCCATAGCAATAAATATCCATGGTTACAGTTTCCTTGATCTTTCTGTTAAGCCATTTCAGTTCGTTTAGATAAGCCTTCAACTTATCCCTGTCAGATGTAGGTACTTCAATTGATTCTTTTAGGCGATTACCTCTTCCCAGGGGATTATCATTATCACCATAATTTGCTCCACCCAATGTAATTGATTCCTGATTCTGAAGGTATCTGGATGCAGCTGCAGCTGGGGAACCGGTGCCTATTGAACTGCCTGCAAATTCTCCATCGATATAAACCGATGTACCATAGAAACCTCCACCCAAAGGAGCGTGGATTGTCTTTCTGACAGTCTCATTGTCATTCTTGTCCGTGGTAGTTTCCACTTCCTGCCCCAGAACAAGGACACCACTTTTGCTGTGGGAATATTCATAGGTTGTAACTGTCTTGGAGCCATCTGTATGCTGAGTCGTTTTTCTTCTCAAATACTTGCTGGTTCCAAAGCCATCACCTATATAGTCATAAGTTGTTACTTCGCCGTTGATTTCTTCCCTGCGTAAATATCCTGATTCATACGAACAGAGGGCATCACCAAATTTAAGTGTTCCCCAGAACGGAAGTGGCTCGATATAAAGTCCCCGGCCGGCATCATTACCGCTATCCAGATCACTGCCAGAATAATTAATCATGCTTCGCTCAATGACACGGTTTATTATAGGGTGGGTATGTGCCGTATCTGTAATATCAATTGTTCTGCTCTCATGACCACGCTGAATTATGTTCAGGGAATTATCACCGGCCCGCATAAACACATTTATTGCCTTATGAGGGATAGAACTGGACCACCCAAAAAGGCTGGATATGATATTTTCATAGGTCTGCCCCTCACCTATCCATGTTCCAGAATGAACGAAATCATCACAGCAATAAACCAGCTTCTTACCCAAGGCGCTGGCAATATATGATGCGTGTTCAGACAGCCTATGTGTTTTCTGCCCAGGCCCATAGTTAATGCTCCGATACAGAATTTCATCAACATCATACATTCCCTTGGCAGTAATAACCCTGTCCTGCTGTGTGGTTTCCCCCACACGATAAAGATAAGGAAAATCCAGTATCTTGCCACTGATATAATCCAGAATATTGATATTATCCGTGGTCTCCAAAGTGAAGGTATCTGCCAGGGTTAACTCCTGGAGATTCAAAGAAATGGACACCATACCGGACTTTTCCTTCTGTGCTGCTGGCTTAAACGGATCACTGATAATTTTATCCGTTGGAATTGTCGTGTCACGAGGAATACTGATTTGGGTATCATAATAATATTTGGCTGCTGCCATTGCTTTTACAGTAGTATCAAAATGCTGGGTTACTGTCTGAGCCGTGGTATCTCTTAATATTACAGCCGTATCATGGTATTGTTTTACATCAGCCTTGATAACTGTATTAGTATCATAATGCTGCACCACTTCATCACGTAAGCTAATGGCTGTATCCGCACTAATACTTATATCCTGCTGTATATTGGTATAAGCATCAAAATAATAGGCTTGTTTATCCTTGCTTTCAATACCTAAAGCAGTATCAAAATAATTTGCAGTATCAGCCTTTAAGGTTATAGCTGTACTATAATGCTTTACTGTGTCAGTCCGTAATTTGATAAAGGTATCAGCATTAACGTTTATATCCTGCTGCAAAGTTAGGGCAGTATCATAGGTTTGTTCTGTGTCTGTATTGGCTTTTATGGCCGTATCAAAATAATAGCTTGTATCTGTGGACGATACGACGGTAGCCAATATTCTTGGCGTGCTAATACTAGATTTTTTTATGATTGCCGTTGTTAAAATTCTTGGCGTGCTTACAGCAGAATTTTTTATAATACCTGTGGTTAATATTCGGGGAGTGCTTATTGAGCTATTAGACATTTAAGCCACCCCCTTATTTTTTCGCCGTTAATGTAATATCTTTTATGTTTGTTGGCAGTTCGTCAAAATACATTCCATTACCATTGGCGGGAATTTCCTTTGTATCTGAATAATTGCCCATTGAACATTGAATATTTTTAATCGTGTCGCCTAATACGGTCGTCGCCATGCCTACGTTACAGCCCGTTACCTTATAGCCGTTTAAAACCGATAAGTCGGGTTGTAATTTTAATGTGCTGTTTTCTGCTTCTGAACCGTAAGAATCACCACTACTATCAAAGGTAAAACCATTATTTGTAATGGTTGCTGGTACTTCTATAACGGTTTCGTTCATAGGAAAATATTGGTCAGAGATGATTATATTTTTCATTGTTGGAATATAATTACTCCAAAATGTACTTGCTATTTTGCAACTTATAGCTTTTACGCCTGTTTTTACATAATCCGTATATGTCCCGATTTTATCGCCGTCAAGGTAAAAATTAACTGTCCCCGCTACCGTATCAATAACTAAATATATTCTATGCCATACATTCATATAAATTGACGCAGAAAACACATCATTGCTTGTATTACGGAATTTTATTAGTTTTTTACTCGCATCCAAATATACCTGTATGGTTGATTTAATTACTTTATCATAAGCCCCGTCACTCATGTATACTTGTATTGGGTAACAATTTATGTAGTTATAATTTGTGTCATAAAACAGGTCAAAAGCAACATACAACTTTGTATTTTGTACGTTAGGTAATGTGAGTTTAGCCTCACCGTTACCAATACATTTATACTTTTTATTATTTGTATAAGATTTTAAAGTGCTGTTGTCAAAAAGTGTCGGTATGCTTGAATTTATATATTTCATAACAAACCACCTCTTAAACAGCTTCAACAGTAGCTTTTAAGCACACGGCGGTGCTATTGTCGTTTATTGGTGTTGTGGCGTTGCTTGCGTCGTACTTTACCCAAAGGATAGTATTTACATCCGTTACATCATCACTAATATCTGCGCTATGTCCCCATGTGCCTTTACTAAGAGCATCCTCAGCACTGGAGTAGTTATTATCTAGGCACACATACCAATTAGCGACATTGCCGCCAGTAGCCTGATATTCTGTACCATCCCAATAAGCAAATGAAATATTGACACCATCAGTTGTTTTATAGCCAGAATCAGTTCTTACAGCTACCTTTACAGCCTTTTGTTCTGACAGCTTCAATGTTAATGCCAGTGGGCTGGTCTGGGTATTATCCTGTGAAATAGCTGTACCGTCCTTCTTGCCAGCCGTTGGATTATTGCAATATAGATTAATCATAGTCATATCCTCCATAACTCAATCTCACAATTGATGTAATTCTCGAATCTTTCCTTATAGCCATAGGCAAGAATCCTCACCCTCATCCTGGGCCATACCACACCGGAAGAATCAGTAAAATCAATGAGTTCCCGGCTCTGGTAATAATTCCAGACCTTCAAAAATTCATCCCGTTTAAACACGGCATTAAGTGTAATCTTGTCCCCACTGGCTACACTCCCAAAATCCTGCACCACATTTCCGCCATCAGTCTGTACCAAAGTTTGGCGATCATCTGGGTGGAATTTAAAATCAATCGGAGTGGTCAAAGAGACTGCATCACCTATCCTAATCTTCATCTGCTTATCCTCCTCCGTAGCTTATGTTTACATTGCTGTTTTGTGGCAGCATATCAAGTATCTTCTTGGCCGCTGTATCGGCCACTTCATGGGACACATCCTCAAGGCCATGAACATCCACATTGAGGTTGTAGTTGATATTCTCCTGAGATGCCGTAACAGGAGAAGGCGCCGGGGTATTACCAATCTTGCTCATGACTTCTTCGTTGTAATCAGGAGCAAACATTGGAACTGCATCCGTTCCTTTCAGGATAAACCGGGTAGGCATCTTGTCATAAATCGGAATGATGTTTTCCTTGGCGTTCTTAAATACCTGTTCAAAGCCGGCTATTTCCTCTCTTGATGTCCAGGCATCAGCAGGAAGATTGGCATCCTTTCTAAGCTGCTCCACAATAGCCTGCATAGCATTGGCCTGCTTTTCCTCCATACTTCCGCCACCGGCCATAGCCTTACGATAGAGTTTGAGGTATTTATAATTCTCCTTGAACATATGGAGCGCAGTTTCCTGTTGGAGCTGACGCTTCTGCTCCTCCGCCCATTTGGTTGCCTTGACCTCATCAAGACCTTTCTTTTCCCAGGCTTCTTTTTCACGGTCAATTTCATCCATTCTATTCTGGAATGCTGACTTCCAGACAGAGTCAATGGATCGGGCAACATCATCATTGAACTGCTTAATTACCTTTGCCTTTTGGGCTTCAGTAGCTTTTGCCAGCTCAACCTCAGATACGCCCGCCTCTTTATACTTTTCCATAGCCTTATCAATGGAATGAAGCTGTGTTTCAAGTTCCATATGAGTAAGACCGTAAATGCTCTCCTGCATTTCCCTACTGGCCTTGGCCACATCCCCAAGACGGTTCTTTTCCGCCTGCTCCTGGGCCTTAATCTGGGCCACTTCTTTTTGCCGGGCCTTGCTACGCTTTTCAATGTCAGCATAATATTCCTTCTCTGCCTTGCTGGATCTTTCAGCATCATCATTTTTGGAGCGCTGCTGCTGTACATCATCAAATGTACGCAAGGTTGCCCCCACAAGAGGTAGCATTGTCGGGTTTCCTGCATAAGCAAGCAATGCCGTACCATAGCCGGCATCGAATTCAGCCTTAATATCACGTAATACCTCACCGACATTTCTGGCATTTACGCCAATAGCATCCAGCCCGCTTGCCACAAGGTCAATGGCTTTACCAGCCTCATGCATCACGTCAATGAGGATTTCCCCCATCAGCTTTATTTCTTCCTTGTTATCTGAAATCAGCTTTATCCAGGACACGAACATTTCCGTAATCTCAGGAAGAAGTTCCCGTGACACTGGCAGAAGTGCCGCCCCCAAAGCCATCTTGAGCTGACCCATTTCCATTTCCATCTTTTGCCACTCAAGGTAAGTTTCATGAGCCTCGGCAGGATTTAAAAGTCCTGTCGTTTTCACGCTCTTGGAAATAGCCATCAGGTCATTATATTCTTCAAGGACCGGGATAAGTGCCGCACCCTTTGCACCAAGAACTTCAGCCGTAAAGGCCTCAACCTCACCAGCTTCAGCCGCATTCCTATACCCCTTTGCTAATTGCTCCAGCTGTTCATTTATCTGTAGTAAGTTTCCACCTTCATCAGTAATGGTGACACCAAATTTTTGAAGAGCCTTTGATGTGGCATTACCGGATGCACCGGCAGATAACAGCTGTTTATCTATCCTAGCAATAAAAGGCGTAAGGCTGTTGATGTTAGAACCTGCCAATGAAAAAACCCTGCTCAGCTCCGCGGCTTCACCAGTTGTCATATTAAGTCGGGTCTGCAGCTTATAGAGGTTATTACCCGCCATCATGGCATCCTTGGTAATATTAAAAAGACCGGCGCCAGTACCGGCTACAGCCATAAATGCTGCCAGCTTCGCATTAAGCAGGGTATAACCTTCAGTCAGCTTGCCGATTCCAGTTCTTGCCATTCCCGCCCCTTTGGATATGGAGCTAAAAGCCCTGTTGGACTTAGGTGGTATGGCATTTAAGGAATTACCAAGGGTTCTTAGCTGTGCCTCAAGACCAGCGATGTTCTTCTGCTGATAGAGGAGATTCATCTCAGCCCTTTGGGTTATACCATGACCAATGCCATGATCTTTTACAGACCTCTGGTACTGGGCCTGAAGGATAGCTTCCTTCTGCCTTTGGATATCCAGCTGTTTATTGATGGCCTCATATTTCAGTTTTATCTTATCCAGCTCAGAGCCAACACCTGTCAGCTTTGACAAATCTACATCTGTCTTGAGCTGGATTTTCTTATTTTGGTTATTGAGCTTGGTGATGGCCTGATTGACTGTTTTCCCGGCAGTATCAAAGCCAAGTTTCAGGTCATTAATATTAAGCCCAAGACTGATATAAAGTTCTTCAATTTCCTGCCCCTTAGCCATTATTACACTTCCTTTATTTCAAACAGGATTTATTTAATTATTGTCGAATTGTTTTCTTAAAAAATCTTTTAGTAGAATGTACAGGAGAATAAAATGAAATCACTAATATGTACTAGCTGTGGAGCATCTGAATTTATCAAAAGAGATGGATATCAAGAATGTGCCTACTGTGGTGTGAAGTACAAACTTGAAGTTAATACTAAGGGCACTTTCATGGAAGATGAAATTGCAACCCTGCTTCAAAAATGTAAGTTAGAACCACACAATGCCAGGAAATATGCAAATCTTATCTTGGATATCGATCCAGGCAATAAAGAGGCCATGAGATATTTATAAGGGGGATTATTTATGATTACCAGAAAAGAAATATCCAAAAGATATAATTTTAACATGAATGATTTTGATGAATTCTTGCGTAGAAACAATATTAAATGGGAATCAGAAGGATTCTTTGGAGATAAGTTTCTTCCAGATGGTTTAGAGGAATGGATAACTAGATATCAAAATGTTTTAACCGCTCGAGCTGATGAAGCTAGGAGGATGCAGGAACAAGAAAATGCAAAACAGCAAGCACTCGCTCAAATGCTCATTAGCTCCGGATTTAATTTTGAAGGATACAAAATTGTAAAATACTCTGGCTACATCTCTGGTGATGATGTTATCCAAATTCCACGTGGCCAGGGTGGATATCTGTTTGATACTACAGCAGATGTAGGCGAAGAATTATCAAAAGCTTTACGTCAAATTCGTAGACAAGCAATTCAAGAATTAAAAGAAGCAGCATATAACTTAGGATGCAACGCAGTTATCGGTGTCGATTTTGATTACATAACTATGGACCCAGAAACTGCAAGTGCAGCTGGCGGAACGTTATACCTACCGTATGTTTTTTGTGTAACTGCAAATGGTAATGCTGTCGTTATTGAAAAGGAATAATAGTTATCCCATCACATCCTCAATATACGCCGGTTTATAATTCTTCTTGGTGATTATTACCATCTGCTCCAAAAGCACTTCCAGGTCGGACTCATCAATCTCGCTGATTGTCCATCCATAGGCTGACTGGAGCCGTTCATAATAACTTAATATATGTTCATACGGAGACAACTCTACTGAGCTGTCTCCGTTTCTGCATTTGGGGCTTTAGCAAGTTTTTCAAATGTCATTGTTTGAATCCACTTGAATAGCTTTCTTACCATAGGGACTACATCTGCAATCTCCATATACTCATCAATAGATTCCTCATTGACCACATCAGGCTTACCGAAGGCAAGCACAATAAGATCAATCTGCTCTTTCAAAAAATCATCCAGCTGTTCCTTGCTTCTGTCCCTGTCCGCAGACTTCAAAAAAGCCCGCCACACCTTCATCTTGGGTGCAGCGGGTTCGATTTTTTTTCCGTTGATTATGATAAAAGGTGTATCCATAAATTACACCTCCGTATACCACGCAGCAGCAGTTTCAGCTGTAAAGCCGGTAGCTTCCTCATCAGCCTGACGGTAGGAAAGGCCATCAGCAGTACGATAAATAGCCTTGGCGCCAAGAGTTGGTGTGTTGTAGCTGATATTCTCTGCCTTGGTCTGTGGGTTCTCATCCGGCTCATTAAACTGAACCTTGAAGAACTTGCAGAACCTCTTCTTTCCATTCTTCTTGGTGGATTCAAACATCACAGCAAAGTATGGCGAAACATCATCCTTGCTGGCTGTCATCACGCCATCCTTAATTTCATGCCCAAGAAGGTATGCCTTGTACTCCAAAGGCAGGGTGGCAATATCCACGGTCAGTTCATACTCACTGGTTGTGCTGGCGGTGTCCACTGCCTGGTTATCTGCATAAAGGGTTGCAGATGAATTCTGTGGCTTAATAGACACCTGCCGGATATGAGGAATGGAAATAATCTCTTCATAGGTTGGGGTACCGTCTTTTGGGTCATCAATGAGCTTTGCTACATGAAATCCCTTAAGCCCGATAAAAGGAGAATTGGTAATCCCCGTCTGTGGTGCTGTCATAATGCATCAACTCCTGTTCTGTAATCTATGACCTTCATTTTAAGGCCATCTTCAATCATATCTACTGCCTGAACCCGCATAAATCCGAGGTCAGTCATTGTTCTGTTTACCCGTCTATAAATATTGTGATAGTTCCCGTCCTTGGTTATGATATGTATTCTTACAGTCACCCTGGACTGAAGCTCCACGTTGTCCCCATGAAGGGCTGGGACATCAGATATTACCTTATAGACGATATTGGGGTATTTACATCCATGAGGACTAAGCTGATGATAGATCCCCTTCACTCCCAGAAGGATATCTGTCCTTAGTGCCTCAACAATTTTTTCAATCATGCTCTCACCTCTTTAGGCTTTCCTGCACAGCTTCGGCTATATTTTCCCTTATGGTGTTTCGCAAAGCATCCAACGCCGGATACAAAAATGGTTCATTTATCATAGGCGAGAACTCAACAAACCTACCATAAGGTACGCCATTATCATTAGTGGCATCTGCCACAACCTTTATTTTAGTTCCGCCCCGCAAAACCACTTTATGAATGGATTCCTTAAGGGCTCCAGTTCTCACCGGACATCTGGTTTTTGCATCATTTACTACCATATCCGCCCCATTACTTAGTGCATCCTTGGCAGCCTTTGTAGCTTTTTCACCAATATCCTGAAAAACATCGGATAAAGAACTCATACTATCACCTTCACCATAAGAGTCAGCCTGCCAATGCGTTTATCCCCGAGCACAGTCAGGATTTCATAAGCCACATTACCATGTAGTATCCGCATTTTCTGTGTTACTCCATCAAGGTAGCGGATATAGATTTTAAACTGTGTTTCAGACATAGCCTGCTCAGCGGCAAAGTATTCTCTGCCGCTTACAGGAACTATATCCGCCCAGACTTCCTTAAAATCTGTCCACTCCTCCTTGGGATTGGCATACATATCTGTTTCATCTGTTGGAATTTGAAGTGTTATACGATAACGCATTTTCCCTACCTTCATCAGAAGCCCTCCTTACGGAGTCCGGACAGTAGGTCACGGAGGGTTAAGGCTAACCCTCTATGATCTGCTTCATCACGGTGCTCATACAGATAAGTCACCGCATAAAAAATAGCCGTTCTCAGCCGAGGATTTTCCCCGTCCAATTCCGACTCGTCCTGTCTTAAGATTGCCAGGCATAAATCATTTGCTGTGGCCATAAGCCCTTCAATCAGCTCATCATCATAGTCGCCATCAATCCTAAGATACTGTTTGGTTTCCTCAAGAGTTACCAGCATTTACCTCACCTCTATTATGGCTTGGAAGAAGTACCCTTCATAGAAAGAATCTGAACTGCTTCTGGGAGGATAAGGCGCCCATCGACACGTTCTTTCATCACATATCCCACCATACCGTTACCAGCGAAGAGTTCCTTCAGTTCCTGCATGGAACGTGTACCGCGGTCACCGATGTTATAGTAGGAGTAATCACCAAATGCCATAGCTGGCTTTCCTGTCGCAGATTCTGGTGCATATTCAGAGGTGTGTACCTCATACCCTAAAATACGATCTGGTTCACCTGCAGTAAGTGCCGGCTGCCACATATACACGCCATTGTTATCCTTCAGCTTACGAATAGAAGCCAAAGTCTTATCGTTAGTGATAAATGCCGCATTCTTGCGGTACGGACGCTTAAGGTTATAAATCAGGGTGATGATATCATCGGCACTAATGCTATTGCTGGAAGTCGTGGTATTAAACTGTCCACCCTTTTCAGCATCAAAAATGCCTGTAGGCTTACCTTTGCCATCACCATTAAGGAAGGCATCTTCTTCTGCATTGGCCAGTGCTTTACCAAACTGGTCGATGATGTAACTTTCGAGGTTAAAGGCATTATCGTAGAGAAGCTCCTCAGTAATCTTGATAGCCACATGGAGCTTATATGCATCAAGCATAATCTGGTCAAAGGTTGCCTCACCAAAACCGAGGGTCTCTCCTTCTTCAATCCAGGCAGCTGCTGGCTTTGTGGCAGCAATATTGATTTTGTGCTGCCCGGAGGTGGTAATCTTAGTAGAAAGATTACGCATAATGTTTTCTGCATTCAACACATCAACGAGACGCTTATCATACTCAACTGGCACGAGATAACCACCCTGCTGGTCATCACCTTCCTTAAGAACATTACTGATATTGCGGAAGCGGCTGCGGGTTGCTGCCAACATTTCCTTACGGTATTCATCCGTAGCACGGAAATTGGCTGGTGCCTTACCAGAAGATGGTTCATTGGTAATAGGCGTACTAGTTGGCTTATCAAGCTCCCTATCAATAACCGCCTGACGCTGCAGGCGATCGATGGACTTTTTCATATCCACCACATCAGCCTCCATCTTCTCATAGGTGGCAGCATCTTCAGCAGAGAGCTTACCATCTTCATCAGTATGAGTATCAAGGAAATTCTTGGCCTCTGCCCAAAGCTTAGCACGTTTTTCAATCAGTTCATTAATCTTATCCATTTTACATTCCTCCTAAAATAACTAAACGCTTCTGAAGTTCAGAAGCGTCAATACGATTATCTGCTACCTTTTTGGCAGCTTTAAATTTATCCAAGAATGAATTGGTCACCGCAGCCCTTGAAAAAATCATGGCCTCCGGCTCATCATCCTCATCGGTGTCATAAAGAATACTGTCGGCAAATCCAAGCTCCACAGCCTTTTTGGCATTGAACCAGGACTCGGCATTCATCATGTTGGACAGCTGCTTTCTTGGAAGTCCAGTCTTAAGCTCGTAAGCATTGATGATGGATTCCTTTACTTCGGAAAGCATCTCTATGGCTTTCTTCATTTCCCGTTCATCCCCGATGGAGACAGTAGCAGGATTATGAATCATCATCATGCCAACAGGGGATATGGCCACATGACTTCCAGCCATAGCAATTACCGAAGCTGCTGAAGCAGCAATGCCATCAATGTGAACATCAACGCATCCTGGGTATTCCATGAGCATGTTATATATCTGTGCAGCAGCAAAACAATCCCCGCCAGGAGAATTAATCCAAACAGTGACTTTACCCTGGCAACTGTTAAGCTCGTTTCTAAATTCTTCAGGTGTGACTTCATCACCGAACCAAGTCTGGTCAGAGATTTCCCCATTGAGCATAAGTATTCTTTCATCATTATCATTCCTCACCCAATTCCAAAATTTACGACTCATCTAAATCATTCCTTTCAGCAGGCTTTGCAAAAATACCCGCGTCTTTTAACTTTGTAAGATTTCCGTTAATAAGGTATAGATTACCTCCTTCCTCAGCAGGAATAGGATTCATGTTCTCCAGCTCCCTTATGTCATTTGCTGACATCCAGCCATTCTGCCTTGCCACAGCATAGCCATTCATCCGGCTCTGATAGTCCCCACGAAGAAGACCATCCACATTGAACCTGAAGAACAGCTGACTCTTTTCTGATGGCAGCAAAAGTGCCTGCTGCATTGCTTGTTCCCAGCGAACTATCCAAGGATTAAGGGTGTACATTACAAAATCCAAGGACTGCTGCTCAATATTAGAAAAGCTCGACTTTTCAAGATCACCTACCATGTGTGGCGGTACTCTGAAAATTCGAGCTATCTCATTGATTTGAAATTTTCTGGTTTCAAGGAACTGTGCTTCATTAGGCGGTATGGCCATCTGCTTGAAAGTCATTCCTTCCTCCAGAACAGCAACGCTGTGACTGTTCTTACCAGAGAACTGGGACTTCCAGCTTTGGCGAAGTTTCTCAGGATCTTTAACAACACCTGGGTGTTCAAGTATTCCTCCCGGAGTGGCTCCATTGGCAAAGAAGGTAGCTCCATATTCCTCAGTGGCTATCGCAATACCGATGGCATTCTTGGCCATGGCAATAGGGCTGTATCCTATAAGGCCATCAAATCCAAGGCCCGGAATATGAAGCACATCCTCTCTTTTGAGAACCACTTCTTCATCCCGCTTCTCGGATCCTGCTTCATCAGAATTGCGTCTGTAGGTATATATCAGCCGCCCAGCCTTATTACGGCTTACATCCATCTTGTTTGGAAGAAGCGGATAAAGGCCGACCACCTCACCTTTGCCATTCCTTATAATCTGGGCATAGGCATTCCCCCAGAGAAGCAGATGGCTCATCATAGTCTCCCTGAAGATAAAGCTGGTCATCTCAGGATTTGGCTCATCATGCAAAAGATGATAAAGCGGATGGCTGTAGAGCTTTTCCTTGCTGCCCTCCGCCCCGTACTGGTACACATTAAGGGGCAGACTGGCTATTGCCTCAGAAAGTATTCTGACACAGGCATATACAGCAGTAACCTGCATGGATGTCCGTTCATTGACATTTCTCCCTGCGGTAGTGCCGCCAAATAAAAAAGGCCAATGGACTGATAAATAATCCTTTGGCTTATCCCTTGAACGAAACAGTTTAGAAAATAGATTCATAGGCTGATGCCTCCTTTACATATTCACAATCCTATGATAATATCTATATTGACCAACCCTACTGAATAGGGTAAAATTTAAATAGGGGTAATCAAATGAAAGTAAGCAGAAAATTTATCCACGGTGAATTGTTTGAAAAACAGTGGAAAGAACTTGGACTAACGGATGAAAATCTTAGAGAACTTCAATCCATTCTTTTAGAAAATCCTAAAATTGGCCCTGTTATGTCTGGTACTGGCCGCCTTAGAAAGCTTCGATATAGCTATGGAAACAGAGGAAAATCTCATTGTGCCAGAGTATGTTATGTAGATTTTGAAATTAGTGGAACGATTTTCTTAATCATGGTATTCGCTAAAAATGAGATGGAAAACCTCTCCAAAACCGAGAGGAACAACATCAAATTGTTAATTGATAAACTTGAGAAGATCTATGCCAGAAAGGATGTGTAAGATATGAGTAAAGCATATGATATGATAAGTGCATCTTTAAATGAAATTATTGATGATATTGAAGTTACCAATGGTGCCAATCTAAAACAAACAGTATTGACAATTGATGTCGATACCGTACGTAACTTCACTCCAAGTGAAATACGAAATATCCGTATGGAAAATAATCTTACTCAAAACCTGCTTGCCAAGTTTTTATGTGTAAGCAAAAAAACTATAGAAGCATGGGAATCTGGCAGAAATACTCCAAACGGACCATCCAAGCGTCTGCTTGAGTTATTGGCTAAAAAAGCTGTAGCACCTGTTGTGTCTTAAATCAACAATATTCCACGCTCATCATATACACTTTCACCATTATCCAATCCACAGCGGATTGCTCGGTCAAGAGCCATTATCGTGGCCACAACACCGTCAATCTTCTCTGTGGATTTTTCTTTGTCCGGTTTTATGTTCCCGGCTGGATCTGTCTTTATGAAGATGTTGTCCATCATCCATCTAAGGACCGGATGGCCGCCATGGGCCAATTTCTGCTCCAGGGTCAGCTTCATCAATTCCTTGGTTGGTGGGTTCATATCCTTAAAGCCCTGCCCAAACGGAACCACAGTAAAACCCATACCCTCAAGATTCTGCACCATCTGCACAGCTCCCCAGCGGTCATAGGCAATTTCCCGGATATTGAACCTTTCATTCAGCTTCTCGATAAACTGCTCAATATATCCGTAATGGACCACATTTCCTTCAGTTGTAAGAAGCGTCCCCTGCTTCTCCCACACATCATAAGGCACATGATCGCGCCTTACCCTAAGGTCAACATTGTCCTCCGGAATCCAAAAATAAGGGAGAATGTAGTATTTATCCTCCTCATCAAGTGGCGGGAACACCAGCACAAAGGCTGTAATATCTGTTGTACTGGAAAGGTCAAGACCTCCATAGCAGACACGTCCTTCCAGTTCATCCTCATTGACTGTAAAAGCACATTTATCCCATTTATCCATCGGCATCCATCTGACAGCCTGCTTTACCCATTGGTTTAGGCGAAGCTGCCTGAAGGAGTTCTCCTCTGCCGGGTTCTGCTTGGCTGACTCGCAGGCCGCCACCACCTTATCTATTGTGATTGTTTCACCAAGTGAAGGATTAGCCTTTTTCCACACTTCCGGGCTCGTCCAATCCTCGGACTCGGCAGCACCATAAATGACAGGATAAAATGTGGGGTCAAACTTCCGCCCCTCAATGATATCCAATGCCTTTTGGTGAAGCTCGTAACAAATGGAGTTGGTGTCGTTCCCAGCTGTGGTAATCAAAAAGTACAGAGGCTGTTCTCTTGCATCTCCGGAGCCTTTCGTAAGAACATCGTAGAGTTTTCTGTTTGGCTGGGTGTGTACCTCATCCAGCACCAGCCCTGAAACATTTAGGCCATGCTTGGTCCCTACCTCTGCAGAAAGCACTTGATAAAATCCATTATTCAGATGGGACACAATACGTTTATTGGCTCCAAGGCTCTTTGACCTCTTCGCCAATGCCGGGGTCAGTTTCACCATCTGATTGGCAACATCAAACACAATGGCCGCCTGTTGCCTATCCGCCGCCGCCCCATAAACCTCCGGGGCTGCCTCACCATCGGCAAACAAAAGATAAAGTGCAACGGCAGCGGCTAATTCGCTTTTACCATTCTTCTTTGGTATTTCAATATAGGCTGTGGTAAACTGCCTGTGGCCATCTTCCTTAACAGTTCCAAAAATATCCCTTATAATCTGTTCCTGCCAAGGGAGCAGCTTAAAAGGCTTACCGGCCCACCTGCCCTTTGTGTGGCAAAGGCACTCAATAAAGCCTACCGCAAAGTCAGCCTGCCCTTTATCATAATGGGATGTATCCAGTTTGAATTTTGTAGGCTTATAACCTTCCATAAAATTCCCCCAATAAAATAAGCCCCAATCGGGGCCGATACTTTAGTA
Organism: Anaerovibrio lipolyticus LB2005; assembly: GCF_000621545.1. GTDB lineage: Bacteria > Bacillota > Negativicutes > Selenomonadales > Selenomonadaceae > Anaerovibrio > Anaerovibrio lipolyticus_A. Next base: position 52,139 of record NZ_JHYA01000001.1, read on the forward strand.
TAGTAAAACTTTCAAATCCAACACACAGAGTATACTGTGCTCAGTCGTCATCGGGCGAAAGTTATTACCATACCATAACAAATGGTATTCTTATTGTATGGTAATAATTTTCGCTACGACCAAAAGGCCTCCGAAGAGGGCCTTCCGGCTTTTTTTGTTTTAATCCTCGCTGTTTTCCATGGTTGTCAGGATTGTGGCGGCTGACATCAAGCCCTGTGCCAAGGCGAGCTGCAAGTCCTTAGGTGGTATTGTGTCCCAACCCTTCATCAATGCTTTGTCGATGTTTTCCAAAACCGCCTTCTGGTTGCTGAGGCGTGGTCCGTCCCAAAGGATCAATGCTACTTCCTCGGTTGCCAATTTGATTTCTTCCAAAATTTCCTGCTTTTCCATTTTCTTGTTCCTCCTTTTATTTTGGGGCTGTTCCCCTTTGGTTGTGTACATATTAGCTCTGCTTCGGAGGTATAGCAAGTTATTTAGTACATAAGTTTTGTATACTTCACTACGAGAAAACAACCCTGAATGGGCTGTTTTCATTTGGTTTCAGTTAAATCTGCTTTTGAGAATTTCAAGTGCCTTGATGGCAAGTTCCGTCTGTGGTTCAAGATCCCAACCCCGGTCGTAATTCAAAATTCTCTCCCCGTCTACCCGGCAGTCCAGCTTGGAAATCCTGCCCTCATCGATTCCGAATTCGGAGCCTTTCTCATAATGCTTTACCCAATACTCTATCTTGGTTCCATCGATTTCAAGTGTAGCCTTGTCCCACATTGCTGTTTCCTCCCTTCAAATCATCTCGTCAAGTTCGCGGTATTCTCTCTGCCGGCGTTCAATTTCCTGCCTAAGGCACTGGGCCCTGAACCCGTTGCGGCATTCCCTGAGTTCTTTCTCTAGCTTTTTGAGCTCCTCTTTTCTCCCGGCCATCACCTCGCGGCTGTTGCCTTCCAAAATCTCCTGCTTGTCTTTTTGAAACCTTGTCATTTCCTTGTTCCTCCTTTTCCTTTGGTTGTGTGTATATTAGCTCTGGTTCGGAGGAATAGCAAGTTATTTAGTACATTTATTCTGTTTTATTATTTGCTGTAATCCAAGGCTTCATAAAGGATTTTTAGGTCCAGCCCGAAGCGCTGGTAGCCTTCCAGCAAAACATCAAAGTACCTCTGGCTTGGAAGGCCAAGGGTTGATTCATCCGGGGGCATTATATAAACCATGCCTTCTCCCTTCACTCGCCTTCCTGGGCGGTCACCGATGTAATCGAACTCCACGGTTTCCTTGACATAAAAGTGTGGCCAGCCTTCGTAGCGGTCGAGGCGTTCCTCGTCCTTTTCACTGATTGCCCAAACTACCACCGGAACTGTGCAGCCTTCCTCTTTTTCGATTGTGGCATAGTTCCCGCTTTGGGAGCCCTTGAACATCAGCCGCCATCCTTTTATAATCCCCTTGCCGACTGGCTCGGCATCAGGGCAACGATGGTACATCTGCTGGAGGCTCATGTTACTTCCGTAGGCTAAATAAATTGATTTTTTCATAATCTGAAACTCCCTTCCTAAAAGAAATCACTATCGGCTTCTACCACCCAAAGGCCCCCGAAGGGGCTGGTGTGTGGTTTCCTTTAGGAAAGGCGTCTCCATGCTGAGTTTCCTTCAAGGTTCTTCAAAAGGTGGTGGCGGCAGGTCTTGAACTCGTCACCGTTAAGGCCAAGGCGGAGGAGCCAGCATCTGAAGGTGTATTTTTCGTTGTCGCTTACGCTTGGCTTGCTGGATGCCTTGGAGGTGTTTATTGCCTTTGCGGTAACCGCCAGGCAAAACTGTATGTAGGCTTTGAGCTCCCCTGCGTGGAGGGTGCTGTTGAAAAGCCTAAACTCAACCGTTCCCTTGGTGAAGTAGGCGTGAAGGTTAAGGCCGTGGTATCTGCTCTCGTTGTAATGGCGTTCCCTTCCGTAAGGTGCTTCTTGGTACCAAAGGTCGGCCAGCTTTTCCCTTGTTGTTGGGCGGTGCTTTTCAATCATTTCAATCAGGGCTTGGTTTGTTTTCTTGCAATAGTATACTCTGGAATTCTTTACCTGGATGGCTTTGTAAAGGATGTCCTCCTTGCTTCTGATGTTCTTTAAAAGGTTGCAAAGGGTGGCTGGGGTGAAATTCTCGGCTCCGATGTGGATGTGAATTCCTGTGCTTTCGTTTACAATGGCCCCTGCCTTTCTGAGCCTTCTCAAAACTTCCTGCAGGTCTTCAATGTCCTCGTATCTGAGGATTGGGGTTACAACCTCTGTTTTGTAAAGGTCGCTTGCCCGGCCGCCGTTTTTCTTTTCTGCCTTGATGCTTGAGTCGCTCATGGCCTTCCAAGTTCTGCCCTTGCTGTCCCCGGCCTGGTAGGTGTCGTAGGTTCCGCCGTAGTGGGTGCTTTCTTTTCCGAAGTAGGCTGCGATTGTCTTTGCTGCCTTGCTTCTCGTAATCCCTGTCATCTCAATTTCTACCCCAAAGGTCTGTGCTCTTAAATCCATCATGTTTTGTCATCCTTTCTGCTTTTTGCCTTGCTTTGCTTTTGTTGTGTGTATATTGCCATACATGTGTTCTAATAGCAAGTTATTTACAGAAAGAATCTGTGTTTATTTTTGTATACTTAAAGCCTTGAAGCAACTAGGGTTACGGGCTTTTTTGCCCGCTTCCCCAGCTGTTTTTTTGCTTACTCCCCATGAAGAATGAAATTCACATACTCGGCCTTGTTTTCAGGAAGGAACTCCGCCAGCTCGGTAAATTCCATAAGTTCCGCAATTTCCTTCACCCTTATGATGTCGAACATATTTGTTGCCCCGGTCTGCCTGATGTCCAGTATCTGGTTTTTGATTTCCTCGGTCATGATCAGCCCTCCTCTACCAAATGGCAGCTGTCTTCTCCGTAGACCACATGAAGGCCGCTGCCGTTGTCCCAGGCAACCATGATGCTGCCTATGTCATCAACCCCCAGCACCGTCCCTCTGGTGCCCTGTGGTGGGGCCTGTGGGTCATCCATGGAATCCAGTTCCACCCGGCTCCCTTTGGTGTAAATCCTCCGCATTTTTGCAATCAGTTCCCTGCTTGGCATTTTCATTTTCCGAATCCTCCTAATATGTTGTATTTGCCTTTTGGCATGTACATACATCACTCTAAAGCACATAATTATCAAGCGATTTTGAAAGTATGCATAAGGCCACCCTGAGGGGCGGCCCTTGTTTTTTCTTAATCATGCACTGGATGGCACTTATCTACACCGTAGGTCACATTAAGCTCACTGCCGTTATCCCAATCAACAATTATGCTCCCTGCGAGATCTACACCAAGTACCGTTCCTCTGGTTCCCTTTGGTGGTGCCTTGGGTTTCTCCATAAAATCCAGTTCCACCCTACTTCCTTCCGGATAGCATTCCCGCATTCTGTAGATGATACTCCACTTTGGCATTCTCATTTTCAAAATTCTCCTTAAGTGTTGTATTGCCTTCTGGCACTTATATACATCACTCTAAAGCACACTATTATCAAGCGTTTTAGCAAGTATACAAAAGGCCGCCCAAAGGGCAGCCCGTTATTTTCACTCTGGTTTACCAGTTTTGAATGCACTGGAGCCTTCAAGTTTGCTCAGGAGAAGTTTTCTGTGAGGCTTATAAAAATTACCGATAAATCCAAGTCTTAAAAGGAAACACCTGAAGGCATATTTCTCATTCGTTACTTCCTTTTCCTTGGCACTAATGCGTTTTTGGCACTTGGCCATTTTTGCAAGTTTTGAAATGAAGGTTGCGTAGATTATTTTTTCCCTATCTTCCAATGGATTCTGGAACCAAGGAAATCTTATTTGATTCCCCTCCACCTTTATTGGAAGTTCCTCAATTCCGAGGGCCTTCTTTATAAGGCTGCCCTTTGCTTTTATCAGGTTCTCCAGGTTTTGGAGGGAATTTTCATCGAAGCCCTCATAAGGGATTGCCATTTTGATTTCCTCTTCGCTGTCGGCCTCCTGTTGGCTGTCTGCCCCGTCAAGCTGCTCCAGCACCTTTCCGATGTTCTCGTTCTTTCCCCCGGCGAACCCGGCTTCGAGGAGTCCGTCAACTACCTTCTTGGCGATTTCGTTATCCCCTACTTCGTCAAATTCCAAGGTTCCTTCCTTGTCCAAGTGGAATGGGCCAATCTGGTAGGCGCAACTTGGCATTCCAAGGTACTTTGCCTTTTCCCCGGTAACCTTGCTGATCACCTTCACCATTTCCTTGCGCTGTGCGCCTGTTCTGTCGTAATGAATCTTCATTTCTGATTTCCTCCTTTTTGGTGATGTTTATTTTGGTATGTGTATGATTGCTCTAAGCAACATTTATAGCAAGTTGTTTTTCGATAAATAATAATTATTTATTTTGCACATATTACTTGCTAATTATGTGCTTTAGAGTGATATATACAGTACCGAAAGAAAAGCACACCTTTGAAGGAGGAAAACAGCATGATTAAGGATTTTTACAACGAACTCAAGAACCTGAGAAGCCGCTACAAGGAGGCAACCACCGAAGAAGAAAAGAACCAGCTCAAAGCAGAATACAAAGACCTTGAGGCAAGGATCAAGGAACGCGGCGAAGGCTTCGCCTGGGTGTTCAGCCTTTACGAAACAAGCCAGGAAAGAGAAAACAGCCGCCTCGACCTTGGCCAGGACTGCATTTGGGAAAAAGACATCCCGATGCTTTTAAAGGGCCTTGAGGACGCGGGAATCAAGGAATTTACCTTCAGCTCAACCTGGAGCAGCTCCAACAAGATTGCCTGGGAATTCACAAAATCAGGCTGGAAGCTGGAAGGAATGACCTTGGTGAACACCCACAAGGCTTGGCCAGGCGAAGACTACCAGCAGGAACCGGCCTTCATTTTCACCCGCGGCTGAAAAGCCGCAGCCCCCGCCCCCTGCGAGGGGGCCTTTCCTCGTCTTATGAGAATATACAGTATACTCGCATTTCTAGTCTTCTCGAGTTTGCCATGCTAAAGTATCCGGGCCTATTCAAGCTGAATGAGAACCCTTCTGCTTATCGGTTACTGAGGATTCCTTAAATTCAAGTTCCTCGTCTGTCGGGATATACACATCGTTGCAAGGAAGTTCCTCGCCATCTCTGATTACCCGCACATCATCTGTTCCGTAGCTTGCCACAAATCTTCTGACAATGGCAGATGCGTATTTGGGATCAAGCTCCATGAGATAGGCTTTTCTATTCAGCTGGGCGGCTGCCATCATAGTAGAACCGCTGCCACCAAACAGGTCAAGAACTATGCCGTTCTCCTGGCAGGAGTTCTGCATCGGATAAGCTATCAACGGCAGTGGTTTCTGTGTCGGATGAAGCTTTGATTTCGTTGGCTTATCAAATTCCCAGACCGTGGTCTGCTTACGGTCACCATAGAATTTATGCTTGGCTGTGTCCTTAAAAGCATAAAGCACTGGCTCATGCCGCATCTGATAATCCATTCTCCCAATAACCAGAGCATTCTTTACCCAAATGCAGGTCGTGGAATAATGGAACCCAGCATCCACAGAAGCATTGAAGAAGTTACATTTTTCCGCATCCGAATGGAACGCATAAAATGCGCCGCCATCAACCAGGCTGTTATAGGCATTCTTGAATGCGTCCAACAGGAAGTGATAGAAGGCTTCTCCATCACTCCATTTATCATTCATGATGGTCATTCCGGTACCGCCTTTATAAGCACAGTTATAAGGCGGGTCGGTAATACACACATTTGCCTTCTGGCCGTTCATAAGTGTAGCTACATCTTTTGGATTTGTGGAATCACCACACAAAAGACGGTGTTCGCCCAGGAGCCAAAGGTCACCAGATTTAACAAAAGCCGCCGCATCAAGGGCGGCATTGACATCAAAGTCATCGTCCTCGGTGTCTTTATCATCTGTGCCAAAGAGATCGGCCAGTTCCTTTTCATCAAAGCCTGTAAGGCCAATATCGAAGCCCTCACTTTCAAGGGACTCAATCTCAATCTTTAAAAGCTCATCATCCCAGCCAGCATCCAAAGACAATCTGTTGTCTGCCAGGATATAAGCTTTCTTCTGTGCTTCAGTAAGATAAGCAGCGGAGACACATGGTACCTGTTTCAAACCCAGTTGCTTTGCAGCGGCAATTCTGCCATGTCCTGCCAAAATGCCATGTTCTCCGTCTGTTATCACCGGATTAATAAACCCAAACTCTTTGATAGCACTTGCCAGCTTGGTCACCTGTTCAGGCGAGTGTGTTCTGGCATTGTTCACATAAGGAATAAGCTGGTCAACATCGACCAGCTCGTATTTCAATTTTTCCAAACAAATCACTTCCAATCCTTCAAATGGTTGTTTTTTTAACCAGCACTCAATTGTGCTTCTTGCCCTAATGTATTACAATTTTTTTAAAGGGAGGTGCATTATTATGTGGCATTATTTGGTATTCCTTTTCCCGATAAAAATACCTAGTTTTGTGGCAATTATCATCTTTCTGGTAATCACACCGTGGATAATTTATAAGCTAATAAGTATCTTCTTTACGGGTGCCGTTCCTGGTGTTTTGCATTGCTACCAAAGACTCTACAGGAGCATGGAAGAATACCTTGATGACCTCCATTGCAAAGAACTGCATAAACAGGCTGCAGCTTTAAGTGCCAAGGCAGCAAAAGAACGTTCAATATCTGCAGTAATCCCCGAAGATAAAAGACCATTAATCGATTATGAACCCAGCAATGAAATTCCACTAAGAGCAAAATTAGTAACATTGTATTTCTTTATTTGTGCAACTGTCGTACTGTTTGCCTTATACACATTTATCAAGAACCATTAGACCTCACACCGTGTGAGGTCTTTTTTATTTCCTTTCCCTGGCTCTTAGCAGGCGCTCCATCAAATCATCTGACGGGGTGTCTCCCTCATAGCCGGTAACGCAGTTCTCTTTTACTATTTGGAATATCTCATTCCACAGCCTGTTGGCTTGGTTCATGTAGTTTATACCGATGTTTATGAATGGCGAGGTTATTGGCTTGCCGGAAGTCGGGTGTTTACTGAGCATACCCATACGGCTTGTCAGCTCCTCACACTGAATCCATCTGGCAGAGCACATGGCATAACGCTCCAAGAGCTGTTTACTAATCTTGGTATGCATACCGAGACGTTTCAGCCAGTTCCATGTTTCTGTATAAATCTCCTTAGCCTCAAGTTCACTTCCATCACGCTGCTGGGCGGAGAGGAACTCTCTTGGCTCCGGCATATCAGCACCTTCAAGTTCGACTGGTTCAGGCATATCAGGAATATCTAAGACAACTAACGGTCTGCCGCCTGGATTGCCTGTGGCCACCTTGTCAGCCAGTGCTTTTTTCTTACGACCAGCACCCGGCCTAGCACCTCCACGCCCTCCAATATTATTTGATTTAGTCGGCAAACCGAACACTCCTTCCTTTTACCCTTCTGAAATCGCACTTTTTCTGCGCGAGGGGGGTGCCCGCTGGACAAGCGTCCGCTCCACAGAGATTTTAGGCCCCCCTCCCCCTCAGTACGTGTATTCCTTCTGCTTGTTCCACCTATCGCCCATGAGTGCCGTAATACGACTGTGACAAGCCTTACACAGACTCATGAGGTTCAGTGGATTATGATTACCACCGTGATCCAGTGGCAGGATATGATGCACTTCCTCGACAGGTGTTACCCGCTTATTAAGCAGGCACATCTCACAGACAGGGTGTGCAGCTACATATCTCTTACGAGCCTTCTTCCATTGGTAACCGTAACGTTTACGTTCCTCTGGGGTTCGCTCGTAGTCTTTTTGATGCATGGCTTCATGTTCCTTGCAGTAGTTCCCGGCGGTCAGCTTCGGACAGCCAGGGTGCTTGCAAGGCTTCATTGGTTTCCTTGGCATACTAATCACTCCAATAGAAAAGCCACCAAGGATTGCTCCCTGATGGCTCGTCTTATCTTACTTTCTCTAGTTTATACTATATCACACTACCAGTCGGACATTCTCGGACATTTTCGGACAAGATTTTGTCAGCTTCATTTAATGCCTCGGTTTTAAACCTCCTCACCTGACGCTCCTCATACTTCATCTCAACAGCAATCTGTTCCCATCTCTTTCTTTGAAGATAACGCTTTGCTAAAACAATACGATGCTCTAGTCTTGGTAACTTACCAATAACATCATTTATCTCCTGCTTAAGATTAACCAATTCATCAATCCTTGAATTAATCTTTCGCTCATAATCTATCAAGGAAACCATTGTGTCTTGGAACCTATCGTTGTTCTTTAATGGAGCTCCAGGCATATCATTTATCGTTGATGTAACTCGTGTGGCCATGTCACGAATTGATTGTGATTCCTCAATAAGGGTATCAATCTCCATGTCCAATAATCTAGCTTTATTAAAAAGCTCTACAGCCTTCACCATCAATCACCTGCCTTAAGCCTACCCAGAACCATCTCGCCATCAAGCCCAGTGAGGTCACTGAACCACTTGGAAAGGAAGAACTTCTCCAGCTTATCCTTTTCGTATGATTCCTTCTCGTGTCTGACAGCTCTGTAATCCTTGGCTGCCTGTTTTACAATGGCCTGCACGAGGTTAAAAATGCCATTTTCACACATCTATATCACCGCCTTAACCGCATCTATTAGTGCCGACTGAGTTGTATCTTTTGCCTTTAAAGCCTTAAGGATTCTCCCATCAACTGTGTCCTTGCAGATAATGTGCTGGATGACAACAGTACCTGCTGACTGTCCCTGCCGCCAGAGTCTTGCGTTGGTCTGCTGGTAAAGTTCCAAAGACCAGGTAAGACCGAACCACACCAGTGTGTTTCCTCCTGCCTGAAGGTTCAGTCCATGGCCAGCTGAAGCGGGATGAATAACAGCCACAGGGATTTTGCCTTCATTCCAGTCAGCAATATCAGCACTGGTCTTTATCTCTCGTACCTTGAACCGACTGCTGATAGCTTCAAGGTCATGCTTAAACCAATATGCAATTAGCAGGGGCTGGCCGTTGGCTGACTCGATAATGTCCTCAAGGGCATCCAGCTTTCGGTCGTGGATTTTCACCACATTCTTACTCTCATCATAGATCCTGCCATTGGACATCTGACACAGCTTGTTGGTAAGACTTGCAGCATTGGCGGCAGTAATAGCTCCATCCGGGAGTTCCATAACCATCTCATCTTTGAGTTCATCATATTTGGCTCGTTCCTTTGGGCTCATCTCCACTTCTATCTCGTTGGTGATGAGTTCCGGCATATCAAGGTGGTCAATGGCTGACATTGATATGGTGATGTCCGAGATTTTCTCATAGATTTCCTTTTCAGCAAATGGAAGTGGCTTGTAAGAATACACAATATATCCGTTCATCTTGTCCGGCCGGAAATACCACTCACGGTAATTTCCGATGAACCGCCCCAGTCTCTTTCCATAATCCAGAATCTTGAACTGCGCCCAAAGGTCCATCAGTCCGTTGCTGGAAGGTGTTCCAGTAAGACCTACAATCCTTTTAACAAACGGCCGCATCCTGCACATTGCTTTGAAGCGCTTGCTTCTGTGGTTCTTAAACGAACTCAGCTCATCGATTACAACCATATCAAAGTTCCAATCACAGTGTTTTACCAGCCAATCAACATTCTCCCTGTTGATGATAACTATCTGGGCTGAGCTGTCATTAATGGCTGCCATTCTTTCCTTGGTGCTGCCAACAGCAACAGTGTGTCGGAGCCCACTAATATGATCCCACTTCTTTATCTCAGCCGGCCATGTATCTCGTGCAACTCTCAGTGGTGCGATAACAAGAACACGCTTCACCACTCCTTTATCCAGCAAATCCTTTAATGCTGTGAGGGTTATTGCTGTCTTGCCCAAGCCCATATCAAGCAGCAGGCAGGATATTTCATTGTTTTCCACAAAGTCGATGGCATATTGCTGATAGCCATGTGGTTTAAACTCCATCGGCTATCACCTCCAGCATCGGCTTAATCTGCTCTGCTCCATCAATCACATAACACTTGAAGCCCAGCTTCTTAAGCTGTTTCATTCTTATCTGTTGCAGTTTTCTTGGTTTTTCCCCGGGAGCCTTAAGCTCCACAAAGGCACACTTGCCATTTGGGAGAAGCACCAGTCTGTCTGGGATACCAGCCAGTCCAGTCTGCTTTAAGCACATACCATTTCTATTCTTAACTTCATCACAAAGTTTTCGTTCAATCTGCTTCTCAAGCATCTAAATCACCTCAATTTATAGTTTTGTCACGAAAAAACAGGCTTCTGTCAAAGGCTGTCTTGTTTTCAAAAAAGTGGCCTTAAGCTCCGACATCAGTGTTTTAAAGCCTGATTTAGTCATTTTGGCACCCATAGTCCAGCGAATATATAAATTTTCCGATATCTTAATATCTAGAAAATTAGTAAATATATATATATTTAAAAAAGGGTTTTTATATTCTCTATAAGCGACAAAATGACAATAATCAGACATCACAGAATTGATGCGGTATGAAGTGTCAAAATCATGCCTTGCACAAGCCAGACAAAAACTGACACAAGCCCATTGTCACACCTTAGGGTTGACTAAATAAGATGGTAATGGTGGACGCCCGTAATACTTGACTGTGACGGGTTCCTGGCGAATATATCCGTAATCATCGAGGAAGTTCAAAATTGGCTGGATGACCTCTGTACGCTTAAATCTGGAACAATAACGCATCATATCCCTACGGGTAAAACGTTCCAACTTCTTTTCACGAATCTTGTCCAATATTACTTTTGCCTGTTCCCTAATCTGTTCCTCAGGCATTGCTGAAAAAGCCACCCTTGCATGTACCAGAAAATAGTTAGCCAGTCTGATGGCTCTACTCATAGTAGCTTTGCTTACCACCAATGGCACATCCTCATCTACCTGATCACCCTCATACTGCTCACAAAAGTCATGGCATACATACTTCTCTGCCCTGCAAAGAAGACCAGCTATTCTCAAGGTCGTCCCGCCCAGCTTACCTACCCATGCAGAAAACTCGGTGTATTCTTTAAGAAGGTCAGCTTCAAGGTTCATGGAAAACTGATAGAATAACTCCCTTGCGGCATCAGAAAGTGTGATGATTTTATTGCCGTAAGGGTCATCAAGCATATTGGTAATGAGTGTCTCGTATCTTGCTTTAACATCCTCCGGGACAGTCTTACTGTTGATGTTTCTCTCACCCAGCCTTGAACTTGGAATGCAGTAAAGAAATCTGGCCGTAAGTCCACGTCCCTGGAAATTCTTATTGCCTAACACCTGCGATGCCACACTTGGCTGCGCCATCAGCATCACTGTAAGAGCCGGGTTGAGTACATACTCACTGTCCCTGCCCACGCGGTCAACCTTGATGGTGTCCCCGGAGTATGCTTTAAGCATGACATCAATATTTACGGTCTTTGTATAGATACCAGCCAAGGTGTCAAAAATGCCGCCCTCACTTGATATGATGGCTGCATGGCCATCATTTTTGGCCAGAATGGATACCAGTTTTTCAGTCGTAACATCATCTACATAAAGCTGCAGAGGATTGATTTCCTTGAAGCTGGCAATCTCCTCGGTTACATTCTCCAGTTCATCCATGGTAGCTTTACCCATGGCAATTCTGTCCTCTATGGATTTCTGCTGTTTCTGTAACATCCTCAAACGGGACTTGTTCTTTTCCACTGTAGCCGCATGAACTCTGTTGTACTCAATCTCGTAAAGGCAGATGGCATTGCACATAAGTTTTATGACTGCCGACTTTCGCTCAGATGGCTGTGCTACCTCAAGCGCATAAATGTTAAGTGGTTCAATCCAGTCAGCTTTGCCTGCAATGGAGTATTTACCCTGTATGCACACAGCAATCGCAGGAAGTGCCAGAACGCCTGCCATATCAAGAGGTGTCTGCGTACTCTCAGATACTGCCAGCACATAATCTGCTATTGGCTTTGGCAGTGCATCAACCGGAAAAGGTGGCATAACATATTCCTCAAAAGGAATAGGGTCATCCCATTCGGTGTCATCATATTTCTCAGGTGGAATGTAGGATGGGTCTGTCAGTACCTTCTCGTTATAAAACTTGATGGCACTTCTCCAAATGGTCCTGAGTTCATCCTTTTCCAGGGGCGGAACGCACTCATCATTGGCCTTAAGGAATAAATCCCTCGCCTCGTCTGTGTCTCCATAGCGTTTAAGGAGACTAGCAGCCTTCCTGGAAAGTGAGCTATTACGGGAACCCTCACGCACCGAGTCAAAATCCTCATCTCCAAAAAGCTGATCAATGGTCATACTGCCTTTATTCCAATAAATGTCCTCAGATTCAGTTGCATAGATAAACCTCGCAGCTCCCAGAGCTTCTGGGTCAAAAAACGGATACATCTTTTGTAGTCTCTTTTTTAAGGACTCATAGTGCTCAGCTGAATTGGTCTTGGTAATCCTAAAATAAACATGCCACTTTGGCCGTGCTGACTTCCCATCCTTTTCCTTCATGTGGTTACGGCTTGGAACCAGTACGAAATCATAATCCTTGAAAGTTTCAATAATGCGTTCCTGGGTCATCCACATGGCGGGATTATCTGAGCCACTGTTATCAATATCCATTGGAATGACATCAGCTTCAATGAAGTTATCCTTGCTGCGATAGTTATTGGTGTAGTTAGCACACACATGGTCAAAGGCAATTACATCTTTCATGCCCTCAATATCAGTAACCTCAACACTATATGGATACCTACAATTTTTCTGAGCGTATTTAACGCCCGCCCTGTTAAATATCATGTTTTTCTTTCAACTCCTCCGTAAAATAGCGGATAGGCTTATCCTTCGCCCATTCTATCTCCTGCTTCATACCCTCAGAGATAACTTCCCCAAACACCCACAGCTCATCACACCACTCAAGAAGCTCTCTGTTCATCTCCATGGCCATATCACGCTCCTCCGGGACATGGTCACGAAGAAACTGCGTAAAATAGATATGCGGTGCTATCGGCAGATGCCCGCGCTCTGCTACAAAACGGGCATACCACTGGGCCTTGGAGATATTGGACTTAACATTTCCCCTAAGTTGGCTTGAGACATAAACTTTCTTCATTTTGCTACCTCCCTGAAGAACTTCTTGGAACACTTCTTGCAGCAAACAGAACTGCCGTAGAGATCAAAGTCCTCATCCCCGATAAAGTCCGATAAATCGACCTCAACCTCTGCACCACACTTTGGGCACTGGCAGAACACATTGTCAGCAATTTCGATTGTTACCTCCACCGCATCATTGATTTTTTCCTTAACGTAAAACATTGTTTTCACCCCTATAATTCATAAGACTCCATTCAAGCATTCTCTTTCTCTGACTGTAATCAGGCACAGCGACCAAAAGGCCGATATCCACGTCCTGCAAATAATCAAGGTCAGCAATCTGCTCATCTGTGAGATATGGTCTTATAGACTCACCCTTCTCAATTCCATTAGCTGTTCTGAACTGCTTTGCACTCATGCCAAGAACAATACGGTTAAGAAGGTCACACTCATTTGAGTAATGGTACGGCTTCGGATTTTCATGGATAGCTCTGACCATTTTGGTGAGCTTTGGAAACTGCTGTCTGGCATTAACCAATGACCTGATTTGGGATTCCATCTCATTAAAGCGGTTGATGTAGAATTCCTTGAACTGGGCGGCCTTCTTGCCTGTAAACCCCATGACCAAAAAAACAAATCCATCCCTGGTCATCTGATAACATGGCATATTGTGCCCTTGAGAATTAACATATTTCGACTGCGCAAAATTGCGCTGGCGAAATTCATCCGAGCAATCCAAATTCCTTATTGCCCTCAGCACATCTCTATGCTCTTTGTTAAAAAACTTAGCCACATACAGGCTGTCGACTCGGACGGTATCATGGCAATCAACAAAAATGCCATAATCGTCCATTGGTACTAATGCTTTCATATGAACCTCACTTTCCGGCCATCTGGCCACGTCTTCACTTGTAAAAGGACACTTAGTTCAATTTTTAGAACTAAAAAAGAGCACTTTTTCCGAAGATAAGTGCTCTTACCCTCCTAGTTATCACTGGAGAATGAGGCTCAATTTGAGCATTACTTTTTATAAAATTTTCCTTCATAGCCTTCAGCTTTGAGCTGCAGTCCAGCCGCCCAAGGAGGGGTCTTGCTCATAAGCTGGCAGATGGTTTCTACATCTGTACTTTCAGGGCACTCCACTATAATTTCATCATGCACATGAGCTACAATGCGGTATTCCTTAAATGTCGCCATGGCATACATCAGAATATCCCTGCTCATGCCCTGCACTATGTTCTCCACAAATTTGGGGCCATAGCTTTCAAGCCGCTCCCACTTCTTTGTGGTACCATTTGAACCTTCATAGGTAACAGACTCACTGCCAAATTTATTGACTCCCATTTTGGGCTTCACATAAGACAGTCTTCTTCCGCTTGGAAGTTCAATAAAGAGCATACCGCTCTTGCAAATAAACTTAATTCCGTGTGTGCTTGTTGTGGTATGCTGGATGACAGCTTCTTTTACGGCCCTATCAACGGCCCACCAGAAATTTACGATATTTGGATTTGCATTTCTCCACGCATCCACAAGTGGCTGGAGCTCTTCTTCCTTCATGCCGGACTCCAATGCTCCCATTGCAATAAGAGCACCTACAGCCCCTCCATATCCGCAGCTAAGCGTTGCCTGTTTACCTTTTTGCCTGAGTTCCCCGTTCTCGCCATTTTTTACGACCTTACAATGAAACATTCTTGAAGCCGTGGCACAGTATATATCTTCCCCGCGAGCAAAGGTATCCAGCACCCACTGTTCTCCTGCAAGGTAAGCCAACACTCTGGCTTCTATAGCGCTAAAGTCAGCCACTATAAACTTATACCCATCCTGAGGAACAAAGGCTGTGCGGATGAGCTGTGAGAGCGTATCCGGGATATCATCATAGAGCAACTCCATTACTTTAAACGGGGCGGTTTTTACAAGCTGTCTTGCTTCTGCAAGGTCGCTGATATGGTTCTGGGGAAGGTTCTGTAATTGAATCAGCCGCCCCGCGAAACGCCCAGTCCTGTTTGCCCCATAAAACCTGAACATTCCCCTGGCCCTGCCATCACTGCATACTGCATTTTCCATTGCCTGATACTTCTTTACAGATGACTTCGCCAGCTTCTTCCTTATTCCCAATACCTTCTGTACATGGGGCGGTGCTGTCGGGAGCATTGCACTAACAGCCTTTTTATCCAGGCTGGTAACTTCCATCCCCTGCTCAATAAGCCAGTCTTTTAACTGCATAACGCTGTTTGGGTTCTCAAGCCCCGTTATATCCTTAATCTCGTTCATAAGAGCATCACGTGACTTGGCATCAAAGCAAATTGCATTTTTTGCAAATTCCATATCCACGGCAATGCCCCTGTCGTTTATCTGCTGATCCAGCCAAAACTCCTCCCACACAGAATCTGGTACTGGGAACTTTTGAAGCCTATCCTGTATGGCCATCTCGACCTCTACATCGCGGATATTGTATTTCTTGAATCTGTCCCACTTATCCTTATCATGCATTGGCATGTTCCGGGTTCGGCCCCCATTGGCCTTAGTAGGCTTGCACGGAACACAGAAATACCTTATCAGCTCCTTACCCTCGGTTATTTTCTGCTGCTCTAATCCCAGTACCGCCCCGGCACCTGCAAGAGACATTGGAAGTCCCATATAAGCACACCATGTCATGGAGCACTTCCACGATGCGGGACTCAGATAATGTGTATCAAGGGAATAATACCTGCGAAGGTACTCGGACAGGCAGACACGTTCAAACTGGCTATTGAAAGCCCATTTTGTAATACTTGGGTCAGACAAAGCACCAATTATCTCATCTGGGATTTTCTCTCCCTGGGCGATATCAATGACAGTCACATTGCCGCCATCAACCGAGTAAGCAAATAACAGGATTTCAAAATTGGGTGACTCAGCATATTTATAGACACCACATTTAGCAATATCCACATCAGAATACGTTTCCAAATCGATACTGATTGTATTCATATATTTCCTCCATAGAAAGCAAAGCGGTAGAGGAAAATCCTCTACCGCCGCCTTCATATACTCAGCTATATTCCATACTGGATACCTTAACTCAGGAAATCCTCATTTGACTCAGTTGCAAAATCATCCTCTGCACTGCTGCGACCACCAAGAGGCTCGCCATCCTTAATCTTCTGCAGATTATTGAGCCCGCAAGCGATGCCCTTATTGCCATTCTTGTTATAAGCGTAGAAGTTGATGCTGGCACGACCATAAACACCGCTATAGACTTCACTACGGTCGATGATAGGCTGGCAAGACGCATCTACGATTCCCGGCGGATTTGGGCTGTTAGCATTTACGAAATAGCTGTTGGCATAAGCTGCATCATCAGGACGCTCAGTATCACCATCACGAAGCGGAGTCTTAATAGCAGACAGAGCTGGAACGGTACGGCCATTGCCCTTGAGCTTACCAGCGCCTTCGGTATAAGCTGCCTGAATGGCCTTTTCGATTTTTTCGATTGTCTCGGTATCATCCTTCGGGATAATAAGACTTACAGAACACTTAGGAGCACTTCCATTGATTGACTTTGGTTCCCACACATTTGCGTAACTCCAACGGGTACGCTCACCAGTAATAACCTTCATTGGATTGTTCAATTTTGCCATAATTAATTTTCCTCCTTAAAATCACTGTTCATTGCTTCTCTTTTGTCATTTTCCGGTACCAGGGTAGGTTTCCCCGGTGGCTTAACTACATACTGCCCAATAAGCTCATTGAACTTAGTCTTACCCAGCAGTTTCTCCAGGGCTGTAACCCCCAAGAGTTTCTTCTCGAATGGGTCTTTGCCCATAGCAGTTACTGCTTTAATGACGGCTTCTTCATTGGAAATCTTACGGTTGGAGCGACCTTCCACCAGTTTCCATCCTTGCCATTCCTTCCCTGCTATGGCCATCTGCAGAGCATAGGCCTTAATATCGTTTGCCCAGGAAACCAGTTCGTCTGCCTTATCCAAAATTACCGCTATCTCTGAATCAGAAAGCGTTGGTGGCATCTGGAAGTCATATTTGGCAAGGAGCATATTAGCCTCGGCTCTCGCTCGACACTCATGCTTTGCCTTACAGAACCTGCACCACTCACCGCAGGAAAAGTCTCCCTCGCCCTTATAGGCAAGAGCGGCTCTTGGGCGGAGTTCCTCTTCAGCCCATTTGTATAGAGCGTCTTTGCCTATATCGAACTCGGAGATATTCTCCCTGCGGGGCTGGTAGATTACCAGATGGACAGTATCAATGTCATATATGCTGTCAAACATGGAGAGGGCTCCCAGGGCGTAGCACTTCAGTTGGGCATTTTCTGTGGCATCAACGGCTACACCCTTACCGTGCTTATAATCGCAAATGGTAAGTACACCATCGGCAACTATCAGAGCATCAGCTGTACCAAATCCCTCTGGAACCCAGTTAGAAAAATCTACTCTCTGCTCCACCATGATTAATGGGTCAGCGCACTTTTCCTTTGCCATTCTGACCAATTCCATGACAATGTCACGGTAACCATCAGTGAAGTTTTCCATTTCCTCACAGTAGTATTTCAGCTTCTTGGTAGGGTTGGTTGCTTTACGCTTAAGTGCTTTAAGCACCTTATATTCTCCCAAGGCATGTGCTTCAGTGCCCTCTGCAGCATATTCACTTGGCTGGTCTTGGTAGGACTCTCCCAGCCTGGCTGATGGTGGACAATGAAGCCACCTTGGGGCGGATGAAGCGGATAATAATGCGTGACCTTTAGTTGGCATCGCCTATCGCCTCCGCTTCTTTGACCACATCTGCATACTCAGACTCAGGAATATCAGAGAGCTTGGCTGCATTATGCTTCTTGATTAATGCCTTTACTTCATCAGCAAATCCCTTACCAGCTTTATCTGCCAGGATAGTTCTTACATCAGTAAAGGTAACCGGCTTCTCTTCAGATTTGCCAAGTTTGTCTGCCACTTCATTAATTAACTGGGCGGCTTTTCTGAGCTTCGTAACCATATCTTCCATTGTCGTGCTTCTCCTCTCTTTTCATGATGTTTTTTGCCAGCCTTGCGCTCACCTCACTGATGGCACAAAGCACTTCTACAATTTCTCGCATTTTCCTCACCTCCTGACTGCAGGCTCATTCGCCTCACACCTATCACTGGAGATTAGGAATCAATTTGAGCAGTTATTTTTAAAATTTTTCTGATTCTTTTTATCTGATTAGCAAATGTGCGCTGTTTGCGTCCCAGTTTCTCAGCAATTTTACGGTCTGAGAGATTAGGATCCGACATCCAAAGTTTGGCAATCTTCTCACCATCAGGGTCCAACTCTTTGAGCTTATCAAAAAGCTCATCTAAAAGGGCAGAATCTGCCACAATCTGTTCGAGTTCCATATCACCTGGAATATTGTCAGCCAAACTCATTCCTTCCTCATTTTCATAATCCAAAGACACAAAATCTCCTTTACTGTGGAATTGACAGATATCACAATCACCGTCACACTTCCATAAATATTCTTTTGTGCAGTAACAACGATGGTGGTACTGCTCCCGTTTACGCTTTGCGTCTACTCCACGGTAGAAGTCACGATATTCTTCATCGGTGACATAAAATTTTTCCTTTGCTGCATTGACATAGATGTACTTTTTCATTGTTTGTCATCCTCCCTGTCCAGGCGTAGGACGGAAAGGATGACATTAGCTTAGAAACTGTTGTGAGCTGTACCGAAGCACTAAAAAAGCGCATAGAAATAACGGTAGAGCTTACAATAGCTTCACTTCTCCTGTGATAATGAAGTATCAGCTATATGTAATCCCTGCCGCCCTATGCGCATCTTGGACTGCATTTGATTATCTTTTTGGAAACACTACTAGGTGCTCCTATCAGGCTCCAATACTACTGGGACATGATAGCAACATCTAGCATTGGTTATTATGCATCAATTTGAACTCAGAAAAGTTCCACAAAATTAAAACTTTCTCATTTTTTCTTACAAAATAAAAAAGCCTGGCAAATAAAGTACTAATGTACTCTACTTGCCAGGCTCGTATGTCAGTTTATCGCATCGTGCTCAGTGCTAAGCAAATTTATTATGTTTTACAGAAATGGGATTTCGACACCTTACACACTTATGATACTCATCATAATTAGCAAGGGCACCCTGGGCTGTAACATATTGCCTCAGTAACAGGTTACTTTTGACAAAAAATAATGGGTTACCACATACAGGGCATTTTACTGGACATTTGCTTTCGGTCATTAACAAACTAGCCACCTTTCATTTTAAAACGGGATTTCGTCATCCGATACAGCATATAAATCATCTGTTAAGTCATCTTGCATAAATGCATCAATTGCCTTGGTGATAGGCTCGGCTATCTTAGGCATTTTAAAATATTCTTTAATCGAGGCATATAAACTCTCAACCAAAACACCAAGTGATGATTCTTTTGCGCTGTTAGTTATATACTGACTTGAACCATTTTCAGGATTATACATCCAAACTTCAAAAATTTGACTGTTATCAATTTCTACCAGATTCCCCCATGAAAGTTCAATACTCATAATGTAAAATGTTATACCATTTTTAAGGCGAAAATTATAGCATGGGCCTTTTATATCGGTTCTACATTCATAAGTACGCGACTTAAATATAACGCGATTTACCAAACCTTCTTCTGCTGGCACATAAAATTCTTCCTCACTCAACAGAGGATGGTTAACTCTACCCATACGATCTGGTTCTAACCTATTGAGATAATCAGCAGTTTCCAGTTGCCAATCAATTTTTCTGTCGTCCGTATCCTTTTTTAATTTTTCAAGAAAACTAGAAAAATACTCCTCCGTTGGATTAAGAGCTGATAAATCTATTTTTAGGATAGTATCTATACTCACCCCCAATAATTCAGCAGCTCTCATAACAAACTCTATACCTGGTTTTGTAGTCGTCTCCTTACTTACCCTAGATATATATCCGGGATTAACGCCGGCATCAGTTTCAAATTTTCCTGTTCTTTTATTCTGAACTTGCAGGAGATAATTTATATTGCTAAAAAAAATACTATTGTCAAATTCCATATTTATCGCCTCCCCTTACCATAAACTATTATATAGTTACTTGTTGAATATGTCAAATCAAACGTTAGTTTTTGCAAAATTGCAATATATTTTTCATGTTTTACATTATATTTTGCTTTTTTGCAATATTTTATGTTTATTTTTCCATTTTTTACTGCATTTTTCCTGTAATTTGCTTTTAATGGTGTTTTTTAGTATATTTTCCGCATATTTGCATATAATGTCATTTTTTATCATTCTTTCCGTATATTTTTATTAAATGCCATTTTATACCGTTATTTCCGTCTATTTAATTAATTTTCAAACTCAACGTTCTAAAATTCTAGAACAAAAAAGCAGCCCGAAGGCTGCTTGAAATGACTGTATTATACGATTATTTAATTTCTTTTGAAAAAACTTGCTTTGTACTTGTTGTAGAGCGAATATCATACGTACCAGGAGGTAATAACTATGATTACAAAAAGAAAAATATTTAAGACCGAGAATAGAGCAATGAAATTCTCAGATAAATTAAAAAAAGCCGGGCAGCTCGACGTACAAATCTGGGAGCTACCCGGTAATTCTAGCAAAAACATTTATGCAGTCATTTGGACCGAAGCAAAAATCAATCCTTCATATTGTCAAACATAATATCTTCAATCATCTGTCGCTCCAGGACAAAATTCTTATTTGCTTCGTCACGTTTTCTTTCTGCTTCACGAACACAATCTGCTATTTCTTTTTCTTTTTCTGGTGCAAGTCTAGGTATTGGAATTGTTGCAACAAAATCTGGGGTAATATGATCCACAACTGATGCGTAAATTCCTTTTTGTAGCAATATTTTTCCAATTTCCTCGGTTGCAAGATAAGCATATACATAATATGGATCCACAATATTCTTGTCGCAAACTACACGTATCACATGCTCAGTAACCATAGAACCCGACATACTATCGGTTACCATAACTACTCTTCCTGTCGATCCTGATCTGGTTATTAAAATCCAGTCTTTATCGACAAAGTGTTTACGAGCAGGTGTATAGTCCACCGGCTGATATTTAATATCAAACGGACGTACTTGCAGAATTTGAGTTCCCGAATAAAAAGGAACGCTATTCTCGCTGGGTTCAACATAGTTTCTTTTATGCCGCCCAGGATAAAATATCCCATGAGCAACAACCAAGTCACCCAGTCGAGCAATTTCTTTTACATCTCCCCCAACTGATTCCTCAACTTTTTTTGCTATGTTGTTCTTGTTAGGATCCCAGTACCATGCATCAATTCTTCGCATATTGTCCAAAAAAATATCTTTTGCCTGGACCACGAAGCAACTCGGCGCGCCTTCTTTTTTATCCAGAAACATTCCACTCTTCTGATATTCTCTGTATTGTTCAAGTATCTCTGGTAAATCATTCCAAATTACCTTATTTCCATTATCATCTAGTAAATCTTTTCCGCTCTCATCCTTTCTGTAAATGGGTAATCCTCTTCGATCATGTCCTACACATTCTGAAACTGCCATAAAAATTGGATAGTCTTCCTGGACGTGTTTTACTTTTTTCAAAAAAACCAACGATGTCTTAGTTCCTGTATGTGGCTGAAACGCTTCACGAGGGAGATCGACCACAGCCGTAATCTGCACTCTTTTTAACAACCATTTTCTGAATTCAATCGAATCTTCATTCGCACCAGATAGGTTCTGTTTAGGAAGGACAATTACCATGCGTCCACCTTCGTGATTATCCGTTTCGTCAATAAGATACGAAATGTCCCTCTCCACAAACAATTTATCCGGATCTTGCCCATCCAGAAGTTCCTCAGTAGGATCTCCATTAACAATTTTATGCCCTAAATCATAAGCTTCTAATACTTCTTTGCGGGTATCTTTTATCTGAGTACCAAATGGCGGATTGGTAGTTATAACATTAACGCTTCCTGGTTTAATTGATTTTGTAAAATCACTATTCAATTTGCCAAAAACATTAAGAGAATCTAAATTAAATATATTTCCCTTGCCCTCTCCCATTATCGCCATATATGATTTTGAAATACGATAAAGCAGAGGATCTATATCGCATCCAAAAACATATTTCCCCGCATAATCTTTTAGCAACGACCGCTTCTTTTCTTTTGAAAAACCTCTTCCCGCATACAATTCGTTAATCTGTTTACGTATCTTTTCAAGAGCAACAGAAAGAAAACCAGCAGAACCACAGGCAGTATCAAGTACATATTCTTTTTTTGTATAATCTGGCTGGATAATATCAATAGCGAATCTGACGATTTCACGTGGTGTAAAGAACTGACCACTCTCTCCCTTAAGAGCTGATGGGAGAAGCACCTCATAAGCATCTCCTAATGCGTCTGTATTTGTCTCCTCGTCAGTAAGTGAAATTCCCTGGAGGATAGAAACAATATACGCGATTTCATCATTTCCATATTCCAGCCCTTCATCCTTAAACATCTCACCTAAATCTGGATCTTTAAGAAGTTTATCATACAAAGCATCAATACGCGCACGAATCTCTTTTTTTCCTTCGTCACTTACCAACTCCGCTGGAGTTGCACGAAATTCACATAAATCTTCAGGGGCGATCTCATCTATGATTTTGCAAAACAACATCTTAATGATTTCTACTGCAATATTCTCTTCTCTCTTAATATTTCCAGTACCGTAAAGGTGATAATACATTCTTTCAAATGTGAGTTTTAGGGCCTTTGCCGGCTTTAAATCACACTTTCTATATTTTCCGATTGTTTCCTGTGTTTCGCCATACCTCGGTAATGTTGGAATTAACTTGAAATTTATAGGGTCTTTTGCCATGTCACGATAATGATAAAAAGGGCCCCTACTATTTTTCTCCATGCCAGCATACCACACTGAATATGGTGCCGTTGTCGCTGTTACATATGAAAGTGCTTGAACATCATATGTTTTTTTCGGAGTCTCAATCTCAATGACAATATATGCGTTTTCCTGACGATGAACATTACTTTTATAGACTACAATATCTGCTTTTTCTGCATTCCTATTAGCACCACGTTGAATTACAACTTCAATATCTATATTTTCTTTTGGATATCCAAGGTCATCGATAAGAATGTGTTCAAATTCCTGACGGAATGCTTCCTCTGGATTGTTGTGAATAACCTTTCCTGTTGCATAATCAATTAACTCATTTATCGCCAAACTATTTGTGATTTCATCTTCACCCATAGTCATTTCCACCGCCTCAGTTCTTCTACCATCAATTGGCTTTTCTGCATTAGAAGGAATTAACCATGTTTTCCCTTTTTTTACAGCACCATCTATCCTGCCTTCACTGCAAAAGATTGCAACTCTCCTGCTAGAAAGGCCCCATTTCCTAGCCATCTCTGTAGATGTTAACAGCACAATATCACCCTCCTACTTTTTAATACTTTTTACAAGATCTACACTTATTATATTCCGATATGTGAACATTGTCAATATACATCATTCATATATCCGAACAATATATCATTTCATAACATTATACCATCATTTTACACTTAACAATGCTCCCTTGGGTTCCCTAAAAATACCAAATCCCCCGAAAACAGCAACAATGCTGTTTCCGGGGGATGATTTTTTACCCTCCGATAAGGGGCATTTATTGGAACTAATATTTGCCCTCTGACATTTTCAAAGGTCAATTAACCTTGTACCACTTGGCGTGGGCCATATAGTATACTATATTTTGACGCTTACAATTAAACCATCAAAGATTTGCATCTAATCCGTTTATATCACAATAATGCTCTAAAAATTTTCGTGCATGTTCTTTTCCTTCTTTATCCTGTTTTATGTCAATTGCTTTTTTTAAAAAATCTATTGCCATTTCATCATCAAAATTTCTAAATAAGCCACTCCCCCACAAATCATTTGGATTAGAACTTACATGAGCTATGTCCCAATATTTGAAGTTTTTTGCCTCGTCAATATTAAACAACAGTAGATAATCTTCATCAATTACCGAATAGACTCGGCTGTTATCATTATTACCCTGTTCAATGGAGTCAATAATAGAAATACCTACTACCACACGGTCCTTAATTAGGCTATTGTAATCATTTGTAGGAAATTGGGTTGTAAACACACAAAGATGCCCAGGTTCAGCACTACGAATCATAGTTCCTGGAGAAGATTCGACGGACCAATCCCTAAGTGCTACTGAATCCATGCAAGGGTACTTATCCAGATATTCTTCACTCCATGTATCAAGTAAATCTTTCTCAGTAATTTTTCCTTTTATGAATAAATTACAACTACACATCGAGTCAGTACACCATGACTTATTCATTTTTATATTTAATTTAATCATTTTCTCGCTACATATTCCAAAAAAGCCAGCATATACTCCATCTTCACCTCCATCACAATAATTTAGTTTAAACGCTATACATGGGCACATACTCTTTTTAACTGGTTTACGTTTGGCAATAGTGTTCTCTCTACGGCGTGCTTCTTCTGCAGTTTTACGTCTATCAGCAGCCACCTTAGCTTTCGCAGCTTCTTTTTTTGATATTTCTGCCAATATTTCATTTTGTAAATTGGAATCTGTAAATACTAAATGCTCTTTAAATGCGTTAGGATATGGCATTTTCATAGATCTGCTCTCGAAATTTACTATTATCTCATTATTATCCGTCATATCAACGACAATACCAATTCCTAATTTTACTTTTTTATGACATACTTCTTTTCCAACGATATCCATAACATTCAATCCTTCTTTCTTAGGTTTAAACACTATGCCCATTTTTCCTATAAAATAATAAATTTGAATTAATACTGGATGCCTTTACATATCTAAATCAAACTTACTAAAGGTATTGTCAAGGAACCTGTCACAATCAGCAAATCCGGGATATTTGTGTTCATTATTTTTGAATGCACTATCATGATGACTGTTATCACGGTGCAGTAATTCATGGTAGATGACGAATTTTACCACTTCCCTTGGCACGCTTGGAGAATTTAACAGGGAATTGATAAATATTTTGCCGCCTCCATGATACACCCCAAAGTAATCCCGGCGAGGTTTTGGTGTCCATTCCACAAATTCGATTCCATCATAGCTGCCCCCAAACATTTCATCCACTACTTCCTTGTATAGCTGATGAATATCGTAGACCGGCTCCATCTTATATGGAATCTCCTCCATCGGGAACAGCTCGATTTTCCTGTTTTTCTTTACCCTTTCTTGGATTGCCCGAATACATTCCATAACCTTTCCAAAATAGTCCGAAAGGTTGCCGTATAATATATTAATACGCTCCTTGTTTTCCTCATAATGTGGCTTGATGACATCTAAAATATCAGAAGCAATTATTTTTTCAGCCATTATATATTCTGCCATTGCCATAGGGTCAAATTTGTCATCATCGGCAATATCATGATATTTAGGAATAGTTTTGTTGTGCATCCAGTGGCGGACGAAGATATCTATATCCTTCAGCTTCGGTGGCAGGGCCGCAAGGCCAAAATGGGAATTTAAAAGTGTTTGGCATGTTTTGTTGAATATACCTGTTTTCCATAAGTTAAGGAAATTGCCCAGGTTGGCAAATCCTTCCTCCTGTCCCTGGAAAACCAGTATTCTTGCCTCGCCATTGGAAGGTGTATGACATTCATACCAGCCCACTGGGGCCCCTTCCACCAGACTGAGAACTCCGTCCCCCTTATAGGTGATTCCCTTGTAAATATCACTAAGCAGCTGCAAAGGATACGTCTTTACTGGCCTGGTTTCCCGCTTCTTTTCTTCCGGCATTTCCCCGGCCTCTCTCATAATCCATTCAGGACTCAACCACTTGTTGAAAGTCTCCCACTTATCGCAGAAGTCCACAATATAGGCCACTTCTGTTCCTTGGGCTTTCGGTCCTCTCATACCACGGCCAATCATCTGCATAAGCAGTCCCTCACTCTGGGTTGGTCTGGTCAAGAAAACGGTCTTTATGGTCGGTACATCACTGCCCTCTGTGAGAATGTTGATATTTATAAGCACATCCAGCTTACCATTCTTGAAATCTCTGATAAGGTACTCATTCTCTTTGGCATCCCGCCCGGAATAAATGTAATCCGACTTCACACCTGCTTTTTTCAAGTCATCGTTCAGGGTAACGCAATGCTCCACATTTAGGGCGAATATTAGGGTCTTGCCATACTTTTCCTTGTTTTCCAGATAATGGTTTACTATGAGCTTGTTACGCTTTGAGGATTCAGCCACCTTCTCAATTACTGATGGAGGTAATTCCCCGTAGCGTCTGATCAGCTTTTCCTCATTAACATCTATCTGCGGCTCAAAGTTTATCTCGGTCTCAACCTTCTGGAATTGTGGCTTGGAAAGAACCTTGTTAAGTATCAGCTCCTTCATGGAAATATCATAAACCATATTCTTGTCAAAGAATTTATAGAGAAGCTGGCTTTCCTTGTCCGTCCCCCGTATCGGTGTTGCGGTAAGTCCCAACAGCTTAACGTCCCGCTTCTTTTTGCAAATAGCCTCCACAACCCTCTGATAGGACTTGGCAACTGAGTGATGTGCCTCATCAATGACTATAATCACCTTGCTTGCCAAGATCGGGTAAAGGTAATCAAGATTGCGGAACCCGGACTGTACGCTGATGATTACTACATTATCCCTTTTATCCGCCATTCTTATGCTGCTATGCTGCCCCGATACGCAGGTCAATCTGAAGGATTTTGCTTTTGAATCAACCTCTGTAATAAGACTGCAATTATTTACAAAAGCATCTGCTGCCTGGTCAACCAGCATGTGGCGGTGGGTGAGCCAGATTACCTGATACCCATTTGTTATCATATACTTCAGCAGGAAATAGGTGGCAGTGCGTGTCTTTCCGCTGCCAGTAGGCATTACCAGCATCCCGGCTCCAAGATTGTCTGTAATAAAATCTTTGCAGAGGCTTTCAACTGCTTTCTCCTGAAAGTCATAGAGCGGTACTTCCCTGCTGGTGGTTTTCCTTAAATCAATATTCACAGGATATTTATACTGGGATGAATACTCCAGTACTTCATAACCACTTCCCATCTCATAAAGAATAGCCGAATAAGTTTCCACCAGCTGTAATGAGGTTTCCATTCTGCAGAGTTCATGCCATCCATCCCTGCCTTCTTCCAGCTCGGAATGGGTGATATGCTCATATACCCTTTTGGCCACAGCAGGATAATTTTTAAAAATCATATCCTCAATAACAATCCGGTATTTCTTTGCAAACCTTTTTGTAGGTTCAGGGGATATATTGGCCACATATATGGCCAGCCGTTCTTTTTCCCTTACAGGAT
The DNA here is from genome assembly GCF_000621545.1 of Anaerovibrio lipolyticus LB2005. GTDB lineage: Bacteria > Bacillota > Negativicutes > Selenomonadales > Selenomonadaceae > Anaerovibrio > Anaerovibrio lipolyticus_A. Next base: position 79,517 of record NZ_JHYA01000001.1, read on the forward strand.
GCTGTGGACGATTTTCCATAGGTGTTTTGTGATTGTAAACAATCTCCTTCAAAAAATCGTAATCAAATTTTTCCCAGCTAAACTTCTTTGTCATGGTAATCAACTCCTCATCAATATTTTACTTGATGATGTAAGTTTATCAGCAGTCATAAAATAAAGCAGGGGACAAGTTGTATCCCATTTTTCATTTGAATGAGTCTATATCTTTCCCTGTCCGTTCTTTCACTTCTTTACAAAAATCAAAAACGCTATCTTTGTCTTTCAATGCATAATAGATTACTATATCTAGGTTATTTGTCATACTGAGTTTTCCTTCCTGAAGAACGAATAGCTCATCTGCCTGCTCCAGTGTCAGCCCAAGACCAACACAAAGTTTCCCCAGTTGAGCTCGCGTCCACCTTCGTTTTCCATTCTGCATACTTTTATAGGTAGCACTTACAATATTACAAACCTCTTCTACGAAAGAATATAAATCTATTTTTTTATTATTACATTTCTCATAGGATTGTCTTGCAATATCCACGGTCATATCGATCTTCATATGAAGCTTTACTAAATCATTTGGTGGTTCTACCCCTTCAGGAACTCTAGGTATTCCTTTATTATAATTAATATTCATCACAATCAACCTCACAAATACATTATAAGTTGATAAAAAAATCTATTTGGCTACCTTCTCTATCTGCTTCACCACAGGACAGGCATCCGAATCTACATATATATGTGGCATCTGGCCCTCCCTTTAATTACTAGGCGTATGTAGCCATACCAATCCTGCCAACTGCAGCATCAATATCACTGGCACGCCATACTTGAATTTTAGATGCAAGGTTTTGTGGTGGAATATTCTCATTCCCAGCAATGCCCCAATGCTGCCACCGATAGCTGCAAATACAAGCAATGTAATTTCTGGTACCCTCCACCAGCGCTTTATGGCACATAGCTTATCCCAACCATAAATTATAACTGTCGCAATATTGATTATAACCAAATACTGTAAAACAATTTCATGTAAGTCCATACTACTCAATCCGTTCAAATCTATATTCCTGTTTAACATCAGGATACTTCTCCCGATCAACTTCGCTCATAAACATATCCAGCGGTCTGGCATAAATTCCTTCACCGCCATACATAGCCTGATACACAACCATCTTTTCATCCGTCTCAGTGTACTGGGCAATGGCAATAATCTTATAAAGCTTATTCTTGAAATGCCGCCAGATTTCATCCGGGCGAGGTAATTCTCTATCCATAAATGTTCTCCTGCAACTTTCATTTAGTCCAAATAAGATACTCTATATTTCATTAGTAAACACCCACAAGAATAATTTTTATCTCCAGCGACGTGTACCGCCGCCGGACTGCCGGTGGTGCTCTCTGGCCTCACGGTGGTCAAGGCGATAGCCATCATCATCGTAATCTTCCTCGTAATGGCCCGCAGCATAATATTCTTCATCATAATAGGGGGCATTGCCACTCATCTTAGCCACCCGTTCAGAATAGGTCCTATTATATTCATCCTGAAGCTGTTTATGACGGGCTTCCTGGGCAGCTTTTTTAGGTTTTACAACATTTTCATTAATGTCGAAAATCTGACTTCGGAGTTCCAAAACCTTTTTCTTTAATGGCCCATTGTAATTTTCAGGGATAAGGCCGGCATAATAAAGAAGCATACTGTTTTTTACAATAATTCCTTTTTCGATGCCGCCCCATTCAGCAATTATTTCCAGGCAATTAGCTGTATAATACAAGACTTCAGCATTGGGACAGACCTTAGCAATAGTAGAGGCACAGTCATTTCGCTCACTCAATCTGATGTGATCCGGCGTACCGCCAAAAAATGCTGTGGCTGCTTCCTTTGCTTTATTCTGGTCAGGATGGGCAAAATCCATCTCATGAAAAATCTCTATTCCTTTTTGATAGCTCTCAATAGATCTATTAATAAAGCTATACCGTTGGTTTTGTTCCCTGGTCTCAATATCCGCCTTAGTTTCACAGCCTAAAATAGAAAAAGATATGATGGACAGAAGCAAGCATCCTATTATTCTGTAAATATAAATAGAGGTATTAGAACCATGGTCCATTCAAATCCCCCGTCTTAAACAGTCTCATTTTACACTCGCTATAAATATCTTTTTTAAATCAATAGTCAATAAGATAAAATCGTCTTGGATGTTTTAACTTGGAAATTGCTTTTTTCAGTGTTTGTCTAATACGTTCCCTGGTCACACCAAAAGATTGCCCCACTTCCTCCAAAGTGCGTTCTCGATAATCCTCCAAGCCAAACTTAAGTACTAATACCTTTCTTTCTCTTTCCTTTAATGTATCAATCGCCTTTATAAGCGTATCTTTATAAATATTAGCTATTACTTCATCCTCAATTAAGTCCACTTTTTTACTATCATCGCCGCTTAATGATACTATTTCATACTCACCAATATCATTATTTTCCATAAAGTAATCAAGTGATTCAATATGAGTCATAAAATAATACTCAGAGAAATATTTCTCAGCCGTTTTATTCGTACAATCATTATGCCATTTAACAAATTCTTCAATATTTTGTGACTTTGTTAAAGGCCCCTTCATTAATTCAACTTTAGGCATTACTACATTCATATATTTATATACTGGTTTCAAGTATTCTTGTTTTCTGCCATTTCTAAGTAACCCCATATTGGTCGACCATAATGATTCTCCCAGGATCTTCTTTATTACATTTGCAAGCACATGATTTATAAATGGTATTTCACCATCACCCCAATATACCTTGCCTGTTACCAACACATCAAAATCATACTCTTTTTTGTACTTAGTAATATGATATGTATAATCATCACCGGTCCAAAATGATAACCCCGTTTTTTTCTCTTCATAATTTGTAATTACTTCTATTATTTCAAGCATTATAGATTGATACAAATCATCTTTACTTACCAAAGCTTTATTATCGAAATATTTATAATAACAGGAAACAGCTTTTTTTACAGTATCTGACATTTTTTCACATATAGCAGATAATGCATCAGTATCGCCTTTTCTATACAACTGTAAAAGCTCCTTATACGAGTACAATGATTTTAAAGATGAATTATATCCTATAATTTTTATTTGCAATTTTTCTAAATAATCGAGATATATTTTCTCTGCACCCGCTTGTGGAAAAAGCTCGATTAATCTTGTGTATAGACTATCTACCATCTTAATATGGATTGTTCCGTAATACATATTAAGTAATACATTATTCATAAATAACTTTTTATAATATTGGGAAACTGTTAAAACATGAAACCCTAATAATGCATCATCTACAATCACTTCAATATCGTTATTTTTGCAGTATTCACATATCATGTAACTTATCCAACGAGTATCTGGCAACTCACTTGATTTAGTAATTCGCTGAATATCTTTGTAAGCTATTTCCCAACCGTCACATGCGGAAAGTATTTCGTGATAACACCAGTCATCCAAATAACTATATATATTCTTAGCTTCCTGAGTTAAATGATAATTATCTATAAAATAAGTATATTCTTCATAGCTGACATATTCCATTCTAACACCCGTCCAAATGTAATTTCATATAAACGTTAATCTATATTATCTATTAATTCTACATTACTATATTAATTCCTTTTTTAAATGCTATTTCTGCAGGTTCAAATCAATAATGAATCCGTACGGGCCACAAATTATAGTATTATTAACAATGTGTGCATTGCTTTTTATACATATCCCCCCTCCTCCCTCTGATTTTCTGCTAATTACAACTGTAATGCTAAAAAGTGTCTGACAGCCTCATAATACAAGGCGGTCAGGCACTTTTCCTTTAATAAAAATTTTTCAAATTTCTCTGACTCGAGTTCACTTAGTATAATTTTCGTATAAAAAATGTTATTCTAATGATGATTTGCCTGCATCAACTTCCTGGTCAAAGTTGTCATTATTCCACACGGAACCATCTGTGAAGTGAACCTGTTTTATAACTACTTTACCTTTGGTTGTTTTTTCCGTGTTAAAAAGTGTCCAACCACTCGTCAAAAAGCCATTAGGAGCAGCATTTCCTTGCATTGTCAACGCAGAAGTTACATTTCCATACGAAGGGTCATTAAAACGATATGCAGGTCTGCCAAAATTATCAAATTGCAAAATTACAAATTCTACAGCATCTATTGTTTTCGGGGTAATATTTTGTAGTGTTACGCTTACTTCTGTAACACCTCTTTTATCAAAAGAAATCTTAGCTAACTTTACAGGTTGAGAGGATTGCGTCTGCGAAGAGCTATTATTCTGTTGTTGCTCCTTGGGAACATACATAGAAACCTTGTTTTCAAGCTCCTTATTTTGTTTTTGTAGGCTCTCTATCTGTGATTTCAGCTCCTGATTCTCATTTTGAAGCTGAGATAATTGTTCATTGTTTCCACAACCGGAAATGAAAACTGTACCAATGAGGATGGCTATACATAGTACTTTTGTTAATTTCATGATTTAATCCTTCTTTCATTATTTTTATTACCACTAGTAAAAATAAAAGATAATATTCAGATTCCAAGGACATTTACCATGAATCTAACTAATCCAGATATTGACTTAATTCAGAATAATACGCGGCATTCCAAAACAAACTTTTAAGGAATCCATTATCCCATTTGTATGCATCAGCAGTCGAATCCGCTCCTGTCTTTGGATTCACAGCACTTAAGAACTTTATTATTCGTACCCCATCCCCCTTGTAGGTACAGAATTTAAATGTTTTAGGACTATGCTTGGCCGCATTTCCATTTCCATCAGAACCACCGCTCCCATAATATGTTAAGCATGACACATAGGCTACACCATTATCTACATAATAAGAGCAGCTAGATATATCTAAAAAAATTGCTCCATATTCTGTAACACCAGCTACGGGAAAATTATAGTCACCATACATATAGTTTTCCTTTACTCTACTCGAGTCCGAATTAGGCGATTTAGGCACTGTACATCCCGCTTTATATGTTCCGCTGTAGTCTTTGTTAGTGATATCATATCCTACATTAGCATTAGCAACACTTAACGATGCAATTATTACTAGAAATGCTAAAAATATAATACTTTTCTTCATATTCGTTTCCTCCCAGATAAACAACATAATAAAATAACATTTTTCATCATACCAACTCCTCCATTTCATGAGTACCAAACACAATTATAAGGATAATATCTTCTAACAAATTTCATTTAGTAATTCTACACATTTTTAGCAAATCCTTTTTAAAAATGTGTATTTCAAAAGCTGGAGCATTTTTATTGGATTGGGATAGCACTTCTACATTCTAGCACTTCCACATTCCCAACTTATAAAAAAGTCTAGGTGCCATAAACATATCTATCCCACCCCAGTAATTACGCCCGTTCCAGAGTAGATATGTTTATAGTTTCAGAACAACATCGTCCCCACATTCCCAACTATGCCAATAGCAGTACCACATACTCTACCCTAATGCAAAAAATCAGCAGAGCAACATACCCAACTATCATTTTGAGTATGTTGCTCTGCTGAAAATCACTAAAATGCTGTCTTTCTGGCACAGCATAATTCTTTATTTTTATATGTCACAAATATGCCGTGAAGCCTTATAGGACAAGGGGTTATGGCACTTTTATTTTTTGTTAATTAATGCTACGCTCTCAACGTGGCTGCTGGCGATGAACATATCCACTGGCTGGACTTTTTCAGTCTTATAACCCAGCTTATCCAATATTTCCAGATCTCTTGCCAAGGTGGCAGGGTTGCAGGAGACATATACAATACGGTTTGGCTTCATATTGGCAAAGGTTTTTAATACCACCTCTGTACAGCCGGCCCGTGGTGGGTCCACCACTATTACATCAGGTCGGATCCCCTGATTATAGAGCCTTGGCATTACCTTAGTACAGTCACCCACTATAAATTCAGCGTTCTTAACATTATTTTCACGGGCGTTTTTCTCCGCATCCTTAATAGCCGGGCTTACTATTTCTACGCCATAAACCTTACGTGCCTTCTGGGCCAGATAAAGGCTGATAGTACCAGTACCACAATAAGCATCAATAACTGTTTCTTTCCCAGTCAGCTGGGCAAACTCCAGTGCCTTGTCATAAAGTACCTCCGCCTGCTTGGTATTAACCTGGAAAAAGGAACGGGCAGAAACATTAAAGCTGAACTTCCCCAGCTTAGCCTTAATAGTTGGACGTCCCCACAACAGCTTAGTCTCACGTCCCAATATAACATTATTTCTATAAGTCTGGATATTCTGCTGAAGGCTAACCATCTGAGGCAGACGGCTGCGAAGCATCTTGATAATCTCCTTTTCCCGGCTCAGCTGCTTGGTCGCAGTAACCAACACCACCATAAGCTGTCCCTTTTCCCCAGTACGGGCCACTACATGGCGCATTACACCAGTATGACGGTCCTCATCGTATACAGGAATATTCAGCTTATCTATTACCTCGCGTACTGCACTGATGGCCTCGTTATTGATTTTATCCTGAATCATACAGTCAGAGGAATCAATAATCTTATGAGTTCCCTGGGCAAAGCATCCAATAATAGTCTTGCCCTTTTCACGACCCACGGGAAATGCCACCTTATTGCGGTAATTCCATGGCTCCTTGGCTCCAATGGTTGGCAATACAGGTAAATTTTTAAGATGGCCTATGCGTTCCATAGCATCCTTGACCTGCTGCTGCTTAGCCTTTAACTGCCCCTCGTAGGAAAGATGCTGCAGCTGGCAACCACCACACTCCTTGTATATACCACAGGAAGGCACCACGCGATCAGAGCTTGGTTTTAACACCTTCACCAGCTTACCAGTAGCATAGCTTTTCTTTACCTCAGTAATCTTTACAGTAAGCTCCTCCTCAGGAAGACCACCCACCACAAAAACGGTGAAGCCTTCAATACGTCCCACGCCTTCACCACTACTGCCCAAGCTATTGATTTTTATATTGTATTGCTTTCCCTTTTCTACAGGAACTTTTGCCATCTGTTTTCCTCCAAGACATAAAGAGGGCGTCACCCTCGGAATAATTGCATGGTTTATTATACCACAAACATCCGTGACTGACGCCACACCTCAATAATTACTTTTTAAGTTGGCCTTACTTTTTAAACTGTACCTCAAAGAGAAGATCTGTTGGCTTATCAAGAAGCATTTTAGCTCCATTTTTCAAAAGCTCATCATCCTTGCGGAAGCCCCAACGGGCACCTACAGGCAGGAAGCCTGCATTTACAGCGGTCTGCATATCCACGCCGCTATCTCCTACATAAACCACTTTATCAGGCTCCACACCGATTTCCTTGCAGATTTCCCGACAGGTGGATGGATCCGGTTTTCTGGGATGACCAGGACGATCTCCCATAACTATCTTAAAAGTACCTGGCTCAAACAAAATACTGATAATAGTCTTTGCCGCATCCATTGGCTTATTGGTGCAAACAGCCATAGGCACATCCTTTTCGACGAGCTTCAACAACAACTCACGAACACCGGAATAGGCGCGGGTCTTATTCAACACCTTGCCGTTGTAAATCTCCTTGAATTTTGCCAATGCCTTTTCGTAAAACGATCTGTCTGCGGACTTGTCAATAGGCAATGCTCTTTCCACAAGCTTGCCAATGCCATTTCCTACAAAATACTTGTATGCTTCTACATCATGATTTGGCAAATCATAAGCTGTCAGCATTTCATTACAGCTATCCGCCAAATCGTCGATGGAATTAATCAGGGTTCCATCTAAATCAAATATTACTGCTTCATAGCGCATATTTCTTTTCTCCGCCTCTTTCTACACAAAAATCCTCTCACAGCACGTAATATTCTATATTAAAAAGAAAAATCCTGCAAATTTTAAAAAAATATTAATTTTTTTGGTCAGCCTCCATGAGTACACTAAGAATATCTGCCTCTCCTGTTAATAAATTTTCCCTATCTCCACTGTGATGTCTGAGGACAATATCTGCCTCGTGTATGAGCCCCAGCTTCAGTAGCTCCGCACAGCCAATTTCCGGGTGCTGATAATATCTGTACATAATATCCTTAAAGATATTATCACTGGCCTTGTCACTGTTATTAATGGACCAGTCATGGAAAAATTTATCCAATAAAACGCCATAGGCCTTGCGGAAGCTGTTCATCTTTGGACCCCGGCCAATATCATGCAGCAGACAGCAGCGCCTCAAAAAATCCATATCAATAGAATCAGACAAGCATCTATTGTTGGCAATTTCCATTGCAGTTTTCATAACATTTAAGCAATGGCGCTGATCAGCTACTGTCATGTGATAAAAGGCCTGCTGAGCCTCAGGGGACAGCAGGTCATTTATTATATTCTGTTCTTCTTTATTGGGACCCTTAGCCAGAACTCCCTTAAAAAATTGAACTATTCTGCTCATATTTATTTTACGAATATCAGCTGCTGATATCCCTTTCCTGCGCGATATTCCTCAGCATCCTGTTCAGTGGACGGTCCCATAGCCATCTCACAGGCTTCCCCAGCCGCACGCAGCTTCTGAACTGCCTTTATGGCCTCCGGCTCCTTGCCAGGTGCAAAAGCTACATATACATCACGTTGAGTCTGCGGTGCCTTCAAGCCATGACGCTCCAAAGCCAACATTACCCGCTCTATGCCAAAGGCAAAGCCAGTGGCCGACATATCTGTGCCAAAATCCGTCAGCATGTTGTCATAGCGTCCGCCGCCACATAATGGATAACCAAGCCCTGGGGTATATGCCTCAAACACCATGCCGGTATAATAGCTGAAATCACGAATTACACCCAAATCAAAGGTTATATAGTTGGACACGCCATAGGCTTCCAAAAGATTGCAGATTTCAGACAGATTATCCAAGGCCTTACGGGACTGTTCATTGTTCACCATAGAATAGGCCTTCTTTAGGATTTCGCGGTTACCATGAAGAAGCGGAATCTCCTTAACCATCTTTTTTGCATCCTCGGAAATATCCGCCTTATCAGCTATATTATTAAGACCTACCAAATCACGGTTTTCAATGGCTGCACGGATATTGCCCATTTCCTTGGCACTCAAGCCGCATTGCTTCATAAGGCCATTAATAAAGTCCACTTGTCCAAGGCAAATAATAAAGTCATTTAATCCCGTCTTTTTCAAGGCAGAAATGGCCAAAGCAATTATCTCTGCATCTGCAGTTGCCTTATCACTACCCAACAGCTCAACTCCCGCCTGATGGAATTCACACTGGCGACCAGTCTGGGCCTGCTCATAACGAAATACTGAGCTAATATATGACAGCTTTAATGGCAGCTTATCCTCCTTCATACGGGAAGCAGCTACTCTGGCAATAGGAGTAGTCATCTCGTAACGCAGAGCCATGGTACGGTTATTCTTATCAAAGAGCTTAAACATGTGAGGCTCCAAATTACTTCCGTTGCCCATAGTAAGGGTATCCAAAAATTCAACGGTTGGAGTCACTATTTCATCATAGCCCCAAAGATTGAATTCTTCAGCTATTGCTGCTTCAATGGCACGCTTACCGGCAGCCTCACGAGGTAAAAAGTCTCTTGTACCATAAGGGATTTCCAAAACCATTTCTCTATTTTCCATAGTCACTTCTCCTACGCCCAACTTGCTTTAATACTATTTCTTCTCCTTTAAGCGATCCAATACCAGTGAATAGCCATCTGCACCATAATTAAGGCAACGCTTTACCCTGCTGATGGTAGCTGTGCTGGCCCCGGTACGACTTACAATGTCATCATAGGTGTGATGATCCTGCAGCATGCGGGCCACCTCCAGGCGCTGACTCATAGCCTTTATTTCACTGATAGTACAAATATCCTCAAAGAACTGATAGCATTCCTCCACAGTTTCCAGTTTTAAAACTGCCTCGCAAAGCTGATCGTTCAAATCATCCCTTAACTTAGGATTTACCATAAAAACACCACCTGTTAATATACTATATGTTTATGACGCTTTCGTACTTTTATTCTTTCACACTTTACTTTGTGAAAATATAGATATATTATACAGCAACTATCCAAATTTTGCCATAGAAATATAGAAAAAAACCGTAAACTTCAAAATATAGTATGCCTCAACAACAAATAAAAAGCAGCCCGTAGGCTGCGTCATAGTATATTGTCATTACTCTTCAGTTGGCAGGTTCACATTCCGTGGGAGATATGTTTCTAAAACATAATCGTCCTCTAAGGATTCTTACTGGGACATATTTGTAAAGATGTATTCCAGATATTCTTTGGTATCGACTTTGTTTGGCATACCGGACTAATGTGATTTCCTCGTTATGCCAGATACATACTTTCGATAATGGCCCTGGCCAATTCAGTATCACTCATACCCTTCATTTTCTTAGGCGCAGATACATATGCCGGCATGCGTTTTTTTATAAATTGTGTGTCGATATTGCCTGTACGAAAATAATTATCACGAAGGATTTTGTTATGAAGTGGCAAAGTGGTTTTTACTCCCTCAATGTGGAATTCATGCAGAGCACGCTCCATAATTTTTATGGCATCGCCACGATTGCGTCCGTGAACAATAATTTTTGCAATCAACGAATCATAATAAGGCTCGATGTCCAGACCCGCTGTTACACCAGAGTCAAAGCGTACCCGTGGACCGCTCGGCCCATGGAGAAAGGTAATATGTCCAGGGGATGGCATAAAGTTTTTATCCGGATCCTCGGCGTTGATGCGGCATTCGATGGCGTGTCCCGTGAAAGTTACATCATCCTGTGTAAAATCCAAGGATTCACCAGCGGCGATACAAATTTGTGTGCGTACCAGGTCAATACCGGTTACTACTTCCGTAATACCATGCTCAACCTGGATACGGGGATTTATTTCCATGAAATAAAATTCATTGTCAGCTAAATCCAGTAAAAACTCTACCGTACCGATATTGGAGTAATGAACACTTTTTGCTGCCTTAACAGCCAATGCTCCAACGCGGTTGCGCATATCCTGGGTCAGTGCAATAGATGGTGATTCCTCCAGCAGCTTTTGATTGCGACGTTGCAGGGAGCATTCACGCTCCCCAAGATGCAGAACCTCCCCGTAGTTATCTGCCACCACCTGTACCTCAATATGGCGTGATCTTTCAATGAAATGCTCGAAATAATATTTTTCTTTCGTAATATCCACCAGTAGCTTCAAGATATTTTTCAGGTCTTCTTCATCACGAGCGACACACATTCCTTTACCTCCACCACCTGAAACTGGCTTCAGAATAACCGGATAACCGACCTCCTTGGCACTCCTGATGGCTTCCTCGTTGCTGTTCAGCGGATTGCTGCCCTTGGCCATTGGAATACCCGACGGCATTATGGAGGCTCTTGCGATATCCTTATCCCCCACCAGACGAATGGTTTCCGGCATTGGCCCAATCCATGTAATACCGGCATCTGTTACCTGTTCTGCGAAATCTGCATCCTCCGACAAAAAGCCGTAACCGGGATGCAGAGCATCAGCTTTTGTCTGAATTGCAGCGTTAAGGATTGCTTCTTTATTAAGATAGCTTTCCTGAGCATCCGCTGGTCCGATATTTACGGCTTTATCCGCCAATCTGACATGCAGGGCATCGGCATCAGCATCAGAGTATACAGCTATAGTTTCAATATCCAGCTCCTGACAGGCACGGATAATACGGACAGCTATTTCACCACGATTGGCAATAAGAACACGCTTAAACATATGATTACCTCCTAACCTCTAAAAAATAGAATATCCCCAAATTCATCATACCAATAATTATACATCGGTTAATATACAAGTCAATAAAAAACATACCCGTTTTTATAAACAAAATAAAGTATACAAAATACTGTATAAAATACAGATACAGTATAGCATTTTATTTCAATTATTAATGATTTTTATTTTTCAATTGTAAAACAGAGGATAAACGTAATGATAAATTTATCATACGATTATTCCGAAAGCTATCCACTAAAAATGCAGGTTATCCGCATTGCCTGTTGATAACCTGCATTTGAGTTGATAGTATAGTTAGGTATCGGTAATATTCATAAAATGCTCTTTGTACTGAAGCTCCAATATTGGCAGCACATAATCAAGATCCACCCTGTTTTCCATGGTTTCAAGGGCTGCACGGCGGGCCTCCAGTAAAATGTCTATATCCTGCAAAACATCGGCAATCTTTAAATCCGGCAGTCCATGCTGCATTGAGCCGAAGAATTGTCCCGGCCCTCGGAGCTTTAAATCCTCCTCAGCCAATACGAAGCCATCAGAGGTGGTCTCCATAATACGCATGCGTTCCTTGGACACTTCAGTTTTACCATCTGTAACCAGCACGCAATAGGAGCTGTATTCACCACGGCCAATACGCCCCCTAAGCTGATGAAGCTGAGCCAGACCAAATTGCTGGGCATTTTCAATGACCATCATACTGGCATTGGGCACATTCACACCTACCTCGATAACCGTTGTTGCCACCAATAGCTTAAGATGTCCTTCGTAGAACTCCTGCATAATGGCTTCCTTGTCCTTCTGCTTCAGCTTACCATGAACAAGTCCGCAGGGAATATCCCGAAAAATACCATGAGTCAGCTCATCATAAACTGCCTCAGCAGACAGGAGATTACTTTCCTCACTGTCCTCAATAAGAGGACATACAACATATCCCTGACGCCCCTTAGAAATTTCATCCCGCATAAATTTATAAATAAGCTCACGCCTGTCCGGAGTGCGCACGAAGGTTCTCACCGGCTTTCTGCCAGGTGGCAGTTCCTGAATAAGTGACACATCCAAATCACCATATACCGTCAAAGTCATGGTACGTGGAATTGGGGTGGCCGTCATAACCAGCACATCCGGCATGAGTGTGCCCTTTTTCTCCAGCTCAGCCCGCTGATTGATACCAAAACGATGCTGCTCGTCCGTTACCACCAGACCAAGCTTCTTAAAGGACACCTGCTCCTGAATTAGGGCATGGGTACCGATAACAATATCTATTTGCTGAGCTGCCAGCTCCTCGTAAATCTGCTCCCGCTGCTTTTTCGTGAGCTTTCCAGACAAAAGAGCCACCTTTACTCCAAGTGGCTCCAGCTGTTTTACGAAACCTTCATAATGCTGTCTGGCTAAAATTTCCGTAGGAGCCATCAGAGCCCCCTGATAACCGTTTTCTACTGTCTTTATGAGGGCCAGCATGGCAATAACCGTCTTGCCGGATCCCACATCACCCTGTACCAAACGACGCATAGGCACAGAGCTCTCCATGTCATTACAAATATCATTCCAGGCCCTTCGCTGGTCCCCAGTAAGTTCAAAAGGCAGCGATCCCATAAGCTTATCCACCATTACGCTGTTGAGCCCATGCCTTATGCCCTGCTTTTTCTCCTGAGTCCGTTTTTTCAGCATCATAAGACCGCATTGTATAAGGTACAGCTCTTCAAATGCCAGACGATTCCTGGCCTGCTTAACCTTGGCAAAGCTATCCGGGAAATGAATTCCCCAAAAGGCGTCACCACGAGGCAACAGCCTATAACGATTGGCAATATTTTCAGGAATAACCTCTGGAATTGTATCCACACTATTTAAAAGCTCTCTGATGGATTTTCGGAAGAATTTTTGATTAAGGGCCTCTGTAGAAGGATAAATAGGAAGTATTCCCAGCCCCTTGGTCTCATCCTCATCAGGGTCCATAATCTCAAAGGAAGAAAGCTGACTCATGGCGTACTGGCCCTGACCTCCAAAAGCGAATTCCACCTTTCCGGTAGCAAAAACCTTTTTACCCGGCTTTAGCTTCGCCTTCAAAAAACGCTGATTAAACCACGTAATCTGCACAAATCCAGTGCCATCACTAACCATGGCTGTCAGAATAAGCATATTTCGACGCCCGGCTCTTTTTTCCTGTAGAGAGGTTATAACGCCGGAAATAGTAGACTTTTCCCCTGGCTTCAGCTCCCCAATAGGAGTAATGCTGCTTTGATCTTCATAGCAACGTGGATAGTGGGTCAGCATATCAAAAATTCTGCTTATACCTAATTTTTTAAGGAGCTGAGCCTTCTTTGGTCCGATTCCCTTCAAATATTGAATATCCTGATCCAGCTCCATAAAAATCCTCCACAACTACTGTACTTACTTTTATTCTCCGCCACCACTATTCAGGAATACACCTATGGTTACGAAAATAACTACCATTACTGCAACAAGCCCCACAAACATTGCTCCCAGCTTCACCCAGTTAGTGGAATCTTTGAGGAACTCCTCGCTTTCATTTTTTAGCTCATCGATAACGGATACATCCTTTGGTGGCTTCTTTACTTCCTTCTCAGGAGCTCCTGCCTCCTTTGTCTCTTCCTCAGCAGGCTTTTCCTCCCCCTCAGGTGCCTCTTCCTTAATTATCTCAACTACCCTAAAAATCTCACCGGCGCCAGCCTCTACATCCCCTACATTGGCCTTGATTTCCGTGTCCTCTTCTTCCTCATTTACAACGATAACAGGAGTAATAGTATTAATTCCTTTTTCCTCAAAGGCCCCCAAATCGTATTCTGCCACAAGATCACCGGCCTGGACACGCTGGCCCTGCTTTACATGTAAAATGGTAGTCTTATCCGCCACCTCATGGCCCTCTAAGCCAACATGGACCAAAATATTAAGGCCAGTATTTGTCTGAAAGCCAATAGCATGCTTAGTGGCAGCCACTACGGAAACTATACCGCTAATAGGGCTGTACAGCATACCATCCTTTGGAATAATGGCCACACCATCACCCATCATTTTCTTGGAAAAGGTATCATCAGGCACCTCAATTAAATCAACGATTTTTCCTGTCATCGGTGCAAAAATAGAACTCTCTCTTGTATTCTGAGCCATAATAACTCAACCCCTTTTATCTGATTTTGCCCACATGTGCCGCATAGACCATGAATTCTTCTTCCCCATCAAGGCCTAATTCACGGTTCAGCTCTTCATCATTAAAATGACCTATAGCACAGCATCCTATCTCCTGGGTATAGCATGCCAAATAAAGATTTTGGCACACATGACCAGCATCCAGATAAAGATACTGCAATGACCTTCCCCCAAAGGCATAGTCCATTCTGTCAAGAACTGCCGCCCACATAAAGGTAACGGCACTGGCATCATACATATTTATTTTATTGAAGCCCTTTTGCAGTCTTTCCTTGACACCATCTCCAATATCAACTGGCAGAAGTGCATGCTCAAAGGCCAAAAATCTGTACAAACCTTTTTCAAGTCCCTCGACCTTATCTATATAGAGATAAGTTTCAAAGGCGTTTCTGGCACCAGCCGAAGGCACAGTACGCTTGGTGGCACCGGCAGGAAGCACCATCTTAACCCCTTGGGTACACCACAGAAGGAATGACAACTCCTTCATGGTAAGAGGCCGTTCACTGTATTCACGAACAGTGGAACGAAGCTCCATCAGCTCCAAAAAGCTGACTTCCTTATCCTCCAGGTAATCCGGCTCCGGCAAGGCTATCAGCTGGGCATCCTCAGGATATGGCTTTTGGGGTATAGGCACTTCTTCATGGTTAATCTTTCTTGTATTAAGATTATTTTTAACCAAGGATGCCTCACGCAAAGCCTTAAATATATCCTTGTACATAAAAAACGCCTGCCCTTCAAAGTATCACTACTTGTAATTATATAACAAAGGACAAGCGTTTTAAATACATTATTATTTTAATCTACAGGACGAATGCCGGTTTTACCCGTAAATTTATGATAATCACCGCCATTATGACGATTTACCAGCTCACAGAATACTTCCTCAGGGTTGATATTATGATATGCCATCAGTACAAGACAGTGATACCAGAGGTCACCCATCTCATAGATGATTTCATTTTTATCATTGTTCTTGGAGGCAATAATTGTCTCTACAGCCTCTTCACCCACCTTCTTAAGAATCTTGTCCTGACCCTTTTCAAAAAGGTAGTTGGTGTAAGAGCCTTCCTTTGGATTCAGCTGGCGGTCCTTAATAACATCATAAAGCTCGTTCATGATGTTGGCCAGATAATACTTCTCAGGCTGCTCGACCACAGCCAGAGCCTTTTCATTTTTCAGCAGTCTGCGTCCGCTAAAGCAGGAATATGTACCAGTATGGCAGGCACCAGTGCCCTTCTGATGAACAATAACCAAAAGGGTATCCCCATCACAATCGTAATAAAGGTCCTTTACCTCCTGCACATTACCAGAGGTGGCTCCCTTATTCCATAATGCCTTGCGGCTGCGGCTCCAGAACCAGGTGGTTCTCGTTTCAATGGTTTTTTGGAGAGAGTCAGCATTCATGTATGCCATCATCAGCACCTGGCCATTTTCTTCCTGAATAATGGCTGGTACCAGGCCCTTTTCATCAAATTTAATCATTGAAATGTCAATCATAGTGTATCCCTCCATTTTTGGTGTATCCGGTTGATAAGAGACAGTTGACTTCAGCGAGGGACTCAGGGCTAAAACTATTATTTTGCTTTTAATTAGTCAGCAAGAAAAATCCAAACTCGCTTCGCTCAAACAATGGATGTTTTCTCGCTGTGTAAGAATGCAAAAAATAGTTTTTTAACGCCCATCGCCCAATGCTTCAGTCAAACTGCTCTTATCAACATATATTTTCAAGTAGATCGGTACTAAAAAGAGCCATTAAACTACAACACGTAATAAATATTTTTTTACATACCTGCATTAGTGAGAAAAATTATTTGTTTGAGCAAAGCGAGTTATAATTTTTCTCGCTATACAAATTATTGTAAAAAAATATTTTAGTGATGTAGTTGAGGCGATAGTTAGTACCGACTACCCTAAAATCTCATTTCTATTCCTCTATCCCGCAGGTATTCCTTCACCTGTCTGATGGTGAACTGTCCATAATGGAACACTGAGGCAGCCAATACTGCATCTGCCTTTCCAAGGGTCAGCACATCATAGAAATGCTCCATCCTTCCTGCTCCGCCAGAGGCAATAACAGGAACATCAACAGCCTCAGAAACAGCCCTGGTAAGAGGTATATCATAGCCATCCTTGGTGCCGTCTGCATCCATGCTGGTAAGTAGAATTTCCCCGGCTCCCAATTCAGTGCCCTTCTTAACCCAATCTATCACATCTATTCCCGTAGGAGTGCGTCCGCCGTTCACGAATACCTCCCACTTATCTTCCCCCGTCTTTTTGGCATCCACCGCCAGTACCACACACTGACGCCCGAAAATTTCTGCGCCTTGACGTATGATATCAGGATTTTTTACTGCTGCAGAATTCACCGAGGTTTTATCCGCCCCGGCCTTCAACATTTTACGCATATCCTCAGGAGTTCGTATGCCTCCACCTATAGTAAAGGGAATAAACACCTGGGAGGCACAGTCCCTCGCCACCTGTACTATGGTGTCCCGCTGTTCATTGGAAGCAGTGATATCCAAAAAAACCAGCTCATCGCAGCGTTCCGCATCATAACGGCGGGCCAGCTCCACCGGATCACCGGCATCTCTAAGTCCCACAAAATTGGTGCCCTTAACGACACGGCCACCCTTTACATCAAGACAGGGAATTATTCTCTTAGTATACATACTTATCACTCCTCTGCCCCGGATGCAACCTTGATAGCCTCAGATAAATCAAGGGAACCGGTGTAAATGGACTTGCCAACTATAACCCCTTCTATACCATCCTTTTCATAAGGAAGAAGTGCCTTAATATCATCGATTGATTTAACGCCACCAGAGGCCACCACCTTTATACCGCTTTCTCTGGCCAGCTTGGCAGTAGCTTCAACATTTACCCCCTCAAGGGTACCGTCACGGGAAATATCAGTGTAAATAATGGTTTTCACACCAGCCTTGGCCATTTCCCTGGCAAGGGCCCCGACCTCCACGTTTCCGGAAACCTCCCAGCCATCTACAGCTACGATACCGTCCTTGGCATCAATGCCAACCACTACCCGCTCACCATACTTGGCACAGGCCTCCTTTACCAAAGCAGGATTCTTGGCAGCCACGGAGCCCAAAATAACCCGCTGAACCCCTGCAGCCAAAACCTCATCAATATTTTCCATGGTGCGGATTCCGCCGCCCAATTCCACAGGGATATTGACCTTGGCAATTATTTTCTTTACCACGTCAAGATTAATGGACTTGCCTGCTCTGGCACCATCCAAATCCACCAAATGCAGATACTGCCCCCCAAGAGCTTCCCATTTTGCAGCCATTTCCTCTGGCTCGCCAAAAACCGTCTCCTGAGAAAAATCTCCTTTATAAAGGCGTACAGCCTTGCCTCCACGAATATCTATAGCAGGAAAAATAAGCATAAAATCTTCCTTCCACTAAAGCCTTGCATAATTTGATTTCGATATTAACTCTCAATGAAATTTTTGATAATCAGCAGCCCCACATCTCCTGATTTTTCCGGATGGAACTGGGTGGCCATCACATTACCCTTGGCTACTGCCGCCGTAAGCTTTTCGCCATATTCTGTGGTAGCAGCCACAATAGAGCTGTCCTCCGGCACTGCATGATAGCTATGAACAAAATAGAAATATGGCACCTCTGGTTCATCTTTAAATAAACACAAATCCTTTTGGGCAAATTCCACAGAATTCCAGCCCATGTGAGGCACCTTCAACCCAGGAGCATTAATGCGCTTCACCATGCCCTTGAAAACCCCCAAGCCTTTGGCATTTGGAGATTCTTCGCTGCCCTCAAAAAGCACCTGAAGTCCCACACATATTCCAAGAAGTGGCACTCCCCCAGAGATTCTTTCCATAATGGTGGGGATAAGTCCGGAAGCCTCCAAATTTTTCATGCAGGCCCCAAATTCCCCGACCCCTGGCAAAATCAGTTTCTCAGCACCTTCAATTTCTGCCTTGTCACTGGTCACCTTCACATCATCAGTAAACTGGGCAAAAGCCTTTTCCACACTAAAAAGGTTCCCCACCCCATAGTCAATAACAGCAATCATAAATTGACTCCTTTCAGCTTAGAGCATTCCCTTGGTAGAAGGAATCTCATCCGCAGCCTCCGGATCTATTTTTACAGCTGTTCTAAGGGCATGGCCCAAAGCCTTGAATATAGCCTCCACCTTATGATGGGAATTGGTACCATACATCACCTTTACATGAAGGGTAATGCCAGCATTAAAGGCAAAGGCCCGCAAAAATTCCTCGGTCAGCTCAGTGTCATAGTTACCAATCATTGGAGCCATAGGACCGCCGGCATCGTATACCAAAAACGGTCTGCCACTTATATCAAGGGATACCATTACCAGCGTTTCATCCATAGGCAAGTAGAAGGTTCCATAGCGATTAATGCCCTTCTTATCCCCCAAAGCCTGTTTTACTGCCTCTCCCAAGGCAATACCGATATCTTCCACGGAATGATGACCATCTACATCTGTATCACCATTGCAGCCCACCACCAAATCCATACGTCCATGGGCAGCAAAAAGATTCAGCATGTGATCAAAAAAGCCAATACCAGTATCAATATCGGATACACCTCTGCCGTCAAGGCTGATGGTTAAATCAATAGAAGTTTCCTTTGTTTCGCGGATAACCTTTCCTGTACGCATATTAATTCTGCTCCTCCACAAAGGCCTTTACAGCCTTAAATACAGCGTCATTTTCATCACGATTGCCCATGGATATTCTCAGGGCATTTTCCAAAAGAGGTGCCTTGCCAAAGCTCCTGATACCTATGCCACGGCTTTCCAGGTATTCATTCAGCTCCACGGCCTTATCATACTTGACGAAAATAAAGTTGGTATTGGAAGGAAATACCTTGAAGCCCTTTAAGGCACCATATTGTCCCTCCATTCGCTTACGCTCTGCAATAGCCATCTGAATTCTTGGTATAAATTCGTCACGCATCTGGAATACAGTATCAGCAGTAACCAAGGTCAGCACATTCATGTGATAAGGCATCATTGATTTGGCAATCATAGCAGTCAGTGGTGCTGCCGCCAGCATATAGCCACAGCGACAAGCCGCCAGTCCATAGGCCTTGGAGAAGGTTCTGGCTATAATCATATTCGGATATTTCTTCATAAGGCCAATAGCAGTCTGGCCATTGAACTCAATGTAGGCCTCATCCACCAAAAATGCACAGCTGGTATGGCTGGCAATATATTCAATATCCTCCAGTGAAGTAAAGCTACCGGTTGGGTTATTTGGATTGCAAATTACGCAAAGAGCGGCTTTATTGTCATTAACCACATTGACAAATTCCTTCACATCAAGGCTATAATCCTTTTCGCTTAAGCCTACAGGAACAGCCTCCGCCTCAGCAGCCTTTGCATAAATGTGATACATGGAAAATGATGGCTGTGGAAATACAATTTTTCTACCACGGCCTCCGAAGCAATAGAAGATTTTCTCAATAATTTCACTGGAACCGTTACCTATAAGAACATTTTCTACACCAAGACCAAAATTCCTGCCAATTGCCTCCATGAGCATTTCCAAATCCTCATTTGGATAACGGTTGAAGGCCACACGGGAAAGGCGGCTCATCACCCGCTCCTCCACCAAAGGTGGCAGGTTCATACCACTTTCATTGGCATTTACCTTAATATTCCAGTCCCGCTCCACCACATCGTATGAAGGCATCTCTGCCAGTTTATTTCTATATTTTAGCTTTGCCATTTTTATAGCCTCCGTTTTATTTCTCAATTTTTCTTATGCGTATTGCATTTGCATGGGCCTGTAACCCCTCTGCCTCTGCCAGGCGGATAATATCATCACTGACACGGTTCAGCTCAGGCTGAGTATAGGAAATGAGGCTGGTACGCTTCATAAAGGTTTCCACATTCAATACAGAATAGTATCTGGCAGTACCACCTGTTGGCAATACGTGATTTGGTCCTGCAAAATAGTCCCCCAATGGCTCTGGAGAATAGGCCCCAAGGAATACGGCTCCTGCATGGCGCACATAAGGAAGAAGCTGGAATGGCTCCTTTGTAAGGATTTCCATGTGCTCCGGCGCGGATACGTTGGCCAGCTCAATGGCCTGCATAATGTCCTCAGCCACAATAATAAGTCCGTTTTTATCAAGAGATGCTCTGGCAATCTCCTGACGGGGCAGCTGCTGCAGCTGCTTTTCAGCTTCAGCCGCCACCTTTTCAGCAAGTGTCTTACTGTCTGTAATCACGATGCTGGAGGCCAGCATATCATGCTCTGCCTGACTAAGCATATCTGCCGCTGTATAAGCTGGATCAGCAGTTTCATCTGCCACAATAAGAATCTCACTCGGACCTGCCAACATATCTATATCACAGTGACCATATACGGCTTTTTTGGCCAAGGTCACAAAGATATTTCCAGGACCGGTGATTTTATCGACTCTTGGAATGGTTTCTGTACCAAAGGCCATAGCTGCAATGGCTTGTGCTCCACCTATCTTAAAGATTTTGGATACGCCTGCTTCCTTGGCTGCCACCAGTACATAAGGATTAATCTTGCCATCCTTTGGTGGCACCATCATAATGATTTCTCCCACACCAGCTACAGCAGCAGGAACAGCATTCATTATTACAGATGAAGGATATGCGGCAGTGCCTCCAGGTACATAGATCCCAACCCTGTCCAAAGGAATTACAGACTGTCCCAAAAGGGAGCCCTGTCCACGGTATGTCATCCAGGAGTTAGGCTTCTGTTCCTGATGATACTGACGAACATTGGCAGCAGCTCTCTTCAGTGATTCCACAATCTCAGGGTCAGCAGCTTCATAAGCGGCCTCATATTCATCATCAGTAACCAAAAATTCAGCTGCGGTAAATTCGGTACGGTCAATGAGCTTGGTATATTTTATAACGGCCTTATCTCCTTCAGCCCTTACTTCGTTTACAATCATATCAACGATTTCAGCGGCAGTCATATCACGGCCAAATAGCTTCTTATTTGCCTCACGAATTTTAGGATTAAGCTCCACCTGATCAAAGGCAGGCTTCTTAAGCATCCTTTCCACATTAATAAGTCCGGTGTCCTTTACATTTACTATCTGCATTACTATCCCCCCGAATTATTTGGCCATTTCCAATATCTTACGCAAATCCTCAGTAAGCTGATGAATGCGATCAAATTTCAATTTAAAGCTAACTCTATTACAAATGAGGCGGGCAGTGGCATCCATTATAAATGCAATTTCCTCCAGATTGTTTTCCCGGAGGGTGGTGCCTGTCTCAACTATATCCACAATACTCTCGGAAAGTCCTACTATAGGCCCCAGCTCGATGGAACCATTCAATTTGATGAACTCCATCTGCATTCCCTTGCTGTTGAAAAACTTTTCCGCAATATGTGGGAACTTGGTGGCCACTCTGGTATGAGCATAATCTGATAGCTTAGCACGTTTATTATTCTTATCTACAGCCATCATTAAATGGCATTTGCCAAAGCCCAAATCCAAAAGCTCATAAACATCCTTTCCGGATTCCAGCAATACATCCTTTCCAATAACGCCTATATCAGCAGCACCGTACTCGACATAGGTGGGAACATCAGCTGTTTTGCTGATAATAAACCGAATCTTTTTTTCTTCGTTGGTAATAATCAGCTTTCTGGATTTTTCACTCAAATCCTCCGCAGTATATCCTATCTTGGCAAGAAGGTCCGCAGATAATCCGAAGAGCTTCCCCTTGGGAAGGGCTATAGTCAAGTATTCCATATTATTTGAAGTCATAAGCGTTCCTCCATTTGCCTAAAACGTTTTTATTCTTTATCTCGTTAAAGTATTAACATGTTAATTATACTAACACATTACCTATTTACCGTCAATATATATTTTACAGCTATTTAAAAAAATGAGCTATTTCCATTACCTAAAAAATCAGCCCCCTGCCAAAGCAGGGGGCTCACATTTTTAAATAAGACTTTTACTTGCCTTCTTCACTCGCATTAACAACAACAGCAACAGCACCATCACCGGTGATGTTAACACAAGTACGGAACATATCCAGTACACGGTCAATACCAGCTACAAGAGCAAGACCCTCGAGAGGAAGACCTACAGACTGGAGAACCATTGCCAGCATGATAAGACCAGCACCTGGAACACCGGCAGTACCAATGGATGCCAAGGTACCAGTTAAAACAACCATCATCATCTGTTCAAAGCCAAGTGGAACACCATATACGTTGGCAACGAACAGAGTACAAACACCCATGTAGAGAGCAGTACCATCCATGTTCAGGGTAGCACCCAAAGGAAGTACGAAGGACGCAATTTCGCGTTTTACTCCCAGCTTCTCCTGACAGTTCTTCATGTTTACAGGCAAAGCTGCAGCAGAGGAACAAGTGGTAAATGCAATCATCATCTGCTCAGACATACCCTTGAAGAAATCGATAGGGCTGTGATTGCCGAAAATACGTGCCATGGTTGAATAAACACCAACAGCGTGAATAGTACAACCTATAGCTACGCAGATGATAACGGTAAGCAATGGAAGCAATACCTTAGGACCATTTGCAGCTACTACAGGAAGCAGTAAGCAGAATACACCGATAGGAGCAAGATCCATTACAATAGCGATAACCTTGTAGCAAACCTCAGCACCTGCATCGAAGAACTTGATGAGAAGCTCCGCCCTCTCACCACCTACTTTTACGATACCTACACCAATGAAGAGCGCAAATACGATAGTTGGCAGAATAGCGGCTTTAGCCATAGAATCAATAGGATTAGAAGGAATCATGTCAAGGAACACCTGCATAATATAAGGAGCTTCCTTAACCTTTGGCTGTGCACCGGCTACGAAGTCAGCACCTACACCAGGACCAACAAGACCAGCTACCACGAAACCGATGGTGATGGCAATAGCGGTGGTAAAGAGATAAATACCTACTGTCTTGAAACCGATACGGCCCAACTTTTTGGTATCACCTAAGCTGGTAATACCCACAACCAGGGAGAAGAATACAACTGGTACGATCATCATCTTGATCAGATTGATGAACATAGTACCAATTGGTGCAATCCACCATTTAATGAATGGCAGACCTGCTTCACCGGCAATCAAACCGACAACTACGGAGAGAACCAGTGAAATGAAGATTTTTACTGATAAGTTCATTAAAATACCCCTCCTTCTTAGATTATGTTAACCTATTAGTAGTATAACATAACAATATTATCTGTTTCAACTACATAATGCTTTTTTTATATAGAAGCATAAATATTAGTTATGTTATATATACTTTATTATATATAAATTGAATTTATTTACAATTCTATTGTATAATGACTACATTAGGAAAGGAGTTTTGTCTATGGATTTGGAAATTATGGGATTTTTAGCCCTTTTCGGTTTCTTGGGAGCATTTATTGATGCCGCCGTGGGCGGAGGTGGACTCATTACCATTCCTGCCCTTATGTGGACAGGACTCCCCCCAGTTACAGTTCTGGGTACCAATAAGGTGGCCGCTTCCATGGGCTCTGTTTTCAGCTTTCTCACTTTTATCCGCGCGGGGAAAATGGATATAGCTCTTATGAAAAAGCTGTGTCCACTATCCCTTATCGGCTCATTTGCCGGTGTGTTATTAGTTCAACATATATCATCAGAATTCCTGCGTCCTTTGATAATTGTTATGCTGGTTTTGGTATTTTTTTATACTGTATTTAAAAAGGATTGGGGCAAGGATTCCAAACCACAGAAAATAACCGGTAAAAAAATGATTTTATGCCTGATTATGGCTTTCACATTGGGCTTTTATGATGGCTTCTTTGGTCCGGGCACCGGCTCCTTTATATTATTTTCCTTCATTATGATAGGCTTTGATTTTATATTTGCCACGGGTAACGCCAAGGCCATGAACTTTGCCAGCAATATTGCGGCGGCGATTCTTTTTACTTATTTTGGCAGTGTGGACTTCACCTATGCCGTTCCTATGGGTATCTTCATGATTATAGGTGCCATTGCTGGCTCCAAGGTAGCCATATCCAAGGGTGTAAGCTACATACGGCCACTTTTCATCGTTGTCACCGCCGTACTAATAGGAAAGCAGATTCTAACAATGCTGGAATAAGTATAGATGCATATATAAATAAATAGACTGCGATAAAATTACACAACTTTATCGCAGTCTATTTTTATTTTACCTTATTTTCTTCAATGAGCTTTAGTTTTTCAACCCTGCTCAATTGTTTTATGTGCCATTCCCGGCTCATTGCTGTTTCCTTATCTATACATTCCTCAAGATAAACCAGCTTTACGGGAAGACGACCTCTGGTATACTTGCTGGCCTTGCCACTATTATGGGTGGCGAGGCGCCTTTCCACATCCGTAGTATACCCAGTATAAAGAGTACCATCAGCGCACTCCAATATGTAAGTGAAAGCCCTCATTTAGCTTACCTGCATATCCAGATAATTACTCAGCAGCCTTAATCTTAATGCTGTTGATAACCACATCATGCACTGGACGATCCTGAGCGCCAGTCTTGGTGTGACCGATTTCACGAACTACATCCATTCCCTTAACAACCTTGCCAAAAACTGCATGGTGACCATCAAGCCAAGGAGTAGCTGCAAGAGTGATAAAGAACTGGGAACCACCGGTATTTGGACCTGCATTGGCCATGGACAGAATTCCCTCGCTGTCATGACGGAGATCCTTGTGGAACTCATCCTTAATGGTATAGCCAGGGCCACCCATGCCAGTACCGGTTGGGTCACCACCCTGAATCATGAAGCCGTCAATAATACGATGGAAAATAACCCCATCATAGAAGCCTTCTTCGCTGAGCTTAATAAAATTACCAGTAGTATTAGGAGCCTTATCCTCAAAAAGCTCAATCTCAAAGGTTCCCTTGTTGGTATCAAATACCGCAATACGATTTGCCATTTTTCCATTCTCTCCTTTTTCCTTGTCTGAAGCCATACAGCCAGTGGTCATAACCAGCAGAAGCATCATGGCCAGAGCTAAAATCTTTTTCATAATCTATGTACCTCCTTGTCCTTAACGGCTCTTCAGAGCTTCGAAGCCGTAATCAAGCAGCATAGCGCCTTCCGTAAATCTGGTATCAGTATCCTTTGAATGAAGGATTACCACCAGCACCTCTTCCCCATCACGCTGGGCCACCGCCATCAGGCAGCCACCAGCAGCATCAGTATAACCGGTCTTGCCACCAATGCACCCCTGATAATCAGTAAGAAGCTCATTGGTATTTTCACAATGAAGGGTTTCCCCCTGAGGATTTATACTGAAAAAAGTTTTTTCTGGAATAGCTATTATTTTTCTGAACTTTGGATTTTCCATGGCGTAATGAGAAATAACAGCCAAATCCTTTGCTGTTGAATAATGCAAATTGGATGTAAGACCATTGGCATTCTCAAAATGAGTTCTCTTTGCCCCCAACTCCTTGGCCTTGGCATTCATCATCTGCCAAAACTGCCATGCACTACCATTCCCTACAGCCTCAGCTAAAGCAGAAGCTGCCACATTATCAGAAATCATCATCATCTGGGCCAGCATATCATACTGGCGCATACTCTGGCCAGTATAACAATAGGAATACGGCTTCTGTCCAGCCCAAGGGCTCACAGTAATAATACGGTCATCCCTGTCATCCTCCAGAACCAATATGGCTGTCATTATCTTGGTAAGGCTTGCGGGATGCTCACTTTTCTCGCCATTTTTCTCATAAAGGATTTCGCCTGTTTTATTGTCCATGACCACCACAGCATCTGCAGATACCTGTGGAGCTGGCGGCATGACCTTTTGTGGCTGTTCCGTTTTCTTATCCTTGCCTTGGATTGCCCTTGCATAATCACTATGTACCACTGTCTTGGCCACTGCCATGGATGCCACCACAGAAATTACTGACATGGCCAACAGCAACGTAACTGCCAAAACAGTTGTCTTTGTATTTTTCTTAAAAATCAAAACCTATCACCTGTTTATCCTGTCAATTCGTTGGCAAACCACCATAGTTAAACTTCTTGGCAGGCTCTTGTTCCTTCTCCTCACCGGTAATAATAATCCCAGGATCATCCAGATCCAAATTGGTATAAGTCCAGCTCAAAAGATAACGATCTTCAGGCTCCATCTCTATAAGCATTTTTTCATTTGGTACAGCAGGATTATAGTAAATATAATAAATATTGCCGTCCAAATGCTTGTGCTCTGCTTTTCCAAAAGCCTTGGTAAGGCCAGCCCTGGTGGCACCGTAGGTTACCCCGTGAGGCCCCACATAATGCTTGCTTTTGCAGAACATTTCCACCACGGTTTTATTCTTGGCATCCACATATATTTTCTGATCAGCAGAATAGGTATAGCGAATAACCTGAACACCACGAATATACATATCAGTATCAAAATCAGGCTCCCCCAGCTTTTCCACCATGGTATCGTAGCTGTCTCCCAGTCTCAAGCCTTTAAAGGCAAAGTCGTCGGACACAGCCGCAGAGACTACCGTAGAAACAAGCATTACCAGCAGAAACAGCACTGCACTTATTCTCAACTTAATATTATTCATGAAAATCACCTTACTTAGTCAAGGAAGTACCCTTTTCCACCACCATATCAATCCATTCCTCATGGAACCCTGCATCCATCAGCACTTCCTCAAGGGAGGTAAGACGATGCTGGGTAAGGAACATGGATACGCGCTCCTTTTCAATGGACTTCTCCATATAAAAATCCTGTCCCTCAGAAGACTCATCCGGGAAGGCTACAGTATATTCGTGATATTCCTCATCAGACATGGAATCCGGTAGGCTGCAGGAATGGGCCACATTTGCCTTCCAGGCAGGGGTCTGCTTTTCCAAAAGCTGCTTTGCTTCATATATAATAGGCTGAATGGTATCCCTATACTCCTGCAAAGCGTCCTCCACTGCCTTGGTATCCTGCATAATCACTGCGCAAATAAGATCACGAAGGCTTTCTCTGGTAGAGAGATCAAACTGCACCAAATAGGATGACTCTGTAATACCGTCCAACCATTTTTGTAAGCTGTTGGTCATATACTTCTTCGCCTTGGCGGCCATAAGCTCATCCTGCATGTGAAGCTCGTGGCACAAATTATAGATATGCTGGCCATCCTCCTGGGATTCCATAATATCCTTCTTGGCACATTCACTGCAGACACCTATTATATGATAGGTAAAGGGCTGCTCCATCAGCTCCCAATTAGCGGGAAAATCCAGGCCCAAATCCTCATAAACCTTTTTCTGGGCAGCAATACGGCTCTTGGAAAAATAAGTGATGCCATCATTGTCATTACGATATTTAACGGTGAATTCGCCCTTGCATTTTGGGCAGTGGTACATCTTGTCCACCAGCTTTACCCCAACATACATGGCGTCATTTGGCTTATAAAATCCATAAGGCATTGCATCTATAAATGCGTAATTATATACGCTCATGAGATTGTCGGTAATTCTTGTCATGTCGATTTCTGGCATTGTCTTTCTTACACCTCGTTTAAAAATTCACTTGAATATTATACCCCAACTTATGATTTTTTACCATAAGCAATATTTGATGACTATTTCTAATTTCCTATTTTTCTGCCTCTAAGGATATTTTAATGCGGACTATGATATAATAAACAAGGTAAATAAATTAAATTATAAGGGGCGATTGTAATGTTTAATTTTAAAAAGAAACTTTCCAAAATCATTGCCAGCGCTATGCTGGTGTCTATGCCTATCTTTGCCGGTGCTCCTTCCCAGGCTGACGCAAACTGGATAGACACGATCATCAATGTAGGCGTTGCAGGCTACCAGATGTCTGAGTATAACAAGGAGATTGACAAGATCAACAAGACCGAGGAAGGTCGTCAGCAGCTGTATGCCCAGATGAAGGAAAAACAGGGTGTAGATAATGATCCTGCACTGAACCAGCGTTTGGACGGGATTATGTCCAACCTTTCCACTGCTGTTGCCGTAACAGAGCCAGCTATTAATGAAAAGCCTTTCCTTTATTTTATTAACCCAAGCAAAGAATTTAATGCGGCCTGCTCCTTGGGCCATGTAATGACCGTAAATGCCGGTATCTTTGATTTGTTGCGTACCGATGACGAGGTAGCTGTTGTATTGGGACATGAAATGTCCCATGGTATGCGTGATCATGTGGTTAAGGGCTTCAAGAATTCCGTTCCTGTAACCCTCATTGCCACTGCCATTGCTTCCAATACTAATGGTGTGGGCATAGCCGTAACCAATGTAGTTGCCAACTACGTGGATAAGGTTCATATTACCAAGCCTATGGAGTGGGAAGCAGATAACATTGCCTTCCAGTACATGGCAAATTCCCACTACAATTTAGGTGCCTGTGCCGCTGTATGGCAGCGCGTAATTGAAAAATCCGGCAGTGATAAAATGACCGGTGACATCTTCTCCGTTTCCGACCATCCTTCCCATACTGAACGCCTTAACAACTATGTTAAGAAAATGAAGGAATACAGCGGAAACAAGGTTGATGTTAAGGGTAACGCCGTTTATGTCAACGACAAGGAATTCATCGTTCCTGCTGCTACCGAGGAAATGTCTGAAAAGGTTCGTGCCTACTATGTAGCCGGCAATCTTGCCAGAGCCTTCCACGATAACGGCGGTGTTGATGCTACTGCATACGATGGTACTGTTTACATGGGCAACCAGGGTATAATCACCTCCCTGAACACCGATGCCTCTGCCGAGGAAATTGCAAATAAGCTTAACAGTATCAAATAATGAGCAACAAAAAAGGACTGTGTCAAACGATACAGTCCTTTTAATATGCTCTGGAGGTGACACCCAGATTCGAACTGGGGAATAAAGGTTTTGCAGACCTTGGCCTTACCACTTGGCGATGTCACCATAAAAAAATGGAGCGGAAAACGAGACTCGAACTCGCGACCCCCACCTTGGCAAGGTGATGCTCTACCAACTGAGCTATTTCCGCATATTGTTATCAATATTAAGCTAAAAGAAAAATGGAGGTGCCACCCAGATTCGAACTGGGGAATAAAGGTTTTGCAGACCAATAAAGGTCTTATAAGTCCTTCGCCCTCTATTTCCTACAGTTAAGGATTATAGCATTTATGCGGGTTCCGTGTCAAATGCTATTTTTAAAAAAATACAACACGTTACAAAAAGTGCAACAAATCGTGCAACCAAATGCTGCAATTTTAATCTAATTTTAATGTTTGTCAGCCCTGATAAAATATGCATTTACGACGCTTTTTACAATAAAAAACGTGCAACAACAGATGCAATATCCGATGCAAAATTTTGTTGCATTTATTGTTGCACGTTGGGTATTTTTTATGCCTCTTTTACCTGTAAATCAAATAACGATGAATTACGTTTGTATCTTGCGTACATAGTTTTGTAATTGAGGTCATGTTGGGTACAATACCCTTTCAAAGATATAAACGGCTCTGTTTCTGTTCCTCGTACCCATATGGTACTTTGTTTATTGCCTGCCTGTTCCTCTTTTGTCACCCACGTACAGTTACTAGGGTCGTATGGTTCATTTACGTTGATTCGCTCAATAGTCGTGTTACCGCCATTAGCATTATAATGTTCTAAATATGAGGTATACATATCGTCATAAAAGTTATGGTATTTCTGCCACCGGTCGCAGACGGTTATCCCCCTTGCTCCATACTGATAATAATGAATGTCCTTACTGCTATAGCAACGACGGTTCATATCTTCCCAAATCTGCCAAAATCTGCGGTCAAACATATAGATGTGTCC
Source organism: Anaerovibrio lipolyticus LB2005 (assembly GCF_000621545.1). Lineage (GTDB taxonomy): Bacteria > Bacillota > Negativicutes > Selenomonadales > Selenomonadaceae > Anaerovibrio > Anaerovibrio lipolyticus_A. The sequence continues at coordinate 110,190 of NZ_JHYA01000001.1, forward strand.
CCTTTGTTTGTGTTGTATTTAGAACGCTTTGAAGTGGTTCGCTCTATATAATCTTTATTACCGTAATTTTCAGCTTTTACAGATCGTAAAATAAAAAAAGCATGTACTACATAAAAGTACATACTTTTTATAATTCATCTACAAATATGCGATTGGTTCTACTGGCATATAAATAATATTCTTCCCATCTATCTATTCCCCACCGAGGCCAACTTCCGCTCATCACTCCTGATAATGATGCCGATTAAGCAGAGAGGTAGTTCCCAGACGCCAAGACTACTTAATAGCCTGTTCCGGTACAGGTGATATGCTTATCGTAACAGAAATTGGAGTTGAAGGAAAATTGGCGTGGCTAAAAAAATATGGATACCGAATGGTTGACGCGCCCCGCCCAATAAAAAAAGAGTCCTACAGTACAGAAGTTGTCGGTCGTCCTGTACCTACTGCCACCAGACCATCTTCTGGTGGAGTGGACTCTTAAAGAAAAAAGCTCCCCGGATGCACGATGCTAACAGCCCCGAACACAACGCCCAAAACGACTCCGGTCATCCGCTTTCTTCTCTTTGCCTAAATATATCACAGAAGCAGAATCATGTCACTAAAAATTGCACATAACCAGTTATTAAAGTAAATGTTCAATCTTCGGACCTATAATTCTTATCCTTAAGCACAATCTCCTTCTCCTCTGGCAGCATTTCTATCCCATAATGCTCATAAAGCTCAGTAAAAGCTGCCAATCTTTCCTCTGGTGTATCTGCTTCATAGGCTTTTAATGATAGTTTCCAAGGATCGAGTTTCATAACAGCCCCTCCTTTTTAAAGTCAAGCATTCGCCTTATTTTCCTGCTTTTCCCATTCTCCCAAAATCAGCTCATCCAGTCTTAGTGCAATATCCATAATCGTGTTTTCATCTTTGGAAAAATATTTTGATACTGGATGTTCTAATTCTACAGGTTCACATTCCCCATTTTCGTTATCTTTATATATAAAATCATTATCCCAACTTGCCCGCCAAATAATATTATAGGCGGAAGTTTGTAAAAAATTACTTGCATTGTAATGTGCTGCACACTCTACTTTAACATCAGATGCAAGCATAGGATCAACAATTTCATTTGTGAATGATAAACATAAAATCCAAGCTGCTTCTTCTGCTGTAAATTTGAGTTTCAAGTAATCATCTTCATTTTTACATTCTCTTAATTTCAAATTAATAGAGTGATCATCAGGCAAGGCATCTTCTTTTAATCTCTCATAAAGAAATACTAAATGTGCATATTTCTGTATGGTTTTCATAGAGCGTTCTTTCTTTTTCAATACCTCCGGCTGCCACAGTTTTTCATCGTATCTCTCATATTCCATACATATCACCCCAATCGGCCGACACAATATTTACAGATTATTTATCAATATCATCTGGTTCCCAGTTTTCTATAACTTCCAATTCCTCTGGGAGAAGTTCAATTCCAAAACTCTTACAAAGGTCTTTAGCAGCTTGCGTTCTTTCCTCTTTAGTCTTTGTCTTTAAGAGAACTGAATACATCTTCTTTTGTTCTTCTGTCATCAGCGGACGCCTCCTTTGGCAAGCTATTGCGTTCGTTAAGATTAGGCAGTGCATCAATAAATAAATCTACTGCATATTCCATTATGTCACGGTCGGTTATAGTAGATTTATTCACATTTTCTGTAGAGGACTTATTGATGTTTCTTTCTTCTTCCAACCTTTTCATTTCACGCTCACATACTAAATCAGATATTTTTTTCCTTTCTTTTGGGTCGTCAGACAACGCCAAAATTAATAATTCCTCTGTAGACATAAGCCCCTTCGCGTGAGTTGTACTTTTGTTTGACTGCTCTAAATCCTTTTTATCTTTCTCTGCCATAGTGCTCACCTCAATTCTCTTGGGGGTCATCCAACGCCGCTGTTCTCTTGTTTTCTTGCTAATTCTTCCATGGCAATCACCTCACCCTCATCAAGTTAAATAATTGTCTACTATTGGCCGTACGCATACTGTCACCTACTCATCATTATTTTCCGCTTCAGCAGCATTCCACAACGCTTGCATTATTTCTTGGAAAATATCATTTTTAAAATCTGCATCTCGAGGATCATTAATTCGTATAAGAACATCTTTTAATGAATCTTCCACTGGAGAGTGGGGATCTTCGCACAAATATACCCATAGAAGATATAATTCATGTTCCATCAGTCCATCTAAATGTTCATAACAGGCATTTTCCAGTTCTTCTTCATTCATTGCAGGATCGCCATGACGTTCATCCGCTTTTAACTGTTCCCAAATAGTCGGATAGTCACCATAAAATGAACTTTCAGTGTCATGTGCATATTCTAATAAATCTTCATATACTTCTTCATATAACTCATTCGCCAATTTTCTTGCCAGCCCAGAGTACATTTCATTTATATCTTTGCTGTCAAAACTACTATACCTATAATCATATTTTTCAAAATTATAAAACCAATCGTATTGTTGAAGATCATGACAGGCATCTTCTTTTTCACATTCCAACTGATAGCGTGCCAGACTTTTTGATTCATTCCACCGTTTCAAACGGCTATCATCAAAATCCATGTATTCAAGTGCCTTAATTGTATCTTTATCTAATTCAGATAATATTTTGGCTCTTTCAATAACAGCTTCTTCAAAAATCCCCTCATACTCTTTTATTTCAAACCAAGAGTCTTTCCAAAATGAATCCAACACATCCCGAGGATTTGTTTCATCCTCGTCCTTATATGCGTAATCAGGTTCATGTTCATCCCAATAATTCGGATCAAATCCTTCATCTTTTAATTCGGCAAAAGCCCATTTTAATACTTGCAAAAAGTTTTTCCTCAACACATTGCAATGATGATGATTATTTATCGTATCATCCGCATTTCCTTGTATAACTGTTATATTCAGCATATCAGCTGATTTTCCCTCACAAATATTTATAACTGTATAAAAACCTTCTTCATTTATTGTTACTTTTTCTGAGGAACTGCCTTTTTCCACATTTTTTAGCATATTCAATAAATCACCAAAAGGAGAGAATAAATAGGATAAACGGGTTTTACATCTGTTTCCTTCAAGGTACATATACATATTTGCCCAACCATATTTTTCAGGCTTAAAAGAAACCTGGAATTTTTCAATTATCTCCCTGCCTTGTTTTTTTATATCCAACAGCCTATCTACTTCCTTGAAATATTGCTTTTTATCAAAAACAAAACTTCCCAGTTTACTGTAATCCCAATTATCCCGGTGGTACATATTGAATCCATACCATGTAACAACCTTTTCGCCAACATCTATAGCTACTTCAAGTGGCCAACATTCAACAATTCCACAGCCACAGCCAAATATTGGAACACAGTCATATTCCAAATAATCATCGTGCAAAGAACTGTATAATTCAGAAGGTGTAATTGTTGCATGACCAGCAATACCAGGTTCTCCTTCAGCCTCAGCAAAAGGAAGTTCTACGGCACGAACTTTATGACGAAATATCTCATTGTTTATGTATATTTCCACAGTTGGTGTAGGAAATGTATCAGGGCCGTAACGCTCACATGTAAGTCTAAATTCAATGATATCCACAGTATTTGTGTCCATTTATAAGTCCTCCTTCCTTTTTACTTCACGAAATAATTTCCTTAGCCATATTCTTTGCCCGTTCATCTGTTAAGGTTGGAATAAGCATCTTACAGTAATCAATGGTTTCATCAGTTAGTGACTTTTTCTGTAGCAGCTGGTCTGGAGGAAAACCAAGCTCTGTCAAATAACTGTTTATAATAAATATTTCATCCAGTATCAGCTCATAGTGGTCGCAGTAATGCCTTATACCACGCCTAATTTCAGTAATTGCTTCATCCCGTGTCATACCTTCCAGCTCATTTATTTTTGGGAAAAGTCTATATCGTCTGGTAAAGCTATATAGCCATGAATTATAGCTATTCTTACTTAGTTTTTCATCCCATAACCCCAGTTCCTTCAGGAATATTTTTTCAATCCGGCCTATATAAGGACAAGAAACATCAGATTCTTCATTACATCTTTCCAGTTTATCTATAACTTCCTCTGATGTAAGCCCCTTTAATTGCTCTATTGGCGGGAATTGAAATGGAAGTTTATCCCATTGTATTTTGCTATATTCCGGTTCTTCGCAGTCCGTTAGGCCAAAGAGATTTAAATTATCTTCGATTTGCCATCTTACATATCTCTCATAATTTTCCATATAACGGCGATCTTGTATTCCGGATTTCATAATCACTTCTGTGATGATTTCTGACCTTGTAAGGCCGAAGATATAATCGGGAATAATCATCATAATTCACCACCTTCATATGATATTTGGATAGTTATAATACAAAATCTAATCTTGCGGATATATGAATTTTTCAAGTATTGCTTTTTTCCTGTGATTCCGCCTCATCTGATTTTTTGTTTATCTCATAAGGAGGTTCATAATCCCCGTCTACCATCAACGTAAATTTTGATACATCATAATGTACTAAAGGTTTCTCCGGCTTCTCTTGTTTCATTAGCTTGTTCAATCTGGCTTCCTCTATAGCTAATGCTTCTTGCAAGATAGCTTCCTTCTTTTGCTCATCACGGCATATCAATGCTTCCAATGCAAGCTCTGTAAATCTGTCTTCCTTCATGAAAAACACCTCACATTACTCTTATAATTAGTTCCTCAGGGGGCTTGCAAACTAACTTATTGCGAAAATATATTCCTCTGCATCCTGCTGGATAGTTGCATCAAGATCATCAGGATGAAGTAATCTATATATTTTCTTAACTTCTTCCAAATCCTCCGTCTTATATAGCATATCCAAAAGTTGACGTTCTTGGGAATAATTCAACATCTTTGGAAATTTCTTTTCCGGAGGGGCATTTAATTCGTTGTCCAATATTTCATTCAAAACATCCCAAACCTCTGTTGAAGGGTATTCATCTATTACTTCTTCTATTCGGGACCAGCGCTCTTGCGGTGATGCATTATTAATTATTTCTTGATCAAGAATATTTTCTCTGCCCAACTCTGGATCTTTTCTTCGTCTGCATTCGGAAATAGCATTTTCCAATATTTCCTGGCGTCTTCTAAGGTCTCCACTTGGGTCAGAATTAATATTATCTGCAACCTCGTTAACATATTTAACACACCTTTCCACAAATTGCGTAACCATCTTTACCTCATTCGACAACAGTGAATCATCACACCAAGACAATATGTAATATATAGATGTAAGTCTTCTTATTAATCTGTCAACCGTACCACTTCTATATGCCTCAATGACCATTTTCCACAATTCGTTTTTCATAATAAAATCTTTATTGGAAACATCCTGGGCTGGCAAGAAAGGCTTGAAAATATACTCTGCAATTTCAACTTTATCCTTACTGCAACTGTCACCTTGTTTCTTATACTTTTCAGGTAACTTTTCCCATAATTCCTCTATATTAACCTTTTCCTTTGATGGTGGCGGAGGAAGAAATAATTCATAGATTTTTTTAGTTAGTTCAAATTCTTCCTGCTTTTTTTCTTCCTCAAATGTAGGTATTTTCACATCCTTTATGTTTTCCACCCAGTTACTAAGAGTGTATTTCTCAGACAACAGATAAACTGCGTCATATACACACATAGTTCTTAATATCTCCAAATCAGCTAATATACGCTTCATATCATATTTTTTTAGTAATGCAGCCGGAGGCAGGCCATCCTTATAAATCAAGCACTGCAACATATACCCATACCAAAACATTGGACTTTCATCATAACAAATAGTTACAACTCCTGAATTAATACATTTTAGAGATGTTTCTTTCATCCAGTCATCATACACAGCTTTATATCTAGTAAACTTATTATATTTTTCCTTAACTGAGTGTCCATAACGGTATACATCATAAGCTGTCTTGGATAAAAGCCACTTTTCGGTCAATTCAACAGGATTAAGGCCAAATTCTTCATTTGCAAATGCCATGAGCCAACCAATATTTCTGGCCATAATAAATCTATAAGTTGAGTCGTGCCTTTCTGAATAACTTTCTGCTACCGGCATTTCCCGTAGATCATAGCTAGGACGATTCTTAATCTCTGGCCCATAAAATACAATGCCTTCAAAAGCAACCGAATTATATAAATCATTAAATGGGATAGCAGCCCTAAAATCATCTATTGATATTGAATATGGATTGATGTATGTTTCCAGCAATTCATCAATAATCTTACTATATCTATCATTGTTATCATCAGTATGAAGAATTACTACTACAGAAACATTTATATCCTTTCTTTTATGGTAGTCATCCCTTACTGAAGGGCCAAACATAATAATCTGATATAAATCGTCTCTATATAATTTTTTGATTTTCTCAACAGCTGTTTTAATATCTATTGTCGGGTGTAACTTCATCCATCTTTCAGCATCCATGATAAAACCCTCCTCATAGAAATCTATCTAAACCGCTATTACAATTTACCTTCCTTTATTTCCTTAATCCATCTGTCTAGCATCTTAAGCTGTGTTGCACGATCAATTTCAGGATATCGACCCTCCGCAAAATCAATGGCTTTCTCCAATGGCATACCGCAAATCTCTGTTCTGATGTCGATTTCCATTTGCTTGTCGATGTTCGGGTCGCCGTGTTCCATCATCATTACAAGAGTTAGTGCTTCATCCTCTGTAAGTTCAATGCCTTTGAAAAGTATTTTGCCGTTTTTCCATTTTGGATAAGTTTCCGTGTTCTTATCAAGCATGGTGTTCACCTCAATCCTTTGGGGTTCTTCTAAAACACTAATAAGCAACTATATTTCATTGTTTCTCTGATGTAGTTTCAAATCATACTCTGTATAATTCATTTCCAATATTTGTGATATTTTTCGTAGTTTTTCCAAATCTGTTGATGTGTGAAATTCTCCTATCAGTGCCCCTCTTTCCCAACGTGCCAAATCTGGTTCTCTCAGATGGCCTGTCTCCAATAATTTCAAAATATCATCTGCATCGTGTTGATACACTTGGGCTATTTTCTCTTTTGGCCAATTAGTCCAACTGGCCAGCCATCTCCTTGTAGGATATCCGCCAATGTGATGAACAAGAATATGGTCCCACCGGTCTTTTATGGATTGTCCTTTAAACAAAGGTGTATTAACTAATTTATCTACTGTGTTGAACCAGCCTCCCTCCGGGGGATAGTCACAATAAGCATCAAAAAGAATTTCATTATATTTTTCCTCATATAGTATGCAGCATTGTTTTTTCTCAGAATCATCATCGAAAAAGAAAATGGTTTCGTCTATAGGTAATATGCCGTTCATTCCTCGTTCCAAAATATTGCAGAAGAATGAAAACTCTAAATTTGCCATAGTACCCACCTCAATTCTATTTGGGTTCATCCAACGCCACTATTTTTCTATTCATTTCCGCATAATTTTTGGCCGACTGTTTACTGAAGTCCAGCCCAAGCTGCTGAGCGATATCCAAAATCTCGTCCTCGTTGGTACTCTGGCGAAGTTTCCGTATCAGTTCCATTCCCTGTTTGCTTAAAAAATTGTCCTCATCGGGCAGTGCTTTATCAGAAGTAGTACATCCATTTACACTATATCCTTTTTCTAATGTCAGCATTGCTTCATACTCTTTTTTTATCTGCGGAGTCGTTTCCGTATCATTCTTATCCAACTGTTTACCAAAATCTAGCCCAAGCTGCTGAGCAATTTCAACAAATTCATTCACGTCAGTGCTTTGACGCATTTTTCTTATCAATTCCATTCCCTGCTGTCTTGATAATTCTTTTTCATCGAGCACTTCATTATTGTAAGAAACAGGTTCCTTAACTGTATCTCCTTTATCTAATGCCAGTAGTTCCTCGTATTCCTCTTTAATCGCTTTTTTTACATCCTTCTCAACTTGTCTCCTTGAAAGGTTTGGACATTCTGCCATCATTTTTTCCACGTAAAGCTCCAAAGGTAAAGGCTTTGTATCTGATGTTGGATCAATTTGAATTTCTAGTTCTTTTTCCGACAATTTTTCAAACACCATCGCTAAACCAATGTCTGCCGGAAACAGGGCATTTACTACAGTTTCGCATAAGATATTATGAAGCATATGATCATACATCATTTCTTCAACAGTTCTTGATTCCAAAGGATTATTAAACTTATAGAAAATCGCAAATCTTTTATAATATGGACCATCATAAAATACTATATCATTATTGGTCGATGCCTTTATTTTCTGATGCCTTTTTTGTTGATTGCGTTTCTCTATTTCTGAGAGAGTATACCGTATAACAACAGCACTCTCATAACTTAACCTATGGTCATCGTCTAACATCCTATACATAGCCTTATCAATTTCTGACATCTCAGAATATTTCATACGGCGCTTATTTTGTGAAATTCTTGGACTATCACTTTCCATATTATCTCTATAAGAAAAGTCCTTGATTTGCCTGGATACAAATTTCTTTTCTAAATCATCAAGTATTAAATCCTTCTCACATGTCCAGTAGGCTTTTTGCTCATATTTATCAAGATTATACTCATCCATTAAAGCCTGCTTTTTGAGGGGATCTGTTTCATCACATATCTTATCCTGAAAACTATTTTCTACACTGTAAGGCTTCGCATGATAAAACATTTTGGCCAGTCTTTCATCTGCCATTGGTTCAAGCTCTTTTATCCATCTTAATGTTTCATCTTCACTTTTAGCCGCAAGTATTAAATCTATTAACTCCCTGTCACGTTTAGTAGTATTGCGCTTCAAGCGATTATAAAATGAAAGATACTCATCTATTAGTTTTTGCTGCTTGGGGTGGATTTTGGTAAAATCGAAGCCTCTTTCCTTGCAACATTCAATTACTTCACTATCGTTGTATAATAGGGCACATTCAATGCAAAATTCCTCAAATTCATCATTGCGACCATTTTCTTCCATAAGTTTTCTAATAAGTTTAAATGCTTCCTTATTATTGTCATGATATGCTCTTTTTAACCAATACAATGCTTTATCTAAGTCATATTCAACAATTATCCCATGGAGAAACATGGTGGCATAAGCAAATTCTGCATTATCTTGGCCATAAATTAAATCCTGATACATCACCTCTTTATTTGGGAAATAAAACTCAATCATTTCCCTGCTTGATTTAAAGGTCTTGCCTTTATATGACTGATATTCCGGGTCATCTTCCATTCGTTCAATAAGCTCTTTATAAAAACCATACGTTATGGTGATTTCATGATTAAGCATTTTATGTAACAATTTCGGACCTTCATCTATTTCATTTAATAGTTCAAGCGCCCTTTGTTCATCGAATGGAATATTTAGTTTTTCTGCCAGCTCCAATACATCACGTACAGCGGTGCAACAGAACAATAACTGTCTAATTAACTGAACCTCTTGTTCATGTTTTGACAATTCAATTTCCGGATCATGGCGCCAATTTGTATTATGCCTTGCAAAACATATTTCCAACTTCGAACAGCTATTAAAAACATCTTTTAAATCTGTAGCTTGGCGAATTGCAGCGATCAATTCTTCTTCCTTCTGTAATAACAGTTTTAAGTTTCTATCAGCAAATTTTGCAGCCATATCTTTATCTATTTTCAATCCCAATTTTTTTGACATGTTCATGACTTCATTTTCGTCAGTATAAAACTGCATTACATCCAATAAATCACTATCTGACTGCGATAAATTCTTTGAGCGGGCGTTAGCAATAATCACATCTACATCAGTATTAAGTTCAATATTATCAAATAGTTCCTTATTATCTTCTTTTATTCCCTTTATATTTTCCCGAACAAGGACGCCTGACTGACCTTCATCAAAACCTTTCCCATCCTCTGCTGTAAGCTCCATAATCTCATCAATATCAAGTATATTGCTAACCCTAAAAAGTTGTTCTATATCTCTGGCTCTACTCAAAATCTTCATTTTAAGTCACCTCCACAATGGATAACACTAGAAAATATCCTTTTTCATCTTTTATCTTTTCATCATGCCAACCACCTCACCATTTGTTTAGAATTAACTCCTTCGGTGTCTTGTATTTGCCAAGCAGCATGTTTTCAATTTTTCCACAAGCTTTTAAGATAGCATCAAAGCTTATTCCTTCCGGCACATCATTATTATTTTCTAAATAATGCTTTAAATATTTTTCAGATGGATTCATTATGCCCAGCCGCTTGCAAACAAGCCAGCAAACTGTTTCAGCCTCGAACTCCCTTACTTGATCCGTTAAGGTTTCAACCATTCTTCTTGGGATATGCTTTATTTTGTCCGGCATCTTAAAGTGTCCGCAAAAATAATGGCCCAGTTCGTGAAATATGGTAGCAACTTCCTCAGTTTCGCTCATTGATTCATTTATTACAATATCAAAACAATGTGATACTTCTATGTTTTTTCTACCTTGTGAAAGAAAGATACTACTACTATTCTGAAGCCTTTCTATTTTTCCAGCCATGCCAGTACCATAATTTTGTTTCCTTACAACGATACCTTCCTTAATAATATCTTTAAAAAATGTATCGTAGTGTTTCCGGGAAATCTCCCCCTCAGTTCTAAAAGGATTAGTTATTTCCTGGGGCAAAGGCTTTCCCTCAGTATCGTTTGCTTCAAAGACAAATTCTATTGGGCCAAATGCTTTTAATATAACCAGCGGATTGGCAGTAGATTTCGGGCTTCTGCCATATTTTTCCTTCCACTCTTTTGCAGTGGCCACATAGGAGCTGCCGGGCTTTTGCATATAAACCAGCATTGCATTATACGGAGCAATTTTAGGAAAATTGGCTATAAATTCAAATAGCTTGCCAGTAAATTTTGTAGATCTGAATTTCTGAACATTGTTATATAATTCATCAATTTCCTCTATCCTGAACGGTGAACTTTTATATGTGCTATCAGTCATTTTTACCACCATTCTTTCTTTTGCTATACTTGCCGGTTAGTCTAATCTTGCCGACAATATTTCCATTTCTTCCCGGAAATCAGAATAATAGAGCTTTTTCTTATTCTCTATACTATAAAAATCCATAATTTCTTCCCCTAAGGCATTCAGCATTTCATATTTCTTCAATGCCAAGGCCTTAGTATAAAGATAAAATGACAGTTCAACTGTACGCATATCATTCCAGGTAAAGAAAAATCCAAGGAAGCCATGCTTATCGATAAGTTTATCTATTGCTTTTATAATCGCATAACAAAATACATTTAATGGTATCTGAAATTCATGCTTTTCATAGGTAGAATCCTCGTTATTAACATCCTTAATCACCCTCACTTTCAAGGGCCTATTATAAAATTCCTTACTAATATCCAATTTATCCTGATTAACATATTTAGTAGACCACAGCGATTTGCAGGAAAGTTCTATTGTACTTTTGATACATTTCACTTCAGGTTCTCTACTAAATTCTTCAAATTTAATGTTACCAATGCCGTCAAAATGTGCTGACATTAATGGAAATAATATATTTGCTGGATTTCTGTCCGTCCAAGCCACATTGAGCTCAACTTCCCAGCTTTTTGTCCTGAAGGTAATACCAGCTATTCCTACGCCATATAACTGAATTGAAATATCAATATCCTGCAAAACTTCTTCTGGTATTATTTCATCTGGCCCCTTTATATCCGATTTTCCCGACATAAGATCATTAATTTCCTCTTGAGTGATGTAATCTTTTTTTTCGTCTTTCATTTCAACCCACCTCCTTATAATATGGCAGAATACCTGAGTCTAAAACCTCAATATTTGTTAATAATTATTCTTTGCCTATATTCTATATTAACGAATGATTTTTGCAATATTTAGCTGGACAAAAAAAGTGCCCTGTCAGAGAACTCACATTCTCCAACAGGGCCACAAATCATTTTCCTATTAAAAAACAAGTAGAAATCCTGCTATAATCCAGGCTGCTGTTTTCTTCTGCTAAGCTCTATTCAATTTAGCATATTCCTCTTTCTCGAACTATTTTAAGGAGTCCTTTTTCTATTATCAATCATCATAAATCAAATTGCCTCCTGCTCCTGATTAGTTTGAAAGTTGGCTATGTCTTCCATATCTTGGGTGAAGATGGAGCTGGCCCCAGTAGCGGTGAGTATTCCATCCACAAATCCGCGTTTCTTGCACATTTTCAAAACCGTATTTATCTGGCTGAAGAAATCTCCCCTCAGGAATTTGCGCTCCTGACTGTTGGCGGCCCCGATACCCTCAGCAATAATCCGACCAGTGCTATCATAGACTGTAACCTTTACTTCAAAGGCTACCAGCTTCTTATCATAATTCTCGAAGCGATTTTCAATGGAAATGCTAGTGGAGAATCCATCGTGAGCTGTACTATGAAGCTGACCAGCAGCGCGGAGAACTGGAAACAGAGATTAAGGAACTGAAAGCAAAGCATCCGGGGGGCCGTCCTAAAACATCGAGAGATATCGAGTTAATTCTTGATTATGTTGAAAATCATTCACAACAGGCTACCGCTGCTCATTTCGGAATAAGCACAAGCACTCTCTACAGGATTCTGACAGATGCTGGTATGGTTAATCATCGGAAAAAGTGAGACAGTAAAAGAAAATTTTCAGTATTAAATCCATTTTATAAAGCAAAGAAGCTCCCAAACTGGGAGCTTTTATAATGCTTAAAATATCATTTTTTTGTCATAGAAAAGACTATTCAGTCATATTAAATCATAATATGGAGGATTCAAGAACTTTCCATTCTCGCCTGCGGCGCACAAGAGTAGATTTGGATATGCCTAATTTTTCAGACACTTCCTTATAGCTCATACCTCTAGCCAGCAATTCCATAGCATAGTCTGTTTGTTTTTTGCTTAATCTTGGACGGCCCTCTTTGAATCCTGGCCTTTCTTTGGCTATCCTCTTACCTTCTTGCGTACGCTCGACTATCATATCTCTTTCAAATTCAGCAAAGGCAAGCATCATAGTGATCATCAGCTTATTGGCTGGTTTATTATCCATCAGCCCCATGTTCAGGACATTAACAGATACACCTCTGCCTATCAACTCCTGAATTAGCTGCACTCCCTGCCCTGCAGACCTGGCAAATCTATCCAACTTGGTTACAACAAGGGTATCACCCTCCTGCAATTTATCTATTAGCTTGGAAAATTCTGGGCGATTGGTTGTTGTACCAGTATAATACTCCTCTATTATTTCTGAAGCACCAGCTGCAATCAGTTTTTGCTTCTGATCTTCAAGACTGTTCCCATCTTTTGCTTGACCTGATGTGGACACTCTGGCATATCCATAAATCATGTTACTTTGCCTCCCTTGAAAACTACTATTTAATCGTAGTATAATAATATCGAAATGAGTTATGAACTTCAGGAGAAATTTTATGGTTATAAAACGCAAATTTATACTGGGAACAGCGTTTGAAAAGGAATGGGCTAATTTAAAATTAACAGATGATGACTTGCGTCGTCTACAGCATGACCTTTTATCAGACCCCAAAACTGGGCCAGTAATGAGAGGAACCGGCAGATTACGAAAAATGCGCTTTTCCTTTGAACACCGTGGAAAAAGCGGAAGCTGTAGAATATGCTATGTTGATTTTGAGAAAAAGGAAATAATTTATCTATTAGTAATTTTTCCAAAAAATGAGCAGGAAAACCTAAGCATGACTGAGCGTAACATTCTCAAAAAGAAGATAGAAATTTTAGAGAAATCATTACGATGAGGAGTGATACTATGAGCAAGGAATTTGACATTTTATCAACAGCATTGGACGAAGCTATACTTGATGCCAAATCCGGCAACAAAATTTTGAACTCAGAAACTGTCTCCATTGAGATAGAACCACTTGTTGAATATAGTGCAGATACCATAAAAGATATAAGGAAACGTACTGGACTTACCCAGGCTTTGTTTGCTAAATGGATAGGCGTATCCACCAGAACAGTGGAAGCATGGGAATCTGGTCGCAATAAACCATCTGGCCCGAGCAGCAGATTACTTAGCTTGCTCCAACAAAATAAATTATCTATAGCCTACTAAATTAGTGGATGTATTTAATAAATTATGGGACTGTATGTCCCATCTTTTTTTTCTTTATTTTTGACCATAAGTATTGACACTCTCTAACACCCTTATTTTATCATGTCTTACTTTTGTATTCAATACTGTTAAGTTTTGACTATATAGAATTCCATTCCCCGAAGGGGCTTTGACAGAGAAGAAACTTAACGGGCATTTTTGCAATATAAAGGAGCCGCCATCTGGCGACTCCAAAATTTTATTCTGTTTCCAGCACCGCGTCACATTCAAAGATATGGTTCAACTCCTCATTGTTTGCAGCACTCAATACCTTATCTCTAATGCTTCTTATTGCCAAATCCAATCTATAGAAGCCTTTGACACCATTCCGGGACATTTCCCTGATAAGCTGTACACGCCCTACTCTTGTTTCATTTTCAACATATTTTGCCAAGCCTTTAGCCTTAGGAAGATTATCTGCCAAATAGTCACCATGTGGCTCTAAAATATCAATTACATAGTCTGTATCTTTATCTCTACGGACAATAATAAAATCAGGATACATTGGCTTGGTTACATTATCCATATCATACGGAATACACATTGCCCATGAGGCTCTTGAACGATTTCTGAGCCAACAGACAAAATCTTTGCGTTCAGCTTCCTCTTTTATAACTCCTTCTTCCCATGACTTAAGTTTTATCTTAGCAATTCCGGTATCTCTATCAGCATAAAGATGATAGTAATATTCCTTACCATCCACATCACCACGTTCACCTAAAAACTCTGGTAAGATAAAAGTATGTTTTGATACCATGGAACTATTGGACATAATCCTATCATACGCCTGACGAATACTCTCATCAGGATTAATACCAATTTTTCGGCGGTATTTGTCCGTTAGCTCATAGAATTTAGACTTTGAATACTGGGCCAATTCCTTTTGGCAATCCACATCCTCAGAGTACATGATACAGTCAATGATTCCCTGGCTATAGCCACCTTTATCAAAACGGCCCAAATAAGCATTACAAATACCAAAATTCCCCAGCTTGGTTTCAGCAATTCTAAGGCGTCTTTCCATATCCGTGTCTACGGTGAACAGGCTTAAATCCTTTGACACACCTGTGATGCCGTTTTCCTGTAAAACATCATATTCTCTCAATGACATCTGAAATTCCAGATATTTCTTCGCCAACTCTTTGTATTTTCCCCTATTTTTCAGTGATTCAACAAAATTGCTGATAAATCCAGTTATTTCATCCATTATTATGTCTTGCAACCCAACAAAGATTTCCTTCTGAGTTAAAAGTGAAGCCAATTCAAACAAAGATTTCTTATAATCATTGACGGCTACCGTGCTAATGTTATATTTCAACAATGCAGTTTCATTGATAAATTTCAATATTGCAGCTCTGTCTAATTCAAATTCCAATGGTATTTCCTCTGGAGAATTTATAGCGGTATTGGAATTCGTATTATTATTCCTGTTTGACACATCTACATTTCCGCCAACAGAGATATTGGTATCATGATTATTGTTTATCAATTCAGCCTTGCTTTCAGATAATGTCTTCTTAGCGTCCACATTAGCATCATCATACGAGCCAGCATTTTCTGGATGATTAATGTTTGTAACAGGTTGCGGCACATTATTCTCCTGCCCATCATTATCAAACAGGCTTTGCATACCATCATTATGATTAGGCACAGCCTTCTGTCTGGTAGGGGTATGGACGGTCAATCCGCCATTTCTGTGACCACTAACTTCCTCAGTTTCAATATAAGTAGGAATCTCGCCCCCCTCGGTATTCTGTAATTCCGTGATAATGCTATCTACGGTACTACTGTTATAGTATGGCAAAAACATGGATACACTGTTCAGCAGTTCATCATACTGAACCCGACATTGCATAGGTGTACGCACCATTCGCCCAATGAGCTGAGCAATATAAGTGGCATCCTGAGCGTTACGGAAGGAAATCATGGTTTCTGCCCTTGGACAATCCCAGCCAGTAGACAGGCTCTCTTTAAAGAAAACCACACGAATAATATTAGCATCGGCAATATCCTGTGGATTTACATGGGAAACCTTTAAGCCATTAATGGTTATATCTGCATGATCACCAAAGGCATGAACGACCTCACCTTGCTCAAAATGAATATTGCTGTGTTCCTCGATTTTGGCCAGAATATCATCGAGATTATTATCTGAAATAGCATCACCTTTTCCAGCGCATACCTGTATTACAAATACTGGATTAAAGTGCTTATAATGGTAAGTAATCGTGTAATTTCGCCAGTGAGCACACTTCTCCATCCAGTCCTCAGTAGCCGCTTGAAGCATGGCTAAATCATTCTTTTGACCAGCTTCCTTTGGACAGGCCGCAATAATCTTATCCTTTAACAACCCGGAAGCCCTCACAGCATCAGGTGTTACTCTTACAAAGTGCGATACTGAGTCAGTAGTATTTTCGACCAGTTTATCAAATCGTTTAGCTGTAGCGCTCATGCCGATAACCAATGGCATAGGCTGTAGGCCATCAGCAGGACTGCCTTTAATAAATTTCTGCATAATGGAAGTGGCCTTTCCGGCCTCTTTACCCTGCATACCACGATGGGCCTCATCAATGATAAAGTACAGTCTATCGCTCTTTTCTCTGGCAGTATTGGCCAATGTCTCCCAGATAGTGTATTGGCGACTATCTGAATGTTTGGTAAGATTGCCAGACTTGCCTATTTTCTGCGTATTTAGGAAATAAATATAACCATCCTCCAGTAATTCTTTGTCAAATGAAGATTCCTCAATGGTTATACACTGACCTACACGAATTTTATCTGATTTGCTATCTATTTTGTCCATTGACTGCTGATTAAGACTTGGAGAATCTGACAGCCACACGAATACAGCATCAGGTTGTTCAGGATAGTCTTCATCACCAAACAACACCTTTTCTATAAAGGCCGCCATCATTATAGTTTTTCCTGCACCAGTTGGGGCCTGTAGAGAAATAATTTGCGGTCTTCCTAAGTCTTTATATGCTGCTATTGCACCATGCACTTTCTGGCGTAAATCCCTTACTGCCAGATTTTGGAATGATATTAACTCTACAATCATCTTGTTCACCTCTGATTAATGCGGAAATTATCTAAGTAATCCCGGTACAGCTGATAAGTGGTAGGAACTCCTAGCTCCTGCCTCATTCTGATGTACCCTGGCTCAAAATTCGTCACAATATAGACTACATCAAGATCCTCACCAGCTATTTTTTCCTTAAATTTCTTAAATCTGCTTTCATTAATCAGTATGGCAAAACGATTTTCTGTGAATATGTAATAATCTTCCTCACTGGTTATGGATGGACATTTGCCAACGGCATTTGCCTTCAACCAGAGAACAGGAATAAGTTTTTCCAGTTGTGTTCCTACATATACGTCCATTTTATCCAAGAACCCCAACTTAAAGAAGTTGGCATTGGCATGGAATCCATCGGCCATAGGACGATCACTGCCAATATAGTTGCCTTTTAATGGCTGACCTTTAATATCATGCCCTTCTATACTGCATACAGTCCGTGGCCATGTCACATATCTGGCAATTCCCAACTTGTTCCATTCATCATCACCTGGCTTATGCCCCTGCTTAGTCAATGCTTTTGCTTCATCATCTGAAACTTCATTATTTGTTACCATAATACAACGACGATTTCCACCATCTTCCGCATTAAGGAGATTAACTGCATGAAGGGTAGTGCCACTACCAGCGAAGAAATCGAGAATTAACGCTCCTTGTTTATTAGACACAAAAAAACGTATAGCATCATGGACTGAATAAATAGATTTAGGAAAAGAAAATCTGTTGGTTGCAAATATCTGATTCAATAATTTACTACCATACTCGCTTGCATTATGCACCGTTATAGACCAGTTAGTGCTAGGTATATATTTAGCTTGATAGCTTCCTTCATCAACCATTATTGAACCATCATCAGCTCGCCCTATGACTTCAAATTCTCCATTCTCAACTTTCTGTTGTTCTCCTTGTGCTATGTAGCTAATTGACATTCCTGTATTAGTAAACTTTCCGAGCCTAATATATCCTTTTTTTATCAATCCCTTTAAGCTACTTTGCTGGTACACCCAACATCCTTCTCTTCCATCCGGAAATAGAGGCCATATTATCCTCGTTCCTTTAGGTGGAACTACTTCATTTAGATTATTTCCTCGATATGTTTCGCCAATAGAATGTATGCTTCGTCCATCCTCATTGACAAATATCGGATAAAATAACCCTGGGCGTTCCTCTCTAGTGCTATGAGAACCACTACGCCTGAATTCACGCCAACGCAGTTTATTTTTAGTAGTATTTTTAACGTTCCCCAACCATTCTTCACCTAAATGCAATTCTGCAGGACGAGCTACTCCAAACATAACAAAAAATATATATTCATCTGACCTTGAAAATTCATTCCCTCTTGCTACTCCACCATGGTTGATAACAGTGCTTATCATCTGTATTCTTGCCTCTGGAAATATCCCCTCCAACAAACACCCCAAATGCAAGTATTCCTTCTCATCTATGGTTACAATAAGTACAGAATCCTTGGGGTTAAGGAGCTTCTTTGCCAACAGCAGCCGCTTTTCCATCATGGACAGCCACTTACTATGGCGATAAGAATCGTTGCCATCTACATAATCATTGTTATATTTCCAGTCCTTAGCTCCAGTATTATACGGTGGGTCTATATAAATACAATCAACCTTTCCGTGATATAAATAATCCAGCAGCTGCAGAGCATGATAATTGTCTGCTTCAATCAGGGTATGCCAAAGACCGCTGTCCGGTGCGTTCTCAACACTGTCCAACGGTTCCAAATAAGGATAAATTGATTCACCAAACTCAGCAACAGTAACCAAATCATCCACGGATATTTCTTCTGTGCCATCAACATTCTTTCCCACACACAAGGCAATACCATCCTCAATATTCAACACCTTGTAGAGCGAATTCATATCATCATGTCTAGCAACAGTAGAGCCGTTATTGACCGGAATATCATACAAAGGAGTACGCTCTGGCAAATGCCTCTCAAATTTTAATCCAAACTTTATATTTTCAGTAACTTTCTTTAATTCTTTCTGTATTCTATCTCTTAGCTCAGGATTATTAATCTGAGCAATCAAATCATCTATAGCAGCCATAATAACACCTATCCTCTTAATATTCTCACACAAAACAAATTCTACACTAATTCATATTCCCCTTCAATTACATAGATTTTTTTGTGTACATAATCATAGGTAAAAAGGGAGCCGGCTTTGGCTCCCCTTGCTATTATTTAGATTATTAGATTTTCTTATAAATCGTTGAAAATGTCTGCCGCTTGCTTATCCTGTTCCGAATTACTATGCACATAATAATTCATAGTCGTTGACAGTGAAGCATGTCCTAGTCTTTCCCGAACCACATGGACGGGAACTCCGCTGTTAGCCAACTTAGAGGCGTGGGTGTGCCTTAACTGGTGGATAGAAATATCTTTAAGTTTAGCCCTATTCCGAATACGCTTGAACGCCCGAAAACAACTACTTAACGGCATTGGCTCATTCTTATCGTTATTGGAAGGGAAAACAAAACGCCCAAAAGCATATCTTTTTCGATGTTCTTTCAATTCTTCCATGACATCAGTGTTTATTGCTATAACCCTTGTTTTATTAGTTTTAGGTGGTTTCAAATTACACACGCCATCTATTTCTTCAAGGCTGTATTTGACCGTTATTGTATTATTCCTAAAATCAACATAATTCCACATTAAAGCACACATTTCGCCTTTTCTCATTCCTGACGCAAGAGTTAATTTAATGAACATATACATGTTATGGTTCTGCGTCTGCGGATCGTTATTATAATTAATGGCGTGTGCCAAAAGTCTTTTTATTTCCGTGTCATCCAAGGCTCTTTTTTCAGAATAGATGACTTTAGGCGTTTTCACATATTCGGCAGGTGAATTCTTAATATAGCCATCACGAATGAGAAATTTAAACGAATTAGTTAAAATGTGACTAAATTTCTTTACGGTTATAGGTTTCAAGCCTTGCCCGATTAGATACGAATAAACCTGAACTATGTCTTTAGGTTTTATATCCTCTATCGCCTTATCTCTGAAAAAATCGGTTATATGGCTGTTAATCCGTTGTTCATGGCTGTACAAAGTATTATTCGTACAACCTTCGAGCCGTTTTTCCTTCAGCCACGTATTAGTAAGATAATCCACATAACCATGTATAGTATTTTCAGGAGTCGTTATGCCGACCATTCTTGCCCGCCTGCGCTGATTGGCTATGACAGACGGTGGGATGTATTCAACGCCGTTAATAATACTACGTTTCAGAGCTCCTAAAGCCCGCTGACATTTCCTGAGAGTCTTTTCCGTAACTGACCGTCTGATTTTACTACCGTCTTCGTAAGTAATTGTTATCTGGCCCATGTAGCTATCATTCCGCTTTTTAATGCTGCCATTAGAGATTGATACAATTTGCATAACCTTTCCCCTTTTCTGCATAAATATTTTTTTGAAAAGAGGACGAAATCCTACAAATTTGCAACACTTTGGAACAAAAACTGTGCAAAAAAGTGCAACAAATTGCTGCAATTTTACTTTCATTGGCACAAAAAAAGCCCATCGCAAGATTTAAAAACCTGCGAGGGCTTGATATTCCTTGGAGGTGCCACCCAGATTCGAACTGGGGAATAAAGGTTTTGCAGACCTTGGCCTTACCACTTGGCGATGGCACCACATAATGGAGCGGAAAACGAGACTCGAACTCGCGACCCCCACCTTGGCAAGGTGATGCTCTACCAACTGAGCTATTTCCGCAAAATGGCGACCCGAAGGGGACTTGAACCCCTGACCTCCGCCGTGACAGGGCGGCATTCTAACCAACTAAACTACCGGGCCGCGTTTAGTTATCGCTTGTGACGACAATAGATATTATAGGTGATTAAATCCCTGTTGTCAACCACATTTTCGCCACTTTTTTATCATTTGTTCAATCCAGCCTGTTCCTTTAAATCAAATATTTTCTTTAAGCTCTCGCTATATGGCGCTCTGGCAATTCCAAATTCCGTCACAATACCAGTGATAAGGTCGTTATCCGTCACATCAAAGGCAGGATTATAAACCTTTACCCCATCTGGTGCCATACGCTTTTCATACCACATTTCCGTGACTTCCTCAGGCTTTCTCTGCTCTATCTTAATTTCATTTCCTGTAGGTGTAGCCATATCAATAGTAGCAGTTGGAGCGCACACGTAAAACGGAATGTTATACCGTTTGGCAACTGTTGCCACAATGGAAGTACCTATTTTATTGGCCACATCGCCGTTAGCCGCCACTCTGTCACAGCCCACAAATATAGCATTGACCCAGCCGTTCCGCATAACCATATTGGACATATTATCACAGATAAGGGTCACATCAATGCCAGACTCCTGAAGCTCAAAGGCTGTAAGGCGGGCGCCCTGCAGAAGTGGTCTCGTTTCATCAGCAAATACCCTAAAGCTGTAGCCCTTCTCCTGCCCAACATAAATAGGAGCCGTGGCCGTGCCATACTTTACAGCCGCCAGCTTCCCCGCGTTGCAATGGGTAAGAATACCATCCCCGTTCTTGATAAGAGTCAAGCCATGCTCACCAATAGCACGGCACACCCGAATATCCTCCTCGCGAATTTCCACTGCCTCATCATGAAGGCATTTCACTATTTCCCCCACGCTTTTGGTCTTGTTGGCCAATACCACCTGCTCCATGCGATTCAAAGCCCAAGAAAGGTTTACGGCTGTGGGACGGGCAGAATCCAGATACTCCTTGGCCTTGGCGAACTTTTCATAAAAACCATCAAATTCAGACTCCTGTGCCCCGATTTTCTTGGCTTCGAGATATATACCGATAGCCGCTGCCACACCAATGGCTGGAGCACCACGAACCTGTAGCAGATATATGGCATCCCATATTTCCTTTAAATCAGTTAGTTCCAAAATTTCCGTACTGTATGGCAGCTTGGTCTGGTCAATAATCACCAAAGCACTCTTGGCATCATCCAGCGCCACTGTATCATAATCCATAATTGTTTTATTACTCATAATAACCTCTTATTTATCTTCACCAGGCAACAGCTTTATCTCCTTTGGATATGCCCATTTCTGCAATTCTTCCTTGTCAACATACTCCGGTTCCTTTCCAGGTCCCAAAATAGTCAAGGTATTATAATAAATCTCTGCCAACTCCTCCACATAGGCAGCCTTGGTCAGAGCTTCCTTTATGTCTTTAGCAACAGCTACAGCGCCATGCTTTTCCATAAGTGCCACGTCAGAAATCTGCAAAGGCTTTAGCACCGACTCTGCCAGTGCAGGAGTAGCAGGCCGTCCATAAGGTGCCACAGGAATATAGCCCTCCTTGCAGCCAAGGTGCATTAATTCCGTCACAATGGCAGGAATTGGCTTATTAAGAATAGCGAAGGTAAGGGCAAACTTTGAGTGAGTATGAACCACAGCATTTACATCAGGACGAGCCTCATAAATCTTAAGGTGCATAGTTACCTCACTGGTGGGACGATGCAATGTTTCAGCCTCCACCACCTCGGCATTCATATTCACCACCACAATATCATGATAGGTCATTTCACTACGGTCCATGCCCGTGGGAGTAATGCAGATAAGCCCCGTATCCTCATCGCGAATACTAAAATTGCCGGAGCGATGCTGACAAAGCCCCATTTCTTCTGCCTTAACAGCGCATTCCAGCACCTTTCTCTTTATTTCCTTTAGCACGGCTAAGCCCCCTTTCAATTAAAACAATGACATCTGGTCGCTCTCATCCATACCGTCAAGACAGCCGTGGACTCTGAGTGCCTCAATACTCGTTTTGGTTATGCCGGTTCGCTTCTTCAAATTTTCAATAGAAGAAAATGGACCGGTTTTTCTTTTCTCCACAATGGACTTGGCATCCACACCACCAAGTCCCGTAAGGGTTGTAAACGGTGGCAGAAGGGCATTTTCCTCTGTTACCATCTGGAAGCGGTCTGCCCCGGATTTGTAGAGATCAACCTTTTTCACCTTAAAGCCTCTGATATACATTTCCCAGGCTAGCTGAAGGACAACATAAAGCTCATCCTCCTTGGCATCCCTTTTATCCTTGGCCTCCAGCTCTTCCATTTTTTCCTTGACTGCTTTCTGCCCCTTGGCAATAATATCTGAATCAAAGGCAGCAGCACGAATAGAGAAATAAGCCGCATAATATGCCAACGGATAATGCACCTTACAGAAGGCAATTCGATAAGCCATCATAACGTAAGCCGTTGCATGAGCCCTTGGGAACATATACTTTATCTTCTGACAGGATTCAATGTACCATTCAGGAATGCCAGTCTTACGAAGGGTTTCCACCACCTCTGGCTCAATACCCTTCCCTTTACGAACCCGCTCCATAGTCTTAAAGGCCAACAGTGGCTCTACCCCATTATGCATGAGATACATCATAATGTCATCACGGGCAGCAATGGCGTTCTGAAGGGTACATGTACCAGCCCTAATAAGGTCCTGGGCATTTCCCAGCCATACATCAGTACCATGGGAGAAGCCGGATATGCGCACCAGATCCGAGAAGCAGCTTGGATTGGTGTCCGCAATCATCTGACGGGTAAAATTGGTTCTAAACTCCGGAATACCAAAGGTACCGGAATTAGCCCCCAGCTCCTCCTCCGTCACCCCCAAAGCATTAGTGCAGTTAAATAAGCTCAAGGTTGCCGGGTCATCAAATGGAATAGTCTTAGGATCGCGGTGAGTAAGATCCTCCAGCATTTTAATTACCGTAGGATCATCGTGGCCCAGAATATCCAGCTTAACCAAACGGCTGGAGATGGAATGATAATCGAAATGAGTTGTAATAGTAGCTGATGTGGTGTCATCAGCAGGGTGCTGGAGTGGCGTAAAGAAATGCACATCCATATCACGGGGCACTACCATAATACCAGCCGGGTGCTGGCCTGTGGTACGCTTAACTCCATTACAGCCAATTGCAACCTTGTTAATGTAGGCCTCCCGCTTGGTCTGTCCCTTTTCCTCAAAGTATTTTCTCACAAAGCCATAGGCGGTTTTCTCCGCCACAGTACCAATGGAACCGGCACGGAATACGTTATCCTTGCCAAAAAGCTCCTCCGTGTACTTATGGGCCACTGGCTGGTATTCTCCAGAAAAGTTAAGGTCAATATCCGGAACCTTATCACCATCAAATCCCAAGAATACAGCAAATGGAATCTCATGACCATCCTTTATCATATTCGTACCGCATATAGGACAGTCCTTATCCGGCAAATCGTAGCCACAGCCATAGGAACCATCTGTGATAAACTCACTATGCTTACAGTGTGGGCACCGCCAATGGGGTGGCAGTGGATTTACCTCGGTAATATCCGTCATGGTTGCTACAAAGGATGAGCCAACAGAGCCACGGGAGCCCACCAAATAACCATCTAAATTGGATTTACGCACCAAGCGCTGAGCGATAAGATATAGCACTGAGAAGCCATGGGCAATAATTGGCTTTAGCTCCTGGTCAATTCTATCCTGAACGATTTTCGGCAGCACTTCTCCATACATGCTCTTGGCCTTATTATAGGTCATGGAGGTTATTTCCTCATCCGCTCCCGGAATCATCGGTGAATACAATTCATCCGGAATAGGCTTAAACTTCTCACACATTTCAGCGATTTTTCGTGGGTTGG
This sequence comes from Anaerovibrio lipolyticus LB2005, assembly GCF_000621545.1. Taxonomy (GTDB): domain Bacteria; phylum Bacillota; class Negativicutes; order Selenomonadales; family Selenomonadaceae; genus Anaerovibrio; species Anaerovibrio lipolyticus_A. The sequence goes on from NZ_JHYA01000001.1 coordinate 134,973, forward strand.
TAACCACTGCCTCGTATGCTGCTTCTTCCCCAAGATACTGGAATTCTGCCAGCATTTCCTCCGTAGTTCTAAGGAACAAAGGTGGCTGAAAATCCGCATCCTTAAAGCCCTTTCCCTTCATGAGTATAGCACGGTAAATCTGGTCCTCAGGATTAAGGAAATGCACATCACAGGTAGCAATTAACGGCTTATTTAGCTGCTTTGCCAGCTCAGCGACCTTCAAATTTATGTTAATGAGATCATTGTCATCTTTTATGTTAGGAAAATCTTCACTTCTCACAAGGAATTCATTGTTGCCAATAGGCTGGATTTCCAAATAATCGTAAAAATCGGCAATCTTGAGTAATTCCTCATGGCTTTGTCCTGCCACAATAGCCCTTATCAGCTCCCCCGCCTCACAGGCAGAACCAATAATCAGCCCTTCACGATATTCCTGAATAAGCTGTCGTGGCAATCTCGGTGTACGGTGGAAAAAGCGCAGATGAGACATGGTTATCAGTTTATAGAGATTGCGAAGACCGTTAGGATTTTTCGCCAACAAAATAATGTGATTTGCCCGCTTTTGCTCGTAATCCTCTCCTACCAGATAGCCTTCCACGCCATAGATAACCTTTATATTCAGTGGCTTACGTCCAAATACTGTATCCATGGCCTCAGGAAAGGCCTGAACAACACCGTGGTCTGTGATGGCAATGGCCGGCCAACCCCATTTTTCGGCAGTAGTAATCAGCTTTTTGGCAGAAGATACCGCATCCATATTACTCATGGTGGTATGGCAATGAAGCTCCACACGTTTTTCCTCTGCATTATCCTTGCGGCTTTCCACATCCACCAGCAGCACACTATCAGCAAACATTACATAATCGTTATCGTATTTATCATAGCGGACAGAACCCTTTATCTTTATGACACCGCCACCCTTGGCAGCCTTTTTAAGACGGCCGAGAACCTTTTCATAGCCCTCAGTGTCCTTAAAGAAGGCCTTACAGGAAATGCCCTCTGTATTATCCGCCACAGCAAAAAGAAGAATGTTGGTAGTCTGAAAGCTGCGGCCATCCACACCGGCGATAGTGCCCTGAACCACTATATTCTTCATTTCACCTTCTATCTCAGAAATAGGGGTAATTTCACCTATTATAGCCTCACCGTAAACCAGTGGACTATCATCATCGCCAATTGGAATAGCAGCGCGTCTGGAACGGGAAGGTTTATTGGCTGGGCTCTTTTCCCCACTACCGCCAGCAGAAGGAGCTCCACCATAACTACCGCCATAGCCGCCACCACCCTGAGCAGGCTTTGGAGCCGGCGCCTTGGCAGCCTCTAATGCAGCCTGGTACTCCTTTGTTTCGTGAACGGCCTCTTCTACATCAGGAACCTCTATTTCCTCATATACAGGCAAACACTCCAGCTTAATAGGATAGCCGATTACCTTGATACCAGCCTCCTTTAAATCCTGTAAAACATTATGTTCTTCAAGAAGGTATTTGCTGAAATCACCATTTACCTGCAGCAAAATCTTGGATTCTTTATATATGCGGTTGGAGTGCAAAAGGATATGCCGTACCCCCTGATTCTCCTTAGCAACATAATCCACCAGCTTTTCCCAGTTCTGCTCCACAATTTTATCCAGCTTCATGGCTGTCTGATAGATAAATACCTTGGCCACCTGATTCTTTTCCTCCACAAAGGAAGCCACGCGTTCAAGAAGTGATTCCGCAATTTGTGGCATGGTCCAGGCCAGTATCTCCCATGTATTTGTATCTAAAGAAATTTCCACATGACGAATAAAGCCGCCCTTAAGCAGCTCCTCCTCATCATGATTCATTTCCATCCCTCTGGCCAGCTCAAACAATATACGACTGGTCTTTGGGACTATACAGTATTTATCCATAAAAAGCAAAACCCCCGAATACAAATCATCTTTCCTAAATAGTATAACAGAAAAATGATTATAAAAGAGCACAAAAAAAGAATTCGCCGCAAGATTTCTCTTGCGGCGAACTTCTCCTGAAAGGGGAACTATTGAAAAAAGGTATTAATCAAAGCATACCTTATGAGGATTCAAAATGTTGTTTGGATCGAATGCCTTCTTGATTCCCTGCATCAGCTTCATGGACTCCTTAGGGAGGCTTTCCTTCAGATAAGGCTTCTTGGCAAGACCGATACCATGCTCACCGGAAACCTGACCCTTCAGCTCACGAGCCTTGATGTACATGCGCTCCATTGCCTTGCCCAGCATCTCAGCCCACTTCTTGTCATCCATATCATCACGAAGGATGTATACATGGAGGTTACCATCACCAGCATGACCGAAGCTCTTAATGCGGATGCCCATTTCCTTGCGAAGATCATGAACGAACTCAACGAACTCATTTACGCAGCTTCTAGGAACAACTACGTCTACCTCATCCATCATGGTGGTAGAACCCTTAATTGCCTCAAGGAATGCGCCTCTTGCTTTCCAAATTGCCTCTGCACGCTCGTCAGTATCAGCAATCAAGAGGTCAAGTGCGCCCTGCTCCAAGCAGATCTGAGCAACGCTGTCATAATACTTACTGATTTCCTCAACGGAAGCACCATCGAACTTCAGTAAGAGGTAAGCATCAGCCTGGTTATCAGGGAACTTCTTACCGAGGTACTCCTCAGAGTCCATAATAACCTCACGCTCCATAAACTCTACAGCAGTAGGGATAACGTTGGAGCTAACAATAAGAGGTACAGTGCCAATAGCCTGTGCCAAAGTTGGGAATGGAATCAACAGAGAAACATTCTTCTGTGGCAGTGGCAACAGTCTGAGGATTGCCTTAGTAACCAAGCAGAGAGTACCCTCGGAGCCTACAATCAGGTCCTTAAGGTCATAGCCGGAGCTGTTCTTTACAACCTTGCCGCCTACTTCCATGATAGTACCGTCAGCCAGAACTACCTCCAAACCACGTACATAGTCTCTGGTTACACCATATTTAACAGCACGCATACCACCGGCATTAGTGCTGATGTTACCACCAATAGTTGCAGTCTTCTCACCTGGATCAGGTGGATAGAAAAGGCCCTTCTCCTCTACATACTGACCAATTTCCATCAGCAGAACGCCTGGCTCAACAGTGAGGGTCAGATTCTTTTCGTCCAGCTCCAAGAAGTGGTTCATAAGAGTAGTATCAATCATGATACCCTTCTCAACAGCAACAGAGGAACCTACCAGACCAGTACCAGCGCCTCTAGGGGTTACGGCAATATGCTTTTCATTAGCATATCTCATAACCTTGGATGCTTCCTCTGCAGAGGTAATTTTTACTACCATCTCAGGATAGGAAGCGTCAGCACTTAACTCGTCATGACTGTATTCTTCATTAATTTCATCAGCCCAAAGAATGCGCTCACGAGGCACATACTGGCTGATAGCCTCTAAATCGGAAGCATCTAAAACCTTGTATTCGCTCATGCCTTTACACCCTTTCCCTGTTTAACCTGCTCAATGAGCTTTGGAATAACTTCATAAATATCGCCGATAACAGCGTAGTTTGCTACCTTAAAGATGCTAGCATTAGGATCAGTGTTGATAGCAAAGATGTTGTCGGAGTTGTTCATACCAGCTACAAACTGAATTGCACCGGATACACCACAGGTGATAATGAGTCTAGGACGAACGGTACGGCCAGAAAGACCAATCTGATGCTTGGCATCGAGCCAGCCAGCCTCTGCCAATGGTCTGGTGCAGGCAATATCGCCACCCAGGGCATCTGCCAGCTCACGAACCAAATCAAGATCTTCCTTCTTCTTCAAACCACGGCCTGCAACAACAAGGATATCTGCATTTTCAATGCTCTTCTCCTTCTGCTTCTGGGTAATACCCAAAACCTGAGTGCGGGTCTTGAGCTTTTCAGCTGGAACGGAAATCTTAACGATTTCGCCCTTAGCCTCAGCGCTACGCTCAGGAGCATCCATAATCTTATAACGAACGGTAGCCAGCTGAGGTCTGGAGTTTGGAGTCAGAATCTCTGCCATGATGTTACCACCAAATGCAGGACGAATCTGTACCAGATCAGTGTTCTCATGAATGTCCAGAATTGTGCAGTCTGCGGTGAGACCAGTGTTAAATCTGGAAGCAACTCTTGGAGCCAGCTGACGACCTACTGGGGTTGCACCTACCAAGATAGCGGAAGGCTTAATCTCGTTTACGAAGGCCTCAAATGCTGCAGTATAGGACTCCATCTGGAATTCCTTCAGCTCAGGGGCATCTACAACGAATACCTTGTCTACGCCATAATGAAGCAGCTCCTCTGCCTTCTTTTCAATGCCACTACCAATAAAGATAGCATATACAGGATGATTGATCTTCTTTGCAAGCTCTCCGGCTTTACCAAGAAGCTCGAAGGTTACCGGATGAATCTCGCCATTTACATGGTCAACATATACGGTAATACCATTCCATAAAGACTTATCCACAGTCTTTACTTCTTCCTCTACATACTCCATTGCACCAGGCTGGCCCTTCTTTACACAGAGCTTACAGAGCTTACAGCCTGCATTAACTTCCAGCTTGCCATCCTTTTCTTCTAAGGCATTAAAAGGGCAAATGGAAATCATTGCATTAATATCAGTTACTTTGTCCTGATGAACTATCAGTTTTCCCATTGTTAATCCCCCTTATCCTAACAATTTTCTGCTCTTGATTGTACTGTAAATTTTCTCTGCCAATACATCAGCAGGATCATCCCAGGTAACCTGAACCTTGTCGGATGTAGGTGGGAATATACGCTGAACCTGAGTAGCGGAACCATTAAGACCATAGTTGTTCTTGTTCTGGTCTTCCATATCCTTTAAGGTGTACATAACGATCTCGCGATCCTCAGTGTCCTTCTTCTTTAAATAAGATGGAAGGCGTGGCTGTACAATATCCTTCTGAACAGTGATAAGGCATGGGAAGGAAACCTTCAAATGCTCAATATCCTGTGCCATTTCCATATCTACAAGTATATTGTCACCCTCAACGCCTTTAATTTCTTTTACATTACATACGCATGGAATATCCAGCTGCTCGGATACCTCAGGACCAACCTGTGCAGTATCACCATCTGTAGTCTGGAGTCCGCAAAGTATTATATCAAACTTGCCAAATTTCTTGATACCCTGTGCAAGAGTATGTGCGGTAGCCAATACATCAGCTCCGCCGAATGCACGGTCAGATACGATTGCACCAGCATCTGCACCCATTGCATACGCTTCCTTGATAATTGCCTGAGCCTGTGGTGGTCCCATGGTTATTACGCTCACTCGGCCACCGTACTGCTCCTTCAATTTCAGTCCACATTCAAGCGCATACAGATCGTAAGGGTTCATCTTGCTATCTGCGCCGTTACGCTTCAATACTCCGGTAACAGGATCAACCTCTACCTTATTGGAGCCTGGAACCTGTTTGATACAAACCAGAATTTCCATGAATAAATCCTCCTCATACTTTCATTATATAGCTCAGGGTAAGTGGAAAACTTACCCTGAACTTTTCCCCTGATAACAATTATAATACTTTATAGCTTTTCAGCCAACAAATCTGCGATATGCTTTACCTTGATTCCAGTATTCTGGTTATCAAGACCACCGCCAATCTGCATCATACAAGATGGACAAGCAACTACGCAGGTTGTAGCCCCGGTGTTCTTGATATTCTGAACCTTCTCCTCCAGCATAGGGATAGAAACCTCAGAATACTTCATACCGAAGGAACCAGCCATACCACAGCACTTATCGCAGTTCTTCATCTCAACAAGCTCTACGCCTGGAGTTGCATCGATAAGAGCTCTAGGCTCCTCGTAGATGCCAAGACCACGCTTCATGTGGCAAGAATCGTGGAAGGTTACCTTTTCGCCACCAGCAGCTGGCAACAGCTTACCCTGAGCCTTGTATTCTTCAGCTACAAAGCTGGAGAATTCGCGAACCTTTGCACAGAATGCCTTTGCTCTAGGCCCCCATACAGGATCATCTGCAAAGAGCTTCTCATAGGTTTCACTGAGAGTCTCAGCACAGGTTGGGCAAGAAGTAACAATCACATCTGGCTTTACTGATTCAAGAGCTTCGATATTTCTCATTGCAGCCTTCTTACCAGTCTCACGGTCGCCTACACCGAGGATTGGCTTACCGCAGCAGCTCTGAGCCATAGGATATACAACTTCCATACCCAGACTCTGCAATACCTTTACAACATTTTCACCAGTATCAGCAAATACAAAGTCTGTATTACATCCACTGAAGAATGCTACCTTCTTCTTTGCATTGGATGGATTCTTCTTTTCCAGAGCAGGCATCCGGTCACGAATTGACCTTTCAGCAATAGTTGGTAAGCTTCTGCCCTTGGTCATACCAGCAAAGAACAGTGGCAAATGACGGATGAACTTACCAGACTTAAATGGTGCCTGACCAACAGAACCAGCCTTCAAAAGCAGCTTATGGAACAAGCCTCTGTCGTTAAGGACATTATCGAAGAAGGACTTATCCATTGTTGGAGTACCATGCTTCTTAACGTATCTATTTCTCAGTTCATCAATGAGATCTGGAATTGGAATCTTACCAGGACAAACTGTAGTACAGGTCCGGCAACCAATACACAGATCAGAGAACTGACTAAAGTTTTCAATACCATTTAAAAGACCTGTAAGGATTGCACCAATACCACCAGAGTAAATGTGACCATATACGTGACCACCTACCAAGGTCCAGATTGGGCAAACATTAAGACAGGATGCGCAACGTACGCACTGGTAAACCTGCTTCATAACTGGGTCATGGGCAGCTTCCAGACGGCCATTATCCAAAAGGATTACGTACTGCTTTCTGTTCTCCTCTACCCACTTGCCGTCCTTCTTGTACATAACAGGAGTAGGACCATCAACCATTGTCATGTAACTGGTCATCTTCTGGCAGGTACCATTACGAGGCAGCAGACGCAGAATCTTGGCAGCATCCTCTGTCTTAGGAATGAGCTTTTCATAACCTATAAGTACAACATGAATTCTAGGAAGTGTAGTTACCAAACGGGCATTACCCTCATTAGTAACAAGACCGATAGCACCATTTTCGGCAATACCGAAGTTAGCACCGGTGATACCCATATCAGCCTGCAAGAACTCCTGACGCAGAGTCTGACGGGCTTTCTGAATCATGTAAGGAATATCTTCACCAGGAACCTCTTCATTAAGCTCCTTTTCAAACATTTCCGCACACTGATAACGATTCAAGTGAATAGCAGGCATAACCATGTGGGATGGCTTCTGGCCTGCAATAGCAATCATCCACTCACCAAGGTCAGTTTCCTTTACGCGGATATCATTTTCAGTGAAGCATTCATTGAGGTGAATTTCCTCAGATGCCATGGATTTGGATTTAACGACTCTCTTGACACCATTTTCCTTACATATTTTAATAAGGAACTTTTTAACCTCGTCTCCATCCTTTGCTCTGAACACTTCACCGCCACGAGCCTTGACATTGGCTTCGAACTTGTCAGCCAACTCCTCAATATGCTCTACGGCATCAGCCTTCATGCAACGGAGATTTTCACGTAGCTCTTCAATATCCTGGCCTGCATAGGACTTCAGACGGGAACCCGGATACTGATCTGCAAAGCGGGACAGGGCATCCTGCATGATGTTATCTTGCAGTTTTGATTTAATTTCTTTCTTAAGATCACGTGCCATTACTTAGCCCCCCCTTCGTTCTCTACAGCAATGATGATGAGCTTGTTAGGGCCATGAACACCAAGGCTCAATACACGCTCAATATCAGCTGTACGGCTAGGGCCAGTAACAAATCCGCAATAACCCTTCTGGAAAACCTTACCGATAATCTGACAAGCTGAGGTAATGTTTTCTACCATATAATTGGCATTTACAAAAACAACATTCACAAATGGAAGCATACTGGTAACTCTTGCTTCGTATGAATAATTATCAACTACAAGACTTCCAGACTCGCCTACACCGAACTCAGCAGTTGAAATGCCGACATCTGCACTAGGAGCATGTTCAGCAATATCAAACTTTTCAGTGTAAACCTTTGTACCATCCTCACTCAGTCTGGAGTAGATCCCTTTCAATGCAGGGTTTTCATCTCCACCTACAGCAATAATTTCCTTTGGGGCATACTCCTTTAATACTTCCTTGAGTTTTGCCTCACCTGCTGCGTAATCAGCTACCTTATATACCTGAGCAGCTGCAGCTGTGGCATTAGCCTCAAAGTCGGTCCAGTACTTAGCATCTACCAGTCCACTAATAAATGCCTTTTCTGGCCAATTCTCACACACCTTTTCCATTAGATACTCTCCTTTCAGAGAAATTCATCCAACAAAATCGTCAAACCATTTCTATTCAAGTTTTATTATAATATCGTGTAAATCGTCTGTCAATAGGAATAAATAATCTATAATCAATATTAAACTTGATAAAAAAACACTATCTATTGAAAAAATTATTCAGACAATTTTCTATATTATGCTTGATTATTGGGTTCAAATAAAATATAATTATCATAACAATTAAATACGATATTATTTTTTAATAAGCGTATGTGGAAATCATCTTACAAATTGAAGTTCATTCATTTTTAGTGAACAAGCAGACCATTTCTATTCGGCTTAAGTAACATATAATGAAAGATTTCATTATATTATATGAATGAAATGCAAGGAGATGATATATGTGTTAGCACTTGTTGCCGCAATACCAATTATTATTACCATTATTCTTACGGTAGGCGTAAACATGCCAGCTAAGAAGGTTCTTCCAATCGCTTGGCTTTCCATCTGTTTAATCGGTCTTTTCTATTGGCAAATGGATATGCTCCATGTTACCGCGTATACAATTACCGGTTTCCTGGGATCTATTGATACACTGCTGATTATCTTTGGTGCTATTTTACTTATGAACATGCTGAACGAGGCTGGAGCAATGCACAGAATTGAAGCAATGTTCAATGGTATTTCCGAAGATGCCCGTATCCAATTAGTAATTGTAGGTTATGGTCTTTCCGCATTTATCGAGGGTGCTGCAGGTTTTGGTACTCCACCAGCAATCTGCGCTCCACTGCTGATTGGTCTTGGTTTCCCTCCAATGGCAGCAGCTACTGCCTGCCTGATATTGGATTCACCGCCAGTATCCTTCGGTGCTGCCGGTACACCAACCAACTCTGCAGCAGAGATTTTGAAGGACACGCTTCCTACTATTGGTGTAACAGATTTGGAAGCGTGGAAGCTTGACTTATCATGGGCATCCGCTGTTGGTCTTGCAGCAGGAACCTTCTTCGTAATCATGGTTGTTTTGGCCCTGGTTACCAGACAGTACAGCGAGGAGAAATCCTTCTTCAAGCATTCCCTGCCAATGGTTCCATTTGTATTATTCACAACTGTAGTATTTGATGTTGTTTATCTTATCGTTGCAAAATTCATTGGCTCTGAGCTGGTATCTATTTGCGCCGGTGCAGTAACTATATTTGCCACTATCGGTGCTGCCAAGGCTGGTTTCTTGGTACCAGGTAGTACATGGCGTTTCCCTGGTACTGAGAGGAAAACTGAGACTAAGGCCGATACTAACGATGATAAGCCTTCCATGTCCCTCTTAAAGGCTTGGACTCCTTATCTTCTCATTGCTCTTTGGTTGGTACTTACCAGAATTCCAGAAATTGGTCTCAAGGGTATTATTACCAGCTTTGTATTCTCCATGAACAATATCATGGGTGTTGAAGGTGCCGGCTTTGCCATGAAATACTTCAACAACCCTGGTTTATTCCCATTCGTATTAGTTGTATTAATTTCTATACCTTTCTATGGACTTAACGCAACTCAGGTTAAGGGTATCGTAAAGAAATCCTACAATCAGCTTTACGGTGCTACCATCGCCCTGCTCTTCGGCTTTGCAATGGTATACATTTATCGTTACTCCAATGCTAATCCACTTGGTTGGGATTCCATGCTGGTATCCATGGCAAAGGGTATGGCTGATTTGGCAGGTGCCAATTATGTATTCGTTGCACCATTCATTGGTACCATCGGTGCATTTATGTTTGGTTCCAACACAGTATCCAATATCATGTTTACCCCACTCCAGTTCGAGACTGCAACCATCCTGAATATACCTCAGGTATTTATCGTTGCCCTCCAGAACCAGGGTGGTGCTATTGGTAACATCGTCTGCATCAACAACATCGTTGCCGTTTGTGCGACGACGGGTATAATAGGTGCGGAAGGTAAGCTTATAAAAGCTGCTTCCCTGCCGTGGGTAGTCTGGTACATAGTGCTGATGGCTGCAATGCTTGGTGCAGTAGCATTTGGAATTATTTAACCCCAGTTAGTAAAAGCAATCTTTAGTTAGTGGGTGGTCTGCCACCCCGACAGACCACTTATTAAATATTCCCTTTATCTAACAACCCAAATAAAAACTCGCTGTCTCCCCGACAGCGAGTTTTTATTTGCGAACGTATAATTACTTCATAAGCATTACACATAAATATAGGGAAGGCTATATTCGGAGCGCTCTCGCTCACTATTTCACATAACGGATACTAAGTTCGTCCTTCGCTTTCAGCTTGGATTCACTAAGTACCGATATGAAATGCCTCCGAATATGTGACACTTCCCTATTTATTATTCAACTAAGCTTTATGCTTCAGTGGTAGCTGGCTTGTTGCTGTTGCCAGATTTCTTGCTTTCCGAAATATTACGCATGGTTACCCACAATGGGCTTGCGATGAAGATTGAGGAATAACAGCCGCTGAAGAAGCCGCACAGCAGTGCAAAGGCGAAATCCTTGGTGGTATCGCCACCGAACCAGTACAGTGCAAAGGTTGTAAACAAGCAGGTAAACACGGTGTACAGGGAACGGGTCAAGGTCTGGTAAATACTGCGATTTGCCAGTTCAAATAAGTCACCGCCACGGCGGAAGTGGAGCTTCAAGTTCTCTCTGATACGGTCGAAAATTACGATGGTATCATTAATTGAATAACCTACGATAGTCAGGATTGCTGCCACAAAGGAGCTGTCCACCTGCTTCTGGGTGAATGAGAAGATACTCAGTACAATAAGAATATCATGCACCAGAGCAAGTACCGCAGATACACCGAAACGCCACTCAAAACGGTAAGAAACATACATGATGATCAGTACCCAGGAAATCAGGGTTGCCATAACAGCATCCATAATGAGCTCGCCACCAATGGTAGCACCTACTTTCTCCTCACGGAGAACAGTGTAGTCACCCACATCTTCCTTCAATGTTGCCATAACAGCCTTACGATCATTTTCCTCCAAATCAATGGTACGGATCATAACATCCTTGGAGGCCTCTACGTTAGTAACATCACCAGAAAGCTGAATTGTAGCATTATCCAAGTTGTACTTTCTCAGTGAATCACGAATTTCCGGAAGAGTAACTTCCTTTTCAAAACGCATATCAATGATGGTACCACCAGTAAAATCAATACCAAAGTTAAAGCCATTGGTAAACATACTGAAAATACCAGGAATAATTATGAGCAGGGAAATAGCGAACCAAATCTTGGAACGGCGCATGATATCAAATGGAATCTTCACCTGCTGTTCAACAGTCTTCTTAGCCAAGCTTGGTCACCTCCTCCTTCTCCTTTGCCACATTGGTCAATCCATAACCATAAATGGCAGGATTTTTAAAGAGCTGTGCTGCGATCAGATTCTTACACATAAACTGGGTAAGGGTAATAGCTGTAAACATGGACAGTACAACACCAAGACCAAGGGTAATTGCAAAGCCCTTGATACTTCCTGTACCAAAGCAGAACAGCACTGCAGAGGCGATGATAGTAGTAATATTGGAGTCGAAAATTGTGGTAAAGGCACGCTCAAAGCCTGCATCCATAGCAAGTCGCATGGTTTTACCCACACGGAATTCTTCCTTAAAATGCTCAAATATAAGCACGTTGGCATCTACCGCCATACCAATTGACAGGATAATACCAGCTACACCTGGAAGTGTAAGGGTTGCATCCAGCATCTTTAAGCTAAAGAGCAAAATAATAACATAAGCCATCAATGCAATATCTGCAATAAGACCTGGCAAACGATAGAACAAAATCATAAAGAGAACTACGGCACCGAGGCCAATAGCAAAGGCATAAACGGATTTATCCTTGGAGTCCTGACCAAGGGAAGGACCTACAGTACGGGTTTCAATGATGTTAACCTTTACTGGCAGAGAACCACTTCTCAGGAGAATTGCCAGATTGTGGGCTTCCTCCAAGGTCTTGTTACCAGTAATAACAGCCTTGCCGCCCATAATAGGCTCATTTACACGTGGATTTGTAAGTACCTCGCCATCCAAAAGAATAGCAATGTTGCGGCCCACATTCTTGGTGGTCAAATCAGCGAATTTCTCGCCGCCTTCAGGGCTGAATTCCAGCTCAACCAAGTTCTGGCCCTGCTGGTCAGTCTGCTCACGGGCATCCTTCAGATCAGTACCAGTAAGAACTGTCTCGCCCTTGTCGTTCTTGAATTCCAGCATTGCGGTCTTACCAATCACCTGAATTGCCTTATCAGGATCCTTGATACCAGGCAGCTCAATGATAATACGGCGCTCACCCTGACGCTGTACAATAGGCTCTGCCAGACCTAACTCATTAACTCGTTTTTCCATGATTCGTACTACACGATCCATGGCATCACCATTTACAGGTGCTTCCGGGGTGTCTTCAGCTTCCAGAACTACATGGGTACCACCCTGCAGGTCAAGGCCCTGTCTGATGGACTTTGCCAAAGGACCAACGAAGGTGAAGAAAACACCAACGATGATAACAATAGCAGCCAGAAGCTTTAATAAACTATCCTTTCTCAACTACTTTATCCTTCTTTCGAATTATTTATTTGGAACATTTTATAATTCCATTATGTGTAAGAAGATAATCCACGGGAATATCATGGTCCATAACCTTAATTTCATCCATAAGCTGACACTCATAGGCCACTGCCACCAATGCAGCATTTCGAACCTTCTTAAGGAATATGTCATAAAATCCACCGCCCAGACCAAGACGATGTCCCTCTTTGTCAAAGGCCGCACCGGGAACCACCACGAAATCAATTTCCACAGGATTTACTTCGTGATAATTATCCACGCTTACAGAAGGAATATCCCAATAACCAGGCTTCAGCTCATCTAAGCTGTTCAGTCTGGCAGCTGTCATAATGCGGGTCTTTGGCTCAGCAATATATGGAACGCAGAGCTTCTTCCTATCTGCCAGCACCTGGTTCAATATTTCCCTGGTCTGAACTTCATCTTCCACTGAAACATAACAAAAAACGCAGGAGGCTTGTTTATACAGCTCAAAATCCCTAAGCTGCTTAAATATCCCATGGCTTTCAGCCACCCGCCTTTCCGGGCGCATGGCCCGTCTTTTAATAAGAGCTGTTTTTCTAAGCTCTTTTTTCAAAAGATTAAGGTCTTTCTCCATTATTCCTTATCCTTTGCGTCATCCAAATCGGTCTTTTCCGCAGTGTCATTATTGGCAGGAGTTCCGGACATAAGCTCCTTACGCTCCTCCTCACTGCCCACAATAGCTGTAGCAATCATGGACTTGGCAACTTCAATTACCACGCCCTCAGCGACCTCCAGCATAATGGTGGCCTCCTTGACCATATCCACTTTGCCATAAATGCCGCCCCGGGTTACCACCCTAGTACCGCGCTTCAGCTTGGACACCATATCCTGCTGCTTTTCCTGCTGTTTCTTCTGAGGACGATAAAGCAGCACATAAAACAGGATAACCATCAAAATGACCGGTGCTGCTCCACCAAGTCCGAAGAAATCTTCCCCCATCATATTACCCCCTTAATCTGCTATTTTGCAGAATAATTAATTGCAGCTATGGGACTTTGCCCCATAGTTATAATTGTCGAGGAAATTACGGCGGAACTCACCAAATCTTTCCTCAATAATTGACTGACGCATCTCATGCATAAATCTCTGTAAGAACCGTAGATTATGCAATGAAAGAAGTCTTAAGCCGAATATCTCATTGGCACGAACCAAATGACGGATGTATGCACGACTGAAGTTACGGCAGGCATAACAGTCACAGCCCTCCTCAAGAGGTCTGAAATCGCTGGTAAATTCAGCATTTTTCATTACCAGTCTGCCATTCCAGGTCATAGCAGTACCATTTCTGGCCACCCGTGTCGGGAATACACAGTCAAACATATCAATACCATGCATAACGCCTTCCACCAAACAATCAGGTGTGCCAACACCCATAAGGTATCTTGGCTTATCCTTTGGCAGCTGCTCTACTGTATGGTCAAGCATCTCATACATGAGCTCCTTAGGCTCCCCTACGCTGAGGCCACCTACGGCATAGCCTGGGAAATCCATCTCCACCAGCTCATTTACGCTGCGGGTACGGAGGTCCTTGTACATACCACCCTGAACAATACCAAATAGTCCCTGATGTGGGCTGGTCATAACCTCCTTACAACGCTGTGCCCAGCGGGTTGTTCTGGCTGTAGAAGCCTTGGCATAATCATAATCAGCCGGGTAAGGAATGCACTCATCAAATGCCATAACTATATCAGAGCCTAAATCCATCTGAACTTTCATGGATACCTCAGGAGACAGGAACTTCTTGGAACCGTCAATATGTGAACGGAAGGTAACCCCCTCCTCAGTAATCTTGCGAAGATCTCCAAGACTGAACACCTGGAAGCCACCGCTATCCGTAAGAATAGCACCATCCCAGTTCATAAACTTATGAAGCCCGCCGGCCTCACGAACCAAGTCGGAACCCGGACGCAAAAACAGATGGTATGTATTACTGAGAATAATCCCAGCCCCCATATCATGAAGCTCCTCAGGAGAAACGCCCTTTACAGAGGCCTGTGTTCCTACAGGCATAAATATAGGCGTTGGAAAGCTGCCATGAGGTGTATGAATTATACCTGCCCTGGCACCAGTAGCTGGGTCCTGCTTTATTAATTCATAGGTTATAGCTGGCAAATAATCGCCTCGCTTTCATTAGTATTTTCACAGTGTTTAGATAAGTAATTCATTAAACACTCTAACTGAAATATCATAACATAAAAAGCCTGTTCTTTCAACAATAGTCAAAAGAACAGGCTTCTGTACAACGAAAATCTTATGCTTCCCTATAGGGAGTAAGAATAATCATGGCAATGGACAAAAATACTGGTACTATGCTAATCAAAAGGGCGGTTTCAAGACCGATATAATCCCCCAATACAGCAGTAACTGCCGCACCAATACTGCCAATACCATAGCAAAGGCCCATCATCATGCCGCTGGCCACCCCGATAAACTGAGGCATCAGATGACCAGTCCATACTATAGAGCTTGGCTGTGGTGCCATCAAAAGGGCCCCAGCCAAAAACAGGGCAATGATAGCTACCATACTGTCATTTGGCATCAAAAAGAAATAGATAACAGGAGCCAATGATAAAATCAATGAATAGGCCATTACTTTTTTATGATTGGTTCTGTCCCCTATCTCACCGCCAAATAAACCTCCAAGAGCCGAACCCACCAGAAAGACTCCCAAAAGAGTACCTGACATTACAGGAGATATTCCCTTGCTTTGCATGAGCAGAGGCAGAAATGTAACCACACATACATGGGTCCAGCACCTAAACCCCATAGCCAAATTCAACCGCACCACATCTATATTCCGCAGAATGCTCTTAAAATCAGTTTCCACGGCTTCATCAGATGGCTTTTGACTTCTGGATGGCAGATTCCACAAATTAGTAAAAACGTATGCTGCCGCCAGTAAAACACCTGGAATAATCAACACTGGCAAGCTCTCCAGAGGATAGCGATCTAAAAAGGCTACCACTAACACAGGAGCCAGGGCGAAACCAATATTGCCCCCAGCCACATAAAAGGACACGGAACGGCCCATGTTCATCTTGCTGCTGACCTTCCTTAGAAGGGATGTACCTAAAGGATGATAAGCGGACACGGCCACTCCCAAAAGGGCGCACAACAAAAACAATACAGGCTTATTAGGAGCATAGCCAACAACACACATAAACACCCCGGCCAGAGACACCGCATATACCATGGTCTTGCTAAAATTATGCTTATCAAAAAAATAGCCGAAAATAGGCTGTAATAGATTGGAAGTTATGGACAGCACCATAACCAAAAGGCCGCACATGGTAAGGGACATATCCATTCGCACCATGATTATTGGCAAAAGCACCGGGAGAAAATTATTATAGAAATCAACCATAAAATGACCCCCGGCCAGAAGAAATACCCCCGCCTTAGGTCCACATTTTATCTCGCCCATAAAAATAACCTCAACTTTCTAGTTATCCGATGCTTATCTGGTTTTGACACAGTCATCCCCAAGAATTTCCTTCAGCAGAGAAATAGCTTCCTCTGAACCATCAATCCACATAGCCCGCTCTGTCTTAATAACCTTCTTGCGGTCTGAATAATAAATATATACGATATGATCTCCCTGATGAGTAGACAGTACATCCTTCACTGCCTTAAACACTGCCTCATTTTCATGGGCAGCACTAATGGCAATGTATATGTCCGGCTTATAATCCTTCAGCAGACAAACCCTATCCGCCAAAACCTTTATTCCATCATCAGTAAAGTTTACCTTACCAGCCACCATAACAGCAGAATCAGGCTCCAGGGCATTGACACATTGATAGAAAACCTTTGGGAACACCACCACTTCAATGGAATGGGAGAAATCCTCCACCTCTGCAAAGCACATGGTATCACCTTTTTTCGTGGCAATACGCTTGGCACTTACCACCATGCCCCCCAGCTTCACCGTCTTGCCGTCTCTTACCTTCCCGGCCAAAATATCACTTATGCGAGTGAAACCATTAAGAACATCAGAATACTCATCTAATGGATGGCCTGTAATATAAAAGCCCGTGATTTCCTTTTCCCACATGAGCATTATGCTGCGATCCACCTCAGGAATATCCGGAAGCTTGACCTCAGTAACGTCATTTAAAACCTCATCATCAAAGAGTCCCATCTGTCCTGTGGCCTTGTCCTTTTGTGACACAGCCGCCGCATCTACAGTTTTGGACAACACCTCCAAAAGCTGTGAACGTCTTGCGCCAATAGAATCAAAAGCACCGCATTTAATAAGGCTTTCAATAACTCGCTTATTAATGGTACGCATATCAATACGAAGGCAAAAATCAGTGAGTGATGTAAATGGTCCTCCATTGCTGCGTTCTTCTTCCAGGTTCTGCAAAGCGGCATCACCAACATTTTTTACTGCAGCCAAACCAAAGCGAATGGCATTGCCATCAACACTGAAGTTTACCGAGCTGGCATTTATATCAGGTGGCAGCACTGCAATACCCATACGACGGCACTGCTCAATATATACGCTTACTTTGTCGGTGGTATCCATAACACTGGTAAGCATTGCCGCCATGAATTCCTCTGGATAATTGGCCTTTAAATAAGCTGTCTGCCAAGCCACATAGGCGTAGGCCGCACTATGGGACTTATTGAAGCCATAGTCTGCAAAGTGAGTCAGCAAATCAAATATCTTATTGGCCAGGTCAGCATCAATACCATTGCTATCACAGCCCTTAAGGAAATTTTCCTTCTGGGCCATCAAAATAGCCGCTTTTTTCTTACCCATGGCACGACGGAGAAGATCCGCCTGTCCCAAGGTAAACCCAGCCAGCACCTGTACTATCTGCATTACCTGCTCCTGATAGAGCACCACGCCAAAGGTTTCCTTAAGAATAGGCTCCAGCAGTGGGTGCATATAAGTTACTTCCTTTGTTCCATGACGGCCGGCAATAAAGTCATCCACCATGCCGCTGCCCAAAGGCCCCGGACGATAAAGAGCCACCAGCGGAATAAGGTCTGTAAAGCCCTCTGGCTTAAGCTCCTTAATGATATTGGTCATGCCGCTGGATTCCATCTGGAACACAGCCCCAGTAAAGCCCTTACAAAGCATTTCAGAGGTTTTCTTATCCACCAGAGGAATGGTTCTTAAATCCACATCCACTCCCCGATTTTTTTTGATATTTTTTATGGCATCATCAAGAACCGTAAGGGTACGAAGGCCCAGGAAATCCATTTTCAGAAGTCCCAGCTCCTCCACATGGTCCTTGTCGTACTGGGTAACCAGTGTGCCGTCAGTCATCATTACAGGAAGATAATCTGTAAGAGGATTACGGGCAATCACAATACCCGCCGCATGGGTTGAGGAATGTCTTGGAAGCCCCTCCACTCCCATGGCAAAATCCAGCAGACGATGAACTTCCTCAGATTCATCATAAAGAGCCTTCAGCTCCTTGGTAGTATCCAAAGCCTTCTGAATGGTTATACCAAGCTCTGAAGGTACCAGCTTGGTGATCTTATTCATCTCACTGAAAGGCATATTCAGTGCACGGCCCACATCCTTGATAGCGCCCTTGGCAGCTAAAGTACCAAAGGTAACAATCTGGGCCACATGATCCTCACCGTAGCGGCGTTTTACATACTCAATGACCTCTTCGCGGCGCACATAACAAAAGTCCACGTCTATATCAGGCATGGTTACGCGCTCAGGGTTGAGGAAGCGCTCAAAGAGCAGGGAATATTTAAGTGGGTCAATATCCGTAATCCCCAGCAAATAGGCTACAATACTGCCTGCCGCCGAGCCTCGACCCGGACCAACGGGAATATTCTCGCTGCGAGCATAATTTATAAAATCCCATACAATAAGAAAGTAGCTGTCAAAGCCCATGGTATGAATAACCCCAAGCTCGTACTCCAGACGATCACGGACTTCCTTGGTTTCCTCAGAATAATGGGATGAAAGGTTATCCTCACACAGCTTTCTCAGATATTGCTCGTCCGTCATCCCCTCCGGCAATGGGAACAGTGGCAAATGGCGATTTTCAAAATCAAACTCCACATGACAGCGCTCAGCAATTTTTACCGTATTTGACATAGCCTCAGGGTATTCAGGGAAAAGCTGGGCCATTTCATCAGGGCTCTTAAGATAGAACTCCTGACCAAAAAACTTCATGCGGCTGGGATCATCCACGGTTTTGCTCATCTGAATACAGAGAAGAATATCGTGGAACTCACTGGCCTCACGGGTCAGATAATGGGCATCATTTGTAGCCACCAAACCGATATTGTACTTTTGGGCAAGCTCAATAAGTCCCTTGTTGGCCTTAACCTCCTGCTCCATGCCGTGGTACTGAATTTCAATAAAGAAATTATCCTGGCCAAAAATCTCCAGATAATCCTGCAAGGACTTTTCCGCCCTGTCCATATCGCCACGGAGAATCCAGGAAGGAATTTCCCCCGCAATACAAGCGCTAAGGCAAATAATTCCCTCATGATACTGACGCAGCAGCTCTTTGTCTATACGGGGCTTGTAATACATGCCCTCAATATTGGCCTTGGAAACCAGCTGTACCAGATTCTTGTAGCCAGTTTCATTTTCAGCCAGCAAAATAAGGTGATAGTACTTAGTACCATCCACCTCAAAATTCTCCCGACGATCCCGGGGAGCCATATAAACCTCGCAGCCAATAACAGGATTTATTCCCTCCGCCTTGGCAGCCTTATAAAAATCAATTACGCCAAACATATTGCCATGGTCAGTAATGGCCAGGTGTTTCATCCCCAGCTCCTTGGCCCGCTTCACCAATGGCTTTATTCTGTTTGCACCATCCAGCAGACTATACTCAGTATGAACATGCAAATGGGCAAATGGTATATTATTCTCAAGCATACTTTCTTCCACGCTTAATCCTCCACAGTTTTACTCATTTTTATATTATACCCTATATGTGCATATTTTTCCCTCTTTATTTATGATCTCAAAAGGCAACTCCCTGCTCCCCCTTTCCCTAAATAAACTGTCTTATTTTATCTATATAACAACAAAGGGCATGTGCAACATTTTGCACATGCCCAGGCTGATAGGGAAGCTTTTAATCTAATAAGTAATTTGATACAGACTTAATTGCAATTTAGAGATTGGTATTTACTCTTCTCAAAAAGAACATCTTCATAATTCTCGCACCAATACCAGAATAACTGATTTTTCTGGCTATCATTCAATTTATCTGTTTCTTTTATCATTTTAATAGCCCTACTATTATCTTCCACACTTAAACCTGTATCTTTTTTCTCATCAGGCTGCCTCTTTACCCAAGAGCCCGTTAACAAAAACATAATATCTATGCTCTGTATATCTTTATCTGTTAACGTTCTAGCATTGCCGTTATATATCCTATTCATAAGATTATACGCTTTTATCATTTCAGAAACCAAACCGATTTCTTTGTATTTCTCTTTTACATTATTGTAATCAATACCATGCGCTACAACACCTTGAGGACCTTTCAATACACCTTGAGTACACTTGTATTCAACCAACATCATTCTGTGCTCATCAGGACAAATAATGACTAAATCTATTTCCGGTCTTTTTTTATCAGGAAAATACGTACTTGGAATGGCTGTTTCGAAACCACATACGGAATATGATCCGTTTTCATATGAAATATTATTTACCGCGATAGGATGTTGGGTATGCCTTTCATGTTCTTGGGGTTGTGCGCAGGCAACTCCATCTAATAAAGCTTTTAAGTTACGACAATTATTATTTGAATTATTTATGAAGGTCTTTAAATCAGATTTTATATTCTCCCAATCACTTCCTAAATATTTTTCATAACTGCCACTTAATGCACACTTTACTACATCATCCTTAATCTCCGCAAAGGCGTATCCCGCATAATAACAAAGAATACTATTTTCCCCAGGAATTGCAAGCACAGAATAACCTATCTTTTTTGCATTTGATATCAAACTCCTTACCTGCTCTATTGTTTCTTCTTTGTAATCATCTTTTCTGTAAAACGGTTTCTGTCCCATACTAAATTCTCCTCTAAGGTGTTTATGTAAAATTCACATTCATATCATTCGCCATATATTTTTTAAATCCTTCTTTACCTAAAACCAATCATGAAATGGTGCATCATCATCCCAGAACAGCAGCCAAAACAGCACTATCTCTCCCAAGGTGGCTGAACGCAGTCCGGACCAAAGAAGCCAAACACATAAAATAGATAACATCAGCCATATTATAAAAATTAGAAATAGCATTTCATTCATCGCCCAACACCTGTCCATTACCATTCTTGTCATCATCCTTCTTCATCAGCACCTCACACATAGCAACAACTGCCAGATAATCATGCCAATCATACGGATTCTTTCTGTACCCTTCATTTACCAATTTCCTAAATTCTTCTAAGGTTCCTTCCCACGCGCCCCCATTATACATATTATTTCCTGGAAACTGGATTAAATTATCATCAATATAACACGTCAAGTAATCATTAAAGGTTTCACCTTTACCAAAAGGACCTACCTGTACAATTTTGGAGGGAAGTGTGGCACCTAATAAGCTAGTACCATTTAGGCTAGCTCCATGCAGATTAGCTCCCTCCATATCAGCAAAATACAGTGAAGCTCCATCCAAGTTCGCTCCACGCAAATTAGCGTTTATCAACCGAGCTGACTCCATATTCGCCATACTCAAAGATGCTCCACATAGGCAAGCCTCAGTAAATTTTGCATTATTAAGGTCGGCATTATACATTCTTGCTCCATATAATTGAGCTTTGCTTAAATTAGCATTATTTAGATCAGCATTACGCAAATTCGCTCCACTCAATTTAGCTCCACTCAGATTGGCTTTGCTAAAATCAGCTCGGATAAGGGAAGTCTTGCGCAAATCAGCTCCACTCAATTCAGCCCTATACAGGCAAGCATAACGAAGGTCAGCGTTGCGTAAATCAGCTCCAATCAAATTAGCACCATCTAATTCAACCAAACGTAGGTCTGCTCCACGCAGATCCACTCCACTCAAATCAACATTACGCAAGTCTTCCTCAAAAAAATTTGCTTTTTTTCCGCCTTTCTTACCTTTAATCCACATTTTATGCAGCTTTACAATCTCCTGCAGTTTATCCTTATCCATAAAAATCTCCCCTTCTAAAACCAAGAAATACGCTTTTTTATATAATAACAATGGGCATGTACAATATTTTGCACATGCCCTATTTAAGTATATTTATATTTTGGAGTCCCTGCTCGATTAACTCAGGAAAGGCATGGCTGCTGGTGTGTTTGGAAAAGTTATACAAACCCGATTGTAGTCTTAGTTTTTTTGTACATCTTTTCTGCATTTACAGAAAAATCCTCTGCCGTAAGAGAAGTTAAATCCTTACGGCTTAACCTTTTGCCATTGGATTCTTTTATAAGTCTATCTGACTGCTTCATCATTGCCTGTTCCAAAAGATTTCTGGCAAAACGCCCATTGCCAAATTCCGATTGTTCGCAAGCACATTTGAAGATATCCAGACACTTTTCACGCACCTCATCGTCAATTACATAACCCTTATTTTTTACCATAAGCTCAAGAATTTGAAGCATCTCCTCAGCATTATAGTCAGGAAAATCCAAATGAAAAGCGATACGGCTTCTCAGCCCTTCATTTTCCGACAAAAAATGCTCCATTTTATCGGGATACCCAGCGAAAATAACGATGACATTATCCCTTCTGTTCTCCATTTCCTGAACAATGGTATTTATGGCCTCCGCCCCAAAGGAATTTGTATCATCCACCAATGCATAGGCCTCATCAATAAACAATATACCTCCCACGGCTTCACGGAATTTTTTCTGTACGATTTGAGCTGTCCAGCCCACATATTTGCCTACCAAATCGGCCCGGCCACATTCCACAAAATGTCCAGTTTCCAGTACACCTTCCTGTTTTAAAATTTCCGCCATAAGGCGGGCAACCGTGGTTTTAGCACTACCCGGATTACCGGTAAAAAGCATGTGCTGGGATACATTGTAGTTATCCAGCCCCAATTTGCTTCTGGACTGTCTAATTTTGGCAGTATTAATAATTTGGTCCACCAACGCCTTTATATTCATAAGCCCCACCATATTCTTAAGTTCTTCATAAGGCTTGTTTCCTTTCTTATTTTCTTTGATAGCAACCTTTTCAACTGCCTTATATGCTTTGTACGCTTTGCTTTTCAGCCCATTACTAAACCATTTATTATAGGTTTTATATACTTCAGTTGCCGTAAAGGTCTTAGTTTGGGATGGCAATGCCCTTTCCAATTCTTCCCGGGATGCCTTGAATTGTGATTTTGTTGTAAGCTTTTCCAAGTAATTGACCGCCTGTTCCTTATCTCCCCGTCCTTCGCAGATTTCTATCAAGTGTATGTCTTCCTGGACAGACGCAATAAGACCTTTGCTAAACCCAGGATTTTCAGAAATCTGCACCAAAAAGCAAAGTGTATAAAGCTGGTTATCCATCACTGACTTTGCAATAAAATCCACTACCTCCCGATAAGCCGAAGCATACACTCCATGATCTTCATCAGTACCACTCATATCAATAGCCACAGCCGAGCCTCTGCCCGTTTTAAACATTTGCTGAAATTCTTCATCATCATAGCAGTGCTCACTAATGTTATTAACATAGCTCACCCGTCCGCCCAGAAGCCGCTTATTTGCCTTCAATGCAAAAACAAGAAGGCTAATAATATCATTAGCAGCCTGTACTGTGCCAGCTTTAATAACATAATGCACGGGATTACCATAATATTTCTTTTCATTCTGGCGGGAATAAATTCTGTCAATCTCCTCCAACAGACTTTGATCAGCCATAATTTCATCAGCAAGGCTTTTAATTTTTCTTTTTGTGATGTTCTCCTGCCGATATACATGTTCTTGAACACGAAACCGTCTGTTTTCAAAGTAATCAAGCCCCAGCTTATTTACTATATTCCAGCCACTATAAAAGTTCTTGTCATTTGCCTTATCAAGAAGTTTATTAAATTCTTTTACTGAAATCTCGTGAATATTATCCACTACCACCTTTTTAACGGCATAGTTATCCAAAAAGTGATTCTTAAGCCACTTTTCACAGTCCTTTAAAGTAATTTTTTCCAAATTGCAGGCCCAAACTATATCCCAGCGTCCGTATTCACCACTAACAACCGCAACACTCAGGTTGTCATCTAGGCCGCAACAAAACCCAAGATCATCGTTAACATCATTAATAATGCGGACAATTTTTTTATCATCAATTTCCGGATTCAAGGTTTCCTTATCATTATTTCCACACTGTAGGGACTCATATATCAATTCAGCTTTGTAGATAATCATTTTGCCCGCCTCCATTTTTAGTAGCCATATTTTTTTAATATCATCTGTTTCTTTTATATGTATTCTACAATATCTAATGTACAATATTATGTACATTAGAGCGTGCATATACAAAAATTCCCAGATTTTTTCATCTGGGAATCCATGATTTCTGTATTCACATTGTAAAATTATGTCATGCCTTGTATTTCTCCCACAAAGCCTTTGCATCGGATTGCAGCTGTTGGCGCAGATTATCCGGCTTTAATATCTCCACATAGGGACCGAATTGAAGTGCCCAATATCTTAGAGCCGAATAATTGCACTTTATACGGGCAATAATATACTCATCTTTCTTCTCAATCTTGAAATCCGTACCAAACCAATCTACCAAATCCCCCATCATATCAGGCGTAGTTTTAATTTCAGTCCAAACGCTATCCCCGCTGAACATATAGATGTGCTCTGCCATATGAGTTGGCAAATTCAATCCAGTAGCTAGTTCCGGTACCTCTTTTCTTGGCTTAATGACTTCATCGAGAAGCTTTATGTCCGTCATTTTGTCTATACGAAAATGAGCGACATTATCATACTTGTCATAATTTCCAATAAGATAAAATCTACCATTATTGGCCACTATCTGATAAGGATTAACCTTATAGGGCTCCTGCCTCTTAGGATGGAGCTTAAAGTCGGTTCCCATTTCATTGTAAATAAACTCGATTTTCTTCTTTACCGCTATGGCATCATTTATTATTTCCAATGAATACATTGCCTGCCTGTTTATCGTTCTATTTAATTCTGGCAAATTGCATACATGGGAAACCTTGGCATTAAAATACTTACTAGCAAAGCCCTGCAGCTTCTTTACCAAGTTCTGGGCCTGTCTTGTGGAAATAGATTTTGAAAACAGCACGCTGTCAATCAGTATACGCAGCTCAGAATCATCAAACTCCCTAGAAAGTAGTTTGCAACCTCGACCACTGTCAATATCCCAGCCCAATTCTATCAGTTCCTTGATGCGACTACCCACAGTACGGCGATCACAAGTAATATCATAGTCCTTTTCCAGTAACTTTATTATGTCCTGCTGTGTAAGGGCATGATCCTCATCCGAATACTCCCGCAAGATATTCAGTATATACATATTCAGCAAGTGCTTATTTCCAGTGCCTTCCATAACCTTCCCTACCTTCTGCCAGTATATTACTTTACCTCGGATATCTTCTACAAAGCCCAGTATAATCCTTTTTTCCACCATGCACACATCTCTATTTCAATTTAAAAATATCATCAACTACACTATCTATTGTTGAAAAAACTGTATTCATATATTCTTTAAATCCCGCTTCATCAAACAGCCTTAAATATTCTTGATTGCAGTTCCGAAAATTCACTTCATTATTCTCATTCAAATATTTCCACCAATACCATACACTGCTTTTTGAACCTAGTTTTATATCCTCCGGCATCAACCAATTTGTAACATAATCTTCCATATAAGTTGACTTCTTTGCCTTATGCGGACAAACGCCAAAATAGATATGCTCCATTATTTCAAAAACCAATGCCAATTTACCCTCTAAGTTTTTATCCTTAACCGGGATGATGTATATCAACCCTGGCCAAGTGTTTTTGTTGTCCTTATAGTATTTTCCAGCCTGGTCATAATAGGCTTCTATGCAACTAGAATATCCCTTATTATCCATGTACTGTTTAATTGCAGAAAATACTTCCCGCATCTTATCTGCTTTAATATCCGGTAAAACGCTTGCTATCTCCATGGCAGCAACTAAATTATCATGCGATGACATGATTTTATCTTTTATTTCCATTGCCAATTTTCCTCCACTTTTACTGGTTAAATCTCTGATAACATTTCTAAATTGAACTAACAGTTCTCTGACAGAGTATATCTGCTCTATTTCCTCTGCTGAAATGATTGCTCCCAACCAATTGAGAATATCTTGTTCAAAGGAAATACATTGATATTGCTCCGATGAAAGTTTTCCCTTGCTTTCACTACCAGGTTCATGCTCATGCAATGTTAAATAATAAACCTTTGCCTCAGAGTCTTTTTTCACTGCATAATTATAATAGTCCTGACATTGCTTAGCCTGATCTTCTGCATAAACCTTTACCTCGATTGGGAATAACCGATTGCCAATATGGATAACCATGTCTATTCGACGCGAGTTATCTATAAATTCCTCACAAAGCACCTTAGCATTATTATATTCCGCATCACTAAATCCAATACCAGTTGGTTTTAGCACTATACTTATAAACTTTTTGAGAAAAATACTCCCCTGCCCATGGCTTCCAATCGGATCTAAAAGCTCCCTTAAAAATCTGCAAATATGTACCTCTCTGCTAGCAATGCGGTTAATATAAAACACATTAAACTCTCTGCCATTTCTAAAGTTTTCTGCCCGATGTGAGGCAACTAATATACGAACTTCCTCCAAAAGCTCAATCATCTTTTTATTCATGATGTCACCCCTATTGCCTTTATTATTCTCCATTTTCAGCATCTTTTTCTATAATACTTGTTTTATTAATACCCTATAAGTTACTCAACATTTACTTTCTACACCCTATCATAAAATCCTTTTACAAATTTTCCCCTTTAGAAGATACACCTCCATAATTTTTTTACTTTTTCTTATCTTCTTGGCTATATCTTAGCAAAAGGTATGTACACTATTTCGCACATAACTTTCTCAAACCAAAAGCCCACTAAGAAGTAATTAACTTCCAAGTGGGCCATAAATTTATTGACCTATCTTTAACCGAATTTTAGGTGGAAACCTATCCTCAAATGTATTAAGAATCTTAATTAACGGCTGATCCAGAAAAGTAAGTGCATGTTTTCTTATTTCTACTGGAACTCCATAATAAGCCTCAGCTACACCTCCACATATAGCGGCCAGTGTATCACTGTCGCCACCAATAGAAATTGCATTTCGGATAGCATCTTCAAAATTTATTGATTCGAAGAATGCCATTAGTGCTTGTGGAACTGTCCCCTGGCAAGACACATCGAACTTGTATGTAGGACGGATTTCATCCAGAGTAAAATTCATTGGGTAGTAGTTCTCATTGATATATTCTCTGATTTCCAAAAGCCTACTACCAGATTTGGCCATGTAAATCGCCACTGCTGTTGCCTCGGCCCCTTTAATGCCTTCAGGGTGATTATGGGTTACTTCAGTAACTTTCTTAGCAATATCCTTAGCCTCTTCAATACTGTTTGCTACAATGCCTGCTGCACTTACGCGCATAGCAGATCCATTACCATAACTATTATAAGGCTTAGGAGTATCAGAAAACATCCATTCACGGAATCGCCAACCATATCCGCAGTTAGGATACTTACGACCAACTTCCTGCATACACTCGATTGCCTTCTTTGGCAAATCACTATAGTCAGGTTTACTAAGCAATATTGCCTTTGCCAATGCCAATGTCATTATACTATCGTCGGTAGGGCAGCATTCATCTGTAAGGAATTCGAATTCTTTACTCTTGTGATTATTCCATTCGAAACGAGAACCGACAATGTCACCGATTATTGCACCAATCATGATAACTCTCCTTACTGTAATATTATTTCTGTTCTTCTATAGGAAGGATATTTTTCCTAAATCAACAAATTAACCGTCCCCAAAGAACATCTCAGATTTTTAGCTACGATAATCTCAGTGATATTTTTGTTTTTAGTTTCGGGATAATAAAAATTTTCACGATACATAAACATTATGATATCTGCTTCCAATTCCAAGTTGCCAAATACACGCACATCATCAAGCTTTGGTCGCTTTGTTGGACGTTGTTCCACACTGCGAGGTAATTGGGACAAAACTATAATCGGAACATTTAATTCTCGGGCTACTGACTTTAGTGAGCTGAAAATATCCGAGAAATCCTGCTGTTGGTTACACATGGCATCTTCAACCATGTCGCCCTGTATAAGCTGGAGATAATCTAAGATAATTAAATCCAGGCCCCTTTCTTCCTTCATTCTGCGCGCTTTGTTACTCAACTCAATTACGGTAATACCCGAAGTATCATTTTCCAGTGAAAAGAAAGCTACATTTTGGTGCTTAATAGCCAAATTTGTAACTATTTTATTGGCAAATGTTGTTTTTCCCATACATGGACGGGCTGCTATCAATATTAGTTCACCACTGTGTACACCTGAAATAAGATCATCCAGCTCCGGGAAACCTAAAAATACTCTCTTTTTACTAATATCATTATTATAGTCACTCCTAGTATTCATTTTGCCCCCTCCTTTACCGGACTATTTCATTTCTCCAACACAAATCCACTCCAAGTATCTGCATACTGTAATAACAATGTAAGAGGGGTTTCATTGGTCGCTACACTTCGGTTATCCTCCACATACTGTCCATCATGATATACAATGGCCTGTGTCTCTTCCTCGGTTAGCGGAAATCTTTGTGCCACCAAATACAGACTCCGCACAGGAACACTCAAATAAGTTAGGTTTCCATTCCAGTAATACGGATTCTTGTATTTGCTGTCTGGTGGATTTTTGATATAGAGAGGATTTCCTGGCATTCCCGTTTTCCCCAAATCATGCATAAGAGCAACGATTACACAACTTTCATCGGAAATTTCCGGAGCAATTGCTGCTTTTATTTTCAGCATAGTTTCCGCCACATTGATGCTATGCTCCAATAATCCCTGCTCACAATTAAGGTGATATTTTGTAGACGCAGGAGTTGTGAGATATACAGTCTCTTTTTCTACAAATTCCATTAATTTCTCAAACTGCTCCCGTCGTTCTACCACCTTATCTTTCAATGCTTTAAGCCGTTTCATCAGCCCTGCTGTTCTAATATCCTTTTGATCTGTCATTATATTGCACCTCCGTAATGCATTTCTTACATAATTATCTATCCTTGGTTATAATATATCAAAATCTATGTACATTATAATGCACATTAAAACTCCCAGATGATTTTTATACATTCTGGGAGTCTGATATTTAAATATTTACATTGTAGTTTTTGGGATCAAATATGTATTTTTTGATTCATCAGCAGTTTGTGCCATTTTGGCACAAACTGAATTTTTACCTTTATTCAATCTTCTGCATCCCCAAACAAAATTTTCATGAAATCACGCTTGGCCATTATTATTCTCACGACCTCAATATTATTACCCCGAACCCGGTAAAAAGCAAAATACTTTTTATAACGCACAGCATAAAATCCTGTAAACAGTCCACGATATTTCACCATTACACCAGAAAAAGGAAATTGTTTCTTATCCGCAATTAATTCTCTAAGCTCATCCACATATTTATCAGCAGTATCATAATCCTTGGAGGCCTCATAAACACCATCCCAGACATCCATCATGTCTCTGGCTGCTTCTGGTGTATACCGCAAAAGATATTTCATTTGCGTCCATGCCTCCTGAGCTTAAGCTGTTTCTCCAATTCTTCTTCAGAAACCCATCCTTCTTCATCGGCTGACCGTAGTCCAGCATTTAACTCACACATAAGCTGAATCATTGCCTCAGCTTTCTGAAAGTTTTCTTCATCCGCCATATCCCTAATACTATAGGCACCGCGCCCATTTCGGGTAAGGTATACCGGACTGCCAACCTCAACTTTTTCCAAAACATTACCATAATTTCGTAAATCCGAAATAGGAGTAATTGTAGGCATACCACCACATCCTTTCACGCTTTATATAAGATGATTATAGCATTAATACGCATATTCTTCCAACAAGTTTCGATAAATTCATCGAACAATTTAGTATGTTCAATATGAAATACATGCACCAAAAAATTGTCATTCTGGCAATTTTATTTTTTTTAATAACTCACACATAGCAATAAATGCCATATATTCCTGCCGCCACGGGTTATCACTCCCATCCGGAAAAGCTGACGGACACACCCTATCAAGAAATTGCTTAAAGCTCTCCAACGAACCCTCAAAGCTACCGAATTCATGACAGTAGATTATGTCAGCATCAATATTATATGTAATATAAGTTCTAAAGGTACCAAATGGACCGGCCTGTACAACACGGTATGGCATATCAACAAAATCAAAATTTGCAATTTCCACCCGCGCACCCCGGATATCTACACCTCTCAGGTCAGTATAATCCAGGTTCGTTCTATTCAAATTTGCTTCCCGAAGGTCTGCCCCCTTTAGATTAGCTCCATACAAGCTGGCCCTATACAATTGGGCTCCATTCAGACGGGCATCACGCAGATCAGCCCTGCCCATATAGGCTCCACGCAGTTCCGCCCCTTCTAGGCTTGCTTCACGCAAATCAGCTCCAATAAGAGTAGCTTCTATCAGGGTAGATTTACTAAGGTTAGCTCCCCTAAGATTGGCAGTTTCCATATCACTCTTTGTATTTCTCCCACATCCCCTGCACATCGATTTTTATCTGATCTCTCAATGCCATTGGGGATAGTATCTCCACATATGGGCCGTACTGGAGTATCCAATGACGTAGGGCGGAATAGTTACATTTGAGTAGCACAACTATACTTTCATCAGATTCTTCTGTGATTAAAAAATTGGTCTCAAACCAATCTGTCAAGGCCCACATCATATCAGGTGTGGTCTTTATCTCAGCCCAAACACTTTCCCCACTGAACATATATATTTTTTCCGCCATATGTATGGGACAGCTCAGGGCTTTGTCAAATGCCAGATTATCATTTATATCTCTACTGGTTTCTTCAAGGCGCTCCACCTCAGTCATCTTATCCAGCCGAAAATTAACAATATCGTCATATTCTTCAATACTTCCAATTAAGTACAGCTTTTCATTAACAGAAATCACCTTATAGGGACTTACAATATATGGCTCCTGCCTGTTCAGATGCAGTTTAAGATCTGTCCCCAGGTCATTGTAAAAAAATCGGATTTTCTTTTTATCCTCTATGGCAGCATTTATAATGTCCTGCCACTCCTGTATTCTATTGTTCCATTTATACATAAAATCACCTTCCGGAATACTCAAAACAGCGTCATCTGGTCACTTTCATCCATGCCATCCAAACAGCCATGCAAACGCAGTGCTTCAATACTTTTTTTATTAATACCAGTTCTTTTTTTTAGGTTTTCAATTGATAAAAAAGGACCTTCTGTCCTTTTTTCTACAATGGCCTTGGCATCTACGGCCCCAAGCCCGTTTAGGGTCGTAAATGGTGGCAATACTGCATTTTCCTCCGTAACCATCTGAAAGCGGTTGGCTCCGGATTTATATAAATCCACCTTTTTTACTTTAAAGCCCCGAAGGTACATTTCCCAGGCCAGCTGAAGCACCACATACAAGGCATTATCAGCATCGCTGGGTGAATCCATGGCCTCAATCTCCTCCATTTTCTGCTTCACTGCATCCTTTCCTCTCGTAATAATGTCCGAATCAAAGGCCGCTGCCCTAATGGAAAAATAGGCCGTATAATACGCCAGAGGATAATGAACCTTACAGAAGGCAATTCGATAGGCCATCATAACATAAGCCGTAGCATGGGCTCGTGGGAACAGATACTCTATTTTTTGACAGGATTCAATATACCAGTCTGGTATACTAGCCTTTTTGAGTATTTCCACCACATCTGGGGCAATGCCCCTGTTTTTACGCACATTTTCCATAGTTTTGAAGGCCAATAGTGGATCTACACCTTTATGTATGAGATACATCATAATATCATCCCTTGCAGAAATAGCATTTTGAAGGGTGCAAGTTCCGGCCTTGATAAGATCTTGGGCATTCCCCAGCCATACATTGGTACCATGTGAAAAGCCAGAAATCCGCACCAAATCTGAAAAGCATTTGGGATGTGTATCATCAATCATCTGGCGGGTAAAGGCAGTACGAAACTCCGGAATTCCAAAGGTACCAGAGTTAGCCCCCAACTCTTTCTCAGATATTCCCAATGCTTTTGTGCTACTAAATAAACTAAGAGTTGCAGTATCATCAAAAGGAATTGTCTTCGGATCACGATGAGTCAAATCCTCCAGCATCTTTATTACCGTTGGATCATCATGTCCAAGTATATCCAGCTTTACCAAACGGCTGGATATGGAATGATAATCAAAATGTGTTGTAATTGTATTGCCAGCTTTGTCACCAGCAGGATGTTGCAAGGGAGTAAAGAAATGAACATCCATATCCCTTGGAACTACCATGATACCTGCGGGATGCTGTCCACTGGTTTGTTTAACACCAGTACATGATGCTGCTATTTTCTTTATATATGCTTCATGTTTAGTCTGCCCTTTATCTCGATAATAATTGCGCACAAAAGCGGGAGCTGTTTTTTCAGCAATTGTTCCAATGGAACCGGCTCTAAATACATTATCCTTGCCAAATAGCTCCTCGGTATATCTGTGGGCTACTGGCTGATACTCCCCGGAGAAATTTAAATCAATATCAGGAACCTTGTCCCCGTCAAATCCTAGAAATACTGCAAAAGGAATCTCGTGACCATCCTTCATCATTTTGGTCCCGCAAATTGGGCAATCCTTATCCGGCAAATCATAGCCACAGCCGTAGGAACCATCTGTTATAAACTCACTATGCTTGCAGTTCGGACAGCGCCAATGAGGTGGCAGAGGATTTACCTCGGTAATATCCGTCATAGTGGCCACAAAGGAAGAACCTACAGATCCTCTGGAGCCCACCAAATATCCGTCTAGATTTGACTTGCGCACCAGCTTGTGGGCAATTAGATAAAGCACGGAAAAACCATGAGCAATAATTGGCTTCAGCTCCTGATCAATCCGGTCCTGAACTATTTTCGGCAATACATCACCATAAAGGCTTTGGGCCTTGTTGTAGGTCATGGAGGTAATTTCCTCATCTGCCCCAGGAATCATTGGAGAATACAGCTCATCCGGAATAGGCTTAAATTTCTCGCACATTTCCGCGATTTTCCTTGGATTAGTAACAACAGCCTCATAGGCGTCCTCTTCTCCCAGATACTGGAATTCTGCCAGCATTTCCTCCGTGGTTCTTAAATATAGTGGTGGCTGTAAATCCGCATCGGGAAACCCCTTGCCCTTCATGACAATAGCACGATATATCCGATCCTCAGGATTGAGAAAATGAACATCGCAGGTGGCAATAAGGGGTTTGTTCAACTTTCTGGCCAGTTCTGCCACCTTCATATTGATCTTAACAAGATCATTGTCATCCTCTATGTTGGGGAATTTTTCACTTCTTACAAGAAATTCATTGTTGCCGATAGGCTGGATTTCAAGATAATCATAGAAATCAGCTATTTTAAGCAATTCCTCATCACTTTGCTCCGCCACAATGGCTCGGATAAGCTCACCCGCTTCACAAGCCGACCCGATAATAAGACCTTCCCTATATTCCTGAATCAGCTGTCGTGGCAGTCTTGGCTCTCTATAGAAGAAACGGAGATGTGACAAGGTTATCAGCTTATAGAGATTGCGAAGTCCATTTGGATTTTTTGCCAATATAATAATATGATTGGCATTTTTTAGATCGTAATCATTAGGCACCAAATAGCCTTCCACACCATAGATAATCTTAATGTCCAGTTTTTCCTTGCCCCAAACCGTATCCATGGCTTCTGGAAAAGCCTGCACTACACCATGATCTGTAATGGCTATGGCCGGCCAGCCCCATTTTGCAGCTGTCTTTATTAAGTTTTTAGCGGAAGCGACACCGTCCCCGGCACTCATTTTCGTGTGGCAATGAAGCTCTACTCGCTTTTCAGTTGCCTTGTCCTGGCGTGCTTCTACATCCACCAATAGTAAACTATCAACAAAGAGAACATTGTCATTGAGAAACTTATCGTAGCGCATTCTGCCCCTTAACTTGACAGTGCCACCTGCCTTAACGGCTTTCTTTAAGCGATCCAAAACCTTGGTGAAATCTTCAGGCTTTTTAAAAAAGCTTTTACAAGTCATGCCATCAGTATCATCAGCCACTGATAAAAGAAGCATACTGGTTTCCAGAAGTTGTTTGCCATCTACACTTACAATTACCCCCTGAACCACCACATCCTTCTTTTCCCCTTCAAGCTGGGAAATAGGAGTAATGCTGCCAATAACAGCCTCACCAAATACCAAAGGGCTGTCATCATTGCCAATATGAATTTTGCCCCTTTTATGACGGGATTTTTTGCTACTGTATTTATTTTTTCCGCCTGTATAAGTAGAAGCAGCACCATCTGCTTTGGAGCCGCCCCTCTGGGCTGTTTTGCTTATTGGAGTCCGGACTGCCTCCAGTGCCTCCTGATATTCCTTGGTGTCATGAAGAGCCTCTTCCACGGATATATTTTCAATTTCCTCATATATGGACTGACACTCTATGGAGATTGGATAGCCTATTATCTTGATCCCCGCTTCGTAGAAGGCCAGAGATACATTATTTTCCTCCAGCATGTACTTGCTGAAATCTCCGTTAACCTGCAAAATAATTCTGGAATCTTTATAAATGCGATTAGTTTCCAGTAAAATATGACTTATGCTTTGATTGTTTCCAGCAACTTGAGCTACCATTTTTTCCCAATTTTGCTCTGCCAATTCCTTCAATGAAATTACAGTCTGATAAATCATAACTTTGGCCAGACTATTCTTTCTTGCAACAAAATCAGCAATCCGATCAATAATGTTCTCTGGAATTTTCTTTCCGGACCATACAACTATTTCCCACATACTGCTATTAAGGGATATTTCAACATGACGAATGAAGGCACCCTTTAAAAACCTTTCTTCATCTTCATTAAGTTCCATACCCTTAGCTAAATCAGACAGAAGCCTGCTTTTCTGGGGTACTATATAATACTTGTCCTTCATATAACCGCCTCCAAATCACTGATGATTTATTTGGTGGCTATATCTTAGCAAAGTGAATGTACAAATAACTGCACATAAAAACTCCCAGATGATTTTTTATCACCTGGGAGCACTGGTCATTTTAGTACAATTACCCCTTGTTATTTTTTTCAGCCAACCATTTCTGATGAATAGCATACCATTTTTGACTGCTTCTCCCCAATCTGGCGATTTGTCTTGGGTGGGCTAAAGGCAATACTTTAATCATTTTTCCACCAATTTCAACATTGGTGCACTTGCCATACCCGTTATTTTTCTTGTAATCATCAAGCCTTTTATATGATTCTTTTTCAACTATATGTAAGTATTGTTGTATTGGCTTATCTCCAAGTAAAATCAGCAAATCTGCCTGAGATTCCAGTAACTCTTTGGTAATCTCCTCAACCCGTTCATTACCGCAAAACTTTTTTGGTGTTTTAGGAACTGTCACCTCATTCAAGCCTTCATTTGCAAGTTTTTCCAAAAACGGATCATATTTTTTGGATTTTACAGATATTTGTCCACGATTAAGCCTGCTCTCCGGTAACAAATCGCACAACCACGCATCTTTTCTATCAAATCCCAACGGAGCCAATATTCTTTCATCCAATGCCTTGGCGGATGGTCCGTTAAAATCTTCATCTGGTAATTCAAGATGCCCCATTTCAGATGGCACACGGATTTTCTTAATTATTTCTTCCGCTTCCTTTTCATTACCATCCCAGAAAATTCTCGGCTCACTGGCTACAGCCAACGCCTTACATGCTATTTTACCGTTCTTATCAACCCACTTTGCGTGGACTGCACTGGCATAAACACCCAAAACAAAAACTTTTTTAGGGGTCCTATCCTCCTGAACCACTGGATGCACATATTCACCAAAAGGAAATTGATACTCATTGGACATAAAAAATCCTCCTATTCTCTCGCACGTTTCAATAAAAAATATTATCATCTGTACCATTCTACAAACATCTTAAAATTCCTTTACCCCTAAAACCATTCCCTAACCTCATCATCTGAGCAAATCAGATATATCAACCAAAATGGACATTTAGCCAGTGATAAGAAAAAGGCGACTTTAATAATGAGTGCCAATATAATTAATATCCATACCAGCATTGTCATTTCCTCCCTTACAGTGCAAACATCATAGTAGCCTTAGTTATAACCTTTTCCCACATTGGGTCATCTACCTTTAACACATTTCTTCCCTTTAAAATCATAAGCATGTTATATTTTTTTGATATTGCCAGAGTAAACATTTCACCTGATACCTTGATTCTATAGTATTGTATAGGATACCACTTTAAATCCTTTTTGGTTATCAATTCGTAGGGATAGGTGCCATCCTCATTTTGAGTGGTCATCATCAATACATGTGCCTTGGTTGATGTGTCCAGGGGGTGGGAAATAAGAAATTCCCCCAGGGGCGAATAACGGGGAATTGCCCACTTGAGCCGCCCCCTTTTTATTGCAGGTACTGCTGAATTTTTTGATATTCCAAGATTAATAAAGGGGAGCTTCAGCTTTAAAATTTCCTTTGCTGCTGCCCTATAAAAATCTTCGTGCTCCTCGAGCATGGCCTCAGCTTCACTCCGGTCTTCCATGAACGCCGGAACTATCAACCCTTTATATGATTCACTTCTTGACACATTTATATAATTTCTGTATTTACAATAGGGCTTCAACTTACGCTCATCAGGCTCCAGCTCCATAATTATGCTCCTTTCTGTCTTTAATCAATGCTTCTGCCATTGTGATAAGGGAATATTTTTCAAACATGTTCTTTGTCAGTATTTTCCCGTTCAGCAGCACTATTTTTTCATTTAGGGAAGGTACATTAAACACCGTTGCGGTGTCCCGGCCGAACCATATCTTCTTCATGGAAGCATTTTGCAGATAGAGGTCCACATGGGAGGAATTAAATAAATCTGAGGTTATTCTCGTTTTTCTGAATTCATCACTGAATATCCCCAAAGCATCCTCACCATTTGCAGTCTTGATGAAATTGTTGAAATGATTTGCGATCCCCTTGCCAGGCCATAGGTTTTCGAAGGAAGACGAAAACTTGCAGGCACTATCCAAAATTTCCTCATCTGAATAATCACTTACGGGAAGATTCAGGAAAACTGTACTCTTGGTAAATTTAATTTTCATTTTCTCATCATCTTTGATAATAATATCCTTAAATATTGCCTTATTTTTCCCCCTTGTCATAAGAGCAAAATTAAGCTTTTTAACCCTTGGAAAACCTTTATATTCCTCGTACCAGCTGTCCACCAGATGCCACCAGAAGGCATTTATTTCATCCAGATGCAGCTCCTTCCAGTCCCCTTCTGAAAGTATTTTATTTTTAAAGGGCTTGCAGGAAACTATCATTTTAATTGGAGAAGTTTTCGTATATATGAATTTCAGCCCCATATATTGAAAATCACTTGCCTCCAGCACACCATGCTTTGATATAAAACTGGAATTGGTCAGGGGATATATTTCCAAAGGGTATTTCTTCGTTGTAAATACGGCCTTAAACTCTTCCCTGGATAAAAAACCTTTTACAAATTCCATTTCTAATCACCTCAATATTTACTGTCCTATAACACTTTATTATTCAAGGAGAGCCTTATTATTGCTTATAAATAGCTCCAGTTCCGGAGAATCCACCTCCATAAG
The DNA here is from genome assembly GCF_000621545.1 of Anaerovibrio lipolyticus LB2005. GTDB lineage: Bacteria > Bacillota > Negativicutes > Selenomonadales > Selenomonadaceae > Anaerovibrio > Anaerovibrio lipolyticus_A. The sequence goes on from NZ_JHYA01000001.1 coordinate 172,710, forward strand.
CAGAAGTCTGTTAATCTCTGTTGGTGAATTTGCTGCCTTCAAATCTTCTATAGCCAAGGCTGTAAATTCCGCATCCATTAACAGCATATAATTGATTACATTGACAAATTTATCTTTTGGTAAGCCTGCCTCTGTAAGTTTGTAGACCAATGATGAAATAAGGATATATTTTATATCATCCCTTTCCGGAACCTCCTTGTAGGTCCCGTCCATTATCTGATCAACAACATCCACAGCTTCCCGTTCCTTCAGAAATGCCAAAAAAGACACCGCCTCCGTTTCCCCGATATTTGCTTCAATCTTGGCCCTTAGAAGTTTGCTACCTATATCCAACTTTGCAGTATTCATAATATCCGAAACCGCCTCCCAGGTCCTTGGGGAAGCAAATCGCAATGATTCACCCTCGGGGTCAAAATTATGAAACGCCACAGGCTTGAAATTAAGATAGGCTATTACGGCCTCATTGATCTTATTTGGATAAGCAAAATCCCTTTTCCACTGGTCCAGATCATAGGAAATATTATGAATTTCAAATCTGTTGGCCAAAGGGGCCGGCATTTCGGTATAAACTCCGTTGTCATCCAACCTGTTTCCCAAGGCAACAATATACCAGCCCTCAGGCAGGGTATATGAGCCCAGCTTTCTGTCATGGATCAGCTGATAAGCCGCGGCCTGCACTCTCTTTGAAGCAGAGGTAATTTCCTCAATCAAGAGAATTCCCCTTTCCCCATCCCTATCTTCCCTTGGAAGAATGTCATTATGCAGCCACATAGTATGCAAATTATCCTCAGAAGGAAATGGTATACCCTTCAGCTCCGTTTCCGTAAAAAGAAGAAGTCTTAAATCAATAAATCCCATATTTCTTGACTGAGCTATATCATAGGCAATGGCTGACTTACCAATACCAGAAGGACCAAGGCCCAAAATAGAACGCTTTATCCCATTATCTATATTGAAGTTGATTACCTCAGCAAAATCATGAATATTTAAATCCATAACAAATTCCTCCTCCGTCAGCAACACTATTCACATATACAAACCTTTAAATACTTTTCATTTGAGAAACGATTCCGTTGGTAATATTTTCAGTAGTTCCATCAGGGGGTATTACCCAAATTGAATTTTTCTCAGCCTTTATCTTTTCAAAATCCCCATCTGTGAGATAAATAACTAATTTAGCATTGCTGTAATTATTTCTTATATAGTACTGAGCCCTGGCCGGTGAGGTCCCACCTCGGCCTGATATTTTTATGTTCTTATACTCTTTAATAGGTATTGGTGGATATACTTCATGTGACCATTGTATAATCACTCCTGTCATCTCAAAATCCTTTATCATTTTATTGATATGACCAAAGAAATCTGCCAACTCCGCCTTAGATATTGAACCCGATGTATCAACTGCCACTACCACATCCGCCAGCCTGCATTCTTCCAAATATTCCCCAGGAAGGATCATTTTTCTGTAAAGAGTGGTCCGAAGGGGAGATGCAAAGGATGTATCATCTGATGTTGCAGAAGACAGAAATCTTTTAACCAGCTTGTACCAGGGTACTTTGGTGGATAACAAGGCTGATACCTCTTCAAACATATACTGACCAATAGGAGAGTGACCTTTATATGACTCCAGCCCCCGCAGTCCTTCTTTTATCTGCCATTCCTTCAATGTTCCTTTAAACCTTTTAATATCCTGATAATAAGCGTCTTTATCATCCCTTAAGAATTTTGATATATTGGGGTTATTTTCCAGCAGGGAATATATTTCTTCCACTGTGAAATACTCAACATTATAGATATCAGGCAGTTCAAATATTCCAAATTCCTTCTTTAAATCCAGTGGTATACCAATTTTCTCGTAATAATCCGAATCTATTTCCAAAATTCTGTTTACCTTTAAATCCGCAGCCAAATTCCAGAAAAACGGATCCCTGTCCTTTAATCTAAAGACATGAAGAAGAATAATATGATACAGCTCATGGAGCAAAACAAAATTACATTGCTCCGGGGTTATTTCTTTAATAAACTCTTCTGAAAAAACTATGCTCCTGCCATCTGTCCAGGCAGTGTCCTGTATTGATGACTCTCTTACTCTAGCCAGCTTTATTAAAGCCATGCCAAAATAAGGAGCATTCTTTAAAAGCCGCAGGCGCACCTTTTTAACCTGAACATGGAAATCTTTTAAATCCATAATGCCCTCCTCCCAAACATAAAACAGATTCTTTTAGGATTGAATAAAGCATAACAAAATCGATGTGCACAATTTTGTACATCATAAAAATCTCTGGTGATGTTTTTAACCACCAGAGATTTCCTCAAATCTTATTCTTTTAAAATTCAGTTGTTTCAAATAATGCTAATCTTTATATTTCCTCCACATTCTGTCTATTTCCTTTTTTATTTCCTTACGTAAATCCACAGGTTTCAGCAGCTCCACCTTGGGACCGTATTGTATGGCCCAGTACTTCACAGCCTTTAGATTGCATTTAACCCTAATTACAATATAGTCCTTATCCTCCTGTACTATGTTGAAATTCTTCCCAAACCAATCTACGAGAGTAGTCATCATTTTAGGACTTGTTTTAATTTCAACCCAATCACTTTCTCCACTAAACATGGATATATGCTCCGCCATGTGCTTGGATAAATTAAAGCCATTGGCGTCAAATTCCTTAAGTTCCTTTGAATCCTTGCGTCTTTCCTCCAATAGCTTAACATTAGTCATTTTATCTATGCGTAAATGTATCACATCGTCAAATTGATCCATGTTACCCACAAGATAAAATTTCCCGTTATTTTCCACCATCTGGTAAGGATTTATGGTATATGGATTACCATCATTTTGAGGTTGTAATTTAAAATCAGTACCCACCTCATTATAGACACACTGAATTTTCTTTTCCGTAGCGATGGCATCAATTATCACATCCAATGCACCCATTACCTGTGTATTTATGGTATGGTTAAGCTTCGGCAAATTGCATATATGCTTAGTCTTATCCTTAAAATATTTGCTACCAAAGTTCTTGAGCTTATTAATCAGCCTCTTTGCCGTTTTAGTGGGTATTATTTTTGAAAAGAGTATACTGTCAATCAAAATACGCAATTCCGCATCATCAAATTCCCTTTCTACCAGCTTGTAGCCCTTTCCTTCTCCTTTTCCTTTTTCGTGTTCAATTTGCCACCCCATATCTATTAAATCATCAATATATGACTTAACAGTTCGCCGGTCACATTTAATTTCATAATCCTTTTCCAGATGGTCAATAATGCCCTGCTGGGTCAGGGCATTATTTTCATCCGTATACTCCCGCAATATATTAAGGATACACATATTCACTTTTTTCTTGCTACCATACATATTATCACCTGCTTTTATTATTCAAAGTTGTCATTTGATTTCACGTCAAAACTGCATTCTTTATACTAATTATCGTTCCCTTAACATAATATATCAAATCCAATATACAAAATTTTGCACATAAAGGTACTAAGGATAAAAAAACAGCCACCCGCTAGGATGGTGGCTGTTTATTCATCAAGGTCCATAAAATGCTTATGAATAATTAAATGTAATCAATAGGTAAAGCTATGGTACGTTCATTTAGCCATAAGGGCTGTTCATACATACAGAGGATTGTTCCCAAACCGCGTTGGCGACCTTTTATTTTATCAATAACATCAAAGGTGTTGGTCATACTCAGTTTTGGGTTTGCAGACATTTTTATTTCTATAGGATATATGACATCCCCATCCTCAATCAACAGATCAATTTCGGATTCACGGCTGGCTGATTTGTCTTTACCACGATAATAGGTAACTTGCATCCGATAGTCCAGACCGCTGTTAGTAAATGATTTTAGGATTTCCGATACCACGAAGGTTTCAAACAGTTCTCCTGCCATAGCTCCATTCATGGCTGTTTCCGGACTTTGATATTTGGTGAGGAAGCATACCAGTCCTGTGTCACGGAAATAGAGCTTAGGTGTTTTAATAGCTCTTCTCAAAGCAGAATTAGAGAATGGTTGCAATATGTATATAAGTCCAGATGCTTCGAGAATATATGTCCATTCTTTGGCAGTAGCAGCAGTGATATCAGCTTGTTCAGCAACCTTGCTGTAATTAAGCATTTGACCAGTACGGGCTGCCATGGCAGTCAAAAACCTCATAAATTTCATATGATCCTTTATTTTTGTCAAATCATTGACATCACGGCTAAGGTAAGTTTGCACATAAGAAGAATAGAACATCTGCCAATCCACATCATTTTCATAAAGAGCAGGATAACTCCCTCTGTGTATTAGCTGCCATATATTGGAATGACTTTTCCGTGAATGACTGCGACTAGAAATATATTCCTTATTAGGTATAAAAGGTTGATTAAAATCTATTCCATCTATTTCCCGGAGAGATAGTCCAGAAAGCTCGAAAATGGCAATCCGTCCAGCTAATGATTCAGATACATGCTTCATCAGTTGGAATGACTGAGAGCCAGTCAAGGCAAATAATCCCCTTTCATTGCTTTTGTCACATTCTATTTTGATATAAGGAAAGAGCTCCTGTATATATTGCACTTCATCCAAAGTAATAGGACAACGATGATTAAGAAAAAACATCCCCGGCTCATTCTGAGCTTGAGATAAAAGCAATGGATTATCAAAAGTTATGTAATTTTGGTCTGGAAAAACTTCCTTTAGTAGAGTTGATTTTCCGACCTGTCGTGAGCCTGTAACTAATAAAGCCTTGAATGATTTATTTGCTTTTAAAAGACTTTGCTCAATATGGCGTTTTATATAGGACAAAACAAACACCTCCGACTAATTTATAGTTCAATTATAAATTAGTCGGAGGTGCAGGTCAATAACAATCAAACCTTGTTAAATCATTTCAATACTGGAAGCTCCACCAGGACGAATGGTTAATGAGTATACCCTAAAGAGGTCTAATCCCATCCAGTAATCCTCAACACCATTGTCATACACTACCTTTACATCCCAATACTGTACTCCGTCTCTTGGGCTGAAGCCAATAAAGAGGTCCTGACCCGGATAGAGAACGCTGTTAGGTCCCAGCTCATCCTGATAAATCCACTCGTTTTCATGAGTTGGACTTAAATAAATGTAGGTAATAATTTTACCAGTGCCATTTACCAGAGTAAAATCCTGACTCCCGGCAAAGGCTGTCCCCTGAATACCAACTGCCATAACTACAGCTACCAAGAAAACCTTTAATACATTTAATACCCTCATGTTTTTTCCTCCTTTTATATATAAAAAAATAAACGACAAATTAACTATGGAAATTACCTTTCCATACAACCCCTACTACATTTATATATACGATTGAGCATTGTATCTATTACAGTTTTCTATAATATCGTAAAATTCGTGATAATTATTCACGTCCCAAAATCTGCCGCATAGTTCCCATGGCCCTGAAAAGAATGACGCCTACATTAGCCGAAGATATTCCGAGAGTTTCAGCTATTTCTTTATTGCTCATATCTCCCCAAAATTTAAGTTCAACAATTTGCTGCTCTCGTTCAGAAAGCTTTCCAAGGGCTAATAATAGCTCTTTCTTGCCCTCCTGCTCCAACAGCTGCCCATCCGGGGCGTCCTTGTCATCCACCTTAGGTGAGAATACATCATCCCATTCAACATTTTGCCGATGGCTTTGCCAACGATAATAATCCGTCAAAGTACGGGTCGCTATCCGGCTCAACCAGGTGGCAAAGGAAGCCTTGGTGCTATCAAAGCTATCCAAATGAGTTACCATCTTTTCAAAAACATCACTGACAATATCATCGGCAGTGGCAGCATCCTTTACCCTGGCATATATTAAATTATATATACGGGGAAAAAAATGTTCATATAGCTCATCAAAAGCCAAATCATTCTGCAGAGCTTCCTTGGCTATGATATTCCAATCCTTTTCTTCCATACTTTCCCACTCCTAAGCCACTTGCCGCCTTACCAGCTGTGCAAAAATTCCATTTTTGGCTAACAATTCATCATAAGTGCCACTTTCCACCAGAGTCCCCTTATCCATTACCAGAATTCGGTCACACTCCTTAATGGTGGACAGGCGATGAGCTATTACCAGCCTAGTTGTTTTCAACTTATTCAAGCTTTCAGTAACAATGGACTGAGTGTGGTTATCCAATGCACTGGTGGCTTCATCAAATATTAATATGGCAGGCTTTGCCGCAAGGGCCCTGGCAATCATAATTCGTTGACGCTGGCCTCCGGAAATATTCTCGGAGCCTTCGCTGATTACCGTATTCATTCCCATAGGCATAGCACGAATATCATCAGCAATGCCCGCAGCTTCAGCAGCTGCCCAGGCATCATCCTGAGTAAGGGCCGCCTGACCTACAATATTAGTGAAAATATCTCCGGCCATAAGCTGTCCATTTTGCAAAACCACACCCATTTGGGAACGAACAGACGGCAGTGACAATTCCGCCAAGGACTGTCCATCGTAATAAATTGCCCCGCTTCTAGGCTTCTCAAAGCCCAAAAGCAAACGCACCAGGGTAGATTTGCCACAACCTGAATGGCCCACAATAGCCACATTTTCACCTGCTGCAATCTGAAAGCTAATATCGTGGAGTACATCTTTATTATCCTCTCCATAAGCAAAGGATAAATGACTCACTTCGATAACTCCAGATAACGGATCAGACTCCACCTTATCAGTAGTATTTTCCGGTACTTCCTCCAATATCGGCCGCAAATTTTCTATATGAGGCTGTATTGAGAAAAATTTTCCAATTAATGGGATCACGGAATTCAATGTGGCATTAAAAGCTGTAAATGCCGCCTCAAAAGCCAAAAACTGGGCATAACCAATTCCAATAATCACCTTTTCAGCATCTGCAACAGCATGGGATGAATCCTGCAGACCATAAACTGCAAAATAATATAAAGCCATGGTCAGGATAAACGGCTGAGCCGCACCTACAATACTATTATAATTGTTCTGCCACCTTAGTGCTAGATTCCAACGCCAAGTTTCTCCAAAAACTTTGCTCCAAAGATTATACGCCTGCTCCTCTGCTCCATGAACGCGAAATTTTCCTAATCCTGCAAATATTTGCTGGACAAGACCAGCCTCCGCATTGGTAGCAGCAATCAGCTTACGTTGATAACTCAGTACCCTCCAGTAAATTACCACAGTTATGACACACCAAATAGCCCAAATCGCAACGGCAACGGCTGTCAGCTTTAGGCTGTACCAACACATTAACAGCAAGCTCCAAAAAGAAAAAAGTGTATTAAAAACTGTAGACACAAAGGTTCCACTGAGCACTTCCTTTATGGCTTCAAAGCCTCGCATGCGGCTGGCCAGCTCACCAGTAGTAAATCTGCGGAAAAATTTCTCCGGCATATTCAGGAGACGTCCCCATAATGCCGCTTCTACGGACATATCCAGGTGTGAACTAATTCGTATAACCGACACTGTACGGATCATACTAAGTGCCGCCATAGTAAAGCTGGTTACCATAAGGACCTGAGTAACGGATACCAGACCCTCTCTATCCATAATAGGTATTATGTTTTGGAATACCGTTTCTGTTATAACGGGAGTTATCAGAGGAATAAGACCAGCAAAAAAGCTCACCACAAAGATTGTCCGATAGTCTATCCGCCAGCACTGACGGAACATAAACCGAAACAAATCTCTAAGTCGCATTTTGCGCAGCGGAAAACCTGCATAACACAAAAAGGCATCCATATCCAGCTTATCGGCTTCAGCTTCAGTTATTTTGATGCCCTCCGGCATAGATCTGGTAATAAGCCTGTAATGACCGGGTGCCTGTGGTATTATAGCCGCCATTTCCTTTTTTGCGCCATAATATCCTATCATAGTGCCACAATCCTTGGTATACCAGTCCTTTTCCAGCTTAATCAGACGCAACTGAACATTTGCCTTTTGGGCTACCCGTCGGATAAGGCCAATACTATCCAGCTTTTTAACTCTTTCAGGAGGAATACTTATATCCGATTGCCCCATGAGCAGAGATTTTTGTACCAAATGTATAATAAAGCTGGCTTCCTCCAGATTTTTGGTACGTTGCTCCGTATTCCGTTCCTCATAAAATATCTCTTCTTCTCCCAACAGATTATCGATAGCATCATTGACCAACCGCTGTTTTTGGTGGCTAATGATATTCTGTCGCCGCTCCAGCCGTTTATCTGCAGACAAAAAGCGAATACCTTGAAGCATAGAGAAAATTCGCTGTTTTTCTTCAAAACACTTTAGCAAATCACTGGAGGATGCAATATCTTCGTCCAGCAGCATTCCATTCTGGTCCAGGCTGTTATCACCTAAATCAGCCAAGCTTTTTATCCATCTAATGCCAGAAAGCTGCTTAAACCATTCCTGCATTTGCAAGTACAAGGTTTCCTTGGAAGAATTAGCTAATTTTTCTACTTGAAGCTGACAGTCCTCCAGCGCATATATGAGTATATCTATTTCCCCAAATTCATCAAATGCGGGAAAAACTGCCTGTCCCGCCTTTAATGGAAAAAGGTATTCCTGGCGATAAGATTCCTGACTTGCCGTAACGGCATAGACTTCTACCACGCCTTGCTGCACCAGCAGATATTCATCTTCATTTTTCAATCGCCAGCGTTTTCCCGCTTGTAGTTCCATATATCACAACTCACTAAAAAATTATTTACTGTCCCGTTCTTCAATCAGCCTACGATACGGGCCATCATGCTTCATCATATCACGATGGCGTCCCCGTTCTACCACTTGGCCTTTTTCCAAAACAATTATTTCATCTGCGTCCCGAATAGTAGACAGGCGATGGGCAATAACAACACAGGAGCAGCCACGATGACGAATATTGGCAAGCACCTGCTCCTCAACAACCGGATCCAGAGCACTAGTAGCTTCATCTAGTATCAACAGCGAAGGATTAACTGCCAACGACCGGGCTATTTCCAGCCGTTGACGCTGTCCGCCACTGAAATTCAGTCCACTTTCTGCCACCTTGGCATCATAACCACCATCCAATTGAAGGATATCATCATGAATGCAGGCATCCATAGCTCCGTGAATAATATCACTTTGACGTAAGGAATCATCAAAAAGGGATATATTCTGAGCTACAGTTCCAGTTATCTGAAAAATATCCTGATCAACAGCAGCCAGGGATGAGGTTATAACATTGCGGGGAATTTGGCGACGTGGTATACCATCAAAAAGTACCTGGCCATCCCATTCCTCATATAATCCTGTAATCAGCTTGGCTACCGTAGATTTGCCACTTCCGGATGAGCCCACTATGGCCACCCAATGCCCCGGCTTTAAATGAAGATTAAAATCTTTTAATAGAGGAGGCTCCAATGGACTATAACCAAAGGATACATGCTCCATAGTCAACTCACCAGACAACCGCTTTTTGGATTCAGCACTTGATGTGCCTTTCGATATATCGGTGCCAATGCTATATTCGCCTTCATCTGGGTAGTTTAGGGTATCTACGCCATAGCACCGCACATCATTAAGTCGCTGCATCTGCATTTCAGTAGTCTGAAGGCTGGTATAAAGACCCGTCAGATTATTCACAGGAGCCTGGAAATTCGTCATCAAATGCTGAAAGGCCACGAACATACCTGCCGTCATGGCTCCATCCATAATGGAAAAGCCACCAAAGGTCATTATAAGTGCTCCATTCAAGCCAGATAACAGGGTTGGTAGCATAGTCACAGACAGCATCCAGATTTGGGTCTCCTGCATACCATTCAAAACCTTTGCCCTATATCCCGCCCATTTCATGAAGAAATCTCCCTCATTACCATTGGCCTTGATACTGTCAATCATGGTGAGACCATTTATACTTACGCCATACTCCTTGCCTGCATCCTGCTGTATACGCATGGTCAAATCCGTCAAATGCCGACGTGTCAGCAAAAGCACCCCAATATTCATCATGAGAAATACAATACCAATAAGGGTAAGAGTAAGGTTGTATTGCAATAAAAGCAATAAGAAAAATAGTGCTACAAATCCATCCAGCACTGCAGTAGCAGCACTGCCGGATAAAACTCCTGCCACAGCCTCATTCATGCTGATGCGCCCTGCCACCTCCGCAGCATATCGCTGGTGAAAGAACTGCATAGGCAATCTCAATAAATGCCAGAAAAAGCTGGATGAATCTGCCAGAGTCAATTTCCGCTGCCAACGGGTCAAAATAACGGAACGAAGCCATGTCAACACCGCTGACACCACAAAGGATATAGTCATGGCCAGGCACAAATTTGGCATCCAATCAGGATGTTTGTTAGTTAAAATTTCATCCAAAAATATCTGACTGAAAACTGGTGATGCCAATCCGGGAATAATCATAAAGAGCCCTAACAAAATGAGGAAACACATTCCCCATTTATCCTGCCACAGCTTTTCTCCCACAGCTTTAAACACATTGTATCGATGGCCCTCCGGCTTAAAGCCCGGACCTGGCTTAATAGCAAGGGCAATTCCTGTATAAGAGTAAAGAAATTCCTCCCAATCCACAGTACGGCGTCCCAAAGCCGGATCATTCAAATATACCTTGTCATTAATGATTCCCTCCAGAACCACGAAATGATTGAATTCCCAATGAATAATCAGGGGAAACTCCGGTTCCTCCCGTATATTTTCCGCCTCCCAGCTGTAGCCGTGGACCTCGCAATTACGCCTCTTTGCCGCCCGCAACATATTGCTGGCCTTGCTGCCATCACGATTTACGCCGCATTCAGCCCGCAGCTTTTCAAGGGGAATCCATAAGCCATAATGAGCCAATACCATAGCCAGACATGCAGCCCCACACTCGGTGGCCTCCATCTGCAAAATGGTTGGTACCTTCACTCGATTTCCCTGTCCAATATGAAGTTTATCTAAGAACTCAAAGGCCATCTGACTCACCTATTCCGCAGCCATTGGCTGATTTTATAAAATACTTTTTCGATAGGAGGACGACGCTCAATAATAATAGAACCTGTACAAAAGCTACCTGCAGAAACTGGTTTGTGAGGTCCCACCACGGAGGTCCACAAATACCCTGAAGGAGAATTTTCATCTCTTACAAGTATGAAACGCACCTCCATTACTGCCCCCTGCCCACTGGCCATAAGGCGCTGGGATAATTCTGGGTTGCCAATCTGCTGTTCAACGGACTTTAAAGATACTGGGTAACTGGATACAGTGCGCACTACTCCCACCAGGCTTCCGGATTCCTGCGCATCAACACCGCTTGGTACTATCTGAATAGTCTGACCGGTTTCTATGCGTTTGCCCTTGTCCACCGGAACATAGAGCACCCCCATTAAATCGGCATTCTTTTGGGTAAGACGAACACTGCAGATAGGACTGCCGCTATCGATAATACTTCCCTTGCGAACCATCACTTCATCTACTATGCCGTCATAATCACTGGTTACATCCCGGGCCAGCTGCTGCTTATACAGCTTTGCCCGATATTGATATACCTGACTGGAGGTATCACGCATATTGCTGGCCAACTCTGATTCAAATTTTGCAATATTGGTGTCTGCGGACTGGTCTGACTGCTCCAAACGGGCAATCAAATCCCCCTTCTTAATATGGGAGCCTTCCCGCACATGAACGCTAGCCACCTTTCCCCCAGCAACATGAGTAACATTAGTAACACCACCATAATCAATAATCATTCCCACACCATCAGCTCTGACAGTGAGAGAACCGAAAATTGACCATATAACAATGGACAGCAATAATAAGCCCACAGCCAATAAGCCCATCCAGCCAATAGGGGTGGTTATGGGCAAGAGGGCATCCAATCTGTCCGGGGAACGTAGCTTATCTAATGCCGCCCGGCTAAAAAATTTGCTACCATCTGTCATGATCAGTTATCCTCCAATACAATATCAATCTGCGTTCCTTCCTCAATTCCCTCTGTATCTGAAGTAATAACTATATCTCCAGCCTGAAGTCCCGATTTTACTTCAACATATTTGCCATCAGTTACACCGATTTCAACACTCCGTATAGCCAAACGGCCATCCTCATCCATCACAGCCACCTGAGTTTTATTTTCATTTATAAATGCTCCTACTGGTACCGTCAAACATTTATGTGGTAAGTTAGATTGAAGGCACAGCTTGCTATATGCTCCCGGCTCCAGCAAGCCCACCCTATTATCTATACTCCATACCACCTGACGTATAGAGGCAGGTTCACTTAAATCAGGGGTAATCTTCTCAACCTTTGCACGAAAGACCTGATCTTCGCCCAAATTTCCAGAGGATATTTTTGCTCCATAGGACTTCTGAAGGCCCTCGCCTTCTCTGATAGTAAGATCAAATTCCCGTCCCACATATAGATGCTTGGTATATATATCCTTTAAAGTGGAAGTAAAATTAAGATGAGAAAAATCGCCTACCAAGGCTACCGGTGTACCAGCCTTTACATAAGCTCCCACCGTCTGATAAAGACTTAATATTTCTCCATCAATAGGAGAATTTATAATTTCCCGTGACTGCCTTACCAAAAGCTGTTCCCGTTGTGCCTCATAATTGGCCAATCTAGCCTGGGCTGCCTTATATGCAGCCTCCGCCTCGTCGAATTTCTCAAGGGAAATCGCCGAGCTTTCAAGTAATTGGCTATAACGGTTATAGGTATTTCTCGCCTTAACCAGCTGAGCTTCTGCTTCAAAAATATCACTGTCGGCCTGCCGTATTTTAAGCGGTATATCCTCATCAACCAGCTCTATGATAGGGCTTCCCTTAGCAACCTGGCTATTTTTCTCAACAAACAGCTGGATAACCCGACCGTTCTCCAGAGCCATTACATCCGTCATATCCTTTGAGTACAGGTTCACCAAATCCAGTTCAACAACAGGCATTAGACTTCGTTCCTGAACTTTTACACCAGTAAGTGGCAAATGATGATTGGACATGCGCTCAGCAATCTGATTTTCACCACGATTATTTAAATAAACGCTATAGCCAAATAATGTTACAATCAGCGTAATAATAATGCCTACCCCTAAGTAGAAGTAAATTTTCATTGTAAATCCTCACAATTTTTATATTTTTTTGTAATACTCCTGCCCATGAGTCGTATGTTATGGTAAAATAAGAACTACTAAAAAGATGGGAGTGAATATTATGAGTATCCAGGATGAATTAATGAATACGGATTTTTCACACCTCAGCAATGTTAAGACCAGTCTCAAGGCCCATCTCCATGAAATGCGCAAGCAAAAGAGAGAACTCTCTTGGGAAGAACTGGATGAATTAGCTGCCGCTGGCGGTCATAATCCAATGAATCCTATGATCACTAAAAAGCCTTTGTAATTTATTTTAAATAAATGGCAAATATATTAATAAAGGACTGTGGACACCATTGAGTGCCTACAGTCTTTTTTGTATAAATGCCCTACCTAATATTATAAGAAAAAAAGTTATGTTTTCCAAGTTTTTTAGTCTTTTCGAAATTTTCTCTATATTTATTATCACTAATTTTTCCTCACTTCAAAAAGTCCCCCTGCTTCAGCTGCATATAAACCTAAAAAAATGAAAAGCTCCCAGACATCATAATTATCCGGGAGTTTTAATATTTTATAGGATTTACAGATTAGCTCCTATCTTGTAGGCCACATCTGCAAACTCAGAACGCTCTACCAAAGAGCGTGCCCCACAGCCTGTTGCCCATACCTGCCCCACATCAGTCCATTCCATATAACGAACCAAGGTATCATAATGATTGGACAGGGCCTCCATGGTCCAGTCAGCACTGTTATAAGCAGTGGCCATCATTATAGACTTTTTCCTGTGAAGCTTTTCCGTACGGGAATAGAACCGGTCTACTATTATCTTCAGCTGAGCTGACATACCAAAATAATACAATGGCGTAGTCAGCACGATAAGGTCCGCCTCCAGCATTTTCGGCATAAGTGTATTTTCAATAGCGTCCTTAAATACACATGGGCCATCCATACCGCACTTGTCACAGCCCCGACACGGATGGGTGTCCTCGTTGGCCGCATCAAAGGCAAATACCTCATGCCCTGCACTTTTTGCGCCCTCGGTAAAACGGTCAGCCAAGTATATAGATGTGGATTCATTTTTAGGATGAGGACTTGATGTTATAACTACTATTTTCATATTTTTCCCTCCTGATACACTGCCCTTTGCAGGCACCTCAGTTGTCTTATTCTTATTTTTTCCTGTCAGACCTGAGAGACCACATCCTGAAAGAAACAGGGTAATAGCCCCCATACTAGTGACCTTTAAAAACTCTCGTCTATCCATGGCTTCTCACCTTAGCTTCCAATACATTTCCTGCCTTTCTTATTGATTTTTTCTACTTCAACAGTTCAGTAGCTTTTTTAGGCAATTATAGCTTATTTCATATACTGAGTGATATACAAAACCCACTTTAGCCTCATCCATGGCTTCCCTTTGCTTTTCATTGATCTCTACATAGGGGTAAATACCATAAATAAAAGGGAAAAATACATACAAAAATTCCCGTTTGGCGTCCTCGTTCATATCCTGACAGAACTTATCAAGACAATTCTTTACCGCCCTAATTGAATTACCATATACCTTTTTGAATTCCACAAGGCTTTCATACCTGCTGTTTCCCTCCATGTCGAAGTGGTTCATGGTCATCAGCTTAAGCAGCTTTCCACGCCTTTCCAGAGTTTTTGCCAGCTTATCAGCCAGCTCATCCCTGGAAAGCTCCTTATTATTTCTGCACAGATTTTCCAGGTCTTCTATCCATAACTCGTACTCTTTTTGCATATACGCCAGAAAAATTTCCTCTTTCGTATCAAAATAATTATATATTGATGTACGATTAAGGGAAGTGGCATTGGCAATTTCTTTAAGGGTTATATCCTTAAAACTCATTGTCTCATACAGTTGGGCACAAGCATCAATAATTTCCTCCCGTTTCGCCAGCAAAAATTCCTCTGTAACCTTTGGCATATCCTTCTCCTTAAACCTTAAAATATTCCATGGGACAACAATTGCGTTATAAAAATGACTTCGTGTCAGTTTTATTGTATATAAAAAACGTCACGGTGTCAATATAACGAGCTTTAAGATGTCCCCCTCCTCTTTAGGTGGGGGGAAACAAACTTTAACAGCTGGCGAGCATATCTCCCAGCTCGTTGAAACGCTAATTGGAAGATTTTTCTTCTTAAAGAAGAAAAATTTGAACAATGGCGTTATAAAATAAAACTTCTTGAAATACAGTTTTAAACTCATAAAAACACACCCATCTTACTAAACAAAGTCTAGCAAAACGGGTGTGCATTTTATGTTACGCTATTTATTTCTTCAGCTTATCGAATTCTTCTCTTGTAAGATAAGAATCCTGAGTACCCTTGCGGGTTACGCTAAGGGAAGCGTACTGTGAAGCCTCCTTCATGGCTTCAGGGATGTTCTGGGTCCGTGAATAGTTTTCCACGAAGCAGCCAATAAAGGAATCACCGGCACCAGTGGTATCCACTGCATCGACTTTAACAGCAGGAACCACCAGATAATCCTCCTTGGTAAGCCACATGGAGCCCTTGGAACCCATTGTCACGATTACGTTTTTTAAGCCCTTATCCACCAAGGTCTGAGCTGCAGCCTTAATCTCCTCAAGAGTATTGGTTGGCATGCCGGTCAGAATAGACAGCTCAGTTTCATTTGGCACAAAGAAATCGCAAAGACAAGCCTTCTCAATAGAAAGCTCCTTGCTGGCTGGAGCTGGGTTAAGAAGAACAGGCACATTATGCTTTTTACCCATATCGATGGCGGCATAAACCGTCTCCAATGGCACCTCCAGCTGCAACACTATAAGTCCGCATTCCTTCAGAGCATCCTCAGCATCCTCAATGACCTCAGGAGTAAGGCAGGCATTTGCCCCCTTATGAATGAGAATACGATTCTGTGAAGACTCATCCACCAAAATAGTTGCTACACCATTGGCTACACCAGTGGCTGTCCATACATAATCTGTATTGATGTTATTCTCCAGAAAATTGTCCATGGACTTTTCACCGAAAAGGTCATCGCCAATTGCGGTAACCATCATTACATCAGCACCCAATTTGCCGGCAGCCACAGCCTGATTTGCGCCCTTACCACCGCAAGCGGTATGAAAGCCAGTGGCTTCTCTGGTCTCACCAGCCTCGGGAATTTTATCAGTGTAGGATACAACATCCATATTAGTTGAACCAATAACTGCAATCTTCATATAATCACCTTATTTTTTCAATTTACCCACGCTGCCCCTAATAACCAGATTATTATATAGTCTGGTGCATGAATGGGCCTCGTCGCGGTTTTGGATCTGCTCCACCAAGCGGCGAACAGCAAGGCGTCCCATAGCCTTGATATCCACACTTATGGTAGTCAGCCCAGGAGAGAAGGCCTCTCCCAATGTAATATCATCGAAGCCGATTATTGATACGTCTTCGGGGATGGAAAACCCATTTTTCTGTAATGCCTGCATGGCCCCCAAAGCAATCATATCATTATCGGCGAAAAAAGCGGTTGGCATTTCTCTGCCTTCTGCAATGTAACGGTTTAGCCCCTCGAAGGCACCCACCACATTGGGTTTTACGTTGAACACCAGATTCTTGTCCACAGTAAAACCATTTTCCCACAATGTCCGATTAAAGCTTCGCCCTCTGGCAACAAAGTTTCTGATCCGGGTATCCCCCTGGAGATAACCAATCTTGGTGTGACCATTCTCCAAAAGATACTTTACTGCCTTTGCTACAGAATCCTCATTGTCCATGAGAACAGTATCAAATTTCAGCGATTCAAAATAATTATCAACCATCACCAGTGGTATGCTGGCATTCTGAAATATATGGGCATCCTCCTCATTCATTTCAGTTCCCACCAGCAATACTGCTGATGCGGTATCATTTAATAACTCACGAACATTGTCCTCAAAATCGCTATGATGCCGGTAAAGATTGACAATAGAAACATCGTAGCCCGAACGCCTGCTTTCAGCCTCAATGCTGTCCAGCAGGGTGGAAAAAAATGGTGATTCAGTAAAGACCTCTCCACTATCGCGGTAAGTAACCATCTTGATTCGCTTAATTTTTTCATCCTTGATATACCCGTTTTCCCGGGCTATTTTGATGATTTTTTCAGCTGTATCCTTATTTACTCCCCGCTTGTTACTAAGGGCATTGGAAACCGTTGCTACAGAAAAACCAGATAATTCACTGATTTTCTTTATGTTTACCTTCATAGCAGTCCCCTTTAAAATACTACACCAGCCCTCAAAATAACATTGGCATAAGGACTAAACTCACCAGTGCGGATAGCGAATTTCACCTGTGCGGAAAATTCCTTTAAAGCATCGTGAGGCATGGATTCATGCTCAATACCAGGGAGCTTCTCTCCCACATAGGCCTTAAGAGCAGGATTTTTGTCATCCATCTCATCAGCCAAAAAATAGTATTCTACTTCCATCTCAGTAAGCAGAGCATCAAGAGTCTGCTTAAAGGTTGGAATTCCAGGAACAAGTGCCATATCTACAATAGTAACACCTTCAGGAATTGGCATCCCGGCATCACCAATCATAACCAAATCCTTGTGACCTAAACCAGCAACAAGATAGGAAAGGTCAGCATTTAAAATACCAGTCTTTTTCATAATAATCGCCTCGTAGCTTTCTGCTTTCAAATTAGTCCTTGGACTCGTTGCGGGCCTGGAGAGCCATCTTAGCCTCCATGTTCCGCTGGAACTGGTCAATGATTACGGCCAGAATAATTACAAGACCCTTGATAATCATCTGCCAGAACTCGGATACACCGCACATAACCATACCATCGGAAATAACACCGATAACGAAAGCACCGACGATGGTTCCGCCAATAGTACCAATACCACCGGCCATGGAAGTACCACCAAGTACAGCCGCAGCGATGGCGTTCATTTCCCAAGTCTCACCAGTGGCAGGATGTGCTGCCTCCAGCTGGGATGCAGTAATAAGACCTACGATAGCGGCGCATACTGCGGAGAAAATGTATACCAGAATTTTAACCTTATCAACCTTTACACCAGAAAGCTTTGCAGCCTTCTCGTTACCACCGATGGCAAAGATGTGCCAACCGAATACGGTCTTTTTCAAAAGGATATGAGCGATAATAGCAATTACCACCAAAATCAAAGCACCAACAGGAATCTCAGCAATACGGCTGCCGAAGAAGCTGAAGCCGGTATTTCCCAGAGCCTCATTACCAGCAAGGCTGGAATAGGTTGCACCGTTGGAGTGAAGCATTGCCCAACCACGGGCCATGTACATGGTACCCAAGGTTGCAATAAATGGAGCTACGCCAAACTTGGTAATGATGATACCGTTGAGCCAACCAATAAAGGCACCAACCACAATGGTGAGAATAACTACCATAGGAACGCTGAAGTAAAGGGTTACTCCGGCAAACTGGAGAGTTACACCATTCTGAATCATACCGCCGGCAATCATGCCGGCCAAACCAACCACGGCACCTACTGACAAGTCGATACCGCCCGTAATAATTACGTAGGTCATGCCGATAGCCAAAATACCATAGAGTGCTACGTGCTTAGCCAACAGCAGCAAGGTATTAGTAGAAAGGAAATTCTCATTTGCAACGCTGAAGAAAATCAGCAGGAGCACCAATACAATCAAGGTACGGCCCTTCAGGAGGGTCATCATCAATGATGTTTTATCTTTAAACATTTTAAGTTATCCACCCTTCTTTAATTCTTCTTCCCAGAGTTATGCCCCTCATAGGAAGCCATAACCAGTCTGTCCTCAGTGATTTCATCTCCTGCAAGCTCTGCAGTCTTGATACCGTTGGAGAGAACGATGATGCGGTCTGCAATGGATTTAATCTCCTCCAGCTCAGAGGAAACAACCAATAATGAAAGACCTGCATCGGCGAAATGATTCATTATTTCAAATACATCGGTCTTGGCACCGATATCGATACCACGGGATGGCTCATCCAGAAGAAGAATCTTTGGATTAGTCATGATGCCCTTACCAATAACTACCTTCTGCTGATTACCACCAGACAGGGAAAGAATTGGCAGGCGTTTATCCGCAACCTTAATGTGAATTTCATCGATTATCTTGTCAATATTGGATTCTTCCTCATTACTCTTGAGGAAAATACCTTTAGCATAATTTTTCAAGCTGGACAAGGACAGATTCTTACCAATGTCCATAGTCTGAACAAGACCTTCGCGCTGTCTGTCCTCCGGAATAAGAGCAAAGCCACGATCAATCTGCTCAGTGATACTATTAATCTTCAAGGTCTCGCCGTTAAGTATAACCTCACCGGTGTGCTCTGGGCGAAGTCCCATAATACACTCGAATATCTCAGTACGTCCAGCACCCATAAGCCCGTAAATACCAAGGATTTCACCCTTCTTAAGCTGGAAGCTGACCTTATCAAGGAGCCAGCCACCGCCCTTCTTAGGCAGTGACAAATCCTTAACCTCAAGAACAGTCTCTCGCTTAGACCAATCAATATTGCCAGCCCGCTTAGGATAACTTTTTCCCTTACCTACCATTTTCTGTACAATCCAGGAAATATCAATATCCTTAACGGCTGCACTATCAACCAGCTTACCATCACGAAGAACGGTTACATAATCACCAATCTGCATGATTTCTTCAAGACGATGGGAAATATAGACAATGGAAATACCTTCTGCTGTCAGCTCACGCATAATCTTAAAGAGAACCTGTACCTCCTGCTCACTAAGGGAGGATGTAGGCTCATCCATAATCAGAATTTTAAGATCATCCTGAATCAGATTACGGGCAATCTCAATCATCTGCTGCTGACCTACACGCAAATCGCCTACGATAGTATAAGGATCAATTGGATGCTGGAGCTTTTCCATTATCCGCTTGGTTTCCTTTACATGATATTCATTGTCCAGACCAACGGTGCCTTTTTTGCGCTCCTTGGCCATAAAAATATTCTGATATACCGCAAGGTTAGGGAACAAATTCAGCTCCTGATGAATAATGCCGATACCATGTTCTCTGGCCTCAGTTACATCATCAAAATGAACCTTCTCCTCACCCATGAACAGCTCGCCTTCAGACTCCTGCTCAATTCCGGCTATGATTTTCATAAGGGTGGATTTACCAGCACCATTTTCACCGATGAGTACGTTTACCTTGCCCTTGTACACATTGAAGGAAACCTCATCCAAGGCTTTGGTACCAGGATAAATCTTGCTGATTTTTTCAGCATGAAGGCAAACATCAGGCCCATTTGTTATATTGACTGCCATTTGCAGTTGCCTCCTTTACTTAACAATTAATTCTGCTGGGGTTACGAGAATTTCATCTGGCTTATCAACAGTGAATGCACCAGTGAATTCGATGGTCTTGCCCTTAAGCTCAGTAACCTTTGCAGGGGCAATTACATCCTTTGCCACAACATCATGAATGCTCTGTGATATTTTAGCCCAATCTACCTGATTGGTGTAATCTTCATATTTAATAAAGCTGAGGCTGTCACGGATAGCTGCGCCCTTGAATACGCTACCAATCTGGAGCTTAACAATCATAGGACCGCTGTATCCATCCAACTGAACGACCATATAACCAGCTTTCTTTTCGGTGTTAACTTCAGTAACCTGACCCTTGCCCTTTACTACAAAGCTCAGCTCACCGGAATCACCCATGGAATACTTGCCGTACTTGCTTGCTACGGACTTTAAAGTGCCATTAGCCTCAGTAAGAAGCTTTGGCAACTCTACTGCCTTTTCCTTCAGCTCTGGAACCGCCTGGGACTCCCAAATAGCCTCAACGGACTCAGCAGCATTAAATGCCTTGTTGCCGGTAACCTCATCCTCATGACCGATCTGCACTACCTTAACGCAGCCAGTGAGAGAAAATACCATTACCAGACAGATCATTAAAATTAAGCTAATTCTCTTCTTCATAATTGTATACTCCTCGTTTTCCAATTTTCTAAGGAAAGAGGGTGAACCGCCTATTGTCCACCCTCACCTTTGCTTTTTATACCTTAAGAATTACTCTTTGTATACGAAAGTCTTGAGCTTGTCAACATTCTTTGCAGTAATTGCAATGCAGTCTACAAGCTGCTTCTCATCGAGACCAGTGGAACCAGTCTTGAGGTACTTATCAGCCTGCTCAACTGCCATTTCAGCGATTTTTGCAGCCTGCTGCAGTGCAGTACCGGTCATATCGCCAGCCTTAATTGCAGCAGCAGCCTCATCGGAACCATCAACGCCGATAATAGCGATCTTACCCTGGAGGCCTGCATTCTTAACAGCTGCTACAGCACCAACAGCCATGGTGTCGTTACCGCAGATGATACCCTTGATGTTAGGGTTGGACTGGAGAATAGTCTCAGTCTTCTGGAAACCTTCAGTCTGCTCCCAGTTTGCAGTCTGCTGAGCAACCATCTTCATGTCTTTGTACTGGTCAATAACTTCATGGAATGCCTTGGAACGAACGCCTGCATTAGTGTCGGACTCCTTACCGAGTAACTCAGCATATTCGCCCTTTTCACCCATCTTCTCAACGAATGCCTCAGCAATAGCCTTTGCACCCTGATAGTTGTTTGCTACAATCTGGGAGATTGCAACACCGCTAGCATTAATCTCGCGGTCAATCAGGAAAGTAGGGATGCCAGCCTCACGAGCCTTCTTAACAGCTGCTACGGTTGCATCAGCACCTGCGTTATCGCAGATAATTGCAGCAGCCTTGTCGGAAATAGCATTCTCGAACAGCTCAGACTGCTTTGTTGCATCGTCATCATGAGATACCATCTTTACTTCATAACCAAGAGCCTTTGCCTTAGCAGCTGCTGCATCAGCCTCAGTCTTGAAGAATGGATTGGAATGAGATGGAGTGATGATATAAATAATGTTGGAGCCGCCTCCCTTAAGAGCAGCCTTATCCCCTCCATCAGCAGCTTTCTTGTCTGCACCGCAGCCGGCAATCAGCATCATCATCATGCAAAGAGATGCTACTATTGCCAAAACTTTCTTGAACTTACCCATCTTATTTTTTTCCTCCTTTAAGATATAATTGGAAAACGTTTATGATTTATCAGGTTTAGGCTCCCTGCTAAATCCAATAATATCATGTACGAGCCAATGTTCTCCTTATTGAGCTCTCCCAACCCGATTTAAGTTGGTCTCTACGGTCCTGACTCATACCCGACACATAAGTAATTCGAGATATACCGTCAAAAACCTTCTTATTTTCATAAATTCCTACAGAAATTCCCGCAGCATAGGCAGCCCCCATAGCAGAAAGCTCCTCGGAATCCGGAACCTCCACTGGCCTATCTAAAATGTCGGCCTGGAACTGCATCAGATAATCATTTCTGGTAGGACCACCATCTACCCGCAGTCCCTTCAGCGTCTTACCCGATTCTTCCTCCATAAGGGTGGCAATATCGGAAATCTGATATGCTATGGAATCCACCACCGCTTTTACCAGCTCCGACTTACCCGTTACGCGGGTAATGCCAGTAAACATCCCCGTAGCCTCGCTGTCCCAATAAGGAGCACCAAGTCCGGAAAAAGCTGGAACAAAGTAGGTTTTATCCGCAGGATTTGCCTTTTTGGCCAAAGCCGCCGTTTCCGCCGCACTTTCTATTAGCTCAACATTATCCTTGAGCCATGTAATGGAAGCTCCAGTGTAGTTGATATTGCCCTCAAGAACGTACTCCGGCTTGCCATCAAGGCTCCAAGCCAGGGAAGTAACCAAGCCCTTTTGGCTGCTGATTGGCTTTGAACCAATATTCATCATAACAGAAGAGCCAGTTCCATAGGTGGCCTTGATCATGCCCGGCAAATGGCAGCCTTGGCCATAAAGGGCTGCATGAGAATCACCAAATACCCCGTGAATAGGCACTGGCCGCTCAAACAGTCCATCAAAATCCGTAACACCATAAAGAGCATTGGAATCACAAACCTCAGGTAGGGCCGTGGCTTTTATACCGAAGGCATTACATATATCCTCATCCCATTTAAGAGTGTTGATATTAAACAGCTCTGTACGGGATGCATTGGAATAATCGGTCTTGTGCATCTTACCGCCAGTGAGCTTGTAAACCAGCCAGCTGTCCATGGTCCCCACGGCCAGTTTATCCTGATCCATCAAGGATTTTGCTTCATCCACATTTTCTATAATCCAGGCCAGCTTGGCAGCTGAAAAATATGGGGATAATGCCAGTCCAGTGTGGGACTTAACCCTTTCACCAAAGCCATCCTTGTCCAGCCTTTGGCAGATAGCGGCACCTCTGGCACACTGCCACACGATGGCGTTGTACACTGGTTTTCCGCTTTCCCTGTTCCAAGCTACTGCTGTTTCCCGTTGGTTGCTAATTCCAACAGCAGCAATATCCTTGCAGCTGACCTTGGTTTCACTTAAAAGCTCCTTGGTAATTTCCAGAAGATTTTTCCAGATTTCTTCAGGATCATGCTCTACCCAGCCCCGTTCATCCACTATCTGACGATGGCCCTTGTCCACGCGACATACAGCCTTGCCATTTTCATCAAAGAGCAGAACCTTGGTTCCCTGGGTACTCTGATCTATTCCTAAAATGTATTTAGCCATATCACAGCTGCTCCGTTACTGTTTTAACAATACCTTCTGCATCAAGGCCATAATACTTGAATATTTCTCTTGATTTACCAGTTACCACTGGGGCATCCGGCAAAGTCAGATTTATCACCTTAACAGGAGCATTGGCTGCAGTAATCTGTGCCACCATGGATCCCATGCCACCATACATGGTGTGCTCCTCCACAGTAACGATGAGCTTAGTTTCCTTGGCAGCCTTGATAATTGCATCCTTATCTATTGGCTTTATGCAATACATATCAAGAACTCTTGTGGAAATACCCTTGCCAGCCAATTCCTCAGCTGCAGCCTTGGCATCCCCCACCAGCTCACCGCAGGCTATAATGGTAACATCTGTACCATCCTTAACCAATGTAGCCTTATCCAGTTCAAAAGGAACATTGCCCTCTTCGTATACATCCTCAACAGCATTACGGCCAATGCGGATGTATGCAGGCTTTTCATCCTTCAATACGCTTCTTATCAAAGCCTCAGTCTGGAAACGATCACTTGGGAGATAAACCCGCATATTAGGCATAGAGCCCATAGTTGCAATATCAGTTGCAGAATGATGAGTCATGCCCAAGGCTCCGTAGCTTACGCCGCCACTGATACCGATTAGCTTTACATTAGTATTGGAATATGCCACATCCACCTTGGCCTGCTCCATACTTCTTGTAGAAAGGAAGCTGGCTGGTGATACAGCAAAAGGCTTCTTGCCACATGCAGCCAGACCTGCGGAAATACCCACCAGATTCTGCTCGGCAATACCTACTTCCACGAATTGCTCCGGACGCTGCTCAGCATAGGATTTCATTCCTGCAGAGCCTCTGGAGTCACTGCACAGAACAATAATATCCTTATCCTTTGCAGATTCTTCCAAAAGAACGTCATTAATAACCTGCTTATTAGCTATCTTGTTCATAACTGGGCCCTCCTTTCATCAAGCTCCTTAAGGGCCTGCTGATATTCAGCCTCAGTAGGAACCTTGTGATGCCATGCTGCCTTGTTTTCAATGAAGGAAACGCCACAGCCCTTAGTGGTATTTGCAATAATCACAGTTGGCTTACCCTTAGTCTTTTTTGCCTCTTCCACTGCATTATCAATAGCTTCCATATTGTTGCCAGGAATGGAAATCACATTCCAGCCAAAAGCGGCCCAACGCTCCTCCTGATCATCTGCGGTCATAACTTCCTCTGTAGTACCAGAGATCTGAAGTCTGTTGCGGTCAACAAAGGCAGTAAGATTATCAAGTCCATAGTGAGCACCGGCAGTAATTGCCTCCCAGTTAGAGCCCTCTGCCATCTCGCCATCGCCCATAACCGCATAAACACGATAATCACGCTTATCCATCTTGCCGGCCATAGCCATCCCCACAGCCACGGACAAACCATGTCCCAGGGAACCAGTATTCATTTCCACACCGTTAATCTTGTTATTTGGATGACCGATGTACTTTGACAAATGCTTGGAATAAGTATCAAAAAGCTCCTTCTTGTCAAAGAATCCCCTGTCTGCCAGTACACAGTAAAGGGCCTCC
The DNA here is from genome assembly GCF_000621545.1 of Anaerovibrio lipolyticus LB2005. GTDB lineage: Bacteria > Bacillota > Negativicutes > Selenomonadales > Selenomonadaceae > Anaerovibrio > Anaerovibrio lipolyticus_A. The sequence continues at coordinate 197,854 of NZ_JHYA01000001.1, forward strand.
ACAGAATGTCCTTTGCTAAGAACAAAACGGTCCCTGTTTGGATCATCCATTTTGTTTGGATCAACATTCATCTGCTTATAGTACAGGTCTACCAAAATGTCGGTAACACTAAGGTCGCCACCAATATGGCCGCATCCTGCGCTATAAATCAGCTCGATAATATCCTTGCGGATATCCAAAGCCTTTGCTTCAAGATTCATAGCTTACTCACCTCTCAAATACGCTTTAACCTCTTCCTCTATTGGGTCGTAAAGATCCGGCTTTACCCCAATGTATTTACATGCCTCATAAAGTACAGGCACAACATTCTTGTGAATACCTACGCAATGGTGGATATATGGTCCTTCAACCACTTTAGCCTCCAAGCGTTTAATGTTTTCAACCTCAATCCAAAGATAAGTACCCATGCAGCGTGGCCCCTCAACACCCTTAGCATTACCAAGAAGCATGGAGTATTCGCCGTTGTCACCGTCGAAGCGGCAAAGGGTTACATCACCGTGACGTGCCTCAGCAGTCAGGGAACCTGGATGGTCAAAGGCTAATGGATATGTAAGCTGAGCCTTTTCCTTGGCAATGGAAATTGGCCAAGGACCACAATGCTGTAAAAGCTCGCCATTTTCAATATCAGGATGACGAATAGTCCAGTCAGCAAAGAAGGAACGGGTTTCACCCATGCCTGCTGCCTCCACCAAAAGTGCGGTAATGGCACCATGGATATCAGTTTCACAAACTACTGGAATCCCTTCATCATTTAACAGTGCATTGGCTGCACATGGCATAATGCCCAGCTCAGACTGGAGAGCATTCCAGCACTGAATTGCTGCTGCATTACAGCCGTATTTCTTTATAAGGTTGGACATGCCAACCTTGAGAGCTGCCACATTCTCAAGCTCGTCGTCCTTAACCTTGATTTCCATCTTCTCGCGGCAGTAAGCTACCACCTTCTGGACCTCTGTGCCCTCTTCCTTGGCTGCCTTTACTGCATCCATTAATTCAGGCATTGGTATAGGAGAAAGCTGAATGTTAAATTTCTCCAAAAGCTCGCCCTCGTTGCACATGGTGGTCCAGAAATCATAAGGACGTGGTGCAATCTGGAGAATACGGATATTTCTAAAGGTCTTTACTATATTACATACTGCCAGAAAATCTCTGATGCCCCGCTCAAAAACCGGGTCGCTGAGGCGGCAGTTAGTCATATAGGTAAATGGCACCTGAAAACGACGGAGCACCTTGCCCGTTGCAAACAAGCCGCACTGGGTATCACGAAGGCGTACACCATTTGGCTCTGGACGCTCATCAAGAGGTCCCCACAGAAGAACTGGTACGTTCATGTCCTTGGCAAGGCGTGCACATAAATACTCAGTACCAAAATTGCAATGAGGCAAAAATAATCCGTCGATTTTTTCTCTCTTAAATTTCTCAACGATCTTTAAGCGATCATTTTCGTCGTAAAGAAGCCCTTCCTCGTTGATATCATCAATATCAACAAATTCAACGCCCAACTCCTCAAGGCGCTGACGGGTTAATCCACGATACTTAACTGCATCTGGAGCACTGAAGATACTGCGTCTGGTAGGCGCGTAGCCCAACTTGATTTTAACCATGTCATTTCCCCCTAAATAACACATCATTTATGATATATAATTTTAGTTTCACCTTATGGGTATCTTCCTAACCCTGTACAACGATCTCTTTTACTACATTCTCATTATAGCATTGAGTATATAAATTTTTCAATAAAATTTTAGTAAATTACGCATGATTTTTTATTATTTACCCGTTTTTTGGGTATGTCTTGGGTATATTTCACTTGTTTTCAGTATCAATCAATAGGTATGCGTTAAATAGTTTTATTCGTCTACAATTTTGATGTAAAAATTTCTTTTAAAATTTTATATATATTTTTAGTATATTTTTTATTGATTAATGCCCCCATTTGACCATGCCAGGCTGAGATGATATCCTTTACTTAGTTTTCTATGGAGGTATTCTCTTATGAGTTTAGATGGTATTTCTATGCATCCACTGGCCATTGAGTTGGACAGAGCCATTACAGGCGGACGCATAGACAAGATAAATCAACCAAATAAGCAGTCTGTAATTCTTTCCGTTAGACAGCCAGGCAAAAATTATTTGGTTCATATTTCAATAAATCCCCAGAACCCTGCGGTTCATATTATTGAAAAGGCACCGGATAATCCACCGGAGCCGCCTATGTTCTGCATGGTTCTCCGCAAGCATATTGAAACCGCCCGTATAGCCCGGATATATCAGCACAGTCTTGACCGCATCATCATATTGGACATGGATGTGCTGGCTGCGGGGGGACAAATCGTTACAAAATCCCTGGTAGTTGAGCTTATGGGCAAGTACAGCAACATTATTCTGGTACAGGACGACAACATCATCGATGTACTAAGAAGAGTCGGGGCCAACTCCAGCCGCATCAGGACTGTCCTGCCAGGAGACCCATATATTTTGCCACCTGTGCAGGAGAAAATGAATCTTCTCGAGTGCTCCATTGATGATGTGGTTACAGCCATCAAAGCCAAAGATGAATTAAAACTCAGCAAGGCCATTCTTGATACCTGTCTTGGCTTTGGCCCTGTAACTGCAAAGGAAACCGCCTATCTGGCCGGACTTCCCCATAACCAGTTGGTCAGTGAAATGGATGAAAGTGATTTTGCTTCACTCAATAACGCCTTAACGGAAATAAAGGATGCCTTTAAGGAGCCTTGCGGTGAAGCCTGCCTCGTGGTGGATGCTAATCAAAAGCTGCTGGCTACCGCCTCTTTTCCACTGCATTACTATATAAACGATACGGTTGTAAAATTTACGACCATAAGTGAAATGCTGGCTAAGGCTTCCAGTATTGCTGGTAGCTTTCAGCTGCCTGACAGGGACCGTTTCAAAAAGCTCATCAAAAATGAGCTGAGCCGGGCCCAGCACAAGGTGGATAAGCTGAAGGATGATATTGCTGCAGCCGACAACGCCGAGGAATATCGTATAAAAGCGGATAATCTTATGACCTATCAGTATCAGCTAAGGGACCGCGAAGATGCCACAGTTACGGTTACGAACATATACAGTGAATCCGGAGAAAGTATCTCCATCGCCATGGATCAACGTCTTTCCGTCAGTGAAAATGTTCAGGCCTATTACAAAAAATATGATAAACTCAAACGAGGCAAGGAGCTTTTGGAAAAGCAGCTGGAAAAATGTATTGATGACATAAAATACCTTGCTTCCATTGAAACCTCCCTTGAGGCATCCACTTCCCTTGCAGAGATAAATGATATAAAAACAGAGCTTATCACCAATAATATCTTAAGGGAAAATTTAAAGAAACACGCCTCTGTGAAGCAGTCCCAGCCATTTAAGTTTACTGCTCCTGATGGCACCACTATTCTGGTTGGCAAGAACAACTACCAGAATGATCGTCTCACCTTCAAGGTAAGTAACCCGGGAGACATTTGGCTTCACACCCAGGAGATTCCCGGATCCCATGTTATTATCCGCTGTGATGGGGATGAGCCCTCCGAGGATACGTTGCTTCTGGCCTCCTATTTGGCCGTTCATTTCTCCCAGGCAGCCAACTCCTCCAAGGTACCAGTGGACTACACCCGTTGCCGCTTTGTGAAGAAGCCGGCAGGTGCCAAGCCTGGCTTTGTTATCTTCACAAATCAAAGCACTTTGTATGTTACACCTGAGGATGAGGTGCTTAATCCTATTCTTCTGCAGACAAAAGAATAACGGGAAAACATATTTTCAATGATAAAAAGGACAGCTGGTTCATCAAAACGATGAGTCAACTGTCCTTTTAAATATACCTAAATTACGAAGACAACCTTATTTATTTTCGTCCTTCAAGACCTTAATGTCCTCTATGCCGTAGTATTTGCACAAGCCATACTTGGTAACTCCATTATCAAAATCAACGAAGAACACGTGACGCAGGGCCCGATTTGTCATCTTTATAGGCTCCATATAGGCTATGGACTCACCCTTGGCGGCAGTCTCCTCCACAATGGCAATACGGGCATTATGCTCCTGCTGCATAGTGTACATCACCAATGTAGCCGCAGAAACAGTGAACAGGCCTATACCAAAGGCACCGGCATACAACAGCTTGGCTGTATATTTCTCATAATACTGACGAATGACAGACTCCCTGAACACAGCTATAGCCGCGATGATAATCATGCATACAGAGCTGAAGGTGGCCCGTGCAGGAAAAGTTGGTGCCGCCATCATTACCATATTATTTAACAATGCCAGTGCCAGCATAATTCCTGCATATCGTACGGATTCATAGGAATCCCAAATTTCTTTTGCCTTAACATTTTCAGCAAGGAGCTTAATATTTTCCTTGGAAAGTCCCAGCTTCTTTTTCACAATGGCATAAATAAAGAAAATAATGAACCAGTAAATAGCCATTTCCTCAAAGCCGCGGAAGATATTATTAACCTTATCCACTACTCCTGGATTTGTAAGGCCCGCAGGAACCATTACCAGAGAATAGAGCACATCTCTTATGGCCCAAGCCACAAAGCTGCCATTGAAATAAGAAATAACCAAAAGCACAATGAGTCCCAGAAGAATCCACTGGCCAACAGTTACCCTGCTATCAACTGGCTTTAGGGTAACTCCCTTCTTTTCCGCCAAAACTATTTTAAAAATTCTCCAGGCAATAAGGAGAGCTAATATTATAGGCAAAATATAGAGAACCATTTCACCGTTGCCGGCGAACTGATTGCCTATGTGGGTCAGAATACCTTTCCCCTTCCCCTGGTCATCATAACGGACAAAATTACCCGGAGCTGCCACCAGACCAATTAGTCCAATCAGAGCACCAAAGCAGCCGGCAGGCATCCAGCTAAGCAGACTATGCTTTTTGTAAAAGTGCCAGCTTATAAGAGCAGTGACACCCACCACCGTAACCGCCAGATTTTCCACTGACCAGCCGGCAATTACACCCAGCAAAAGCATGGGAATAATCATCCAGCCCTTAAGTACAGATTCCCCTTTTTTCAATGAGAGATTGTATGGCAGCAAAAACAGAGCCACAGGTACTGCAGACCATAAATAAACTGTGGAACCGCTTTTCCAGATTGCCACCTCACCAAAATGAGGGAAGGACAACCATGCCAAAAGGCTGGCAACAGCTACCATTACCGGCTCCCCGGAGAGTTTAATTTCACGGCGGGCATGGAAATATAGAAGGACTACCAAAGCAACAAACATCAAGGCATTGGCAATATCAAACCAGATTTTTCCCAGCCACAGGAACAAATCAAGACAAAAAACCGTAAACATACGTCCACCATGCAACATATAGTGCACATAGCAAGAGCGGAGCACATCATCAAAATTTACGATATGAACAGCCGTGGTATAAATCATTGAATATTCATAATCATCACGATGGAGAGGCATCAATATATTAAGCATAAGCATCAGTAAAAACAGCCCTGCCAATATTAAGCCAACCTGCCAAATATTATTTTTATCCTGAGACAAAACCTTACACTCCTTAACTTTTAGTTACCTCCGGCTTTTTTACCGGACTATCATATATAACCTTAATCCCGTTATATTCATCCACCAAATACGCCGGACGATGCTTGCTCTCAGTAAACACTCTGCCCAAATATTCGCCGATAATTCCCAAGGACAAAAGCTGCACGCCCCCCAAAAACAGCATAACTGTAATCAGTGTAGGATACCCCGCCACCGGATCACCATAGCACAGGGCGTTAAACAGTACAAAGCACATATACCCCAACGCCAAAACGGAAACCCCCATGCCCAGCATGGTTGTCATTCTCAGAGGTGCTGTGGTAAAGGAAGTTATCCCCTCTATGGCTAAATTGCACAATGACAGATAATTCCATGTGGTTTTGCCATAAGCTCTTGGTTGAACATGGAAAGGAATTTCCTTTTTTCTATAGCCCACCCAAGTGTACATTCCCTTGGTAAACCGCTGGTTCTCACGCATAAGGCGCAAAGCTGCCACGCAACGCTTGTCCAAAAGGCGGAAATCTCCCACATCCCGCTGCAGCTTAATCTTTGAAACCGAGTCCATTCCCAAGTAAAACAGATTAGCCGCTGTTCTTTTAAGCCATGCTTCATCCTCACGGCCAGTACGCTTGGCACATACGTCATCATAGCCCTTGTGCCACCAGTCAATCATTTCTGGAATAAGCTGTGGTGGGTGCTGTAGATCCGCATCCATAATAATGACAGCGTCACCCTCTGCATAATCAAGTCCCGCCATCATGGCAGGCTCCTTGCCAAAGTTTCTGGAAAGACCTATATAAGATACATCCTCATGGTCAGCCGCCAGTTCCCTGATTTTTAACAAGGTATCATCGGTACTGCCATCATTTATAAAGAGATAGCGAAACTCACAGTCCTTTATATCCTTTAAGACATCAGTTACCGCCGTATAAAATTGTTCCACGCCCTCCTGCTCGTTATAGCAGGGAACTATGATTGTTATTTTATCCATAGGTTCCTTTGTCTCCTTAATTCTCTGTTCCCAGTGAACGGAAATTGGTTATTTCCACCTTCTTGGCTTCAATCAGCTCCATTACAGCAGGTGAAATCATGGCGGCAAATTCCGCCTCAAAATCATGGTCCCAGCCAGTATCAGGAATCAGCTTTTTATTATCAGTACCAGGATGCATCATTACCTCGGTAGTGCCAGGCTTCAGGCTCTTAATCACTCCCAAAAGGTTATCCTCAGATACTGCTTCACCGGCCACAATACCGGCAAAATAATCAGGAGAAGCAATATTTCTGCTTTTTGCCTTGCCTCCTGCTATCATGGCCAAGGTCCCCAGGCCAACGCGACCAATAAGCTGTCCTATACCTCCAAACTCACCACTGAAAAGAGGTGCCTTTGGTATACGGACTGCCTTAATGCCAGCCTCCTTCGCCAAATCCAAAACCACATTAATCACGCCCGGCAGTGTGTGCATGTGCTGGTGACTATCCACATGGGTCAGATTAAGCCCCGTATTTTGCATCTTTCTTAACTGGGCACTTAGCTCTGCACGAACCTCCTGCATATTGACATGACCAGAAACCAGCTTCTTCACAAATGCTGTATGATCATCCACAAAGACCCCTTCCTCCGTCACCAGAGAAGGGATTTCAGATGGTGGTAATACCGGGTATCCATTTACCAGTGTAAAATGTATTCCCACGCCAAGCTGAGGGTGTCTTTTACCAATTTCCACCGCTGAATCAAAGGCTTTAGCTCCTGGCATCAAGGTGGCAGAACGCAAAATACCCTTTTCCACAGCCTGCTCCACCGCTTTATTTATAAGCTCATGCCGACCGAAATCGTCAGCATTAACAATTAATCGCTTCAAAAATCTCAATCCAATCTAAAAAACTGTTTTTCACATCAATGTCTAACTAAAATATTATACCGCAGATAGTCCATTTTTTCCATTTTATGAATAATATTATAACATTCAAAAGGACGGCCCTAAGACCGCCCTATAAACCTTTTATTTGTATCGTTCCGGCCAACAGGCCTTCAAATATTCACTGATTCTTCCTTCCCTGCCATTAGCAGTGGGATGATAATATGTGACCCCCTTAAGAGCATTTGGAAGATATTGCTGCTTCACAAAATGATATGGGAAATCATGAGCATACTTGTAATTTATACCATGCCCCAGCTTGGCCGCCCCCTTGTAATGGGCATCCCTAAGGTGTTCCGGCACTGGTCCACAGTTACGATGACGCACATCTGCCAAAGCAGCATCTATAGCCATATAGGCCGCATTACTCTTAGGTGCTGAAGCCACATAGGTTACGGCCTCAGCCAATGGAATACGGGCCTCGGGCATTCCCACAAACTGCACCGCCTGTACTGCCGCCATGGCAACCACAAGGGCAAAGGGGTCTGCATTTCCCACATCCTCAGCAGCGCAAATTGCCACCCTACGTGCAATAAAATTAAGGTCCTCTCCCGCTGCCAGCATTCTTGCCAAATAATGAATGGCCGCATCCGGATCACTGCCCCGCATACTCTTTATAAAGGCGGACACCGTGTCATAATGGTTATCCCCCTTTTTATCGTAGGTCTGGATTCGCTCCCCCAAAATAGTATGGAGAAGCTCAATATTAATTTCACTGCCATCATCAATCATGGCAGCTGCCTGTTCCAAAAGATTCAGTGCCATACGCCCATCCCCTCCGGATAACTGGGCAATGGCTTCCACAGCTTCATCAGTAATGGTAAGTCTTCTGGAACCAAGTCCCCGTTCCTTATCCTCCAAGGCCTGCTTGAGCATACGCATCAGGTCCTTATCAGAAAGGGAATTAAGTCGTACAATTCTGACACGACTCAGCAAAGCATGATTAACCTCAAAAAATGGGTTCTCTGTAGTAGCACCAATCAAAATAAGGCGTCCATCCTCCACGTAGGGAAGAAGAACATCCTGCTGGCTCTTGTTAAATCGATGAATCTCGTCAATAAACACAATGGTGCGCTTCTGGTAAAAGCGACGGGCTTCCGCCGCCTCATCCACTATTTTTCTGATATCCCCTATACCCGCAGATACAGCATTGAGCTTTTTGAAATTACTGTTGGTAAGAGATGCCACCATTTGGGCCAAGGTTGTCTTTCCCGTTCCCGGTGGCCCATAGAGAATCATGGAAGGAAGCTGGTCCTTCTCAATCATTTTTCTCAGATACTTCCCCTTGCCTACAGCCTCCTCCTGACCTATAAATTCGTCAAAATTACGGGGACGCATACGCTGGGCCAGTGGTTCGTATTTTTTGCTGTCGTTTTTTTCTGCCGTAGCAAATAAATCCATACCTAAATCCATATCGTTCACTTACTTTCCCGTCGAACCAAAGCCACCTGTTCTTTCAGCCCCCACGCCGGCAGAATCACCATCCACTGTGAGATACTTATAAAAAATTCCCTGGGCTACTCTGGTTCCTTTGGCAATAAAAAAATCCTTCTCCCCATGATTAATGAGAGGCACCATGATATGCCCCTCATTTTCAGGATTGTTATAATAATCAGCGTCAATAATCCCCTGACTGTTTACACAGGAAATTGAATTCTTGATGGAAATGCCAGAACGCACATGAATCCCCAGATACTCATCATTTTGCATATATGCTTTGAGGCCCGTAGGAACCAATACCACCTTATGGGGCACCAGAGTCACATCCTCAGCGGCCTCAATATCATAGCCGGCACTGGAGCCAGTTTTTCTGCCAGGCAATTTTATACCCTTGCCTTCATAGGCACTTACAATCTGAAAGCCTCTAATCTTATCTGTCATTTGTAAAAAACTCAGTCTTTCTTTTCATCAGTAATATTTTCCACAGGGCGTCCCATTGTAATAGTAGAAATGGCATGCTTATATACCATCTGCTGCTTGCCCATGGAATCAATAATAACCGTAAAATTATCAAAGCCCTTTACAAAGCCTTTTATCTGAAAACCATTTACCAAATGAATGGAAACCTGAATGTTTTCCTTACGAACCTGATTTAAAATACTGTCCTGCAAATTAATAACCTTTGCTGTCATAAAAATTACCCCCATTATCCTTTAAAAAATCTAGCTATATTCCAGGAAACATTATCTACAAGTCCCCGTTCCCTATAGAGGGCCGGATGATACCAATGCACATAAGGCATTTTTCTATACCAGGTCAGCTGCCGTTTGGCAAAGTGTCTGGTTCCCTTTTTTATATCATCCACTGCCTGCTCCAGGGTTCCTGTTCCCCGAACATAATTAACCATTTCCTTGTAGCCAATACCACGCATGGACTGACTTTCAGGAGACACACCACTGTTTAGCAAATTACGGACTTCATCTACCAGTCCTTGCTGCAGCATCATGTCGACTCTCCTGTTTATTCTATCATAAAGCTCTGAGCGGTGCCAAATCAGACCCGCCACATACACATCATAAACGAGGCCCTTTTCCTTTTGGGTGGAAATCTGCTCTCCCCCCAAATGATAGACCTCCAGAGCCCGCATAACCCTTCTGAAATTATTTACATGGATCCGTTCTGCCGCCTCTGGATTTATTTCCCGCAGCATATCGTGAAGGTACTGCTTTCCCTTTTCCTCTGCCAGCTTCTCCAGCTTAAACCTATATTCATCATCTCCGGCAGTATCATTAAACTGATAGCCCTCCAGCAATGACTTTATGTAAAGCCCTGTTCCTCCTGCCAAAATTGGCAGCTTTCCTCTGTTATTGAGGTCCGTAATAATGGGCTTTACTCTATCAATAAAATCAGCCACATTAAAGGATGCATCCGGGGGCAGTATATCTATCATGTGATGAACCACTCCATCCCGTTCCTTCATATCCGGCTTGGCTGAACCAATATCAAAGCCCTTATATACCAGCTGGGAATCCCCGGATATAATTTCCGTATCAAATTGCTTTGCCAACTCTATAGAAAGGCCTGTCTTGCCTGAGGCAGTAGGACCCAAAACCACAATCAATCGTTCTCTCTTCATTCGATACACACACTCCAATGAGTATCAGTCATTTTTAACTGTATTATGAAGCCGAAAATATTTTCCTCCATTTTTAAAACAAAATGGCTGCTGCTCATAATGATACACCACAAGCAACAGCCACGCAATTATACATTTTTATTTCTTGATCATGTCATGCTCCATCATGTATTCCGCAATCTGGAGAGCATTCAGGGCAGCACCCTTACGAATCTGGTCACCACATACCCAGAAGTTAAGACCATGCTCAATGGAATAATCCTTGCGGATACGGCCAACCTCCACATCATCCTTGCCAGAGGTCTCAAGAGGCATAGGATATTCCTGCTCATCAGGGTTATCTCTAAGAATAACACCAGGGAACTTGGAAAGAACCTCACGGGCCTTCTCCACGGAAACCTCGTCCTCAAATTCTACGTTTACGGACTCAGCATGGCTGCGATATACAGGAACGCGGATAGTAGTTGCAGTAATGCGCATATCCTGATCGTTCATGATCTTCTTTGTCTCATCGATCATCTTCATCTCTTCCTTGGTGTAGAGATTTTCTTTGAAGACATCGATCTGAGGAATCAGATTAAAGGCAATCTGATAGTGCTTCTTAAGGGCTGCACCAGGAAGAATGTTAGCAACAACCTCCTTGCCATCATTAATATCCTTCACCTGCTGCTCCAGCTCAGCCATAGCTTCCTTACCGCCACCGGACACTGCCTGGTAGGTGGAAACCACAACACGCTTAATCTTGGAAACATCATAAAGAGGCTTTAAGGCCATTACCATAATAATTGTGGAGCAGTTAGGGTTGGCAATGATACCCTTATGCCAGGAAATATCCTCTGGATTTACCTCTGGAACAATAAGAGGCACCTCAGGGTCCATACGGAAGGTACTGGAATTATCAATAACCACAGCACCAGCCTTGGCAGCAGCAGGACCAAGAGTCTTACTGATGGAGCCACCTGCAAAAAGAGCAATATCCACGTCGTTAAAGGAATTTTCAGTAGCTTCCTCCACGGTGTACTCCTTGCCCATAAACTGGATTTTCTTACCAGCAGAACGCTTGGAAGCGAGCAATTTAAGATTTGCAAATGGGAACTTGCGCTCCTCTATAAGATTCAGAAACTCCTGACCAACAGCACCAGTAGCACCAAGAATGGCAACATTATACTTCTTCATGTTTTGTCTCCCCTTCAATTTAAATATATAATATTTAGTCCATGAACTTATCCAAGCCAATAATAAGGCCCTTGTGACCTAAAATACTCTTGGCAGCAAGGCATACACCTGGCATAAAGGACTCACGGTTCAGTGAATCGTGACGAATAGTCAGTGTCTGACCAAGACCTCCGAAAATAACCTCCTGATGAGCCACATAGCCTGGCAAGCGTACACTGTGAATGTGCATACCATCCACATCAGCACCACGGGCACCAGCAACCTTTTCCATCTCGTTAGGATTACCCTGAACATGGGCCTTGCGAACCTCGGAAATAAGGGCTGCAGTCTGAAGTGCAGTACCAGATGGTGCATCCAGCTTCTTATCGTGATGAAGCTCTATTATTTCCACCTCTGGCATATACTTGGCTGCCTGCTTGGCCATCTGCATCATCAAAACAGCACCAATTGCAAAATTAGGAGCAATAAACACCGGAGTATCATTTGTCTCAGCCAATTTGGCCAGTTCCTGCTTTTGCTCATCTGAAAGACCAGTGGTACCAATGACAGGAGCAACCTTATTTTTCAAGGCCACCTGCGCACTGCCAAACACCACATCAGGAATGGTAAAATCCACCATTACCTGTGGTTTTACATCATCTATAGTAGTCTGTAAATCTCTGGTAAAGCTAACGCCGCATTTAGGAAGGCCCACAACCTCCCCCGCATCTCCATCACCAACTATATCAACAGCACCCACCAGCTCCAGGTCCTTGTCCTCAAGAACAGCCTTTACAACTGCCTGACCCATGCGACCATAAGCGCCGTTTACTAATACCTTTATCAACGCAAACCCCTCCGTAAATTATGATTGTCCACTACTGACGCATATAGACATCACATATTATTTTATATACAATAATACTGTTTGGCAAGAAATTTTTGTATTTTTCCATTCACAATATACATTTGTCTATAAATACGCAATTCAAGTTACACTATTTTATGTATTTAAGGACTTACTAATAAAGAAAGGTGGAGTAAAGCTTGAAAATTAATCTTCCCCAGCTGTATTTCAGCAAGCTGATGCGAGCCATTACAGAATTTGAGCTTATTGAAAACGGGGATAATATAATGATTGGTGTGTCCGGTGGCAAGGACAGCATCTTTCTGGCCTATGCCATGGCCATGATGAAAATGCGGTTAAAAAAGGACTTTAACATTAAAGCTGTAACCATAAATCCCATGTTTTCCAACGACTTTGGTGAAGGGGTGGAACGTATCAGCGAATTTATGAAGGAGCTGGAAATCCCCTTTGATACCATTGATGTGGATATTGCAGGGACAATTAAGGCCCAAAACGGCAAGGACCCTTGTTATTCCTGTGCCTTTTTCCGTAGAGGTGCCGTAAACCGCTTTGCCAAGGAGCATGGCTGCAATAAGGTTGCCTACGCCCACCACCATGACGATGCGGTGGAAACCTTTTTTATGAGTCTGCTTTATTCCGGACAGATTCACACATTTACACCGAAAACCTACTTGGATAAAATGGATGTTACAGTAATACGTCCACTGGTATATTTTAGGGAGCAGGAAATCATTGATGCAATTGAGTATCACGGCTTCCAGCCAGTGCCATCTCCTTGTCCTTATGATGGCAATACCATCCGACAGACAGTAAAGGAACTTATCGTATCCATGAGCAAGGACAATCCCCAGCTTTATCCTCATCTTGCTTCTGCCATGAGGGAAAACGCAGTAGGTGAGCTGTGGCCTGCCGCCAAAAACCGCAAAGAAATGAAAAAAGCCTACTTTAGCTACATGTACGGGGCAGAAAATAAAATATAAACGGGTGGCATGGGATATAGACATGAAGCATGCTGAGCTCAAAATGACACATCAGCACATAATCTATTTGAGCCGATATGAGGTGGCGGACGGCCGCGAAGCCCGTCTATATTAATTTTAATTAATAAATATATTGATGTGGCACTGCGAAGCAAATGAATGTCTTATCCCATGACAGGCCCCGCAAGATTTTCATAAAAATACTCCCGCTGATATCAACGGGAGTTTTTTATATGTATTATTTTATCCCACAGGCTTAAGCATCTTCTCGTAATCCTCCACGCAAAGAGGACGGCTGAAATAATAGCCCTGAATCATATCGCAGCCCAAGTCCTTCAAAATATCCACCTGGAACTTTTCCTCAATACCCTCGGCCACTGTCTTAATACCCAGATCCTTGGCCATCATCAGCATATAGCGAACCACGGCAAGATCCTGATTAGTCATATTAATGGTCATGGAATCAAAGAAGCTCTTATCCAGCTTCAATATATCCAGTGGGATACGGTTCAGCAGACCTAAGGAGGAACAACCAGTTCCGAAATCATCCATGGCGATTTTAAAGCCCAGCTTGTGTATTTCATTAATAAAATCAATAACCACGGCCTCATCAGTGCCAGTGGAGCTCTCAAGGATTTCAAACTCAATCAGATCCTGAGGAATATCGAAAAGATACAGCTTCTCCTTTACGAACTGCAAATACCCTGCACCATTTTGCATGGTTGGACGGGTGACATTTACGGAAATAGGATGGAGCTCCAACCCCTTGGAACGCCACTCACAAATGTTTTGGCATACCAAATCCATAACGTGCATATCAAGACGCTGGGCATTACCGTCCCTCTCAAAGAGAGGAATGAACTTTCCTGGTGGCATAAATCCCATTTCATCACTATTCCAGCGAATCAACGCCTCAGCCCCTCCATGAACTGCCTCATCTCCCCCAATGTAAAATTTAGGCTGATAGTACATCATAAACTCGCCACGTTCAATACCAATAAGGAAAGCATCTTCTATTTTCTTGTCCTCGAAAATCTCCCGCCGCATACTTTCATCAAAAAGGTATACAGTGTTTATATTTTCGGTTTTTCCCCGTTTACGGGCGATATTGGCATTATCTGCAAACTTGGCTGCCAGTTCCATGCATCTTTCACGCAAAGCCTCTTGTAGGCATCCAGCCAGATCCTCCCGAAGCTCCTTGGCGCATATCCGCATACCTCCAGCGGAGAAGGAAATCATGTGGTTATAGATACCGCCATTTAAATTACTCTGAATATCCTCATCATCAGTGGAAACCAGGTCTATGGCCACATTGTCCAAAATACTGCGAATCCGCCTGCTATCGCTATCCTTATCCTGACTTTTCAACAGCAAATAAAAAATATCGTTGGTTATTCGGTAGCACCGTTCCCCATCCCGAAGGTTATTGGAGAGCATTTCCCCCACCATGCGGATAATCTTAGTACCGCAGGCAAAGCCGAAAACATCATTTACCGCCTTAAATTTATCAATATCCAAGGCCACCATGATATAATCCTGTTCGTTTTTATTATCTGACAGGAGATTCATAAAATCTTCGTTATAACCAACAATACTCGGAAGATGGGTTACAGAATCCCTTACATCCCGCTCATGTTTTTCATGAATCAACTTTTTCTCTGCCAATATAGAATAGCCTGCACTTATGGCCACCAACAAAAAGATGGCCACCAAGCCCTTGTTTAAATAATTGGCCATTGCTAAAGACTCAGCCCTTGGCAGCACCGACATTAACTGAAATTCCATATAATTGCTAAGGATAAAAAGGGAAATACTGGTAATTAGAGCCAAGATTATAATTACGGAGCTTCGCTGTTTTACGCTATTTTTCATAGGGAAGCCGTCCCCTCCTTTTTCTTTCTGGCCAATGAAGCCAGTATTCCGAACAAACAAATAATGGAGAAAATCTTAAATATAATTTGAATAGCTCCAAGGAGAGCATCATTATCTGCACCAGTCACAGACTGAACAGAATTAACATCCATAACAATGGTTACAATAGCCATGGAAAAGGCCTGACCAATAAGTCGCATGGTAGCCAACAAAGAGGATGCCGTTCCATAAAACTTTGGCTGGCACGCACCCAAAATTGCATTATTGTTAGGTGATGAAAAGAGAGCAAAACCAATACCTATTATCATAAGAATCAGTCCTACCAATATCAGGGAGCTGTCCCTATGGAGCCATGATAGGGCAAAAAGGCCCACACTGTTAATCGCCATGCCCACAGAGGCCACTATCCCAGGATCAATTTTGTCAGATAGGGCCCCGGCCTTTGGGGACAGGGTAGCCATCATAAAGAACTGCAAAAGGATGATACCTCCGGCCACAGTAGCACTAAGTCCACAGATAACCTGTAAATACATGGAAACCAAAAAGCTTATGGCAAAGGTTGCTGCATAATGGAGCATGGCCGCTAAATTGCTGCAAGTAAACACCCGATTTCCAATAAAAAGACTTACGTCAAGGATAGGATGTTGGCTTTGACGCTCCACATAAATAAACAAGGCCAAAGCAGCCAGCCCGGCAATAAATAAATATATTCCCAAGGCATCAGTAATTTTTGAAAAGCCATACAGAATAAGGGGAATGGTAATCATATAACAAAGGCTTCCCTTGAAATCAAAGGGGGCTCCCCTATCACCATACCATTCTTCCTTTACCCTCAGCATAAAAATCAATCCCGAGGCTGCCACCGTTCCCGTCAGAAAAAAGAACCAACGCCATCCAAGATACTCACATATCAGCCCGCCTAGAGCCGGACCGCAGGTAAGGCCCACATACACAGAGGCTGTCTGATATCCCAGGATACGCCCCCGTTCCTTTTTATCAAACACCGAGGCCAATACAGCCATACCAGGACCGAAAACCATTGCCATAAGGCCACCCTGCAAAAAGCGAATATCCATCAAGAAGTCAACCGACGTGGCAAAGCCGGCAATAAGCAAAGTGACGGAAAACATGACTATACCAATTTTATATAGCCGCTTTCGCCCCAAAATGTCCGCTGCCTTCCCCAGGGGAAGATTAAAGATAGCGGAACCAAATAAATATGCTGCAGCGACCCAGCTAAGGTCTCCTGTCATAGCATCAAATTCACGTCCTATGGAAGGAAGGGCTACATTAATACCACTCCCCACCATGGATCCTATGAAAGATGTTATCATAACTGCATACAAAACATATTTCTGCAAGTTATCATCCCCTGAAAATCCTGTTGGCATAAGTTTACTAAATATTAGGTGAATACTCTATTGGAAACACTCACTAAATATTCATTAACAGAATTCGACATTAACCATTAATTTCCTTTAAAAATTAATATTTTCCCCAAGTAAAAAGGCCAGAACCCTAAAAATAAAGGGTTCCAGCCTTTTAATTTGTATATTAAATCATTTTATCAGCCAACTTGAGCGGTGAGAACCTCAACAGCCTTTTCAAGAGCTGCACTGAGATTTTCAGGCTTCTTGCCACCAGCCTGGGCCATATCTGGGCGACCACCACCGCCGCCACCAACAACAGCAGCAGCTTCCTTGATAATCTTACCAGAATGAGCGCCCTTGGCCACTGCATCCTTGGAGGCCTTAACCACAAGATTTACCTTGTCGCCGTTAACAGTACCGAGAACTACAACACCGTTGGAAATCTTGTCACAGGTCATATCTGCAATACTTCTCAGATCATCCATATCAGCAGCATTTACAGCAGCAGCGATTACACTAACCTCGCCAACAGTCTTAACCTGATCGGTGAGTGCAGCAGCATCTGCCTTTGCCTTTTCAGCATTAACTGCATCCAACTGCTTCTGAAGCTCCTTGGCCTGGGCAGCCAGAGTCTCCACATGGGATACCAGCTCATCCTCACGGCACTTCAATGCAGCAGCAGCATCAGATACCTGCTTAGCCTTGGTGTTGGCATATTCCAGTGCTGCACGACCAGTGATGGCCTCAATACGGCGTACACCAGCTGCCACACCGGTTTCAGATACAATCTTAAAGAGACCAATCTGTCCAACATTCTTTACATGGGAACCACCGCAAAGCTCCATAGAAAAGCCAGGAACACTTACAACACGAACCACGTCACCGTACTTCTCGCCGAAGAGAGCCATAGCACCCTTTTCCACTGCAGCATCCTTGGACATTTCCTCAATAACCACATCAGTGCCCTTAAGGATTTCATTGTTTACCAGCTCCTCAACATCAGCTAACTGCTGAGCGCTTACTGGCTCAAAGTTAGTGAAGTCAAAGCGGAGACGGTCACCATTTACAGAGGAACCAGCCTGATTAATCTGGTCACCCACAACCTTCTTCAGAGCAGCCTGAAGAAGATGGGTTGCAGTATGGTTACGGGCGGAGGAAAGCTTTTCAACCTTGTCCAGCTTAATCTGAACCTTGTCGCCAACCTTCAGCTGACCTTCCTCCACATAGGACTCATGGTAAATAGTGCCATCTGGCAGCTTCTTGGCATTTGTAGCCTTGATACGGCCCAATTCACTAACGAACAGACCAGTGTCACCCACCTGGCCGCCACCCTCTGCGTAGAATGGGGTAACAGACAGAATAATGCCTGCTTCCTCACCATCCTGGAGGGAATCAACCAATACGCCATCCTTCCAGATAGCCACAACCTCTGCCTCAGTAGCCTTTTCGTCGTGCTTTAAGGAAGCAGTGTCAATATTCTTCAAATCAGGAACGGCAAAGCGCTGGTTCTCAGCACGGGCTGCACGGGCGCGGTCACGCTGCTCCTGCATCTCCTTGTCAAAGCCTTCCTTGTCAAAATCCAAACCATTTTCCTGAAGAATCTCCTCAGTAAGCTCCCAAGGGAAGCCAAAGGTATCATAGAGCTTGAAGCTCAGCTCACTATCAAGAACCTTCTTGCCGGCCTTCTTGGCCTCAGCCATATAGCCATCCAACAGCTCCAGGCCCTGCTCCAAGGTAGCGGAGAAACGGTCCTCCTCCAGGGAAATAACCTTCTTGATGTAGTCCTGCTTCTGAGCTAATGCCTCAAAATCGCTGGCACCATCATAAATCTTGCAAACTGCATCCACTGCACCCTCAAGGAACTTGTCCTTGATGCCCAGCATACGGCCATGACGGATAGCGCGACGAAGGATACGGCGCAGTACATAACCACGACCCTCATTGGAAGGAAGAATACCATCCATAATCATGATACTCATGGAACGGGCATGGTCAGCAATAACCTTCAAGGAAACATCCTTATCAGCATCAACACCATACTTCACACCGGATACCTTAGAAGCGTACTCGATAATAGGGAACAGCAAATCAGTCTCGAAGTTGCTTGGAACCCCCTGAATTACGGAAGCAATACGCTCCAGGCCCATACCAGTATCAATATTCTTGTTTTCCAGATCGTTGTACTTGCCATCCTCAGTACGATCGAACTGAGTAAATACATTATTCCAGATTTCCAGATAACGGTCACAGTCACAACCTACTGCACAGTCAGGGCTGCCACAGCCGCGCTCCTCTCCCAAGTCGAAATAAATCTCAGTATCAGGGCCGCATGGACCAGGGCCGATTTCCCAGAAGTTATCCTCTAACGGAACGATATGAGATGGGTCAAAGCCAGGCTGAGCCTCCCAAATCTTGCGAGCCTCATCATCCTTTGGATAAATTGTAGCCCAAAGCTTGTCCTTTGGCATCTCCAAAACCTCGGTAAGGAACTCCCATGCCCAAGGAATAGCTTCCTTCTTGAAATAATCGCCGAAGGAGAAGTTACCCAGCATCTCGAAGTAGGTCTGATGACGGGCAGTACGGCCTACATTTTCAATATCACCAGTACGAACACAACGCTGGCTAGTGGTAATACGAGGGCGAGGTGGCTTTACCTTGCCTGTGAAATATGCTTTAAAAGGCGCCATGCCGGCACCAATCATTAACAAAGTAGGGTCATTTTCAGGAATCAGAGAAGCACTTGGCAAGCGCAAGTGGCCTTTCTTTTCAGCAAAGAAAGTAAGATAAGCTTCTCTAAGCTCATTACCTGTCATTTTCTTCAAAACAATCTACCTCCAAGAATATGTAAATTTATAAGTATTCACACTAACTTTAAGATTATACCATATTTATTGGCCAATATGAAGATTTACACAAAAATAACTGCCGTACAAAAAACCATACAGCAGTTGTTTTCATAGAGTTGTTATTGATTCTGTAATTCTTCCTTCAAAAGATTTAATGTGCATTCCTCTGCTGGGTCATTGGTGCCCAGCTCCCCACGGAAGGCTCTGTCAAGAATGGATTTCTTTATAGTTTCAATAGAGGAAAGTACATTCTGGCAATTTGTAATAACGGTGTTCTCCTTGGCCAGCAGATTACGAATAATGGATGCGATTTCCTGCTGCTCCGAAAGTGTCGGAACACTCACCTGCACATCCTGCATATTCTCACTCTGAGTACCTACACACTGTGATTGCTTCAACCAGTTCCCAAAGGACTCATGGATATCAGAAGAACCCAAAGGCTTGGTACACCAGCTATCTCTGCTGATGCCTTTAATCTTTCGCCAAAAAGAGGTTAATTTGCCAGTAACGCCTCCATTTATAATGGACTTTTTCCGGATCTCTGTCCCCCCAAGTACTTTTTCTATCAGTTCCTTGGCTCTATCCAGATCAGCACATGAGGACTCCAAAACAGAAACTATACGCTTTTGTTCCCCCAACGGTGGAAAAGGTATTGGCATATTCTGCAATACCTTGCCGGCAATCTGAGGGGTTGTTGACCCGGTGGCATTTTCATATAGATAATCCTTAAAATTGGAAAGCAGATGTCTTGCGTACGATATATCAACACAATCGCTTCTAAAAGCTGCTACGCCACGTCCAAGGCAATACTCTTTATCAGCAATTACAGATTTGCCAATATTATTTTTCATTGAGATAACCAAATCTCCGGACTGGGATACCTTGGTTGCTGTCTTGGTGTATTTTTTTACGGTGATTGAATTATCATCCAGCTCTGCCACACCGCTTATCACAGGAATAAATGTATCATCATCCGTGGCATCTTCACGCTTTGGATACTGTCCCAATATTATGCTGCCAACGCTTCCCAATCTTGCCCAACACCAGTTTTCCGGTACTTTAAAAGGCTGTTCTTCCTCAGGAACCAGAGCATTTTGTATTTTTTCTTCTAGTGTAAGTTGCTTCTTTGCCATTTCCTATTCTTTCTCCAGTGAGCTCAGGGTATTTACCACATTCTTCAACAAGGTTGCTGCTTCATCCAGCTGTTTTGCAGCCTCCTGAGCCGCCTCCAAAGGATCCGGCAAAATCTCAGGCTCTGCAGCAGGGGCATCCATCAAAGCCTCCCCCTCACAGTTGCTGTCGTTGGTGGCTATTCCTTCACCATCAAGAGTATTTAAGCTATTATCGAGTTCCACTACTATTCCTCCACGATGTTACCTTCTATAGTAAAAAGTATATTTTCAAAATACTATCTATATAATGATAATATATGGAGCCGAATTTGACAAATAAAGTTAATGCTCAGCCAGAAAAGCACCCAAATACAGCGGTAAAGTTAAAACTTTTCCTTGTCTTCCCACCTGGGCATTTGCAAGTTTAACAGCATTATCCACATGATATCTGTCTGGATTCGATAATATATGCTTCAGACTTTTGGCATTACCATTTTGTGCCTTTACCTCCACCAAGGTTGCTTTACCTTTATATCTGATGACAAAATCTATTTCCAATCCGGATTTTTTATGAAAATAATAGAGCTTGCGCCCCATCTTACCAAAAAAATCTGCTACAAGATTTTCAAAGATTGCCCCCTTATATCCAAGCAAATTTCCTTGGAGGATATCAGCCTGGGTACCATCCTCCAGCATACTGACAAACAGTCCTGTATCTGCCATATATACTTTAAAAATATTATCCTCTGCATTTCCGGAAAGTGGTAATTCCGGTACTGACAGATTATAACATCGATTTACTATACCAGCAGACTCAATCCAATCAAGGGCATTCTCAAATTTTGCTGATGTACCTCTTTTTTCTACAACTGAATATTGAAATTTTTTGTTTTCCTTGGCTAATTGCTTGGGGATAGATAAAAATGCCTTACGAATACGAATTTTATCATTATTAACAGCATATTTTACCATATCATCCCCATAGGAAGTTACAATATCCCGCTGCATGGCAAGTACACTTCCCATATTATGGTTATCAACAAAGTCCTGTACCACTGCAGGCATACCACCCACCACTGCATACTGTAACAACAACTCCTTCATCCGCTGATGAATAGCCTCAGGTACCTCTTTTTCATCATCTATACACTGCTTCAGCAATGCAATAATATTATCATTTATTCCATTTGCCCAAAGAAATTCTTCAAAATCCATAGGGGTCATATCCATAGTTGTTTCATATCCCACTGGAATGGACTTTGGTGTACCAAACCCTTTTACTCCAAGCAGTGAACCAGTGGCAATTACATCATAGCGGCCATCTAATTTAAAGAATTTTAAAGAAGTTCGCGCCTCCGGACACTCTTGTATTTCATCCAAAACAATAACAGTTTTGTTATTTTCAAACTTACAACCAGGGATATGGGCGGACAAGAGGATTTTTATTTTATCTATCTCCAAACTCCCTTGGAAAATACTGCTTAAATTTGGATTTTCAAAAAAGTTTAGATAAATGACATTTTTATAATTTTCTTTGGCAAAATTCAATACTGACCATGTTTTTCCGCACTGGCGACATCCCTTTATTATCAATGGCAAATGATTAGGATTATCCTTCCATGCTTTAAGATTAGCATAAATTTTTCTTTTTAACATTTCCTCTCCACCTCCAAAGCCTTGTTTTTCTACATTATAAAAAGCTGTAAGGTTTTTTTCAAGTGACTTTTATGTTGTTTTTAGTTTTTTTCAAGTGACTTTTATGTTGTTTTTAGTTTTTTCAAGTGACTTTTATGTTGTTTTTAGTTTTTTTCAAGTGACTTTTATGTTGTTTTTGGTTTTTAAAAAGGGACTTTGTGGTGGTCAAGCAATTCATCTCTACGGGTGATATCACAAAAAAGCTGTATTTCCCTTGATTAACATCCTCATTGCAAACTGCCCGCTGAAATTTAGCCTTAAAAAATACGAACACCATATTTATTCCTCCCATCTCTTTTCTGGGTTATTTATCCTTTCACTGTAGTATACCCACAAAAAAACTGCCCGTATTAAACCGGCAGTTTAACCATTTGGCGATTGCCATATTTTTTTTGCTGTAGTAGGATGGTATTGGTGCAAAGCATTACACTTTAATAATTTGAGGAGTATTATGGTGTCAGAGATAAAAATTCCAAAACTAAATATAAAATATGACTGTGAGCTTCCTAATAAACAGCTAGTGCTGGTTGGTGGCGGCAGACAGCCTTCAAAAGCCTGGCTGCAGGAGGCGGTCAAGGGCAGAACCCTTTGGTGCATTGACCACGGGGTGGATATATGCCACGAGCTGGGCCTCGTGCCGGAGAGGTTACTTGGAGACTTTGACAGCTGTAATAATGCTAGCCTCCAATGGGCCAAAGGCCATGGCACCATCATCGAAGAATTTGATACCCACAAGGATTTTACAGATACCCAGGCAGCACTAAGGCTGGCCAGGGAAAAGAATGCTTTCTGTATTCTCACTGGGGCTCTGGGGAAGCGTTTTGACCATACCTACAGCACTATTTTTTCCTTTGGCAACTCTCTAGTGAAGGGCTGTATCGCCGATGAAAGGGAAACTATATGCTTTATTCGGGATGGTGAGTCATTGACTATTACCCCACAGACATCCCCAAAAGCCATTTCACTGTTGCCCATCACGCCAAGGGTAGCAGGTGTTTCCACCAGAGGACTTCACTGGGAGCTTAATATGTCAGAGCTTACTCAAGTAAATCCTTACGCCATCAGCAATATAATCGCTGATGACGGTGATAGCAACAGCTTCACAATTTCTATAAACAACGGAACATTGGCAATATATCTGTGCTGGGAGGAATAACCTCCGAAAAATGTCTAAATTAATAACAGAAATAAAAAATCCCCCTATATAGGCTTTGGATACAGATGGGAACAGCCTATGTACGGGGAATTTTTATTTAACTCTAAAGTGTATTGTATCACAAAATGGAACGTTTACGGAAGGCCTCATATAAAAGAATTGCTGCAGCTGCGGAAACATTAAGTGATTCAGCCTTGCCAGTCATTGGAATATACACTTTTTGATCAGCTTCCTCCAGCATTTTTTGTGATACACCGTTGCCCTCGTTACCAAAAACAATGGCACATGGGCTTACATAATCGGCCAGATAATGGCGTACAGCAGTATCATCTACAGCTGTGGCAATGAGAGCCACCTCGTTATCCTGACACACATCCCTTAATTCTTCAGGGGTAATTCCAGTCATTACAGGAATATTGAATAAAGAGCCCATGGAGGCCCGTACCACCTTGTCAGCAAAAATATCCGTGGTGCCTTCCAAACACACTACGCCGGAACATCCAAGGGCATCAGCGGTACGAATAATATTGCCCGCATTCCCCGGATCCTGGACGCCATCAAGAACAGCAATAAGTGGTGCTGAGGCATCATCATTATTGGACTTAAGAATTTCCTGCCAAGTAAAAATACGGAAGCCCATTACTAAAAGCAGCCCCTGAGGAGTTACCGTATCAGCCGCCTTGTCGTAAAGCTGGTCACTCACCTGATATACGGGACATCCCTTTTCCTGGAGCTGCTCCACCACTGCCACAGCCCGTGGGTTTTCCATGGCAGAATCAGATATAAGAGCAAATTCCATAGGCCAGTCAGACTGTGCAGCCATTTCCACCAGACGAACGCCCTCGGCTACAAAAAGATTTTCTGCTTTACGGTATTTATTTGTATGCAGCTTGGCTGCCAATTTTATCTTTGAATTGGTGAGACTTTCGATACGTTCAAGCTCAATCATCAGATCAGCTCCTTTCCCTCATCTTTATATTATATCACAAGGGGCTTTTTTTGCACCAAAATAAAAAGAGCTGTCAATAAAGACAACTCTTAATATTCAATATTACAGGTTTTCCTTAGCAACTGCAACCATCTGAGCAAATGCGTTAGCATCGCTGATAGCAAGGTCAGCCAACATCTTGCGGTTAACCTCTACACCAGCCTTGGTAAGACCAGCGATAAGACGGCTGTAGGAAATACCATTAGCACGTGCTGCAGCATTGATACGTGCAATCCAGAGACGACGGAAAACGCCCTTCTTCGCACGACGGTCACGACGAGCGTAGTAGAGAGCCTTCATAACGGTCTCATTTGCCTTCTTAAACTGCTTGCTCTTGGAGCCCTTGTAGCCCTTTGCTAACTTTAAAATCTTATTATGACGTCTATGTGCAGTCACGCCGCTTTTAACTCTTGGCATGTTCTTTTCCTCCTAAATGTATCTGTTATTTAATGAATTAAGCGTATGGGAGACACTTAATCTCGCGCTTGTAGTCACCTGCAACCAGCAGAGCTGCCTTACGCATGTTACGCTTACGCTTTGGAGACTTCTTCTCCAGGATATGTCTCTTATAAGCCTTGTTTCTTCTAATTTCGCCAGTACCAGTTACAGTAAAGCGCTTTGCAGCTGCTCTACGAGTTTTCATCTTCTGCATTACTGTTTTCCTCCTTTAGTTTGAGCCTTAGGGGCTAAAATCATAATCATATTTCTACCTTCAAGCTTAGCATCCCGTTCTACGGTTACTGAATCCTTCAACGCATCTGCAAACTTGCTAAGGATTTCCTTACCAAGCTCTGGATGGGACATTTCACGGCCACGGAACATAATAGTTACCTTAACCTTGTCGCCATCTGCCAGGAAACGCGTAGCATTCTTCAACTTGACGTCAAAATCATGCTGTTCAATGTTTGGACGAAGCTTAACTTCCTTGATGGAAATAACCTTCTGCTTCTTGCGTGCTTCTTTCTCACGCTTCTGCTTTTCATATCTATATTTACCGTAATCCATGATACGGCATACAGGTGGCTTCGCCTTAGGAGCAATCTCCACCAAATCAAGATGCTGCTCCATAGCCATATTCAATGCATCTTTTACCTGCATTACACCCAATGACTGGCCTTCTGCGTCAGTCACGCGGATTTCACCGCCACGAACTCGGATTTCTTCGTTGATTCTCTCAGTTTCCTTACTAATAAAAAACACCTCCCGCTTCATTTTTAAACCACATAAAACAAAAATGAGGGCGGCATACACCACCCTCACAAATACAATCTGTATCAGACCCGCTGACCTAATCAGCAAGGTGAGAAGCGGTGGCCTCTGCTTTGTTTACCTTGAGTATATTAACACTTAGAAGCCACGCTGTCAACAGATATTTTTATTTTTTTTAATACTCAGCAGACTTGGTTGCAATCTTCTCCTGAAGCAGTGCAATGAACTCGTCCACCTTCATGGTTCTTGTTTCCTTCTGACCATGGCAGCGAACATTTACAGTACCGTCAGCAACTTCCTGATCACCCACAACCAAAAGATAAGGTATCTTCTTCACCTGGCCATCACGCATCTTGTAGCCAACCTTCTCATTGCGATCATCCACCTCTACACGATAGCCCATATCGAACATTTTCTTTTTCAGCTCGAAGGCATAGTCCATGTGCTTATCAGTAATAGGGAGAATCTTTGCCTGAACAGGAGCCAACCAGGTTGGGAAAGCACCAGCATAGTTCTCAATAAGAATACCGATGAAGCGCTCAATGGAACCATATACTACACGGTGAATCATAACAGGACGATGCTTCTGCCCATCCTCACCGACATAAGTCAGATCAAACTTCTCTGGCAGCTGCATATCAAGCTGAATAGTACCGCACTGCCAAGTACGACCAATGGAATCCTTCAGATGAAAGTCAATCTTAGGACCATAGAATGCACCATCACCCTCGTTGACAATGTATTCCAGTCCACGATGTTCAAGGGCATTTCTCAAGCCGTTGGTAGCCAGCTCCCACATCTCATCAGAGCCCATGGAATCCTCCGGACGGGTAGAAAGCTCAGCATGGTACTCCAAGCCGAAGGTGCTGTACACCTCATCAAAAAGGTCAATAACCTTCTGGATTTCCCCTTCAATCTGCTCAGGAGTCATGAAAATATGGGCATCATCCTGAGTGAAGTTCCGAACACGGAAAAGGCCGTGAAGAGCACCAGAAAGCTCATGACGATGAACAAGACCAAGCTCACCGGCACGAAGTGGGAGATCACGATAGCTGTGCTGCTGAGTCTTATATACAATCATACCACCTGGGCAGTTCATTGGTTTTACTGCATAATCTTCACCATCAATTTCAGTGAAGTACATATTTTCCTTGTAGTGAGCCCAGTGACCGGAACGCTCCCAAAGCTGACGGTTCAAAATCATTGGAGTCTTAATCTCCTGATAGCCATAGCGACGATGAACCTCACGCCAGTAGTTAATCAGCTCATTTCTGATTACCATTCCATTTGGATGGAAGAATGGGAAGCCAGGACCCTCCTCATGGATACTGAAGAGATCAAGCTCCTTGCCCAACTTGCGATGGTCACGCTTGGCAGCCTCCTCCAGCATATGGAGATATGCATCCAGCTCATCCTTCTTTTCAAAGGCAGTACCATATACACGCTGAAGCATCTTGTTCTTAACATCACCGCGCCAGTAAGCACCAGCCACGCTCTGAAGCTTAATAGCCTTTACCTTGCCAGTGGAAATAACATGAGGGCCGGCACAGAGATCAGTGAACTCACCCTGAGTGTAAAGGGAAATAGTAGCATCCTCAGGCAGATCGTTAATAAGCTCCACCTTGTAGCCCTCGCCAGCAGCCTTGAACATATCAAGAGCCTCCTGACGGCTTACTTCCTTGCGCTCCAGCTTAAGGTTTTCCTTAACGATTTTGTTCATCTCTTTTTCGATGTCCTTAAGGTCTTCCTCGGTGAGGCGCTTTTCCATATCAATATCATAGTAGAAGCCGTTATCAATAGCAGGGCCGATAGCCAGCTGAACATTCTCAGACTTATAAAGTCTTTTAATAGCCTGGGCCAAAATATGGGAACCAGTATGACGCAGTGCCCAGCGGCCTTCCTCATCCTCAAAGGTCAAAAACTTGATGCTGGCATCCTTGTCAAGGATAGTTGTAATATCCTTGGTCTCACCATCAATACTGATAGCCAATACCTTCTTTGCCAAACTGTTGCTGATGGACTTTACCAGCTCCAGGCCGCTTATACCAGCCTCAACTTCACGAACTGCGCCATCTGGCATAGTTAATTTAATCATGATCTATTCCTCCCAAATAATAAAAATACTCACAGGGAAAATAAAAATACCCCGTTCCCATATAGGGACGAGGTATATACTTCGCGGTTCCACCCTGCTTGCCACACTTACATAAAAATGTGACCAACTTTGGCGATGTTAACGGACTCATTCCGGCAGCATTTAGTAAAATTTCATGCTGCGGCTCCGAAGGGGTAACAACAGACTCAATTATAGGACTTTCCAGCAACCGTCCCTCTCTGAATAACGAAATTCTGCGTCATGGCTTCTTCACGGCCTGTGCAATATCTAAATTACTGTCTAATTATAGTATTCACATTACCTACTGTCAAGAAGATTATTGGCGGCTAGCCACCTGTACCTTCTGTTTATCACCGGCTATAACTGGTATTTGCAGCTTGCGGCCGGCTCTAAGATCACGATCATTCTTTATATCATTGATTTCCTTAATGGCAACAGTAAGCTCCTGAAGCTGTTCGTTGTCAGAGGTATAACGGCTGGCAATAGTTTCAATACTTTCTCCATGTTGTAAGATTACAGTATCAAATTCAGAGGTTCTGAGATAGGAATTAGTCAAATTAAAGGGAGAGAGAACAGCTAGTCCAATAAGTATGGCAATAATAATATTTTTCATAATATCTGCTCCTTTACTCTTAAGAAAATCAGTTCTTGGAAAATTAGTTCCAAGAAAATAAGTTCTTAAAACTTTTGTTTGGTGATATATTAGCATAGAATCCATGTTCTGTCAATAAAATACCAAACAAATTTTCGTTGATTTTATTATTCCTTTTTGATACAGTATCCTTATTAATTTTCAGTTTACAAAGGAGGTTCCCATGGTTTTACACGGAGCCGTTATTATTGAACAGGGCGTAAAATTTGCCCTTCTATCTGTAAAGCAGTCCGTTACCCAATACACTGTCCGTTCCACCAGATTCCGCCAGGCCGTTAGACCATTTTTCCCTAACATGCCTATTATTCTCATGTCCCAGGACAAAGATGGTGTCCCCCACTACTATGGACGTAAGGACATTGTGGAATTTTTGAAAACCGTACCTCTGGATCGGATTCCGTGGAAAGTGTATCACATCTATTAACAAAGTACATGAAATAATGGCAAAAAAAATAACCATCCCACTTAAACGGGATGGTTATTTTTTCGTTCTATTTTATTAACAGATTATTACTTGCGGAGCTCTGCGTCAAACTTCTTCTCCACTGCAGCAACAATCTTATTGAAGGACTCATCCACCTCTTCATCGGTGAGGGTCTTGTCGTTGGACTGGAACAGCATGGTAAAGGCCACACTCTTCTTGCCGGCATCAATCTGCTTGCCGGTATAGAGGTCAAAGAGGACAGCTCTCTTGAAGTACTTACCGCCATTTCCGATAATTGTCTTTTCGATGTCAGAAGCATTTACATCCTTGTCCACCAATATTGCCAAATCACGGAATACAGCCGGATACTTAGGAAGTACATCAAAGTTGAACTTTGCGGAACTGTACTTCATAAGAGTAGCCACATCCATTTCGAAAATGTATGCCTTTTTAGTAATACCAAAATTCTCGGCCACCTGTGGATGAAGCTCACCTACAGCAGCGATAATATCCTTGCCCTTCTTAAAGAGAGCAGTCTTGCCAGGGTGCATTGCAGTATACTCTCCTGCTTCCACCGTATATCTGGTGATGTTTCGTCTGGCCAGCAGCTCCTCAACAACACCCTTGGCATCGTAAAAATCAATCATATCGTCGCCGGTATTCCAGCCCACTGGGTTGCGGCGTCCGCACATAAAGCCTGCCACCTTAACCACCTCATCAGGAAGCTCGGTAAGAGGCAGTGACTTTGGATAAAATACAGGTGCCACATCATAAAGGCGGATATCCTCGTTCTTGCGGGAAAGGTTGCGAACAGCATTTTCGATAACGCTGGCCAAAAGACTGGTACGAACCAGCTGTGCCTCCTCAACAAAAGGATTCATAAGAGGAATAGCGTTGCGAAGCGGACTGTCAGCTGGAACCAGCATCTTGTCCAAGATATCATAATTGCTGAAGCTGAAGGAAAGCTCCTCGCTTAAGCCAATGTGGGTCAAGGTAATCTTAATATGGTCGATGAAGTCCTGCAATGGACTCTGAACGCCCTGAACCATGGTACCCTCTGGAGTAGTGGACTGAATGTTGTCAAAGCCGTAAATACGGGCAACCTCCTCGGAAATGTCCTCCATAAAGGTTACATCATTTCTCCAGGAAGGAACTGCCACATGGTAGCCCCCCTTACCATCTGCCTCGCACTTGAAGTCAAGGCTTTCCAGAATTTCCACCATCTTTTCTGCTGGAATATCAGTACCCAGACGCTTATTAATCTGCTCTGGAGTGAAGTCTACAGACACTGGCTGCTTTTCTACTGGATATACATCAACGATACCCTTGGTAACAGTGCAGGCACCCATGTCCTGCAACAGCTGGGCTGCTCTGTCAAGAGCTCGCATGGTCTGTGTTTCATCCACGCCACGCTCAAATCGCCCGGAAGCCTCAGAACGAAGTCCACAAGAACGAGCAGTACGACGGATGCTGGCACCATTAAAGGCAGCAGCTTCCAATACAACAGTGGTAGTGTTCTCTGTAACCTCAGACTCCAGGCCACCCATTATACCAGCCAAGCCAGCAGGCTTTTCACTGTCGGCAATAACCAGCTCCTCCCCCTTGGCAGTACGGGAAGAATCATCAAGAGTATGGAGGTTTTCCCCAGCTACAGCCCGGCGGGCAGTAAGACTTTTACCAGCTATCTGATCATAATCGTAGGCATGCATAGGCTGCCCCAGCTCTACCATTACAAAATTAGTTACGTCTACAATATTATTGATAGCACGGATTCCTGCATTTTCCAGACGAACCTGCATCCACTCAGGAGATTCCATAACCTTTACATTTTTTAACACTCTGGCGGAGAAACGGGAGCAAAGATCATTTGCCTCAATGCCAATCTTAATCATATCAGCTGTGGAGACATCGTCATCCTCGTTAACCTTAATTTCAGGCCACTTTGGAGTATTGCCTGTAAGAACAGCAATCTCGCGAACCAGGCCAAAAACGCTGAAGCAGTCACCACGGTTGGCAGTAAGCTCAAACTCCAGAATATCGTCATCAAGACCAAGAGCATCCTTGGCTGGGATACCGATTTCAGTATCGGCTGGCAGAATGTAAATACCGTCCTTCTGCTCATCGGTCAAGGTGGTAAGATCCATCTTAAGCTCATCAGCGGAGCAAAGCATTCCATTGGAAGGAACACCACGGAGCTTGCCCTTGGAAATCTTCAGGCCATTTGGCAGCTTGGCACCGATCATGGCAACGGGAACAATATCCCCCTGCTTAACATTCTGGGCACCAGTTACAACCTGAACCAGCTCTGGCTGGCCCACATTCATCTGGGTAATGAACATGTGGTCAGAATCTGGATGACGCTCGATGGACTCAACCTTTCCAGTTACGACCTTCTCCAGTCCCTCGCCGGCGTGAACCACATTTTCCACAGGAATACCCGCCATGGTCAGCTTGTCAGCCAACTCATCGGAAGTTTCAGTGAAATCTATATAATCGTGAAGCCATTTAATTGATACCTGCATTTTCTATCCCCTCCCTAATTAAAACTGCTCCAACAGACGAATGTCGTTGTCGTAGAACAGGCGTAAATCGTCAATACCATATTTCAGCATGGTGATGCGCTCAACACCCATACCGAAAGCAAAGCCGCTTACCTTGGAAGGATCATAGCCGCTCATTTTGAGTACATTTGGGTGAATCATACCAGCACCCAGGATTTCAAGCCAGCCGGTACCCTTGCACACACGGCAGCCCTGGCCCTTGCACATTACGCAGGAAATATCCACTTCGGTGCTTGGCTCAGTGAATGGGAAGAAGCTAGGACGAAGACGAACCTTAACATCCTTGTTGAATATCTGTCTGAGGAAGTCCTCAAGGGTGCCCTTCAAGTCAGAGAAACTGATATTCTTGTCAATAACCATACCCTCGATCTGAGTAAACATTGGGGAATGGGTAGCATCATAATCGTCGCGGCGATATACACGGCCTGGGGCAATCATGCGGATTGGGCTGTTTGGCTCATGGGCCTCCATGGTACGGGCCTGTACTGGGGATGTCTGGGAACGCATGAGAATATCCTCAGTGATATAGAAGGAATCCTGCATATCACGGGCAGGATGATCCTTTGGCAGATTCAGTGCCTCAAAGTTATAGTAGTCCTTCTCGATTTCAGGACCCTCCTCCACACTGAAGCCCATACGCATGAAAATATTCTTGATCTGCATAAGGGTTACAGTAAGAGGATGAATATGACCATGGTTGGTTGGACGACCTGGCAGTGTTACATCAATCTTCTCGCTGGCCAGACGCTTTGCCATTTCCTTAGCCTTCAGCTCCTGATTTTTTTCAGCAATGAGCTGCTCCAGCTGCTGACGGGCCTCGTTTACAATCTGACCGATACGAGGACGATCCTCGGCACTGAGCTGTCCCATACCTCGGAGGATAGAGGTGAGCTCACCCTTTTTACCAAGATACTTTACACGAATATCGTTTAAATCATTAAGAGTACCAGCTACATCTTTGATAGCCTTGGCTGCTTCCTGGCGCAGCTGTTCAATCTTGCTTTCCATAATTGCCTCCTGATAACTGATTTTTTGTAATATAAAAGACCCTCACCCAAAAAGGGGCGAAGGTCTAATTCGCGGTACCACCCTAATTTATAACTCATTTACGCCATAACGCTGCTGTGCGCCCCGACTACATCTCTTCACCAGGGAGGCTCCAGAGTGAACTTCACAAGACTTTAGCTGCCCTGTTCTCAGTTATCAGGACTTCCTGTAAGCATATTTTCCAGCTACTCTCTCTTTCCTTGCCTAATGTAGAACATTCTATCACTAACAGGAAAATAATGCAAATGATTATTTATAGGTTATTCAGCTGCTCCAGAGAATAACTTCTCCTTTAAATTGCCTACCATTTTGCTAAGAATTCCAAGGAACACTTCCTTTTCCTCTTCGGAAATACCGGAAAATTCGGCTTCTATCCATTTCTTGCGGCAGTCATCAATGGACTGAGCAGCTTTTTTTCCCTTAGGAGTTACCATAATATGGTTCTTTCTGTGGTCCACTACATCCTTTTCACGAACAATGTAGCCCAGACGGGCCAGAGAATTCAGCTCTCTAGTCACATAAGCCTTATCCATATTCAGGAGCTTACCAATATCATCCTGTACCAGCCCCTCATGAAGATAGGATGAATACAAAACGGCCCCCATTGTAACAGTTCTGATGGAGTATTCCTTCATGCTCTGTTCAAAATACCTTTTCCAGTACATAACAAGAGCAGACATGGTCATTTCAATTGATTGGGTTACTGATGTTTTCATCTCTGTATAATCCTCTCATTCAAAATTTTCTCTATTCATGGTGCAACGGCCCAAACTATATAAAACAGCCTCTATTGGTGATAAATTATCCGTGGTGGTTCCACAGGTCTGGGTACTGATTATATTTCCGTAAGGATCTGAAATATCCTCCTGAACAGTTATCTGATATACCTTTCGTGTCAGCTGCTTTGCCCCAATGCTCACCCGGCATATGCGGTCACAGGAGGTTCTGATGGCTGCTGCATTTTGGGCTCTCTCATCTGTCTCCTCGCCGTCTACGGATTCATCAAACTCATAGCCTTCTATCAGCTCTGTGAGCTGTTTCATATAAACCGCATCATTATCAATATCATCGGGAATATTAACTACGGCTGGAGCCAAATAAGCCCTTCCCTTAACTGGCTTTCCTGGCAATGAAAAAACCTTGGCTGTATCATTTACAGCGGCATGGTTATGCAAATCCACATTTTCTGCCTCCAAGGTATCCAGAAAATTACGAATAGAAGAATCCAGATACTCGGACATATTGTGGCTGAACTTCAGCGAATTTGGATTGCGCTTGCATTTTACCTCTTCACCGGTCTGTTCATAACCAGCCTTAATAAACTGCAACAAACCATGCACAGGATCGCCGCTCATGGTATATCTGGTATGCTTCACCACATCACCATATTCCTTGGCAAAGGTTTTATTCCCCACTGCCGGGGCTCCAAAGGTAACCACCTGAATACTCCCCGGAGGAATACCCATGCATTCCATGCGGGAACCCAACAGCACTGCAACTGCTCCCCCAAGGCTATGACCAGTAAGAAGCAGATCCTCATTATCCTTATAGATTATTTCCATAAGAGGATCCACTCCCAGGGAACCATCCTCCTTTGGTGTAAAAAAGGCGGTCTGGGTATAGTCATTAAACCCTTTATGAACTAATGGCTGGGCCGAAGTGGTCTTCTCAGTTTTGGCATATTGCTCAAATTCCGAAGGAACAGAGCCACCAAACAGGACCTTCTGAAATCTAAGGTCCACCTCCACATCCTTCATTTTTTCAGTCCCCGGAACAGCAACGATATTAAGGAATTTTCCCGTAAGCTCTCCCGGTTCCTTTGACCTAAGCAAAATGAAGTTGGTAGCAGCCTTCTCATCTTCATGCTTGTAATTGACAATTTCATAGCCAAAATCAGAAATCACATCTCTAATGACCTCGTTCAGCTGGCTCTTATAGGCCATCATATCCAGCAAAGCACAGGCATACTGAACCCCGGCTTTTTGAACAGCCTCTGATGCAGCATTGGCCTGCCCAACAGCTACAAAGAGAACCAAAGAAACTGCTATTATGATTTTACTGCCAAAGGATATCACTTTAGATACGCATTTTGAAATCTCCATAGCCAAATCCCCTTACAATCTCCACCTCATCACGGTTATTTACTGCACAAATGTGAGGCAGTGGCATTCCGTTGAAGGTATTGTTCTTTACCATGCTGTAAATTGCCATATCACCAAAGAGAAGTCTGTCCCCAGGCTTTAAGGCATTGTCAAAGGAATAGGTCCCAATCGTATCTCCTGCAAGGCAAGTAGGCCCTGCCAAGGTGTATGTATGTGGCTTCTCATTAGCCTCTCCACTTCCCATAAGGGGCGGTCTGTATGGCATTTCCAAAACATCCGGCATGTGGCAGGCAGCGGAAGTATCAAGAATGGCAATATTTGCCTTTCTTCCGTTGTCTGGTGTGGCCTCAATAATCTCCAATACTGTTGCCACCAAAAAGCCTGCATCAAGTGCCACAGCCTCTCCAGGCTCAATATACACCTTTAAGCTGTATTTTTTCTGTATTCTGTTTATACATTCCTCCAAAAGAGGAATATTATAATCTTCTCTGGTAATGTGATGACCGCCACCAAAGTTCAGCCATTTAAGATGCTTAAAATATTTGCCAAACTTTTTTTCCACAGCCTCAAGGGTTTCTGCCAAAGGCTCCGCCCCCTGCTCACACAGGGTGTGAAAATGAAAGCCACTAATCCCATAAAGGAAATCCTCCTCTGGGGCTTCCTTCAGGGCCTGCTCCAACTCACTTAGCTTGGTGCCCAGTCGGCTGTCACCGGAGCATGGATCGTAAATGGCATGCTCCTCTGGCTGTGTGGAATGCTCCGGATTAATCCTTAGGCCATAGGATCGGCCAGCTTGTTTAGACATTGATGCATATTTCTTCAGCTGACCGATGGAATTAAACACTATATGATCACATATTTCCAGAATCTCTGGAAAATCCTTCTCCTGATAGGCAGGAGAAAAAACGTGGTTTTCCCCGGGAAATTCCTCATGGGCCAGCTTGGCCTCATATATGCCACTGGCGGTGGTTCCCTTTAGGTACTTGCTGATAAGGGGATAGAAATGAAACATGGAAAAGGCCTTCTGGGCCAACAAAATACTGCACCCAGTTCTATCCTGAACCCCTTTAAGTATTTCCAGATTGTGCCTTAGCCGTGATTCCTCCACCACATAGCTGGGTGAAGGAACCTCCTGCAGCCATTTAGGCTGATAGACAAAGCTCATTAGTCCACCAATGCAGGGTTATGGCTTTCCTGCCAAGGAAGGCCCCACTTGTTAAGCGCCTCCATAAATGGATCTGGATCAAATTCCTCAATGTTATATACGCCAGGCTTCTTCCAAGTGCCGTTCATTACCAGCATGGCACCAATCATGGCTGGTACACCAGTGGTATAGGAAATAGCCTGGGAACCAACCTCTTTGTAGCACTCCTGATGGTCGCATACATTGTAAAGATAATAGGTCTTATCCTTGCCGTCCTTCTTACCCTGGAAAATACAACCGATATTGGTCTTGCCCACAGTACGAGGACCGAGGCTGGCTGGGTCTGGCAGAACAGCCTTCAGGAACTGCAATGGAACAATCTGCTTGCCCTCAAACTCAATTGGCTCAATGGAGGTCATACCAACATTTTCCAGACACTTCAAATGACGGAGATAGCTCTCACCAAAGGTCATAAAGAAGCGGATGCGCTTAATACCAGGAATATTGATACCAAGGGACTCCAGCTCCTCATGGTGCAAAAGATACATATCCTTTGGTCCCACCTCTGGGAAATCATAAACCCGCTTAATTTCCATAGGCTCAGTTTCAACCCACTTGCCATCCTCCCAGTAGCTGCCCTTGGCAGAAACCTCACGGATGTTGATTTCAGGATTGAAATTAGTAGCAAATGGATAGCCATGGTCACCCGCATTGCAGTCCAAAATATCAATATAGTTAATTTCATCAAATTCATGCTTTAATGCATAAGCACTGAATACACCAGTAACACCTGGGTCGAAGCCAGAGCCTAAAAGTGCAGTAATGCCAGCCTTCTCAAAGCGCTCCCGATACTCCCACTGCCACTTGTACTCAAACTTGGCAGTATCCTCTGGCTCGTAGTTGGCAGTATCCACATAGCTTACCTTGCATTCCAGACAAGCATCCATAATAGTAAGATCCTGATAAGGCAATGCCAAATTCAGTACCACATCAGGCTTAACCTCTTTCATAAGGGCCACAAGCTGCTCAACGCTATTGGCATCCACCTGGGCGGTGGTAATCTTGCATACATTACCATACTGCTTTTCCAGTACATCCTTCAGCTTGTCACACTTGCTCTTGGTTCGGCTGGCAATGCAAATTTCATTGAATACCTCGTGATTCTGAACACATTTATGAATTG
Source organism: Anaerovibrio lipolyticus LB2005 (assembly GCF_000621545.1). Taxonomy (GTDB): domain Bacteria; phylum Bacillota; class Negativicutes; order Selenomonadales; family Selenomonadaceae; genus Anaerovibrio; species Anaerovibrio lipolyticus_A. Next base: position 234,846 of record NZ_JHYA01000001.1, read on the forward strand.
CTACACTGGCTACACCGCCGCAGCCAATAACTAAAACCTTACCCATTGTAAATTCCTCCTGTATATTGAACACAAATTATACTAATTATTAGGGATAGTTTCCTATAGCGAGGGACTCAGAACTAAAAATCTTTTTTACTCTCAATTACACATCAAGAAAAATCCAAACTCGCTTCGCCCTTACAGGACTAACTTCGCGTCGCTCAAACAATGGATATTTTCTCGATGGGAAAGAATGTAAAAAACATTTTCTTAACGTTCTTCCCCCAATGCTACAGTAAATCTATCCCTAAAATCTATACTTAAACTATATTTGTTCTGGGCCTTTTATAAATGGCTCCTCCAGCTTTAACAGCATTTCCCGCAGAATTTTTAATGCGGCAGCTGTGGATGCACCACTCTGATCCAAGCCAGGGGACAGCTCCACTATATCACAGCCAACAACATTCAGGCCACAGCCTGCTATAGCCGCCTCCATCAGCTCTTTAAAGGAAACACCGCCATATTCCGGGGTCCCAGTGCCAGGGAAAACTGATGGATCCATTACATCCAAATCAATCGTAAAATATACCGGCTTGCCCTTCAAGGCTGCCAGCGCTTGTGGCATGGCCATCAAATCAAATTTATGAAGATGGGTGTGCTCCCTTGCCCACTGGAATTCCTCACGCAAACCGCTGCGAATTCCCAGCTGCCAGATACGGCCATCCCCCACAATATCCCAGGCCCGCCTAATAACCCCTGCATGGGTCAAATGGGTACCAAGATATTCATCCCTAAGATCAGTATGGGCATCAAAATGAAGAATATGAAGATCTGGATATCTTCTGGCCACAGCTCTGATAGCACCCAAAGATACTAAATGCTCACCGCCAATCATAAAGGGCAGCTTGTTGGCTTCCAAAATCTCCTCCGCCCGCATTTCAATATCCTTAAGGGCCTTTTCAGCATCGCCAAAGCACAGCTCAAGATCTCCACTGTCAAAGACCTTGGCATCCTCCATGTCCAGATCCTGATACGGACTATATGTCTCCAACCCGTATGACTCACCACGCATTATCTTGGATGCAAAGCGGGTACCAGGTCTGAAGGATGTGGTACTATCAAAAGGAGCACCGTAAAGCACAATACGTGCCTCATTAAAAGGGGCCTCGCAGCCCAAAAATGTCTCTACATTAGGACTCAACATCTCTCAGCAACTCCTCTACATAATTTGGCAGAGCAAAAGCACCGGCATGCAGAGCTGTATTATAATATTTCAGCTTTAAGCCAAGCTTTTTCCACCTATCCCAATTTACCCCTTTCACAGGATGATACTTCTTGGAGGCAAAGCCAAAAAGCCAATGCCCCGACGGATATGTTGGAATATGAACCTGATACACCTTGGAAATTGGGAAAGACATGCAGATTCGCTTGTGAGCCCGCTGCATAGCCTCAGCGTCACCCTCATAAAATGGACTTTCATGCTGATTTACCATTATGCCGTCATCATGAAGAGCCTTGTAGCAGTTGCCATAGAATTCTCTGGTAAAGAGGCCCTCCCCAGGACCAAAGGGATCTGTGGAATCCACAATAATAATATCGTATTCGTCAATAACACGACGAATAAATTTCAAACCATCCTCAAAATAGCAGGTAACCCTTGGGTCATCCAGCTTCAAAGCTGTGGTGTGCAGATATTTTTTACTTACATCCACCACTTCCTCATCGATTTCCACCAAATCAATCTTTTCGATGAAATCGTACTTGGTAAGCTCACGGACCGTACCACCGTCACCACCACCAATAACCAGTACCCTTTTTGGATTTGGATGAACACACATAGCTACATGGGTTATCATCTCATGATAAATGAATTCATCCTTCTCTGTCAGCATCAAATAGCCGTCCAAAACCATAATACGGCCAAATTCCTTGGAATCAAAAATATCGATACGTTGGAACTCACTTTTGCCACTGTATATCTGCTTGTCAACTTTTATTGAAAGGCTAACATTATCAGTATGTTTTTCTGTATACCATAACTCCATCTGTATCACCTTTATTTCATAACATTTAAGAATCTAATATTCATATCCTCCGGGCCGGTCATGGAACAGCCCTTTTTCTTGGCATAACGAATATACTGGAGGATTTCCTCGGTAATTTTTTCCCCTGGAGCCAAAATAGGAATTCCAGGAGGATAACACATTACAAACTCGCTACAAACCCTTCCTACAGTCTGGTCTATAGGCAGGGATTCTTTTTCGCTATAAAAAGCCTCCTGAGGTCCGCAAATCACCTGTGGATTAATGTATTCCGCCTTTAGCATTTTACGTCCTGTCTGACGGTAATTTCTCCGAATCTCCGCCAAAGCGGATACCAAACGTTCAATATCCTTCAGACGGTCTCCCACAGACACATAGGCCAACAAATTGGCAATATCACCAAATTCAGTCTGTATATCGTACTCATCACGAAGGATATCATAAACCTCTATACCGGCCAGACCAATGGAACGGGTATATACCGACAGCTTGGTGATATCAAAATCAAAAATGGAATCACCATTTATAAGCTCCTTGGAATAAGCATAATAATCACCAATGGTATTAATCTCATCCCTGGCATATTCCACCTGGTCAATAATCTTATCTATCATTTCCGTGCCACGAAGAGCCATATTTCTACGGGAAACATCCAGACTGGCCAGCAAAAGATAAGAGGCAGAGGTGGTCTGGGTCAAATTAATAATCTGATGTACATACCCCTCCGGCACCCGATTCCCGATAAGCAGCATCGAGCTCTGAGTAAGGGAACCACCTGACTTGTGCATGGAAAGAGCCGCCATATCCGCATCGGCATGCATAGCGGCAACAGGCAGCTTATCACTGAAATACAAATGAGACCCATGGGCTTCATCTGCCAACAGCAGCATACCGTTATCATGGGCCAGCTTTGCAATTGATTTTATATCTGAGCATATACCGTAATAAGTCGGATTGTTTACAAAAACTGCCTTAGCATCAGGATTTTCCCTAATGGCCTGCTCCACATCAGCCACACTCATACCCAGAGAAATCCCCAGCATGGAATCCATCTGGGGATTTACGTATACTGGCACTGCTCCACAAAGAATCATGGCGTTAATAGCACTTCTATGTACATTACGAGGAATAATAATCTTATCCCCTCTCTTGCAGGCAGTCATGACCATGGCCTGAACAGCGGAGGTGGTACCACCTACCATAAAAAAGGCATGGGCAGCACCAAAGGCGTCTGCAGCCAACCGCTCAGCATCCTTAATAACGGAAACAGGATGACAGAGATTATCCAGCATCTTCATGGAATTTACATCCACGGAAAGACACTGCTCTCCCAAGAATTCCGTCAGCTCCGGATTGCCCCGGCCTCGCTTATGTCCAGGCACATCAAAGGGAACCAGACGGGCCCGTTTCATCTTCTCCAAAGCCTCCAATATAGGGGCTCTATCCTGAGAATAGTATTCCATTAGTTCCTTCTCTCCTTAGAAAACATTTATCCCGCTAAAGATTTCAATCATTTCCTTACGCAGGTTATCATGTATTTCCAGGCGGGTTTTTGGCGGTATTTCATAAATATCCGTATTGAACAGATAATTTTTCAGGTCTAGCTCCTTGATAAGCATCTTAGTATGGAACAAATTGGCCTGATATACATTTACATCCACCGTATCATATTTATCTATGGTTTTCTTATCGATAAAATTCTGAATGGAGGTGATATTGTGGTCCATGAATAATTTTTTACCGGAAAGGTCACGGGTGAAGCCTCGTACGCGATAATCCATAGTAATTATATCCGAATCAAACATTCCGATAAGATAATCCAATGTTTTCAATGGTGTAATCTCACCACAGGTGGCCACATCAATATCAACGCGGAAGGTAGCTATACTAGTTTCTGGATGATATTCCGGATAAGTATGAACCGTAACATGGCTCTTGTCCAGATGAGCCAGAATAGTTTCATTAACAGGCTTAACTACCGTATCTCCCAATGGTTTCTTTTGTCCGGAGGAAACCGCCGCCTCCTCTGCAATCAGCAGGGTTACACTGGCACCCTGAGGATCATAATCCTGTTTGGATACACTAAGAACCTGAGCGCCTATCATTTCCGTTACCTTAAACATAATCTTGGTCAAACGCTCCGAGTTGTACTGGGAATCAATATATTTTATATAATCCTTTTGTTCTCTAGGTGTCTTAGCATAACAAATATCATAGATATTAAAGCTAAGGGATTTGGTCAGGTTGTTAAACCCGTAAATTTTCAGCTTATCTTCCAATCTGATCTCACGCCCCTAATAATAATTTTTTACATAAAAAAACTCAGGTACAGCAGCCTGTGCCCTGTTCACCCTGAGAAAAAACAGCAATTAACCACAAATGAGCCATTGTGCTGCGGAACAGTCGAAAATGCTGCTTCTACAGTTATTGCTGATTTGGGTATTTCTCCCTCTTAAGCATATATTATTGTATATTAAATGGGTCATAAAAGCAAGCATTCTCCCTACTCCATTAGCTATAAAAAAGAGGGAACCGACACAAACTTATGTCTATGGCTCCCTCTTAAACTATCCAGCATCCACACTGGACTTCTTAATCATAAATGTACTATCAGCCGGCTTTGTTAGACCAATGGGTATTGGTATGGGATTTCCAAGTGAACTTTTTATGATATTCTGGAATTCCCGCATTTTTTAAAATATAGTTATAGTGCACGATTCCATACGCTGGAACCTTCTGCTCTACATAATGACGCATACCTACTCCCGCCCACATCTGTTGTTTATTGGTAGCTGTAAGGGTAAGGTCAAGATCTACCCACTTTACATAACCAGTGGTATCACCATCATTAGTAAAATGTCCCTCAATGGTAGCCTGCCCAGGGGAATATAACCGTACGTGGTCCACATGGTAACGTATCTTTGCCTTGGCCTCAGCCGACGGAGAAAAGCTCATTACGCATAGTAATGATAGCGCAAAAAATGCCAACAATCCCACAAATAAATGCTTCTTCATGGGTACCCTCCTTTTTAAAACTTAGTTATTATTTCAAAAATTCCATGTCCTGACCGGCTTTGTCCTTGTTGTCATACCACTTCAGCACGCCATCACGAAGAACAAGCTCGCAGCTTCCGTCATCATATACATTAACATCTGTTTCTTTGCCGTTATCATATACGATAACATCGGTGCACAAGCCGTTGCCAGGACATACAAGAATAGCACTGTCCTTATCGTAGCGGCAAGAATAAGTCCATACCCTGTGCTCAGCTGCACTACTTGCCCAGCTGATGTCTGCAGTATATCTATTGTCTTCCTTGTTAATTACGATGGTGCAACGGCCACAGCCCCAAACACCAAGATAACTCTCCGGGGTTATACCTTCGGTCTTGCCGGAATACTCGTAATTGTCAAAACGAATAAAATGCAGGGCACCATCCTGGCCGGACCAGAGATCCTTTTGAAGAGTACCATCCACATCATTCTTTGGGAACATGGCCCAGTTCTTCCCATCAACTTCATCAAAGGAGTACCACGGGGAATATGTGCCATCTGGATGCTCTTCACCAATTACCCGTACTGTACCACAGGAAGTTCCTCCTCCCCTGTAGACCAGTTCATAGGTGTAATCTGGATTTACCCTCAAAACTCTTGCATCAAGGGCATCTCCCTCCCGCCATGTACCTATGATTGCCTGAATGCTGGTGTCAACCTTGCTCATATCCACCTCTGCTGAAGCCATTGGAGTTTTCCCGTATACCAATGCAACACAAAGGACCAGCATCAATACAACCATGTACCTAAGATATCCACTAACTTTCACGCAAATCCCTCCTATTCTTTTTTAACTTCAACATGGCAGAGACGCCATTTGCTCCTCTGCCCCCGAATTCTAGGTACACACATTATATACAATTGTTCATGTTCCCACAATAGAACTATGAAACTATTTTGAATTTTCACCCAATTTTAATGTAGAAAGAATAATGCCAATGCAAACCTTAATGATATGTGGTACCTCATTCTTCTTCTATGGTTTCAATGAAAAAGCTGACAGGGCGAAAGCCATCATTGCAGGATATCATGGCAGAGCGAGGATTTTTCATCCAGCCGTCATAGATATTCTCTCCCCCGTGGGCCAGTGTCATAACGAAGGGGGACATGCTTTCCCAGGCACTTTCGCAAAGTCCTTTTGGCCGCTGCCACCCATCGGCAATAAATACCTGTCCCTCCTCCATATCACAAGCATGCTCTATAGGATTTTCATATTTTTCCATAAGATCCTGATAACAGGCCTTCCTCATAACCGTAATACGAATCTTTTTCATTTCAAACTACTCCATTTTACATTAGACAACAACATACCCCTATGATATACTTTCATATACTGTAAAAAATCAGATAGAAGGTAATAATTATGTTATTTGTTTCCATGCTAATAATGGGTATGATAATTGGCTTTATTGGAATTGGCGGGGCTGGTATTACCATTGCCCTTTTGACTGTGGGCTTTGGGGTGCCTATACACACTGCCCTGGCGGTGGCCCTTTCCGCCATGGTATTTACCACCATGTCAGGGGCGCTCAGCCACTTCAAGGAGGGTAATGTTATTCCCAAAACAGGTGCTGTGCTGGGTATCAGCGGTATGTTAGGTGCCTTTATGGGAGCCAATATATCTAATATTATTCCTTCTGATATATTGGGAAAAATGTCCGGCTCCATCATGGTACTGTCCGCCGTTCTTCTTTACACAAAGGTTTATCAGCCACAGTGGCTTAATAAGCACTTTCCTCCCAGGGCAGGACTTCTCGACGGTCATAAGCTCTACATCTACGGAAGTATAGCCGGCTGTGTGAACGGCCTTATATCTGGTGCCTTTGGTATCGGTGCAGCTGCTTTTATACAGCTGACTCTTATGATAATATTTGGCGTTCCCGTTCTTTACGCCATTGGAACCTGCATGATGGTAATTCTCCCCATATCCATTGCAGGAGGCTTGGGCTACTTCTTAAATGGCCAGCTGGATTTGTGGATATTCATCCAGACCCTTGTAGGACAGGCAGTAGGTGCCTATCTAGGTGCAAAGCTCACCCGTCTGGCACCCCGCCCAATATTAAAATTCTTTATGGTGGCCATGTCAGCCTCCGGTGGGCTGGTAATGCTGCTGCTATACTAAATCAAGTTATTATCATCATAATTTGCTGAACACACATTCACATACTTTTAGTGTTCGCCAAAGCATAACTATTATCCTGCTAAAACATAGAATACTCTATGTATGATAAGTCCCAAAACAATTCGACATAGATAAGCTCCTATGCTATACTTTCCCTTGTGCAATTAAGTATAGTTAGGAGTTTTTTCTTATGACACGATCTGAATGGGTAATAAAGCAACTTACGTCATGGCAAAACATTTCCAGTGTTTTGTCCCTTTTGGTCTTTCTGACATATCTGTTCGTCTTTAATTACCATCCAACCACTGTAGTTATTTTCTTTGCCCTTTTCTTTTTGGCCACTGCCTGGCGCATGTTGGCAATGATGCTGGTCTTTTCCCTTATAGCCTTTGGTATTGTTTCACTGTTGCCCTTTTTGGCACCAGTGGCATTTATTATTATGCTTGGATTATTTTTGGCAAGAATTGGCTTTGTGCTGAAAAACTGGCGGGCTGTTATTTCCGGTCTTTTGGTCTATGGCCTTGCCTATATCCTATATGATGAGGATGGTATAGATCTACTTGACCCTATATATAAGGCTGGTGCATACCTTATAACCTCTGTCCCTACCACATGGCTTGGAGGTCTTCAGCTGGGATTGTTTTACGAATGCTTTCAGCTGACCTTCACTGCCTGCGCAATTGCTTTCTTTTTCCAGTCTCTGCTCTATTGGCAGTACCGAAATGGATATACTGCCACCGGAGCTTTAAACATTATGGGCAGTATTCCTCTGGTTATTATCGCTCTCATTTTGCCTTTTCTGAAGCTGGTATCAGCTGATGGTATGGTTGCTGATGGTGCTGGTGGAGATTACATGCATCAGGGAGATTTTGCACCAGAGGGCGATGTTGTTCATGATACAGCCATTGCCCATGATAGTTATATGAGCCATGATGGATATATAAGCAATGAAGGATATGCCGGACACGACGGCTATGTCAAGGCACCTAGTGGCTATCACCATGTAAATGCCTATGAACGTATCTCCCCTACAGGCGAGATTGAACACGTAAACGGATATATCCGCTCCAATCCTGATGGCATTGTGGAAAATAACCTTTCTTACCACGGGGAGCATGGTTACAACGGGGAATCCAATGTGCCTGGTTATCGTGGTGAAGGCAGCTACGGTGATGGTCAGACAATAGATGCTGAACCGGTTTTTGAGGATGTACCTTATGTGATGGTTAATAACACCTACAGCTCCAAACTGGAAAGCTTCCTTGGATTTTTTAGTCCTAAGAAACATATTTTCCTCACCCTTATTACAGGCTTCCTCTCCATGAGTATTCTGCTGACAGGTGTACTCTACTCATACTTTGCTTATACTTCTATTTAAAAGACAATAATACAGTATTCAAAAAAAGACCTCCATTACAACAAGATGGAGGTCTTTTTATATTAGAAAAGCATATTTCTATATATCATGCGATATTTTTTACAATCCAGGCCAGTAAATGATCTTCCACCCCGCAGCCGATATGCTGTGCAATTTTTTTTGTATCCTCATGGGCGTTGGCTGGGGCCACACCGATATCAGCGGCGGCCAGCATTTCATTATCGTTGAGATAATCACCACAAGCAATAATTTCAACCCCCGGCAGCTCTTCTCTGATAAAGGATAGCATAGAGCCTTTGGAGACATCCTTGGCTACAAACTCATAGTAATTATCCTCAGAGTAAAAGCCGTTGGCCAGTTCTGCCACTCCCATTTTTTCCGCCAAAGCCACATATTTTTCCAAATGCTCATGCTTGTCACAAGCAAAAAATTTCAGCCATGGTGTCTTCACCGTATCTGTAAGCTGTGACAAATCCGTATGGCCATAGCTATAAAACTCATTAGGCAAGCGTGGATCATCATTGGCCTCTGGTGTAATAATATGACAGTTTTCAGCAGTATAAACCTCCAAGCAGGCTTCAGGAAATTCTATCAAGGCCTGCTGGGCAAACTGTGGCCACAGCTTTTTGCTGTCAACATCAGTCAATGGCAAGGTTTTAATGACTTTTTTCTGCTCCCAATCATAAAGCATTGCACCATTAAAGAACACCGAAGGAGCATTAATTGGCAAACCCTTGACATAACCTGCCGCCGCTTCCGGTGTGCGGCCGGTGGCGATGGCAAAGTGGCCACCACCTTTAACAAATTCTTCAATGGCAGCCTTATTTTCTGGTGAAATCACGCCACCACGGGGAATTAGGGTACCATCCAAATCAGAAATAATCATTTTTCCTGTATATTTTCCCATAATCACAACTCCTCACAGCTTAATACCCACAGTTATTTCCTGCATAAACGCCTTAGGTGTAGTATGAAGGTACTTCTTAAATGCCTGGGTGAAATTTTTATAGTCGCCAAAGCCCGTCTGCTCTGCCACCTCATAGACCCTCCATGTACCCGCCTGGAGCATTTCTATGGCCTGCTGTAACCTATACTGGGTTAAAAGGCCACCAAAGGTCAGCCCCGTTTCCTCCTTTAGCTTCCTCGAAAGATAACTAAAAGAAACTCCCAGCTCTTCAGCTATAGCCTCACCGCTCAGGCGTCCCTGAAAGCCCTCTTCTATCCGTTTCAGAGCCTTTTGAACATAAGGATTCCCTGTATGATATGCCGCCCGCAGGCCCTCATCCCAAGATAATTCCTCACTTTTCTGAACTTCCCTGTGTCCGTCAATTTTCGCCAAAGCATTTGCTAAGTCCGCCTCATTAACGGGTTTAAGCAGGTAATCAGTAACGTCCAGCTGTAATGCCCGCTGGGCGTAGGAAAAATCAGCATAACTGGTGAGATAAATTATTTTTGCAGGATTGGCCGCAGCCTTTAACGCCTCTGTCATGGCAATACCATCCATCACCGGCATTTTTATATCAGTCAGTATTACATCTGGCTTAGTAGCCTTTATGACCTCCAGGGCCTCCTTGCCGTTAGCAGCTTCTCCCACCACCTTGGCCCCCATTTTCAGCCAGTCGATGGTACATACCAGCCCACGACGTATTATTTCTTCATCTTCCACAATAACCAAATTAAGCATCTTTCCGCTCCTTCTTCGCCAGAGGCAAACTCAGACGAATTTCCGTGCCGCCATCATGGGGACAGCTAATTGTTAAACCATAATCCGTGCCATAAATCAGCTGCAAACGCCGCTGCACATTGAATAGTCCCCAATGTCCCGTATCATTTTCACTGCTTTCCAAAAGTTTTCGCAGCTGGGCCAATTTCTCATCTTCTATACCACGACCAGCATCCTTTACCAATACATGTAGCTGCCCGTCTGAAATCCCCACCTGAAAACTAATCTTCAGCTTGCCACATTCATCCTCACCATATTTGATGGCATTTTCCAATAGCGGCTGAAAGAGCAGCTTTGGAATAGCGGCTGAACGGGCTGCCTGTTCAATATTGGCATTAAACTCCAACCGACTGCCAAAGCGATATTGTTGGATTTTTATATAGCTTTCCAGATACTTTATATCCTCCTGAAGCTCCACCTGCTGCCCGCTACTGGTAATACTATATCGCAATAAGGTCGACAGAGCCATAATCATCTCGGTAGCCGCCCCAGGATCCAAGCGCACCATGAATTTAATATTTTCAAGGGTATTAAAAAGAAAATGAGGGTTGAACTGTGATTCCAATTCACGCAGTTCTGCAATAACAGTAAGATCATCTATGGCCTGACTGGCCATCTTTGTTTCCTGGGCAATGCTGCGCAAAATCAAAGGCACCATTAACAATACAGCCAACAAAATTGCCCCAGCTCCTATAGCATAGCGCATTAGCAGATCTGAAACCTTTGATACAGACTGGAGCCGATAGCTTTCACCGCCAAAATCTATACCCTGCTGGGAAACATAGTAAATGCCTCTATTGGTAGACACCAGACCATTTCTCTTTTTGGCAAAATCTCCTGGAATCTTACGATGTTCTACCACCTCATCGGCCGCTTTTACCAGACGGGCATTATCCAGCTTATCTGACAAAATAATGCCTGACCGTCCATCCCCCACCAGCTGCTGTAAATAATCAGCCGACAAAATATAAATTAAATATCCTGCCACCTGCCCCTTGATACAAACTGCCTGACCACAGACTAAATCCTGTCCATCTGGCTGCAGCAAAAATTCATGCTTTGGAATCCCAGGCTGATCAGCCAACCGCGACCATATACCCCAATCACGTTCTACTGGGAATAAATTAGTCGGCAATTCATCCTTGCTCCCCAGAATAATCCTTCCCTTGGTATCCAACAAGTAAAACTCCACACCACGATAACTGGTATCTGAATACAGTCTAGCAAAAGCCTCCGAACGTAGAGCCTTATCGCTCTCCCAAAGAGAAAGATCCGGCACAGTCCCCAGAAATTCTGCTTCCACCTCAGAACGGTGCAAAAATTCCTGGCCAATATTGGACAGAACATCTGCCGCCAGCTCCCGTGCTTCGTGGTTAACCTGTATAACTGCATACCGCCAGCTATCCAGCATTAACAGCGACCCCAGAAATACCATTATCAACACTGGTACTAAAGCATACCAGGCCAAAGTCCGCTGCAGACGGGATTCAAAATAACGGTGCATGACGGGCCGCTCCTTTCGTTTAATGATATTACTATTATAACGGAAAGATATCTATTTATAAAGACAAGACAATAGCGTGAAAAACCAATTTTATGATTAAAAATCCCTTGGTTTTCCACGCTATTTAAAGGATCTAATTACTACACGTTCAAATTACTGCACGCTGGTGAAGATATCTCTGAACTTATCCAGCCATGCCTTCTTGTTCTTGTTTACTACTTCCTCATCATCAGTAATGGACTTAATCTCAGCCTTTGGCAGGAGACCTACAGGTGCATCTACGTCATCGCGAACACTACGACGATGCAGCTTCTGAGTAATCAGAGTCTGAGCCTTCTTGCTGGTAATGAAATCGATGAACTTCTTAGCGTTTTCCATGTGCTTAGCATTCTTGATGATATAGATACCATCTGGCTTGGAAATAACGCCTTCCTTCATGTATACCAGCTTAACAGGTGCACCGTCAGCAACATATTTTGCGCCACCTTCTTCGAAGGTAAGACCTACAGCATATTCACCGTCAGCAACGCCTTTGTATACAGCAGAAGAACCGGACAGCAGCTTGCCATCGAGATTCTTGGACAGCTTAGTTACATAATCCCAACCATTGTCAGGGTTACCATTGCCCATAGCATAGAGCATGTTAATCAGATGCTCATAGGAAGAAGAAGATTTAGATGGATCAGCAAAAGCGATTCTACCCTTGAGAGCAGGATTCAACAAATCCTCATAACCTTCTACCTTAACATCACCAATCAGGTTAGTGTTAATCATGATAACACTTGGAATATCGGTGAAGCGGGTAATGGAGCCTTCCACATTCTTGAAATCCTTCTGAATATGGTCTTCATTAATGGAACGATATTCCTCAAAGAGTGCAGCCTTAGGCTTTACAGTGGAAAGGGAACCACCCCAGAAGATATCGGCCAATGGGTTTGCTTTTTCCGATTCCACACGTTTCAAAAGCTCACCAGTACCAGCGGCTACTACCTCAACCTTTACGCCGCTTTCCTTCTCAAACTCCTCTACCAATGGATTGATAAAGGCCAGTGGATGCGGACAATAAATTACGACTTTGTTCTCGTCGTTACCTGCAGGCTTAGCCGCATCCTTGTCACCGCCACCGCCGCAACCAGCGAGACCGACGGTGAGCATTGCCGCACCTAAAAGTCCGGCAATAAGTTTTTTCAGCTTCATAACGAAACCTCCTTAAAAAAAGTTATAGTACTATAACGCCTAAGGCGTTTATAACGTAACATCCCGGCGACCGGATACCTTGAAGAAGATAACCATGGCCGTGATGGTCGTTACCGTAAGGATAGTAGACAGAGCCGCTGCAGTGCCGTAGCTGGCACGAATAACCTCGGTATAAATGGCAACCGACATGGTTTTAGTGGCTCCAGTAAAGAGGATAACCGAAGAACTCAATTCGTTGATAGCCGTAATCCAGGAAATAATAGCTCCACTCATTACACCTGGCAACATCATAACTGCCGTAACCTTGAAGAAGGTTTTAAGAGGTGAAGCTCCCAAGCTAATGGATGCCTCCTCCAGACTCGGACTCAGCTGATAAAGAATAGCTGAACTGGAACGGAGAGTGTATGGCAAACGGCGGATAACCAGTGAAATGATGATAATAAGCGCCGTGCCGGACAGAAGCATAGGGTCATCATTGAAGGCCAAAAGCAGGGTAATACCAAGTACAGAGCCTGGAATGATATAAGGGAACATAGTCAAGGTATCAATGATATCAGTCAGCCAGCTCTTCTTGCGGGTTGTCAGATATGCCACCGTCATGCCCAGGAACACAATTACAGCCATGGCTGCGGTACTAAAAATGTAAGTGTTACTGATAGCTGTTCCCAAGGAACCAAATATCGTGCGGTAGCTGTCCAAGGAATAACCATCCACGAAAATGGCACCGTTAGTTTTAAGGAAAGAAGTGTAGATAACTACCAGCTGAGGAATCATGGATAAAGCCACCAGCAGATAGATACACAGATGCATAACCACATTCTTGATACCCTTCATCTCTCCCACTGGCAAAGGCCGCAGGGAACTCATGGTGAAGGATTTCTTATTTACTACATATTTCTGCAGCATAAAGATGGTGGATGTAATCAATACCATAATAGCAGCCATAGCCGCTGCAAAATTGGCCTGATCGCCAACCTCGTTGATGAACTCAGAATAAATCATAACCGGCATAACATTGAAGCCTTCACCAATCAACATTGGTGTACCAAAGTCTGCCATAGCATTCATAAATACCATTAAGGCTCCAGCAAGGATGGTTGGTGTAATCAGTGGCAACATAATGGTAACCACTTTTTTGATACCGCTGCATCCCAAGCTCTCTGCTGCTTCAATCAAGGCTGAGTCAATATTTTTCATGGCTCCGGCCACATAGAGGTAGATGAACGGATATAGTTTCAAGGTCAGAACCAGCAATATCCCGGCAAAACCGTAGATAGACGGGAATTCTATACCCATACCAGCCAGCCACTGGGTCAAAATACCGCTGCGACCACCAATCAAAATCCAGGAGTAAGCACCGATAAATGGTGGTGAAAGCAAAGAAATGATAATGCAAATTTCCACAATTCCCTTGCCCCGGACCTTGAACAGAGTCATAAAATAAGCCAAGGCCGTGCCCACAACTACCGCCAGCACCGTCACACAGGCGGTAACGCTGAAGCTGTTAATCATGGACTGGTAGTAATACTTCCTTTCAAAGAAGTGGGTGAAGTTCTCCATGGTGAATGCCCCGGTAGTGGCATCCTGAAATGCACTGAGGAACAGGGAGAACAGCGGATAAATCAGAAACAGTCCAAAGATAACTATGGAAAGCAGGGTTATCCATGCCCAGAAGTCCCATTGGAATTTCTTATTCATTTTCCACCACACCTTCCATCAGGCTCTTGCTGCCATCTGCACGGAATACATTAATCTTGGCGGCATTAGGCTTCAGATATACCGTATCTCCGATTTCCAAAACCTTTTCTGCATGTCCCAAATCCTGGCTATACTCAATAGCAGGCTGGTCAGGAACCAGCATATCATCTGGAAAATCAAGTCCATAAGTAATATATTTGCCCAGGAAAACCTTGGTTTTAATTTTACACTTAATACCCTGACCTTCTCCACAGATGGAAAATTCTTCCGGACGTACTGCAATGGTAACATCATCACCGATTTTTCCCTCTTCCCCAATGGTACTCATTGGAAGGACGAAGCCATCTGCAAAAACTACTGCTTTGCCGCCGTTAGCTTCCTCAATGCGTCCCTTAAAGAGATTGGAATGACCGATAAAGGTTGCTACAAACACGTTGTATGGACGGGTATATATAGTATGTGGTGTGCCCGTCTGTTGAATAACACCCTTCTTCATAACAGCGATTCTATCAGAAATTGCCAGAGCTTCTTCCTGGTCATGGGTTACATAAACAGTGGTAATGCCAACCTGTTTCTGTACCTCCCGGATAGCCGAGCGCATCTCCACACGCAGCTTGGCATCCAGATTGGACAGAGGCTCATCCATCAGCAGTACACTTGGATGAATAACGATGGCACGAGCAAGTGCCACACGCTGTTGCTGACCGCCGGACAGTCGCTCTGGAAGTCTGTCCTGATACTCCGTAATCTGTACCACATCGAGAATCTTGTCCACCTTGGTCTTCATCTCATCCTTTGGCATATTGCGAAGCTTTAAACCGTATTCCACATTTTCCCGCACAGTGAGATGTGGGAATATTGCATAGCTTTGGAATACCATACCAATATTTCTCTTATGGGCCGGAATATCATTAATTACCTGATCATTAAAGCGAATCTG
The DNA here is from genome assembly GCF_000621545.1 of Anaerovibrio lipolyticus LB2005. Classification (GTDB taxonomy): domain Bacteria; phylum Bacillota; class Negativicutes; order Selenomonadales; family Selenomonadaceae; genus Anaerovibrio; species Anaerovibrio lipolyticus_A. The sequence goes on from NZ_JHYA01000001.1 coordinate 250,486, forward strand.
GCCACCCTCAATACTATTAAATCCTGCAATCATACGCAAAAGCGTAGTCTTGCCACAGCCCGAAGGCCCCAACAAGGTGAAGAACTCCCCGTTTTTAATGTTCTGGGTCAGCTGGGGTATAATTGTCAGATCCCCATAACGCTTAACCACTTTATCTGCCGTGATGGCAACACTCATTGCCCTCTCCTCCATTCGTATTATCTATTATTTGATATCTTTATACATATTTTATAGTCAACAATAATAGTAAACAAGCCAAAATATTATACAATTGTCAGAAAAATTGAACTTTGTATGAAAATTTAGTAAACTTCGACTTTTTTTGCAACAAAAAAACACGACTGAAAAGCAATACTAACCTTCTCAGTCGTGTCTTATCTGCTAGGATATACTAATTTAGTTATTTCGTTGGCCATGTTTTGTAAGCTGACCTGTCGTTCCACAGCCCCCATATTAAAGGCTGCCTTAGGCATACCATATACAACACAGGAGGCCTCATCCTGTCCCAAGGTACGGGCACCGGCCTGGCGCATCTCCAATAGCTTGGCTGCTCCATCAACACCCATCCCAGTGAGAATAACCCCCACCGCTTTATTACCAATAACTTTGGCAACAGATTCAAAAAGCACATCTGCCGATGATAATACACCGTGAATACGTTCACCAGCTTTGCAGTGAATACAGATAGATCCCGGAGAACCGGTAATGGACATATGCTTGTCACCAGGAGCTATATAAATTGTATTTGGCTTGGCGTATTCACCTTCCACCGCTTCCTTTACTGTCAGCTCACACTCCCTGTCCAAACGGGCAGCAAAAAGCTTGGAAAAGGTAGCACTAATATGCTGCACCACCATAACAGGTGGCAGAGGTGGCTTCAGCTTTGACAAAATTTCAGACAATGCCTCCGTACCGCCAGTAGATGACCCTATAGCTATAAGGCTGCACCAAGACGTTGAGGGAGCTGAGGTGTATGATTCTTTTTTCTCGAATACTTTAGCTGCAAACAAGAAATCACATCCTTAAAATTACCTGCAAAAATAATTGAATCAAACATCATTTCTCTCGCAGGGAGCCTAACTGCATAATGGTCTCCTCTATCTTTTCTCTATTGGTGTTTTCCTTGGAGAAAATGAGATTTAAAATGCCAAGAAGCCTTTCACCATCCTGATGAATAGTATCCATATACTCGCTGATATCCTCATGTCGAACAGCGGCTTCCCTGGCTGCCTTGGACTGTTTTATGATATTAAGCAAGGGCCCACGGGCAACATCATTTAATTGCTGTCCCATGGCCTCTACAATTTTTCGTTCTTCTTCGTAAAGATTTTCCTCTGATTGGTGCTGCTTATCCATGCTCTTAAAAGCCATAACCAGCTCATCATTGGAATCCAACACCTTCAAAACCTCACACTGACCATAATGTATCTCATCATCAGTAAAGGTCCGATAATTAAAACTATAGGACATTTGACGCGAAAATATTTTCCTCAGATTTGAAATGGTAAGTATTGGTTCAAATACCCTTTGGTCATCCTGATAAACCACATTACGCACAAATTTGTAGATATGGTTTTCGTAATCACCACAACCAAACTGGTCACCAAACTTATTCCGCACAAATCGCGCCATTCGATAGCTGCGTACCTGTCCCGTAGAGAGGTTAACATAGTACACCCCTTGATAGCTGTAGCATAAAGCATCAATAATCTTATAACTGAGCTCCATTTCTGAACGGAGCTTCACTGTATTTGGATTATTGTCCTTATCCATGGTATACCACCCCTTTATACTACACTACCTTTAATTATACAAAACTATTAATGTAAGTACAATATATAATTCAAGGGGGGCACAGGCTAATAATTATAAACGTACATTAATTAGCTATTTACAACCAAAACTTTATCTGGGACTATAGTCTTATTTTTTCTGTCATAATGTCCAATACCAAGAAATTCATTCTGGGCATAAACCCTAAGAATTATTTTGTCCTGATAACAAGGACCACCATCAAAGCTTCTGTCATCAGAGGAAAGGCCATTACAAAAAGCGTTTCTGCGCTTAGGATTAATGTTATAGCGCCTAATGTGGCCAATATATTCCTCAGGATTAAGTAACACACCCTCTCCCAGCTCCTTAAGCTCTTCTACAGATACTGCCTCAGAAAGCTGGAATTTCCCTACTGCTGTCCGTACCAAAAAAGACATTGTTGATGGTATTCCCAAGGCCTGCCCCATGTCCTGACACAGGGAGCGGATATAGGTCCCCTTGGAGCAATCTACATCAAAAAGCAATGTTCTTTTTTTATCATCCTTTTCAAGAAGGCGCAGACTATGAATCTCCACTCGTCTTGACGGAATATCTACCTTAATTCCCTGACGGAGCAAATCACAGGCCCGACGGCCATTTATCTTTATAGCGGAATGAGCTGGAGGCACCTGAACAATATTCCCGGTGAAATCCCTAAATACACTTTCCACCTTCTGTATGTCTGGCATCTCAAAATCTTCTGCCCATTCTGTCACCTTGCCCGTATCATCGCCGCTATCGGTTTCCACACCTAAGAGCATTTCTGCTCTATAGGACTTGCTTACGTTATCAAGGTATTCTATCAAACGGGCAGCTTTGCCTACTGCTATAGGCAATACCCCAGCTGCTCCGGGATCAAGGGTACCCGCATGGCCCACATGCTTTTCATGGAGCACACGGCGTACCAATCCCACAGCATCATGTGATGTCATTCCTGGTGGTTTAAGGAAATTAATAAAACCTTCCATTCGTTGCAACATCCTTATTCTGCCAATGATTCTTCAATTACCTTTAAAATATCAGTCTTGGCCTGACTAAATGACTTTTCAATAGTGCAGCCGGCTGCCCTTATATGGCCGCCACCTCCAAGGGATTCTGCTATTTTTGCCACGTCAGTTTTCTTGGAACGCATGCTTACACGACAAACCTCAGGCTCCACGGCCTTTAAAAGTATTGCCACATCCACACCGTCAATTACCCTTACCTGATCAATGAACCCCTCAGTGGTATCTAAGGATTCTGTCAGCTCATGGTCAAGGAACAATCCAGCCACTCTTCCATCAGCATGAAGCTCAATGGTCTGCAGTGCCTTTGCCATGCCCTGTACCACATCAAAATTCTTGGTTTCAATAGCCTCAGAAATTTTTTCAGGTCTGATGCCGGTTTCCATCAGCTCCGCTGCTGCCCTCATGGTGTGAGGAGTGGTATTGGAATATCTGAAGTAGCCGGAATCCGTGGCCAAACCCGTATAAATAGAGGTGGCAGAGTTTATATCAAACTCTACCCCCATTTCCTTGCCCAATTCATAAATAATCTCACAAGTAGCGGCACGCTTGGCATCAAGGTAGAGAAAATCTGCCTTTTCGTCATTAGTACGGTGATGATCAATATTTAATCTTGGAGCCTTACACTTTTCAATTACACTGCCAACCCTATCCAGACTGGCATCCAGAATAACCAGATAATCGGCCTCATAGCTTTCATTTTCTGGCTTCTCAATAGTATCTATGCCCGGAAGGACACTGAGGAACTTAGGCAGGTCATCATCAATAAGAACCCTTACCTTCTTCCCCAGCTTTTCCAGCATAAATTTTAACCCCATACAGGAGCCGATGGCATCACCATCTGGATTGACATGGGCTGTCAATATCAGGCTGTTGGCTGCCATCAGTTTGTCTGCTGTTTCCTTTAAAGATATTATCATAGCATTATCCCTGCTCCTGCTCTTTTTCAATCTGCAAGAGCAGCTTCTGAATATGGTCACTATAATCCAATGATTTGTCCAGAACAAATTTAAGTTCAGGAGTTACCCGCAATCTGATGCGATGCCCCACCTCACGGCGGATAAAGCCCAGAGAGCTGTTTAAACCATTCCATGTATCCTCTATCTGCTTATCGTTGCCCATGATGCTGACAAATACCTTGGCAATGCTAAGGTCTCTTGTAACCTCCACCTGGGTAACAGTAACAAAGCCGATACGTGGATCCTTCAGCTCCTGCAGAATAATCTGGGAGATTTCCTGCTTCATGAGCTCCTGAATCTTTTCAATACGAAGCTGGCTCATATAAAACTTGCCCTCCTCTATTAGTCCTTGTTCACATCATTGATGTTGGTCTCAATTTCTTCCATGGTGTAGGCCTCAATAATATCGCCTTCACGGAAGTCGCTGTAATCCTTAATAGTGATACCGCACTCATAGCCGGCAGCCACTTCCTTAACTGCATCCTTGAAACGGCGCAGATCTTCCAGCTCACCATCGAATACCTCAATGTTGTCACGGACAATACGAATCTTGGACTTGTTGGTAATCTTACCCTCAAGCACATAAGAGCCGGCTACCTTCAAGGTCTTATTAAATACCATTACCTGACGGATTTCTACCTGGCCCTGGATAACTTCCTTGAACTTAGGAGCCAGCATACCAGACATAGCGTCCTTAACATCGTTAAGTGCATCATAGATTACGCGGTAGGTGCGAATATCAATATCCTCGCCTTCAGCAATGCGACGGGCATTGGCATCAGGGCGGACATTAAAGGCGATAATGAGGGCGTTGGAAGCTGAAGCCAGCATAACATCAGACTCATTAACTGCACCTACGCCGGAATGGATAATATTTACGCGAACCTCATCGTTCTTGTTAAGGCTCAGCAAGGAGCTGTTAAGTGCCTCAACGGAGCCCTGAACATCAGCCTTAACCAAAATATTAAGATCCTTCAGCTGACCCTCCTGAATCTGATTGAACAGATCATCAAGAGACACCTTTCTCTTACTAATAAGCTCAGTACGATGCTTTTCAATACGCTTCTCAGCAATAGTACGGCAGAGCTTTTCTTCCAATACAGCCAGCTCATCACCAGCGGATGGAACATCATTAAAACCAAGCACCTCAACTGGAACGGAAGGACCAGCCTTCTTAACATTCTCACCGCGGTCGTTAACCATGGCGCGGACCTTACCATAGCAGGTGCCGGCAATAATGGAATCACCGATATGAAGGGTACCATTCTGTACCAGTACAGTTGCTACAGGACCACGGCCCTTGTCCAGCTGTGCCTCGATGATAATACCACGGGCATCGCGTTTAGGGTTGGCCTTCAGCTCCTGAATTTCTGCAACCAGCAGAATCATCTCCAGCAGCCCATCAATGTTCATGCGCTTCTTGGCAGATACCTCAACCATAATGGTATCTCCGCCGTAATCCTCGGAAACAAGGCCATGCTCCATGAGCTCGTTCTTGACGCGCATTGGATCAGCACCTGGCTTATCAATCTTGTTGATAGCAACGATAATTGGCACCTCAGCGGACTTGGCATGGTTAATAGCCTCAATGGTCTGAGGCATAACGCCGTCATCGGCTGCAACTACCAGAATAGCAATATCAGTAACCTGGGCACCACGGGCACGCATAGCAGTAAATGCCTCATGGCCTGGGGTATCCAAAAATACGATTTTCTTGCCCTGGCACATAACCTGATATGCACCGATATGCTGGGTAATACCGCCGGCCTCAGTAGAAGTAACAGCGGAGCTACGGATGCAATCCAACAGGGATGTCTTACCATGGTCAACGTGTCCCATTACAGTAACAACTGGTGGACGGAGCACAAGGCTCTTTGGATCATCCTCAATTTCAGGAATCTCAGTAAGATCAACCTCTGGTGGAAGCTCCTCTACATTTACGCCGAATTCGGCAGCCACCAAAGTAGCTGTATCAAAATCAATATCCTGATTAATGGTAGCCATAACCCCCATCAGCATAAGCTTCTTGATGATATCAGCGGCAGTACAGCTAATCTTGCTGGCGAGATCCTTTACAACAATGGTCTCTCCTACCTTGATATTCTTAGGACGGGCAATCTCCATCTTAGGAGCTGGCTGCTGATTCTTGTTGTTGCGGTTGTTCTTGTTACCACGGAAATTCTTGCCATTGCGGTTGTTGTTATTGTTAAAGCCGCCGCCATTCTTAAAGTTGTTATTTCTGTTGTTCTTGTTGCGATCCTTACCATTGCGGATATGATCATTATGCTCCATACGGTCATTACGCTCCATACGATTATTTCTTTCATTTCTGTTGCGGTCATTGCGATCATTACGATCATTACGGCCGCCCTCATTCATTACAGGCATCGGCTTGCTCATATGGCCGCCAGACTTCCTGCCTTGCTGTGGACGGTTATCATAGCCGCCCTCATTACGGTTACGCTCAAAGCCACCCTGTCCACCGTTATTCTTGCGCTCACCGTTGTTGCGGTTGCGGTCAAAATTGCGGTTGTTGTGGCTACCGTTATTGTTTACTGGACGTGGAGCACTGAAACCGCTGTTTTTCTTGGCTGGAGCCTCGCCATGCTTGGAGTCATGGGACTTTTTCTGCTCTGGCTTATGCTCAGCTCTTTGCTCCGGCTTATGTTCATGCTTCTGTTCAGGAGTCTTTGCCTTTTCCGCCTGCTGTGGCTTCTTTGGTGCTTCAGGCTTCTTAGGCGCTTCAGCCTTTTTAGGAGCCTCGGTCTTTTTAGGAGCCTCAGTCTTTTTCGCTGTAGAAGCCCCCTTTAACGCATCAAGCACCAGCTTCTTTTCACTGTCACTGATGGAACTGGAATGTTTTTTTCCGGCAATGTTATTTCGCTCTAATATCTCAATAATCTTCTTGTTTTCTGTATTTATTTCTTTTGCAAATTCATGTATTCTCATCAATCCACCCCCGAATGACTATCTGTCTTCAAAGAGTTTGGATAAAGCATCTGCAAAGCCCTTATCCATTATGGCAGCCACCGCCCGGAAATCCTTTCCTATACAGTGGCCAAGTTCTTCTCTGTCAAATAGATAATATACGTTTATTTCTGCATCATCCGCCATACGCTGATAATTTTTCTTCGTTTCCTCAGAGGCATCCTCCGCCACAATCATCAGCAAGGCTTTTCGTCCTTGTACTGCCTTCGTTACGGCAAAATCACCGGAAACCACTTTATTGGCCCGCTGTGCCATACTAAGCAAATTCAATATTTTCGTCTTATTCATAATTTATTTAAAAAGCTGCTCACTCAGCTCATCAAAAATGTTTTTATCTACCGTACACTTAAATGAACGGTCAAAACGATGTTCCTTTACGGCCTTGTCAAAGCATTCTTTATTATTGCAGATATATGCTCCCCGGCCTGCCTTCTTTCCGGTAAGGTCCACGGAAAAATCCCCCTCCGGGCTGCGTACAATACGTACCAGCTCCTTCTTGGGATGCTGCTCCTGACAGCCTATGCAAAGTCTGGTTGGAATTTTCTTTACTGTTGCCATATCTGTCACCCTTACTTTTCTTACTCTTCTTCAGATTCAAACTCATCATCAGCGAAAACATCAAGGTTAAGCTCCTCAGTGCTTTCCTCATCATCAAAGCCGAATTCCTCCGCCTGGGATTCACTCTTAATATCGATTTTCCAGCCAGTAAGCTTAGCTGCAAGGCGGGCGTTCTGTCCTTCCTTGCCGATAGCCAGGGAAAGCTGGTAATCAGGAACGATTACGCGGGAGAGCTTTTCCTCCTCGTTGATAGCTACAGATACAACCTTTGCAGGACTAAGGGCATTGGCTATCAGCTGTACTGGATCTTCACTCCACTTAACAATATCGATTTTTTCGTTTCTCAGTTCTTCGACGATGGACTGAACGCGAGTTCCGCGAGGACCTACGCAGGAGCCTACAGCATCGATATTTTCGTCTGCTGCATAAACCGCAATCTTGGAACGCATACCAGGCTCACGGGCAACTGATTTAATCTCCACATCACCGCTCTGAATTTCAGGAACCTCCAGCTCAAAGAGGCGCTTCAGAAGGCCTGGATGAGTACGGGATACCAAAACCTGTGGTCCCTTGTTGGTATTCTTAACCTCGATGATAAGAGCCTTAATACGGTCATTAGGAGCATAAACCTCATGTGGAATCTGCTCGCTGGCTCCGAGAATTGCCTCAGTTTTACCAAGATCAATATATACATTCTTATTTTCTACACGCTGTACCACGCCAGTAATAATATCATTGGCACGGTTTACATATTCACTGAAGATAATACCTCTCTCAGCCTCGCGAATAGCCTGTACAACTACCTGCTTTGCATTCTGTGCCGCAATACGTCCGAAGTTTGCAGGAGTAACCTCCTCCTCCAGAGTATCACCTACAGCATAATCTGCTGACTTCTGCTGAGCCATGCCCAGGGAAATCTGAGTAACAGGATTTTCAACCTCATCCACTACTTCTTTAATTGCATATACATGATATTCGCCAGTCTGACGGTCAAGACTTACACGGCAGTTAGCCTCGTTATTGTAGTTCTTCTTGTAGGCAGAAGCCAATGCCTTGTCAATTGCATCAAACAGGATTTCCGGCGCAATGCCCTTTTCCTTTCCTAAAACCTCAACTGCCTCCATAAAGCCTGTATCAGCCACTGCTGCAGACTTGCTCTTCTTCAATTTGGTAGCCACTAAAAAACCTCCTAAAAATCTATATGTAAACGAACCTGAGCAACATTGTCCATTGGAATTACCTGCTCGTCGATGGTCACATTATCTCCATCATAGCCGTTCAATACACCTACTAATACCTTGCTGCCATCCACTGCGGCATACAAGCTGACATCAACCTTTTTGCCCTGTTCCCGTCTGAAATCCTTTTCCTTCTTCAGCTCACGGTCAAGGCCTGGAGACGAAACCTCCAGCATATATGCACCCTTGATAACGTCCTTTTCATCAAGGATATCACCAAGACGACCACTTAATTCCTGGCAATCATCTAATTCAATGCCGCCTTCTTTATCAATAAACACTCTCAGATACCAGTCTTTTTCGCGGACGTATTCAACCGCCACAAGCTCAATATTGGTACCCTCAAGAAGCTCTTCAACAATTTTTTCCACAGTGTCTTCTATAAGTTTGCTCATACACGTTCCCCCTTTGCATATTCATTTTTTAATCTTAAACATAAGACAAAAGAGCGGGTTTGCACCCACTCTTTAATAATCAACTCACTATTTAAAGACATTTTAACACAGCCTAAGCCGTTTGTAAACCTATTCTACAGTATTTTTTGCTTTATTGCAAACCATTCTGTAAGCTTATGCTTAATTGCCAAAAGTGGTGAACGGAACATCATCTTTGGACCGCTGTACCTCATTATCATTCTTATGCGTTCCCGACGGTTAGGAGCATAGCAATGGGTATCGCAGGCACTGCAAAAGGTTTTCTCACCCATTCGGGGACAAACTGCCACCCTTTTTTTCACATAATCAAGAAGATCCTGACATTCATGGCAGAGATTCCCCCCATCCGTCTTATGGATATCATGGCAAAAAATGCCAATCATTTCAGTCACAGTTGCCAGTTCTTGTTCTCTTTTATGCTGTACCTTGTCCATAACTGCACCTCCCATGACTGAACTTTAAAAACTGTCGTACCTTATTTTACCCTAATTACAACAAGTTGTTTAGACATGGAAGGTAATTCTAACTAAAGTTTAATCTTTTAATCCGTTCTTAATTTTAAATATCCTTATTTGCCAGCGCCCAAAATTTCCCGGTCGTAATCCTTGTCATCAAAGATTCGTGGCCGTAGCTTATTAAAGCTGCGTGAGATTATACTCTTGGTTGGATCAAAATCAGCAGTATGAATATCCGCTATATCCAGCACAGTGTGAATCATATCATCCGTCATGTACGGATTCTGAATAGCCTCCCGAATGAGAGCCCACTTCTCCGGGTGATTCTGCTTAAACTTTTCAGAAGCCCACATAATAAGAGGCACTTCTATCATGTGACGGCTTGGATTTTCTTCAATATGGCCGTTGACACCGCCCTCGTCATATACCGCCTCACCATGGTCAGGAAGATATATTACGATAGTATCAGAATTCGTCTCACGGAATTTATCAATAATGCCGCTGACAATATAGTCATTATAGAACAGGGCATTGTCGTACTGGGCGATAACCTGCTTCTGGTCATCATTAAAGCCTGGTAATGTTATGCTGGTCTCATTGAATTTGGCAAATTCAAAAGGATAGCGATTATAATAGGCCAAATGAGCTCCCATCAGATGTACCACAAAGAAATTCTTGTTGCTGTCACCTATACCAGCGATGGCGTTATCAACCAACGGGAACAGCTCACCATCCACACGACCCTCGTCCTCCTTGGAATCACGAATCTGAGTATAGTGGCTGACATCACTATGGGCCGCATAAATCTGGGCAACATTACCCCAAATACCGGAGCTCTCCTGGTTAGATAGCCAATGAGTCTTGTAGCCCGCCGCATTCATAATATCGATTAAATTATTATAATCATACCATGGCTTATCGGATTCATGGTCACAGAAGGTAAATATCTTACTTAGAGAAGCCACTGTAGTTGAATGGGCACTGACCACATCCTTAAAGAAAACGATCTCCCCTTTTTTATACAGCTCATCAAGATTAGGGGTATTTTCCATTGGATAACCGTAGAGGTGCATGTGGTTACGATTGGTAGACTCACCTAAAATAAACACGATATTAGTAATATGCCCGTCATTTTTGGTAAGATGTATATCCACATCCAGCTTGGCCTGCAGCTCCTGATAAGCCACATGATTCTTCCATGCCGTGCTGGTGGCTCCCATAAGTCTTGTCAGCGGTGTAAGATTATCCCCACCGAACATTATTCCAGGGTAAGCAAAGCACATATATATGGCATAAGAGGAGGACACAACCACCACGATGCCGGCAATAACCTTCTGGGATATGGCGTCTGCCGCCAGCTTGTGCCATGGCTTATATTTTACCAAGCAATACATTACAGCTACTATGACAACAGCCAAAAGGCCGCCCTGAACCCCCACAAAGGTATTAAGGAACTCGGCAGATTCCTCAGGATTAGTCTCAAAAAGGGAATTGATAGTTCCTACGCCTGTCAAAGCACCATACTGATAAAGTACAAAGGCCTCAATGATGAAAGCGGCAAAAAGCAATGCCACCAAAATATAGCGTATGATTTTACTGGCCTTGGGTACAAACAGCCATCTTGTAATAAAAGTGGCAAGCAGTGCCATCAACAGTCCTGTAAAAGCCATGGACATAACCAGATCTGTCTTGCCCATCATGCCCCACTTAATAACCTGTGTAGAGCAGCTTAAAAGCCAGAAAAGCATAAACCAGCCAAAATCCTGACGCACCAAATCGGCCACACCTTGTAAAAATGTGGCTATCCTATTTGAAAAACAGTGATTTTCCACCTGTCGATCCTCCTCGTTATAATTGATCCATCATACGATGAGTCTGGGGAATAATTCGCACATCATTAAGGCTTTCCAGAGCCTGCTGCTGAAGCTCAAGCATCTGCTCTGGCCGTGCTGCCTCCACTCCATTTAGTGGAGTAACTGGCTGCAGGATAAGTAAAATATTCGGATCTACCCCAGCCACAAGGTCAACAGCCTTCTGATAATCATCCATGTTAATGTCACCGGATACCACCAGTTTTACATAAACATCCTTTTTCTTGGCAATTTCCAAAAAACGTCTATGCTCCTCCCAGTGTTCCTCTCCGGTGGCCTGGGGCAGCTTAATATCCATGCTGATAATATCCACCATATCAATAACCCGGGCCAATTTTTCAGGCAAGGTGCCATTGGTCTCCAGCATTACCTTGGTATTAACCATAGGCAAAAGCTCCTGAAGAAACGCCGTATGAAGCAATGGCTCACCACCTGTGAAGCTAATTGCCTGATGGGGCAGCTCCATCACAAAGCGGTTAATATATGCCGCCACCTCTGTTGGTTCCAAAGGATTTATGGCATCATGGAATTTGCGGGAACCGGGGAAAGTCTCCACTCCACAAAGAGGATGGGTGCCCGCCTGATTTTCTGTGTCACAGTATTTACAGTTTAAATTACAACCCTCAAAACGCACAAAGAGCTGGCGGCAACCAACATAACGCCCCTCACCCTGTACAGAGGAAAAAATTTCAATTAGATTAGCATTCATAACCTTATTTACCTTAATTTCCTTACTCCAATGAGTATATTACGGAAGATTTAGGAGATTCCCAAACCTGAATGTGCTTCAGCTTTACATTGTCATCAAAGAACTCCGCCTTGGCCATTTCCTCATAAATGTATTGGGCAAGATGCTCGGCAGTAGGATTGTGACCATCAGCAAAGGCTGGCAGCTCGTTTAAATACTGATGATCCAGAGTCTCCAGCAGATCACGCAGTCTGCCCTTAACCACCTTAAAATCCACCAGCATACCTAAATTATCCAGCTTTTTGCCAGTAACAGCTGCCTCTACGGTCCAGCTATGGCCATGTAGTCTGTCACATTTTCCATTGTAGCCAGCAACTCTGTGAGCTGCTTCAAACTCGGCACTTACATGAATTTCAAACATATTTGTATATCCTCCATCATAAATGGGAAACCCCTTCATTGCCAACGCATCTGAAGGGGTAAATTTCATCATTTGCGACCATCAATAAACTGGTCGTAGCTTACAGCCTGGGTATGCTTGGTATGTGCCCATTCGTGCTCGTTGCGGTGAATGAAGCCCAAGAATACGATTGGCAACCAGGAATAAATAAACACCTGATAAAGAGGTATATAAAGCCATGCCTTCCATTTGGCCCTCATTTTAATGAGGATTATCATTGGCAGCAAATACTGAATAATCGTAATGGCTGTCATAAGATGATTTGGCATGAAGGAATAAATACTGGTATAAATCTGCTGACCATAAAATACCTGAATATAGCCCATGAGAATAAAGAAGGCTGTAAACATCAGGAAATACGGCTGTATCAGATACAGACAGCCATCCAGAATAGGAATGCTGCGCTGCTTGATGCCCTCCTTCAACAGCTTAGGAATAAAACGATGTGCCACATCAAACTGGCCCTGGGCCCAACGCTTTCTCTGATACCAGGACTGCATAAAGGTAAGAGGCTTTTCATCATAAATAATGGCATCCACGGCCCAAGTGGTCTTAATTCCCTCCACCAAGGACTTCATGGTAAATTCCATATCCTCTACCAGACAGTTGGCACGCCAGCCGTGACGCTTCAATACCTCGGTGGTAATACACATACCAGTACCACCCAACACGGCAGACAGACCCAAATTGGTCTTGGCCTGATGAATGAGGTAATCAATAACCCAGAAGGAAAGGGCAAATGTGGCAGAAACCCAAGAATCGTAAGGATTCTTGGCATCCAAAAAGCCCTGAATAATCTTGGCACCCTTCATAAGGTGATGATTCATTTCAATGAGGAATCGCGGATGAACCAAATTATCTGCGTCAAAGATACAAACAGCATCATAAGGCTTTTCCATGTCCTTTTCCATATCAAAGAGCTTGGCAAACATCCAGTCAAGAGCATAACCCTTGGTCTTTCTTTCTGGATCAAAGCGCTCACAGACAATAGCACCGGCCTCACGGGAAACCTTGGCAGTATCATCTGTGCAGTTATCTGCAATTACATAAATATCATATAGCTCTTTAGGATAGTCCAGTTCCTGGAGATTCTTTACGAGATGACCAACTACTGCCTGCTCATTATGAGCCGCAATCAAACAGGCGAACTTCTTCTCCGGGGTTGTAATTTTCTTCTCTCTAAAAACCACCAGACCAAAAAAACCGATAATAAAGAAATAAATAGTGAAACAAAACAGAAAAATCTGTAGTGGAATCATTATTATATCAAGTGGATAAAACATTAACTACTTTCTCCTTTTTGACAACAACTATATCCCACTTACTTGCTGCCGGAAATAAGATTAATACTGTGATTTACAATACCAAAAATCGCATAGGACGCAAAAATACCAAAGAGGACAGCATAACCAATCCCATCAATGCCCATCCACAGAATAGAGGCAAACACAGCTGCCGCAATCACCTTGGCAACGAGATTCATCTTCTCGCCGTCGCCCTTAAAATCAGGATAATGTACAGTGCTGACCATAAGATATGCCACCACCATTACAATAACAGGATATGCGTAGGATATTTCATCCAAATTGTAACCAACGGCATTAATAAGCAGTGTGGATGTAGCAATAAGGCAGCCACCTGCAGGAATAGCCAGGCCCATGAAATAGCCATGAACCACAGTGGTGTTGACATTAAAGCGTGCCAAACGCCACATACCACAAAGGGCAAAGAAAATTGCCGCAACGCAGCCAAAAATACCAAAATCTGCCAGCTGGAGCTTGTATGCAAGCATAGCAGGAGCCGCACCAAAGGAAACCAGATCACACAGGGAATCCATTTCCTTACCCATTTCAGAGCTAACCCCAAGGGCACGGGCGGTTCTGCCGTCCAGGCCATCAGCCACCAAGGCCAGCAAAATACAAACAGCACCGAAGGTCAAATTACCATTGAAAGTACACAAAATGGAAATCATTCCGAAAACAAGATTAGCTGAAGTAAACGCATTAGGAATTACAGATTTGCTCATTAGTCCTTAATCCTCCCCACAATGGTCTCTCCTCCATGAACCTTGTCACCCTTCTTCATAAGAACCTCTACGTTCTTAGGTACCACGATCTCAGTACATGAAGCAAATTTAATAAGACCGTATACATCGCCCTTCTCCATCTTATCGTCCAAGGTCACCCAGGAAACGATACGTCGGGCCAAAATGCCTGCAATCTGAGTTACAGTCACCTTTAATCTATCATTTTCAATGCCAATCATGTGGCGCTCATTCTCAAAGCCTACCTCATCCTTGTAAGCCGGCTTAAAGCGACCGCAAACATATTTCTGGGTCTTGATCTCACCAGCAATAGGACTGCGGTTAACATGAACGCTGAAAATTGACAAGAAGATAATCACCTTTGTTCCAGGACCCTTTAAAAAGTCGTCATACTCAACATCCACCACGTCCTGCACTGTTCCATCTGCTGGGGAAACAATGAGGTCTTCGTCAGCGGGGATAACACGGTCCGGATTTCTGAAAAAATATGTGAAGTATGCCGCCAAAATTACCGGTACCACTGCGCCCAATGGTCCCAGCAAAAGTCCAAGAAAGACAGCAACAGCTAAAGCTCCGAAAATGAAAACGTATCCTTCTCTTACAATATGGAATTTACCCAAAATTTGCACCTCCTGATACGGCCTTAAACTGGAGATATTATATCGCGATTGTTCCAATTTTGCCATAGAAAATATACCATTTTACTATATATTATTTCTTGCTTCCCATAACTTTAAATACAAACTTTGGAAGTGCCATAAGGCGACCGATACGGCTAGGCTGCTTCAGACCGCGGAAAAGCCACTCCAGCTTCGCCTTCTGCATCCACAAAGGTGCCCGCTGCATAACACCGGCCATAACGTCAAAGGAACCGCCAACACCGATGGAAACTGGAACCTCCAGCTCCTCCAGATGAGCATACAGCCATTTCTCCTGCTTTGGAACCCCCAGGGCCACAAACAAAATATCTGGCTTAGCCGCCTTTATATCAGCAATAATCTGGGGCTCGTCATCAGCTGTAAAGAATCCATTGCGAGTTCCTACTATATTAATGCCAGGATACCACTCCTCAGCCTTCTTCTTGGCCATATCTGCCACACCTGGAGCAGAACCAAAGAAGTAAATCCGCTGATTCTTTTCAGGAGCCAGCTTCATCAGCTCCTGGGACAAGTCATAGCCAGCCACACGCTCAGGCATTGGATGACCGAGATAGCCTGCAGCCCATACAGTTCCTGCACCATCTGGTACCACCAGATCAGCCGCATTTAATATGGTCTTTAGCTCCTCATCATAGGTAGCCCGCATTATCATTTCAGCATTTGCGGTGGCAATAAGGGTACTCTCCCCCTTTTCAATGAAGCCCTGAACAGTTTCAACAGCCTGCCCCATAGTAGGGGAATCCACCTTTACACCTAGTATGTCAACTTTATCAAAAGACATGATTGCCTCCTAAATTCAAAAATACAAATTTCATTGTAACACAAAAGTGTAGAGAAGGCCATAGAAAAACATAAGAAAAGGGACCGCTTTGCAGTCAGCCCCTTTTACATAATCAACTAATATATTAGTCTTCCTTAATCTTTTTCTTTACATGGGTACGGATGGAAAGCTCCTTCAGCTGCTTCTCATCAACCTCAGAAGGTGCCTGGGACATAACATCAGATGCACTCTGAGTCTTAGGGAATGCGATTACGTCACGGATGGACTTTCTCTTAGCCATGAGCATAACCAGACGATCAAGACCAAATGCCAAACCGCCATGAGGTGGAGCACCATACTTGAAGGCATCCAGCATGAAGCCGAACTTGTCATGGGCAGCCTCTGGAGTAAGGCCGATAGCCTCGAATACCTTCTCCTGAAGATCATTCTGATAAATACGCAGGGAACCGCCACCGATTTCCACGCCGTTAAGAACCATATCATAAGCAATTGCCTTAACCTTGCCTGGATCAGTGGTAAGATACTGAACATCCTCATCACGAGGTGCAGTGAATGGATGATGCATTGCCTTCCAGCGCTTATCCTCTTCGCTGTATTCAAACATAGGGAAATCAACTACCCACAGGAAGCTCAGCTTATCTGGGTCAATGAGGCCACGACGACGGGCCATCTCAAGACGAAGCTCGCCAAGAGCCTGAGCAACTACCAATGGCTTATCAGCAATAACTAACAGCAAATCGCCAGTCTTGGCACCAGTAGCCTTCTTAATTTCCTCAAAGGTCTCATCGGAGTAGAACTTCTTGAATGGAGACTTAACGCCCTCTTCAGTGTACTGAATCCAAGCCAATCCCTTTGCACCATAGCCCTGAACATACTGTACAAGGCCATCCAGCTCACGACGAGGAATATTGGCATAATCCTCTACATTAATAACCTTAACCTGGCCACCGTTCTCCAGAACAGAAGCAAATACCTTAAAGTCAGAGCCCTTAACGTACTCGGAAATATCCATCAGCTCCATGCCAAAACGAAGATCTGGCTTATCAGAGCCATAACGCTCCATTGCCTCATCCCAAGTCATGCGCAGGAAAGGAGTAGGAATCTTTGTATCAAGTGCCTTTTCGAAGATCTCACCCATCATACCTTCCATCATAGTGAGGATGGTCTCCTGATCGATGAAGGACATCTCAATATCCAGCTGAGTGAACTCTGGCTGACGGTCAGCACGAAGGTCCTCATCACGGAAGCAGCGAACAATCTGGAAATACTTCTCAAAGCCGGAAAGCATGAGAATCTGCTTGTAAATCTGCGGGGACTGTGGCAGAGCGTAGAACTCACCTGGGTTCAAACGGCTTGGTACCAGGAAGTCGCGGGCACCCTCCGGAGTGGACTTACAAAGCATTGGAGTCTCAATCTCCAGGAAGCCATTGCGATCAAAGTAATCACGCATAATCTTGGTTACGCGATGACGGAGCATAAGGCACTTCTGCATCTCCGGACGACGAAGGTCGAGATAACGATACTTCAGACGAAGCATCTCATCTACATCAATACCATCCTGAATGTAGAATGGAGGGGTCTTGGCCTTGTTGAGGATACGAAGCTCCTTAACTACAACCTCGATTTCACCAGTTGCCATGTTAGGGTTAACGGTTTCCTCGCTGCGGGCACGAACATCACCCTTTACAGCCAAAACGAACTCGCTACGGATGGTCTCAGCCTTGTGGAAAGCCTCCTCACCAATAGCAGCCTCATCAAATACGATCTGCACCAGACCAGAGCGATCACGGAAGTCTATAAAAATCAGACCACCATGATCACGACGACGGGAAGCCCAACCACAGAGAACGACCTCACTGCCAACGTTATCCTTACGCAGCTCACCGCAATGATGAGAACGCTTCAAACCTTCTAAAGTATCCATTTAATTCTTCACCTCATACAAATATTTTTTGGGTATATTTATTTTAATTTACTAATAAGCTCATTTACAGGCACCTTTTCCTGCTCACTGCCAGCCATATCACGGAGCATTACTACCCCCTCTGAAAGCTCATCGTCACCCATGATGGCGGCGAATTTTGCTCCCAGCTTGTTGGCCTGCTTCATCTGGGCCTTCATGCTGCGGCCAGCATAGTCAACTGCTGCGCTGAAGCCCGCATCACGGAGATCCATAACCAGTTTAAAGGCCTCCTCCTGTGCTGCTTCACCCAAGGCTACCACATACACATCTACGCTGCGGTTCTTATCTGGCAACAGGCCCTGCTTTTCAAGGGCCAGAAGAACTCTTTCCAGACCAGTGGCGAATCCCACGGCAGGAGTAGGGTTACCTCCCATTTCCTCAATAAGGCCATCATAACGGCCACCGCCTGCCACAGCACTCTGTGCTCCCAATGGTGGGTACTTGACCTCAAAGGCAGTCTTGGTGTAATAATCAAGGCCACGAACCAAGCGTGGATCCAGCTCAAACTTAACCCCAGCCTTAGTGAGATGCTTCTGCAGCTTTTGGAAGTGATCGGAGCACTCATCACAGAGACAGTCTGTAATCTTTGGTGCATCCTTCATGTACGGCTTTTCCGCATCCTTTTTGCAATCCAGGATACGCATTGGTGCCCTGTCAAAACGGCTACGGCAATCCTCACAAAGGTCATCCAGCTTGTCACGGAAGAAGTCCTGCAGCATAGTGCGGTACTTGGCACGACAGGTTGGACAGCCAACGGAATTAATATAAAGCTCCAGATCGTTAAGGCCAAGACCCTGAAGCAGCTTCATAGACAAAAGGATAATCTCAGCATCCACAGCTGGATTGGATTCCCCAATGGCCTCCACACCAAACTGGTGGAATTCGCGCATACGGCCGGCCTGAGGACGGTCATAGCGGAACATGGAGCCAATATAAAACAGCTTAGTCAGGGCATTGTCAGCGTAGAGCTTATTCTGGAGATAAGCACGAACAGCAGATGCTGTATTTTCCGGTCTAAGGGTGATGCTTCTGTCACCTCTGTCAGTGAAGGTGTACATTTCCTTGTCCACCACATCGGTGCCCTCACCGATACCACGCTGAAAGAGCTCTGTGTGCTCAAACATTGGGGTCCTTATCTCCTGATAACCAAACCGCCTGCAAAGAGAGCGGATGTTATCCTCCACATAGAGCCAGTCACCTACTGTATCTGGCAGTATATCCTTGGTGCCCCTTGGAGCATTTGTCAACATATTATAAAAACCTCCTCTGCTTTGTAAAAAGCAAGGTATTGCAATCTATTTATTATTGGGGACCGCCGTAAGCCTCAGCTATCAGCTTTGCCCTTTTATCAATGTAAATATCAATATCCCTAAGATAGGTTATCAAATCCTTGGCATTAAATGAAGATTTCAACCGCTTTTCACGGAAATTTACCACCTTGCTGGTGGCCGCCCCGCCAATACCAAGTATTGTCTGATGCTCCTCCATTATCTGGATATTGTAAATGCTTTCTGCACCCTTTCGGCAACAGCCCACATTTTCCAGCTGACCGCTCATATACCCCTGACGATAGAGGTAATACGGCTTCATGCCGGCCTTATCAATATAGCACATGGCAGTATGGAACATCTCCCGACAGGTCTTGTCATCCGGCAGCTCATATTCCTCAAGGTTCATTTTTAAAACTGAACCCCGTTTCAGCGCCAGAGAATGAAGGGTGATGTCATCCGGGCCAAGGGCCACTATTTTCTTCATTGTGTCCTCAATATCAGCCACGCCTTCACCTGGAAGGCCAATAATAAGGTCCATATTTATTTCCGGGATACCAGCTGACCTTAAGTCGTTAAACATGGTCACAATGGCCTCCGGAGTATGATTGCGTCCTATACGCTTTAGTGTACGGGGCTGCATGGTTTGCGGATTTACACTGACTCTGGTGACATTCATATCCACCATAGTCTGAATCTTATCCGGGGACATACTGTCCGGACGTCCGGCTTCTACAGTGAACTCAATAATATGCTCACAGTAAAAAGCCTCCCTCACTGCGCTAAGCATTTCCCGGAAATATTTATCCGGCAGGCTGGTGGGAGTACCTCCGCCTACATAAATGGACTGAACCTTAAAGCCATAGTCAGCCACGGCCTGCTTTACTGCCGCCAAATCCTTATGGAAAACCTCCATAAACTCATTTAAGCCATCCTCCTTTGGAAGAATATTGGCCGGGAATGAGCAATAAAGACAACGGCTCAGACAGAAAGGGATACCAACATAAATACTAATAGTCTTTTCATCAGATTTTGCCAAAAATGGCAACTGACGAATAGCCATATCCACAATGGTGGTTGCCTTTTCCACACTGGCCTCATAGTCATGAAGCAAGCGCTCCACCACCTCATCCCTGGATAGGCCCCCATCCAAAAGGCGATGAACTATCTTGGTGGGACGAACCCCGTGAAGAATTCCCCAAGGGGCAGCCTCAAAGCCAAATTCCTTCCTAAAGAGCTGATAGAGGTTCAGCTTTATCAGGCGATGCTTTCCAGCAGCAAACCTTTCATCACTACGGCCAGCAGTGGTCTGGGTCAAATGGACCCTCTCCCCCGCCGTACCATTCATGGTAATAACGGTTTCCACAATGGGCACATCACCTGGCTTAAGGTTATTTTCTATATTCAGTGTCTCCCAGGAGTAGTCTTCCTCACAGCCCGTCTCAATCTTAAAAAGATTCAGGACTTCACGGACTACCTTGACCACCACCTGATCCTCACTATTTAAGGTAAACTCTTTAATTTTCAAGCTTCTTGGCACACTCCTGACAGTATCCATAGAATAGTACCTGATGATCGATAATGTTGAAGTTGCAGGTTTCAGCAATCTTCTGCTCCAACCCCTCCAGCATATCCTCAGAGAATTCTATAACCTTATCGCATTTTTTGCAAATAAGATGATGGTGCTGATGACCATTTTCCTCGATTTTCTTCAGCTCATAGCGGGCACGCTTCTCACCGAATTCCATCTTCTGGAGAATGTTCATTTCAGGGCTGCACATTAATTCGAGAGTACGATATACAGTGGCCAGACCAATGTCATATCCCTTATCCCGGAGAGTACGGTGTACTTCCTCAGCACTAAGGTGTTCTCCTGTACTATTTAAGAAAACCTCCAGCACATCCTGTCTCTGATGAGTCAGCTTGTACCGGCTGTTCTGGAGTCTTTTTTTCAGTTCTTCAATGCTAAATCCATCACGCATTTCTATATCCCCCGCATGCCAAAATTTTGTAATTAACATTACTCTCCTAATTTACACTCCAATTAGTACATTATAACGTAATTGTTCAAGAATTTCCATAACTATATGGAAATTCTTCCTATTAGACGTTTCGACGAGCCCAAAAGCCTACTCGTCATAACGCAATAATTCAATATTTTCCATAACTAATATGGAAATAATAAAAATGAGCTACAAGCCTTTGAGTCAGCTGCAGCCCATTTATTCACATTGATTTACTGATAAGTAGCAATATATTTTGCCAATCTTGCATCATAGCTGTATTCATAGCCAGAAGGACGGGTATCATCTCCCAAAAGGTACCTTGCTTCATTTGGCTTTATTTTTAGTCTGTCAATGACCTTAAAATATCTTGTATCACCATCTGCACAAGTCAAATATATATCTTCAATATTTGCATTATGGATATCATCTGTTGTATATACATTGGAGAAAGCGAACTTTCCACTTCCTAAAAATCCGTTATGGATAATATCGGCTATTTGTCCCGCCACATAATAGGTTCTGTCGATGGTTGATACCCTGTTATTACCTTCTATAATTCCTGTTCCCATAAAAGGCTTGCCGTCCAAGTAGAATTTTTGATTATTGAAAGTTACTCTGCCATAGGAATGGTCAGAAATTTGCTTTTCCAGCCTACGGATACGCTCAAGAGTATCTGGGTGTGGGTTGTATTCATTCCCATCAATTACCTGAATGCCTTTGATATCATACCTTTTTTCATGCTTATCCATCCGATAGAGGAAGGAAACCAAGCTGCCGGGAGAAAATCGTGTGCTGTTATTTAAAAAGGATACTGCCTGTCTGTCCGCCAAATATTCCCCTTCAAAGGAGAACTGGGCATTTATGGCAGTTTTATTGTAAGCAATATCTGTCATCAAAAGCATAAGATTTTCAGAAGAAGGCGTGTTCCAATTGCTCCCCAATAATGCTTTTAATCCTTTTTCTCCATATAAGTTATCTATCTTCCGTTGAAAATCCCGGTTATACCAGTGAGAGGCTTCATGGGCAATAACCGAAGCAAGCATGGAGTATTGCCAAAGACTCGCCTCGTTGAACTCTGCACTGTTGTGATAATCTATCTTTTCAATGGAAGGGATCGTCATCGTGAAATCAATCATTTGGGTGGACAAAAAAATACGCCCAGAAGGAAGGGTTACGGCATCCACCTCATTAACGGAAGATTCCTTAATAGGATAAAGATAACGGGAATGAACTCCGTCATTAAAATTTAATGCACTTGGATTCATTTCAACCAGTTCTTTTTGAATCCTGGAGATAAAATCATTATGCCAGGAACGAACTCCATTGGCATATTCATCCTCAATATAATCACCATAATGATGTTCAGCTTCATCACTAATTACATAGGCCTCGGAAATATTGGCTACAAATAATGCAGTTACTGCGACTATAGCCATAATACTTGTTAAAAATTTCTTTTTGGTGTTCATAATTAATTTCACTTAAAACAATCCTTTCATGTAATAAAAGTTCCACATGAATCATTATACCAAAATAAACAGGGACTACAGTCTCATATTTTACATCACTTGAAAACTGATCTCAAGCCCGCTGAGAACCAGCGGGCTTTTCTTTTTGCCTGTTCAGCAAATCGTTTCCTCATTAAAACGGTATTTCATTATCCGCATCCAGAGGCGTACTGGTCTCTGGTTCTTTAAATTCAGGTACAAATGGATATTCAGGATTATAGTTAGGGTGTTCTTCATCTAGCATTTCTTCTAAAGTTACTTCTTCATCATCAAGTGGTATCCCCCCACTAAAGGAAACATACTCTGCCTTACTCCTCTTTTCCAGACAGTTTAATATAAAGTTCATTTCCTCCAAGGTTGGCTTATGTTCATGGAATATGAAGCCCACACTGGCCCTGTTTGTTTCCCGCCTATAGTAACAAGCTACCTTTATGGATTTCTCATATTTCTTACGTTTTACTACAAAGGAGCCTGTTTCCTCATCCACCACAACATTAATAGCCCGTTTCATCGGATAGTTCTTTATGTCACATATCTTCATTTCCCCGTGTGTGGAGAGTAAAAGAAAAGTGCCATCATCCATTAGATGGACAGCACGGATTTCCAATTTGTAGAACATTTCCAAAACAGCTATAATGCGGAATCTATAATCATCTAATTGAAGGATTACATCAAATGGAGAGCCGTAGCCTAATTTGTGGGCTTTTTCCACATGGTCTTTAATTAGTCGCATATTATTGGCTATCTCTGAATTAGATAGTTCCAGTCCTACATCATATTTATTCTGTTTTCTGATTTGGGTAATATCATTTGATTCCCTCCCTTCAATTTCATCCAAGAGGATTTGATGCTCTAAATACTGGGCCTTGCTTATGGTGTATTCCTCTTTCATTTTTCTAAAATGCTCTGGTCTTAACATTTAGCAACACTCCTTTCAAAATGCATATAGATGTGCGGGTATAGTCAATGTAACACAAAAAATCAGGCGATTTTTAAAAAAACTCCTTTTTCGATTTTTTATTTTCATCTAATACCTATAATCAGACAATTATGATGAAAAGTTTCCATGCACGAAAAAAATCCTGCTATTTAGAAATAATCTAAATAACAGGATTTTTGTTATGCCGCAAACAGCATCAGTTCGTTGCAACATGTACCCCCTGTGAACCCCCATGGATACTGAACAAAAATGAAACTTTTGGAGTGAAACCTCAAAATTCACCCCAAAAAGGCTAAACCGAACAACTCCATGCATTACCCGCCCTGTAAATTCAGGCAAGCTCCCATTTTCCCCAGCTCTCAAATACAATACTGCTGCACCTAACATATTCTCTCGGTTCTCCCCTACATTCACTATATAATACGGTAAATATTATTAACTTCTTTTATTGTTTTCTACAAATGCTTTACAACCTCAATATCCATTTCCTCAGCCCGCTTGGCAATCCCCGGTGTTACTCCGCCTTTAGCCACCAACACCTTGCGTACAAGCTTGCCACCAAATCTGTCCGCCACTGTTTCCAGCTCATATAGTGGCTGATTCATAGATATCAGTTTATTCTTACAAGATATAAAAGTAGGTATATTTTTCTTCATGTAGATGATATCTATTTCATATTACATCCAGCTTGCCTTCTGGCAATGCCACAAAGCCTATCTGCTCTACATTTATGTTTTTGGATTTCAAAAATGCTGCCACTGTGCTGGTGGCTGCCCGATCCATATCTTCCTGGGTAAAGCCAAAGAAAATCACCTTCTGAAAGACAAATTTCATACAGGAAAGTACATTATCCATTGGATTCTCACTGAAAAATTCTATATCTACGTTCACTGATTTTCCTCCGTATAATACACAAAAACATCACATAGCACTAATTCGTTTTGGTAGGTATATTTTCCTGCTGATTCCAGAATAATTTGTCCTTCTTATCGAGTCTGTCACTCCACACATTAAAAATCATCTTTAAATCGCCACGAGTCAAAAACAATTTAAGAATTTTATTTTTTTATTTTGATTTATTTTGATTTATGTTTTATTATATTAATATACTCTATAAACCAACTTAACAATACCTTATTCCAACAGTTTCTATCCTAATATTTTTTTCATGCTATAATTTATTTGACGCAAAGGAGATTTATAACATTGAAACTGGTCGCCGGCTAAATGAGGATATGGAGCTGCATTTTCTTGAAGTACCAAAATTCCAGAAAAAGCCTATTGGTGAAATGACCCGCATGGAACGGTGGCTGGCCTACTTCTCAAACAAGCTGAATACTGAGGAAATGGAGGAACTTGCCATGAGTGACGCTACTATAAAAAAAGCCGTTAATGACGCTGACATCTTCATGATGGATTTTGAAGAACGGCTCAAATATATAAACCGACAGATGGCCATTATGGACTACAACACCGATATGCGTGTATCACGTGAAGAGGGCCTTGCCGATGGACGTAAAGCTGGCCGTGAAGAAATGGCTATTGATATAGCTCGTGATATGCTTCGGGACAATAAACCGATTGAAGAAATCGCCAAATATACCAAACTCCCTGAGGATCGCATTCAGGAACTGACCCAGGAAAAATAAAACACATCTTTGCAAACGCATAAGGCTATTGCCAATACGACCCTCAAGATGAGGGACAATCGATAGAAAGAGGAGCCAAATCAGATGTTAAAAAAATACTTATTATGATGGTACTTGCGCTGACAGTTGCATCACTTGGCAATACGAATCTGCCAATTTCTTTCGAACGCAGCACCAGTATCGCCTATGCCTCTCCCTGGCAGGAGATAGATGGGATTCTATTTTGGCACGGCGACATGAATTATCCGATTTATGACAGTGGCAATAAATTTTGCAATGGCCTAGACCTAAGCTCTGCTTATGTTGCCAATGATGACGCAAATGAGCTTATCATTAAAGTGGCCAGTGTTAATTTCAGCTTTGCAGATGATGCTGCTGTGGATTACGGCAAAGCTTCCTTTAAAGAAGACAAACGGACAGGGAAAGCTTACCTGTGCTTTGAAAATTCATCATATTGCCTCAGCACAGACCGCCAAAAGCGTCTGAATGATGTTTACTATTATCTGAAATGTTACCTGCAAGTGCAATAATCTCAAATACACACAGAACGAGTTTTTGAAACTTGTTGCCCAAAACTAATCATTAACTATTATGGCCCGCTGGGAACCAGCGGGCCTTTCTTTTTGACTATGCAACAAACTATTTTCTTTACTCCACTTCCTCCCCCATGATTTCAATCATGCCCTTTATTATGCTCTGGACCTCATTGAAGCGTTCACTTCTCTCACAACCCCGGGCAAGGTAGAGACCGCGGTTTATTTCAATCATAACGGACTGGACCCTGCTGTCCTTGCGGTAATACTTCATAGGCACCAGAGCCCCGGCAAAGGGTGAGTCGATTTTTACCGACAAATTGTGGTCCTGGAGATAATTTACCATTTTATACACCATGTTCGGTGAGGTGTGGTAGTCATCAGTGCCAATACAGATATCCGGGCGGTTTGGCTGCTGGTCAGGCTCATAAGGCAGGGGCTCAGGATAAAAGGAATGGCCATCCACAATGAGACACCTGCCATAATCGGAGAGTCGATTTTCCACCACGGCCTCCAGCCGGACGTGATGGGGATCATAGAAGGTCCTGGCCACCTCTTCCCTCTTTTCGGCAATATGCTTTCTGAATGGCTTCATTTCTGAGCTGTGGGTATAATACAGTCCCATGCCCATACGGCTCATGGACTCCTCCTTGTCATCGCGGAATCTCTCCACATCACATACCAGACGGTTAACCCTCAGATTGACCATTTCCGCCTCACAGGCAAAGAGCTCATTGCAATACCAGTCTGTCATTACCAGCATTTCGTGGCTTAGCACCTCTAAATCATAGTCTGGGATATACGCCTCTGGAATGTACAAGGATGCGTGTGGTACATGAATTACTACATTTTCTAACATTTTCATCGTCTCCTTTTGTTCTGTAAACCAAAAAGAGACGCAATGAAAAAGCCCATCGTCTTGATGGGCCCGATTTACTTTATCCTACCCATCAATCAAGCTTTAGCACCTTGCCACGTTTTCACCCGTGGCAGGTTGCTGAAGGGTCATCGAGCTTGTCTCTCGCCTTCTCTTTATGGTTAAGAATATATTTAATTATCTTGTTGCCTATACGGCAGTTATAGTGTAGCAAATCTTATATTTTCCGTCATTAAAGCGATATTAAAAATTCCTTTCAATTATTTCAGCATTTCTGCCCTGTTCTTCAACTTCCATCGCCATCTGAGTTTTCTTCCTCTATGACGGTATTAGCACTGGCTTCAATCATTTGTGTAACAACGTGATTTAACTCCGATGCCTTTTTGCTAGTAATAACCGATTTGCCTGTTCCCTCTTCAATAGCCTTCCTTGCATCGCCAGCCACCTTGCCACCTCGCTTAGCTACAGAAACATTTTGAGCAAGTCCAGATGGTTTTTCTGCTTCCGAAAATTCTTTGGCAGCCGTTTCTGCAAGCATATTTATAACTAATTCAGTTGTACTCATATTGTCCCGAAGGCTTTCCTTTTTTAGTCCTTTTAGATTTTTGTACTGACGGGTAGACATCCCACTCCACGCTCTTGTAAGTTCATCGGTAAGTACAGCATATTCTTTGCCCTGCTTTATCCCACGCTCTTTCCATTCATCCGTTAGTTCCTTGCGGGCACTGATTGCCATAAGTCGCTGATTGATCCACTCTTTGGTATATCCCTTTCGTTCATAGGTAACCACCAATCTATCAGCTATAAGCTCCGGATCGATGGTTTCATCAATACGCTCTTTACCCACCTGGGCCAGCCATAATTTAAACGGTTCTGCCTTTTTCGATGGTATTGACTGTATAATACGCAGCAGCTGTTCTGTATTTGCCACATCAGTACGTCTACGCTTACCATCGGCGGCTTTTAATTTCAACTGCTTACAATTTGTAAGCAGTTCATCTGCGCCCTCTTCACTAAGTCTTTTCTTCAAAACAGCCCAATACGTACTGGCGTGTCGTGCATCAGGTTGTTCTGTTAACACCCGCACCACATCCACAATAGAAAAATACCATTCTTCCTCCGCCTCATTCCAAGCAGTGCGAATAGGCTGGTCCTCAAACAGTTGCATATTTTCCATTTCTTCACTCATTATCCGTTTCTGCCTTTCTTACGTCCTCAAAACAGAACAACAATTCTTTTATCTCTATTATATAAAACACATATTCTATAAATCAAGTTTTTTATCAGAAATATGCAATTTCAAAAAATACCCTGTAGCTTCAATTACAAAGCTGCAGGGTATCTTGCGTATAAATTATCAATTTTTCAGAAAAATGGATTTGTTTCCCGCTCTATTCCCATGGTAGAAGCCGGGCCGTGGCCTGGGAAGACCTTGGTGGCGTCGGATACCTTGGCCAGTTTATTGCGGATGGAATCCAGAATATCCTCGGTACTGCTGCCAGGGAAATCCGTACGGCCGACAGAGCCCGCAAAGAGGGTATCCCCACTAAATAAGGCACCGCCCCCATAGAAGCACACACCGCCTGGTGTATGTCCCGGAGTATGGATAACCTTAAGACTACAGCCGCCAAAGGAAATATTGTCACCATCCTTCAGCAGCACATCCGCCTCTTCCATTTCTCCCGGTGCACCTACAAATGCCGACAAATTCTTCTTGGCATCTGTCAGCATTTCCCCATCATCCTCATGGATTGCCACAGGCACATTCAGGGCTTTCTTTACCTTGTCCAGCCCCCCGATATGGTCGAAGTGGCCATGAGTCAAAGCAATCAGCTTCACCTCTACACCTATTTCCTTAATGGCAGACAATATCTTCTCCGGGTTTCCGCCGGGATCAATTACCATTCCCTCATTTGAGTCGATATCTTTAAGGATATAGCAATTGGCGGCCACCGGGCCCACCTCAAAGCTCTTTACAGAAAAATCCATAGACTGCGAACCTCCCATCAGTCATTGCGCTTATCCGGGTTGCTGGTCATGGCACGGCTTACGCTATATATATCCTTCAGGCGGCGGATTTTCGCCATAATCTGTTCCACCTGAGAAGTGGCATGGACCTCAATACCCAGAATAATCATGGAAGTCTTGTTGTTACGGTTAGTCTTGGCATTTACAGAGGAAACATTAATCTTCATTTCTGTAGGAACTGCCAAAATGCTTGCCAAAATACCAGGATTGTCATTGCAATGTATCTCAATTTCTACTGTGTAATCACGGTCAAGACCCACATCCCAGTTTACGGCAATAACTCTGGTGGCCGCATCGCTGGTAACTGCCACATTCGGACAATCCGCACGATGAACGGATACGCCACGCCCTTTGGTAATAAAGCCAGTAATAGGGTCCCCCGGAATCGGGTTACAGCACTTGGCAAGGCGCACCAACATGCCGCCCTCACCCTCAACCAAAATACCATGGCTGGCCCTGGATTTCTTGGAGGAGCCCTGCCCCTGAGGACGCTTCAGCTTCTCCAGCATTTCAGAAACATCCTGTGGAGTATTCTCCTTCACCAGCTTTTTATGCAGCTCGATTAGCTTGGCAATAACGCCGCTAACGGTAACACCACCATAGCCAATGGCTGCCAACAGGTCCTCGGAATTGTTTATATTAAATCTAAGGCAAACCTCATTAAGCCACTCATCACGCAGAAGGTCCTTAGGGTCATAGCCCAGCTTCTTGCCTTCCTTCTCCAAAAGCTCTTGGCCCTTGGCTACATTTTCCTCGCGGCGCACTTTCTTGAACCAGCCGCGAATCTTGCTTCTGGTATCTGATGCCGCCACAATGTTAAGCCAGTCACGGCTTGGTCCCTGATTGGCCTTGTTGGTAATAATAGAAACGATATCACCATTTTTCAGCTTGTACTCCAATGGCACGATCTTGCCGTTTACCTTGGCTCCAACGCAGTGGTGACCGATTTCCGTATGAATTCTATAGGCAAAATCAATTGGCACGGACCCCTTTGGCAGGTCAATAACATCCCCCCGTGGAGTAAATACAAACACCTCATCGGAGAAAATATCCATCTTTAGGGCCTGAATGTATTCACTTGGGTCATTAAGCTCCTGCTGGAGATTTACCATCTGACGCAACCAGGACAGCTTCTTGTCATAATCATTGGCCGCAGTGGCTCCCCTGCCATTTTCCTTGTACTTCCAATGTGCCGCAACACCGTACTCGGAAATCTTGTGCATGGCAAAGGTACGAATCTGAATTTCCAGCGGAAAGCCACGGGTCATAACAGTGGTATGCAGGGACTGATAGCCATTGGATTTCGGCATGGCAATATAATCCTTGAACCGCCCCGGAATTGGCTTCCACATGGCATGGATAACGCCAAGAACCGCATAGCAGTCCTTAACGCTCTGCACCAACACCCTGATAGCTGACAGATCATAAATTTCACTTATGTCCTTATTATCCCGCTTCATCTTGCGGTAAATGCTGTAAAAATGCTTGGCACGACCGCTGATTTCCGCCTTTATACCGCTTCTTATGAGCTTGGTATGAATCTGTAAAATAGAATCCTCAATAAAACGCTGACGCTCCTGCCGCTTTTGCTTGACCTTTTCCACAAGATCATAGTAATGCTCCCGGTCAAGATAGCGCAGGCACAGATCCTCCAGCTCCCATTTAATGCTGGAAATACCCAGACGATTGGCCAAAGGTGCATATACCTCAATGGTTTCCCGGGCAATACGCTGTTGTTTTTCCTCCTTCACGAATTTAAGGGTACGCATATTATGAAGTCGGTCCGCCAGCTTTATGATAATTACGCGAATATCCTTGGCCATGGCCAAAAACAGCTTACGGTAGTTCTCTGACTGCTGCTCCACCTTGGACTGGAATTTAATCTTGCCCAATTTGGTAACACCATCAATCAGCATGGCAACCTCAGGCCCAAACATTTCCTCCATCTGCTTAATATCGTAGATGGTATCCTCCACCACATCATGTAGCAGAGCTGCTGTAATGGTTACGGCATCAATCTGAAGCTCTGTGAGTATTTTGGCCACACAGAGAGGATGTATAATATATTCTTCACCAGAAGCCCGTTTCTGGCCCTCATGGGCCGAATGAGCCAGTTCATAAGCCCTGCGGACAAGGTCCACATCCGCATTAGGCTGATATTTCAACAACGCATTAATAATATCATCAATTGTAACATCCGCCGTTGCACCGGCTGGAACTGGGGTATAAATATCCACATTTACAGAAGTTGAATTGGCATCCATTGTCATCACCGCCATTCAATACACAAATTTTAGTCAAACTTTTATTAATTATAGCATATTTTCATAATTCTCTATACATAAAAATAGCTACAATCCTCTATTTTCCTCTTTTTTCGTAAAGGAAAGGGAATAGCTCTTAGCTATCCCCCTGCTTAAATCATATAATTATCCAAACTATTCATTAAGACGGCAAAAGGTCTCAGAATCCTGTAAATTCATCTTGCCAGTACCTTCTACCAAGTGACACACACCAGCATCATCCACACTCATCAATCCCAGCTCCTGAAATATTTTTAATCCATATTCAGCAGCCTTGGTCTCTGACTGCCTGCCATCCATGCGCATTCTCATAGCCAGCCAGGCAGGATCCATTAATACGGGCTTTTCTTCATCATGACACTGTTTGAGAAACAGATACAGCTCCTTTAGAAATTCCCTGTCAACACTGATAGGCTTTTCATCATCCAAAGGGGTGTCCAGACTTCTTATTATACACTGAAGGTTGCGATTGCCTTCCCATTCGTTTATTCCCAGCTCATAAACAAGATTCTGGGGCTGAGAATTCATTTTATCCAAATCCTCATTCATATTGAAGGCCACAGCCTTTACATAGCGATTACCATCTGTGATGCTAAAACGCATGTGGCGATTTTCTATACCCATATAAGAGGCATACGCAGTCCTGACCCCCTTACAGCCGAATAGCGGACTGTCGTTTTTCATACCGCAGGGCTCCAGCAATGCCAGCTCATCTACCATTTCCATGGTAACATCCAATGGGGAAATCTCCTGATCCAATTCATAAAAGGGAATATATTGCTCTGCTGTCATCTGGCGCTTGGCCTCAATCTCCATAAGCCGTCTGAACTCAGGAATATTTTCTTCTTTAATGGTGAGACCTGCCGCCCCTTCATGGCCACCGAACTGTACCAGCACGTCCTTGCAATTTTCCAGTGCCTCATAGAGGTTAAAGCCCTCTATACTGCGGGCAGACCCCTTTCCTATGCCATCCTTCAGGCTGATAACAATAGTAGGCTTATAATACTTGGAATCCAGTCCCGCTGCTGTTAGTCCAATAACACCATGATGCCAGTTCTCTCCAGCTACTACCAGCACACGTGTATTGTCCACGTCCACACCCTTAAGCTGTTCCTCGGCCTCCAGCTGCATATCATCCTTCAGCTTTTTACGCTCTTCATTAATACCATTAAGCTCCAAAGCTATAGCATCTGCTTTGGTACTGTCCACAGCAGTCAGAAGGTCAACTCCCAGGGTTGCACTGCTAAGTCTCCCTGCCGCATTAATGCGTGGTGCCAGCATAAAGCCCACCACCATACTGGTAACCGGCTTGCCAAGACAGCCAGCTGCCTCCAGCAAGGCCTTTACCCCCACCATATTGGAGTTTTCTATAGCCTTTAATCCCAAACTCACAATACGTCTGTTTTCGTTGGTAAGGGGCACCGCATCGGCCACCGTCCCCAGGGCCACCAGCTCCAGGCCACGATCATTGAGAGGCTCTCCCTTTATTCTTTGCCAAAGGGCCTGACACAGCTTAAAGGCAATGCCAACGCCTGCCAGCTCCGGGCATGGATACTTGGAATCCTTTCTGTGTGCATCCACCACTGCCACAGCCTGGGGAAGCTCATCCCCCGGAAGATGGTGATCCGTAACGATAACATCCATTCGCCCGGCTACAGCCTTTATTTCCTCCACGGATTTAACACCGCAGTCCACAGTAATGAGAAGGTCTATCCCCCTATTAACCAATTTCTCCATGGCTTCAGCATGAAGACCATAGCCCTCTGTGAGCCTGTCAGGAATATAGTAGTCAACCTTCACTCCCAGTTCCTTGAAGGTAATCATCAATAGGGAGGTAGCGGTAATTCCATCGCAATCATAATCGCCATAGATGGCAATTCTTTCCTTTTTTTCAATAGCATCAGCTATACGCTCTATTGCCTTATCCATATCCGGCAACAAATAGGGATCACAATATTCAAACCGTTCAGGGTGAAGGAATATTTCTCCCTTTTCCCTGGTATCAATTCCCCGATTTATCAATGCTCCTGCCAGTAACTGTGATATACCCAACTTAGCCGCCAGTTCGGCGGTTCTTTCCCCGGAATAGGGCTTAATTCTCCATTTTTTTAGCATCAAAACCAACTCCTATAACTATTACCTAAAAAACTTCGAGAAAACTTTTCAAAATCCTCTTTTGTGTGCAAAACACCCGGGAGTCAGTTTTCAATACATAATTCACACAAAATCATCAGCCCTTACACGAAAAAGGAGCCCCATAACTTGGAGCTCCAATTTTTCACCGATTTTCCTCAAGTCTCATAAGTACGAAGCACAGGTCTGAAACCCTGTTAATATATAATCTGTCACTGTCGTGGACTATCTCCTGCTCCGCCAGGTCCAAAATAGCCCTTTCAGCTCTCCTTATAAAGGTTCTGGCCAGATCTAAGCAGGATCCTCCCTGGGATTCTCCCGCAATCAGAAACTCATGCAGAGGCGGCAGCTTTGCCTCAATACCGTCAATTATTGACTCCAGTTCATTCACATGTTCATTGGTAATCAATGGCTCCTGATCCAGGGAGGCCAAATCTGCCATGAGCAAGCCGTTGTTTTTCTGAAGCTTCAGGATAATTTCCTTCACCTCATCATTTTTACAAAAGGCTCTTGCCATACCAAGGGCTGAACTTACCTCATCAATAGTACCGTAGGCTTTCACCCGCAGGGAATTCTTCGCAACGCGCTGACCTGTATAAAGGCCAGTTGTTCCCTTATCGCCGGTTTTGGTATAAACACTCATAACTTCATAGCCTCCTCTTTCACATCTCTTATGCCTGTCCCATACTTATCAGTCAAAAATCTCAGTAGCACTAAAGTATAAGGAAATCTCTCTTGCTGCACTCTCCGGTGAGTCGGAAGCATGAACTGCATTGCGGCTGCCACTGGAAGCATAGAGCTTGCGGATAGTTCCCTCATCAGCATCTGCCGGATTAGTTTTACCATTAATCTTGCGTACATTGGCAATAGCATCCTCACCAGCCAATACCATGGCAATAATCGGACCGGAGGTCATAAAGCCTACCAGATCATCATAATAAGGACGACCAATATGCTCCACATAGTGCTGGGATGCCAGCTTTTCATCCATCTGAAGCATCTTAACAGCCAAAACCTCCAGGCCCTTTTCCTCGTAAATCTTGAAAATATCACCAATGTGATGTGCCTTCATGGCATCTGGCTTAATGAGTACCAATGTCTTTTCCATCTTGAAACAATTCTCCTTTTAAATACCTCAATTTTTGATTTGCTTTTACAAATCCTTTAAATCCTTACTATACACCTTGGCAAGATCACTGTGGGCATCAGCAGACTCCTGAAGAGCATTAATTTCCTCTTCTGTGAGAGGGCGTATCAGCTTAGCAGGATTGCCATATACCATAGAATTTGGTGGGATTTTCTTATTCTGTGGAATAAATGAGTTTGCACCAATAATGCAGTTTTCGCCAATCTCAGTGTACCCCATAATCACTGTTCCCATACCAATAAGACAATTATCATTTATCTTGCTGCAATGTACCACCACATTATGGCCAATGGTAACGTTGTTGCCGATAATTGTCGGAGTATCCCACATGGTATGAATGGTACAGTTGTCCTGAATGTTAGAGTTGTTGCCAATAACCACCTTGTTAATATCCCCACGGACAACGGAACTGAACCAGACACTGCTGTTATCGCCGATTTTAACATCACCGGCCACCGCAGCATTTGGTGCGACGTAAACATTCTTACCTAGCTCAGGCTTTTTTTCAGCCAACGCAAAAACATTTCCCATAAAAATACCTCCCTCAAGATGTATCCTCAATTAATTATAACAAAGTTGTCATACAAATTCTAGTCTTTCAGCCATTGTGCACAAGCCCTGACCCGCTTTTGCCATAGCCAATCCCCCAGTGCCTTTCCCCGAACTCCCTCAGGAGCCATATTTCCATCAATGGATAAAAGCACATCTCTAAGCTCTGTATAACGCTCCAGATATTTCGGAAGCTGTCCATGGTCAGCCCTTATAATATGGCAAAAATCTTCAGGGGGAAGATAACTGGACATTTTGTGCAAATGAAGAATCAGTTCTGTTATTTTCCCCGGCTTTTGCATCAACGGGGCCCGCATGTGCTCCTCAATAACCAGACTACCTGCCCGTATCCACTGATTGGGAAATTTAGCCCGTTTATTCCAGCTCTTAAGGACATCCAGCCCCTTTTTTTCATGGTCATAATGATGGGGCAGCATTTCTTTTGTAGTAACACCTTTTCCAATATCGTGAACAAGGCCCGCAAAAACGGCCACCACATTGTCAGTGGAGGCTGCCACCTTATCTGCCACCAACATGGTGTGATTGTAGGCATCTCCCTCCGGATGAAAATCCACAGGCTGAGTCTTGCCAATGAGTGCATAAATCTCAGGAAACAGGGTTTCCAAAAGCTCTGACTTGCTAAGAACTTGAAAGAACACTGATGGCTTGCTGGATTCCAATGCCTTCTTCAGCTCCCCAAAAATTCTTTCCGAAGGCTCCCCCATTAATTCCTCCCGGCAGCCCATCATGGCATCTATAAGCTCTTCTGAAACCTCAAAGCCCAGCTGAGTTGCCTGCCGTGCAACTCTTAAAGCCCGCACCGGATCCTCGGAAAAATGCTTTGATATGGGGCGCAGTATTTTATCCTCAATATCCCGTCTGCCACCATATAAATCAATGATATTTCCAGTAAGCACCTCCATGGCTATACTGTTCACTGTGGTATCACGCCTGTAAAGGTCATCCTCAATGGTAATATCCTCATGGGCCACTATTTCAAAGCCTGTATATCCTGTGCCAACCTTTCGTTCCTTTCTGGCAAAGGCCACCTCACAGCTTATCCCGTCTATTTTTACAAGGAAAACCGGAAATGCATTACCTATGAGCTTGGCATCAGGAAAGCATATTGCAAAATTTTCCTTGGATAAGCCCACCACCACATAATCCTTGTCATGGGGATCCTTGCCCATGAGCTTGTCACGGACCCAGCCTCCCACTATATAAAGAGTTCCCCCGGCATCTCTTATCTGTATGGCAAATTCATTTTCTGTCATTTATTCACCGCCCCAGCTCTATTATCTTTTAAAATTCGTTGTTTTACCTAAAATTCCTGCATAACTGCACCAAAAAACTGCCGTAACCATGTCACAGCAGTTTCCACATTGAAACTCATTTTCTATTCAATAAGGCGAGCCCCTTCTTTATCAATATCAAGAATCATATAAGCGGACTCCACATTATTCGCCTTAAAGGCTCTCTGCATAGCTTCAGCTACACTTCTCTCATTACCGGAGGCAAGAGCCATAAGGCATGGACCAGCCCCGCTGAGAAACGCCCCCAGAGCTCCTTCCTTTCTGGCGGCCTTAAACACATCATACATTCCTGGTATAAGCTCAGCCCGATAAGGCTGGTGAAGAGCATCATCAAAGGCATTTCTCAGAAAATGTCTGCTCCCCTTTATAAAAGCCGCTATCATCATGGCCGTACTACCAATATTGACTATAGCATCAGCCCGATCCACCTTCTCCGGCAACACTTCTCTGGCCGCCTTGGTAGGCAAAAAGAAATCCGGAACCACAACCACCATCTTAAAACGAATCTTTGGAATAAATCTAAAGGTTTCCGGCCAGCCATTTCTCACGGTGCTTATGGTCATACCGCCAAAAATAGCCGGTGCCACATTATCGGGGTGTCCCTCAATATCCGTAGCTATTTTTAATAGGTCACGATTCTTTAACGGATTCCCCAAAGCCTCATTAGCTGCCTTAATACCGCCAACGATGGCAGTAGCACTGCTTCCCAGGCCTCTGGAAAGGGGCACATGGTTATCCATCACAATTCTGGCACCCTTAAATTCATCGGCACAGCCCACTCTGCGAAGTACCTTCTGAATTGAACGCCATACAATATTGCGGGAGGTTCTGGGAATATTTTCCGCACCCTCACCGTGAATCTCAATCTCCAGACCTTCCTCCCTAAGAAGTGTAAGCTCCAGATCGTTGTAGCAGGAGCATGCTATTCCCAAAGTATCAAAGCCCGGCCCCAAATTTGCCGAAGTTCCCGGAACTCTTACTTTAACTGTCTTTGCATCCATAACATTGCCCCCTAATAAATTCCATCAGTCTCCCTCAACACGAATAATATTGCAGATTTTATCCACAACCGAGAGACTACGTAAAAGCTCTGCAGCTTTTTCCAGCTTTTTATGCTTTACCACATGGGTAACAGCCACAATCTCCGCATGATTATTTACCATACGGGTCTGAATAACAGATTTTAGGCTTACCTCGCTGTCGCCAAAGGCTGTAGCAATTGCCGCCAGAACCCCCGGCTCATCATCCACATGGAGACGAACGTAATAAGAGGATTCCGTATCCGCCAGAGGGCAGATTTCCCGCTTATTATAGCAGGTGCAACTAACCACAGCAGAATTCCCCATAACCATATTACGGGCAACTGCAATAATATCAGCCAACACAGCAGAAGCCGTTGGCAGGGAACCAGCACCTCGACCATAAAACATGGCATCTCCAATGGCATTGCCCCTAAGGAATATTGCATTGAATACATCATTAACTGATGCCAATGGATGAGTCTGTGGTAAAAATACAGGATGAACCCGTACATTAACTCCCTTGTCGCCATAATCCTTGGCCACAGCCAACAGCTTTATGACATAGTCCAGCTGCTTGGCATAGGCAATATCGGCAGCCTCGATTTTGGTAATGCCCTCCACGTAAACGCTGTCCAGATGAATTCTCGTATTAAAGGCAATGGATCCCAAAATAGCAGCCTTTCTAGCTGCATCCATACCCTCCACATCAGCCGCTGGATTAGCTTCAGCATATCCCTTGGCCTGGGCCTCCTTTAGCACTTCATCATAATCACTACCATCCTGGGTCATCTTTGTAAGCATATAATTGGTGGTGCCATTTACAATACCCATAATGGAACTGATTTTATTGCCGGTAAGACATTGCTTTAATGGGGTAATAATTGGAATACCGCCACCTACGCTGGCCTCAAACATAAAGTCCACCTTATTGGCCTCCGCGGCAGAAAACAGCTCCTCCCCGGACTGGGCCACAGCATCCTTGTTGGCAGTTACCACATGCTTACCAGCCTTCATGGACTTTACCATGTATTCAATGGCCGGATGAAGTCCACCCATGAGCTCAACTACAATACTGATATCAGGGTCATTTAGTATTTCATCAATGCTATCAGTAATCTTGATGCCATCGAGATTTTCCCGTTTCTTGGTCAAATCCCGAACCAAAACGGTTTTAATGCCGATTTCGCAGCCCACGCGCTGCTCGATATCCCTTACATTTTTCTTTAAGACCTCAACAACTCCGGATCCTACAGTACCGGAGCCCAACAGTCCAATCTGAATTTTTTTCCCCATAAAGCCCTGTTACTCCCCTCACGCCTGAGCCTGGCCAAGAACCTCTAATCTCTTTACTCCATCAACCATACGGAGCTTATCAAGCAGGGCCTCCAGATCTACAGACAGATTTACAGTTTCAATGGAAACAGTAGCATTAGCCACACCCTGAAGAGGAATTCCCTGGTTAATGGTAAGAACGCTGCCAGAGTCATTGGAAATAGTATTGAGTACACTGGAAAGAACGCCCTTCTTGTGCTCCAAAAGGAAGGTCAGGGTAACAATCTTGTTCTGACTTGCCTCATAGAATGGGAATACATAGTCCTTATACTTGTAATAAGCGCTGCGGCTAAGCTCCATCTTTTCAACAGCCTCATTAATAGTGCGGGCATTTCCACGCTTCAGCATTTCCTTAACCCGAATGGTCTTCTTTATTGCTTCTGGCAAAATTTCTTCTCTAACAAGGAAAAATCCGCTTTTCTCTTTTGATGTCATATTTTTTCCTCCGTACACTATAAGTGGATATATTTCTACATACAAGGGATATTATACACTGTATCCTCTGAGATGA
Source organism: Anaerovibrio lipolyticus LB2005 (assembly GCF_000621545.1). Classification (GTDB taxonomy): domain Bacteria; phylum Bacillota; class Negativicutes; order Selenomonadales; family Selenomonadaceae; genus Anaerovibrio; species Anaerovibrio lipolyticus_A. The sequence goes on from NZ_JHYA01000001.1 coordinate 289,519, forward strand.
CAATAGTATTTTCGCCCAAAACGTAAAAATGGGTACTCATAATACATACGAGCACCCATTTTGTCTACATATCAAATACATTATTTAGCGGCTTTAATCTTACTCTCCGTACCATTCAGGAGACGTTCAATATTTGATTTATGACGATAAATAATAAAGATTGCCGCCAGGGTACCAAAGCCGATATAAACCATAGGCATATCGAAAATAAGGGCAAGAATCGGCACCAGTGCCGCGCCCACTATAGAACCTAAGGATACATACCGGGTTACAAAGACAATTGCCAGCCAAACCAAAAATACGATGGCCGCAACCACTGGCATAAGCATAATAAGAACTCCCAAACCAGTGGACACACTTTTTCCGCCCTTAAATTTGAGAAAAAGTGACCAGGAATGGCCTACAACGGCCAAAATTCCACAAATAACACCATACTCAGGATGATCAGGGAAACCGCCGGCATAATAAATACCCAGACCTGCTCCCAAAAAGCCCTTCAGCATATCCAATACAAAAATGGATATGCCCGCAGGCTTGCCAATAGTTCTCCAAGCATTGGTGGCACCAATATTTTTACTGCCATGCTCCCTAAGGTCAACTCCCCAAATAGCCTTTCCTAAAATAAGACCATTTGGAATAGAACCAATTACATAGCTTAATACACAAGCAATTATCAGCTCCAGCATCAGATATCCTCCTCTTCCTTACGACCACGAACAATCAGCTTCAACGGCGTGCCCTCAAAGCCAAAGCTCTCACGGAGACGATTCTCCAAAAATCTCAGATAAGAGAAGTGCATAAGCTCCGGATCATTTACAAACACGATGAACTTAGGAGGCCTAATATCCGCCTGAGTCATGAAATAAATCTTCAGCTGCTTGCCCCGATGGGATGGTGGCGGATTTACAGAAACCGCATCACGAATAAGCTCATTCAATACACTGGTCTGAATGCGCATGGACTGCTGATCAGCCACATACTTTACCAGCTCCACAATACGAGGAATACGCTGATGGGTCAGGGCAGAGGTATACAGAACCGGTGCATACTGCAAAAAGCCAAGCTCATCACGAAGGTCCTCAGTAAATCTCAAGGTGGACTTATCATCCTTGTCAGGGAAAATATCCCATTTATTTACAATAATTACCACGCCCTTGCCAGACTCATGGGCATAGCCGGCAATTTTCTTATCCTGCTCGGTAATACCCTCAAAGGCATTAATAACCATAAGAACCACATCGGCGCGGTCCACAGCACGAAGGGAACGCATTACACTATAACGCTCAACTGCTTCATCAATCTTTCCCTTGCGACGCATACCGGCAGTATCAATAAGCATAAACTTGTTCCCATCGGACACAAAATGGGTATCAATGGCATCTCTGGTTGTACCGGCCACATCACTTACGATAACCCGTTCCTCGCCAATGAGTGCATTAACAATGGAGGATTTGCCCACATTTGGACGGCCGATAACAGCAATACTGATTTCATCCTCTTCCTTTTCCTCATAATCATTCTTAGGGAAGGATTCCACCACAGCATCCAAAAGATCACCAAGGCCAAGAGCATTGGAAGCAGAAATACCAATAGGGTCACCAAGGCCCAAATTATAAAATTCGTAGATATTGGCTTCCAGCTGAGGACTGTCAATCTTATTAATGGCCAAAACCACCGGCTTCTTGGCGGAACGCAGCATGTGTCCCACTTCTTCATCAGCAGAGGTTAGGCCTACACGACCATCCACCACAAATACAATAACATCAGCCTCCTCCATGGCAATCTTTGCCTGCTGGCGCATGGAGCGGAGTATCTGATCGCTTTCATCAAATTCAATACCGCCGGTATCAATCATGGTAAAGGTATGATTGAGCCATTCAGCATCCATATATATGCGGTCTCTGGTAACACCTGGCATATCATCAACTATGGATACCCGGCGCTTGCCAATCTGATTAAATAAAGTGGACTTGCCCACATTCGGGCGTCCAACGATAGCTACTATAGGCTTACTCATTGTTGTGGCCTCCTCTCTTGGTATATGCAGCATTACTCTGCCACATATAAGCAGCTGCCTCACCATCTACTCCCTGGTAATTTTCAAAATCGGTAAGGGCATTGAAATAGTCCTTGCCATCACCTACTGTCTCCACACGACCATGGAACCAGCTCTTGAAATCATCCAGCGAAACATCATCTAAAAATATATTATCTCCAGCTCTAAGGGCAGACTCAGGAATCAAAATCCCGTCAAAGGTCTCCCCTAAAGAATCCATTGCACTTTTCATATCATGGGCAGTCAACAGCCCGGATACATTTACTGTGGTTCCAAAGTGGTTATTAGGAACCGGAACTATGGTAACCTCAAGATTTCCCACTGCCAGCTCATCTGCCAACTTTCTGAACATTGGTGCCACAGCAGTTCCTGTCATAACTGCCAGCCTGATTTTATTATCATAGCCCTTTGACTGAAGCTCAGTATCATTACGGGCAGAGGAAAACTCCTCCATAAAATTACGGGCCAGACCTATACCATTATCCAGCTGTGGAAACCCATCGTAAACTTCTGCAGGAGGAACCTCTTTTCCTGCCAAAAAATAGAATTCGTCACCTAAATATACAAAGGTTCTGCCTGTAGCCTCACGTTCCTGCTTCTGGAACTTTTCCACTTGTTCAATCACCCTTAGGGCGCTTTCCCTATCAAATCCCTTTAAAGGGTATTTATCCTGTCGAAACTTTGTAAGTCCCACGGGAACAATAGCCATGGACAGGGCATGTGGCTTTCTTGCCAGAATATCCCGTATGGATCGGTCCAATTCCTCACCGTCATTAAGGTCACGGCAAAGTACAATCTGGGTGTGATACTCCACGTCAGCCTTCTCCAGCTTATCCAGCTGGGTCATCAGATTACCCGCCGTCTTGCAGCGAAGTATCTGACATCTTAGCTCCGGATTGGTACACTGGACAGAAACAAACAATGGTGACAAATGATATTGCTTTATACGCTTAAAATCATTGTCCACCATATTGGTCATTGTAACAAAATTGCCATATAAAAATGACAGACGATAGTCGTCATCCTTTATATTTAAAGTCTCACGCATACCGGGAGCCACCTGGTCCACGAAACAAAAATAGCAGTTGTTGGCACACTTGCGGATACCATCAAATACTGCAGATTCGAACTCGACCCCCAGCTCCTCATCGTAATCCTTGTCAAATTCCAGCATTTCCTGATCGCCATTCTCATGCTCGACCAGCATATCTATTTCTTCATCAGCGAAGGCAAAGCTAAGGTCTATAATGTCCCGGAGCTTCATACCATTCACTTCGATTATCTTGTCTCCCGGAACCAGCTCCAGCTCCTCAGCCAGACTACCAGGCTCCACGGACAGTATTTTACCGTAGCCCATACATTCTCCTGTTTTTCTTTTATATATAAATATCTAATTAAACTGTAAATAGGGAGTGATGAAATCATCACTCCCCAATAATAATCATTATACAGTTAAAGCCCAAGGCCGTAATCTATATGATTACTCAGCCTCGTTGGACTCGCCAGCCTGCTTAATGCTGAGAGAAATACGCTTTCTGTCAACATCGATGTTCAGGATCTTAACAGTAACCTTGTCACCGATAGCAACTACTTCATCAGCGCTCTTGATACGTCTGTCAGCAAGCTCACCCATAGGAATGAGACCATCGAGGCCCTGCTCAATGCGCATGAAAGCACCGAAAGCCTTCAGGCCAACGATCTCACCAGAGATAATATCGCCAGCATTGTACTTCTCAGCCTTAACTACCCATGGATCTGGCATGGTGTCCTTAACGCTCAGGGAAATACGAACCTTGCCATCCTCAGTCTCAGCAATGCTCTTAATCTTAACGTCAAGCTCCTGACCCTCTTCCAGAACATCTGCTGGATCCTTAACACGGTTCCAGGAGAGATCGGAAATGTGAACCAGACCATCGATACCACCGATATCGATAAACGCACCGTAGTTAACCAGTCTCTTAACAGTACCCTTAACTACATCGCCTTCCTTAACATTCTCCAACCAGGACTTGAGCTCAGTCTCAAGAAGCTGACGACGGGAGAGAACCAGACGCTGCTTAGCTGGATCCAAATCAATTGGAACAACCTTTACAGTCTGGCCAACATACTTGGAGAGATCCTTAACAAAGTTAAGCTCAATCTGGGATGCTGGGATGAATGCACGAACGCCGAGAGCGCGGGCAACCAAACCGCCCTTAACAACCTGAGTAATCTCAGCCTCGATTGGCTCAGCCTTCTCAACGATGCCATCAAGCTCCTTCCAGGATGCAAGACGATCAGCCTTAACCTTGGAAACAGTGAGGCCATTCTCGCCGCCCTTGGCAACTACGAGAACCTCAATAACATCATCAACCTTAACAATGTCCTTTGCGGACTCAGGAGCAGGCTCAGCAAGCTCAAACTTGGAAATTGGAACATCGTTCTTGTTACCCTGGATGTTAACGATTGCTTCGCTATCATTTACTGCAACAACTGTAGCCTTAACTAAATCGCGCTCATGTATCTCCTTCATAGAATCTTCTGCTGCTAACCAAGCTTCCATTGAATTCATTTCTTCTGACACTTTTTATAAACCTCCTTGATAATCCAGTCCGGTGTAGAAGCACCAGCTGTGATACCAATTTTTTTAATTTTATCAAACCAATCGTCACGAAGCTCATCTGCTGTTTCGATGTGGTAAGTTTTGCATTTATCACCACAAAGCTGTGCAAGCCTTGTAGTGTTGGCGCTGTTCTTGCCGCCAATAACAATCATCAGATCAACCTCTGTTGCCAGCTTCATAGCTGCTGACTGACGCTGATCCGTAGCTGTACAGATAGTTCTCAGTATCTTCATGTCGCTGGACTTATCCAAAAGCCGTTCAACAATCAGCTTAAATTTTGGAGCAGAGAAGGTTGTTTGAGCAACAATACCCAGCTTGCCATACTTTGGCAATGCATCGGCCTCTTCCTCTGTCTCAATGGCAACAGCTCCATCACCGGCCCATTCGATAATGCTCTTTACCTCCGGGTGGCGCTTTTCACCAATAATAACTACCTGATATCCTTCATCAGCAAGCATTTTGGCTGATGACTGGGCTTTACGGACATGGGGACATGTGGCATCCACCATATTAAGTCCCATGGCTTCAACACGGTCATAAACATCAGGCCCCACTCCATGTGATCTGATGATAATGGTCCCTTCCTTGACTTCATCAAGGGAATCCACCGTTCCAACGCCATTTCCCGCAAGCTTTGCAACCATCTGGGGATTATGAATAATTGGGCCAAGTGTATTTGTCACCTGGCCTGGAGCCGCTGAATCCTCTGCCAGCTGTATAGCTCTCTTTACGCCATAACAAAAGCCCAGGTTGTCTGCAAGGATTACTTCCATAACATATCACCTTGTATGCTGATTATTATTATTTACCCAACATACCCATACAGTATATCATTATTTTTCAAGCTTGGCTATTCATTTTTATTAAATTATCAATTTTCTCCATAATTTTTTTAGAAAAATCAGCCAAAGCTTCCTTATCATTGTGTTTTCCTTCAAAATACATTGGCTCTCCATAAATAATTTGGAGCTGTGGCAAAAAGCCTCCGTTTTGAAGGATTTTATTTGTGCCAATAATAGCCGTTGGCACCACAGGAACCTTAGACATAGCTGCCAAAAGGGCCACTCCGGACTCAGCCTTGTGGGTTTTGCCGTCCTTACTGCGGGTTCCCTCTGGAAATACCCCCAAACAAAGGCCCTGCTTTAAAATCCCCAAAGCAGTTTTTATGGCCCCCCTATCAGCGGCACCACGCTTCACAGGGAAAGCATACAGACTCCTGATTATTGCCCCGGCAATGGCGGGCTTAAACAGCTCCTCCTTTGCCATGTAGGCAACTGGCCGCGGCATATATGTTCCCACAATTGGGGGATCCCAGTTACTAAGATGGTTGGCAGCCATAATCATGCCGCCCTCCATGGGAACATTTTCCTTGCCCATAACCTTTGGACGGAACAAAATACCAAATAATATCTGAAATATAACCTTTAATATACTGTAAAACATCTCATCACCTGCATCTGTCAAGAATAGCCTTAACTACTTCCTCAATGCTCATATCACTGGTATCCAGAAGCTCTGCATCCTCCGCCTGAACCAACGGGGAAATTTCGCGTTCGCTGTCAGCCTTGTCACGGGCAGCAATCTCCTCCTGGAGCTTTTTCAAATCCACGTCATAGCCCTTGGCCTTCATTTCCTTGTAACGGCGGTCAGCACGTTCCTCAATGGAAGCTGTAAGGAAAATCTTAATATCTGCATTTGGCAAAACATTGGTGGCAATATCACGGCCATCCATGATAACTGAGCCCTGGGTAGCCATCTTACGCTGCAAATCTGTGAGTCTTTCGCGTACTGGTCCAAGGGCAGCCACCTGGGAAACGATGCCGGTTACCTCTGGTGTACGAATTTCAGATGTTACCTCTGTGCCATCTACAAAAACCCTGGTTTTTCCCTCTTTATAATCGAGAACAATATCAATATCCTTAACCACATCATTAATCAGAGCATCCGTTACGGTCTTTCCCTGCTGAAGGCTCTTCCAGGCCACAGCTCTGTACATGGCACCAGTGTCAATATATGTGAATCCAAGCTCCTTTGCTGCCATCTGAGCAACAGTGCTCTTGCCTGCTCCTGCAGGGCCATCAATTGCAACTACTAATTTTTTCATTTACCATTACCTCATTTTTAATAATTTTTATTTTGTTAATCTATCCAGCTCTTCATAGAAATCAGGATAGGAAATATCCACACAATCCGGATTCTGAATCTCCACCCCTGCCCCGGCAATACCCAATACTGCCAGACACATGGCCATACGGTGGTCATCATAGCTAAAGCACTCCGCCATCTTAGGAATACTGCCCCCATGAATAATCAAGCCGTCTTCCTTGCCTTCGATATTGCCTCCCAGCTTGGTAAACTGGTCACAGATAGCCTCCAGTCGGTCCGTTTCCTTGACCCGAAGCTCCCCGGCCCCAGTAATAATTGTATCACCCTCAGCAAACATGGCTGCTACAGCAATAATAGGTATCTCATCCACCAAACGTGGGATAATATCTGCTCCAAAGCTGGTGCCATGAAGCTTGGCATATTTCACCAAAATATCTGCCACCAGTTCGCCACCGCTCTTGCGCTGGTTCTGAATTGTAAGATCAGCTCCCATATCCTTCAGTACATCTATTATGCCTGTTCTGGTTTCATTGATGCCCACATTTTTCAAAAGGAGCTCACTACCCGGAATAATGGATGCTGCCACCAGCCAAAAAGCTGCAGAGCTAATATCCCCCGGCACTACCAGCTCCTTTGGAGCAACCAGCTTGTCAGGTGCCGTTATAGTAATGCTGGTCCCCTCATATTTCAGCTTTACACCAAAGGCCTCCAGCATAAGCTCTGTGTGATTTCTGGAAGGATATGGCTCCACTACAGTGGTTTCTCCCTCTGCAAAAAGTCCCGCTAAAAGCATGGCGGACTTCACCTGGGCACTGGCCACAGGCATATTATATTTATACCCCTTCAGCTTCCCGTCCACGGGAACTATGGTAATAGGCAATTTTGTATTATCTGCCCTGCCCACTATATGGGCCCCCATCTGACTCAAGGGCTTGATAACCCGTCCCATTGGCCGTTTATGCAAGGAGCTATCCCCTGTAAACACTGACACAAATTTTTGTGGGGCCAGCATACCCATCATAAGGCGGAGAGTTGTACCAGAATTTCCCGCATCCAGAATAGTGGCCGGCTCCTGCAAGCCATGAAGGCCATTACCTTTTACAATAAGCTCAGTATCGCTTATTATATCCACCTTGGCCCCCAGAGCCCGCATAACGCCTACAGTAGACAGGCAGTCTGCTGAAGGGAGAAAATTTGTAATATGTACAGGAGTATCACCCAAAGCGGAAAACATTACACTTCTATGGGAAACGGACTTGTCCCCCGGAATTATAATCTCGCCCCGTAATGCCTTTAAGGCCTTATTTATAACTCTATTTCCCACTTGCTTACTCCTCCTCATCATTCCATACGGACCAGTTACCCGCTGCTGCCCCCATCGAAAAGGCCGCCTGTAAATTATAGCCCCCGGTGTAGGCATCCACATCCACCACCTCACCGGCAAAATACAGATTCTTTATCAGCTTGGACTCCATGGTCTTTGGATTAATTTCCTTTACATCAACGCCTCCGGCTGTAACAATAGCCTCCGCAATAGGCCGTGTTTTGGTTACAGTTACCAGCAAGCCCTTTAATACATTTACAAGACGATGGCGCTCCTCCTTGGTGATGGAATTCACCATTCTGTCCGGCTCAATATATGCTCCGTCAAGGACCGGTGGAATTAACCTTCCCGGCAATAAATCCTTTAGGGCATTCTTCATTTCCTTACGCTGGTATTTCTCAAAATCCCTTAAAACTCTGGCATCCAGCTGCTCGAAGGTAAGGGCTGGCTTCAGATCAATCATCAGCTCCACAAAGCTGTCTTCATCCAACAGCTGGGCAGTTTTACGACTAAGGGATAGAATTATAGGACCGCTGACACCAAAATGGGTAAACAGCATCTCCCCAAACATATCCGTTATTCTCTTTTCATCAGCGAAAAGAGTAACCCGAACATTTTTTAGTGACAAGCCCTGTAAATCCTTAACCCATTCCTCCTCCAATTCCAGTGGAACCAAAGCTGGAAGGGGTGTCACCACCTTATGGCCGATTTTATCCGCCATTTTATAGCCATCCCCTGTGGAGCCAGTGCCAGGATAGGATGAACCGCCTGTGGCAATAATTACCGCCTCTGCCTCGAATTTTTGTCCATCATCAGTTTTCACACCCACAGCTTTATTATCCTGTACCAATATATCTGAAACCTTCACATCAGTGTACAGCTTTACTCCCAGCTCATGAAGCTGAAGCACCATGGCATCCACCACATCGGCGGCCTTGTCGCTGACTGGGAACACCCTGCCTCCCCGCTCCACCTTGGTGGGCACCTCGATTCCATTAAAGAAATATTGCACATCCTCATTGTCAAAGGCCCGAATACAGCTGTTCAAAAACTTGCCATTACCAGGGATATTCTTTATCAGCTCAGGGATCTCCGCCACATTGGTAATGTTGCAGCGACCCTTTCCAGTTATTAGCATTTTCTTGCCGGCCCGCTTCATTTTTTCCAACAGCACCACACTGGCACCGTTCTCCGCCGCCTTTATGGCCGCCATCATGCCAGCGGGACCTGCTCCAACAACAACAATTTTATCCATTGGTTGCACCTTGCTTTCCCGCAATATGCTTTAGCATTGACAATTCGTCGGTGGTAAGCTCACGATACTTTCCCCGACTAACCCCCTCCAGAGTTAGCCCTCCAAAGGCAATACGCTTTAAGGCGGTAACCTCGTGACCAACTGCGCTAAACATTCGTCTCACCTGACGGTTACGGCCCTCATGGATTACCACCTTAACCTTGGACCAATGCCCCTGCTCATTATATTCCACCAGCTTTGCCTCCGCTGGAGCTGTCATGCCGTCCTCCAGCTTGATGCCACTACGGAATTTCTGCAGTGTTTCCGGGGTAACCATGCCTCTCACTTTAGCAAGATAGGTTTTCTTTACCTCATAACGGGGATGCAGCAAACCGTTCATCAGCTCACCATCGTTTGTCAGCAATAGCAAGCCTTCCGTATCGTAGTCAAGCCGACCGATAGGGTAAATGTATTCCTGCACATCCGCCAGCAGATCAACCACCGTTTTCCTGCCCCTATCATCCTTTACGGTACTCAGATATCCCTTTGGTTTATTCAATAAAAAATACAGCTTGGCCTTTTCCTTACCAATGGCCACGCCGTCTATAGCTATTTCATCAGTTTCATCGGCCTGAATGCCCAGCTCTGTAACCACCTGGCCATTAAGACTTACTCTGCCTTCTTTAATCAGCCGCTCAGCCTCACGACGGGATGCCGCCCCAGCCCGACTGATAAGTTTTTGTATCCGTTCCATCAATAGACACTCCTTCTTTATGATTAAAACACAAAGGCCAAATGCTGTCTAGTTTAAATTCATGTGCAATATGAAAATCCCCTGCAGTAAAATGATAACTTTATTATTATTAAGAAAATTGATATAATGAATCGGTATGCAAAAAATATTGCGTTATATAAAAAGGTTATTTATATAAAGGAGAGCACAAGATGATTTTAAACCGTAAATCAGTGGAACTTTTGGCCCCGGCCGGCAACTGGGATGCCCTGGTGGCAGCCGTGGAAGCTGGTGCCGATGCTGTTTATCTCGGTGGCAAGCATTTCAACATGCGTATGCACCGCAATAAGGAAACAAACTTTGACGATGAGATGCTGAAGAAGGCTATTGAATATACCCATGCCCATGGTGTTTGTCTCTATATCACTCTTAACAACCTTATCAGTGATGATGAAATTGAGCCTTTAAAGCAGTATCTTGCTTATCTGAATGAAATCCGCCCGGATGCAATTTTGGTGCAGGATTTTGCCGTGCTGGAAATTGCCAAGGAAATGGGCATCACCATTCCGTTCCATACCTCAGTAATGATGAATACCCATAACGAGCACGCCATCAAAAAGCTGAAGGAATATGGCATTACCAGAATCGTTGTGGGCCGTGAAATGACCCTTTCCGAAATGTCCCTTTTCAAAGAAAGAACAGGGCTGGAAATCGAGTATTTCATGCATGGTGATATGTGTATCGCTGAAAGCGGTCAGTGCATCCATTCCGGAGTGCTCTTTGGACAGAGTGGCAACCGTGGCCGTTGCCTGAAGCCTTGTCGTTGGGCATACAAGCTCATTGACGAGGAAACCGGGGAAATTCTTGATAAGGACGACCAGCACGACTACAAGCTAGCTCTCAAGGATATGTGTATGTACAGAAACATCCCTGAGCTCATCCAGGCTGGTGTATTCTCCTTTAAAATTGAAGGTCGTATGCGCCCAGCTGATTTTGTACGCCGCATTGTGGCCACCTACAGAAAGGCTATTGATGCCTATATTGAGGACCCTTATGGATATCAGGTGGATGAAGAGGGCTGGCAGGACCTTTACAAGAACCGGGCCCGTGATTTTACTACCACCTTTGCTTTGGGACAGCCTGATGCCAGCGATATCGGCTTTGATGGCTCCCGTGAGCCACGTTTCTTCAGTGATGCTGTAGAAGAGGCTGGTTTCCAGGATGAAATTTTAAAGGCTGAGCCAGCAATTAATAAGGAAAACAAGGGCAAACGTCAGCTGGCCGTACAGGTGGCAGATATTGCTTCCGTGGAGGCTGCCTGCTCCAATGGTGCTGACATCGTTTATTTATCCGGTGAAGCCTACAAGCCAAAGAAGCCTTGGTCACTTAAAAATGTGGCAAAGGCCATTGAAATCGGCAAAAAATACAACGCCAAAATCGTTATTGGTACCCCACGCACCACCATGCGCCGTGAATGTGGCGAACTGGAGCAATATCTTAAGGCAGTCAATGAACTAAAGCCAGCCGGCGTGCTGGTAAGCAATCTGGGCTCCTTAAAGCTGGCCCAGGAGTGTACTAATTTACCGGTACAGGCGGACTTTTCCTTCAATCTCTTTAACCATAAGGCTGCCAGCTTTATGAAGAAGAACGGCATATCCATGGGTACTGCTTCTCTGGAGCTTTCCTTTGCCCAGGTGAAGAATCTTGTGGAACAGTCTGAGCTTCCTATTGAGATTATCGTTCACGGCTCCTACGAGTCCATGATCTGTGACCACAATTTTGCCGCCATGATTCTTCCATACAAGCATTTGATTAACCCTGAGTTTGTAAATCGCCATTATGCCTTAAAGGATACTGCAGGCGGTGTTCATCCACTTCGTATGGACCAGTTTGGTCGCAACCATATTCTCTTTACCAAGGATTTGTGCTACTACCCATATCTGGAGAAATTCAACGGCGTAGCTGCCTTCCGCATTGAGGCCAAGGACTATGCGCCAGAGCTGGTGGCAGAGCTTACCAAGGCATACCGCACTGCTCTTGATAATCTGGATGCCGGCAAGCCAGCCTTTGATGAAGAAACCTTCAAGAAGCTGCAGGAGTCCGGTCCTAGAAAGCTGGGTATCGGTGTATATCGATTCCGCCAGTCCCAGGATTCACTCTAATCGACCTCATCCGAGCGCTACGCTCCCACCTTCCCTATAGGGGAAGGCTTTCAATTCCTAAATATTTTTTTAATTTATAGGAGGTATTGATAATGTCATTGGAAAAGCCTATTGGTCCTGAGGCCATTTTGGAAAAAAAGAAGAAATACATCATGCCTTGTCTGGCTCATTTTTACAAGGAGCCACGTCAGTTTGTAAAAGGCGATATGCAGTTTTTGTACGACAGCGAGGGACGCAAATATCTTGATATGTTCGCTGGTGTATCCGTTATGAACTGCGGTCACTGCAACCCTGAAATTCTCGAAAATGTGGTAAAGCAGGTCCAGTCCCTGCAGCATGTCTGCAATATTTATCTCACTGAAAATTTCGTTAATCTGGCTGAAAAGCTGGCCGAGGTTACACCTGGTGACTTGCAGAAAACCTTTTTCTGCTCCACTGGAACCGAGGCCAATGAAGGTGCCATGCTATTGGCTTCCATTTATACAGGCAACGACGAGTTTATCAGTCTGAGAAACGGCCTCCATGGCCGTACCAAGCTCACCATGAGTGTTACTGGTATTCAGATGTGGCGTACTGATCCTCATCCATGTGGGGGTATTCACTTTGCTCCAAATGCTTATTGTTATCGCTGCCCGTTGGGGAAAAAATATCCTGAATGTGATTTGGCCTGTGCCAATGCTGTTGAGGACTTGATAAAATATTCCACCAGTGGCCATCCAGCGGCCATGATTGCTGAGCCTATTCAGGGAAATGCGGGTATTGTAACGCCTCCAAAGGGATACTTTAAGCGTGTTAAGGAAATCCTTGAAAAGTACAATGCTCTCCTTATTATTGACGAGGTGCAGACAGGATTTGCCCGTACTGGCAAGATGTTTGCCATTGAAAATTTCGATGTGGTGCCTGATATTATGACCATGGCCAAAGCCCTTGGTAATGGTGCTCCAATTTCTGCCTTCACTGCATCTGCCAAGATTGCAGATACCTACACCAAGCCAGGTGCCTCCACTCTTGGTGGCAACCCTGTATCCTCCATTGCCGGTCTTAGCGTTATTAACTACATTCAGGAGCATAATCTCATGCAGAATGCCCAGGAGCGTGGCCAGCAGCTATATGATGGTCTGGTTGAGCTTCAGAAGAAGCACCCTATCATTGGTGATATCCGTGGTCTGGGGCTCATGCGTGGTGCAGAATTTGTCCATGCTGACAAGAGCCCGGCTCCTGAGGAGCTGGATATGGTTCTTGAAGAAATGAAGGACCGTGGCTTTATTATCGGCAAGAATGGTATTGAGAGAAACGTTATGGCCTTCCAGCCACCATTGGTTGTTACTGAGGAAGACATCAATAATGTCTTAAATGCTCTGGATGATGTTTTAACAAAACTAATTAAGTAAACTGATATCAATTTAATAAACACGCAAAAATCCCTGCCAAGAAGGATTAACATTCCTCCCTGACAGGGATTTTAATATGCCCGTAGATATTATTTGATTTAAATCACCGTTACACAATTCTTGCCGCCCTGATTCTTTGATTTATACATAGCTGCATCAACCCGCTGAAACAGGGATAGAATAGTATCATCCTTGGCAGCTGCCGTAATACCGATGCTCACCGTCACATTCTTCACCTTAAATTGTGACGTCAAGCCCATAATTTTACTTCTGATACGCTCGGCCACATTAGCGGCCACATCCACATTACAATTATTAAAGACAATTATAAACTCATCGCCACCCCAACGGCCTGCCCTGTCCGTGGCGCGAATATTCTGTTTAATGAGATCAGCCACACTCTTAAGGACCTCATCACCAGTACCGTGGCCCAGGGTATCATTAATGCTCTTGAAATTATCTATATCCAGCATCATGATTGAAACTGAATTTCCCGATAATTGACATCTGTATAAAGAATTCGCCATTTCAGATTCCAGCTCGCCACGATTGAGAAGATTGGTGAGAAAATCGATTTTGGCAATATCATAAAGGCGTCTGTTGCTTTCCTCCAGCTCGTTGGACACAGCCTGTACAAAATGCATCATGTGGCTCAGTACACTGTTTTGATGCTCCAAGCGGATTGGCTGCATTGATTCATCATTACTGGATATAACCTCATGGCCGCCCTCCCTGAATCCGATTATGGAAAGGCACATGTTATTGAGGTATATATCTCCCCCTGGGGTTCTCATGTATTCGCCGGAGGCGTAAATCCCCGTGGAAGGAACGCCCTTGCGGCAAGCCTCCAATTCCTGGTTAACATCCTTATGAAGATGAATATTTCTTGCCCAGCAGCTTACAGCAAATATCCCCTCAGGATTAAATCTGATCATTTCCATCTGGATATTGCGGGCCTCTTGAATAATAACAGCCGGATCACCATAGCACAAGCGAATCATATCACCTACAACGAAATCAGCCCCATAGCTGGCACTGCCATCCTTATCAAGTCGTCTTGGCAGTCTGGACAAAAAGGCCCCATTTCTGATAATTGAAAATGGAAACGCCACCGCTTCACTTAAAAACTCATCATTCCAATTGGTAATGCCCAAATATTTCTCATAAATTGTCCGGACAGGCACATCATCTATTTCACAAATAGTATGATAATTATCCAATCTGGTCACGGTCATAGTCTTGCCTAATGGCTTCCAGCCACTACCATAGCCAACATGAACATTTAAGGATTTGCCATTAAAGGCTACCATTACATGTCCCCTATGGATGACATCATCACCAGTAAAAACAAAGCCCTGGCCAGCCGGAGTTGTACCATCATCCACCACTCCACCAAAGAATACTACCTCTGGTGGCAACTTAGATATTTCCTCGAAGAAAGGCATTGTATTAATGGCATAGCCGGCAGTGAGCATCTCCACTGCAGCCAAATTATCCACCTTGGTCAATTTTTCCAAGGTTTCCACACCGATTTCCTTACTTTTATCATCATCCCAAAATACCGGGAAAACTTCAATCTGTCCTTCTTTAAACACAGAAAAAGTCAAGGAAATGCCATAATAATTAATGACACCAGCCGTAATCATAGCCGATGCTGTTCCACCGGCGATTTTAGCCTCAGGTAACACTTCCCGTACCTTTTGAATTAAATCTGGAACCTTATCCTTTAAATGGATATTGGCATAAATCGTAACCAGCACACAGGAATACTCCCCCATGCCAGCTAGCTGACTGGAAAATTCATCCACTTTATTAAAAAATGACTGTACATCTTCGCATAAATACGGAATGTGCTTCATATAATTCACCCCAAAATCAGACAATGGTGCCATTGACAAAATTATACCATAAGATATTAGTTCACTGCGAGGAAAGATTTTTAAAAATTTAAAGAGAAACATTTATTATGTAAACATAAAATAATCAGCACTTTTGTTTGCAGAACACTTGCAATAGAACATATATATGATATACTATAGGTACAGAACTATTATGTAAGGAGTGTGACTAATGGGACGTAAACGCTGTGCCGATGAGCGCATGAGCCAAATTTACAAGTACATCAAGGAATTTCTTTTATCAAAGGGCTATCCGCCTTCTGTTCGCGAGATAGGCAAGGCTGTTGGACTTAAATCATCCTCCACCGTACACGGATATCTCAATCAATTAGAGGATGCTGGGCTGATTCGCCGTGATCCGACCAAACCTCGTGCAATTGATCTTTTGGAGGACAAGCCTTGGGAACGTACTGTCAATGTTCCGTTGGTTGGTGCAGTAACCGCCGGTACTCCTATTCTGGCGCAGGAAAATATTGAGGAGGTCTTTGCTTTCCCACAGAACCTCCTGGGTACCACGTCAGAAACCTTTATGCTGAAGGTTGACGGTGAAAGCATGATTAATGCCGGCATATATGATGGCGACTATATCATGGTCAAGCAACAGAGCACTGCAAATAACAGTGATATTGTGGTGGCATTGGTAAATGGAGAAGCCGCCACCGTAAAACGCTTCTTCAAGGAAAAGGATTGCATCCGTCTACAGCCAGAGAATGACTCCATGGAGCCTTTCTATGAAAAGAACGTAACCATCTTGGGAAAGGTAATCGGCATCTATCGCCAAATGTAAATCCAAATTCAACCCGCTTTATGCAAAGAGAGCAACCCGTGAGGCTGCTCTCTATTTTTATGTCTAAAATTTAATTTTTAAATTTATTATTTGTTTTCGCATGGGACGTATTTGCCAATCAGTTTCACTTCTTGGATATGTCCTCAGCGGTCAATGTCCTCAATAGCCTGGGCTGCACCCATAATGCCAATTACAGCATGCTCGAAGGTGACGCCCCCCTGCATATATACGTTGTATGGAGCACGCATTGGGCCATCAGCACTAAGCTCTATGGATGCCCCCTGTACGAAGGTACCTGCCGCCATAATAATCTGGTCCTCATAGCCTGGCATATCCCATGGCTCAGGAGCGGCAAAGGAATCCACCGGTGAATACTTCTGAATACCCCCGCAGAAGGCAATGAGATTTTCAGGAGTATCCAGCTGTACAGCCTGAATAATATCTCCACGCACATCAGTAGGCAATGGCAGAGTTTTATATCCCAATTTACTGAACAAACCAGCAGCAAATACTGCACCCTTTATAGCCTGAGCCACCACATGAGGAGCCATAAAGAAGCCCTGGAAAATCATGCGGTTATTTGCCAGAGATGCTCCCAGCTCGTCACCCATACCTGGGGAAGTCATTCTGTAGGAAGCCAGCTCCACCAACTCGTCCTTGCCACAGATATAACCGCCGGTAAGGGCAATACCGCCACCCGGGTTCTTGATAAGGGAGCCCGCCATGATATCTGCGCCCACCTGTACTGGCTCTCTTGTATCCACGAATTCACCGTAGCAGTTATCAACAAAGCACACACAATCAGGCTTAATACGATGCACCTCAGCACAAATAGCCTCAATATCATCAATGCTCAATGGATCACGCATGGAATAGCCACGTGAGCGCTGGATAAGCACCATCTTGGTATCCGGTGTCAGCTTACCCTCAATTCCAGCCATATCTACCTTGCCATCCACCATATCAAGCTCATCGTATTTTATTCCAAATTCCTTTAGGGAGCCCTTGCTCTCAGAAGCATAGCCGATTACAGTCTGCATAGTGTCGTATGGAGCACCGGTAATGGACAGCAGCTTATCACCGGGACGCAGAATACCAAAAAGTACAGTAGCCAAAGTGTGGGTACCGGATACAAACTGGGTACGAACCAAAGCCCTTTCTGCCCCAAACACCTTGGCAAACAGCTCGTCTGCCTTCATACGGCCAACATCACTATATGCGTATCCCGATGTAGTATTGAAATGTGATTCCCCCACCTGACACTCCCGCATAGCATCCAATACCTTTAAAGTATTGGCCTCAGCAATAGAGTCAATACGATCAAACATAGGCTGACTTTCAGCCAACACCTGCTTTTTTAATTCAATTAATTTCTCAGAAAATGCCATTATATATAAATACTCCCTAAATTAAATTTCATATTGCTTATATGTTTCAGCATCGGTTACAGGAAGCTCAACCTCCAATACCGTGCCCTTTTCATCATAATCTGTTTTAAGAACATTGCCATCTTCATGGAGACGGGTGATCACATTTCCTTCAGTATATGGAATGCACAATTTTATAATCACCTTCCCCTGATTAAAGAAGGAGGCCAGCTTGTCCCTCAGCTTTTGCAAGTCCTCGGATTTTTTGGCAGAAATAACAACACCTTCACGGCCCTGCAGCATCCGCTGGGCATCAAAATCAGTGCCACCCTTTTCCATTAGCCTGTCAGCCTTGTTAAACACGAAAATGGCAGGCTTTTCCTTTGCCCCGATTTCATCCAGTACCTTAATAACGGCCTTTATTTGCAGCTCGTAATTAGGGTCGCTGGCGTCTACCACGTGGACCAGCAAATCTGCCTCTGTGGTTTCCTCAAGAGTTGCTTGAAAAGCGCTTACCAAGGTATGAGGTAATTTCTGAATAAAGCCTACAGTATCTGTAAGAAGAATCTGAAGCTTTTCATCCAGATCCACCAGACGGGTAGTAGGGTCAAGGGTGGCAAACAGCTTATCCTCAGCCAAAACATCAGAATCTGACAAAGCATTGAGGATAGTGGATTTGCCTGCATTTGTATATCCCACCAAGGCCGCAGAAGCCAGTCTTGACTGTTTGCGCTGATTACGATGTAGCTTGCGCTGATTTTTCAGCTTCTTAAGCTGTTCCTCCAAATCGTGGATTCGCCCATGTATCCGACGACGGTCCATTTCCAGCTTGGTTTCACCAGGACCACGGGTACCTATACCGCCGCCCAGTCTGGACATAACCAGTCCCTGGCCGCCTAATCTTGGCAGATTGTACTTCAGCTGAGCCAGCTCAACCTGTAATTTGCCGGCACTGGAACGGGCCCGCTGGGCAAAAATATCCAATATCAGAGCTGTCCTGTCCACCACCCGAAGGCCGGTGCTTAGCTCTAAATTACGCTGCTGGGATGGGGAAATTTCGTCATCAATCACCAGCAGGTCCGCCTCCACATTCTGGGCCAGCATGGCGATTTCCTCCACCTTGCCCTTTCCAAGAAAATAGGCATTATCCGGCTTGTCCTTGTTCTGGATAACCTCACCCACTATTTCTGCCCCAGCAGTTTCCACTAAGCCACGAAGCTCCGCCAAAGAGTCCTCCACCTGCCAGTCATCCCTGCGGGAGCTGAAGGCTACACCAGCCAAAATAGCCTTTTCTGTATGTTCCTCCGTGTCCTTAAGGCGATTCTTCCCCAGTGCATTATTTACCAGCACAATAAGCTGAACCAAATCAATATTGTTCAGCTCCTTCAATGGCAGCTCCTTGGTACCACTTACCATATAACCGCCATCCTCAGTCAGCTCACCGTTAAGAAAGGCCAGACTGCCATAAATTTTATTGTCCTTTTTGAGACCAATGGCCACCATGCAGTCAAATCGCATACTCCTAAGGGAGGACAAATCTGGGGCCGAAAGTCTTGTATCAGCACTGGGATGGGTATGAACACAGCGAATACCAGATAAGCGGATGGCGCTTCTCTGCTTAATATCCGGCAGCTCCACAGTGGCATCATCACCAATGGAAACCTGCACTACAGTTCCCTTGCGGTTAATGTACACTGCCACCTCACGGCCCAAAATCCCCGTAAGCTCCAGCATTTTTTCCGCTGCCTCCCGGGTAATAATCTGTCCCTGGGGAATTTCCAATTCATAAAGGGCCTCCAACTCCTGGATAACCCCTGATTTTATGTTGTCCAGCTTACCATTTACAACCATAAATCACCTTAAAATCATCTGTTAATGATGTTTTGAATATTTTTCAGGGTAATGGACATGGAACCGTCCTCCTCCTTGAAAAATTCCACAAAATCTGTATTTTCAAAATAATCAGTAGGAATAGTAATCTCAATCCCTGTATCAGTGCTGAGCTTATGCTTTTTCATCTTTTTCAGGGTAGCCTCCTGATTTACCTCCACAGGCTCCGAAAAACCGGCTGTTTCAATAGCGTGATTGTAGTCAGCCGCCATGGAAGGATTATCCTGGAACACCTCACGGCCAACAGCCACAGGATCCAGTACAGCATCCTTTTCCATATTTTCAGCAATGAAGTTCTTTACGGCAGTAACTGCTGCTACCTCATCCTGGCAATAGGCTTCAGTGACCTTCTTCACTGCCTTGTTGATTTCCTTTATGGTCTCAGCGGGAGACGGGGTCTGGGCACATTCCAGAAACAATTCGGGAATAAGATATATGCTATTGCCATCCACATTGTATTTTCGCGACTTGGAAAGAATTTCCATGGTCTCACAGTTAATAAAAACGAATTCGTCAATTTTCTGGGTAAGGCCAGGAAGAATAGCATAATTATTAACCAATTCAGTGGATACCTTGCCATTTTCATCCACATTAATCTGATGTACATAGCCCTGATGATTGTTGCATTTAAAGATAACCAAATATCTTGTTTCATCAATGCGGGCATCACATATAAGCAAATCCGTGGATGAAACGGCCTCTGCTGTGGTCAGTACCTTATAAAGAGCCCCTGCCACCTGACGGGAAAAATCTATAAATTCCATTTCCCCGCCAATATAGCCATCAAGCATAACCTTAAATTCGCTGTTGCCATAGAAGCTGCCCTTCTTGGCGTCCTGGCTGGAAATGGTCTTTTCCACATGCTTAATGAGAAACTCCGCTGTAGCCTCATTCATTTCCAACAAGTCGTCTGAAAAAACCTCATTGGATTCATTTACATCTAAAATATGAAGAATAGCCTTTTCAATAACAACCATATTTTCACCTCAAAAAAGAAGCTGCTGTATTTCACAGCAGCACCAAAATAGCTATATCATTTTATCACGATGGGAATTTACACGCAACTTTTAAAAGCCGGCAAAAATCCAATAAAGTACAGGTGCCACCAGCAGGGACGGCAAATAATCCAGCACCTTTATTTTTGTTAAATTAAGCATATTTAGGCCGATAGCCAAAATCAGCAGACAACCTGTGGATGATATTTCAGCAATAAGCTCATCTGACAGAAAGGGGGAAATATATTCCGCCAACAATACAATACCGCCCTGAAAGAAAAAGGTAAAGGCCGCTGAGCCCATAACACCTATTCCCATGGTAGCAGTAAACATAATCCCCGATACAAAATCCAGCAATGACTTGGTGTACAGCATGGCAAAATCGGCTCGCAGCCCAGCATTTAGGGAGCCCACAATAACCATGGCCCCAACATTCATAATCAGGCAGGATGTAACAAAGGCATTGGCCATCCTAGCCGCTTCACCGGCACCGGCAAAATGGGCCGTAATGCGGGCAGCTGCCCTATTTATCCGGCCATCAAGGTCACATAATTTTCCTATAAATACACCTATTACAACCGCCACAATCAACAATAATATATTTTTTTCCACAATGGCCCCCTGAATGCCGATAACCACAGTACATAGACCAAGGGCTTCCATAATGGCATCAGAAATCCGCTGAGGAATCCCCTTTCTCAGAACCAATCCGATAAGAACACCAATGATAATGGCAACAGTGTTTACAATAACAGCAAAAATGAGATATCACTCC
This sequence comes from Anaerovibrio lipolyticus LB2005, assembly GCF_000621545.1. GTDB lineage: Bacteria > Bacillota > Negativicutes > Selenomonadales > Selenomonadaceae > Anaerovibrio > Anaerovibrio lipolyticus_A. The sequence continues at coordinate 310,839 of NZ_JHYA01000001.1, forward strand.
TCAAAAACTTACAACTGCCACTATTTTAGCACTTAGACAAAATATATTACAGTTAATTGTTTCTAAACTTCTCCAAGGTGGACATCAACACCTCTACATTTATAGGCTTACCTATATGGGCATTCATGCCGGACTCCTTGGATTTTTGAATATCCTCTGCAAAGGTATTGGCCGTCATGGCAATAATCGGTATACTCTGGGCATCTGACTTATCAGCCTTTCTTATCTGCACAGTAGCCTCATAGCCGTTCCACTCCGGCATCATAATATCCATCAAAATGGCATCAAAGGTACCAGATGGCTTTTCCATGAAAATGTCATAGGCCTCCCGACCATTTCCTGCCTTAGTCAATATGGCTCCTGCATCCTCCAATATCATGGTGACAATTTCCATATTCAGCTCATTGTCTTCTACCACCAGAATCCGCATCCCCTCAACGGACTTGTCGGATTTCTCTGTCTCCTCATGTTCTTCTGAAACATGATGGTTAATCTTAAATGGCAAGGTCACTCCAAAGGTAGTACCATGTCCCACCAGGCTGTCCACCACAATCTTGCCCTGCATCTTATCCACCAAAGCCTTAACAATGGCCATACCCATACCAGTACCCTGATAACGGCTGCGGGCATCGTCCTTTTCCTGGGTAAATGGCTCAAAGATGTGACGCAAAAACTCCTCGCTTATGCCAATACCGGTATCCTCTACAAAAATATCATAGGTCACCGTATCCTCATCCTCAAAGCCAAGCTGAGCAGAAATATCAATGCTGCCGTTAGGTTTATTATACTTGATGGCATTATTTATTAAATTCATCATTATTTGCTTGAAATGCAATGGACTTCCAATAACATCAGGATATTTCATGCCGCCATTGTCATTATACTTGATGGTAATTCCATTCTCTCGTGCTCTTATACTGCAAATAGCGATTACTTCTGACATAAGCTCTTCAATATTGAATGGATCTTCAGCCAATTCAACATTGTCACTTTCCAGCTTGCTCATATCAAGGACATCGTTAATGAGGCTCAACAAATGGTTGGCCGCTACCTTGGCCTTAACTCTGTTGGCAATTAACAGCTCCACATCATCAGGATGGCGATCAGCAATTTCCATAAGACCAATAATACCATTTAAAGGCGTCCGTATATCGTGGGACATACGGGAAAGGAATTCTGATTTTGCCTTGCTGGCCCTTTCTGCCTTTTCCAAAGCCCTTTCCAAATCACGATGCTGTTTTTTCTCAGTCTTTACCAGCTCCTCATTACGTTTAAGCTGTATATCCACTTCCGCCTTGGCCCGCTTCAGTCCAGTAAGGTATGCGTACAATCCGCACAAAACCAGAATGAAAATCAAGCCACCACTAAATATGAATATAACACTATTATCCCTTATAAAATCCTCAAATGTATACTTGGTATTGGACTGTATATACTTAAATACATAATCAGAAACCACAGATTTATCAATCAGAGCAATTCCTCTGTTAAGTATTGAAAACAGCTCCGAATGATTTCTTGGCACACAGATACAGTAGGACAGGCTGGTGCCTAAAGGCATTGTTTTTATATTGTGATACTTGTAATCATTCAGCCGGTCCTGCAGGAACAATGAGGACATAATCGTACAGGTAGCATCCCCGGACAGTATGGCATCAAAACACTGTTCCACACTGTCATAATGCTTAATTTCACTATCCTTATATGGCTTCAAGACCTTTTTTATTGGATTATGGTACAAGCCAATCGTGGCGAAGGTTTTATCCGAATATTCCCCTCTGTACGCCACATTCATAGGAACGCTCAGGATTTCTGAGGTATAGCTGAATTGATTATCCTCGCTGTAACGCACATCTCCAAAGGCGGGGAAGGACATATCAATCTCATTGCGGGCAAAGCCCTGCATCATATCCCCTAGGGAATCGTACGCCACATACTCTATGGTTACCTTATCTTCAATATTGAGATTTTTCAATATCATATTAAATACGTCTGTGATTACACCGGTCGGGGAACCATCGCTTTCCTGCCCACAAAACGGCATATAGTCCTTAAAATAACCCACCCGCCATAGCTTATGATTACTGAGCCACTTGCTCTCCTCATCGGAAAGGGTACTATTAATCAGGGTAGCGCCATAATTATTAAGCTGCAATTTCTTTATAAAGAATGGATCAGCCCTGTCAATATCAGTCAGAGCATAATTCAGCTCATACAGCAAATCCGGTTTATTTTTATTGACAGCCAAATAGAACGGTTCCTGCCCCACCTTAACCACTGGTGCATAACCGGCATCCACCTTAATATTATTATCTGTTGCTACCACGCCATCAAGAAGACCGGCTGCAAAATCCTTATCCCTTTCATTAAAGCCATCATAATAAATAATATCTAAATCGACATGATTCCTCGCCGCCCACAGCTCCAAAAAATAAGTCATTCGATTATTCTTGATACCACCTATTTTTTTACCATTCATAGTGGAAAAATCATAGGCGTTCATGGTTTGGCTACTGTCATGCTGAAAAACCCAATAATTATCTGTACCCATAGGATAGTCTGGAAACAGCATAGACTTTTTGCGTTCTTCGGTAACAGATACACCAGCCATCAGGTCTATTTCGCCATTTTGCAGCTTTTCAATAAGCTCCGGCCATTCGCCATCGACAAATTCATAGTCCCAGTTGGTATAATTAGCCACTCTGAAGAGGTACTCATAACAATAGCCACTTCTTACCCCATCACTATCCGTTTCCTGGAATCCATAGCTATCGTACCAGCCTACCTTCACTACCTTTGTATGCATATTCCCGGCGGAATAAGCTGTCAATGGAAGACCAATAACAAAAAGGTAAAAAAAGCTAATTACAGCGGCAAACAGCCTTATGAATTTTTTATTTAACATATTTATCATGAAGTATCACCTCATATAAATGTCACAAAGGTATACCTACCTTCATTACATTTCGACAAAGCACCTTTTTTGTCCTTCTTTTCAACAAATTAAAATATATAAAAAAGCGATTCCCAGGGAGACAGCACTTCCAGGAAATCGCTTTATCCAGCATTGATGCGATTTAATAAATAATAATAAATTTACTTTGTGGCTCGTTGACGGATTTCCCGCAAGCGATCCACCATGTGAGCCCTCAACTTTTCCTCCAGCTCCTCCAGATTTTTGGAGTCAAAGGTGTAATTCATTTCCGGAATATTTTTGATACGGGCCTCACCAAAGAATTCACTGCGGAATTCATTATAATAAATGATGAAGTTGCTCTCAATATCAAAATCCGAATAATCAAATACTATATAGGAGCCATTTAGTACCCGAACCATTTGTGTGGGATTAATAAACAGCTTATAGCCCTCCAGCTCCTCCGGCAAAATATCCTTATAGTCCCATTCAGTAATATTAAGAGCCTTGGTCACATAGCTTATGGAATCAGGATTATATATAGCCAGATCATGAACAGCGGATTCCAGGTAATTTTTCAGATGCTGCTCAAATTCACTGAAGGAAGCGGTAATAAACTGCATCAGACAAAACTCTGTAAGCCCCCGTCGAATTTTCAGTTTATATTCCTTTGTTTCCTGATGATAATACGCCACAAGGCCCAGATGCTTCTCCTCATTTACATAGGAAAAGAGCTCAAAGGTATCCCCTACCTCCTCATAGCGTTTAGTATAGACCAGGTCATACATTTCCTTAGGCAGCTCATCAAGATACGCCCAATCAGCAGTTTCCTGCTGTATTTTTTCCAAAACATCAGGCTTCATAAGTATAACCTCTACAGCTTAATTAAAGTACACAATAGTGTCTTCAGGCTTCTTTTCTTCAGTGAAGGCCTCCACCTTCATCTTAAGGGTGTCAATCTCACCATTGCTGTCATACTTCACATGTATAACGCCAGTTACCTTGCCCCACTTACGCTCATTCTTTCTATGATTAAGCTGTTTGAAGGGCGCACCGGTACCGGATATTCCCAAAAACATCATATCATCGGCACAGCAGGCCATACCTACACGACCTACACCATAATGAATGACCCCATCCTTTTGGGCAGAACAGAGATAGCCGTCAAAAATGATACGCTTCTTGTCATAGTGATCAGGGTGGTCCTGCATATCTACAAACCAAGCGCCATAGTCATCCAGCTCCAGTTCAATCTCATCCTTGTCAATGGAAAATGGCAGCTCTGGCTCCTCCTCCACAAAATCCTCCAGATCAGATTCAAAAATAACCTGTGCACGGCGATTTACCACCCGGACATTACGACGAATGTCCTGCTGACGGGTTTCGTGGTCACAACGGTTGAATATAATCAGCTCGCAATAACGGAACAAATCCACAAAGCGATCCTTCATATTCTTTTGGTAAACCTCGAAGGTCTCTGCATTAACCATGCCGATATTCTGGAAATCAAACCATTCCTCCGGAAGGGGAATGTTCATATAATCTCCCGCATTCCACATACCATTGGCCTCAATTAAGACGCTGGAGGGATTGTATTTTTTCTGAAGCTCCTGATAAAACTCAGTGGAAAGCTCCTCCACATCCTCTACCACAATAATCTTGGAATGACTTTCCTGTAGAAGCTCCTCGTCAATTTCTTCCTCGCCTTCCTCACCTAAGATAATTAGGTTACACTCGGCTTTGGCGAACTGATTATTCTGTAAAAAGTCCTTGATTACACTGGTCTTTCCACTTTCCAACAGACCCATAAAGTAATACACAGGAACATTTGGTTTTTCTTTGCTCATTATTTATCTCCCAATTAAGATATATTACTCACCAAGGAAAAGCTCCTTCAAGCTGCCTTCCTGCAGTTTGCTGCCAATAACGCAGAAACGGCCGGTATAATCAGCCGCACCGGTTACTACGCTGCTCTCTCCCGGTACATAGTTGAAATGGAGCCACTCCCCATCGTTGGCGGACATAACAATACCCTTTGCCCTGAGGATAACACCATACTCGTCAGCATTAACCAGCTCTGCCAAAATATCCTTAAGCTCATCGATGGTGAATTTCTTGGTGGTTTCCTGCCCCCAGCTGCCAAATACATCATCTGCATGGTGATGATGGTGATGATCGTGATCATGATGATGGTGCTCATGGTCATGGTCGTGACAGCCACAATTAGGGTCATCACATTCATGGTCATGGTCGTGATGATGTTCATGCTCATCATGGTGGTGATGCTCATGGTCATGATGATGATTGTGATCGTGATCATGATGTTCATGCTCATGACACCCACATTCAGGATCATCACACTCGTGGTCGTGATGGTGGTGATGATGATGCTCCTCAGCCACCTCATCCACATTCAATAATTCACTGTGATGCAGGGCATCCAAAATCTGCTCGCCGGAAATTTTATCCCAAGGAGTTGTTACGATAGGAGCCTTTGGATTATGCTCACGGATAATATCAATGGTTTCCTGGAGCTTCTTCTCATTTACATCCTGGCTGCGGCTGAGAACAATGCAGTCAGCGTGAGCAATCTGATCAATGAAGAACTCACCATAATTTCTGGCATACATCTTGCATTTCTTGGCATGAACCACTGCAATGCTGCCCTCAATTACCACGTCATCATTGCAGACCTTGGAAACAGCAATCTTTACATCAGACAGCTTGCCTACACCAGATGGCTCAATGATAATCCGGTCAGGATTATAGGTTTCCATAACCTGCTTTAAGGACTCCTCAAAGTCACCTACCAAGGAACAGCAGATACAGCCAGAGTTGATCTCCTTGACCTGAACGCCTGCTTCCTTCATGAAGCCGCCATCAATAGCAATCTCACCGAACTCATTTTCAATAAGGCAAATCTTATCGTTAAAGCCCTCATTGATGAGCTTCTGAATCAAAGTTGTCTTACCGGCACCTAAAAAGCCGGAGAATATATTAATTTTAGTCATTCTGCAAAACCTCCATTGTATGATACAAAACTAAAGGAAGTCTTCACGTCACCGCAAAAACAACCTGTAATATTATACATCATTTGCTCTTTTTTTTCCATGAAATCAAAAAGGAGTCAGCAATTGCTGACCCCTTTATTGTTTTCGTCATGTATTATTCAATGTTTACTCCTTGGCACGAAGGACCTTTGTGGTAAACAAAATAACGCATACAACAGCAAAGGCAATACCAACAGGATAGCTGATTTCAGTTCCCAGCTGTAAGCCTTCCTTGGCCTGTAGTATATAGGTACAGGTTACAGCCGACATAAAAGTAGCTGGTATAGCTGCCATTAACCAGGCATTGCTGCCCTTTTTCATTCTGTACAGATAGGTTGCACCGGTCCACAGAACAATCATGGCCAAAGTCTGGTTAGTCCAGGAGAAGTATCTCCAGATAATATCAAAGTTCATCTGGGACAAAACACCACCCACTGCCAAAAGTGGAACTGCAAAGAGCAAACGCTTTACAGCCTTGGACTGGGAAACACCAAACCAGTCAGCCAAAGTAAGACGGGCACTACGGAATGCGGTATCACCAGAAGTAATCGGGCAAGCAATTACACCCAGCATAGCCAGGGTTGCACCTATGTAACCAGTCATACTGCCGTCGCCGCCCATAAAGCCAACGCAAATATCATATACCACGGTACCAGCACCGCCAGCCTTCATGGCTGCGGCCAAGCCACCAGTGCTATCATAGAAGGTTACACCAGCTGCAGCCCAAATCAAGGCAATAATACCCTCAGACACCATGGCTCCATAAAATACAGGGCGACCAAGGCGCTCAGTGGTAAGGCAACGGGACATAATTGGTGACTGGGTAGAATGGAAACCGGAAATAGCTCCGCAAGCCACTGTAATGAACATCAATGGCCAAATAGGCATTGCATCACCCTGTGGATGCAGATTTGCCAGCTGCATTTCCGGCATGGTATGACCGCCAACCCCCATGAGCATACCAGCCATAATGCCCAGTGCCATGATAATAAGGCAGGCACCAAACAGTGGATAGAAACGTGCAATCAAAGTATCAATTGGCAACAAAGTAGCCAGGAAATAGTACAACAATACACATGGCAACACAACCGTTACCGCTACACCTGTCAGTTTGGCCAAGAGGCCTGCAGGTCCTGTCATAAATACAGTACCAACCAATACCAAAAGGACAACGGAGAACACACGCATAATGAACAGCATTGTGCCTCCCATGTGATGTCCTACTACCTCGGAAATACTCTTACCATCCTCACGCAAGGAGATCATTCCTGACAGATAGTCATGAACACCACCTGCAAAGATAGTACCTAATACTATCCAAAAGTACACGGAAGGTCCCCAAAGAGCGCCCCCCAAGGCGCCAAATATTGGACCAAGACCAGCAATATTTAACAGCTGAATCATGAAAACCTTCCAGGTAGGCAAAGGAATATAATCCACGCCATCATTGTGAACTGTTGCCGGAGTGGGATTATCAGTAGGACCAAATATGTTGTCCACTATCTTGCCGTAAACGACATATCCCAAAATCAGTGCAGCCAGCGCACACAAAAAAGTAACCATATACTCTCCCTCTCTTTCCCTATTACTTCTCCACCTGCTCTTTGTATTTTACAGGTACAAGTTAATTATGGCACAAAATTCAGAATATTTAAATCTTTTTTTGAAAAAAATGTAACAATTCTTTTTATCAAACGTGAAAAATCTATTTATTAAAATAAAAAGGACTGCCGAAGCAGTCCAAATTTTATATGGAATTTATTATGTTTCCTCAACTGTTTGCAAATACCACTTTTCCCTTTTCTGCAACCGCCATAAGAGGAAGCTGGCACATATTGCCCGGGTTGACTGATCCAAGGCCAAAGCTATCCAGGCACCTACCAGTCCCATATCCAGGTAATACAGAAAAAAAGCAGTGATTATTGGTCGCAACACCGTGATACTTACAAATGAGTATATGGCCACATGTGCTGATTTGCCAGTACCCCGCAGAATACCGGCACACACCATCTGCTGAGCTTCAGGAAAGCTCACCAAAGCCACTATAAGCATTACAATGCTCCCCAATGGAAGCAAGGATACATCATTTGTATATAGTGAGAATATTTCTTCCCGGAAAAATGCTGTCAGCACAAAGGACACCATTGAAAAGATGGCACTCCATTTAATGCTTACTGACAAAGAGCTTTTCCATTCAGCCATATCCTTGCGCCCCTTGGCATGGCCAGCCATAACCGTGCTACCCTTGCCCAGCCCTCCTGCAAAGCAATAATAAAAATCGCAGAAGTTCATGCATATAGCATGAATAGCGTAAGGAATCATTCCCAGCTCTGCCACCATACGGGTATAGATTACCATACCTATACGTTCAAAGCCCTGCTCGGAAAAAACGCTGCCAAATAACGGCATAAAGTACTTGAAGTATATTCTGTCGGGAATAAATCCACCACTCTTTAGTATTCCCGCCTTCCACAGCATCCAGACAGTATAACTCAGAGTATAGACAGTTCCCACCAAGGTACCTATGGCCGCCCCCCTGACTCCCATGGCAGGGAAAGGACCCAGTCCAAAAATCAACAGGGCATTAACTATAACATTTATGATATTCCCCTGAAGATTTGTTTTCAGTACAATGGAGGTTTCTCCAAAGCCCAGCTGAATTGCCTGTAAAACAGCTGTGATAGAGGTCAGATAAACTGCCCCCAATGCTATCCAGGCGTAATCCAGGGCCAGCTGCAAATAATGCTGCTCTGCCCCCATCCACAATAGCAGTTGGGGAAGATAGGCAAAAAATATTATGTGGAGCACCAACATAATAATTGCCCCTAAAAACAGGGACTGGCGCAATACACGCCCTGCCCGCAGCAATCTTCCGCCACCAAAATATTCTGCCGTCAGTAAAGTAACTGCCGCAGCCAGTGATCTGGCCACAGTAAGCAGCATCATTCGGGGCTGAGTAAATATACTGACAGCGGCAATGGCTGATGCTCCCAGCACGCCGACCATAATCAGGTCCACATTGCTCAGGAGTATCATAAATACCCCCTCCATAGCCGCTGGCAGTGATATCTTAAGGTATTTACGATCCATTGAGGATGAAAAATATCTTTGAAGCATATAAAACTCGCTGAAAAACTTACACTAGCTTATTGGAATCAGTGAACAGAGAAAACAGCATTCAACAAATCCCGGGTATATGGATGAGTTGACTCAGCCAATTTATCTCCGTCCAACTGCTCCATTACTGTTCCCTTTTGCATAACTACTACCTTATGGCTAAACAGACTAACCAGGGCCAAATCATGGCAGATGAAAATATAGGTAATACCCTTTTCCTGCTGCAATTTTACAAGTAGCTTAATGATACTGTCCTGAACAGACACATCCAAGGCACTGGTCGCCTCGTCACAAACAATTACCTCAGGCTCCAAAGCCAAAGCACGGGCAATGGCCACACGCTGACGCTGGCCACCACTCATACTATGTGGATAACGGTTTACAAACTCCACAGGCAAATCCACCTGACGTAACAGCTCCTTAGCCCGTTCCTCCACTTCCCCCTTACTGATAATACCAAAGCTTCTGAGGGGTTCACATATAAGGTCCTTAACCTTCATTTTCGGATTAAAGGCTGTAGCCGGATCCTGAAAAACCATTTGAATATGACGATAATTCTGGCGTTTTTCCTTATTGCTCAGTTTAGTAATATCCTGGCCATGGAACATTACACGGCCGGAGGTAGGTTCATGGATGCCCATTATGGTCTTAACCAGCGTGGACTTTCCACACCCTGACTCACCTACAATAGCTGTTGTCTTCCCCTTGGGAATATCAATACAGATATCATTGCAGGCCCGCAGTACATTACCATCAGACAGCTTAAACTCCTTGGTAATATGTTCAATGCTCATGAGACAATCATTAGTATTATTCTGCTCAGACATAACGCTTGCCTCCAATCGTTGGCACTGAAGCCAGCAAAGTTTTCGTATAATCGCTCTGTGGATTGGTAAGGATATCCTTGGCGTTGCCGTATTCCAGCACCCGTCCGCCGGCCATAACCATGAGTTTGTCCGACATATAGGATGCCACACCGAGATTATGGGTCACCATAATCATAGCAGTACCAGACTCCTTTACCACCTGCATCAGTTCCTTTACTATCTGGGCCTGTGTGGTTACATCAAGAGCCGAGGTAGGCTCATCCGCCAGCAAAAGCTGGGGATGAAAAGTTATTGCCATAGCAATACCTACCCTCTGGCGCATACCACCAGAAAGCTCGAAGGCATAGGAGGAAAGTATATTTTCAGCATTGGGAAGATGCATCCGCTTGAGTATCTCAACGGCCTTGGCATCTGCTTCCGAATCGCTCATATCACTATGAAGCTGAATATACTCTCTAAACTGATGACCTATAGTTTGAACGGGGTTCAGCATATTGCCTGAATCCTGGAAAATCATGGAAATATCCTTGCCTCGCAGTTCACGCCACTCCTTAAGGGAAAGGGCCTTTAAATCCCTTCCCTTAAAGTTGAGGGTTCCCTTGCTCACATGGCCGTCTCCAGATAGCAGCCCCAGGATTGAACGGATAACTGTTGTTTTACCGCTGCCGGATTCACCAACAATAGTCAGAATTTCACCTTCATTTAAAGATAATTTTACATTTTCTACTGTCGGAGTATTGTCTCCATAGGTGATATCCAGGTCATTTATTTCTAGTAACATGGATTGCTCCTTACTTGGATGCTGGCTTAATCAGACTGGTAATCCAATAATAATCGGAAGGGAACATCTTTACACCAGACAACGCATTGTTAAAGATAATGTTGGTCTGAGGGTAACCCAGGAACAGAGCTGCACCATCATCCATGATCATCTGCTGAATCTCAATGATGAGCTGACGACGCTTCTGCTTATCAAACTCTACAGACAAAGCATTGAACTTGGCATCAAGAGCAGGATTGCTGTAGCCGGAACCATTCTGAGGATTGTCACCGTTAATGTTGGACTTCCAATACCAGGAGAGATAAATCTCAGGATCACCGGTATTAGCTGTAGTAATATTGGAAATCAACAGGTCATACTCACCCTTGATACCCATCTGGTCAACCAGATTATAATCTACACTCTTAATGTTAATATCAAAGCCCAGCTTCTTCAAATCTGCCTGTACTGCCTCTGCATAAAGAGGTAACTCAGCACGGCTGTTATAAACCACAAAATCCAGCTTTAATGGCTTACCATCCTTATCCAGGATACCATCACCATTAGTATCAGTCCAACCAGCTTCCTTCAGGAGCTGAGCAGCACGCTCCGGATTATAAGCATTAGGATCCTTTAACTGATCAAAGCCATAATCCATGGATGGTGGTACTGGTGCCTTACCTGGGAGGAAGGTACCCTTTAACAATACCTTATTATAGGTTTCACGATCGCAGCCACAAATCAAAGCAGCACGAACCTTAGGATCCTTCAAAATACCCTTCTGGTTCAGACGGGCCAAAACGGTACGCAGTGAAGAAATTTCATCAATTGTGAAGCTATTATTACCGCGGAAGGAATCCATGTCACCAGCCGCAATATTTACAGCCATATCCACATCACCGGACTGGAGAGCCATAGCGCGGGTGTTAGGATCATCAATGGATGGAATCTCAACGGTATCAAATGGAACCTCGCCGCCCCAATAATTAGGGTTCTTCTTCATTACGGATTTTTCCTTTACGAAGGATTCAACCATATATGGACCGGTGCAGATTGGACCCTCCTTGGAGAAATCACGGCTGCTCTCTGCAGTTGTATCAACAATGATAAACAAAGGATCAGCCAGGAAGCCAGCCATATTAGGGGTTGGCTTATCAGTGGTAATAATAAGGTTCTGACCCTCTGCCTTAATGGAAGTATACTTAAAGAAGGTAGCGGCACGGCTATTCTTGGCAAATGCCCGCTCGATAGAAGCCTTTACAGCCTCGGCAGTCAATGGATTACCATTGGAGAACTTTACACCATCGCGAATCTTAAAGGTCCAGGTCAGCTTATCATCACTAACCTTCCACTCCTCAGCCAACCAAGGCTGAACATTCATCTTCTCATCAAACTTGGCAAGACACTCACCTAAGCCATAACGCATAACAACCCAACCAAAGAAGTTCTCAGTTGGCTCCAGGGTATCAGCAAAGTTGGTAACACCAACCTTCAAAACGCCCTTATTAACGGCATCACTACCGGCAGAACCACCGCAACCAGCGATTACTACTGCAGCCATAGCAGTACACAATCCCACACTGATGGCTTTCCAGATTTTCTTTGTCCTGAAAAAATTCATTTTTTTCATCCTTTCCATTTTCATATAACATAATATGAATCAAGTCTGACGTGGATCTAAAATATCCCGCAAACTATCTCCCCAAAGATTAAAGATGGCTACCACAATAAATATAGCCATACCAGGATACACCATGAGCCAAGGGGCTGTCTGTATATACTGACGACCCTCGTTAAGCATCAGACCCCACTCAGGAGTTGGCGGCTGAGCACCGAAGCCCAGGAATGAAAGTCCGGCTATTTCCATCATCATGGTACCGATATCCATGGCAGCAGTAATAACTACCATTGGCAGGGTATTAGGCAAAATATGCTGCCAAATTATCATCTTGGTACTGGTACCACACAGCTGAGCAGCAGTAATAAAATCCTGATTGCGGATTTTCAATACCAAGCTGCGCACCAATCGGGCATATTTAGCCCAGCTTACCACGCACAGAGCCAATATTGTATTAATAACACTTCCACCCATGATACCGGCTATAGCAATGGCCAAAACGATACCTGGGAAGGACAGCATCATGTCAGTAAACCGCATGAGCACCATTTCAATCTTGCCACCGAAGTAGCCAGCCATGGTTCCCACAAAGGTACCTACCACAGCTACCAGCACCACCAGACAGATAGTCATAAATAATGAGGTTTGGGTACCACAAATAATTCTGGATAGGGTATCACGGCCCATCTTATCGGTTCCCAACAGATGCTCAGCGGAAGGCGTCTGCAACGCATTCTTCATTTCCCCCACCAGTGGGTCCTGAGGAGCAAGCCAAGGTGCAAAAATAGCTACCAATATAATCAATACTACCAAGGCAGAATATATTGAAAACTGTTTATTGGCTTTAATTCTGGACATTAAATTACTATCAACATCCATATTAATGTCCATATTGACATTACTAACCCCATGTCCATGGGAAAAAGTCTTAGTATGAGCCATTATCTTGCCTCCTTTTTGAGTCGAGGATCAAGCCATGAATATGACATATCTACCAATAGATTTATCACCATATAAACAATGGCAATCCAAAGTACAAAGCCTTCAATTAGAGGATAATCACGCATGGAAATAGCCCGCACTGCCATATTTCCAATTCCTGGCCAGGAGAAGACCATCTCAATAACGGCCACACCACCTAAAAGCCATCCAATGGACATGCCCAACAGAGTAATTAGAGGTAAAATCGCATTTGGCAGCACATGCTTCCATAAAATTGTGGTTTCTGAAAGGCCTCGTGCTCTGGCCCCTACCACATAATCATGATTTAACTCCTCTAAGATTACGGTGCGCACCTGGCGCATGTATTTTGAAGACATATAAATTGCCAATGTAAGAGCAGGCAGGACAATTCCCGCTGCGGTTACTTCAGACTGGGCAATTGGAAACAAGCGTAGCTTCAATCCAAAGAAATAAAGCAGCAGCAAGCCTATCCAAAAGCTAGGCATGGACACCCCGATAAAGGAAAGGCCTCTGACAATATAATCAGGCAGCTTATTACGCTTTACTGCCGACCATATACCAAGGGGCAAGGAAATAATCAGCACAAATATAATTGTGACTACAGCCAACAGCAGGGTCCCGGCAAAGCCCTCCAGCAGCTTATCCACCACTGGCTTTTTCGCCGAATAGGACATGCCCATATCTCCGTGGAGCACACCTCCGGCCCAATTTACATACTGCACCAAGAACGGTTGATCCAACCCTAAATCATGTCGGGTCTGTTCCACCAGCTCAGCAGATACCACTGTATCTGCCGTCTCCAGCAGCATAGATACAGGGTCTCCTGGTGCCAACCAGGTCAGACAGAAGGTGAGAAAGCTAACTCCAATTAAGGTTCCCAGCATCTGCAATAATCGTCCTACAATCCTTTTCAAAAAAAATCCTCTCCTTGTCAAAGCATAAAAAAAGCCTGTCTGCAACGCACAGACAGGCAAAGAGATTTCAGACCAAAATACCAGACAGGTACCCCTGAAATATCCAACCTCCCTGTCGCTCGCAGGTAATAATGGTGAATGCTAATCAGGCAGTTCTTCTGGCTCCAGGTCATCATGAATGTTGTGCCTTCCCAAAGAAGCTTGTCCTTCTTCAGTGACTGGATAGCTCAAATCCTATCCGTACAACATCACTCTCTGTTACAGTGGCGGGACCGCTTCGGCTTATACCGAATTCCCTATTAAGTCTTTCGACACCCGATTCTCTATATACATTTTTTAGTGAAACATTGGTAGTATAGCATTTTTAATCATTATTTGTCAAACGATTTTATGCTATCATTCTAAGCTTATTGTCCTAGAGTAATTATATATTTTTTGTTAAAAAATATTATAATTACATTCAAAAAGCCCTGTGGTATAACCACAGGGCTTTGTTTCGATAATATGAAATTATCTCTTGGAGAACTGGGACGCCTTACGGGCCTTCTTGAGACCGTACTTACGACGCTCTTTCTCTCTAGGGTCACGAGTTACGAAACCAGCCTTCTTCAGTGCTGGACGAAGATCGCCATCGAGAACCATAAGTGCACGGGTAATGCCATGACGGATAGCGCCTGCCTGACCGGAAGCACCGCCGCCCTTTACATCAGCGATTACATCATACTTATCAACAGTCTCAGTCAGCTCCAAAGGCTGTCTTACGATCAGCTCAAGAGTCTTGAGACCAAAATACTCATCCATTGCGCGACCATTGATGGTCACCTTGCCTTCACCTGGAACAAGACGAACTCTTGCAATGGAAGACTTTCTGCGGCCTGTGCCGTAGTAGCTAGCTAATGCCATTTTAAATGTTCCTCCTTCCAAGTATTAGCGAATGTTCAGCTTGAGCTCTTCTGGCTGCTGTGCAGCATGAGGATGCTCGGAACCAGCATATACATTCAGCTTTCTATACATCTGCTCACCAAGACGGTTGTGTGGAAGCATACCACGGATAGCCTTCTCAACAACGCGAGTTGGGAACTTCTCCATCATCTGACCAGCTGGGGTGAAAGTAGTTCCACCAGTGTAACCGGAATGACGGAAATAAATCTTATCAGTTAACTTCTTACCAGTGAATACAACCTTCTCTGCATTGATAACGATAACGAAATCACCACAATCAACATGTGGAGTGAAGGTTGGTTTATGTTTACCGCGAAGAACTTTTGCAACTTCAGCAGCTAATCTACCTACAGTCTGACCTTCAGCGTCTACAACATACCATTTACGCTCTACGTTCTGAGCATTTGCCATAAACGTTGTCTTCATGCGATATATCCCTCCCATAAATTTTAATTTTTATTTTTCTAATTTGGGTTGTGAAGTGTAGTCGGCCTCCGGGGCTAATGGAAGCGGCTCTACAAAGCCTCACTTGAACTATTTTACTCAAGTTTCCATAGGAAGTCAAGCATTTTCTTGTCGACCTGATAAGAAGCCGAAGAAAACGCCTCACCTGTTATCCACAGAATATCTGTGAATAAAATAGCTTATGCCCGAATATAATACAATATTTTGGAGTACCATTTCAACTACTTTTTTAAAGTTTTATGATTTTTCCCTTGGTGATTATGTCAGCGTCTTTCAAGTTATACACTTCATCAAAGAGTTTCATGTGGAAGGTTCCAGGGCCATCACTTACCTGTTCTGCCTTTTCCCCGGCAATCCCCAAGGTTATGGCTCCAAGCAAGGCAGCCATCAATGGGTTACCACTTGGAAGCAGGGCAGCTACCATGGCATTTAGCATACATCCTGTTCCAGTAATATTTCCCAGCATAGGAACACCATTGTGCACCATATAGGAATTCTCCCCATCTGTGATAAAATCTATAGGACCACTTACCAGAAGTACCGCGGAATGCTCTTTGGACCACTGGCCTAAAAATTTTGCATACTCGTCTATATTCTGTTCATCTATAAGCTGCTCCTTATTGGCTTCCACCCCGGAGCTACGGCATTCTATACCACAGGTGGAAAGAATCTCAGTAATATTGCCCTTCAACACAGCAGGCTTATATTTATTGATAAACTCCTGCAGAAAGTTTTTCCGTAATGTACTGCAAGCGGCACCAACTAAATCAATTATTATCGGAACACCATGATCTCTGGCAGCAGCCGCTGATACCCCCATGGCCAGCAATCTGTCCCTTGTTATTGAGCCTAAATTTAAGCATAGGGCATTGGCCACAGAGGTGATTTCATCCACCTCCTCCGGATGCTCAGCCATCATTGGCCGACCACCAAGAGCCAATATCATATTTGCGCAATCATTAATGGATATTGGATTGGTGATACAATGAATCAGAGGACTGGTTTTCCTGATAAAGTGGCTCACTTCCAGTATCTCTTGGGAAATCTTGTGATTTATCATAGGTTCTCGCTCCCAGCTTCTTTTGAATTTCAGTCAAGGTGTTGTTTTTCTTCAGGGCAGTAAGGAAAATAAAGGCAATAGAGCCTCCTATAAGGGTACCCATAATGAATGATGGCACATAGAACATCCAGGTCAGTCCTGTGCGACCAACTAAAAATGTCATTACAGGGTAGGATACAATGGCACCTATAATTCCAGTTCCAATAACTTCACCCAGGACGGCGCCTATAAGCTTACCCTTAGTCATTCTATATAACAGTCCGGATAAGGTTGCTCCAAATATGGCCCCCGTCAAGGCCAAAGGAGGTATCCCCATTACAACCATCCTAATGATACCTATAATAAAGGCACAGGTAAAGGCCTCTACCGGTCCCAGCATAACAGCACACACAATATTAATGAGATGAGCCATAGGACACATGCCTTCAACCCGCAATATAGGTGAAATAACAACTCCTAAACCGATCATCATGGCCATAAAGACCATCCTTAAAATTTTCTGGTGATTTGACATAAAAAAACTTCACTCCTTTAGCTAAATTCCCCGGGATTTCAGCTGCAGTCAGTGAAGTGCTTATTTATAAACATAAATAGACAGTCATACAGCATAAAATCTGCCGAGGCAGGCGGTCGAAGCTCACTAGCTTCCTCTCAACCCGAAACACGGGCTCCCTCGCTATACATCTGTCTGTCAAAAAATCGAAGGCGCTCCCCTACGATTTCATTAGTTTAACGACACTTTTAGTTTAAATTCTTCTGTTAAATTTGTCAATGTAAAATAAAAATAACTCCCGCCCAAGGGCGGGAGTCTTTGCTTTAATTTTATTCTTCCGGTTTCTTGTAGTTGAACACAAGCTCATCGATAAGACCAATCAGCTGATTAATCTCCGGCTTGCTAATCTGTCCATTTGCACCAAGCTGTTCACCCTTACGGCGCATTTCCTCACTAATGAGGGAGGAGAACAGAATAAACGGAATATTGGCATATCTCTGATCTTCACGAACCAGCTTCAGGAGGCGATGACCGTCCATCTGTGGCATCTCAATATCGGAAATAATAACACGAACCTGATCCTCAATAGGAGCATTCTTGTCAATACCATCAGACAGATACTTCCAGGCATCAGCACCATTATTAAAGTCACGAACATATCTATAGCCGGACTCATGGAGAGTGGATACCAACAGTTCACGAAGCAATGGAGAATCCTCTGCACATACAACATGTACATTGTTTCTCTTTGCCTTAACATCCACTGTAGCATCTTCAAAGGTGGTGAGCTTCTGATTAATTTCAGGATTAATCTCGGCAATAATTGTCTCGAAGTCCAGCAGGAGAATAATCTTGCCTTCCATCTTGATGATACCAACTACACGGGACTGATCGCCAACCTCAGGAGATGGCTCCATGTTCTTCCAGGAAATACGGTGAATACGGGATACACTGTCTACCAGGAAGCCGATATTATAATTGTTAATTTCGGTAACAATTATATTCTTTGGCTCATCAGGAGTCTGGACATTAAGACATCTTGGCAGATTAACCAACGGAATAGCCTTACCACGCAAGGTAAACAGGCCATCTACATAAGGATGGGCCTGAGGCATCTCAGTAACAGGAGTGCGGGTAATAACCTCGCGAACCTTTGCTACGTTAATACCATAGTTAACCTCACCAATATTAAACTCTACAATCTCAAACTCATTAGTACCGGTCTCTAAAAGAATACCCTTCTTCTCTTCAGTTGCCATTCAATCGCCCCCATAATATCTATTTTCCCACAAAACACGCGGGAAACATTCACTATACAAACCTAAATAATTAGTTACTACAATACACAAAATTACTATATACTGTAATATTCGTTATTCATAAACTAATTCCTGCTAAAGATACAGAAAAACTTTTTTATTTCAAAAAAGTCCAGCCGTCCCGTTCTTCTACCAGCCCATCCTTCATCAATCGACCCAGTGCTCTCTTAAATGCAGCCTTGCTTATATTAAATTTTCCCTTAATAAGCTCCGGCGAGCTCTCATCGGAATATGGCATTTTTCCCTCATGATTCTGTAGGAACATCAGCAGCTTATCAGAATCTGAATTCATTGCCTTTTCCTTTGCCTCCCTGAGAGAAGCATTTAATCTGCCATCCTGACGGATATAGATAACCCTGGCCGTAATTTCCTCACCGACCCGCGGACGGTAAGGGGCCTCCTGATGAGGAATAAAGGCAATGTAACGCTCCTTGGTCAGCATAAATATACCACTATCGGTAATATTATATATGGAACCGGATATTTCCTGCCCCTTATGGACACTTTTATCTGCCTTTACAGAGGCCCGGCGTATTTCGTCTTCTACCTTCATGGTCACAGCCAAACGTCCTGATTTATCAGTATACAGCTTTGCCCATACCACTTCACCAACCTGAAGGTTGCCACGCATACCAGCAAAAGGCATAAATATACCACGCTCGGCCCCCACATCAAGGAAGGCACCATCCTTGGACACATTGATTACCTTCAATCTGGCAATCTGTCCCTCCCGCATTTTGGGAACCCGCATACTGGCAGTAAGACGACGTTTAGGGTCAAGATACAAAAATACCTTTACTTCATCTCCCACCTTTACCTCTGATGTTTGCTGAGTCTTATGAAGCAAAATATCATCATTGGTATTGCCAGTCTCCGCATCCAGGAACACGCCCATTTCTGACTCACGGACTGCCTTAAGGGTCACAACGGTACTAGGTCCGTATTTCTTACGTGGTTTTTCCCTTTCCATATTAGTCCTCATATACTGTCAGCTCTGCATCGCCCCAAAGGCTTTCCAGAGAATAATACTCACGGCTTTCCTGAAGGAATATGTGGGCTACACAGTCACCATAATCCAAAAGCACCCACTCAGCCTCCCTATAGCCTTCACGATGCAGCATATCATGGCCTGCCTCGTGTAGCTGTTCTTCAATATTATCAGAAATAGCCTTTACCTGGGTGGTACTATTAGCTGAACAAACTACAAAATAATCGGTGGCCGGACTAAGCTCGGTCATGTTCATCAGTACCACATCACGGGCTTTCTTATCATCGGCGGCCTTTGCGATAGCATTGGCTAATTCTAATGAAGTTTTGTACAAATCAATTCCTCCTTGTATTGGTTAATCGTCTCCTCCAGATTCCTCCTGAGGAAACAGTTCATCTATCAATTCAGTGGTTTTCACCGGATTATAAATCCAGCTTCCATCATGCTGTAATTCCCCCGGCAAAATTGTCACAACAGGTTTTGTCCCCTGCATATTTGTCAACAAACTGGCAAAATGACCTGAATCGAAGGCCTCTATACTGGATTTTATGCGCTTATCACATATTTCCACCAGCTCCGGAATCTTCGAAAGGCTGTCCGGCTCCATGAGCTTGCCACAGAAAGCCTTCAAAAATTTTTGCTGACGCATGCTGCGTCCATAGGCCCCCAGATCATCACTGGCAAATCGCAGATACTTTTGAGCCATATCCCCTTCCATGTGCTGTATGCCCTTTGGAATGTGGATGTATAAATCTCCCTCTGGATCATCATAATTAAGGTCATTATCAACGTAAATATCAATGCCGCCCATTACATCCACAACCTCAGCCAAAGCCTCGGTATCAATAGCGACATAATGGTGAAGGGTTATCCCCAGATTTTTGGACACCGTCTGCTCCATAAGGGGAATTCCTCCATAATAATAGGCATTATTAAGTGGCTCAGGAGCATTGCGACCCTGAATATTCACCATGGTGTATCTTGGAATGGTGATGAATCTAACTTCTCCCGTATTATGCTTAAAGCTCATAATAATAACGGAGTCCGCCGACTGACCACTATCCTCCTTACCAGGATCAAGGCCCAACACCAGAATATTGGTATATCCATCAAAACGGGGATCAAAGCTGGCTGCCCGCAAATCTTTCCTTTGCTTGTAGCCATCATATATTTCCATGTAAACAGCCATTCTCTGGCTTCCCCAATGGTATATCTGCATGGATAACCAGCCCACCCCAGTAAGAACTACCATAACTATAAGGGTAGCCATAAAAATTCTTACTATTTTAACATTACGCTTACGGCGCTTCTGGGCTTGTTTTTGTTTAATTCTTTCTCTTGTCTCACTATATGGCTTTTTGCTCATATCTTATGCTCATTTCTTGAGTTTTAAAAGAATCTCATTTCTGGCAACAACAGTATCAGGGTGTATCAGGTGATTTTTGTTCAATACAAATTCTATGGACTGAGACAAGCCTGCCAAAACCATTTCATCAAGGCTAACAGTTTTGGAAAGCTCCCGCAAGTGCTCCACTGCCGGATAATCCCTGGCCGGCTCAATCATATCTGCAAAATATATAATCTTATCCAAATCTGTCATTGCTGCTCCACCAACAGTATGGCGATAGATAGCCTGGGCTATCTCCTCATCCTCCACACCGTATTCTTCCCGAATAAGCTCGGCTCCAATGTAGCCATGCAATAACAGAGGCATGCTTTTTTCCACCTCGCCGTATGATATATGGCGCTTATCTGCTTCACTTATCAGCTGTTCATTGGGATACTGACGGGCACAGTCATGGAGAAGGCCAGCAATTCTCGCTTTTTCAACATCGACACCAAACCGCTCTGCCAGATACACTGCCGACTCAGCCACACCTACAGAATGAATAAATCTGGTGGCTTTTAATCTGCTTTGCAGCTTGTCCTTCATCTCATCATAAGTCATATCAAATCTATACCTGCTAACACCACAAAAAGGACACCGCAAAACGATATCCCATTTTATGGTCTTTAATCTTTATATAGGCCTTCTTTATATATATACTGCTCCACACATGATGGCACAATATATTTAATGGAATAGCCTTTTTTTATGCGATTTCTGATATCCGTGGAAGATATTTCCAGCTCCGGAGTTTCCAGCCGATGAATCTTCCTTTTGCCAAGCTCCCCAAAGGACTCTTTAATCTGATTTACATCTGGAAGACAGCCCTGACGGGATGCGCCAATAAAATGGCACAACTCCAACAGCTCATCTATGCGGTCCCAAGTATGAATTTCCTGAATGGCATCCGCACCAGTTATAAAAAAGAACTCTGTCCCCTTGCCATACTGGGTTATAAGCTGGGATATGGTATCAATGGTATAGGATGGTCCAGGACGGTTCATCTCTATGTCAGATACCTCAAAATTAGGGTTGGAGCAAGTCGCCAGCACCGTCATTACATATCTGTGCTTGGCCATGGTAACACTCTGTTGCTGCTTATGCGGTGGCACAGCAGCCGGTATAAAGATAACCTTATCCAGATTATACTCATCGCGAACTGCCTCAGCAGTCATGAGATGCCCCACATGAATAGGATCAAAGGTACCTCCCATGATGCCCAAACGCTTCTTTTTACCCATAATACGCTCCTACAATAAACTTAATAGAAAAACCGCTACAACGCAAACAAAAATTATTATAGCAATTCCTCGGGCATAATCAAGTATATCATGTCTGCCCTTTTTTGTATCGTAATACTGCCCAATTGTTTTTAAATATCCTTTAATTAATCGAATCAACGGATTTGTCCATCTCCATTAATAAGATACTTGGTACTGGTCAGTGCCACCAAGCCCATAGGACCACGGGCATGGAGCTTCTGGGTACTGATACCGATCTCAGCGCCAAAACCGAACTCACAACCATCAGTGAATCTGGTGGAGGCATTGACATAAACAGAAGAAGCATTTACACGACGCTGGAAAAGGCGTGAATTAGTCAAATTCTCAGTTACAATGGTTTCAGAATGACCTGTGTTGTACTTATTGATATGCTCAATAGCCTCGTTAACATCTGCCACCACCTTCACGGAGAGAATCAGATCACCATACTCAGTGCTCCAGTCTTCCTCAGTGGCTGGAACCATATCTGGAACAATATCCAAGGATGCCTTACAGCCCCGGAGCTCAGTATTCTTCTCCTTCATAGCCTTTGACAGCATAGGCAAAAACCTTTCTGCTACATTCTTATGCACCAGAAGGGTTTCCATAGCATTACATACTGAAGGTCTGGAGGTCTTGGCATTCACTGCAATCTTAAGGGCCATATCCAAATCAGCACTCTCATCTACATAAGTATGACATACTCCAGTACCAGTTTCAATAACGGGCACGGTACTATTTTCCACCACAGTCTTAATAAGACCCGCGCCGCCTCTTGGGATAATAACATCCAAATAATTGTTGAGCTTCAGCATAATATTTACAGCTTCACGATCCACAACATCCACAAACTGGATAGCCCCATCCGGAATACCGGCACCATAAGCAGCCTTCTGCAAAAGCTCAATAATGGCAATATTGGAATTAATGGCCTCAGAACCACCACGAAGAATAACAGCATTACCAGATTTAATACAAAGGCCTGCTGCATCGGAGGTAACATTTGGTCGGGCTTCATAAATCATACCCACTACTCCCAGAGGAACCCGCACACGGCGAATTTCCAGGCCATTTGGGCGAATGGTGGAATAATCACCCTCGCCTACAGGATCAGGCAAAGCAGCTGCCTGCCGAAGGCCATCTGCCATACCCCCAATACGTTCATGGGTAAGAAGCAATCTATCCAGATATGATTTCTTTACGCCCTTTTCCTCTGCCAAAGCCATATCCTTTTTATTGGCTTCAATAATAACATCGTCATGTTTCTCCAGCATATCCGCCATGGCCAATAATGCCTTGTTTTTTGTATCCGTCGAAACCAAAGTCATGGCATCAGCAGCCTTCACCGCCGCCTCTGCCTTGGAAACCATAATTTTCTGCAAATCCACTGCCATTACCTCCCTGCTATTTGGTGGTAAACCTTAAATCATAAGAACCATATTATCACGATGAATAACCTCATCATGGTCATTATCCGGGAGAAGGACCTTAAACTCATCAGTTTTTAGTCCCTTAATCTTCTCCAGATCATTTCTATCAAAATTAATGACTCCACGGGCAATTTCCTGGTAGTCCTCGGTCAGTACCCGCACTGTATCGCCAATGGTATATTCGCCCTCAGACTGCTTAATACCTGCTGCCAGCAAGCTGGACCCTGATTTTAAGGCCCTTACACAGCCTGCATCCACTACCAGATCACCGCTGATACGCTTTCCAAAGGCCAGCCAGCCCTTTCGTGCCTTTAGATGAGCCTCCTTTGGTGGAAATACTGTTCCCACATTCTCACCATCAATAATTCGACGTATTATACCCTTTTCGCTGCCAGAGGCAATACACATGGTAACCCCTGAAGCCGTGGCAATCTTGGCCGCCTCAATCTTGGTGGACATGCCACCGGTTCCCATGGCAGACCCCGCTCCCCCGGCAATCTGCTCAATATGGGGAGTAATTTCCTTTATCTCATGAATAAGGGTAGCCGATGGATCCTTGGAAGGATTTCCCGTATATACCCCATCAATATCAGACAGGATAATAAGCAAATCCGCATCCACCAATGATGCAACCATGGCTGAAAGATTATCGTTATCTCCAATCTTAACCTCATCCACAGCTACCGCATCATTTTCATTAATGATAGGTACCACACCCATTTTAAGCATGGTGAGAAGTGTATTGCGTGAGTTATTGTACTGCTTGTGCTGCACATAATTATCGCGGGTCAAAAGCACCTGCCCGGCCACCTGACCATATTCAGCAAAGAGCTTATCATATATATGCATGAGCATTCCCTGGCCAACAGCAGCCAACGCCTGCTTCTCCTTCACCCCGGAGGGGCGTTCACTCAGGCCCATACGAACCACACCAGCACCAATGGCACCAGAGGAAACCAGAATAACATCCTTGCCCTGGCTGGAAAGATCTGCCAGCTCACGGACCAGCTGCTCTATTCTATAAAGGTTAAGCTTGCCGTTATCATAAAGGAGAGTGCTTGTACCCACCTTCACAACAATACGGCTGGCGCTTTTTATATGCTCACGAGTCTCCATAACCCAAACCTCACTTTATTTTGCCAGTCAAATTATTTTGGCAGCTCAATTTTAGGGGAATCAAAATTACGCTTAAACAAAAGTCCGTTATGACCAATAATCTGAACAAGGTCAGAATTGGTACGCTCTGCCAGCATAGTGATAGCAGATTCAGGATCATCCATGCAGTTCTGAAGTACACGCACCTTCACCAGCTCACGCTTCTTGATAGCCTCTGCTGCGGACTGAACCACTGTAGGACTTACCCCTTCCTTGCCAATCATAACAACCGGATCCATGGTCATTCCCATGGAACGCAGAAATCTTTTCTGCTTGCCGGTTAATGTATTCTTTATCATATATAGTTATCTCCTTAATCCCGATACTCGAATTCCATTTCGCCGATTCTTACAGTATTGCCTTCCTTAATACCGCGCTCAATGAGCTTCTTGTCAATGCCCTTGATTCGCCAGATATACTGGAAGCGTCTGATGGCCTCGTCGTTGCCGAAATTAGTCATGGCCACCAGCTTATCAAGTGACTTGGAGCTTACAATGAAATCACCTGCATCATTACGGGTAATAGTAACCTTATCAGGATCCTCTTCCTTGGCATCATATACCTTAACGCCCTCTTCCACATCCGGCTCCTCAACGTATTCGTCAAGAACCTGGGCCACACGCTGAATAAGCTCCTTTGTTCCCTGACGGGTAGCTGCAGAAATAGGGAATATTTCAATGCCCTCTTTCTCCGCCAATTCCTTAAGGCGCTCAAAGTTCTCCTGAGCTCCTGGCAAATCCATCTTATTGGCCGCCAAAATCTGTGGACGACGGGCAATTTTTTCGCTATAAATCTTCAGCTCTTTATTAATCTTATAATAATCCTCAACTGGATCACGGCCTTCCACACCAGAGGCATCCACGATATGAACAATAACCTTGGTACGCTCCACATGGCGAAGGAAATCGTGGCCAAGGCCAACGCCCTCAGAGGCACCGTCAATAAGCCCCGGAATATCAGCCATTACAAAGGTACGCTCATCATCAATATCACCAACGCTTACCACACCCAGTACAGGGGTAATGGTGGTAAAATGATACTCGGCAATCTCTGGACGGGCTGCAGAAACAGCAGCCACCAGACTGGATTTACCCACGCTTGGATAGCCTACCAGCCCCACGTCAGCCAGCAGCTTCAGCTCCAAAATCAAGTTACGGCTTTCACCAGGCTCACCCAGCTCTGCAAATGTAGGGGCACGATTGGCACTATTGGCAAACTTGGCATTGCCACGGCCGCCACGGCCACCCTTGGCAATAACAGCCTCCTGCCCAATTTCAGTAAGATCTGCCAAAATTTCTCCAGTATCAGCATCCTTGACCAAGGTCCCCTGAGGAACTTTAATAATACAAGGGGGTGCGTTATGACCATACTGATTTTTAATATCGCCATTCTCACCGTTCTTGCCCTGGAATTTTCTGTGATAACGGAAATCCAGCAGAGTATTCATATTATTATCAACAACAAAGACAATATCAGCACCACGGCCACCGTCACCGCCGGATGGACCGCCCTTGGCAACAAATTTCTCACGCCGAAAAGCTGACTTGCCGTTACCACCGTTGCCGGCAGTAACCTTTATGGTAGTTCTATCTATAAACTGCATAAGCCTCTCCTTAATAAAAGTGACCCAAAGTAATGTATAAAAAGCTGGTATTGTATACCAATGCCAGCTTTTTATACATTACTCAATTTAATCAATCAAATAAGCAAATAATAAAATATACCTGCGCCTATGTGAAGACGCAGGTATTTTCTACTAATTACATAGCAGCTTCGTCAACTGCATAAACGCTAACCTGACGGTTATAACGACCCTTGCGCTCGAAAGCTACACGGCCATCAATCTTAGCGAACAGGGTATCGTCCTTACCAATACCAACATTGGTACCTGGGTGGAAATGAGTTCCACGCTGACGAACCAGAATGCTGCCTGCAGTTACAACGGTGCCAGCCTGCTCCTTAACACCAAGGCGCTTTGCCTCAGAGTCACGACCATTACGGGTGCTGGACACACCTTTCTTATGTGCGAAAAGCTGTAAATCAAAAGTGAACATTAACATTACACCTCCTGATCCTGTTGAATCTCAAAAATGTGCACCCCGTCGAGATCATTCTCTCGGATTCGTTCATCGTAGATGTCATAAAGTCCAATAAGCATTGTCTCTAATAGTGCATCAGTTATATCATCGAGGTCAGTAGTAAGCCTTACCTGTAAGTCACCTGGCGCAACCTTATACTTAAGATAAGCAGATAAGCTATCCGGATTGCTCCTGGAAAGATTATGAAGCCGCATGAGGTGCTCACCCAAGCCCTTTAACGTAGTCTGTGCCAATACGGAAACGCCGGCACACACAATGCTACTCCCCCGCTGACCATGATGGCCAGCAACGGTGTAACCGAAAATTCTGTCCTCTTTATTTCGGTAAACGGTAATTTCGATACCACCGTCCACCTTCTGTCTGTCACGTCTCATAGGAAATACCAACAACAATAAATACCATACAACGACTAACAGAACTAAAAGTCATTGCTTACGATTAAGCCTCGATCTTCTCGATAACAACCTTAGTGAATGGCTGACGATGGCCCTGACGCTTGCGGTAGTTGGACTTAGCCTTGTACTTAAATACCAGGATCTTCTTGTCCTTGCCCTGAGCTTCTACCTTAGCAGTAACCTTAGCACCCTCAACAACTGGCTTGCCAACAACAACCTCGTTATCCTTTACAACAGTCAGAACCTGATCAAAGGTAACAGCCTCGCCCTCAGCAGCCTCAATCTTCTCAACAGTGATAACATCGCCTTCAGCAACCTTATACTGCTTGCCACCAGTCTTGATAATTGCGTACATTCATTTACACCTCCCTATAATTTACTCGCCAATTACGGTACAGCCTAAGCTGTTTACAAGAACCTCACTGTGCGGTTTGGGAAAGCGCATACCTATTGCGCTTACGTTTAAATATACTATCATAAAGCCCATACTTAGTCAACAAAAAAATAGCACGGAAATCACTAAAATTTCCATGCTATTTCATAATTTTATATTGCAGCCATTAAAGGCAAAAAGCCATCATCAAACGTAAATATATTTTAATATGAAGATAACAGCCAAAATATACATTACTGGGCTAATGGATTTCTTTCTGAAATCGCCAGACAACACATTGATTACAACGTAAGAAATGAAGCCCATAGCAATACCCTCAGAGATGGAGTACATAAATACCATGGTTACAGTAGCAATGTATGCAGGGAATGCCTCAGTAAGATCAGTAAAATCAATCTTGGTAAGGGAGCTTACCATAAGGAAACCTACTACAATCAGAGCAGGTGCAGTAGCAAATGCTGGGATTGTAAGGAACAATGGTGCCAGGAACAAGCTCAAAACAAATAAGCCAGCCACAGTCCATGCAGTAAGACCAGTACGACCACCAGCACTTACACCAGCAGAGCTCTCTACATAAGTAGATACAGTGGAAGTACCAAGAACCGCACCAAGAGAAGTAGCCAAAGAATCTGCCAGAAGAGCACCCTTTATATTAGGAAGGCGACCATCCTTATCCAGCATATCAGCCTTGGAAGCTACACCAATGAGAGTTCCAAGAGTATCAAAAAGGTCTACAAACATGAAGGCCAAAATAACAGTAAGGAAGTTAAAGCTCCAGATACCGGAGAAATCAACCTGCATAAGAGTTGGGGAAAGATCTGGAATGCTGATTCCCTTGGAAAAATCAGGAATCGTAGAGAACATGCCCATCTCTGGGTTAGGAATATAAATCCCAGTAACCTCACAAATCATACCAAGAATCCATGTAAAGAGAATACCCCAAAGGATATCACCAGGGACCTTCTTATGAATGAGAACAGCAATAACCAAAATGCCGATTAAAGCAAGTACAGCACCAATACCAGTAGTATAGAAAGTGCCGTCAGCAAGAGAAGACTTAAATGGGAAAATTGAAACCAAGGTAGGGCTATCAACTACCAGCTTAGCGCTCTGCATACCGATAAAAGCAATGAAAAGGCCGATACCAGCAGTAACACCCATTTTAAGTGAGGTTGGCACACAGTTGAAAATTGCCTCTCTCACCTTAGTAAGGGACAATATAAGGAAAATAAAGCCTTCAATAAATACTGCGGCCAAAGCCACCTGCCAGGAATACCCCATAGCACCACATACAGTAAATGCAAAAAAGGCATTCAGGCCCATACCAGGTGCCAGTGCAAAAGGATAGTTGGCAAAAACAGCCATAAAGATAGTACCGATGGCAGAACCAATAGCTGTAGCAACAAATACAGCACCAGCATCCATACCAGTTGTGGAAAGAATACCAGGGTTAACTGCCAAGATGTAAGCCATTGTCATAAAGGTGGTAAGACCAGCAACCATCTCGGTGCGGACGGTAGTACCATTTTCCTTCAGATGAAACAGCTTCTCGAGAGTTTCACTCATTTTTCATCCTCCTAAAAAATAATAAAGAAAAAACAAATATATTATACCCTAAGCAGTAATAAAAAACTATAAAAATCTATATTTTATGCATAAAAATACATAAAAAAAGAACTTTCAGATTTCTCTAAAAGTTCAAATATCCAATGGCGGAGCAGAGAGGATTCGAACCTCCGCAGCCTTGCGACCCTAACGATTTAGCAAACCGTCCTCTTCAGCCTCTTGAGTACTGCTCCAAATCATATTAAAAACAAAAATGGCAGGGGCAGTAAGAATCGAACTCACAACCTACGGTTTTGGAGACCGTTGCTCTACCAATTGAGCTATACCCCTGTAATATGGGGCGATCGGTGGGGATCGAACCCACGCATGCTGGAGCCACAATCCAGTGTGTTAACCACTTCACCACGACCGCCATATTGTAACCGGCAACTTCCTATCCTCCCAGGCCGTCTCCAGCCAAGTACTTTCGGCGTTTATGTGCTTAACTACTGTGTTCGGAATGGGAACAGGTGGGACCACATAGCCATCATCACCGGATATACAATTTTTTGAAGACATTTTTAAATGTGCCTCCAAAACTATACAGAAACAAGAACCATCTTAGTAAGCGCTTTTTAAGTTAAGCCCTCGACTTATTAGTACTGGTCCGCTTCACATGTCACCACGCTTCCACTTCCAGCCTATCTACCTCATCGTCTATAAGGAGTCTTACCAGATTACTCTGTGAGAGATCTCATCTCAAGGCGGGTTTCACGCTTAGATGCTTTCAGCGTTTATCCCTTCCGAACGCAGCTACCCAGCTGTACAACTGGCGTCATAACTGGTACACCGTTGGTTCGTCCACTCCGGTCCTCTCGTACTAGGAGCAGCTCCCTTCAAATCTCTTACGCCCGCGATGGATATGGACCGAACTGT
>NZ_JHYA01000002.1 GCF_000621545.1 Anaerovibrio lipolyticus LB2005
TGCCCTTTTAGATTTTAAACAGGCTGATTATGGCCGGGTGCTGGAAAATATCGTATATTTGGAGTTGTTGCGCCGTGGCTATCATGTGTCTGTTGGCAAAGTTGGAACTTTGGAGGTGGACTTTGTTGCCAGTAAGGCAGAGAGAAAGGTGTATTTTCAGGTATCGGCCTCTGTTTTGGATGATACCACTAGAGAAAGGGAGTTGAAACCATTGCGGGCTATTCCCGATGCTTATGAAAAGGTACTATTAACTATGGATAAGATATATATCAAGGATTATGAAGGCATAAAAAATGTAAATATTATAGATTTCTTATTAGAAAGTGAGTGTTACTGACACGCCTATCTGTTGTCAGACTGCTATTGTATTCTTATGAAGAATTTTCTGCTACGTCATTTTCTTTCTACGGTTTTACAGAAGAGCTACTGAAGGTGGCAGCAGATGAAAATGTTTTGTTGGTGGAAGATGAAGTTTAGCATTCTACCATTGAATAGAAAGGATTTATAATTAATGCTTTTTAAGAAAAAAATAACTTGGTGCGTCTTGACCATATTGTGGCTGGGGTTGATGTTTTTTCTTTCCCATCAGAATGGGCCGGACACCTTTAATACCAGTCATGGGTTTACGGTGTGGCTGGCTAAGCTATTGGGGGTAAATGTAGAGTGGCTTCATGGTGTTGTAAGAAAGACGGCCCATGTTGTATTATATCTGGTTTTGGTGTTGATGATTTGTGGCTGGCAGGTTTTGGCTGGGCGGAAGATGTGGTTAGCCCTGGCTCTGGCTATTGTTTTCTCTGTGATTGATGAGGGGACCAAGCCATTGGTGGTTGGACGGCACTGTGATATTGAAGATATCCTGCTCAATGATATGGGAGCTGTATTGGGCTATGTAATTGCCAGATTTATAAAGCTGGATAGACGGTTAGATTAAGAATAAGGTTCGGAGTATGTTGATGGTTCGGCATTCTCCGAACTTTTTTGTATTGTATGTGCTATTGAGATTTTTACTATACCTATGTATAATTTAAGGTGAAATTTTGTGTTAAGTATACGGAGGATATCTTATGTTTGGTGGATTTGGCGTACCAGAGCTTATTTTAATTTTAATTATTGGTCTTGTTATTTTTGGACCTGGCAAATTGCCTGATATTGGCAAGGCCTTTGGCAAGAGCATTAAGGAATTTAAGTCTGCACAGAGCAGCAGTGATGATAAGGATACTATCAATATTACTGCTGAGTCTAAAGAAAAATCCAAGGATGAAGCATAATTATGAGTGCAGATGAAGAAAAGTTAGAGGATATTGAATCAGAGGGCATGGCTGAAAATGAGGAAATCACCAGCCCGGAGAATGATGATGAAATGTCCATTATTGACCATCTCACAGAGCTGAGACGGCGTCTTATTCGCTGCGTTGTGGCGGTCCTGTTGGGAAGCTGTATAACCTATGCCTTTGATGAGGAAATAATGCAGTTTTTGCTGGCACCGGCGGGAAAACTATATTTTATGCATCCCGGCGAGGCCTTTTTTTCCTATGCAAAGGTGGTATTGTTTTCCGGATTTCTATTAGCTACTCCGGTGGTTTTTTATGAAATCTGGCGTTTTTTTGTGCCGGCCTTTACCAGGCGGGAGCGGATGGTGCTGGGAATCATGGTCCCAAGCTCCATTATGTTGTTTTATGCTGGACTGGCCTTTTCATTTTTCCTCATAGTTCCTATTGGAATAAAATTCTTTATGGGGATGGGTTCAGAGGATTTATCGCCACTGTTTTCCATTGAGAAGTATCTTGATTTTATAATTACATTCCTGCTGCCCTTTGGGCTGGCCTTTGAGTTGCCATTGATTATTATAATTATGGCGGCCATTGGGCTGGTAACTTCCCAACAGCTCAAAAAGTATTTCAGGTATGTATTTTTTGTTTCTTTCATTATTGGTGCCCTGCTGACACCGCCGGATATAGTGTCTCAGATCACTTTGGCGCTGCCACTGACGGTACTCTATGGATTGAGTTATTTGGTTGTAAGATTTGTTTTGAGAAAGTAGGAGGCTAAGCATGGCTTTTAAGGATTTACGGGAGTTTATTGCTGAATTGGAGAGCCGCGGTTTGCTGAAGCGTATTAAGACTGAGGTGGACTGTGAGCTGGAAATCACAGAGATAACGGACCGGGTATCCAAAATGGAAGGGGAGAAAAATGTCGCTCTGCTCTTTGAGAATGTAAAGGGCTACGATATGCCGGTGCTCATGAATGCTTTTGGCAGCATGGAGCGTATGGCTATTGCCTTTGGTGTGGAAAAACTGGATGATATAGCGGATGAGCTGAGGGAAATCCTGCGTCTCCCTTACATTTCCGTTTCCCATAAAATGGATTTGCTCAGCATAATTCCAACTGCCAAGGGCGCTATTAATTTCCCTAAGTATGTGAAGAAGGCACCTTGTCAGGAAGTGGTTATCACCGATAATCCATCTCTGGACAAGTTCCCGATTTTGAAGTGCTGGCCTCAGGATGGTGGTCGCTTCATTACCTTGCCGTTGATTTTTACCAAGAATCCAAATACGGGAAAGCGGAATGTGGGTATGTACCGCCTTCAGAAGTACGACAGTAAAACCACTGGTATGCACTGGCATATCCATAAAAACGGCGCGGACAACTACCGTGACACCAAGGCTATGGGGGCGCAGCGTATGGAGGTGGCAGTAGCCATCGGTACTGATCCTGTGGTAACCTATGCTGCAACAGCTCCACTTCCTCGTGATATTGATGAAATGGTATTTGCTGGCTTCCTCCGTCACAAGGGCGTGGAAATGGTAAAGTGCAAAACCGTTGATGTAGAGGTTCCTGCCCACGCAGAGATTATTCTGGAGGGCTATGTAGATGTGGATGAAACCCGTTGGGAGGGACCATTTGGTGACCATACGGGCTATTATTCCCTGGCAGATTATTACCCTGTATTCCATATCACTTGCATTACCCATAGAAAGAACCCTATTTATCCGTCCACTATTGTGGGCAAGCCTCCTATGGAGGACTGCTTCCTGGCAAAGGCCACGGAGCGTATTTTCCTGCCACTTCTTCAGCAGGCGATTCCGGAGATTATCGACATAAATATGCCATTGGAGGGCGTATTCCACGACTGTATTTTCGTATCCATCAAGAAAACCTATCCTATGCAGGCCAAGAAGGTTATGAATGCCCTGTGGGGAATGGGACAGATGATGTTCATAAAGATGATTATTGTAGTGGATGCCCATGTTGACGTGCAGAATCCAAAGGAAGTATGGTGGCGCGTATTCAATAACATCGATGCCAAGCGTGATTTGGTAATGGTAGAGGGTCCTCTTGATGTTCTTGACCATTCCTCTCCTATGGCAAAATGGGGTACTAAGGTGGGCATTGATGCTACCAAATCCTGGCCGGAGGAAGGTCATACCCGTGAGTGGCCTGATGAAATTGAAATGACCCAGGATATAAAGGATTTGGTGGACTCAAAGTGGAAGGAGCTTGGACTTGACTGACAGTATGAATAGTTTTTGGCAGAAGATGGATGCTCATTTGAACAATGTGGCATTCTATCAAACTGTATTTTCCCTTCCCTTTGCATATATGGCGGCTTTTCTGGCTGCTGATGGCAAGCCGGATATTATGATAATGGTTTGGATTACCCTTACCATTGTGGCGGCTCGCAGTGCGGCCTTGGCACTGGATAACCTTATTGATCTGAAATACGATGTGGACCAGCCACGATTTAAGGGACGTCCAATGGTGGCTGGCCAGCTCAATAAAAAGGATATTTATCTGTTGGTGGCCATTTGCTTTGCAGTGCTGATATTTTCCGTGTTGCAGCTGGATCCAATCTGCATTAAGTTGCTGCCGGTGGCGGCATTGCCATTTATAGTTTATCCATATATGAAGCGCATAACCTGTTTTTGCCACTACGTGTGTGGTATTGCAGTGGCCATGGCGCCTGCCGGGGGCTGGGTAGCGGTTACAGGCACCATTGACTGGCCTATGATCGTTCTGTTCGTGGCAGTGGCTCTCTGGATAGGGGGCTTTGATGTGGTATATGGTGCCCAGGATGAGGAATTTGATAAGGCCCACGGCCTTCATTCCATGGCTACAGCTATTGGGGCCAAGAATGCCCTGCTTTTGGCTAAGCTAACCCATGTGGTGTGCCTTGGGATATTCGTTTATATGGGTACTCTCTTTGAGCTGGGGGCTATTTATTATTTGGGCGTGGTAGTTTCTGCGGCTGTGCTTTATTACCAGCACCGCCTGATTGCTATCAAGGGCTTTGGTGCCTTTACAAGAGAGTATTACATGCGAAATGGCATAGTATCTGTGGCCATGTTTTTCTTTACCTTGGCCAGTGTATTTTTGAAGTAAGATTGGGAGTGTAAGTTATGACGGTAAGATTATTGGAAGGCAAGTTTTTTGCGGCTAAAATCCGTGAGGAGGCAGGCAAGAGGGCTGCTCAGCTAAAGGAGAAATATGGCGTTACTCCTGGATTGGCAGTTATTATTGTAGGGGAAAATCCCGCTTCCCAGGTTTATGTGAGGAATAAGCACAAGGCCTGTACTGAGCTGGGCTTTTATTCCGAGGGCGTGGAAATGCCTGAAACCACTACCCGCGAGGAGCTTCTTGCTGAAATCAACCGTCTTAACAATGACCCTAAAATTCATGGTATTTTGGTTCAGCTTCCACTTCCTAAGGCTTTGCAGCCTTATGAGTCCGAGGTGCTGGAGGCAATTAACCCATTGAAGGATGTAGATGGCTTCCACCCTGTTAATGTGGGTCGTCTGGTAACCGGTCAGAAGGCTCTCGTACCGTGTACACCACATGGCTGTATCCGTATGCTGGAGCTGGCTGAGATTCCTATGGAGGGAGCCAAGGCTGTGGTTATTGGCCGCAGCAATATTGTGGGCAAGCCAATGCTCCACCTGCTTTTGGGCAAAAATGCCACCGTTACCATCTGTCATTCCCGTACTAAGAATCTGGCAGAGGTGGTAAAGGAAGCTGATATCGTGGTTGCCGCCGTGGGCAAGCCAAGGTTTGTCACTGCGGACATGATTAAGCCGGGAGCCACCGTAATCGATGTGGGTATAAACCGCATCGCACCTAAAAAGCTGGTGGGGGATGTGGATTTTGACGCAGTTAAGGAAGTCGCTGGTGCCATCACCCCAGTTCCAGGCGGTGTAGGTCTGCTCACCATCGCTATGCTGATGCAGAATACAGTAGATGCAGCTGAGCTGCAGTTAAATAAATAAGCAATAAAAAACCTCCTTCAGTTTGGCTGAGGGAGGTTTTAGTTTAATCCAGAAGCTTCGTTTCTCCAAGCTTATCCAATAAGAGATTTGTTTCCAATACGGAAAGCTTATTTTCCAGGGCATGCCATATTACACTATCCCAGCTGTTGCGCACATAGAGCCTTTCGACCTTTGCATAATATAAGAGGTGTTGTGTTTCATCTGGTGTCAGTCCCATGGCAATGGCCAGTGCCAATATTTTATTTCGGGAGGTATTTTTACGGCCCGCGAAAATGTGATAGGCATATACCTTATCCAGACCGGATTGTTCAATTATGAGGGCTTTGTTTAGCCCTTTTTCTTTTATAAGCTCCTCCAGATGCTCACTCAAGGTTTGATTAACAAGCTCGGAATTATTGGTAGTCAGGTAATCTTCAACCCGCTTTGATTCGCTTAGTTCATGCTCCAGACTGGCAGTAGTTTTATTTTTCATGGCCCCTCCAACAGAAATGATGTATTATTATATTAATCTATGTGGGTATGATAATATACTTTAGCAAATAAAGCAAGGTGGTATTATGGGGCAGGACAACTCCAAAACCGCCATACAGCTGGCGGAGGAATTTATACAAAGTAAATATGAAAAAGTGCGTCTGCTCCACCGGACAGAGAAGGCAGAGGTATGGCTGGCTGCCGACAGCACAGGCAGTTTTGTGGTTATAAAATATATTAGGCTGGCTAATCTGCCCTATTCGTCCCTTAAGGCAATGGGCAAATCCCTGTGGCCGGAGGTTATATACTGTGCAGAGGATGAAGCCTCAACCATCGTGGTGGAGGAATTTATAAACGGGGAGTCCTTTGAGGAGCTGCTGGCAAACAAGAGGTATTTGACGGAGGCAAGGGCAAAAGAGCTGCTATTACAGCTTTGTGACGGCCTAATTATGCTCCATAATGCGGGAATAATTCATCGGGATATCAAGCCGTCCAATATAATTTTGCAGGCTGTTGGCGGGCATGACTTTGTCAGGCTCATAGATTATGATGCTGCCCGTACTGTAAAGGAGGATCAAAGGGAAGATACCCGTTTGTTGGGAACTAAGGGGTACGCACCTCCGGAGCAATACGGATATGGTCAGACGGATCAGCGCAGTGATATTTATTCCTTGGGTATCACCTTTAAGGAGATGCTGGGAGAGAATTATAATGGCTGGCTAAGCCCAATACTGCAAAAATGCACCGAAGTGGATGCACGCAGTCGTTACCAATCCGTTGCAGAACTAAAGAATGATTTGCTCTATCATAGACGGAACAAGCTGCTAAAGGTGGCAGGAATTGTGGCAGCATCCATGGTGGTTGTGCTTGTAATATGGTCTAACGGGCAGCATTCCTATCAAGAAAAAATCATTCCTCCAGCAGTGGAAGAAATCATGGAGGAAGTAAAAGAAAAGGTGCCTCTTCCTCCCGTAGAGGAAAAGACACCTGAGGTTGAAAAGGATAAGGTTCCATCACAGGAAAATGGCCCTGTACCAGCTGAGAATAAGCCAAACACCCCAGAGAATAACTCAGCGCCAAAGAAAGAAAAAGCTGATAATGAGACAACAGGCCAAAATGCTGTTTATGCCAAGTATTATTTTAATGGTGAACGGCAGGGGGAGTGGACGGATAGATTTGATAAACCAAGAAATGATTGGGGGACGTTTTTTACAATTCCCCCTAATATATGGAAAAATTGGGATGACTCTTATCCAAATGACTGGGAAGTACGGGTCACTGTGGAAAATAAGAGCAATAAGCCGTGGGAAAATCCCCATCTTAGTGTATGGACCACAGATGGTGTGGGGGGAGAGTCAAAGGACTATTATGGAAATACTTTGGCACCGGGTGAAAGCTGTGTATTTGTGGTTCCACTGAATGAGTTCAGATTGCCTGCCCTGCATAAGGAGAGGCGAAGACAGGAAATGCATTTCCAATTATATGCCTCGGGAGATCAGATGCTTTTTGGTGAAAAAGCAGAAATGGATTTTGAACTGGAAAAATAAATAGTGGCTATAAAAAATTGTCCCAGCGGGTAAACAAACCCTGCTGGGACATTTTGTATAATTTCGTTGAACACAGTTTGTAGCCTTCCCCTATGGGGAAGGTGTCAGCCTTATAGGCTGACGGATGAGGTCTCTCTACCCATTATTAGTGGTTTTCCTGCTCATACACGGCATTAAGGGTAATATCCACAATATCCTTGCCGGATTCGCTTAAATCAAGATACTTTCGGAGCTGCCCGCTAATATGGGGAGATACTTCCCGTACCTTGCTTTCAAGTGTTGATTCCTCACGGCCAAGCAGGTAATCGACACTGACATTAAATAGGACAGCCAGTTCATTTAGCTTTCGTACAGGTTTGATGTCGCCACTTTCATACTTGTTATAGGCTGTTCGAGTGATACCAAGATATTTGGCCACATCTTCCTGGGAAAGCTGCTTTATTTTTCGAAGCTCCCGCAGCCGGGACGCTGTAATATCCATACGAAATCACTCCTTACTTAAATAAGTATAGGGATTATTTGTCGTATGAAAAAGCCGTGATTTTAAGTTAAAATATTCTTTATACTAAAGCAGGATTTTTGATAATTAATGTTGAAATAGTGAGTTAAAGTTACTTAGAGCGTGAAGCAACACAATTATTATTTTATAAGGGAGATGAAAAAATGAAATACTTATCTAACGTAAGAAAATTATTCTTTTTCTTAACCTTCATGCTTTTTGTTATTGGATTCCAATCCCATATCGAAGCATCTGATTTTTACCTTGGCGAATATTCTGATGGAAACACGGCTTATCTCATGACAGGAAGTATTAAAGAATCATCAGGCTATGATGGTGGGGATAGATATGATTGTTATGTAAAAATAGTAATCCCTAATGCCGATGATTATGAGACAACACATTACAGCATAAGTTATAATCAAGTCCTTTCGATGCAACGCGATGGAGAGTATTTATATACATTGCGTACTATGTACGATTTTTTTACCACACATCCAGTTGAAAAAAATTTAGTATCATATATAAATAAACATTACAGGGTACCTTACGGTAAACCAATATAATTTGGTAAGATTTAATAATATATTGAAAAAATATTAGTAGAAGTATTATACAGAGGAGGAATTACTTTGAAAAAAATAGTATTAATGATTTTAAGTTTGTTGTTATTGTCATTTGCAGCTATGGCCAGTGCAAATTATCCTACTTACCTTAATGGTAATAGAAACTTGATTTTATGTGATGGTCACATGGGATCAGCATGGTATGTTGACCGTACAACGCTAAATGTAGAAAAATATAATCCACCTCAGTATATTA
This sequence comes from Anaerovibrio lipolyticus LB2005, assembly GCF_000621545.1. Lineage (GTDB taxonomy): Bacteria > Bacillota > Negativicutes > Selenomonadales > Selenomonadaceae > Anaerovibrio > Anaerovibrio lipolyticus_A. Next base: position 8,601 of record NZ_JHYA01000002.1, read on the forward strand.
TCAGTGTAAACATCATAACTGCATCTAGCGCATATAATAACGTAAACGACTTTTATAACGGAGGAGAAGGTAAAATAACAGGCGTAAGACAAGCACGATTCTTTTATAATTGGGATTTAAGAGAAATGTATTTTGATACGACTGGTAAAGATGGTTGGAGATTTTTACCACCTAGTGGAAGCTGGGCTGAAACGAGCGTTTTTATGCCAGCGGGTGAAACTGCTTTTTACCTTGCATATAAGATGAAATTCTATGGACGTAAAGTTTTTAATGATGAATTTTATGAAAAAATCTAAAATATGCCCCTCTACATACAAAATAGAGGGGCATTTTACCAAATGGAAAAAAATCAGTCATAAAGGCAGTACAAGGCTAAGAGAAATGTTATTCTATGAAGCAATCCATTAATGGCCACTATTGAAAGCTTTAAGGCAATCTATAATAACTATGTAAATGGGGGTAGTTATATGAATTTGGTTGTAATTATAGCAGGTTTATTGGCATTAGTCTCTTTAATAGGAATCCCAGTAAGTATATGTGCGTTTATTTACTACAAGATAAAGACAAAAGGTATGTCACAAAATGAAAATGCTGACTATGAAATTTTACACAAGAAACAATTAACTTCAATGAAGGCTATTGGAATATTTGTACTATGCTTTTCATTATCGTATATGGTCGTAATATCCGGCAGTAAAAAAACTACCAATGAAAACTTAGACCGCGAAATAGCAGCCCTTTCCACAGAAGATAGAGCTATGTTTGATGATATCTATAAATTGGATGTACTAAAGTCCGAGGATGAAATATCGAGAAAAGAGACAGCTCTTTACTATCTCGAAATAAATAAAGAAAATATTGACAAAATGAACAATCTTGATGAAGAATCCAAAAAATTTGTTGAGGACAGGTATCGAGTATATGCAAAATATACAAATGAAATTTTTGCGAGAGACAATGCTTTAAAAGATCTTCAACAAAGATATGATGACCAAGCCGAATATGAGGAGTGGATAGCTTGGCAGAAAAATGAGGAAAAAAAGCGAGTAACAGCGGAAGAACTGCGATTAAAAGCGGAAGAAGCTGAAAGAAATAAATATTCTGAAGTAAGAGTGTGGGATTTGTACAATGATCTCAAAAATAATCCAGCACGTGCCAATAATTTATATACTGGAAAATATGTTAAAATTATTGGCGGCAAAGTCATGAATATTGAATCTAATGGAAAAGTTATTCAGGTTGGAGTAGATGTAGGGGATAAAAATTTTTCTTTGCCACACTCATTTATTAACTGCTTTCCTGAGAGTAAAGAAGCAAAATCAGCTATCTATAACTTGAATATTAATAAAACCACAGTCGTGTATGGAAAAATAACGGACGTAGGAGAAATAGCAGGGTATTATGTTGACGTCGATAGGTTCGAATGAGAAAAGTTATAAAGATAGAGCAATCTACTTTATGGAATGTTAAAATAGATACCTCATAATAGTTATATGAATAATCTGGCCTCCGTGTCCAAATAATTTTGCTGGTGCAAATATAATTATGGAAGACGGGGTTAGGCTAGAAAACTTATATACTTTGGCCAGACGTGCATTAAAAGCAGAAAAATATGAAGATGCATGTGCCGGAAATCTTAAGGCTGTTCTTTTGTTGGCCCGTTCCTATGAGTCTGGCAAAGGAGTTGAGCAGGATAAGACGAAAGCCATGGACTTGTATCGCCAGGTAGCAGAGAAGGTTACGATTGGACCATCCTTTATTATTGGTGGGGCGATGATAGGTGGCGGACTTTGGGACGGAATTATTATGGATGTTTTGGCGCAAACGAATGAAAATGACATATATGATATGACACGACGGGGTTATGCTTACGAACATGGGAAATTCGGTGTGGAGCAGGATAAAAATGAAGCCTTGAAATGGTATCAAAAGGCTGCAGAGGCTGGAGGCACCTATGCCATGTTTGTTCTTGGAAATGAGTATGCAAGTGGAGAGAATCAAGACAAGGAAAAAGCTTTAATGTGGTATAGGAAGGCTGCTGAAGAAGGTTTGGCATTTGCAGAAAAGAAGCCTAAACAATGGGAGTCCTATCAACTGGCCTATGAAATGACGAAAGATTAGTTCTGAAGAGTCTGTGAAAAAATCTCTGTGACGAACCTAAAAATCCCGTCTGCTGGTGGCATTACGCTACCTGTCAGACGGGATGTGTCTTTTAAAGACAATATAAAATGAATTTATAAGCCAGCTTGAGCAGCAACTCTACCAATTTTTTCATTGACGGCATCAGCAATAAATGTGTTTAATGATATGCCCTGCAGCTTGGCTGCAATCGAGGCACGGCGATGGAGCTCTGGTTGAAATCGAACATTGATTTTACCAGAGAAAGGTTTTTCTGGATCAACCCCATCAGCTTTACACCATTCTAAATAATCATCAACAGAGGCTTTGAACTCAGCTTCAAGCTCTTTTACTGACTCTCCTTGGAAGGTAATAACTGTTCTGGTATTAATAACTTCACCAGCAAAAATATGCTGTTCTTCATCAAAAGCGGCTTTTCCAATATAGCCCTTATACATCATAATTATTCACCCCCGAATTTTTTAAAAAACGCCTAACAGCTTTTACTGCTCCTTTATCAGTAGTATTTTCGGGATGGGGTCGGTGGAAAACAGCGCGTTCTCCATTTAAAAGTACCCTTACCCGTGAACCGTTTCCCTCGGTAATGGTGGCACCTAGAGATATAAATAACGCTTCGATATCAGACCATTTAATACCAGCTTTTACAGGGTTGAAAAATATATCGTTAAGTGTAGCAATATTTTTCTTATTCATATGTAAATGGTACTATTATTTGATACTATTGTCAATGTGAATGACAATGATAGACAGTATCTATTCTATTCTAACCCAACAGATATTCATTTTAGTTAATAGTATTCCAGCAAGGTGCAAGAGAGGAGAAAAAATCCCGTCTGCCGGTGGCTTTGAGCCACCTGTCAGGCGGGATAAGTTTTTGGTGTAAAAAATTTAAATTTCCTTGGCCAACTCTTGAATGCGTTCAGTTGTGAGGCCTGTATATTCGGCTATTTTTTCAATAGGTTCATTTTTTTTGAGCATGGCAAGGGCTATATTATTTGCCATTTCCTCGCGGCCTTCTTCGCGGGATACACGCATATCGGTATTGTAGTCCATAATGGCCATTTGACGATTTATGTATTTGAGCCGTTCTTCGAAATCCATCATAAAGATGTCAGTGTCATTGACGGCCTTTTTTATAGTAGCGTCACTCATAACAAGTTCCTCCATTTCCTCAGTATCTAGCTTGTTTGAGAAGTATGCCAGCCACCGTTCCATACGGGTCATTTCACCAATAGGCTTTTTCTGGAATTTTGGTATTTCAAGAAAATGCAGCTCCAAATCCTCATTTAGCCGGCGACCAGTTTCAATGTTATAAATACTATACATTGAATGAAGTGGCTCATTAGGGAAGATTTTATGTCCCAGGATGTTTATGGTTATGGCTGGATTGAGAGTGATATAGTCATCTCCCTTGTTTAACCCCATCAGATACATCTGTGACCAGTAAAACAGACTACGTCGCTCCATGTCCTTTTTATTGATCAGCTGAACTTCTACGTCAATCTTGGTTTCGTCTTCTGTAATACAGAAAATATCGAGACGAGTAAGCTTGTCATCTTCATAGTACGGAACAATTTCACTATTTTTGAACTGAATATCCTTGATAGCCTGTTTGCCAGTGCGGTTTAGTATGGCGTTCAGTAAATCAATGGTGATATTCTTCCTCTCATCTTTGCCGAAGATGAACTTGAAAAGGACATCATTCATGGGATTGTATATCTTGTTGGCGATGTCGTTTTCAACTTGTTGCTGTGCAACAGAACGCTGGTCTTTCATGGTGAATCTCCTTTGCGTCAAATAAATTATAACATGAAAAAGTTTATTAGGGTAGAAACTGTTGGGATTAGGTAATGTTAAGGTAGGTCGCTAGATTCTATTAATATAATAAAACGACAATAAGAATTAATCAAAGACTATTTTTAAAATTTATTAAAATAATTTTGATAATTTACAATATTACGATGATATATTAAGAATAAGTAGCATTAGGCGTATTTAGCAGAAGAGCAACAGTATATTGAAGAAACTATATCCATGAAGATGATATATGATATAGATAGACTATGGTCAATACAAAAATCCCGTCTGATTGGCGGCTATGCAGCCAATCAGACGGGATAAGTCTTTTGCGGTAAAGCATTAGAGTTCCTGGGACAGTTCCTGAATCCTTTCAGCTGAGATGCCGGTATATTTGGTGATTTCCTCCATCGGCTTATTGTCACGGAACATATTTAATGCAATTTCCTCGGCCATTTCTGCTCGACCTTCTAATATATATTCTCTGATGGCCATTTGGTATCTGAGATAGTTAAGTCGCTCACTCATTTTTATTCTTCTCCATTTAATACTCAATCAAATAATAGTAATAAGTAAATTCCTGCGTCTTTGAATATCTACTTTATAAGGTACATTTTTAAGCTTCATGTTTAGAATAGGCCTCAAGAAGTTTCTTCATATCATCGGTAGCGATAAGTGAATCGAAAAATTTATTAAAGCAGGATCTGCACAGTGAGCGGCCGTTAAAATCGTTTTTTTCCATACTTTCATACCAAGCGTCTATAATGCGGAATTCTGAAATATTAATATCATAGCTGCGAGAATCCAATACATCAACACACATGATTTCGTCATCTTCTTCGTATTTGTGCAAACATGCAGCACAGTGTGTTAAGGTTAAAGTACGTTGTGCTTCATCTTCATTTCCATCGCACCAGTGAACGGCCTTAGGAAATTTCTTCACCATTTCCAAAGCGGCCTCTTTTGATATTTTACCCTCATCATACATGTCCAGTACCTGACGCATTATTACATCTACACCTCTGCCTATTTCGTGACAACTCATAAAAATCATCCTTTCTGTTAAAGTATATATCTACAAAAAAGAGTATATACCATTTGAGTTAATACTACAAGACTGCATTAAACTTAAATGAGATTTATTTCTTTTTATATACTTATGTTTAGGAGGAGAATAGGATGTCACGTTTTGTGATTGATAAGGATATTGGGCCTAATTCCGCTGGCATGGACTTAGACATTTTTTACAATAATAAAGCAAATTAAAAGAGGGATTGCCCTTTGTACCAAGTCATGGTACATGGGCAAGCCCTCTTTTTCCCAAATACAGGGGAGCAATGAATGTCGATTGAGCTGTTTTATTTATTTTCTTCTGCAACTGTTTCGTTGTTAGTACTAATAATATACCAATTATTATATGGTTCCAGTATACTTTGAATAGCTTTAGTGATGTGCTCCGGTGCCTGGCGATAGGCTTTAATTAAAGCGATTTCCTCCACGGATATATCCTCCGGAAAGCGACCCACCGAATCTATCCCTAGTAAATAGTCAATCGTAACGCCAAAAAAATTTGCAAAATCTATCAGAGCATTTGTCTCTGGGATTCTCTTGTCGTTTTCAAACTGTGAGATGGCAGCAGGAGTATATTTCCTGCCATATTCTATGTTAAATTTATTAATTAGTTCATCTTGAGTTAAGCCGGCTTTTTTGCGTAATTCTTTAAAACGTGACATTTTTTCGCCTCCTGTTCGTCAGTATAATGTTCAAATAAATTAAAATAAATACTATTTAAGTTAATTTTATTATTGAAAATTTTACTTGTACGGCATATAATTAAAACATAGTTTTTTCCCGTTATGCAAATGTAGGAAATTTAAATCTGCTAGAGAAAAATATAGAAATGTGAGGTGAAAAAATGTCTGGAATACCTGAAGACGTGAAGGCTAGTATCAAAGATATATTAAACAGGGAACGATGGCAAGGATATGTTAGTGGTAAGATTGAGGGGACATTAGATGTCTTAAATTTGATGGATGTTGACAAGGAAAAGCAAATTACTATATTGATGAATGTTGTAGGCTTAAGCCGTGCAACTTCGCTAAATATTTTGAAGTCACGGGAAAGGGAAGAAGATGCCTCCATCCGTGATTAATAATCAATTGTAGTATTATAACGAGCTTTAAGATGTCCCCTTCCTCTTTAGGTGGGGGAAAACAAACTACAACAGCTGGTGAGCATATCTCCCAGCTCGTTGAAACGCTAATTGGAAGATTTTTCTTCTAAAGAAGAAAAATTTGAACAATGGCGTTATAATTGAATAAGTAATATCGATGTACAAATACAAAAATGCCAGGGAGCATAGCTAAAGCTAACTTCCTGGCATTTTATGTTTACATTACATTATTAATAGTTGTCAGATTAACGAACCTGGCCAACCAATACCTGAATTTCTTCCTCAGTAAGGCTGGTGTACTTGACAATTTTCTCAATAGGCTCCTCAGCTCTCAGCATACGCATGGCCGTACGACGATTTGCAGCATTCTCACCCTTGATAATGCCCTTGGAGAGACCATCATTATAGGATTCCATAAGTTTAAGTTCAAGGCTCATATACATCACGCTTTCCGTAAGTTATCTTTTATAAGATTATACCATTTTTGGATATACATAAAAAGCTAAATTTTTATATATGTGAATATCATTTTAATAATATCATTGATGGTATCAAAAGTCAACTAAATGGGAGAATAAGCTATCTATGATATTGTTTTCTATATGGAATTCTCTTTGTTGGCATGGTGTTTCATTTATAGTATAATATTTTAGTGTAACTTTACACAAAGTTAATGTGAGCGATAGTTGGATTGGATTTTAGGAGGATGCTAAATGAAAACTGATGTTGAGATTGCCCAGGAAGCTAAAATGCAGCCTATAGCCCAGGTGGCCAAGTCCCTGAACATTGCTGAAGATGATTTGGAGATGTATGGCAAATATAAGGCTAAGATTTCTCTGGATGCCTGGAACAAGGTAAAGGCAAACGAGGATGGCAAGCTGATTTTGGTTACCGCAATTAATCCTACTCCAGCAGGAGAAGGAAAGACTACCACCAGTGTTGGTTTGGCAGATGCCTTCCATAAGATGGGGAAGAACATTGCTGTTGCTCTTCGTGAGCCTTCCCTTGGCCCATGCTTTGGCTTAAAGGGTGGTGCTGCAGGCGGTGGTTATGCCCAGGTGGTTCCTATGGAGGATATTAATCTTCATTTCACTGGTGATTTCCACGCTATTACCACAGCCCACAATTTGCTGGCGGCGGTTATTGATAATCATATCCAGCAGGGTAATGCTCTGGATATCGATGTTCGCCGTGTTGCCTGGAAGCGTGTACTGGACTTGAATGACCGTGCTCTCCGTCATGTGGTAATCGGCATGGGGGGCAAGGCCCATGGCGTTCCCCGTGAGACTGGCTTTGATATTACTGTGGCCTCTGAAATGATGGCTATTTTGTGTTTGGCCACTGATTTGGAGGACATGAAGAAGCGCCTTGGTCAGATTGTGGTGGCATATACCCGTGATGGCCGTGCTGTTCGGGCTGATGAGCTGAATGTAACCGGTGCATTGACACTGCTCTTTAAGGATGCCATTAAGCCTAATTTGGTACAGACTCTTGAAGGGACACCAGCTCTTATTCACGGCGGTCCTTTCGCCAATATTGCCCATGGCTGTAACTCCGTCATGGCAACTAAATTCGCTCTTAAATTCGCAGATATAGTTGTAACTGAGGCAGGCTTTGGTGCTGACCTTGGTGCTGAGAAATTCCTGGATATAAAATGCCGTTTTGCTGGTCTGAAGCCTTCTGCAGTGGTTATTGTAGCTACTGTCCGTGCTTTGAAGATGCATGGCGGTCTGCCTAAGACAGAGCTGGGCAAGGTTGATATGTCCGCTTTGGAAAAGGGTCTTGAAAATCTTATTAAGCATATTGAAACTGTTAAGGCCTTTGGCCTTCCTGCTGTGGTGGCTATTAATGCTTTCCCTACGGATACCAAGGAGGAGCTGGACTTCGTTGAGAAGAAATGCAACGAGCTTGGTGCTGAGGTAGCCCTTTCCGAGGTTTGGGCCAAGGGTGGCGAAGGCGGTATTGCCCTCGCTGAAAAGGTGCTGGCAGCTACTGAAAAGCCTAATAATTTCAACTTCACCTATGAGGTGGAGCAGTCCATTCCAGAGAAAATTGAGGCCATCGTTAAGCGCGTTTACGGCGGCGATGGTGTTGTATTCACTGGCCCTGCCATGAAGCAGCTGAAGGAAATTGAAGAGCTTGGGCTGGATAAGATGCCTGTATGTATGGCCAAGACACAGTATTCTCTGTCTGATGACCCAACCAAGCTGGGCCGTCCTAAGAATTTTAAGATTACCGTCAAGGAGCTTCGTATTTCTGCGGGAGCAGGCTTTATCGTGGCACTTACAGGAGATATTCTCACTATGCCGGGACTTCCTAAAAAGCCGGCGGCTGAGAATATGGACATAGATGTAAATGGTAAAATTACTGGTTTGTTCTAAAGTTTTAATCGAAAAGAAGTGAAAGAATTGGGGAGAATTTCCGTTGAACTCATTCCCCGCAGCGAAGATGGTCTGCGGGATGATTTGCAGATAGTTAAGAAGAATGCTCCAGGGGTGGAGCTGATTAATATTCCTGACCTGCTGAGATTTGATATGAGAAGCTGGCAGGGGGCGGCTATTGCCCAGGAGTATTTTCCGGCGGTAATGCCACACATCAGAGCTATTGATGTGGATTTATCACAGCCACTTTCCATGCGGCCTGAGCTTCGTCAGAGTGGTATCACTGAGGTGCTGGTTATTGAAGGTGATCCGCCTCAGGATATGAGCCATAAATTTTATCCTACTGTTACCACCGATGTTATTTCCAAGTTCCATCAGGAGATGCCAGAGGTTAAGGTTTATGCTGGTATTGACCAGTACCGTGGAAGCATGCGCCAGGAGCTTTATCGCATTCAGCGCAAGCTGCAGGCGGGAGCCGTTGGCTTCTTTACCCAGCCTTTCTTTGACATACGTTTTATGGAAATGTATGCGGATATGCTGGAGGGGCAGAATGTGTATTGGGGTGTATCCCCTGTTATGTCCGAGCGTTCCCAGAGTTATTGGGAGCTTAAGAATAATGTAATTTTCCCTAAAGGATTCCAGCCTACTTTGGAATGGAGCATTGAGTTTTCCAAGAAAGCATTGAAGTTTGCTGAGGAAAGGGATGCAAATCTTTATCTCATGCCTATTAAGAGTAATCTGGAAGCTTATCTCCAGGGTGTTTTAGGTTAAGTGTATTAAGGAGAGTAGACAATGTTTAAGATTATGTACAAAAAGGAGCTGTCTCCTGGTATTTTCCACATGGATATTGAGGCTCCAAGAGTGGCTAAAAAGGCAAAGGCCGGCCAGTTTATCGTATTGCGTGTAGATGAGAAGGGGGAGCGTATTCCTCTTACCATTGCTGACTTTGATGTGGAAAAGGGTACCATTACCTTGATTTTCCAGGTTCTTGGTGCTTCCACCATGCAGCTCAGTGCCCTTAATGAGGGGGATTCCATTGTGGACTTTGCTGGTCCTTTGGGACAGCCTTCTGAAATTGATGGTAATATGGGAACCGTTGTGTGCATTGGTGGCGGTATTGGTGTTGCCCCTGTTTATCCTATTGCCCGTGCTATGCATGAGGCTGGCAACAAGGTTATTTCCATTATGGGTGCCAAGACCAAGGATATTCTGATTTTTGAGGACAAGATGAGAGCTATTTCCGATGAGGTTATTATTGCTACTGATGATGGCTCTTATGGTGTGAAGGGCTTTGTTACTACTGCACTTCAGCAGCTGGTGGACCGTGGGGAGAAGATTGACCAGGTTACTGCTATTGGCCCTGGCATTATGATGAAGAGCGTCTGCGATGCTACCCGTCCGCTGGGAATTAAGACTATCGTTTCCTTGAACCCTGTAATGGTTGATGGTACTGGTATGTGCGGTGGCTGTCGCGTGCAGGTGGGTGACGAGATGAAGTTCGCTTGTGTTGATGGCCCTGAGTTTGATGGTCATCTGGTAGATTTCAATAATCTCATGTCCCGTGGCCGTATGTTCCGCGAACAGGAAGCAAAGGCTAAGGATCATGTTTGCAATATCGGTCTTGGGAGGTAATTGGTAATGGCTCTTGTATTGGAAAAGCATAAAATGCCGGAGCAGGACCCACAGGTTCGCGCTCATAATTTTCAGGAGGTAGCTTTGGGCTATGATGAGGAAACTGCCGTGGCTGAGGCCAACCGTTGTCTCGGCTGCAAGAATCCCCAGTGCCGTCCTGGCTGTCCTGTAGGTATTGATATTCCTGCCTTTATCGGCAAAATCAAGGAAAGAGATTTTGACAGTGCTATCAGCATTATCAAGGAGTCCAGTTCCCTGCCAGCAGTTTGTGGTCGTGTATGCCCACAGGAAAATCAGTGCGAGAAGAACTGTGTCCTTACTCATAAGGGTGAATCCGTGGCTATCGGCCGTTTGGAGCGTTTTGTGGCTGATTATCAGCTGGATAAAAACGAAGAGGTTAAGCCTATTGAGTTTGCTCCTGATGCCCAGAAGGTGGCCATCATTGGAGCTGGTCCTTCTGGTCTGACTTGTGCTGGTGATTTGGCTCGCAAGGGCTACAAGGTTACTATTTTTGAAGCACTTCATGTGGCTGGCGGTGTACTGTCCTATGGAATTCCGGAGTTCCGTCTCCCTAAGGACAAAATCGTTAAGCGTGAGATTGATAATCTTCAGAAGATGGGTGTTACCATTGAGGTTAACTCCATTGCCGGTCGTCTCTTTACTGTAGATGAGCTGATGGATGAGATGGGCTTTGATGCTGTATTCGTTGGTACTGGTGCTGGCCTTCCTCATTTTATGAATATTCCGGGTGAAAGCCTCAATGGTGTATATTCCTCCAATGAGTTCCTTACCCGTTGCAACCTCATGAAGGCTTACGATTTCCCAAATCATGCAACTCCAATTGCCATGGGCAAGAAGGTGGCTGTAGTAGGCGGCGGTAATGTTGCCATGGATGCAGCCCGTACTTCTTTGCGCTTGGGTGCTGATAAGGTTTATATTGTATATCGTCGCAGTGAGGCTGAGCTTCCAGCCCGTGCTGAGGAGGTTCATCACGCCAAGGAGGAGGGTATTGACTTTAAGCTCCTCAATAATCCTGTGGAAATCATTGGTGATGAAAATGGTTGGGTTAAATCCTTAAAGTGCATCCGCATGGAGCTGGGCGAGCCTGATGCTTCTGGCCGTCGTCGTCCAGTGGCTGTGGAAGGCTCTGAGTTTGAGCTGGATGTGGACACTGTAATTATGGCTATCGGTAATGGCCCTAACCCTATTGTGGCATCCACTACTCCTGGTATGGATACCAACAAGCGTGGCAATATTATTGCAGACGAGGAAACTGGTGCTACTACCAAGGAAGGCGTATTTGCTGGTGGCGATATTGTTACAGGTGCAGCAACTGTTATTTTGGCAATGGGTGCCGGCAAGAAGGCTGCTGCAGCCATTGATGAGTACCTCAAAAGCAAGAAATAAAGTAAGTGTGTAGGTCCAGTGGGTTGGTGCTGTTATTGCATCAGCCCACTTCTGTGTAAGTATAAGGTTTGAATTTTTAAAATGATTTTAGTTTCATCGTGTCTATTAGGAAATAAAGTTAAGTATAGTGGGGGCTCCAATGACGATGAGCTTCTGATGCGTTATAGCCACTATTTGACGGCTATCTGTCCCGAATCTGCAGGTAATTTGCCTATACCACGGCCACCAGCTGAGCTTCAGAATGGTGATGGACGTGATGTGCTGAAGGGAACAGCAAAGGTAGTTAATAAAGATGGGAAAGATGTGACAGCACATTTTATCCAGGGGGCTAAAAATATTCTGGATATTGTGAAAAAGCACAGAGTTCAGGTGGCTATTTTAAAGGCGAACAGCCCATCCTGTGGTAAGGATGTTATTTATGATGGCAGCTTTAGTGGTAACAAAATTGATGGAGAAGGTGTTACGGCTGCTTTATTAAAACAGAATGGAGTAAAGGTCTATTCTGAAAAGGATCTTGATGAAAATACATTACAGCGAATAATTGCAACGTACTGGGAGGCATAAAAGATGAGTAAAAAGGCAGAAATTTTTCAGGAGTATTTAACTAGTCATAACTTAACCATGTTCACCCGCCAGGATATGAACGATCAGCTGAAGACATCAGTATTTCGCTCTGCCTTCAGTGTGGAAGGACAGAACATTCCGTTTATCATTGTGGTGGATGAAAGTGCTTTTTCTGTAATGCAGGTCCAGATTGCCAGCAGTGTAGTGAATGACACAAATAAGGCCAAGGTTTATGAGGCTATTAACAACTGGAATATTACGCTGAAGCCTTTTAAATATGTTGTAGATAACGATGGCAGCCTGATTCTTACATGCTGCATGATGAATCCTGATGGTAAGATGGATGGGGATCAGGCCAATGCCATGATGAATATCATTCTGAATTATCTTACCAAGGAATATAAAAACATTCTGTCTGCCGTAAAATGATATAGTGAGAGCTGCATAGGAGAGAGCCATGAATATTGTTATCGCTATTGACTCATTAAAGGGAAGTCTAACTTCTCTGGAAGCTGGTAAGGCTATTGAGACCGGTATTAAGAAGGTGTATTCTGAGGCAGTAACAACGGTTTTGCCACTGGCTGATGGTGGTGAGGGCACAGTGGAGGCATTGACGCTTGGTATGGGTGGAAAGCTACAGAGCGTTGAAGTAACTGGCCCTCTGGGAAATAAGATAAGGGCTCAGTATGGCATTTTATCTGACGGGAAAACAGCCATTGTAGAAATGGCTGCTGCTGCAGGCATTACTTTGGTGCCTGATAGTGAGCGCAATCCTCTTTATACCACCACCTATGGCGTTGGCGAGATTTTACTGGATGCAATACACAAGGGTTGCCGTCATTTCATAATCGGTATTGGGGGCAGTGCCACCAATGACGGCGGTGTTGGCATGCTTCAGGCTCTTGGCTATGATATGCTGGATGCAGATGATAAGCCAATTCCTTTTGGAGCAGCGGGTTTAAAGACCCTTTGCCGTATTGATGACAGTAAGGTTACGCCAGAGTTGAAGGATTGTTCCTTCCGCATAGCCTGTGACGTAACTAATCCTCTTTGCGGCGAAAAGGGATGCAGTGCAATTTATGGTCCACAGAAGGGGGCCAGTCCCGAGGATATAGCTTTAATGGACAAGTGGATGGGGGATTATGCCCGTATATCCAAGGAAAAATATTCCCATGCTGATGCTAATGCTCCCGGAGCCGGGGCGGCTGGTGGAATGGGTTTTGCTTTTCTCACATATACAAATGCCACCTTGGAATCCGGTATAGAGATTGTTTTGGCAGAAACCAAGCTGGAAGATCATATAGCCAAGGCGGATTTGGTCATTACTGGTGAGGGGCGTCTTGACGGACAGACTGTAATGGGAAAGGCTCCTGTTGGTGTGGCCCGAATTGCCAAAAAATACAATAAGCCAGTGCTTGCCTTTGCAGGCTGTGTAACCCCGGAGGCCACGGCTTGCAACGAGCACGGTATAGATGCATTTTTCCCTATTTTGCGTGGAGTTGTATCTCTCTCTGAGGCCATGGAGCCTAAAAATGCAAGGCAGAATATGATTGATACAGTAGAACAGGCCATGCGGTTGCTGAAGATAAAAATAGATTAAGCATTTTCTGCTAGTCTTGACAAAAAAGCCTAAAGATTGATATACTTAGTAAAGTTTTTGCGGGCGTGGCGGAACTGGCAGACGCGCTGGACTTAGGATCCAGTGCCGCAAGGCGTGGAGGTTCGACCCCTCTCGTCCGCACCATAAAATACAATTTAAATAACTAAGACAAGTTAAAGACGATGAAGAAGAGGAGTATCTGCAAAAGCAGCCCCCAAGAGAGGAAGGGGTAGGTGAGAGCCTTCCGGGTGTGCGGCAGAGAAGGTAGCTTTGGAGTTTCCTGGCTGAAGGTATAGTAGGTCGGGACGCGGAAACGGCGTTATGTAAAGAAGCTTAAAATCTTTTGGATTTTAAGGAATTTAGGTGGTACCACGAAAGCAGGCACTTTCGTCCTTTATGGATGAAAGTGCTTTTTTGTTTTTCACCTCATTTCAAAAAATGTTGGAGGTAATGAATATGGAAGAAAATAATATCCCTAAGGTTTATGACCCAAAATCCTTTGAGAAAAAATGGTATGGTTATTGGGAAGAAAACAAGCTGTTTCACGCAGTAGTAGACGAGGAGAAGGAGCCTTACAGCATCGTTATTCCGCCTCCTAATGTAACTGGCCAGCTTCACATGGGCCATGCTTTGGATAATACTCTTCAGGATATTCTTATCCGCTGGCGCCGTATGCAGGGCTATAATACTCTTTGGATGCCGGGCTGCGACCATGCTGGTATAGCTACCCAGGCCAAGGTTGAGGGGGCTCTTCGTGAGGAAGGCACCAACCGTTATGAGCTGGGCCGTGAAAAGTTTTTGGAAAGAGTATGGCAGTGGAAGGAAAAGTTTGGCAGCCGTATTATGAGCCAGCTTCGTTCCCTTGGTTCTTCTTTGGATTGGGACAGAGAGCGTTTTACCATGGATGAGGGCTGCTCCAAGGCTGTTCGCGAGGTATTCGTAAGCCTTTATGAAAAAGGTCTTATCTATCAGGGTACCCGCATTACCAACTGGTGTCCTGATTGTAATACCGCTATTTCCGATATTGAGGTAGAGCATGAAACTGAGCAGGGCCATCTGTGGCATATTCGTTATCAGGTGGAAGGCGAGCCAGATAAATATGTAGAGGTTGCAACCACCCGTCCAGAGACAATGTTTGGCGATACTGGTGTGGCTGTTCATCCTGATGATGAGCGTTACAAGGACTTGGTTGGCAAGAATGTAATTTTGCCAGTTGTTAATCGCGTAATTCCGCTCTTTGCTGATGAATATGTTGATTCTGCCTTTGGTACTGGTGCAGTAAAGGTTACCCCTGCCCATGACCCTAACGACTATGAGATGGGTCTGCGTCACAATCTGGAGCAGGTGAAGGTTCTGTCAAACACTGGTAAGATGCTGGAAGGTGCCGGCAAGTATGAGGGCATGGACCGCTATGAGTGCCGTAAAGCTCTGGTAAAGGAGCTGGAGGAAATTGGCGCTCTGGTTTCCATTGAGGACCATGAGCATGCAGTAGGTCATTGCTCCCGTTGTCATTCCACTATTGAGCCAATGATTTCCACCCAGTGGTTTGTAAAGATGGATACTCTGGCAAAGCCAGCAGCTGATGCTGTTAGAGATGGCCGTATTAAGTTCGTTCCAGAGCGCTTCACCAAGATTTATTGCCAGTGGCTGGATAATATTCGTGACTGGTGTATTTCCCGTCAGCTGTGGTGGGGACATCGTATTCCTGCATGGTATTGCGACGACTGCGGTGAGACCACTGTATCCCGTGATGATATTTGCCAGTGTCCTAAGTGCGGCAGCAAGAATGTACGTCAGGATGAGGATGTACTGGATACCTGGTTTTCCTCTGGCTTGTGGCCATTCGAGACCATGGGCTGGCCTGAGGAGACTGCCGAGCTGAAGCATTTTTATCCTACCGCTACTCTGGTAACTGGTTATGATATTATTTTCTTCTGGGTTGCCCGTATGGTAATGATGGGTCTGGAATTTGGCAAGGATATTCCATTTAAGACTGTTTATATCCATGGCCTTGTAAGGGATAGTCAGGGCCGTAAGATGTCCAAGTCCCTTGGAAATGGTATTGATCCACTGGAAATGATTGAGGAATATGGTGCTGACTCTCTGCGCTTTATGCTGATTACCGGCAATACTCCTGGTAATGATATGCGCTTTTATAACGAGCGTGTTGAATCTGCCCGTAATTTTGCCAACAAGCTGTGGAATGCCTCCCGTTTCATGCTGATGAATCTGGAAGGCTTTGACAAGAGCTTTGTACCGGCTGCGGAAGATTACACCATGGCAGATAAGTGGATTCTGTCACGCTTCGCCAAGACAGCCCAGGGCGTTACCGAAAATCTGGAGAAGTACGAGCTGGGTGAGGCTGGCCGTCTGATTTATGAGTTTATCTGGAGTGAGTTCTGCGACTGGTACATTGAGCTCTCCAAGGCACGTCTTTATGACAAGGAAAACGTTAAGCCTCGTCAGACTGCCCAGTATGTATTGGGCTATGTATTGGAGCGTACTCTGCGTCTGTTGCACCCATTTATGCCATTTATTACCGAGGAAATTTGGCAGCATATTCCACATGAGGGCAAGAGCATTATGGTATCCCAGTGGCCTGCTGAGGACAAGACTATTGCTGATCTCATTGACGAGGCCAGTGAAAGCAGCATGACCACCATTATGGAGACTATAAAGACCATTCGTGCTCTCCGCCTGGAGGTAAATGCGGCTCCAAGCAAGAAGAGTGAGGTTGTACTTAACTTTACTGATGAATCCTTGCGTCAGGTGTTTGCTGATAACGAGGGCTATCTTACTGTTTTGGCTTCTGCTGAGCCTGTTACTCACATGGCGGCTGGAGCTGAAAAGCCGGAAAATGCCATGGCTGGTGTTGTAAACGGTGTGGAAATTTTCCTGCCATTGAAGGATCTGATTGATGTGGAGAAGGAAACTGCCCGTCTCAATGGTGAAATGGCCAAGCTGGAGAAAGAAATTTCTCGTCTGGACAAGAAGCTGTCCAATCAGGGCTTCCTTGCAAAGGCTCCTGCTGATGTAGTTGCTGGTGAGAAGGAAAAATTGGCTGGTTATCAGGAAAAGATGGATGCTGTGAAGGCACGTCTTGAGGATTTGGCTAAGCTGTAACCGGTCCCTTTTTGGTTAGTAGTGCTGTTAGGGGGATATTATGAATTATTCAGAATCACTACAATATTTAGAGGAGCTTAATGTCTTTGGCATGAACTTGGGCCTTGGGCGCATAAAAAAGCTTCTTGAATTGATGGGAAATCCCCAAAATAAATATAAGACCGTTCATATAACCGGCACTAATGGTAAGGGCTCTGTTACCTGTATGCTTGCGGAAATCCTTAAAAAATCAGGCATCAGCGTGGGAATGTACACATCTCCTCATTTGGATTCTTACACCGAGCGGGTTGTTATCAACGGTAATGAAATAAGCCGGGAAAAAATGGCGGCGGCTATTACTGTGGTTAGTGACCTCTGTGACTTTATGGTGGGAGAGGGGGACGAGCACCCTACCCAGTTTGAGGTACTGACAGCAGCGGCATTTTACATTTTTATGAAGGAAAATGTGGAATACGCTGTTATTGAAGTTGGTCTGGGTGGTCTGCTGGATTCCACAAATGTAATTACTCCTGAGGTTTCTGTCATTACCAACGTATCCTTTGAGCACGCAGATAAATGTGGTGGTACTTTGGAGGGCATAGCAAAGCACAAGGCGGGTATTATAAAGCCTGGAGTGCCTGTAATAACTGGCGCAGACGGTATGGCATTGGAAATCATTCAAAGGGTGGCTGCGGATAATAAGGCAGATATATATATTGCTGGTAAGGATTTTGAAGCCAGACCTATTAAACCATTGGGGCAGCTTAGCATCCCACCTAATTTAGGTAATACCAGCGTGGGCAATATGAGTCCTTCCATGATTGATTTACAGATAGAGGCTCTGTCAACATTGCCTTATGGCCGATGTGAATCGGAGGGAAATACCGTAAAGACTCAGCTGGTGGAATTTGTTTCCCATAATGATCAGATGGCTTCACTTGACTATAAACTGGCATTGATGGGACTGCATCAGGTGGGCAATAGCAGTCTGGCGTCTGCGGCAGCTATGTTGCTGGCTGTAAATGATTTGCGTATTACACAACGGGCGTTGAGAAAAGCTATGACTGGTGTTCAATGGCCAGGCCGTTTTGAGGTTATGTCCCGTAATGGCTATGAGCTGATTATCGATGGTGCCCATAATCCTGCAGGCATCAGAACCCTTCGGGACAACTTGGATTATTATTATTCTGACAAAAAGCGGATTTTTGTACTTGGAATACTCAGAGATAAAGATTTTGAAGGTATGCTGGAGCTACTTCTGCGTCCTGAGGACAGAGTTATCTTTACAACGCCTTCATCAGAAAGGGCAGCAGACCCTGTAGAGCTTTTGGAATGCGCAAAGGTCGAGGACAAAGAGGCTATTGGCGATCCCCAAAAGGCATTGGAGCGCGGTATGGAGCTGGCTGAAAATGCCACAAAGGAAAGTGAAGGTGCGGAAGCAGACATGATTCTGATATGTGCCGGTTCACTGTATCTTATTGGTTATTTGCGTACTCTTTTAAAGTAGACAGTGTTGTGCAGATATTTATACAATGTTAGTAAGTGTAGAGAAATGGGACCATTGTTTTTGGTTCCATTTTTTTTCTTTTTTTTGTATAACGAGATAAAAACTGAACTCGTTGCGACGCGAAGCTAGTCCTGAAAGGGAAACGCTATATGGAATATTTTCCCATATAAATATGGGAAAATTTGAACAACTGCGTTATAATTATATGAATGTGATTATAGATTTTTTGAGGTGAGAGTAGTTGAGTGGGTTAAAGAGATTGGCATCATCTCGGGCCGTTAAGGATACAATTTATTTATCAATTTTGATGGAGGCTTTTTTCATCGGATTATCACAAACGGTTGCTATAGTATTCATGGGAATTGGCATAGCATTATTTTTGCTTCGCTGGTGGAAGGATCCGGATTTCCATGTAAAGCGTACCACCTTTCATTGGCCCATTATTGTTTACTTGTTGTGCAGTGCAGCATCAATATTAGTATCACCTGATAAGATGTATACGCTGACGATATGGTTTGTGCTGGTAATAATTTATTTATTGACTTATGTGCTGGTGACCCAAAACATGGAAACCCCTCGGCAGGTAAGATTGCTGGCTTATTCTTTGGGGGCGTCAGCAGCCATTATTGTGGCCTACGGCTTTTTCCAGTTTATTTTTGGTATTGATACCTCGGAAATGAAATGGGTCGATGGTGAAGCCTTTCCGGAGCTTAGCAAGCGTGTCTTTTCAACTCTTGAGAATCCCAATATATTGGCCGCATATCTGGATATAGTGGTTTGCGTTCTCCTGGGGCTTTTTGGTACGCTGACTGAGAAGCGTATCCGTATTGCACTAGGGGTAGCTATGGTTTGTACCCTGGGATGTATTGCCATGACCTATGCTCGTGGCGCCTGTCTTACCATCGCAGTTATCATGGCTGGTTATGGTGTATTGAAGGACAAGCGTATTTTGGCGGCAGTGGCAGTGCTGGTGGCAGGATTTCTGTTGTTGAATCCGGTGCTGTTTGAACGCATGAGCACTATGTTTACAGTTGTGGACACATCATCCGAGATGCGTATTGCTATGTGGGAAAGCACCATACAGATGATTTTGGATCATCCCCTTTTTGGTATTGGTGGTGGCGCCTATTCGCTGGTTTATCCTATTTATGATACCTACATTGTAGATGGCAGTGTGACTTTGGTTCATGCCCATAATATTTATCTGAACTATCTTGCTGAAATTGGTATTGTGGGTGGATGCGCTTTTTTGGTATTCTTTTTGGGATATACTATTACTGCCCTGCATCCTCAAAAGACTATGCCTGATGAATTCTCCAAGGGCCTGATGCTTGGTTTGGGTCTGGGGTTGGTGTCTGTAGCCCTTAATGGCCTTACAGATGATGTATTGTATAATGTCCCTTCATCCATGTTCCTGTGGATGATTTGCGGGCTAGTGTATGTAATGAAGGAGAAGATATAATTAATGACAATTATGACATTGGATTTTTGGACAGCTTTGTTTTCTATCGTAATACTTGATCTGGTTTTAGCTGGGGATAATGCGGTGGTAATTGCAATGGCAGCCCATCGTCTCCCGGATGAGCTAAAAAAGAAAGCAGTTTTGGTAGGTACTGCGGGAGCAGTGATCATAAGAATTATTATGACACTGCTGGCGGTTTATCTTTTGTCTATCCCATATCTACAGGCTTTGGGTGGTCTGCTGTTATTGCCGATTGCCATTAAGCTGTTGGCTCCAGCCAAGGAGGGCCATGTAGAGGAGGCAGATAATTTCGCCGGGGCTGTGAAAACTATTATCGTGGCTGATGCGGCCATGGGTATTGATAATGTCCTGGCGGTAGCAGGTGCCGCCCATGGCAGCTTTTTGTTGGTAGTAATTGGTCTTGTTATCAGTGTGCCTATCGTTGTGGGCAGCAGCCAGATTATTGGCAAGCTGTTGGATAACTGGCCAGTGCTGATTTATCTTGGTGCCGGTATTTTAGGTTGGACAGGTGGCAGCATGCTGGTTCACGATGCCAGCATTGGTCCTGTAATCGAGGGTGCCTTGGGTTCCATGGCTTCCATAATTATTCCTGCTGTACTGGCCGTGGGTGTGTGTGTTATTGGTTACAGCAAAAAGAAGCAGGTTCAGCCAGAGTAAATTTTGTGTTGTGTGTGTAGGAGTGTTTTATGAGCTTAATGGGTTTAAGTTCTGCTGAAATTGAAGAACGTCGGGCCAGATATGGCAGCAATTCTCTGACTCAGCTTGAAAGGGATTCTCTGTTTAAAAAGATTTTTCAGGGGTTTAAGGACCCCATGATAATGATTCTGTTAGTCGCTCTGATTATTCAGGGCGTACTTTATTTTATGGGCCAGGCGGAGTGGTTTGAGCCCGTTGGAATAATGGTGGCTATTCTTATCGCCAATGGCGTTGCTTCTGTCAGCGAATATAATCAGGAAGGTAAAGCTGTGACCCTGCGAAATGACGAAGCTGCCAAGGATATAACCAAGGTTCTTCGTGACGGCGAATTGTCGGAGATTCCTGTCAGTGACGTGGTGTCTGGGGATATTGTATTTTTACAGGCCGGGGACCGACTTCCTACAGACGGATTGTTGGTTGAGGGCTCTGTGCATATTGACCAGTCTGTATTGAATGGTGAGACTGAGGAAATATTAAAATGTCCAGTGGATAATGAGGCCAGTGATGGCTATGATGCGGAGGATTTGCTTAATCCACATTATGCTTATCGTGGTACGGTGGTGTGCAGTGGTGAGGCATATCTGGAAACCAGTGTAGTGGGGGATAAAACACTGTTTGGTCAGTTGGCTTTGGAAGCGCAGTCTACGGCCCGCAGGACACCACTACAGGTGAAGCTGGATAAGCTGGCCCATCATATTTCTGCCTTTGGCTATATAGGTGCAATTGCTATTGTGCTGGGCATTCTCATAAAGACCTTTGTTACTGGGGAGGCTCCTGACAATTTATGGGGCTGGGTGCGCCTGATTATTGATGCGGTCACTGTAGCTGTAACTGTTATTGTGTGTGCTGTTCCTGAGGGCTTGCCAATGCTTACCTCCATGCTCCTTTCCGTTCAGAGTCTGAAAATGGAGAAGGACAATGTTTTGGTCAAGAAAATAAATGGTATTGAAACCTCGGGCAGCTTGAGTATCTTGTTTAGCGACAAAACAGGTACTATTACCGAGGGAAAGCTGTCAGTGGTAGATATAGCACTGGGAGATTTAGTACATTTAAAGCATATTGGTAATCTTGAGCTGAAAAGCAATGAGGGAACAGAGGCTTCAGGGGAATATATCAACAAGTTTATAAAAGCCGCTGGACTTAACAATAGTGCCCACCCGGGAGCAGATTCTGTAATCGGCGGTAACAGTACGGACCGTTCCATAATCAAGGCATTGATGGATGCTGGTCTGACCGACGCCATTAATCGTGATGAGGCCCTTGGCTTTAAATATTTTAATTCCAGGGACAAGTATTCTGCAGTGGCAGTAAATGAAGATGATAAATGCATTTGTTATCTTAAAGGAGCCCCGGAGGTATTGTTGGAAAAATGTCATCAGTATCTGGGAGCAGATGGTTCCCTGCATCCGTTAAATTCTATCAATGAAATTCAAAAATATATTGATAATCAGGCTGGTCGCTCTATGCGATTGTTGGCGGTGGCTTATGGTGCGGGACATGTCAATGAAAATGGTGAGGCTGAGACTGAAGGCAGTCTGACACTGATTGGTATTATCAGTATTCGTGACAACCTTCGCCCCGAGGCTATGGGGGCTATTCGCGAGGTTCAGAATGCCGGAGTACAGGTGGTTATGATTACTGGTGATAAGCGGGAGACTGCTGTGGCCATAGCCAAGGAATCCGGCCTTATTCACTCTGATGATGATGTGGTGCTGACCTCTGGTGAAATGAAGAAAATGTCAGATGATGAGCTGAAGAAAATATTACCTCAGCTTCGGGTGGTGGCGAGAGCCTTGCCTACTGACAAGAGTCGTTTGGTAAATATTGCTCAGGAGCTAGACATGGTGGTGGGCATGACTGGCGACGGTGTAAATGATGCCCCTGCACTAAAAAAGGCAGAGGTTGGCTTTGCCATGGGAAGTGGAACAGAGGTAGCCAAGGAGGCGGGAGATATTACCATTCTTGATGATAACTTCCGTTCTGTAGTTAAGGCAATTCTATATGGCCGTTCAATATTTAAGAGCATCAGAAAATTTCTTATCTTCCAGCTGACGGTTAATGTGGCGGCTGTACTGGTGTGCTTTTTGGGACCAATGCTGGGAGAAAACATCGTGCTTACAGTGATACAGTTATTGCTGATTAACTTGGCTATGGATACCTTGGCGGCTATTGCCTATGGAAGTGAGCCAGCTTTGCAGGAGTATATGCTGGAAAAGCCGGTGGCCCGTCAGGAGAATATTGTTACTAAAAAAATGCTTACTCAGGTCATTATTAATGCTTTGGTTATTACGGTAATTTGTCTGAGCATTTTGTTCTTTGAACCGGTAAGGGCACTTTTTGGAGATGTTACAGTAACATATTTGAAGTCGGCGCTTTTTGCCACCTTTATGATGGCCATTACTTTTAATGGCTTTAACGCCCGTACGGATCATATTAATGTATTTGAGCATCTGGGCCGTAATAATACCTTTTTGTTGGTGAGCTTTGCTATTTTTGCCATGCAATGGGTATTTGTGGAATTCGGCGGCGAGGTTTTAAGCGTTGAGCCCCTTTCCTTAAAGACATGGCTTATATGTGCCTTCATGGCAATATTGGTCATACCAGTAGACGTTATAAGAAGAATAATAACGAGGTGAAGAAGGTCCATTCCACCTCGTTGCGACGCGAAGCTAGTCCTGAAAGGGAAACGCTAATTGGAAGTTTTTCTTCTAGGGAAGAAAAACATGAACAATGGCGTTATTATGAGATAGTAGGTATGCCTATGGTGATATATTAGTGTCACCATAGGCATATTTTGTAATAATTGTCATACAAATATGCCCTTTGTGCATTGACAATTAATATATAACGATTTAGAATGAGATTAAATTGAATAGAGTGAGGACAGGTGTCTGTCTATCAGACTTAATAGAGAATCCGGTATAAGCCGGAGCGGTCCCGCCACTGTAATGGGGAGCGAGGTACAATTATGTCACTGGGTTACGGGTAATGTAATCTGGGAAGGCGTACCAAGCATTGATCCAGAGCCAGGAGAACTGCCTGTTTTATCATTTCCGTTAGCGATATTCAAAGGGCTGCCAGCAACCCTTTGATAAAGAATGCTTGTACCTGCGAGCGATGGGTAGGGGATGGAACTATGATGGATGGAATATCTGGTCTCAATCTCCGACTTATTTATTTAAGTCGGTTTTTTATTTTATGGGACACTGTTCACACCATCATCTCCATCTGCACACTCTAGGCAGATGGTTTTTTTATGACTTTGTGTGAAGGAGGTAAATTCAATGAATGAGGAGAAAAGCGGTCAGGCCCAAGAAGAGCTGGATCTTCAGGCCATTCTGAAAAAGGCTGAGCAGGTTACTGATTTTCCTGACGTGCCTTTGGACGAATTTACACCGCCTACTTATGATGAGTGGAAGGAAGCATGCATTGCCCTGTTGAAGGGTGCTCCATTCGAAAAGAAAATGTATACAAAAACCTATGAGGGTATTACATTTTCTCCAATGTATTTCAGGAAGGATACTGACCCTATCCTGCCAAAGAAATCCTTCCCTGGCATGGATGATTTTATGAGGGGTGCAAAGCCAAACGGCTACATAGAATCTCCATGGGGTATCGCTCAGGCCTGTGATGAAACCATGCCTAAGGAGAACAATGAGCTTCTGAAGCATGAAATTGACAGGGGGTCAACAATTTATAATATAACTCTCGATAAGGCTACTATTTCCTGTGTGGATGCCAGAGAAACAGATAAGCCAGGTGATGAGGGCTGTAGTGTAACCACACTGCAGGATGTGCATGATTTGTTGGATGGATTGAAGCTGGAAAAATATCCTATCTACATTTATGCAGGAGCATCTGCTGTGCCTATGCTGTCCATGGTGGCAGCTGATTTAAAGTCTAGTGGGCAGTCAACCAATATCCTTAAGGGAATTATTGGTGCCAATCCAGTGGGAGAACTGGTGGCAACCGGTAAAAACAAACAGTCTTTGGCAAAGCTCTATGACGAGGCCTATGAAGCTGCCAAGTGGGCTATCAAAAATGCCCCTGGTGTAAAGACTTGCTTTGTAAAAAGTGATGTGTTCAGCAATGGTGGTGCCAATGATATTCAGGAGGTTGCCTACAGTCTGGCTGTAGCCACTGATTATATCAGGGCAATGCTGGAGCGGGGACTTACTGTGGACGAGGCTGCGGGACAGGTGGCCTTTGAGTTTTCCATGGGCGCCAACTTCTTTATGCAGATTGCCAAGCTGAGAGCAGTACGTCCAATATGGTCCCAGATTGTGGAGGCCTTTGGAGGCAGTGCTGAAGTTCAGAAGATGTACGTTCATGCCCGTCCGGCCCGTTTCTTCAAGACTGTATACGATCCTTATGTAAATATGCTGCGTAATACCTCGGAGATTTTCTCAGGGGTTGTGGGGGGATTGGATTCCTTTGAAAATCCTCCATTTGATGAGGTTATCCGCAAGGGGGATGAATTCTCCCGCCGTATTGCCAGAAATGTTCAGATTATGCTTCAGGAGGAGTTTGGTTTACTTCAGCCAATCGATCCTGCTGGCGGCTCCTGGGCTGTTGAGACCCTTACCAAGCAGGTAAAGGAAAAGATTTGGGACGAGTTCAAAGTAATTGAAACCAAGGGCGGTATTGTTGAGGCTCTGAAGGAGGGTTACCCTCAGGAGCAGATTGGTCTTATTTTGGCCGAGCGCTTCAAGAAGCTGGAGCTTCGTCGAGACCGTATTGTTGGTTCCAATATGTATCCTAATATGACAGAGGTTCGCCTTGACCCTAGACCAGAGGATTTTGGGGAGAATAAGAAGCTGCGTTCAGAGGAAATATCATCATATCTTGATGATATCGACACTAAATTCTGTGATGAGGCACTGGCCAAGATTAAGGATGAAAAGGGCTCTATGGAATCTGTTATCGCGGCAGCCAAGGCTGGTGCAACCATTGAGCAGCTGAGAAGTGCCATGACTTGTCCAAAATGCGCCGAAAACGCTGAGGAAGTTGAAAAAATAGAAAGACATCGCTGGAGTGAGCGTTATGAGGCTCTTCGCATGGTGACAGAGGCCTACAAGGAAAAGAATGACGATAATGTTAAGATTTTCCTGGCTAATATGGGCCCTATCCCACAGCACAAGGCAAGAGCAGACTTTACCACTGGCTTCTTGCAGGTTGGTGCCTTTGAGGTTCTGGGCAATAACGGCTTCCCTACAGAGGAAGAGGCCGCAGCTGCTGCCAAGGAATCCGGAGCTGATGCAGTGGTTATCTGCTCCACAGATGCAACCTATCCTGATATTGTGCCTAAGCTGGCTCCTATGCTCCATGAGGCGTTGCCAAATGCCACTGTATTCCTGGCAGGCGAGGCCCCTAAGGACCTTAAGGAAACTTATGATAATGCCGGAATTGACAAGTATATTTCTGTCAAGGCAAATTGTTATGAAATCCTGCAGGCACTGCAGAAGAAGAAAGGGATGATTGAGTGATGGCTTCTTTTAACAATCCTGATTTTACCAGCATGAATCTGAAAGAAGCTCCAGAGAGAAGCCCTGAAGAATGGCGTAAGCTGTTTGAGGACGCTGCCGGTGCCAATTTCGACAAGCTGACTGGCAAAACGATGGAGCATATTCCTATAAAACCGCTGTATAACTATGATGAATATGAGCACATGAATCATCTGGATTTTGCCTCCGGCATTCCACCATGCCTTCGTGGCCCATATTCCACCATGTATGTATTCCGCCCTTGGACAGTTCGTCAGTATGCAGGCTTCTCCACTGCTGAGGAATCAAACGCCTTCTACAGAAGAAATCTGGCTGCTGGTCAGAAGGGTCTGTCCATAGCCTTTGACCTTCCAACCCATCGTGGTTATGACTCCGATAACCCACGAGTTTTGGGTGATGTTGGTAAGGCCGGCGTTGCTATTGACTCTATTTTGGATATGCGTATTCTGTTCAGTGGTATTCCACTTGATCAGATGTCCGTATCCATGACCATGAATGGTGCGGTATTGCCAATTTTGGCCTTCTACATTCTCTCCGGTGAGGAGCAGGGCGTAGATAAGAGCGTAATGGCTGGTACCATCCAGAATGATATTCTTAAGGAGTTTATGGTACGTAATACATATATTTACCCACCAGAAATGTCCATGCGTATCATTGGTGATATTTTTGAATATACCACCAAGTACATGCCTAAGTTTAACAGTATTTCCATTTCCGGCTATCACATGCAGGAGGCTGGTGCTACTGCTGATATTGAGCTGGGTTATACCCTTGCTGATGGTCTTGAATATATCCGTACTGGTGTGGCCGCTGGCCTTCCAGTAGATGCCTTTGCTAAACGGCTCTCCTTCTTCTGGGCTATTGGTAAGAATTACTTTATGGAGGTTGCCAAGATGCGTGCGGCTCGTGTGCTCTGGGCAAAGATTGTTAAGTCCTTCGGTGCTACCAATGACAAGTCCATGGCTCTCAGAACCCACAGCCAGACCTCCGGCTGGTCACTTACTGCCCAGGATCCATTTAACAATGTATCCCGTACATTGATGGAGGCCATGGGTGCAGCCCTTGGTCATACTCAGTCACTCCATACCAATGCGCTGGATGAGGCCATTGCTTTGCCAACTGACTTCTCCGCCCGCATTGCCCGTAATACACAGCTTTACATTCAGGATGAGACCAGCGTATGTAAGATCATTGACCCATGGGGCGGCTCTTACTATGTGGAGGCTCTCACTAATGAAATTATCCGTCGCGCATGGGCTCATATCCAGGAGGTTGAGGCTCTGGGTGGTATGGCTAAGGCTATTAACAGCGGTCTTCCTAAGATGCGTATTGAGGAGGCTGCTGCCCGCCGTCAGGCCCAGATTGACTCTGGTAATGAATCCATTGTTGGTCTGAATCGTTTCCGTCTGGAAAAGGAAGATCCACTGGAGATTTTGGCCATTGATAATACCGCTGTACGTCAGGCCCAGATCGAGCGTTTGGAAAAGCTCCGTGCTGAACGTAATGATGACGATGTTCGCCGTTGCCTTGAGGGTATTACAAAGGCTGCAGAGTCCCGTGACAATGGTAACCTCCTTGAAGCTGCTGTTGATGCTGCTCGTGCCCATGCTTCATTGGGTGAAATTTCCGATGCCGTTGAGAAGGTATCTGGCCGCTTCCAGGCTGTTATCCATACCATTTCCGGTGTTTATTCTTCTGAGTTTACCGATAAGAGTGCTTTGGAGAAGGCCCGTGAAATGGCTGATGAATTTGAAAATCTTACTGGTCGCCGTCCAAGAATTTTCGTGGCCAAGATGGGCCAGGATGGTCATGACAGAGGCCAGAAGGTTATAGCTTCTTCCTTCGCCGATATGGGCTGGGATGTTGATGTAGGTCCTCTTTTCCAAACCCCGGAGGAAACTGCACAGGATGCCGTCGATAATGATGTTCACATGGTTGGGTTCAGCTCTTTGGCCGCTGGTCATAATACTCTCCTTCCACAGCTGGTTCAGGAGCTGGAAAAGCTGGGCCGTGATGATATCATGGTTTGCATCGGCGGCGTTATCCCAGTACAGGATTATGACTTCTTGTACGAAAGCGGAGCAGTGGCCATATTTGCACCAGGAACCAATATTCCTGAGGCGGGCATAAAGCTGTTGACCCTTTTGATAGAAAGAGCCAAGGAAGATTTAGCAGAGGAGTAATGGTGACGAGTTATGGCAAAATACACCACTTCAAAACCAAGCTGGGTTCCTGATGAGCCCAATGAAAAGTTCGCCTGCAGTGTTATGGGCGGCATAGAGGGGATAAAGGACACCACCGTTGGCAATATCAACCCTAATTTATTAAGTGGTAAGACAAAACCAAAACGGCGGCTGGTCTTAAGTGAGGATGATTATGTCAATGGGGTTCTTAAAGGGGACCGTATGACATTATCCCGGGCTATAACTCTCATTGAAAGTAATAATTCCAAGCATTTTGCCAAGGCACAGCGGGTTTTACAAAGGCTTTTACCACATACAGGAAAGGCACTTAGAATAGGTATTACAGGTGTGCCGGGAGCTGGCAAGAGTACCATTATCGAGGCCTTCGGTAATATGCTCTGTGATGCTGGCCATAGAGTGGCTGTCTTGTCCGTTGACCCAACCAGCTCTGTTACCAAGGGCTCAATATTGGGCGACAAAACAAGAATGGGCACACTTTCCCGTCGTCAGGAGGCCTTTATTAGGCCTTCTCCTGCGGGGGGGACATTGGGGGGCGTCGCCAGAAAAAGTCGTGAGACTATGCTGATGTGCGAGGCTGCAGGCTATGATATTATTCTTATCGAAACTGTTGGCGTAGGCCAATCCGAAACCACAGTACGCTCCATGGTGGATTTTTTCATGCTGGTGGTGCTGACAGGTGCTGGTGACGACCTTCAGGGGATCAAGAAGGGTATCATGGAGTTGGCAGATGCTATAGTTATTAATAAGGCAGATGGAGATAATCTCTTGAAGGCCAAGGTGGCCAGAGCCGAATATGAGCGGATGATTGAATACATCCGTCCTGCAACAGAGGGCTGGCCAACCCATGCCTATATGTGTTCAGCCTATACAAAGTATGGAATTCCAGAGCTTTGGAAGGTGATACAGGCCTTTAAAGAAATGACAACTGAAAGCGGTGTGTTCAATAAGCGCCGCAATCGTCAGCTTTTGGAATGGATGTACAGCATGATTGATGAACACCTTCATAGTCTGTTCTTTGATGATCCAGTTATAACGGGCAGAATGCCGGAGGTCAAGGATGCTGTACTCAACGGAATAATTTCACCAACCCAGGCGGTGAAGGAACTGGTTAATATGTTTGATGTGGACATGGCAGCCCGCCGTCAAGTGGATATATTCCATCCGGAAGCCGAGGTGAAGTCATAAATGTATACCAAGAAAATTTATTTCTCCGGTGGCAGCTTTCATGATTTACAGGCAGTTTTTAAAGAATTGACTGGTGTTATCAATGTGAGATGCGGTTATATTAATCCAGCATCAACTCCTGTGGATTATGAATCTGTGACAGCTGGGCGCGTAGATGCTTTGATGGGCATTTGCGTGGAATATAATCCGAAAAAGACAGACGTTTCTTATTTGTTGGACATTCTTTTTTCTGTTGCTGATCCCTACAGTGAAAATCGTCAAGGTGACTTAATTGGTCCGATGTTTATGTGTGGAGTATACTACAACACTCCTGAAGATTTACCCCAAATACAGCTTCATCTGAACTTCATGGCCAATAGAACCAACCCACCGGCAGTAGCCGAAAGTAATCTGACGATTAACGACCCTGTAAGCGATCAGAAGCAACGGAGGAAATTGTTTGTTAAATCCGAAGAAATAAAGACGTTTGTAGAGGCGGAGGAGACACATCAGGACTATTTTGAGAAGAATCCGGATGCTCCAAGGCAAATTGATATCCAAAAGTTTAAGGAGTATATTAATTCTTGAATAATAGCTGAATATACTTCTGCTTTTGACAGAAAATTTCATCAATAAGAAGGGGATAGCGTAAGCTATCCCTTTTATTTGTATGACAATTTCTGCAACTTTTCTTGACTGAAAGCATCTGGAGTGGTAGACTTTGAGTGATGTATAATGTATATATGCGAGAACGTATAACTATGGTTTGAGCGTATTATAACCTTAAGTTATAATCACCAGTCACAGGGGAAAAAGATAATACGTCTCGCACAGAAAATTTTGAGTTGCAGAAATGTGACTTTAGGGGAGGATTTTCGATGATTGACATTCTCGACAGGGTACGCAACAAAGAATTACAGTCCAGGATTGTAACTGCTGAGGAGGCAGCTGCCTTCATTAAGCCTGGCATGAACGTTGGTACCTCAGGCTTCACACCATCAGGTTACCCAAAGGCTGTTCCAATGGCTTTGGCTGCTCGCATGGAAAAGGAGCATTTCAAGATTAACCTTTGGACCGGCGCTTCTACCGGTGATGAAGAGGACGGATGTCTTGCAAGAGCTGATGGTATTGCATTCCGCATGCCATACCAGACAAACAAGGATATGCGTAACGCTATTAATAGCGGTAAGATTGAGTATGCTGACCTGCATCTGTCCGAGTCTGCACAGCTGGCTCGCTATGGATATTTAGGCGGCAAGATTGATGTGGCTATCATAGAGGCTTGTGCCATTACTGAAGAGGGTAACATCATTCCTACTACTTCTATGGGTAATACTGCATCCTATGTTCAGACTGCAGATGTAGTTATCGTAGAGGTAAACACTTCTCAGCCATTGGAGCTGGAGGGTATGCATGATGTATATGTTCCTCTCGATCCACCAAATCGTCTCCCAATTCCTGTTGTTAAGCCTAATGACAGAATTGGTACTCCTTATATTCCTTGTTCTCCAGACAAGATCAAGTACATTGTACCTTGTGATATTACCGACAAGGTTCGTCCACTTGGTGAAATCGATGAGAATTCCCGCAAAATGTCCCAGAACTTTATCGAATTGCTCCATGCAGAGGTAAAGGCTGGTCGCATGCCTAAGAACCTGCTGCCATTGCAGTCTGGTGTAGGCGCTGTTGCTAATGCTGTTATTAGCGGATTCGTTGAGTCTGATCTGAAGGATCTCTCAGTTTATACTGAGGTTATCCAGGATGGTATGTTTGACTTGATTGATGCAGGAAAGCTGAATTTTGCATCAGGCACCTCTCTCTCCCCATCCCCAGAAGGTTTGAAGCGTTTCTATGCTAATATCAAGGAATACAGAAAGCATATTGTGCTTCGTCCACAGGAGGTAGCAAATAGCCCAGAGGTTGCACGTCGTATCGGTGTAATCGCCATGAACACCGCCATCGAGGCAGATATTTATGGCAACATCAACTCTACCCATATCATGGGTACCAAGATGATGAATGGTATCGGTGGTTCCGGTGATTTCGCCCGCAACGCTTACCTGACTGTATTCTTTACTGTATCTACTGCAAAGGATGGCAAGATTTCTTCCATTGTTCCTATGGTTTCTCATGTTGACCATACTGAGCATGATGTAGATATCATTGTTACTGAGCAGGGTCTGGCTGACCTTCGCGGCCTGTCTCCACGTCAGCGCGCAAAGGTTATTATTGAGAACTGCGCTCATCCAGACTTCAAGCCTATGCTGATGGATTATTATGAAAGAGCATTAGCAGAAACCAAGAGTGCTCATACTCCACACATTTTACATGAGGCACTTTCTTGGCATGAAAGATTTATGAAAACAGGCACAATGAAGAAATAATAGGAGGATATTTCACTATGAGCAATGAAAAGATTCAGGCTGGTTTAGATAAATATAATGCCAGCGTAGAAAAAGCTACTGCAAAATTCCCAGAGCGTCCAAACCTGCCAGAGCAGCGTCTGTACACTCCACTTGATATCAAGGACACTGACTATGCTGATGAAATCGGTTTCCCTGGAATGTATCCTTATACCCGTGGTGTACAGCCTACTATGTATCGTGGTCGTTTCTGGACCATGCGTATGTATGCTGGTTTCTCTACTGCAGCTGAATCCAATAAGCGCTATCGTTATCTGATTGAGTCCGGTGCTACTGGTCTCTCCTGCGCATTTGACCTTCCTACTCAGATTGGTTATGACTCTGATGACCCTATTTCTGAGGGTGAGGTTGGTAAGGTAGGCGTTGCTATCGACTCTCTGGCTGATATGGAAGTCCTCTTCGACCAGATTGACCTTGGCAAGGTTTCCACTTCCATGACTATCAACGCTCCTGCATCTGTACTGCTTTCCATGTACATTGCAGTTGCTGAGAAGCAGGGTGTTCCTGCTGATCAGCTGAAGGGTACTATTCAGAATGATATTCTGAAGGAGTATGCTGCACGTGGTACTTATATCTTCCCTCCACGTCCTTCCATGCGTCTGATTACCAACATCTTTGAGTATTGCTCCAAGAATGTTCCAAAATGGAATACCATTTCCATTTCCGGTTACCATATTCGTGAGGCAGGTTCTACTGCTTCTCAGGAAATCGCATTCACCATTGCAGATGGTATCGCATATTGCGAGGCTGCTATCAAGGCTGGTCTCCATATCGATGATTTTGCAGGCCGTCTGTCCTTCTTCTGGAATGCTCATAACAACGTACTTGAGGAAGTTGCCAAGTTCCGTGCTTCCCGTCGCGTATGGGCAAAGGTTATGAAGGAGCGTTTCCATGCTGAGAAGCCTAAATCCATGATGCTTCGCGTACATACCCAGACTGCAGGTTCCATGCTGACTGCTCAGCAGCCTAACAACAACATTATCCGTGTTGCTCTCCAGACTGCCGCAGCTGTTATGGGTGGTACCCAGTCCCTCCATACTAACTCCCGTGATGAGGCTTTGGCACTTCCTACCGAGGAGTCTGTAATGATCGCTCTCCGTACTCAGCAGATTGTTGCTTATGAGTCCGGCCTGGCTGACGTAATCGACCCATTGGCTGGCTCCTACTATGTAGAGGCCCTCACCAATAAGATCGAGAAGGAAGCTTGGGAATACATCAAGAAGATTGATGAAATCGGCGGTGCTGTTGCAGCTATCGAGAAGGGCTATATCCAGAAGGAAATCCAGGATTCCGCTTACAAGTGGCAGATGGATGTTGAGTCTGGTGCAAAGACCATCGTTGGTGTTAATAAGTTCCAGATTGAAGAAGAGCCACCTAAGGGTCTCTTGAAGGTTGATGCTTCTGTAGGTGTTGCACAGTGCAAGCGTCTGGCTGATATGAAGGCTAAGCGTGACAATGATGCTGTCAAGGCTGCATTGGCTGACCTTAAGAAGGCTTGTCAGGATGAGAACGAGAACCTCATGCCTCATATTCTTAACGCAGTTCGTACCTATGCAACTCTCGGTGAGATTTGTGGCGTAATGCGTGAAGTATTTGGTGAGTATGAAGCTCATGTAAATCTTTAATTGGAGGTAATTGAGAAATGGCTAAAGTTAGAGTATTAGTAGCAAAACCAGGCCTTGATGGCCATGACCGCGGTGCAAAGGTTGTTGCCAGAGCACTCCGTGATGCAGGCTTTGAGGTTATCTATACCGGTCTTCGTCAGACTCCTGAGCAGATTGCTGAGGCAGCTTTGCAGGAGGACGTTAATGTTGTGGCTATGTCCATCCTTTCTGGTGCACATCCACATCTCTTCCCTAAAGTTGTAAATCTGCTTCGTGAGAAGGGCATGGATGATGTTCTTATCATTGGCGGCGGTGTTATTCCTGAGACTGATATCCCAGCTCTTAAGGAAGCTGGCATTGCCGAGGTATTTACTCCAGGTACCCCAACCGGCGATATTGTTGACTTTATTAAAGCTAACGTAAAATAAGTTTTTATACAGCAGAGATGACGGCTGCTTCGGTGGCTGTCATCTTATTGCTGGTAACGGTGGTGCATAGATGGACATTGTAGAAGAGCTTTTAAAGGGGAACCGATTGGCTTTATCCCGTGCGATTACAGCCATCGAAAATGAGTACGATGAAGCTATGGATATTATGAAAAAGCTTTATCCTCATACAGGTCACGCTTTTGTTCTGGGTATTACCGGCCCTCCTGGTGCTGGCAAGAGTACTCTTACTGACAAGCTGGCCAGAGCTTATAGAGCACAGGGCAAGACAGTAGGTATTATCGCCATTGACCCTACCAGCCCATTTACCGGCGGTGCTATCTTAGGTGACCGCATCAGAATGAATGGTCTTACTATGGACGAAGGAGTTTTCATTCGCAGTATGGGAACCCGCGGAAGCCTTGGTGGCCTTTCTCATAAGACAGCTGATGCAGTCAAGGCCATGGATGCCTTTGGTAAGGACATTATTTTCGTTGAGACTGTTGGTGTTGGACAGTCCGAGGTAGATATTGTCAAGGCGGCTGATACAACAATGGTTGTATTGATTCCTGGCATGGGTGATGATATTCAGGCCATTAAGGCGGGTATCCTTGAAATTGGTGATGTGTTCACCATTAACAAGGCTGATCATGATGGTGCTGACAAGCTGGTTCGTGAAATGAATATGATGCTTGATTTGGACGGATTAATGACAGATTGGCGTCCACCTATCCAGAAGGTAATTGCCAGCCAGAATGAAGGTATTACCGAAACAATTGAAAACATTGAAAAACATTTTAAGTATATTTCTGAAAACGGAATATTGACCAAACGCCGTACAGAGCGTTCCAAGAACGAAATGCTGGATGTGCTCCATAGCAATATAGGTTCTTATATTACCAACAAGCTGGTAGAAACCGGCAAGATGGATGAATATGTAGAGCAGATTAAGGCTAGGGAGACCGATCCTTATACGGTTGTTAGCAATGTAATGAAGGATATGCTTAAATAAGTGTGAATAAAAGATTTAGGGGGAAAACAAAAATGGCATTCAAGATTTTAGGCGTTGACCACATTGGTATTGCATGCAAGGATTTACAGGAAGGCAAGGACCTCTGGACCACCATTGGTTTAGCTTGCACTGGTGAGGAAACTGTTGCAGAGCAGAAGGTTACTACTACTTTCCATCCAACTCCAAACGGTTCCGAAATTGAGCTGTTGGTTGGTACTGCTGATGACAGCCCTATTGCTAAGTTCATCGAAAAGAACGGCGGCCGTGGTGGTATTCAGCACATTGCTCTCCGTGTTGATGACCTTCCTGCTGCAATCGCTGATCTTCAGGAGAAGGGTATTGTTATGATTGACAAGGCTCCTCGTAAGGGTGCTGGCGGCGCTGATATCGCTTTTGTTCATCCAAAATCTGCTGGTGGCGTTCTGCTCGAACTTTGTCAGCACGAAGACCGTTAATCATGTATTAAATACAGCCACTTGTGGCTGATTAGGAGGCAAAAAATGGCTACAGTTCAGGAAAAAATTGAACTTATGAAGGAAAAGAAGGCTCATATCGAGCTCGGTGGCGGCGAGGCCCGTATTGCCAAGCAGCACGAGAAGGGTAAGATGACTGCCCGTGAGCGTCTTGAGCTCCTCTTTGATGAGGATTCTTTCACAGAACTGGATGCTTTTGTAAAGCATCGTTGTACTAACTTTGGTCAGGAGAAGAAGGATCTTCCTGCAGAAGGCGTTGTAACTGGTTATGGTACTGTTGATGGCCGTCTGGTTTATGCCTTTGCACAGGACTTCACCGTAGAGGGTGGTTCCCTTGGTGAAATGCACGCAAAGAAGATCTGGAAGGTTCAGGATCTGGCAATGAAGATGGGTGCTCCTTGCATCGGTATCAATGATTCCGGTGGTGCCCGTATTCAGGAGGCTGTTGACGCTCTCTCTGGTTATGCTGGTATCTTCTACCGCAATACCGCAGCTTCCGGCGTTATCCCTCAGATTTCTGTAATCATGGGACCATGTGCAGGCGGTGCTGTATATTCTCCAGCTATCACTGACTTTATCTACATGGTGGATAAGACTTCCCAGATGTTCATCACTGGTCCAGCAGTTATCAAGTCCGTAACTTATGAGGAAGTTACTGCTGAGGCTCTTGGCGGTGCAATGACTCACAACACCAAGTCTGGTGTTGCTCACTTTGTAGCTGCAGATGAGAAGGACTGCATTGAGCAGATTCGTTATCTTTTGAGCTATCTGCCAAGCAATAACATGGAGTCCGCTCCAATGTTTGATACTGGTGATGATCCAGATCGTATGGACGACAGCTTGAACACCGTTATTCCAGATGACCCTAACCAGCCTTATGATATGAAGGATATCATTGCTGCGATAGTTGATAACGGCGAGTTCTATGAAGTTCATCAGCATTTTGCTACCAACATCATTACCTGCTTTGCACGTTTTGATGGCCGTAGCGTAGGTATCATTGCAAATCAGCCTAAGGTTATGGGCGGCTGCCTTGATATTGATGCTTCTGATAAGTCTGCTCGTTTCATTCGTTTCTGTGACGCATTCAACATTCCTCTTGTTAATCTGGTTGACGTACCAGGCTTCCTGCCAGGCGTTGGTCAGGAGCATGGCGGTATCATTCGTCATGGTGCAAAGATGTTGTATGCTTACAGTGAAGCAACTGTTCCAAAGATTACTGTTATTACCCGTAAGGCTTATGGCGGTTCTTACATCGCTATGTGCTGCCGCGAGCTGGGCGCAGACCAGGTAATGGCTTGGCCTACTTCCGAAATCGCAGTTATGGGTCCTGCAGGTGCTGCTAACATTATCTTTAAGCGTGATGAGCCAGATGTTAAGGCTCAGCACACTCAGGATTATGTTGATGAGTTCGCAACCCCTTATAAGGCTGCTGAGCGTGGTTATGCTGACATGGTTATTGAGCCTGTTGAGACCCGCCCTCGTATCATCACTGCACTGAATGCTTGCGCTTGCAAGCGTGAGGCTATGCCTGCCAAGAAGCACGGAAATATTCCACTTTAATTTAGAAGAAATACTTATATTTGGAGGAAAGATTAAATGAAAAAGTTCAATATCAAAGTAAACGGTACCGCTTATGAGGTTGAGGTTGAGGAAGTAAAGGGCGCAGCTCCTGCAAAGGCTGCTGCTCCAAAGGCTGCACCAGCTGCTCCTAAGGCAGCTCCTGCTCCAGCTGCTGCACCTGCTCCAGCTAAGAAGGCTGCTGTAGCTGCTGGCGCTGGTGAGACTGCTGTAGCAGCTCCAATGCCTGGTAAGGTTCTGAAGGTTGTTGCTGGCGAAGGCACTGCTGTTAAGTCCGGTGACACTGTAATCATCCTCGAGGCTATGAAGATGCAGAACGAGATTCCTGCTCCTTGCGATGGTACTGTTAAGGCTGTTAACGTATCCGAGGGCTCCACTGTTGCTGCAGGCGAGGCTATGGTTATCATCGGCTAATTTGATGATAATATGCTAAAATGATAATAATATAAAGCTAAAAGAGGGATACTTCCTTATGGGGGTATCCCTTTTCTAGCTTTTACAGAGGAATATAGTATTGTTGGTTGTGAGTACAAATGTATTTTTAATAAACACTTTATTATAATGTGTTATAATATCGATATAAAAAACAGAACGGGATGTTGTGCGAAAGTGCAATTTGGTATAGGTAGGGGGAAAATAATATGGCTATGTCGATACTAAACAACGCAACAGCTATGTTATCGTTGGGTGAGTTAAATAAGAATATTAGTAATATGGGCCGACAACAAAAGAAATTATCTTCAGGTATGAAAATTAATAGTGCCGGGGATGATGCGTCAGCTTATGCCATTTCGGAACGCATGCGGGTAAAACTTCGGGCTCTTGATCAAGATGTGGACAATGTTAAAACAGGTACTACCTTGTTGAATGTGGCGGGAGGAGCTATTGATAATATTATCGATGAATTGCGAAATATGAAAGAAATGGCAATTAACTCTGCTAA
Source organism: Anaerovibrio lipolyticus LB2005 (assembly GCF_000621545.1). GTDB lineage: Bacteria > Bacillota > Negativicutes > Selenomonadales > Selenomonadaceae > Anaerovibrio > Anaerovibrio lipolyticus_A. The sequence continues at coordinate 46,415 of NZ_JHYA01000002.1, forward strand.
TGATCATAATACTGATCAGGATAGGGCGATTTTGCAAAAAGAGTTCGAGCAAAAAATGCAAAATATAGAGGATATAGCCTCTAGTACAAATTATAACGGTAGATATCTATTGAATGGTAATTACAATAGTCCAAGAACCTATTGGGGGGTAGTTACAAAACAAGGTGATCCGCAGACAACAACACTGGTAGTCGGTCAACGATTGGAAAAAGTGAAAATTGGTACTACAAAAGTACAAGTTGGGATGGATTTGATACGCAAATCTGATCAAAATACAGTTCAGGGACTGACTTCTGCTTTTAAGGTTGCCAATTCGTCTACTTATGCACTCCCAAAGGGGCGCGAGGATTCTTCCTTGAAAGAATGCTCTTCCGTACTTTCTATTGGATCATTTTCAACGGAACCATTGGCTGTAAAGATTGATTTTTCAGGCATGAAAAAAGAAAACGGAGAAGAGATAAATATACCAGGTGATTTACATGAACAGGGATTTTCTATTTTGTGTGCTGCCTGCAAGGATCAGTTTATAACTGTTAAGTTTGATGCTACAACTGATGATTCAACATACGTATCTTCTCTGCCTAATGAAGAATCTTCAGTGACATTTACCATAGGTATAAAAAGTGTCACCAATGCGAAGGATCTGGAGGCAGCAGTGTTTAATGGTATAAAAAATGCGCCAGGCAGACCGAAGGACACATCTGAATGGCATGGTAAAGGAACATGGGGTGCTACTACTCCACCAGATACGGATACTAGTGTAATTATTGATATTCACCACAATGTTCGCATTGCTGAAAATCCTAATGGGGATGGTTACGTATTTCTAAAGGGGTCAACTGGAGGACCTTATGGGGACAAATATTTTACTCCCAATGCAGGTTTCTATGATATTGGAACCATACAGGATGTGTTTGTACCCCAATATAAAGAAGAGCCAATTTGGGAGGAACAATGGGTTCCTGAAACCAAAACAGTCACAACATATTCATTAATACATACTGAGGAGTGGATAGATGATCCTGGCAATCCATTAATCATACATCATGGTACCAAGGCCAATGAAAACCTCCATGTATTCATTAATAATATGCATACTGATGCCATGGGATTACTTGGAACAAAAATAGATAACCGTGATGATGCTTTGTGGGCACTAAGTGATGCTAAAACGGGTCGCGTAGGGGCTATAGATGCGGCTATTGATTATGCTTTGGGTGAGGCAACTAATATAGGTGCTTATATTACCCGATTGGGATTTACAGAAGAAAATTTAGTTACTGCCAGTGAAAATACTCAATCGGCAGAAAGCGTTATTAGGGATGCAGATATGGCCAAGGAAATGACTGGTTTCACAAAATCAAGCATTTTATCTCAGACGGCTCAGGCTATGCTGGCTCAGGCTAATCAAAACAGCAGTCAGGTGATTTCTCTGCTACAATAGTATACAAAATGAAAAGCTGGGACAAAGTAGATAAATAATTGTCCCAGTTTTGTTTTGTTTGAATCTGTTATCTATAAAAGGTGCTTTTCTTTTTATGAGGCATCTATTTAAGTATAATATATAAAAAGTAGAACGATATTCCAAATATTTAAACAAAGTGTCTATAATTACTATGGATTTGACACCAAAGATGTCCCATGACGGTATAAACCAGATTTATGCGCTGGATTGGTTGATGTCCGGTAGATCGGAATAGAGGATTAATACAAATAAAGAGGAATATTATATTATATGTAGAATTATAAAGAAGTATAATGTTTAAAAAAGTGGAGGTAAAATAGCATGGCAAAGAGTATTTGTGAGGTTTTGGGGATTAAGTATCCAATTATTCAGGGGGGGATGGCCTGGATTTCTGATGCCAAGATGGCTGCGGCTGTATCAAATGCAGGGGGAGCTGGTATCATATCCTGTGGTGGCCGTACCACCGATTATGTAAGGGATGAAATCCGTAAGGCCAAGACATTGACGGATAAGCCTTTTGGTGTAAACATCATGTTAATGGCTCCAAATAAGGACGAGATTTTGGAGGTTATCTGTGAGGAGAAGCCAGCGTTTGTTACTTTAGGTGCCGGAAATCCTGTTCCTTTTGTGGAGCCACTTCATAAGGCTGGTATAAAGGTTATTCCAGTAGTACCAAATGTTAAGCTGGCTAAGCGCCTTGAACAGAACAATGCAGATGCTATTGTGGTAGAGGGTATGGAAGCTGGCGGCCATATTGGTGTGCTTACCACCATGGCTCTGATGACTCAGGTTATTCCAGAGGTAAATATTCCAGTGGTAATGGCTGGTGGTATTGCAGATGGTCGTGGCATTGCAGCAGCGCTATTGATGGGAGCAGCTGGTGTTCAGATGGGTACCCGTTTTCTGGTGGCAGAGGAATGCCCGGTACATGATAATTTTAAGCAGAAACTCATTGAAGCAGTTGATACGGATACTATAGTAACCGGTCAGACCATCAAGAGTGCCGTAAGAGGCCTTAAAAACAAATTCTCCGAGGAATATCAGGCTTTGGAATTTTCTGGCAAGGCTACTAAGGAGGAGCTTCTTAAGCTGGCTACAGGTACCAATAAACTGGCTGCTGTTGATGGCGATATGGAAAAGGGCATGATTCAGGCTGGCCAGAGTCTGACCCCGTTGAAGAAAATAGAGCCAATGGCTACTATAATCGAGAGCTTAGTGACCGAAGCACGGGCAACCTTGGCTGAGGCCCAGCATATCAATCTATAACACATTAAAAAGGACGTCTGGATTTTTCCAGACGTCCTTTAAGTTGACTATAGTTATCCCGTGTCAGCTATTAGTTTTCACCAACAACCTCGTTCAGACCTGCAATAAGCTGATCGATATCAATACCATGGGCAGAAGCACCCTGCTCGATGTTCTCGAAGTGTGCAGCTGCGCAACCAATGCAGCCCATACCGCTCTCCATGAATACAGGAACGGTATCAGGATATTTCGTAACAACCTCCATGATGGACATGTCCTTTGTAATAGTCATATATAACAACCTCCTTAATAATAATTATTAATTACACTCCACGATTATAACATAAATAAGAAAAATTTCCTAATATAATGTGGGAAAAATAAAATGATTGCGGTATAATGTAGTGGTGTTATTAATATGGAGGAAGATTATGGTTAATATTAATGAGTATATTCAAAAATATAGATTGGTTATAGTGGCAGGAATTATTCTTTTGGCTGTTGGTTTGATTGCTTTTATGGGCAAGAAGGAAGAGCCTGTGGTGCATCAGGTAGCTAAGGCAGAGGATCATAGAGGAGTTACGGTTCTAAATTATCATAAAATAGACAATACATTTCATTCGTTATCAGTTAGACCGGAAGATTTTGAAAAGCAAATGAAGTGGCTAAGCCAGCACGGTTATCATACTATTACACCTGATCAGCTATACGAGTTTGTGACAAATGGTGTGGAGCTTCCGGATAATCCGGTAATGATAACCTTCGATGACGGTTATGTTGACAACTATAAGAATGCATATCCTATAATGAAAAAATATGGTTTTGTGGGAACTATTTTCGTGGTTACTTCTTATTTGGAGAAATATCCAAATTATCTGACCTGGGATCAGGCTCGGGAACTGGAAGCCAATGGGTTTTCCATTGAGTCACATACAGCCACTCATAAGTCCATGACTGAGGCCAGTGATGATCAGATTATGGAGGAGCTGACGAAATCAAAAGCAATGCTAAATGAGAAGCTAGGGAAGGATTCCTGCTTCATAGCTTATCCGACTGGGACTTATAACCTCCATATTGCGCAGTTAGTGAAGAATGCAGGCTATAAGGCCGGATTTACTATTAAGTATGATGCAGTCAACCGCAACAGTAATGTTTATGCCCTTGAAAGGGTACCTATATTCCATACAGAAGATACCAATAAGGACTTTTTGGAACGAGTTTTATATCTCCCACTTATGAATAAGGATGGATGGGTCAAAAAATAAATAATGTAAATCAATGCCTTTGGCTGTATGCCGAAGGCATTTTTAGTTCTGAAGTTAATATTATTCAAATTAGCTACTTGTAATTCTAGGACATTTTTCCCTTTTTCAAAAAAATAAGAAATGCGAGGACAAAAAAACAGTAAAAAGTGGAAAAAAGTGGGGGATTGTGGTAGACTATGTCTACAAGGTGGTGATGAAGGATGTTAATGGGCGAATATAATCATTCGCTGGATGCGAAAGGTCGTGTGATTTTACCGGCTGATTTTCGTGTTGAATTAGGCGAATCCTTCATTATTACCAAGGGCTTGGATAACTGCTTGTTCATATATCCGCAATCTGAATGGGAACAGCTTTCAGTAAAGCTTCGTCAACTACCTTTAGCAAAAACTGAAGCCCGTGCCTTTGTAAGATTTTTCTTCGCCGGTGCCCGTCAGGTCGAATTGGATAAGCAAGGCCGTTTTCTGATACCCGCCACCCTTCGTCAGCACGCGTCCTTGAAAAAGGATGCCGTTCTTATCGGCGTTTCCAACCGCATAGAAGTTTGGAGCAAGGATGAATGGCTTAAGTACAATGAAGAAATTACTCCATCTGTTTCTGCTATAGCTGAAACCTTGGCAGAGCTGGGAATATGAGGTAACAAATGAGCGAGAAATTTCATCATGTAAGTGTAATGCCAGAGGAGACAGTTAATGGCTTGGTAACAAACCTGTCCGGAACCTATGTTGATTGTACATTGGGCGGTGCCGGGCACTCCCGAATGATTGCTGATAAGTTAAATGAGGATGGCAGATTAATAGGTATTGACCAGGACACAGCAGCCATTGCAGCTGCCACGGAGCGGCTGACTGGAGTCAAGTGTCACGTTGATATAGTAAAGGCGAATTTTTCTGATCTGGAAACAATACTTAGGGAGCAGGATGCAGAGGAAATTGACGGTATTCTCTTTGATTTGGGAGTATCATCTCATCAGCTGGATACAGCTGAAAGAGGTTTTTCCTATATGCAGGATGCACCTTTGGATATGAGAATGAATCAGCAGGCAGAGTTTTCTGCCTATGATATAATCAACAAGTATGACTTGGACGAGCTTTGCCGTATTTTTAAAGAATATGGTGAAGAAAGATGGTATAAGAGAATAGCACAGTTCATCGTGGAGGCGAGAAAGACATCACCTATAAAGACCACTGGTGAACTGGTGGACATAATAAAAAAAGCGGTTCCGGCTGCTGTGAGAAATGCCAAGGGGGGGCATCCCGCCAAGCGTATTTTCCAGGCAGTTAGAATAGAGGTTAATAATGAGCTGGGGATTCTTGAAGAAGCTTTCCGCACTGCAGTTAAGCATTTAAAGCCAGGCGGCAGAATAGCGATAATCACCTTCCATTCCCTTGAGGACAGGATAGCCAAGAATGTACTCAAGGAAATGTCCAGCAGATGTATTTGCCCGCCATCTCTTCCAGTTTGTGTATGCAACCATAAGCCAGAGATTAAGCTGCTTGTAAAAGCTGCGGTGGCTTCAGACAACGAACTGGAACAGAACTCAAGAGCCAAGAGCGCTAAGCTGCGAATAGCGGAGAAATTGGATTGACACCTAGTAAATAAGCACTGAAAGGAGGTTACTTGTGTGCTTGCCCGTCAGTTAGTTGAAGAAGAGTACTTTGAGGAACTTCCCCAGGAACAGCAAAAGATTATACGGCGTAAAATTGTAAGGCGTAACGTACAAAAGGACCCTCGTCGTAGGAAGGCGGTTTGCTTCTTAGTTGTAGGTGCACTTATTTATGGATTAATATTATGGTTCAGCAGTTGCCTTGCAAGTGAAGTATACGAAGTCGGTCGTATTCAGGCTGAAGCTAGTGCCCTGGAGAAGAGTAATGAAACACTCAGAGTAGAGAATGCGAAGTTGAAGTCTCATTCCCGAATCAAAGAAATTGCTGTGACCCAGTTGGGGATGACTGTACCACAGGAAAATTATTTTGCAGGGAATCAGACGAAGTATTAACAGAATAGGCGATATGGAAAAGGGATTTGCGCAAGCGGTCCCTTTTTCTATTGAAAGGATATATGAACGTCTAAATTAACTTTTTTATGGTAGAAAAATACTTGTTTTAGCGGTATAATATCTTAGTTATGTTATGACAAAAATTAGGAGGATTTTCTAATGGCAAAAACATTAGGTTCACTGGCAGCTCTTATTGAAGGAGCAGAGATTATTGGTAACAGTGAGACTGTAATTAAAGATATAGAGCATGATTCCAGAAAGGCTACTGAAGGTACCCTTTTCGTATGTATGGTGGGGGCCCATGTAGATGGTCACGATTTCATTCCTCAGGCCAAAGAGAAGGGGGCTGTGGCCATTATTACAGATAATGAAAACGCCTTTATGCCTGCTGGAATGGATGTATTGTTGGTGCCAAACCTGAAGGAAGCCCTGAAGGTTATTGTGCCATTTTTTTATGATTATCCCGCTCAGCGTATGCGCGTAATTGGTATAACCGGCACTAACGGCAAGACCTCTATAAGCTATATGATACGGGCTATGCTGCGTAAGATGGGATTTAGGGTAGGCCTTATTGGTACAATTCAGATCATGATAGAGGATGAGGTGCTACCGATTCATAATACTACCCCTGATGTGGTAGAGCTTCAGCATACTATGAATATGATGCTGGAGAAAAATATGGATTATGTGGTTATGGAAGTGTCTTCCCATGCCCTTGATCAGGACAGGGTGGCCGGTGTTGAATTTGATACAGTGGTATTTACCAATCTCACCCAGGATCATTTGGATTATCATAAGACCTTGGAAAACTACAAGCTGGCCAAAGCCAAGCTCTTTGACATGGTGAGCAGTCCATCAAATGTGAAGAATGGTAAGACTGCAGTTGTAAATATTGATGACGAAGCAGGAAAATTCATGCTGGATCACGCTGATTGTCGCCATATTACTTATGGTATTGAAAATGATGCATCCTTGAAGGCTGAAAATATTCAGGTCCTGGCCAGTGGTGCCAAGTTCGATATAAAGCAGCAGTTTGGCTCCTTGCCACTGAATTTAAAGATTACTGGTATTTTCAATGTATATAACGTAATGGCAGCGACGGGAGCCGCTATGGCTGAGGGAGTGCCACTTCCATTCATTAAGGCAGCGTTGGAGGAGTTTAGCGGTGTGCCGGGTCGTTTTGAGCTGGTTCGTGGCGGTCAGGATTTTGCCGTTATTGTGGACTATGCCCATACCCCTGATGGACTGGAGAATATTCTTCACACAGCCCGCAAGATTTGTGATAACCGCATTATTACTGTATTTGGTTGCGGTGGTGACCGTGATAGGACAAAGCGTCCAATTATGGGACGTATAGCTGCCGAGCTTTCAGATATTATTGTTGCTACCTCCGATAATCCCCGTACTGAGGATCCTGCCTTCATTCTCAGCCAGGTGGTGGAAGGTGTTGAGCAGGCTGCGGGAAGTAAGCAGCATGAAGCTATTATTGATCGTCGTGAGGCAATTTATAGAGCAGTGGAAATCGCCACGACGGGTGATATTGTGGTAATTGCCGGCAAGGGCCATGAGGATTACCAGATTCTTAAGGATAAGACAATTCATTTTGACGATAAAGAGGTGGCTGCCGAGGCCATCAAAGCAAAAATGGGAGAGTAATTTAATTATGCCTGAGTTTTCATTAAAAGATGTGAAAAGCGCCTTAAATGGTGCGGAAGTGCTGGAAATTGGCAAGGATCATTTTTCTGATATTGTTACCGATACCCGGAAAATTATTCCCGGCTGTTTGTTTGTAGCTCTGAAGGGGGAGCGCTTTAATGGCGAGACCTTTGCTGAGGAGGCTCTGAAGCTGGGAGCAAATGGCGTACTGGTAAGCAATGAATATGAGATGCCAAAGACTGAGCTTGGTGGAACTATTATTAAGGCTTCCGCCGATACCCAGAGAGCCTACCAGGATTTGGCTCATTTTTGGCGCATGAAGTTTGATATTCCGGTGGTATGTATTACTGGCTCCAATGGCAAAACCACCACCAAGGATTTGACTGCCTCCGTGCTTTCTGCCAAGTTCCCGGTTTTAAAGACTCAGGCAAATTATAATAATGAGATTGGCCTGCCAATGACTCTTCTTAATATGAATGAGACTCATAGGGCAGCAGTGGTGGAAATCGGTATGCGTGGCCTTGGTCAGATTAAGGCTCTGGCTCCTATAGCGGCTCCTACCATTGGTATCGTCACTAACGTTGGAGAAACCCACATGGAGCTTTTGGGTTCCATGGAAAACATCGCCAAGGCCAAGGCCGAGCTGGTGGAGGCTATTCCATCCGGTGGAACTGTTATTTTGAATAATGACAATGTTTATACCGCTGCTATGAAGGATAAGTGTAATAGTGGTGTTAAGGTTATTACTTTTGGCATTGATAATGAGGCTGATATAAAGGCCTTTGATTTGAATGGCGGTCTGAGCAGCACAACCTTCAAGTGTCGTTTGGGTACAGATGGCCAGGTGGGTGACTTTACCCTTCCAATGGTAGGCCGTCATAATGTTTCCAATGCCTTGGCAGCCATTGCGGCAGGCTATGTTTTGGGGCTGGATGCTTCTTCTATTCAACAGGGGCTCGATAGTCTGGAAATGACTGGTATGCGCTTTGAGGCTAAACGAGTTGGTCAGTACAATGTTATAAATGACGCTTATAATGCCAGCCCAATGTCCATGGAGGCGGCTATAAACACTTTGGCTGAAATAACAAAGGGCCGTCGTATTGCTGTGTTGGGCGATATGCTGGAGCTGGGTGATGTTTCTGTTGCTGCTCATCAGAAGGTGGGACGACAGGTGGCAGAAAGTGGTGCTGTGGCTCTGGTGGCTTTTGGCCCAATGGGCAGGGAAATTGCCAAGGGTGCCAGTGATGCTGGTATGGAAAATGTCTTCCATGTGGACAGCCATGAGGCAGCAGCGTCAAAACTGAAGGAGCTGCTTGAACCAGAGGATACGGTACTCTTTAAGGGATCCCGTGGTATGAAAATGGAAGCTATAATAGACCTTATTTGATTTTTGGAGGCTTTAATACAATCATGTTGGAAATAAATATAAATACAGCCTATGCTTTGGCATTGAGCTTCATTGTAGTGATAGCTATAGGACCTTGGCTTATTCCTCAGCTTCATAAGCTGAAATTTGGCCAGGCTATCCGCGAGGAAGGTCCTCAGAGTCATCAGGCCAAGAGCGGGACGCCAACTATGGGCGGTATGATGATTATTTTGGGGCTGGTGCTTTCTACACTGGTATTTGCCAACCATACTGTAGAGATTATGCTGGCTGTGTTTGTGGTTTTAGGTCATTTTGCCTTGGGATTTCTGGATGACTACATTAAGGTTGTCAGAAAGCACAACGAAGGACTAAAACCGCGTCAGAAATTGTTAGGACAGATTATTATGGCTGCGTTGGTAGCTGCGTTTGGTGGCTTGCCTACAGATCTTTGGGTGCCATTTGCCGGTAGTATTGACCTGGGATATGGTTTTTACGCTCTGCTGTTTTTCGTTATGGTGGGGGCCACAAATGCGGTAAATCTTACTGACGGCCTTGATGGCTTGGCCTCCGGAACTGTGGCTGTAGCGGCTTTCTTTTATATGCTGGTATGCTGTGCCATGGGAAAAACAGACTTGGCAATTTTGTGTGCGTCAACCATTGGCGCCTGCCTTGGCTTTTTGAAATTCAACTACCATCCAGCTAAGATTTTCATGGGAGACACAGGCTCTTTGGCCTTGGGTGGTGTTATGGCAGCCCTTGGAATTTTGACTCATACTGAAATTTTGCTGGCAGTTATCGGCTTTGTATTTGTTTGTGAGGCCCTGTCTGTTATGATTCAGGTCACTTCATTTAAGACCACAGGAAAAAGAGTCTTTCTCATGAGTCCTATCCATCATCATTTTGAGCTGAAGGGATGGAGTGAGGTTCGTGTTGTATGGACCTTCTGGGCCGTGGGAGTCATTGCTGGTGCTTTGGGGCTGGCTTTGTGTATATTTGGTATGTAAACCAGATTTTTTGGTAATAATAGGAGATGTAAGTAATGGAGTTCATGGGAAAAAAGGTGTTGGTAATCGGTGCTGGTATCAGCGGAAATGCTGTTGCCAAGATTGCCAAGAACATGGGAGCAGATGTTACTCTTAGTGATTCCAAGGCTGAGGCGGATATCAGCTATAATATGCAGGAGCTTCGTGATGCTGGCATTAAGCTGGTATTTGGCAAGCAGGAGCCAAGCCTTCTTGATGGTGTGGATATGGTTATCCTTTCCCCGGCTGTGCCAGTTCGTATTCCTGTGGTGCAGGAGGCGTATAAGCGTAATATTCCAGTTACCACAGAGGTGGAGGTAGCTTATAATCTGGCTAAATCCCCAATTTTGGCCGTAACTGGTACAAATGGCAAGACTACCACTGTAAGTCTTCTTGGGCAGCTTATGCGTACCAGATATCCTAATGCAGGAGTGGGTGGCAACATTGGTATACCTCTTTGTGAGGAGGCTCTTAAGGCTGGAGAGGGAAGCTGTATTGTGGCAGAGATTTCCAGCTATCAGATGGAGGCATCCAACACCTTCAATCCCCACGTGGCCGTAGTATTGAATGTGACTCCTGACCATGTGGTCCGCCATGGCAGCCTTGAGGTATATCAGGCCATGAAGGAGAAGATGTTCGCTAATCAGGGACCAGATGATTTTTTGGTGCTTAACTATGATGATGCAAAGACCCGTGATATGGCCAATCGTGCCAAGGGCAAGGTGTTCTTCTTCAGTCGTAAGGAAATTCTTAAGGAGGGTGCCTTCGTTAATGATGGGTGGCTTACCATTTCCTGGAACGGTCAGACCTGTAAGCTATGCCGTACAGATGAACTGAAGATTAAGGGCGGTCACAATATTGAAAATGCTTTGGCGGCTGCTGCAGCAGCATATTTAGGCGGTGTTCGTCTTCCTAAAATAGGTGAGAGCCTTAAGGCATTTGAGCCAGTAGAGCATCGCATTGAGCCAGTGGCTACTGTAAACGGAGTTCCATACTTCAATGATTCCAAAGCAACAAACACTGATTCTGCTATAAAGGCATTGCAGAGCTTTGACGGGCATCTGATTCTCATTGCCGGTGGTGATGATAAACACACGGATTTAAGTGAGTTCATGGAGCTGGTGAAGGAACGTGTAGATGAATTAATCCTTGTGGGTGATGCAGCTGCCCGTTTCAAGGAATGTGCTATTGCAGCTGGCTATAGTCCTGAGCATATCCATGAGGCAGGGTATTCCATGGAAAAGGCTGTGGAGATTGCCCATAAAATTGCGGGGATTCCTCAGACTGTGCTCCTTTCGCCGGCTTGTGCTTCCTTTGATATGTTCACTGGATTTGAAGAACGTGGTCGTGTATTCAAGGGTTTGGTAAAGGAATTACTTAAATGAAAATAATCGTATCAGGCGGTGGTACAGGTGGTCATATTTATCCCGCCGTCACCATCATACGGGCATTGCAGAAAAGAGTAGATAATCTGGAGGTCCTTTATGTGGGAACCAGTAAAGGCCTGGAGGCTGATATTGTTCCTAAGGAAGGATTTCCATTTAAAACAGTAGATTTACAGGGCTTTAAAAGAAGTCTGAGCCCTGCTAATTTCCTTCGGGCATTTAAGGCCATAAAGGGTGTAATCAAGGCTGCGGGGATTGTTCGTGATTTTAAACCAGATGTGGTTGTTGGTACCGGAGGCTATGTTTGTGGGCCAGTGCTGATGGCCGCAAGTCTTATGGGAATCCCTACGCTGATTCAGGAGCAGAATGTGGTTCCTGGTATTACCAACAAGATTTTATCCAATTTTGTTTCCAGAATTGCTACTGGTGCTATTGAAGCAAACAAGCACTTTCCTCAGGATAAGGTAATATTTACTGGCAATCCTATTCGTGATGAGGTGGTTAATACCCAACGGGAGCCGGGATACAGTGCCTTTGAATTGGATCCGGCCAAGAAAACTGTGCTGGTATCCGGGGGAAGCCGGGGCGCCCGTAGCATAAACCGCGCCATGGTAGGCGTGTTAAAGCACTTTGCTGGCAGTAAGCGGGTTCAGATTCTCCATGCCACTGGCAAGGCGGAGCATGAGGATATATTACGGCGCATCGCCGAGGCTGGGGTAGATTTGGATAAGTTCTCCAATCTTAAGGTTTATCCATATCTTTATAATATGCCCCAAGCAATGGCAGTGGCGGATTTGGCTGTTTTTCGTGCTGGTGCCACTGGCCTTGCGGAGCTTACCGCCAAGGGGATTCCAGCAGTGCTGATACCATATCCGTATGCTGCGGAAAACCATCAGGAATTTAATGCCCGTGCCATAGAAAAGGCTGGTGCAGCGAAGGTTATTCTCAATAAGGATATTAGTGCAGAAATATTGATTTCCACAATTGAGGAGCTGCTGGCTGATGACCGTCATTTGCAGGAAATGGCTGAAAGAAGCCATAGTATTGGTCATCCGGAGGCTGCAGCTACTATTGCGGAAATGATTATAGAGTTAGCCCGTAATAAACAGAAATAATTTTTGAAGGGATGTATTACAGTGCTTACAGGCATTAAAAAGGTTCATTTTGTAGGTATTGGCGGTGCTGGAATGAGTGCATTGGCCAAGATTCTCGTTGAAAAGGGATATAATGTTTCTGGCTCCGATGTTAAGGAATCTGTTATGACAGGTATTCTTCGGGATTTGGGGGCCAAGGTATTCATTGGTCAGCGCGCTGAGAATGTTCAGGATACGGAGGCAATTGTTGTTTCCAGCGCCATCCGTGAGAATAATCCTGAGGTAGTTGAGGCAAAACGGCTTGGTTTAAAGCGTCTTCATCGTTCAGATGTAAATGCATTTTTAATCAATAATTCCAAGGGTATTGCTGTAGCTGGTGCTCATGGCAAGACTACTACCACCTCCATGCTGGGAGTGTCCCTGGACTATGAAGGTGTATCTCCAAGCATAATCATCGGTGGAGAGGTGGATTACCTTGGTAGCAACGCCAAGCTAGGCAAAAGTGATTATCTGGTATCCGAGGCTGATGAAAGTGATGGAACTTTCTTGAAATATTATCCGTATATTGGTATTGTTACCAATGTGGAAAATGACCACATGGACCATTATGGAACCATGGAAAACATTATCAAGGCCTTTACCCAGTTCCTGAATCAGATTCGTGAAGATGGCTGGGGCGTTGTGTGCTTTGATAATGAAAATATAAGAAATATCGTTAAGAACGTTAATCGCAAGATTGTATCCTATGCCATTGACCATGAGGCGGATTATGTGGCTGCCAACATCAAGGCAGATGCCAGCGGAACCTCCTTTGACGTTATTCATAAGGGAGAAAATTTGGGCACAGTTAAGCTGAATGTTCCTGGCCGCCATAATGTGCTTAATGCCATGGCCTGTGTGGTTACTGGCATAACCTTGGGACAGTCTGTGGCCCAAATGGCTGAAGGTCTTACCATGTTTAATGGTGCCAAGCGACGCTTCCAGACCAAGGGAAAGGCTCATGGGGTATGGGTGGTTGATGATTATGCTCATCATCCTACAGAGATTGCAACTACCCTAAAGGCTGCCCGCCAGACACAGCCTAAGCGTCTGGTGTGTGCTTTCCAGCCACATCGCTACAGCCGTACCCAGCTTTTGCAGAAGGAATATGGCAGCTGCTTTAAGGATGCCGATCTCTTGGTGCTTACTGACGTATATTCCGCCGGAGAGGACCCAATTCCAGGGGTTGATGGTGAGCTTCTCGTAAAGGAAGTGGCTGAGCAGACTGGTCAAAAGACCGTTTATATCAAGGATAAGAAGGAAATCGCAGCATATCTTAAGTCCATTGCCCAAGAGGGAGACCTCATTATGACCATGGGTGCCGGGGACATTGTAAAGTGCGGTGAAGAGCTGGTAGAGCTTTTAAAATAATTTTATTAAGACAGAATGATTGGGAGCTATTAATTAAAATGAGTAAAAAAATTGTTGTAGTAATGGGTGGACCATCCAGCGAGGGGGAGGTATCCCGTCGTAGTGGTACTGCTATTTTAAATGCCTTAAAATCCAAGAATTATAATGCAGTAGGTTTGGAATTGGTTCCAGAGACCTTTGTGGATGAGATTCGGGAACTGAAGGCGGATTTTGTTTTTAATGCTCTTCATGGCAAATTCGGTGAGGATGGCATTATTCAGGGTACTTTGGAAATGCTGGGTATACCATATACTAGCTCCGGGGTTTGTGCGGCTGCTGTTACTATGGACAAGGTGGCCACCAAGCGCTTTTTCCAAGCTGGTGATGTACCTACCCCGCGGTCTCACACATATTTTCGTTTTGAGCATAAGCAGCGTGATCTGGCCGAGGAGATTCAGAAAGAATTTTCAATTCCAGTAGTAGTCAAGGCTGCTGCCCAGGGATCCAGTATCGGTGTGGTTATTGTTAAGGACACTAAGGATTTGAAGGATGCTCTTAACGAGGCATTTAAATATGACAACGCAGTTCTGGTGGAGGAATATATCAAGGGCCGTGAACTGACTGTGGCTGTTTATGGCAATGAGGAAAAGCAGGAGGTACTGCCAATTATTGAGATTACCACCTCTGAGGGATGGTATGACTATGTAAACAAATACAAGGTGGGTGCTTCACAGCATATCATTCCTGCTCCAATCAGTGACGAGCTTACAAAGGAGATTCAGAACATCGCTAAGCGCGCATTTGCCGTATGTGGCTGCTGCGGTGTAGCCCGTGTAGATTTCATGCTCAGCGAGGACAATAAGCCTTATGCCATTGAGGTGAATACTGTTCCGGGAATGACAGAGACCTCTTTGGTTCCTGATGCGGGCAGAGCTGCCGGCATTGAATTCCCTGAGCTTTGCCAGAAAATACTGTATATGGCTGGTTTTGAGGACTGATTATGATGAATGGTGAAGATATCGACAATAAGGAAATAATCGATAACACAATGGAATATAAGCCACTGGGGACTATGGATGCAATTAACTCTGAATCCATTGATGATACGGTGATTAGGGGAAATGTGGGCAAATCCGTAAGCGGGGAAGCTCATGAAAAACCTAAGCGCAAGATTATTACACGTCGTGGCATACTGCGGGTCCTGGGAGTGCTGGCAGCATTTATGGCCTTTATTGCCATTGCCCTTTCCCCTGTATTTGTACTGAAGCATGTTAATGTCCATGGCAATACTTATCTTTCCGATGAGGAAATAATTCGTATTTCCGGCGTAAATTTGGGAGAGAATCTCTTCCAGCTGGCCACAGATGAAATTATGCAGGCTATGGGTAAGGACATCCGTATTGATCAGGCCATTGTAAGGAGAAATTTCCCTGATTCTTTGGATATTCAAGTGGTGGAGCGTATACCACTGGCTATCATAAAATGTGATTATGGTTATTTGGAGGTGGGACGTGGTGGAATCGTATTAGATGCACACAGAAATCTGTCCCAAATTCCTGTGCCCATTGTCAGCGGAGTGGAGGTATCGGATCTTTTTGTAGGAGATACTGCAGAAAACCAGCAGCTTTCTCAGGTACTTGATTTTCTGGATAAGCTTAATCGGGATACAGCAACAAGTATTGCCGAAATTAATATTTCGGACCCTAATAATGTAATGGTTTACATGAATCATTCTGTTCAGCTTAAGATGGGAGCTTTGGATAGTCTTCAGAAGAAGCTGGAGATTACGGAAAGTGTCAATCGTGAGGTTAAGCAGGCAAAGCATCCTATAGATTATGTTGATGCCAGATTTGATGGTTCATATTCCATTAAGCTAAAGGAATAGTCGGTATAGGAGGAGAAAAATGCAGTTAGAAAAAGGGCGATTGTCTATTGCCTGCGTTTGCATGGTTCTAGGTTTTATGCTGGTTATCCAGTTTAAAAGTACAGAGGATATACGGGCTTCCCAGCCAAGTCAGCGCGTGGAGGAATTGGCTGCCCGTCTCCATCAGGCTGAGGCTGAGAATAAGGAGCTGGAAGCTGAAATTCGCGATTTGAGGGGAATGTCCGGGGATGCTAAATCAGAAAAAATAACAGATGATATAATGATGATTTCCGGAATGACACCTTTGGAGGGGCCTGGGGTCATTATTACCATTGATGATAGTGCCAAAAAGGCCAAAATGGAAAATGATCCAAATCTCTATCTGGTGCATGATGAGGATATTCTTAAAGTTGTAAATGAACTGAGGGCTGCTGGTGCAGAGGCGCTTTCCATCAACGGTCAGCGCTTGACCGCAAATTCAGAAATACGCTGTGCCGGGCCGACTATTTCCGTAAACAATGTTCGTTCCGCTCCTCCCTTTGAGATTCGTGCAATAGGAGACAAGGATAATCTTGTAAATTCTATCAATATGCGTGGCGGTGTGGCGGATTCCCTGAAGGTTTGGGGTATAAATCTGACCATACAACCATTGGATAATGTGTGGATTCCGGCCTACAAAGCAACGACCAAGTATAAGCTGGCAACCACATCGAGCAAAGAGGAGGAGACAAAATGATTTATGCAGTAGTTGGTCTCCTCATTGGAGGTGCTTTGGGCTTTTTGGTACCTTTTGGAATTCCTGCGGGATACTCCAGTCTCTTTTCAGTTGCGCTTATGGCTTGTATGGACTCAGTTTTTGGCGGTATTAAGGCAGCTTGCAGTGGCACATTTGATGATAAGATTTTTATTTCTGGTTTTTTTACAAATTCTTTGATGGCAGCTTTCTTGGTTTATGTGGGTGACAGACTGGGAATAGATTTATATTATGTTGCTCTGTTAGCCTTCGGCCTAAGAATTTTTAATAACCTTGGCTTTATTCGTCAGCATTTGCTTAAAAAGCACTAATTTCAGATTAGCTAGCTATAGATTTTGAAATTAATTAATGTTATAATATTTGATGTATGAGTATATTGATATTATTTTCGAATTAAAGTATATATGTGGGGGTTTTTTGAGTGCCAATAGATTTTGATAGTTATGGAGATTTTGATGACAAGGCCGTGATTAAAGTTGTTGGTGTCGGCGGTGGCGGCAGCAACGCGGTGAATTGTATGGTTAATGCCGGTGTGAAGGGCGTTGAGTTTATCGCTGTAAACACTGATTCTCAGGCATTGGACCAGTCTTTGGCGTCCACTCGTATTCAGATTGGCGGTAAGGCAACCCGTGGATTGGGTGCTGGTGCCCGTCCAGAGGTTGGTGCCAAGGCAGCTGAGGAAAATCGCGAGGAAATTATGGCAGCCCTTCAGGGTGCTGATATGGTATTTATCGCAGCAGGTATGGGCGGTGGTACCGGTACTGGTGCAGCTCCGGTTGTGGCAGAGTGTGCCAAGCAGGTTGGTGCTCTTACCGTTGGTGTCGTAACTCGTCCATTCTCTTATGAGGGCCGTATGCGCACGAAGCGTGCTGAAGCTGGTATTGCGGCTTTGCGTCAGCGTGTTGATACTATCATTACAATTCCAAACGAGAAGGTTTTGAATATTATTGATCGTAACACTTCATTTATTGATGCATTTAGAGAAGTTGATGACATCCTTCGTCAGGGTGTACAGAGTATTTCCGATCTTATCAACGAATCTGGTTATGTAAATCTGGATTTCGCCGATGTTGAGGCTGTTATGAGCAATGCTGGCCCTGCACTGATGGGCATAGGTGAAGCCTCTGGTGATAATGCACCTATGAACGCTCTTCGTGAGGCCGTTAATTCTCCACTTCTGGAGGTATCCGTAAGTGGTGCAAGAGGTGTAATCATCAACTTTGTTGGTGAGTCTTCTCACCTCAATATGATGGAGCTTAACGAGGCCAGCCAGAGTATCACTGCTGAGGCTCATCCAGATGCGAATATTATTTGGGGTGTTTCTGTGGATGATACCATGGGTGATTCCATTCGTGTTACTGTCGTGGCTACTGACTTCGAGTCTGAACAGGGGCGTCAGAATACGACAATGCCTAATGCAAATCAGCAGGCACCACAGCAGACTCCACCAAGTGGCATGAGAGTTCCAGTGTTTGGCAATCAGGGTGCCAATGCAGCTAATATTGGCGTTCCAAAGCAGGATTTCTACAAGGCCAATGGAATTGATATTCCAGTATGGATGCGCTCAAACAAATAATTTAGTTCAAACTGCGAGTCCTGCAGGGAGTTTCATTTCCTTGCAGGATTTTTACTATGAAATCTTAGTGAATCAAATCTGCAAGATGAAGATGAATTTAGATTTTTCTGTTTCTGAATCGATGGTGTATAGTATATGAAAAGATATTCAATGTTGCTGATTACCTCGTTTCTAATGATTGTTGCCTCCATATTCTGTGCCTTGTATTTTACCAATGGCAGCAGCTACGATGACAGTCGTCTTCGGGGGAACATTGTTGTTTATACTACCCTGCCGGCGGAGAACGTTGCCCCTGTGGCCGAGGCTTATGAAAAAAGCCATAAGATTAGGGTTACCTTTGTTCCTATGACGGAAAGTGACCTTAAAGACAGAATAAAGGAAACTGGTAAGGCTGATCTTATACTGACTGATAGCCGTGTGTTGCGCAGAAATGCTGCCGATGGCTGGCTTCAGCCTTATATTTCTGAGTATGGTGACTTGGTCAGCGATCGCTTTAAGGATGATAGGGGATTTTGGACAGGTCTTTGGTATGACCCAGTGGTTTTCTGTGTGAATACGGATTATATGCAACGTCTGCCTCATATTCCTGCATCTTGGAAGGAATTAGGTCAATTGCAGAATTATCGGCTGGGTATAACGGATTTTATGGCGGCTGACAATGCAGCAAACATTTACATGTTTATGGTAGCCCAGAATGGTGAGGATAGTGCTCTTAATTACATGAAGCAGCTCCATCCCCATGTGGTGCAATACGCTAAGTATTTATCAACTCCTGCCCGAATGACCGGTATGGGAGAGGCAGATATTTCCGTGGTGGTTCAAAGTGAAGCCCTGCGATATATTGGTGATGGATATCCTTTAAAGATTATTTATCCTGATGAGGGTACGGCCTACACTCTTACGGGAATTGGGCTTCTTATAAATTGTCCAAATGGTGACAATGCCAAAGAGTTCATTAATTGGATGCTGACGGATGAGCCTCAGTTGGCCATGATGAATAATGGTTTTTATTTTATGCCAGCCAATGGTTCACTTATGGCAGCCAAGCAATTTGCGGGTAAAAATGTCGTTTTATATGACCAGTTGGCAGATTATCCTGAAAAGGAACGCCGACAGCTGTTAGACCACTGGCTTAAAGAAGTAAGATTTGGCAGATAATTTTAGATACTTAGATAATATTTAGGAGGTAAAGCTTGAAAGCAGGATTTGTAAGTCTTGGCTGTTCCAAGAACCTGGTAGATACAGAAGTGATGCTGGGACTCATTAAGGAACGGGAGATTGAACTTGTAAATGACCCATCTGATGCTGATATACTAATTGTGAATACATGTGCTTTTATTCAGTCAGCAAAAGAGGAATCAATAAATACAATTTTAAATATGGCAGAATACAAGCAGCCAGAGAAGGGCCACTGCAAGAGTCTGATTATTGCAGGCTGTCTTGGCCAGAGATATGGTCAAGAGCTGTTGGATGAGCTGCCTGAGGCAGACGGTATTATTGGTACTGAAGCTTGGGGCCGCGTTACTGAGGTAATAGATGAGACATTAAAGGGCAATCGCTTGGTGATTAAGGGTGACGAAACTATCTATGATGCATCGGTGCCACGTATTCCAACCACACCAAAGCATACTGCCTATGTCAAAATCGCCGAGGGCTGCAATAATCGTTGTGCCTTCTGTGCCATTCCACTGATTCGTGGCAAATACCGCAGCCGTAAGCTGGAGGATATTGTGGCAGAGGTAAGGAATTTGGCTGATAAGGGCGTTCGGGAAATTGTTCTTATTGCACAGGATACCACAAATTATGGCCATGATATTTATGGTGAGCCACGCCTGGCACAGCTTTTGCGGGAATTGTGCAAAGTAGAAGGTATTAAGTGGATCAGAACCCTTTATAATTATCCACGATTCCTTAATGATGAGCTTATTGAGGTCATGGCCACTGAGGAAAAAATTGTAAAATATGTGGATATTCCATTGCAGCATGCCAGCAATGAAGTGCTTAGAAGAATGCGCCGCCCTGACACAAAGGAGCAGATTACAGCTCTCTTGAAAAAGCTTCGTGAAAGGGTGCCAGGGGTGGTTATTCGCTCTACATTTATTGTGGGATTTCCTGGGGAAACTGAGGAGCAGTTCCAGGAGCTTAAAGACTTTATTCAGGAGCAGCGCTTTGATCATGCTGGCTTCTTCACCTACTCCAAGGAAGAGGATACTCCGGCAGCAAATATGGATGGACAGGTGGATGACGATGTTATGCAGGATCGTTATCATGAGATAAAGGCCATTCAGAGCCTTATTTCCCAAGAGATAAATGAGTCTCTGGTGGATCAGGTGCTGGAAGTAATTGTTGAAGGTCATACTGAAGATGGTACCTCCTATGGTCGTTCCTATCGCCAAGCGGATGATGTGGATGATCTGGTGTATATTGAAGATGATACCACCAGCAAAGTGGGAGATATAGTTAAGGTTCGTATTCTCCAGGGCTTTACTGAGGATCTGGTGGGCGAATTGGCAGAGTGAGGAGATAATCATGCTATTGGAAGAGGAAGCGGGCAAGCTGCTGCTGGATTCCCATCAGACTATAGCCTGTGCTGAATCATGTACTGGTGGACTGTTAACCAGTCGCCTTACAGACGTGGCTGGAAGCTCGGCCTATGTCTTGGGCTCCATTGTTTCCTATACGAATGAGGTTAAAATGTCTCATTTGGGAGTCAAGGAATACACCTTAAAACAGTTTGGGGCAGTAAGTGAACAGACCGCCCAGGAGATGTCCAGTGGTGTCAGGGGGAGAATTGGTGCTGATATCGGTGTGGGAATTACCGGAATCGCCGGTCCAGGTGGAGGCAGTGTGGAGAAACCAGTGGGGCTGGTGTATATTTCCATTGCTGGTCCCAAGGGCGTAATTGTAACCAAAAACCTCTTTAAGGGCAGTCGCAGCGAGATAAAAAAACAAACTACTGACAAAGCCTTGACAATGCTGATAAAATATATTAGGTGATTTTAATGGTTATTTAATATGGTTTTCACCATTTTTTCAAAAAAGTCCATTAGAATAGCCATAGTGGAATTCAAAGAATATTGAATTGTGGGGGAATAATAATGAAAATAAAAAATGTGTTAATTAAAGGATTTATGGCTGCTGTTATGGGTGCCTTCCTCATGGTACCAGCTATGTCCTCCGTTTATGCGGAGGAGGCTGCACAGCCAGCAGATAAGGCAGTTACAACAGAGGCCAATGGTGACAACGTGGTTCAGGTAAATCTTCCGTACAAGTATACCAGCACCCGTTTCGGTTACACTATTATGTGTCCAACTCAGCCAAATGTGGTTCCTGCCAGCCTGTTTGACGAAACCTCCAAGGGTGACATTCTTATTTTTGAAGGAAATGTGGACGATGTAAAAAAGGCTTGGATTGTACTCATTAATGCTTATGATGATGGTGATATTCCAGCCAATGCCGGCAGCGTTTCCGATGCTGAGCGTAAGACTATTTTGGACAACTTCTCCAATAAATATGTTTTAACCAATACCCGTGTGGTTGAGGTTGCAGAAAATGTATTTGGTATTTATGGCATTACTCCAAAGGAATTGCAGGTAGATACCAATGGTGATGGTCAGCTGGATGAAACTGTTACAGCTGAGAACCAGATGGTACAGACTTATCTGCCAGGTGAGTTTGGCGGTCGTTTCATGATATCCTTGATTGATAGCCCAGAAATTTCCATGGCTGGTTTGGCAACCTACAATGCTGCCCTTACCACCTTTAAGCAGTGGCCAACCTCTGAGTATCAGCAGTTCCTTGAGCTGTCCAAGCTGCCAAAGAAAAAGAAGAACTAACTTACAGTTTAAATGACAGAGCCTGTACTTATGTGCAGGTTCTTTTTTTATGTATTAAGTATATTTTTGACATTCTTGACTTTTTGATGTATTATATCAATTGTGAGTTAGCACTCACACATTGGGAGTGCTAAAATTTATCAATTATTATATTTACATAAAGGAGTCTTTATAATGGCAAAAGAAACCCATGAATTTCAAGCGGAAACAAAACAGCTGCTTAAT
Organism: Anaerovibrio lipolyticus LB2005; assembly: GCF_000621545.1. Lineage (GTDB taxonomy): Bacteria > Bacillota > Negativicutes > Selenomonadales > Selenomonadaceae > Anaerovibrio > Anaerovibrio lipolyticus_A. The sequence goes on from NZ_JHYA01000002.1 coordinate 68,553, forward strand.
CTGATGATTCACAGCATCTATACAAATCACGAAATATTCCTTCGTGAGCTGATTTCCAATGCCTCTGATGCCATCGATAAGCTGCACTTTGCTTCTCTTACCGATAAGAGCATTCTGGAGGGCAATGAAGATTATGAGATTTTCCTTGTTCCTGACAAGGACAGCCATACTCTTACCATCTCTGATAATGGTATTGGCATGAACAAGGAAGAAATTGTGGAGAATCTTGGTACTATTGCAAAATCAGGCACCAAGGCATTTTTGGAGCAGCTTAAGAAGGAAAAGGAAAATGCCGGCAATGCTGATATCAGTGATAATCTCATTGGTCAGTTCGGTGTGGGCTTCTATTCCGCATTTATGGTGGCAGAGAAGGTTACTGTAGTAACCCGCAAGGCCGGTGAGAAGGAGGCTGTTCGTTGGGAGTCCACTGGTGATGGCTCTTACACCATGGAGGAATGCGAAAAGGAAACCCGCGGTACCACCATTACCATTACCTTGGGCAAGGATTTCTACGGCGATAGCGCTGAGGAAAACTTCACTGACAATTGGAACATCCAGAATTTGGTTAAGAAGTATTCCGATTATGTCCGTTACCCTATCAAGATGAACTTTGAAACAGAGGAAACTCCTCGCGATGAAGAGGGCAAGGAAATTGAGGGGGCTGAGAAGATTAAGAAGACCGAGGTTCGTACTCTTAATTCCATGCAGCCACTGTGGACCAAGAATAAATCTGATATCTCCAAGGAAGAATACAGCAAGTTCCTTAAGACTCAGTTCCATGAGTGGGATGAGCCAATGGAGGTATTCCACAATAAGGCTGAGGGAACTGTTGAGTATACTTCTCTCCTGTATATTCCAGCCAAGGCACCATTTAACCTTTATCACACCGACTATGAGCCAGGCATTCAGCTTTATTCTCGTCACGTATTCATTATGGATAAGTGCAAGGATCTTCTGCCGGATTATCTTGGCTTTGTAAAGGGCTTGGTGGATTCTCCTGATTTGTCTTTGAATATTTCCCGTGAGCTTTTGCAGCAGAGCCGCGAGCTTAAGACCATCGGTAAGAACATGGAAAAGACTATTTTGAAGTCACTGGAAAGAAAGCTCAGCAAGGACCGTGAGGGCTACGAGAAGTTCTGGGCAGAGTTTGGCAAGTCCTTAAAGATTGGTATCTATAACAGTATGTTCACTGGCAATGATATTATCAATAAGCTGAAGGAATTGCTGCTCTTTGTATCCTCAAAGGATGGCAAGAATGTTTCCCTGAAGGAATATGTTGAGCGTATGCCAGAAAGCCAGAAGAAGATTTATTATGCTACTGGTACCGATCAGGCAACCATTGAAAAGCTGCCTCAGATGGAGCTTTTGAAGGAAAAGGGACTTGAGGTTCTCTATCTCCTTGATCCGGTGGATGAATTCGCTATTGAAGCTATTCGTACCTATGCTGACAAGGAATTCCAGTCCATCAGCCGTGGTGACCTTGATCTGGATGATGCTGAGTCCCAGGAGGTTAAGAAGGAAACTGAGGAGCTGGCCAAGACCAATGATGACCTTATTAAGGATATTAAGGAAGCTCTGGCAGACAAGGTGGCTGAGGTTAAAATCTCTGCCCGTCTGAAATCCAGTGCCGTATGTCTTGTGGCTGATGCTCAGGGGCCATCCCTGTCCATGGAGCATACCTTTGCGGCTATGGATAATCCTATGTTCAAGGCTAAGCGTATTTTGGAGATTAATCCACATCACGCTCTCTTTACCCGCCTGCAGGGGCTTCATTCTGCCGGCAAGGATAGTCAGGATTTCAAGGATTACTGTGATCTGCTGTATACTCAGGCCCTTATCATTGAGGGCATCATGCCGGAAAACCCAGTGGACTTCGCCAATAAGATTGCTGAATTGATGGCAAAATAATGATGATTAGTATGTCATCAACCTCGTGTATAATTCAATAATTTAGTTCAGGTGAAAATCCCGTGACCATAAAATTATTATTGGTCATGGGATTTTTTAGTGTGATGAGGTTTTAGTTCGCCCATCTATTTTTTAGGCTGGGAAGGAAAACTAAAATAAAAAAACTTAGCGATAGGGTAGGAAAAAAATAATTATTGTCGAATAGGTAAGGTAAAACTATATAAAAAAGGGGTGGTATTATGCAAGATGAATATTCCGGTAAATACCGTAGTGTTAAGTTGAAAATGTGCCTTTCATTGCTTCCGCCTATTGTAATAGGACTTATCATCATTACAGCCTTGGCGGGATATAATTCCTATGGCAATATTTCTGAATTGACAGAACAAAGTACGCACCAGACTATTAAGGCCAATGCCATTGATATTCAGTCAAGGCTCAGTCGCATGAAGCTTATTAGTGAGAATATGGCTGCTTCCATGGAATTCGATTATTTAAAGGAATCCCAGGAGGAAATGGCCAATGATTTGGTAAATACTCTGAAGGATGAGGAACTGGCCAATGGTGGCGGTGTATGGTTTGAACCATTTGCTTATCGCCCATCGGATATGTATGTATGTCCGTTTGTTTTCCGGGAGAATGGCAATTTAAAGGTTTCCTATGATTATGTCAAGGAAAGTGGAGACTACATTCCAACGGATTGGTATAAGCTGGGCAAGGCTGCCAAGCATGGTGATGCGGCCCTTACTGAGCCGTATTATGATTCAGCGGCCAAAATTATGATGGTGACCTATTCCTCACCGATGTATTCCGAGGGAGATGCAGGTAAATATGTTGGTAACGTAACTCTTGATATTTCTCTGGGCTCCATTTCTGAGATGGTTAAGGGAATACATATTAACGGCAAGGGATATGCGATACTGACCTCGGATGATGGTACTTACATTGCCGGTGTTGATGAAGCAAAGTTGAACGGGGAGACAAAAGCTACCGAGGAGTCAAATGCTTCCATGGCTGCCGCCATGAAGCAGATGGTTTCTGCAACGCAGGATGGCAATACCCAGTTTGAAAACGAAAATGGTGATACCATGATCGTTTATTATCAGACTATACCAGATATTAACTGGCATCTTGGTGTGGTTATTTCCAAGAGCGATTTATATTCCGAAGCATATAAACTGTTATTTACTTTGGCAGGGATTGCAGTAGTAGTGCTGGTATTGCTTATGCTTGCGGCCTATCGTACTGTTTCTGGTTATGCGACGAGAATCGGTGTAGACAAGAAATTCGCTGAGGATTTGGCCGATGGAGATTATGCTCGTCCTGAGGTTATCGCAAAAGCTAATGATGAAATTGGGCATTTGGGTAACGCAATTAATAGGATGTATCGTCAGACCAAGCATGTTGTTAATATGATTTCCGAGCATTCTGGCAGCATAAACGAGTCCAGTCGTACTTTGGGAACTTCAGCCCAGGTGCTTACGGAAAGGATGAATGATATTCAGCAGAAAATGTCCTCCATAAATGAGGCAATGATGAATGCCAGCTCGGCAACTCAGGAGGTAAATGCTTCTGTTGATAGCGTAAGTGGAGCCGCCCATATATTATTGGGTGAGGCAACTAACAGCTTGAAGCAGGCTGAAGAAATTCGTGTTCGTGCCAAAGAGGTTGAGAAGAGCTCTATAGAGGCCAGTCTTTCTGCAGAAAAGCTGGCAAAAGAATTTAGCAGCAAGCTAAAAGATTCTATTGAACAGTCAAGGACCGTGGAACAGGTTGGTACGATGGCATCCACTATTTCCGGAATAGCAAAGCAGATAAACCTCCTTTCTCTGAATGCCTCTATTGAGGCCGCCAGTGCAGGAGAGTCCGGTCGTGGATTTACTGTTGTAGCCATGGAAATCGGTAAATTGGCTAAGGAAACAGCTGATACTGTAGATGAAATTCAGACAAATATCAGTGCAGTGCAGAGTGCTGTAGCAACACTTTCAGGTGATGCCAAGGAAATTTTGACATTCCTAAACGAAACTGTAGCACCTCAATATATTGAGTTCACAAAGGTAGCTGAGCAATATGGAGCTGATGCTGAAACATTCCGTTCAGTTTCCAAGAAGATTGCCGATATCTGTGGAAATGTTAACGAAACTATGGAGCAGGTAAATACAGCTGTATCGCAGATTGCCAATTCGGCTCAGTCCACAGCAGCTCTTACGATTCAGGTTTCCGATGCAGTTAATGAGGTATCTGATTCCGTAAGTGATGTTACGGATATAAGTAAACAGCAATCTGAAATCGCTGATAGTCTGCGTGATGCCGTAAGTAATTTCAGGTTGAAGAAGTAATTGTAGCTGCATCATTTATGGCGATGATGAGGTGAATAGTAAAGCCCCCAGCTTTTCTCCCAGGGAGAAAGCAGGGGGCTTTCGTTTTGTTCAAAAATATTATTCTTGGCGATATTTTCTGGCAGAGATTTTGAATTGCTTTTTAAATTCTCTGGAAAAGGTAGAGTAGTCCCTAAAGCCGCATTGGAAACAAATATCCGTAATGGAGGCTGGGGTGGTGTTTAAAAGCTCCTTTGCCAAGAGGAGTCGCTTGCTGGTGATGTATTGGTGGACACTATAGCCGGTTTCAGCTTTGAATTTCCGCATAAGGTGGTATTTGCTGACAAAGACAGTATCAGCAAGCAAGTCTACAGTAAGGTCCTCCTCCAGATGGGAATTGATGTACTCCAGCACAAGCTGGACCTTGGGGTCGTAGGTGGCTTCGTGGAGCTTCTCCAGCTGATTGGTCATAAGGGCTCGATTCAGCAATATCATAAATTCAATAAAAAGAATTTCTGTATAAAGCTCATTGGCAAAGCCCTGTCCCTTGTCCACCTTTTCGATTTTCTTCATGTGAAAAAGCAAATCATGCTCGGTGCCCTTTGGCATGTGCATTACACTGGAGCTTTCCTTGGCCCGCAGGAAGCAGCTGGAAAGATCAACTTCTCCCTCATTCCATTGCTCATTTTGCCAGTGGGTGAGAAAGTCCTGGGAAACATAGATAACAATGCGTTCATATAGCTTGCCGGGATAGGTAACAGGACGGTGAATTTCGCCGGCGCTGACAAATAGTATGTCCCTGGGCTTTAAGGGGTAGTTTTTACCTTCGATGATATATTGACCTTCGCCGTCTATAAAAATAATGATTTTATGAAAATCGTGATAATGAAAGGGGATCTCCTTCATGGCGGTATCTTTTAGGTGAAAGATACGAAAATGCTGGTGCAGGAAGCCTTTCTTCTTATAAGTAGCCATAATAGTACCTCATAGTTTGATAGTATTTCTTTATTATATTATAGCACTTTTTGCAATATAAAAAGCAATAAATTCATATTTTATGTAAAATGTGCCTGCTATAATAAAACCATAAAAGGTAAGGAGGTAATGACCATGCAGATCGTATATGGCTTAGATATAAATAACCTGAAATACTTGGTACTGGACTATAATGAATCCCTGATGAACGGTGATACTGTTCGCAAGCTGGCTGCCTTTCGTAGCGGCATAGGAGCAGACAGGGTAGTATTCATGGATATGGTTCATGATACCGTTATTGCCATCTATAATGCAGAGGGTCATAACGTGGTTCCTGACCTGAACGATTTTAAGGCAGCTAGAAATATATCTGCCGGCAGCCATGAACGTGAATATCATGTAACCGATTATTATTTAAGCACAATTGTGTCCGAAAAGACACTCATAAAAGCGGCTTGTTAATACCAATCAATTTGAACTAATTTAAACACTGTTAACAAGGGGGATAAAGGCTTCCTTTTCGTTGACAGTGTTTTATTTTTGATGATATATTGTATGAGTAAGTTATCGTCTGTCATATTTATTTTAACAGAGGAGTTGAGAACTAAATGAAAGCATCCATCATTATGGGGAGCGATTCAGATTGGCCAGTTTTAAAGCCGGGATATGATCTCTTGAAGCAGTTTGGCATTGAGGCAGAGGTTGTAGTGGCGTCGGCCCACCGTACCCCGGCAAAGGTTAAAGAAATAGTGACTACTGCACCTGAGCGAGGTGTAGGAGCATTCATATCAGCAGCTGGTGCTGCAGCCCATTTAGGTGGCGTTATTGCGAGTTATACCACCCTGCCAGTTATTGGAGTACCTATAAATGCTACTTCATTAAACGGCATGGATGCATTGCTTAGTACAGTTCAGATGCCTTCTGGCATACCTGTAGCTACTATGTCAATTAACGGAGCAAAGAACGCCGCCATTTTTATTGCAGAAATTTTCGCTCTCTCCGATAAGGAAATTAAGGAAAAGCTGATAAAGTACAGGGAAAAAATGGTTTCCGATGTTGAAGCAAAGGCAAAGCGTGTTGAGCAGCAGCTTAACAAGGACTGATCCTTTACTTTACATATAGAATTATTTTTTAGGTTTATTTAATTGGAGGTTATTTAAACAATGGAAAAGAAGAACGCAATCTACGAAGGCAAAGCAAAGATTTTGTACGCAACTGAGAATCCAGACCAGCTGATTTGCTACTACAAGGATGATGCTACAGCCGGTAATGGTGCAAAGAAGGGTACAATTGTGGATAAGGGTATCATGAACAACAAGATTACCATGTTCTTCTTTGATTTGTTAGCAAAAGAGGGTATCAGCAATCACGTTATTGAGGTTATGGATGACCGTAACGTATTGATTAAGAAGCTGGATATCGTTCCACTGGAGGTTATTATCCGTAATGTGGCTGCTGGCAGCCTGGCTAAGCGTCTTGGCCTGGAGGAGGGTACTCCTATGTCCATGCCTGTTATTGAGCTTTGCTATAAGAATGATGATTTGGGTGACCCAATGGTTAATCGTTATCATGTACTGGCCTGCAAGCTGGCTTCTGCAGAGGAGCTGGACGAGATTGAGGCCCAGGCATTGAAGATTAACAAGATTATGGTTGATTACCTTAAGACCAAGAACATTGACCTCATTGACTTTAAGCTGGAATTTGGCCGTGATAAGGATGGTAAGATTATCCTGGCTGATGAGATTTCTCCTGATAATTGCCGCTTCTGGGATTCCGTAACCAAGGAGAAGCTGGACAAGGACCGCTTCCGTCGTGACCTTGGCAATGTTGAGGATGCATACAAGGAAATCCTGAAGCGTCTCACCGGTGAAGTTCGCTAATAGATAAAAATTGCATATTGATTTAGATTGGAAGGTTTAAAGTGATTGATTTAGAAGAAGACAAGATGAAGGAGGAGTGCGGCGTCTTTGGCGTCTACTCCCGGGAATTCAATGTCTCCGAATTGACTTATTATGGTCTTATTGCTTTGCAGCACCGGGGCCAGGAGAGCACAGGCATCGCCGTAACTGACGGTGCCTGGATGGATGTGAGCCGGGGAATGGGCCTTGTGCGGGAGGTGTTCCGCCATCAGATTCCTCAGATGGAAAATCAGTACATTGCCATTGGCCATGTGCGGTACTCCACTACAGGTTCCAGCCTGTTGGCAAATACCCAGCCCTTGATGGTGTCCTATTCCGGTGGCAAGATTGCTCTGGCTCATAATGGTAATCTGACAAATGCCGGTGAGATCCGCCGCAAGCTGGAGGAAAGTGGTACTATATTTCAGACTACCATTGATTCAGAGGTTTTCGTAAATCTTATTGCCCGTTCCCGGAAAGTTACTGTTGAAGAAAAAATCATCGATAGCCTAAAGAAAATCAAGGGTGCCTACTGTCTCACAATTATGACTGAGGATAAGCTGATTGGAGCCAGGGACCCTCAGGGCTTCCGACCTCTTTGCATTGGCAGATTGGAGGATGGGGGCTATGTTCTTAGCTCTGAAAGCTGCGGCCTTGATGTGGTGGGAGCAGAATTTGTCCGTGATGTGGAGCCAGGTGAAATGGTGGTTATTGACGAAAATGGTCTGGAATCCCATCGTTTTGCCAAGGCAAAGCCATCCATGTGCATTTTTGAGTTTATTTATTTTGCCCGTCCTGACTCTATTATTGATGGTCAGAGTGTCCATGAGTCCCGCTTTGAAATGGGACGTATACTGGCAAAAGAGGCAAAATGCAAGGGCGATATTGTGATTTCCGTTCCGGATTCAGGTAATGTGGCGGCCTCCGGCTATGCCTACGAGGCTGGACTTCCTTATGTCAGTGGTCTTATTAAGAACCGTTACATTGGCAGAACCTTCATCCAGCCTAGTCAGAAGCAGAGAGATACTGCCGTCAAGCTGAAGCTGAATCCTGTGAAGTCTGTGGTAAAGGGCAAATCTGTCATCGTAATTGATGATTCCATTGTTCGTGGTACCACCTCCGGCAAAATCGTGAAAATGCTGCGGGATGCGGGAGCTAAAGAGGTTCACATGGTTATCAGCTCACCGCCTATCGGATTCCCATGCTTTTATGGTATTGATACTTCGGCCCGTAAGGAGCTCATTGCAGCTACCAAGTCTGTGGAGGAAATCAGGGAATACATAGGAGCTGACTCCTTGCACTTCCTTTCATTGGAAGGACTGAAGAGCTGCGTGCCGGAGCTTAATCCTAAAAATATGTGTTTTGCCTGCTTTAATGGAGGCTATCCTATTCAGCAGAAGACCCAGTCTCCAGCTGAGGCAGATAAGTATATTTTTGAGACTAGAAAGAAAAAGACAAATTGTTAATGGGGGATATAAATGGAAGAAAAGCTGACTTACCGTGACGCCGGTGTTGATATTGATGCTGGTAATTACTCTGTAAAGCTTATCAAGGATAGTGTTAAAGCCACCTATCGCCCTGAGGTTTTGGGGGATCTGGGGGGCTTTGGCGGTCTCTTTGCCCTAAATACCGGCAAGTATAAGGAGCCAGTATTGGTTTCTGGTACTGATGGTGTTGGTACTAAGCTGCGTTTGGCATTTATGTTGGACAAGCACGATACCATTGGACAGGATGCTGTGGCCATGTGCGTTAATGATATTCTGGTACAGGGTGCTGAGCCACTTTACTTCTTGGATTATCTGGCAGTTGGCAAGCTGGACCCTGAGCAGGTGGCTGCTGTTGTAAAGGGCGTTGCCAACGCCTGCAAAGAATCCGGATGTGCCCTCATTGGTGGTGAGACCGCTGAAATGAGCGGCTTTTATCCTGTGGGTGAATACGATATTGCCGGCTTTGCAGTTGGTGTAGTAGATAAGTCAAGGATTATTACCTCTGAAAAGGTAAAGGGGGATGATGTGCTGCTGGCTTTGCCATCCTCTGGTGTTCATTCCAATGGATATTCCTTGGTTCGTAAGATAGTTTTTGAAAAGATGGGCTACAAGGGAAATGAGTTCATTGATGAGCTTGGGAAGACCATTGGTGAGGAGCTCCTGACTCCTACCAGACTTTACCCTAAGACCTGTTTACCACTCATAGAGAAATACGATATTCACGGCATGGTTCATATTACTGGTGGCGGCTTCTACGAGAATATTCCTCGTGCCCTTCCTGATAATATGGGCTGTGTAGTGGATACTACTGCCTGGGAGGTTCCTGCCATCTTCAAGCTCCTGCAAAAGTGGGGCAATGTGGATTGGAAGGAAATGTATCGCACCTTTAATATGGGTATTGGTATGGTCCTTATCGTTTCCCGTGAGGATGCTGAGGCTATAAAGGCCGATCTTAAGGCAAAGAATGAGCCTGTATATGAGATTGGCCATGTAACTACCGGCAATCACGAGGTTGTTACTAAAGGCGGCGTGTTCAATGAGTAAGCATATATTAGGTATTCTATGCTCTGGTCGAGGCTCCAATATGCAGTCTATTTTGGCAGCCATTAAGTCCGGCCAGATTAAGGCTGAGGTAGGAATAGTGCTTACTGATAAGCCTGAAGCCAGGGCCCTCGCTGTGGCCAGAGAAAATGGCATCAAGAGTATTTGCATTAACCGCAAGGAATGTAAGGATCAGCAGGATTTTGAGGAGCAGCTGGTGGCTGAGCTTAGAAATGCTGGTGTTACTCTTGTGGTATTGGCTGGGTTTATGCGGATTTTGAGTCCGTATTTTGTAGGGGAATTCAGACATCAGATTTTAAATATTCATCCGTCTCTGTTGCCATCCTTTGGAGGTGCCCACGCCCACCGGGATGTGCTGGCGTACGGTACCAAGGTATCGGGCTGCACTATTCATTTCGTGGATGAGGGTATGGATCATGGTCCAATTATTTTGCAGGATACTGTGCCTGTTTTGGAGAATGATACAGAGGAGACTCTGGCTGCCAGAGTTCTGGAAAAGGAACATATCCTTTATCCAAGGGCCATTGAGCTTTATGTTGACGGAAAGCTGGAGCTCGTGGGCGAACGTCATGTTCGGATAAAAAATTAATTTTTAATAATAAAGGAGACTTTACTATGAAAATCAAACGCGCATTAATCAGTGTATCTGACAAAACTGGTGTGGTTGAGTTGGCAAAGAAGCTTCACGCTGCAGGAGTGGAAATCGTATCCACTGGCGGCACCATGAAGGCTATTAAGGATGCTGGTATTCCTGTAATCTATGTCAGCGATGTTACTGGTTTTCCGGAGATTATGGATGGTCGTGTAAAGACACTGAACCCTATGATTCACGGTGGTATTCTGGCTGTCCGTGACAATCCAAATCACGTTCAGGCCATGAAGGAGCACAAGATTACCGCTATTGACATGGTTGTAGTAAATCTCTATCCTTTCAAGGAAACCATTTCCAAGCCGGAGGTCGCTTTGGCTGAGGCTATTGAGAATATTGATATTGGTGGCCCTGCCATGATTCGTGCAGCCGCCAAGAACTTTAAGTACGTTACCGTTATCACTAATCCAAGCCGTTATGACCAGGTGGCTGATGAGATTGCCAAGAACGGCTGCGTGAGCGGTATGCTTCGTATGGAGCTGGCTCAGGAGGCCTTCAAGCATACTTCTGAGTATGATGATTGCATTCAGAATTATCTTATGGAGCAGGTGAACAAGTAATGAATATTTTAGTAATCGGCAGTGGCGCAAGGGAGCACACTTTGGTATGGAAGCTGAGCCAGAGTGCCAAGGCTGACAAAATCTATGCGATACCCGGCAATCCTGGTATGGCCTCTTTGGCAGAGTGCGTTCCTGAGATTTCCATTACCGATAACGATTCCATGGTGAAATTTGCCAGGGAAAAGAATGTGGAGCTGGCAGTAGTTGGTCCGGAGGTACCTCTTACCAATGGCGCTGTAGATGCCTTTAATGCTGCTGGTATCAAGGCCTTTGGACCAGTACAGGCCGCAGCTGAAATCGAAGGCTCCAAGGCCTTTTCCAAGGGACTTATGAAGAAATACAATATCCCTACTGCTAAATACGAGGTTTTTACTGATGCGGCAGCAGCCAAGGAATATATTAAAGCTGAGGGTGCTCCTATTGTTATTAAGGCCGACGGACTGGCTGCAGGCAAGGGGGTAATTGTGGCTATGACTCTGGATGAAGCACTGGGGGCCATTGATGAAATCATGGGTGACGGTGCCTTCGGCAATGCCGGGAGTCGTGTGGTGGTTGAAGAATTTATGGATGGTGAGGAGGTTTCTGTACTCTGCTTCACCGACGGTAAGACCATTATCCCAATGGTTCCTTCCCAGGATCATAAGCGTGTAAACGACAACGACCAGGGACCAAATACCGGTGGTATGGGTGCCTATGCCCCTGCTCCAGTGGGTACTCCTGAGCTGTTGGCTGAAACCCAGAAGCTGATTCTCGAACCAACTATTAAGGCTATGGAAAAGGAAGGACGCCTTTATAAGGGGTGCCTTTATGCAGGTCTTATGGTGACTGACGGTAAACCAAGAGTGGTGGAATTTAATGCCCGTTTTGGGGACCCTGAAACCCAGGTGGTTCTGCCACTTCTGGAAAGTGATTTGGTGGATGTTATGCTCTCCTGCATTGATGGCACTCTTGCTGAAACTGAGGTGAAGTGGAGCAAGGGGGCGGCTGTATGTGTTGTTATGGCTGCTGGTGGCTATCCGAAGAGCTACAATAAGGGTGATGAGATAACTGGTCTGAAAGAGGCTGAGGCTGGTGGCAATATTGTGTTCCATGCCGGCACCTCCGAAAAGGACGGTCATATCTACACCAATGGCGGTCGCGTATTAGGTGTGGTTGCCAAGGCTGCTGGTATCAAGGAAGCAGTGGATTCTGCTTATGCATCTGTAGATAAAATCCACTTCAAGGATGCCCACTTCCGCCACGATATCGCCCATTGGGCATTGGAACGCTTGAAGAAGTGATAAAACTGCTGTATACTTGAAGCATAATCTAATGAACGGAGTGAGCTCTATGGTCGTTAATGAAAATGTTAATGAGAATGTTAATAAATTGGTGAAGGACCATGCTGTCAATAGGCCTGAAAAGATGAGAAGCTCGGCAGAAATTACTGCCAGATACAATCTTTCCTGCAAGAAGTATAAGGAGCTTAAGGCTGCCAAGGCTGAATTTCGTGAGCAGAAGGTTATGGTATACGCAGAACTTAAGGTTTTGGGATGGGTGCTGGGAAAGAACGAGCAGACCATATCCAAGGACGCAAACTGATATTTGTATTTTGGACTGCCCTGTGTTTTTTCATGGGGCAGTTTTATTGTGTCCGTTTTTATATACAGGGTATTTTATGCTATACTTATTACATTAGTGAGTACTTAAGGAGGTCATTTTTTTATGAATGTAAATGACATTATTCATGGCTTTAAGCTGATAAAAACCGACCATGTGCCAGAGGTGGCTTCTGACACATTTGAATTTAGACATGTTAAGAGCGGTGCCCGTCTTTTATATTTGAAGAATAAGGATGATAATAAGGTATTTTCCATTGCCTTTCGCACCCCTCCAACAGATGATACTGGTGTGCCCCATATTATTGAGCATTCCACTCTCTGTGGTTCACGAAAATTTCCATTAAAGGAGCCATTTGTAGAGCTGGTGAAGGGGTCCCTTAATACCTTCCTCAACGCCATGACATATCCGGATAAGACCATATATCCTGTGGCCAGCTGCAACGACAAGGATTTCCACAATCTTATGGATGTTTACCTCGATGCGGTATTTTATCCTGTAATGCTGGAAAATCCTGAAATCCTTATGCAGGAGGGCTGGCATTATGAAATCGAAAAGCAGGATGAACCATTAAAGTACAGTGGTGTGGTTTATAATGAAATGAAGGGGGCCCTGTCCTCTCCTGAGGATTTGCTTGCAAATGAAATAATGCGTGCCCTTTATCCTGATACTACCTATTCCAAGGAGTCCGGTGGTAATCCGGCGGCCATTCCAAGCCTCACCTATGAGCAGTTTAAGGAGTTCCATAGAAAGTATTATTCCCCAGCCAACAGCTACATATATCTCTATGGCGATATGGATATTGAGGAGCAGCTGAAGTTTATTGACGAGGAATACCTTAGCAACTTTGACATTGTGGATGTGGATTCTACCATTGAGGAGCAGAAGGCTTTCAACGAAATTAAGCGGGTGGTGGCTGATTATCCAATTGGTGAGGCGGAAACCACCGAGGCTAAGACTTTCCTGTCCTATTCCGTAGTTGCAGGAGATACTGATGAGGTGGAAGATCTGCTGGCTATGTCCCTTTTAGAGGAGGCTCTTTTAAAGAATCACGCTTCACCTCTGCGAATGGCCCTTATTGAATCTGGTATTGGTAAGGATGTGTCCTCCAGCTTTGAAGGTGCAATGCTCCAGCCATTTTTTAGCATTGAGATGAACGGCTCTGAGCCACAGCATGCGGACAAGTTTGTGGATATAATACGTACTACTCTGGCTAAGATTGTTAAAGAGGGCATTGACCGCAATCTTTTGGAGGGTACTTTGAACCGTATGGAGTTCCGTCTCCGTGAATCTGATTTTGGTACAGCACCAAAGGGACTTATTTATAACCTGACCCTTATGAATAGCTGGCTTTATGATAGGGATCCACTTATCATGCTGCGTTATGAGGACTTGTTGGTGTCCCTTCGCGAGAAGCTGTCCACCAGATATTATGAGGACCTTATTCAGACTAAGCTCCTGGACAATAAATTTGGTGCATTGGTGGTATTAAAGCCAAGTGTTACTATGGCGGCTGAAAATACCAAAAAGATGGAGGAGCAGCTGGCCAAGGTGAAGGCAGGCATGACCCCAGAGGAAATTCAGGGCCTTATAGATGCTGCTGCAAAGCTGAAAAAACGTCAGCAGACTCCTGACAGCCCAGAGGCACTGGCAACTATTCCACTGCTTAAAATTTCTGATATTAACCCTAAGGCCAGGGTGTTCCCGTTGGAGGAGAAGGAAATTGACGGTGTTAAGGTGCTTTTCTCCGATGTGGATACCAAGGGGATTGTATATTATTCCGTATATTTCGATATGGATGTTATTCCACAGGAGCTGGTGCCTTATGCCTTCCTGTTTAATGACCTTATGGGACGGGTGGATACCAAGTCCAATGACTACGTGGAGCTCAGCAAGAAGATGACCTTCTATACTGGAGGTATGGGGGGAGATATTGATGTATTCCCTATTGCTGGAAAGCCTGATGAGTTCCGTCCTATGTTCAGACTTACCTCCAAGGTGTTCTATCGCAATCTGCCTATTGCTGTGGAACTGATGAATGAGGTTATTAATGAGACTATATTTGAGAATGATACCCGCCTCAAGGAGCTGATTATCCAGTCCAAGGTTGGCATGGAAATGGAGATGCTGAATTCTTCTGTAGCCGTTGCCCGCAGCCGCTTGGCATCCTTTATTTCCAAGGATGGTGTATTTGAGGAAATGGGCGAGCTGTCCCTTTACCCTATACTGAAGGACCTGGCAGATAATTTTGATGAGCGTTTTGCAGACTTTAAGTCCAAGCTTCAGCAGATAAAGAAATTGCTGTTTAGCTCTAAGCGACTTACTATTGGTGTTACTATGCCTAAGGCTGATTATGGCATGTTCGAGAAGGAAATTAAGGTACTTATTGAGGCTTTGAAGGCAAACAAGGAGGCTGACCAGGCTGTCGGCTGTTCTTATGAATTACCGGTAGAAAATCATCAGGAGGCCCTCTTATCATCAAGTCAGGTGCAGTATGTGGGCAAGGGTGCCAACCTCATTAAGCTGGGCTATGATGTGCCGGGATATCTCCGTGTAATGGAGGTAATGTTAAAATACGAATACTTCTGGATAAAAATAAGGGTTCAGGGCGGTGCCTATGGTGCTATGACCAGCATTAACAGCAATGGTAATGTTATGTTCCTGTCTTATAGAGATCCAAAGCTGAAGGAAACTTTGCAGGTCTTTGATGAAACCGCTGATTTCTTGAAGAATTTTGATGCGGATGAACGGGAAATGACCAAGTATATTATTGGTACCATAAGCAATGCTGATATGCCATTGACACCAAAGATGATGGGCAGCTTTGCCCAGAGCCTGTATTTCAGAAAATATAGCCAGAAGCAGCGCCAGAAGGTAAGAGATGAGATTCTTTCCACCACTCCAAAGGATATAAGAAATCTTGCTCCAGCCATTGAGGCTGCCATGAAGGCTGATAATATCTGTATTTTTGGCAACGAAACTGTTCTGGAAGAAAATAAGGATGTATTTGACAGAATGACCCGGGTAATGGACTAAGATATATTAGTTTAATAAGGACTTTCATTGACTTTGTTTGGTCACCATGCAATAATTATGTTGGTTATGTAAATTAACTTGGTTATGTAACATGACAATGTTTGGAGGTTTTTTTGTGAAGGATGTTGTTTTTAGAGGTGCTGGCGTAGCTATTATTACACCATTTACTGAAGATGGAATCAATTTCGAGGAGCTGGGCCGTGTTATTGAGGATCAGATTGCTGGTGGCACAGATGCCATTGTAATTACTGGTACTACGGGCGAGTCCGCTACAATGTCTGATGAAGAACATAAAGCCGCTATTAAATATGCAGTGGAGAAGGTTGCTGGCCGTATTCCTGTGGTTGCAGGTACCGGCTCCAACGAGACAGCCTATGCCATTCAGCTTTCCCAGTATGCTGAGAAGGTGGGGGCAGATGCACTGCTGGTGGTTACTCCATACTATAATAAATGTACCCAGAAGGGCTTGGTTAAGCATTATACTGCTATTGCAGATTCTGTTAATATTCCAATTATCATGTATAATGTTCCTTCCCGTACCGGTGTGAATATTCAGCTTTCTACTTATAAGGAGCTGTCTAAGCATCCACGGATTGTGGCAGTAAAGGAAGCCAGTGGTGATCTTTCACAGATTGTAAAGATTCGCCATGAGTGCGGCGATGATTTGGCTGTTTATTCTGGCAATGATGATCAGATTATTCCTATTCTGTCCTTGGGTGGTCAGGGGGTTATCTCCGTATTGTCCAACGTGGCACCAAGGGAAACCCATGATATCTGTCAGCTGTTTTTTGATGGCAAGGTGAAGGAAGCTGCCCAGTTGCAGATTGATTTCATAGATTTGATTGGTGCGCTTTTCTGTGAGGTGAATCCTATTCCCGTTAAGGTTGCTATGCGCATGAAGGGATATAATGCCGGCCCATTGCGCCTGCCACTTACAGAGATGGAACCAGAGCATGAGACGTTACTAAAGAAGTGTTTGGAAGCACACAAGCTCCTGTAATACTTCTTAATATACAATCCTAAAACGGTTGTAGGATTGTCGAAGGATTGATGTCGAGGGCTGCAACTGCATAGGTTGCAGCTCTTTTTTATGGGTATAGCTTTTGAGGGGAAGGCTATGCCAGGGGATATTTAGGAGGTTATTATGAGAGGAGTTTTCGACATTGTTGGTCCAATTATGATTGGACCATCCAGCTCCCATACGGCTGGTGCGGCCAGATTAGGGCTTATGGCAGGGAAAATTTTAGGGGAACCGGTGGCAAAAGCGGAGATTTTATTGCATGGTTCCTTTGCCAGAACCTATCGGGGACACGGTACCGACAAGGCCTTAATAGGTGGCTTGTTGGGCTTTTCCCCTGAGGATGAACGAATTCGCGATGCCTTGGATATTGCCAAGGAGCGCGGGCTGGATTATTCATTTGCACCAGTGGATTTAGGGGATGCCCATCCTAATACGGCGGTGTTTGTCCTGACCGGTATTAATGGACGCAAAATTACTGTTGGCGGTGCCTCTGTAGGCGGTGGCAATATTGAGGTGAGGAACATTGATAGCTTCCAGATAGCTCTCACTGGTCAGTATCCATCTTTGATTATCGTTCATACGGACAAGCCAGGGGTTATTCGGGATATTTCCGATGTACTGGCAAAGCATCGCGTAAATATTGCTTTTATGCGTGTTTTTCGCCGCAACCGTGGCCAGCAGGCCATGATGATAATTGAGACAGATGAAGAGCTGACGGAAGATATTATTCAGGATTGCCGCAGTACAGGCGTCATTGAAAATGCTTTTGCAGTTCCAGCTATATAGGAGATGGGCACATGGTAAATTTTAATTCAATAAAAGAGCTCATTGAGCTGGCTAAGGAGAATAAGACTACTATTGGTAAAATAACCATGGAGTATGAGATGGAGCATTCCTTTGACAGCAAGGAGCACATGCTAAAATCCATGGAGGATAACTGGCGGGTAATGCAGGAATCCATTGAGCGTGGAGTATCAAACAAGGATAAGTCCCTTAGTGGTCTCACAGGGGGAGATGCCATAAAAATTTATGCCCATAGGGATAATAGCTATACAGGGAAAACGGTTATGACAGCTGCAGCCAGTGCTGTGGGTGTCAGTGAGGTTAATGCGGTAATGGGCCGTATTGTAGCTTGTCCAACGGCTGGATCCTGTGGTATTGTTCCGGCGGCCATTAAGACAGCAGCGGAAAAGAATAATAATACTGAAGAAGAAATAGTGGATGCTTTATTTACTGCAGCTGGTATCGGACTGGTAATAGAGGCCAATGCCTCCATTGCAGGGGCCTATGGCGGCTGCCAGGCGGAGTGTGGTACGGCAGCTGGTATGGCTGCCGGTGCTATGGTACAGCTTGCGGGAGGTACTCCTGACCAGGTGGGACACGCTGTAGCTTTGGCTATAAAAAATCTTTTGGGCCTTGCCTGTGATCCGGTAGCAGGACTGGTGGAGGTGCCTTGTGTCAAAAGAAATGGCTTTGTGGCTGTCCATTCCATGGTGGCAGCGGATATGGCTTTGGCTGGGGTGGAATCCGTTATTCCAGTGGATGAGGTAATTGATGCTATGGACCGTATTGGACGGAGCCTGCCTCGCACCGTTAAGGAAACTGCTGAGGGAGGATTGGCGCTTACCAAGACGGGTAAAGAAATCTCCAAGCGAGTCTTTGGTTAAGGTTAATCCTTTGAATTTTATATAGATAGTTTAATCATGTTTTAATGGACAAATATGACTGTTTATATTAAACTTTACTAGGGAATCTTAGAGAATCAAATCTGAAAGATGAACTTAGATTCACTATAAGGGCTGATGAAAACCGGTATGTTTTCATCTTGCTTACTAGGGATTAAAACTAGACTTTTATGGAGGTAATTTTAATGAAGAAGATTATACAGCTGCTGACTGTGATGTGCATTATGGTTTTTGGCACCCAGTTTGCATTTGCCTGGGAAGTGGGTACTTCAAAGGAAACCGTATACAGCTATGGTATGCTGGATGCAAAGTCCTTCGTAATTGGTAATCCGCAGTTCTCTCCACAGGATGAGGAGCCAACTGTTGAAGAGCTTACCAAGATGATTTACGATCAGGCTGTAAAGAACAACAAGAAGAATCAGTTCTCTTATATGTCCTATCAGGATTTTTGTAGAACCGTAAACAATAAGGAGCATATCGATATCTATCGTCTGGGCCGTCATAAGGCACTGGAGCTCTTTAAGGAAAGAGTTAAGGATTATGGTGATGCGTATATCGTTTGCACTGTATCCAATGATACCCGTCTTAATGTGTTCTTTGATGTTGTGGATTCCAAGTCCCATGAGGTACTGTATTCCTACAGAAAGCTCGCTCCAAAGGGTACCCCTCGTGACACAAAGCTCTATGAAGAAATTTGCCGTGATTTCTTCAATGCCTACAGCAATAGAATCAAGGTTGTAGCAAAGGAGAAGAAGGAAGAGGATGAGCTTATCCTGAAGATGGGTAAGGAAAACTACGAGAAGTACAAGAAGGAAAAGCTGGCTAAGCAGAAGGCTCAGGAAATCGTTGAAAATGATTTGGACAGATATCTGAGACCTGACCACAGAGTAGGCCGTGGCTGGGGCAACGAATAATAATTAAATTTAAAAGAAGCTTTTATGAAATGTTTTCATTTCGTAAAGGCTTCTTTTTTGTATGCAGATTATTAATTGTTCAATTTTGCAGAAAAGTATTGCTGTGCCTATGAACTTTTCCTTGGGTTGGTATTTATCATCATCTGGATAGATTATTGATGGGCCAGATACAACGGTTTTATTTTGGCATCCTCGGCAATGTTTTCTCTAAGGTATCCTGCCCGCACCATGGCATCGAGAACAATAAATTGGCGTTGCTTGGCCAGCTTAAAGTTTTCATAAGGGGAATAAACAGAAGGTGCGTTGGGAATACCAGCCAGCATGGCGGCCTCAGGCAACGCAAGCTGGTCAGGAGTTTTATCGAAATAGCCCTTGCAGGCATCCTTTAACCCGTAAAAGCCCGAGCCAAAGTAAATGGTATTCAGATACATTTCCAGAATCTGTTCCTTGGAGTAGTGTAGCTCCATATCAAGGGCCAGCAATAATTCCTCAGCCTTTCGCCCGTAGGTCTGGTCCTGGGAGAGAAACATATTTTTTACCAGCTGCTGGGTAATGGTGCTGGCTCCCTCTTTGACTTCGCCATATTGGAGATTTACCAGGGCTGCTCTGCCAATTCCCTCTGGGTCAAAACCATGATGCGTGTAGAAACGGTTATCCTCTACGGCCACTACTGCCTGAGTCAGGGATTCCGGCATTTCATCAATGGTAACGTAATTGTCACGGTCCAAGGAGTTGTTGACCTCCCGCTCAAGAAAAACAATACGATTAATTCGCAGGGCAGTGGCCGGTTCAAAGAAAATGGTGCCACCAGAAAAATAATAGGCCCCACAGAACATAATGGCAAGCAGAATTGCCAGCATTATAAGCCGTTTAAGTAATCTAATTAAGAACATCATGCTATATATTTTCCTTCTTTATGAATCATAATTGGTAACGCAATTAATTCTAACACAGTTGTTCGTAATTTTCCATTTCCAAGCTAAAAAGTAATAAATATCATGTATACTGATGCATAATTATTAATAAAATCTTGCATTTTATGAATAAAAGGTGTATACTCTACTCATTGACAAGGAGGAATTGACCATGAAGAAGGTAAGCGTTATTGGTGCAACTGGCTATGCTGGTGCCGAATTGTTGAGAATATTACATAATCACCCTGAGGCTCATGTGGTGCATATTACCTCTGAAAGCCATGCAGGTGAGAATATTTCTGATATATACCCTCATTTGCGAGGAATTTATGATAAACAGCTCATCAGTATGAGTGAGATGGAACAAATCGGTAATGACAGTGATTTCGTTTTCATAGGCTTGCCTCATGGTCATGCCATGAAAGTGGGAAAGGCGTTGGAGGATAAGCCAACCCGTATTATTGATTTGGGTGCGGATTACCGCTTTGATGATACTGATGTATATGAGGCCTGGTACAAGGTGGAGCATATCCACAAGGATGCCCCTAGAGTATATGGCTTGGCAGAGCTTTACAGAGATCAGATAAAGGATGCCAAGATAATAGGCAATGCAGGCTGTTATACCACTGCCAGCATTTTGGCTCTGGCACCATTGGCCAAGGCCAATCTTATCGATATGGATACTATTGTGATTGATGCCAAGTCAGGAGTTTCCGGAGCAGGCAGGGGAGCAAAGCTGCCAAATCATTTCCCGGAGCTATATGATAGCTTCAAAGCCTATGGCGTAGCTAACCACCGTCATACACCGGAAATTGAGCAGGCGCTGACAGAATTGTCCGGGAAAAATACGGTACTTAATTTCACACCTCACTTGGTGCCAATGTCCAGGGGAATTTTGAGCACATGCTATGCAAAGCTCTTGGACGGAGTGAAGCCGGAGCAGGTTGACAAGGCCTATGAGGAAATGTATGGTAAGGAGTTCTTTGTCAGACTTCTTGGCAGAAATGGTTATCCAGCTACCAAGAATGTGCGAGGCTCAAATTACTGTGAGCTGGGTTGGCACATTGACCCGAGAACCAACAGGGTAATTGTTCTATCAGCCATTGATAATTTGGTGAAGGGGGCGGCTGGTCAGGCCGTTCAAAATTTCAACATTGCCTGTGGCTTTGACGAAAAGCTGGGGCTGGATGTTGTGCCAATGTACCCTTAATTAATATAGAAATTATTACCTTCCCCATCTTGGTGAAGGCATTACAGTTATATAGGAGGAATAAAAAATGTTTTCTGAGAAAAATGCAAAGGCCGGCGTAACCTTCCCTAAGGGATTTAAGGCTGCTGGTGTCAAGGCTGGTATAAAAAAGAGCGGCAATTTGGATTTAGCATTGATATATACTGAAAAGGAAGCAGCTGTTGCTGGTGTATTTACCAAGAATGCCGTGGCTGCGGCTCCGGTTATTGTGGATAAGGAACATCTTAAGAACGGCAAGGCTCATGCTATTGTGGCAAATGCCGGCTGTGCCAATGCCTGCACCGGCGAAGTGGGGCTGAAGAATGCCCAGGAAATGGCCAAGCTGGCAGCTGCTGAGCTGGGATGTGATCCTTATGATGTATTTGTTGGTTCCACTGGCATTATTGGTGTTAATCTGCCTATGGACAAGATGGCAGCTGGTATTAAGGCGGCTGCAGCTGAGCTTTCTGAGGATGGCAGTGTGAATGCCGGAAACGCCATTATTACTACAGATACTTATTCCAAGGCATGCTCCTTCTCCGTACAGATCGGAGGCAAGGAGGTTCGCTTTGGTGCTATTGCCAAGGGCTCTGGCATGATTCAGCCAAATATGGCTACCATGCTTTGCTATATTTCCACTGATGCCAACATAGCTGCACCTCTCCTGCAAAAGACCTTGTCTGACATTGTGGAGGTTTCCTTCAATATGATTTCCGTGGACGGTGATATGAGTACAAATGATACCGTGCTGGTTCTGGCAAATGGTGAGGCCGGCAATGCGGAAATCAAGGAAGGGACTGAGGACTATAAAGTGTTCTATGATTCCCTAAAGACCATCTGCCAGGAGCTGTCCAAGCGTATTGCTGCTGATGGCGAAGGGGCTACCAAGTTCCTTACCATTAATGTACATGGCACCAAGACCTTTGAGGATGCCAAGA
Organism: Anaerovibrio lipolyticus LB2005; assembly: GCF_000621545.1. Lineage (GTDB taxonomy): Bacteria > Bacillota > Negativicutes > Selenomonadales > Selenomonadaceae > Anaerovibrio > Anaerovibrio lipolyticus_A. The sequence goes on from NZ_JHYA01000002.1 coordinate 90,742, forward strand.
CTGTGGCCATGAGCATTGCCAAGTCTCCATTGGTTAAAACTGCTTTCTTTGGCGAAGACCCTAACTGGGGCCGGGTAATCTGTGCTGTGGGCTATGCCGGGGTTCCAATGGTGCCTGAAAAGACTGTAATTAAATTTGGTGATATTACTGTTTACGCCAATGGCTTGGGAGCAGAATTTGATATGGATGAGCTTTCCAAGGTAATGGCAGAGCATGATATTGAAATCAATGTGGAAATGGGCATGGGAGATGCCACTGCCACAGTGTGGAGCTGTGATTTCTCCTATGAGTATGTAAAGATTAACGGTGAGTATCACACCTGATGAGGTGATTTACATGGCTATAATGGAGCATGCAGAAAAAAAGGCAGGCACCCTTATTGAGGCCTTGCCATACATTCAAGAATTTTACGGCAAAACCATCGTTATAAAATACGGTGGCAATGCTATGATAAACGAAGAGCTAAAGCAGAAGGTTATGGAGGATGTGAGCCTGCTGAAATATGTGGGGATGCGGCCGGTAATCGTACATGGCGGTGGCCCGGACATCACCCAATTTTTAAAGAAGGTGGGTAAACAGTCTGCCTTTGTCAGTGGTCTTAGAGTAACGGATGAGGAAACAGTGGAAATAGCGGAGATGGTCCTTGATGGCAAGGTAAACTCCGATATTGTAAATATGCTTAATTGCCGCGGTGTAAAGGCAGTAGGCCTTAGCGGTAAGGATGCGGGACTGATTAAAGCCTCCAAGAAGCTGGCCACTGTATATGATGAAGCAGGAAAGCAGGCCAATGTGGATATCGGCTATGTAGGCCAGGTGGCCGCCATTGACACGTCCATTTTGGATACCCTGTTGGATAACGGCTACATTCCAGTTATCGCCCCTATCGGTGTAGGCGATGACGGCGAAAGCTACAATATCAATGCTGATTATGTGGCAGCGGAAATAGCTGGCGCCCTAAAGGCAGAAAAACTGCTGTTGCTTACAGATACTGAAGGAGTTTATAAGGATTTTGAGGACAAGGATACCTTTATCTCTACTCTTACAGTGGCGGAGGCCAAGGACTATATTAAAGCTGGAATAATTTCCGGGGGCATGATTCCAAAAATCGAAGCCTGTCTTAAATCCATTGAAAGTGGTACCAACAAGGTCCACATTATAGATGGTCGTCAGCCTCACTCCATCATATTGGAGCTGCTGACCTCCAGTGGTATTGGTACTCAGGTTATTAAATGATTGACAATGAAAGGGTGTACATATATGACTGATGAACAGATTTATGAAAAGGACGCCAGAGACTATCTTCCGGTCTTTGCCCGATACAAAATCGTATTGGACCATGGCGACGGGGTCTATGTTTATGACACCCATGGGAAGAAATACATCGATTTTCTGGGAGGCATTGCTGTAAATGTCTTGGGGCACAATCATCCTCAGCTGGTAAAGGCAGTGGCTGAACAGGCAGGGAAAATGATTCACTGTTCCAATCTCTATTACACACAAGTACAGGCTGATGCGGCGGAAAAGCTCACCAAATTAAGCGGACTTAATAAGGTGTTCTTTGGAAATTCCGGAGCGGAGGCCAATGAGGGAGCCATTAAATTGGCCCGTAAGTATGCGCATAGCATTGATGCAGATAAATCCCAGATTATCACAGCTGTTCACAGCTTCCATGGCCGCACCATTGCCACTTTGACGGCAACTGGTCAGCCAAAGTATCAGGAGGGCTTCGGCCCACTTCCTGAGGGCTTTGATTATGTGCCATATAACGATATAGAAGCCCTTGAAAAGATAATGAGTGATAAAACCGCAGCAGTTATGCTGGAGCCTATCCAAGGCGAAGGCGGCGTGCATGTTCCAGATGGTGCTTATTTAACCAAGGTCCGTGAGCTTTGCAATAAGCACAACGCCCTGCTGATATTTGATGAAATCCAGACAGGTATCGGTCGCAGCGGTAAATTCTTCACTTATGATAAATTTGGCGTTAAGCCGGATATTGTAACCTTGGCCAAGGGATTGGCCGGCGGGGTACCAATTGGTGCCTTTATTGCCTCTGATAAGGTGGCAGCCGTATTCCATGCAGGAGATCACGGTTCCACCTTCGGTGGCAATCCTCTAGCTTGTGCTGCAGCCAATGTGGTGCTTGATTTGGTAGGGGATGATAAGTTCCTCGATAACGTAGAGGCTATGGGTGATTATATGAAATCCCGTCTGGAGAAAATCCAGAACAAATTCCCAGACCTTGTAAAAGAGGTGCGGGGCATGGGGCTTATTTTGGGCATGGAGCTTACCAAGCCAGGAAGGGATATTGTAAACTCCTGTCTGGAAAAGGGTGCTATCATTAACTGCACCGCTGGTAATGTGTTGAGATTTGTACCACCTCTGATTGTTACCAAGGAACACATTGATGAGGTGTGCGATATATTAGAAAGCGTATTACCTGATTTTGCATAATATACGACGGTGAATGTTACCTTTCACGACGACTTCGTCACTAAAACCATTTTTTTCGTTATTTAAATAGCAGAAAAAATCATAACTCGCTTCGCTCAAACAAATGATTTTTTCAGCTAATGCAGGTATGAAAAAAATAGTTTCTTAACGCTCCTCAGTCTAAGTGTTCAAGGTAATCATTCGCCGTCCTATTCCACATAATCAGATGAAAATATCCGAAAATTGTAGTATAATATATACCGTTGGTGTACAAAAGTATTTCAACGGTTGGGAGGTTAGATAGATGTTAAAAGGCAAGGATTTACTCTCAATCCATGATTTGTCCGTGGATGAGGTAAATGAAATATTGGCTTTGGGCCATGAGCTGAAGGCCAAACAGAAGGCGGGTATTGAACACCACCTGTTGAAGGGCAAGACCTTGGGTATGATTTTTGAGAAGTCTTCGACCCGTACCCGTTTGTCCTTTGAGACTGGTATGTATCAGCTGGGCGGTCAGGCCCTGTTCCTGTCCAACCGTGATTTGCAGCTTGGGCGGGGAGAGCCTATTAAGGATACCGCAAGGGTTATGTCCCGTTATCTGGACGGTATTATGATTCGTACCTACGGCCATGACAGGGTAGAGGAATTCGCTCAATGGTCGGATGTACCGGTTATTAACGCCTTGACTGATCTCTTACATCCATGCCAGGTTCTTACTGACCTTCTCACCATTCAGGAGCACAAGGGCAAAAACCTTAAGGGGCTGAAAATGGCCTATGTTGGTGATGGCAATAACATGACTAATTCATATATGTATGGTTGCGCTAAGGCGGGAATGGAATTTGTGGCGGCTACACCAAAGGGCTTCGAGCCAGATGAGCAGGTGATGAAAAACGCCATTGAGGATGCCAAGGAAACTGGCGCATCCATTAAGCTGGTAACAGATCCATTTGAGGCTGCCAAGGGGGCAGACATTGTGGTTACCGACACCTGGGCCAGCATGGGGCAAGAGGCAGAGCACGATGAGCGCAAGAAAATCTTCAAGGATTATCAGGTCAATGCCGAGCTCCTTAAAGAAGCAGACAAGCGTGTTATCGTAATGCACTGCTTACCAGCGTATCGGGGAGAGGAAATCACCGATGAAATTATGGAGGCCTATGCCGACGTAATATTTGATGAGGCAGAAAACAGACTTCACACCCAGAAGGCCATTATGGCACTTCTTATGGGTGACTGATTAAGTATTGTATTATTGTAATTTTAGACAGGAAACATTTTCTGTCGAATGAAAAAATAAAAAAGGAGATAATGATTATGGCAGAGTTTAAGAAGGTTGTATTGGCATATTCCGGTGGCTTGGATACCTCAGTAATTATTCCGTGGTTGAAGGAAAACTATGGCGGCTGCGAGGTTATCGCATGCTGCGCTGATATCGGACAGGGGGACGATATGCAGGCCATTCACGACAAGGCACTGCGTTCTGGTGCTTCCAAGTGCTACATCGCTGATCTCACTGAGGAATTCCTTACTGATTATGTATGGCCTACCCTTAAGGCTGGTGCCGTATATGAGGGAAAATATCTCCTTGGTACCTCCTTTGCCCGTCCTTTGATTGCCAAGAAGCTGGTGGAGATTGCCAAGCAGGAAGGTGCTGACGCCATTGCACACGGTGCTACTGGTAAGGGTAATGACCAGGTTCGTTTTGAGCTGACTGTAAAGGCATTGGCTCCTAATATGGCTATTATTGCTCCATGGCGTGAGTGGGAGCTTCTTTCCCGTACCCAGGAGATTGAGTATGCCAAGGCTCATAATATTGATATTCCAACTGACAACAAGAAGTATTCCATGGATAAGAATATTTGGCATCTTTCCCACGAGGGCTCTGATTTGGAGGACCCTTGGAATGCTCCAAATAATGAGATGTTCCTGGTTTCCAAGGCTCCAGAGGATGCTCCGGATAAGCCTGAGGAGCTTACTGTTTGCTTCGAAAAGGGTGTGCCAGTAGCTGTAAATGGCGAGCGCATGGGAGCTGTGGAGCTCTTAAATAAGCTCAATGAAATCGGTGCCCGCAACGGCGTAGGTATCGTGGATATTTGTGAGAATCGTCTCGTTGGCATGAAGTCCCGTGGCGTTTATGAGAACCCAGGCGGAGCAATTCTCTACTATGCCCATCGTGAACTGGAGTATTTGTGCCTTGATCGCGCTACCTATCACTTCAAGGAGGGCGTGGCTATCCGCTTTGGTGAGCTGGTATATGATGGTATGTGGTTCTGTCAGCTTCGCGAGGCACTGTCTGCATTCGTAGACAGCACCCAGGAGAGTGTTACTGGTACCGTTAAGCTCAAGCTCTATAAGGGTAATATTATGAGTGCTGGCGCCAAGTCTCCATATTCTCTCTATAATCAGGAATTTGTAACCTTCGAGGAAGATCATGTATATAATCAGGCAGATGCTGAGGGCTTCATCAACCTCTTCGGTCTTCCATTAAAGGTTCGTGCACTTATGCAGGAAAAGGCAGGTAAATAATATGGCTGAACAGCTCTGGGGCGGACGTTTTTCCAAGTCCACTGACGAGATGATAAATGATTTTCAGGCTTCAATTGATTTTGATAAGCGGATGTATGCCGAGGATATTGCTGGCTCTATTGCCCATGCCACCATGCTGGCCAAGGTTGGTATTATTTCCGAGGTGGATCGGGATGCCATTATCGCTGGGTTGAAGGACATATATAAGAAAATAGAGGAAGGCAACTTCTCCTTTGAGGTGGCTTTAGAAGATATTCATATGAATATTGAAAAGCGCCTTACTGATGCCATTGGTGATGCTGGTGGCAGACTTCATACCGCCCGCAGCCGCAACGATCAGGTGGCTTTGGATACCCACATGTTCATTCGTCGCCAGGTGGTGGAGGTACAGAAGCTGATTTTGGATATGCAGAAGGCTCTGGTGGAGACGGCAGAAAAATACAGTGATGTTATTATGCCGGGTTATACCCATCTCCAGCGGGCTCAGCCAGTTCTGTTCTCACATCATATGATGGCTTATTTCTCCATGCTGAAAAGGGATTTTGATCGCTTTGTAGGAGTATATGAGCGCTGTGATATTATGCCACTGGGCGCCGGAGCTTTGGCTGGTACCACCTTCCCTATTGACAGGAAATATGTAGCAGAACAGTTAAATTTTGAGAATATCTATTCCAATAGCCTGGATGCGGTTTCTGACCGTGACTATATTATGGAATTTTTATCAGCTGCTTCAATTTTGATGGTTCATCTGTCAAGACTCAGCGAGGAAACAATCCTTTGGTGCTCCAGAGAGTTCTTCTTTATAGAGCTGGATGATGCCCATTGTACTGGTTCATCCATGATGCCACAGAAAAAGAATCCTGATGTATCTGAGCTGGTACGTGGCAAGACTGGCCGTGTGGTTGGTCATCTTATGGCTATGCTCAGCACTGTAAAAGGGCTGCCTTTGGCATATAATAAGGACCTTCAGGAGGACAAAGAGGGTATCTTCGATACCATTGATACCATTAAATTTAGTCTGGCAGTGTATGCCAGAATTTTGCGGGGTATGAAGGTTCGCCCAGAGGTTATGCGCAGGGCTGTTGCAGAGGATTTCTCCAATGCTACGGATTTGGCGGATTATCTGGTAAAGAAGGGCATGCCTTTCAGACAGGCTCATGCTGTTTCTGGCAAGGCAGTTCATTACTGCATTGAGCAGGGTAAGTGGCTGGCTGATATGTCCATGAATGAGTTTAAGGAGCTTTCAGAGCTGTTTGAGGATGACATTTACGATGCCATCAGCCCGGAGACCTGCGTAAAGAACCGCAACTCCTATGGTGGTACCTCATATAATCAGGTGGAGATGCAGCTAAATTTGGCCCATGGCATCATGAATATGGAAAGTGCCGTGGTAGAGGACAGGACAACTAAGCAGATTGTAGTTAAGTAGTAAATAGTTCAAACATTTAAACCCGTCGGTATTGTGATCAATGCTGCCGGGTTTATTTTTTTACTAGAAAGCGCTAATTGGAAGATTTTTCTTTTAAAGAAGAAAAAATTGAACAATGGCATTATAATATAGACGATGGTATATTGCGTATATGTTTTATTTAATAATAATGGAACAGGGGATGGCTATTATAAAACAGGGTAGTGATATTTTGACGTTATGGAGCATTGCTGTTTTAATCTGTGTATGTGGACTATTTTTGACATCCACAGTTTCTGCCAAGGAGCAGGAGAAAAAGGACTTAAAATGGTGGCAGAAGACTACTGTTTACCAGATTTACCCAAGGAGCTATGCGGATACAACAGGTAATGGTATCGGTGATATTCCAGGTATTACCAATCATTTGGATCATATACAGCAATTGGGCGTGGGAGCTATTTGGCTCACACCGGTATATTCCTCACCTATGGTGGATAATGGCTACGATATTGCCGATTATACAGCTATTGATCCCCTATATGGAACTATGGAGGACTTTGACCGACTGGTGGCGGAGGCCCAAAAACGTGATATGCGTATTGTTATGGATTTGGTGTTTAACCACAGCTCTGATCAAAATCCATGGTTTCAGGAATCAAGAAAAAGCCGCACCAATCCTAAGGCAGATTGGTATATTTGGCGGGATGCCAAGCCAGATGGTAGTGCACCAACTAACTGGCGCAGTATTTTCGGGGGAAGTGCTTGGACATGGTGCGAGGAACGTGGGCAATATTATCTTCATACCTTCGCTGCCCAACAGCCTGACCTTAATTGGGAGAATCCTGAGGTTAGACGTGCACTTTATGCAGCTGCTAAATTTTGGCTGGATAAGGGAGTGGGAGGGTTCCGGATTGATGCCATTACTTATATAAAAAAACCAGCCTTTCAGGATGGTACTCCAGACGGTGTAGATGGTATGGTAAACATTCATAGCATGACAGCTAATACCACAGGAATTTTAGATTTTCTCCACGAATTCAAAAATGAAGTGTTTGTGGGACGGGATATTTTCACTGTAGGTGAAGCTAATGGTATACAGCCCAAGGATTTGCCGCAATGGGTAGGCGATAATGGGGTATTTGATATGGTGTTTGAGTTCAGCCATGTGAATCTTAACCTTAAAAATGGAGAAATATGGTATCGGCCTACCTCGTGGACATTGCCAGAGCTGAAATCTGCCCTGTCAGCTACTCAGAAGGCCACAAAGGATGATGGCTGGTGCCCGGTCTTTTTTGAAAATCATGATCAGCCTCGTTGCGTGAATCATTTTTTTCCAGCTACTGCCAACAAGGATAAGGCTGCCAAGGTTATTGCTGCTGTGTTGCTCACATTACGGGGAACACCATTTATCTATCAGGGGCAGGAATTGGGCTATTCCAATGTTGTATGGTCATATATAGAAGATTATGATGATATTTCCTCCCATGGACAATACAAAAATGCCTTGCAGGAGGGCTTTTCACACGAACAGGCCATGGAGTTCGTTCATTTTTTCAGTCGGGATAACGCCAGAACACCTATGGGATGGAATAATAGTAAAAATGCAGGCTTTACAACAGGAGAGCCTTGGCTGCCACTCCATGATAATTATGCTGTGAAAAATGTTGAAGCGGAGGAAAATGATGAAGCTTCTGTCCTCAATTGGTACCACCGTCTGGCAGAATTCCGCAAAAATCATCTGACATTGACCGAAGGAAGTTATGAGGAGCTTTTGCCAGATGATGAGAAAGTTTTCGCTTTTACACGAACCTCGGAAAAGGAACAGGTTACAACAATTGCGAATTTCTCTTTGGAAGAGGTAAAGATTCCAAAGGAGATTATTGATGGGAAAAAGATGGTATTAAGTAGTGAAGAAGATGCAAATGAGATACTTCTTAAGCCATTGGAGACCCGTATTTATGAAAAGGTGAATTGATAATTGAGTAAAGCCCGTCAGTATTTGAAGTACTGGCGGGCTGCTGCGTTGAAACGCTTAATAAGAGATTTTTCCATGTATGGAAAAATTTGAATAACTGCGTTATAATTATATAGTATCTGTGTTCGTGATGGGCATGGAATAGTATTGCTTTTGGAGGTTCTTATGAAGATAGAAGGAATGAATAAGTCTGACTGGCTTATGCTGGTGCTTATTGTAGTAGTCCTGTTTCTGACCAACTTTAATGATTTGCAGACCATTGATTATGTGCTTATAGTCAGTGTTGTGGCATGGCTGATTATGCTGGGTATCCGACTTTATGTTGTAAATGTGCGCAATAAACGATAAGGTTGGTGCTAAAATGACAAAGAATATGTATAGATATCTTGTGGTTATGGTTTTTACCTTGGCTATACTGGTATCAGGCTGTGGCCAGGGGGCTGTTTCCAATAATGGAACTGCGGATAATACTGGCACTACCACTACTGCAGAAACACAGATTAAGGGGCAGCTTACAGTAAAGGTGCTTGATGTGGGTCAGGGAGATGCAATTCTAATTAATACCGGAGAACAGGTTATTCTCATAGATACCGGTGATGACAAATATCGGGAGGATAATCGCAAGAATGAGGATAACAATCAGCTTTTTGCAGCTCTGGACAAGGAGGGCGTTACCCATATTGACAAGCTGATTATGACCCATGCCCATGCGGATCACATTGGTAAAGCGGCCAAGGTAATAAAGCAGTATGGGGTTACGGAATTAATTCATAATGGTATCCCGTCTGCCAGCGGGGCTTTTCGCAATGCCTTAAAAGCGGCAAAGGCCCAGGGTACAAAGCAGATAAAGGTTAAGGCCGGTGATGTACTGGATTTTGGCAATGGTGTTTCTTTCAAGGTGTTGAATCCAACATCTCAGATAATTGAAAATGATACGCGGGATTTACAGGCAGATAAGAAGGTCAACGTCAACAATGAATCTATTGTGGGGATATTGTCCTTAGGAGATTTTTCCATGCTTCTTACCGGTGACGCCGAAAAGGAAGTGGAGAAGGATTTGCTGGCAGCTTATGGCAATAGCCTAAAGTGTAAGGTGTATAAGGCACCGCATCATGGCAGCCACACTTCTTCCACTTTTAATTACGTGAAGGCTGTGCAGCCGGAATATGCCATTATTTCCTGTGGTCCTAACAACAAATATGGGCATCCTCACAAAGAAACCATGCAGACCTTTAAAAAGCTGAATATTAATGTCTTGGAAACTGACAAGGACGGTACAGTAACCGTTACAACTGATGGTAATACCTATTCTGTAAAAGGAGAGCGGTAAAATGATTTCAGGATATGTTGACAGAATTGAGGAAGGTTTGGCTATTATTCTGCTGGGGGAAGAGGAGTATCAGATTGAGATTCCCTGTAAGCTGTTACCAGATGATATCAATGAAGGTAATTTCATAAAGCTGGATATCAAAAAAGATAAACAATCAACTCAGGTGGCTTTGAAAGAAGCCATGGAGCTTATGGAAGACTAATAAGGAGCGAATGTCATTGAAGAAAACATGGTGTAGGTTGCTTATTGTGATTTGCTGTGTTCTGGGAATAATGGGGACAGGCAGTTTAACAGCTCAGGCGGCCGTAAATCATACATTAAATTATTTCCGCTACAATAACTTTAAAGATGATGACGGAAGAAACTGGGTCCGTATCGAAATGGGCATGAACAAGGGGGACCTTGAATACGAGGTTAGCCAAAACCCCGATAAGCCATTTCAACTTATTATAAAGATGAATAACACCAATCGGGGAGATGTAAAGAAAAATATTGGTCTTGACCGCAAAATTGCCAGATATATGACCTTGAAAAATGAAAATAGGGATATGGTGGCCACAATTGCGGTGACAGATTCTTTGGAAGATCATGAATACAAGGTTTATGCCGCCGAAGCTGATAAAAAGGCCAAAAAGCCTTATCGCCTTGTAGTCGAGATTGCAGCAGATAAGGGGTCCCCTAATAAGGCCATAGGCGATGAAAAGCTGTATGGTGTAGAGGGACGTACAGTGGTTATTGACCCTGGTCATGGCGGTAGTGACTCGGGTGCTATTGGCCCAAGCTATGTTAAAGAAAAAAATGTAACCCTTAATATTTCCTTGGATGTGGCACGTATTCTGGAAAACAATGGTGTCAACGTGGTAATGACCCGTACCACCGATGTGGATGTATATGGACCAGATGCTACTGATAAACAGGAGCTGCAGGCCCGTGTCAACGTGAGTCGTCGTCATCCTGAGGCGGATATATTTGTCAGCATTCACTGTAATGCCTTTACCAATTCATCAGCCCATGGTACTGGTACATATTATTATGGCCACAGCTCCAGGGATTCCTTGTTGGCACAGCTCATTCAGGATGAAATGGTTGCTGCAACAGGACTTTATGACCGTGGGATTCACAGTGCAAATTTCTACGTGCTGAGAAATTCATGGATTCCGGCAACCTTGGTTGAAACAGCATTTATATCAAATCCTTATGAGGAAAATATGTTGGCCAGTGCAGAGGTTCAGCATACCATGGCCTTGGCTATCTGCAAGGGTATAAGCAATTACTTCCAAAATATTGGAAAATAAGGAGGATTATCCAGAATGAAAATGACAAAGATTATTGCAGCACTGATGCTTGTGCTTATGACCCTCGTGGTGGCTGGCTGCGATAAGGATAATAACCAGCAGTCTAATAAGAGCACCAATACTGTGGTGGAGAACAAGACTGAAAAACTAGCAGAAGAAAAAATCAAGATTAAGGTGTACTTCCCGAATAGTGATGCCACTAAGCTGGTGGCAATTGACAAGACTGTGAAGGTTGCTGGTACCACCAAGTATAAGGCTGCTATGGATGCACTGATGGAAGGCACTGACGACAGTAAACTCACTACAGTAATACCAAAGCAGGCCAAGCTGTTAGGAGTAACAGTCAGCGGTGATACAGCCAAGGTGGATTTTGACAAGGGGCTTATAAAGCACTTCAATGGCGGCTCTACTGGTGAGGAGTTCTTGGTAGGTTCCGTTGTTAATACACTTACGGAGTTCCCGGAGATTAAGAAGGTGCAGATAACCATTGATGGCCGTAACGTGGAGACACTGAAGGGACACATGGATGTCAGCAAGCCACTTTCCCGCATGGATGAGTTGCTTAAATAAAATTTTATAGAGTATAAAGAAGTATGAGACATTTTTCACGATATTGCTTAGGCAATACACGGAAGGTGTCTCTTTTTATGTGAGAAGCAGTATTTATTTTTTTCCGCTTATGGAGCAAAAGTCATATTTATTTGGATAGTAAAAGGTTTTTTATAATAAATATAGAATAAATAATTGTAGTATTGTTGATTTGAATAACGATTGTTAAAGGTTTAATTCTTTGTATGGGAGGTATATTCTATGGGTCTTATTAAAGCAGCTATGGGAGCCGTTGGCGGTACTTTGGCGGATCAGTGGAAGGAATTTATTTATTGTGACAGTATTCCGGCTGATTTGCTTATTGTGAAGGGGCAAAAGAGAACCAGCAGTCAAGGACGTAGCTCTAATACCAGTGCTGAGGATAACGTTATTTCCAACGGGTCTGTGGTGGCTGTTAATACGGGACAGTGTATGATTATCGTGGAGCAGGGCAAGGTGGTAGATATTTGCTCTGAGCCAGGTGAGTACAGATATGACACTTCCCTCCAGCCATCTGTATTTACTGGCGGTTTGGCAGACAATGTAAAGGCAATCTTTGGTGAAATTGGCAAGCGTTTTACCTTTGGCGGAGATCCGGGGAAGGATCAGCGGGTGTATTTTGTTAATACAAAGGAAATCATCGGTAACAAATACGGTACTCCAAGTCCTGTGCCATTCGAAACCTTTGATCCCCGCAGCGGTCTTAGCATGACGGTTTCACTGCGGTGCTTCGGTGAGTACAGCTATCGTATAACCAATCCTATTTTGTTCTATACTAATCTTAGCGGCAACATCAGTGATTCCTATTCCAGAGAGGAAATTGACAGCCAGCTTAAATCTGAGTTGATGACCAAGCTCCAGTCGGCTTTGTCCAAGCTGTCTGAGAAGGAAATTAAATATACCAGTATTCCAGGTCATGTGGATGAGCTGGCAGATACTCTCAATGATCTCCTAAGCCAAAAATGGCGTGATCTTAGAGGTATTGAGATTGTTTCCTTCGGTGTCAGCAGCGTAAAGGCCAGTGACGAGGACGAAGAGAAGATTAAGGACTTCCAGCGTTATGCCAGCATGGGCAATGCACACATGGCTGGTCTCCAGATGGCTGGTGCCACTGCTGACAGCATGAAGATGGCAGCCTCCAACGAGTCCGGTGGTATGGGCGCTATGGGGGCATTCATGGGCATGGGAATGGCTGGTAATATGGGGGGCAATAATGCTGCCCAGATGATGCAGATGGGAGCAATGCAGCAACAGCAAGCCCAGCAGGCTCAGCAAGCACAACAGCAGCCTCCACAGACTCCATCACCAGTGGCAGCAGCTCCAGCGGGCAATACGTGGAAGTGCTCCTGCGGCGCTGAAAATACCGGTAAGTTCTGTACCCAGTGCGGTGCCAAAAAGCCAGAGCCACAGGGCTGGACCTGTAGCTGTGGCAGTGTAAATCAAGGAAAATTCTGTCCTAATTGTGGCGCCAAGAAGCCGGCAGATGCGCCACTTTATAAGTGCGACAAGTGCGGTTGGCAGCCGGAGGACCCTCATCATCCACCTAAATTCTGTCCTGAATGTGGTGATATATTTGACGAAAACGACATTCAGTGAATATAGCCTTCCCCTTTGGGGAAGCACCCAAGGGTACTAGGGCAAAGCCCGTCGGTGCCCTGATAATACCGGATGAGGTGTAGTTGAAATAATACATGATAGGGGGATGAATATGGCAGATACCTCGGTAAACTATAAGTGTCCCAGCTGTAGTGCGCCTCTTGCCTATACTCCTGGCAGTGGCAGTAAGATAAAATGTGAATACTGCGAGGCGGAATTTACAGTAGAGGAACTGGAAAAGCTTTACGCAGAGCAGGAAGCTGCGGCAGCTCAGGCCAATAAGGTCAAGGATGCGAAAATTGAGAAAAAGCAGTTTGAGATGGAGGCGGCAGGAGGAGCCTGGGATGCGGAAGAAATTGCCATCCTGAAGGCCATGACCTGTTCCTCCTGTGGTGCGGAAATAGTTTGCGATAACAATACAATGGCCACGGAATGTGTTTATTGCGGTAATACTACCATGGTACCGGGCCGTTATGAAAAGCAGCTTCGTCCTGACATGGTAATACCCTTCCAAAAGAACAAGGAAGATGCCAAAAGGGCTTTTGCAGAATATCATAAAGGAAAGTGGTTACTTCCAAGCAATTTTGCCAACAGCGCCCGTATTGAAGCCATTCAGGGTATGTATGTGCCTTATTGGCTATTTGATGAGACTATAGAGGCCCATGGAGTGTTTTCAGCTACAAAAACCCGTTGTTATACAGACGGAGATTATGACGTAACGGAAACAGACCATTACAGGGTGACCCGTGCAGGCACCATGAGCTTTTACAATGTGCCGGTGGATGGCAGTGTGAAGATGGACGATGCCTGGATGGAAAGTATAGAGCCGTTTGATTATACCCAGATGGTACCATTTAACACCACCTATATGGCTGGCTTCTTGGCGGATAAATATGATGTGGATGCTGAAAAGGCCTATCCTTACGCAGAGGAACGGGTATATCAGTCAGCTGATGGGGTACTTCAGAGTACAGTGGAAGGATATGATTCCTGCAGCAGGGATTCTCTGAATGTGGTACAGACTGCGGGGAAGCAGCAATATGCCATGGCTCCGGTATGGATTTTGACAACTAAATACCAGGACAAACCATATACTTTCATTATGAATGGCCAGACGGGAAAATTGGTGGGTGAGCTGCCAGTGGATGAGACCAAAGCCAAAATGTATTGGGCTGCTGCCACTGTAATAGTTCTGCCAATTATGTATTTTATTTGTAAGTGGCTATGGCTGCTTATAATGGAAGACTGAGACAGGGGGCAGAAAAATGAAACGGATATTTACAGTTTTTATGTCCCTGTTGCTTCTGTTGGCTTTTACCATGCCAGTTATGGCAGAGACTACTAAAGTAAAAAAAGTAACAAATACTGTAACCCAGACGACTAAACAGCCGGAAAGTAATGCGACTTTGCCTAATAATCTGGCAGACTTCAGCATATATGATATGGCAGACCTTATAGCCAGCGATCAGGAAGCTGATAAATTGCTGGATAAGCTAAACCGCATTGAGCAAAAGCACAATGTTCGTGTTGTGGTAATGACGGTGACAGATTTAAAGGGCAAGGATATCAAGGCCTTTGCCGATGATACATTGAACAAGTATTACCGTGATGAGGCCCACAATAATGGCTGTATTATGATGGTGGTGTGCCCAAGTGTAAGAAAATGGGCCGTAACCACGGATAACAATATGCGTCAACGTATTACTGATGAAAACGGCTATCCGGCAATTCGGGACAGCTTTATGGATAATCTGAAGGCTAATAATTATGTAGGTGCCTTCAATGATTATGCTGACAAGGTAGACGAGCTGTTGAACTACTATGAGAAGGAGGGAGAGCCATGGGATCCAGCGAATGCTTTTAGCATAGGGGGATTTGTAATAGCCCTGTTACTGTCTGTGGGGATAGGTTATCTCTTTGAGGAATATTTGCGTGGTAAAATGAGTAACGTTAGCTTTGTTGGTGAAGCGGATGAATATTTGGACAGAAATTCAGTCAACATAACTGAGCAGTCAGATACATTCCTGCATACCACCAGAACCGTAACCAAACGGTCCAAGAGTGATAACAGCAGCTCCAGCTCTGGAGGCAGCAGTAGCAGCAATGGCGGTGGCAGTGGCAGCTATTAGTATAGTCTGCTATAGAGATAAATAACAAATTTTGCGGGATGCGGCCTCGTGTCCCGCTTGTTTTTTGTATATTTTTCTTGTGGAAAAAAATTATATTTAGGGGTATAATATGGCAGTTAGATTGAATTTAATTAGGAGAGAGATAAAAGATGGATTTAAGCTTTATGGAACTTATTAAGACTGTCATATTAGGTATAGTGGAGGGCCTTACGGAGTGGCTACCTATCAGCAGCACCGGCCACATGATTTTGGTGGACGAGTTTATCAAGCTGGATGTTTCCAAATCATTTATGGATATGTTCCTCGTAGTTATTCAGCTGGGAGCTATTCTGGCAGTTGTGGTGTTGAATTTTGATAGGCTGAACCCATTTTCCAGTCACAAATCCAGCATTGAAAAGAAGGAAACCTATCAGCTGTGGTACAAGGTAATATTTGCCTGCCTCCCGGCGGCGATTATTGGCCTTATGTTCAACAAGTACATGGAGGAGCACTTCATGACGGCTCCAGTGGTGGCCTTTACCCTGATTTTCTACGGTATCATGTTTATTGTGGTGGAGAATTATAACAAGAACCGCACACCAGCAGTTACTGATTTGAATAAGCTGAGCTATAAGACAGCGTTTATCATCGGCCTTTTCCAGGTGCTTTCCTTGGTTCCGGGCACCTCCCGTTCCGGCTCTACGATTTTGGGCGGTATCCTTTTCGGTGCTTCCCGCTATGTGGCAGCTGAGTTTACCTTCTTTTTGGCAATACCGGTTATGTTTGGTGCCAGCCTTTTGAAAATCGTTAAGTTCGGTATCCATTTCTCCGGTGCGGAACTGCTGATTCTGGTTATCGGTATGGCTACTGCCTTCGTGGTATCTGTTATTTCCATTAAGTTCCTGCTCAGATATATTAAAAATAATGATTTCAAGCCATTTGGCTACTACCGTATAGCTTTGGGCATTATTGTAATTGCGTATCTCCTGATGGTTGGTGATCCAACTCAGGGGTAATGGGGGGATAGAGTATGCGTTTTGTATCATGGAATGTTAATGGCCTTCGGGCCTGTTTGACAAAGGGGTTCATGGAATCCTTCAGGGATATGGATGCGGATGTTTTCTGCCTTCAGGAAACCAAGATGCAGGAGGGGCAGGCTATCCTTGATTTGCCTGGTTACAAGCAGTTCTGGAACAGCGCGGAAAAGAAGGGATATTCCGGCACTGCTATTTTCACAAGGGTGGAGCCTATAGATGTAACCTATGGTATCGGCATTGAGGAGCATGACCATGAGGGCCGTGTCATTACTATGGAGTTTGAGGACTACTATCTGGTGACGGTGTACACTCCAAATTCTCAAAAAGAGCTGGCCCGTCTGGCTTATCGTATGACCTGGGAAGAAGCCTTTAAGGATTATGTTTGCGGTCTGGATAAGAAGAAACCGGTTATTATCTGCGGTGATCTTAATGTTGCCCATAAGGAAATCGACTTAAAAAATCCAAAGACAAATCATAAGAACGCCGGCTTTACTGACGATGAGCGCCAGAAATTTACGGAGCTTTTGCAGGCCGGATTTACCGATACATTTAGAAAGGTGTATCCAGATGTAACCGGGGCATACACCTGGTGGTCTTATCTTAGAAAGGCCAGAGCCAACAACGCCGGATGGCGCATTGACTACTTCCTGATTTCTAATCGCTTGGATGATAAAATTGAGTCCGCCACCATATATAATGAAATCTTCGGCAGCGACCACTGCCCAGTAGGGTTGGAGCTGAAATAAGAAATCATAATAGAAAGAGGAAGTTATGTTAGGAAAAACTAAGGGGAAGCAGTTATTGGAATACGTGCCGGACTATGTGGTATTCGATTTGGAAACCACGGGTATTAGCTGCTTCAAGGATAGTGTGGTGGAGATTTCTGCGGTGAAGGTTATTGGGGGACGGGTGGAGGATGAATTTTCCAGCCTTGTTAATCCCCAGAGGAGTATTCCTTATGAGGTTTCCAAGGTAAATGGCATTACAGATGCCATGGTTGCTGAGGCACCAACCTTTGACAAGGTGTTAGAGAAGTTTATTGAATTTACTGAGGGGATGACTCTGGTAGGGCATAATATCCACAATTTTGATTTGAAGTTTATCTATCGTGATAGTGAAAAGTTTTACGGCGGTATACCTGGAAATAATTATGTGGATACTCTAAGATTGGCCAGAAAATATTTGCCTCAGCTAAAGCGGCACAGCCTTACTGTATTGGCAGAATATTATGGTATTTCCACCGAGGGTGCCCACCGGGCTTTAAATGACTGCCGCATGAATCAGCAGGTGTATGAACAGCTGGGGCTTATTATGAATAAGGGATGTATGCCACTGTTCTCCTTTTTGTAAAATATATTAACCTAATTGATAATATTTACAAATTAGTATATCTATGATAATCATACATTTTTATTGCAGAAAAATACAATATATGGTACAATTTCAAACAGTTTAAGAAATGAAAGACAATGATGAAGAAAGTAATCTGTAGGTGAACCTTTTAGCGAGCAGGGAAGCGGTGAAAGCCCTGTAGTAGTAGCGACAGATGAAAATCACTTCGGAGTAGCAGGTCAAAATGCGATATGCTTGTTGCAGAGTAGGCTGAGCCGGGATCTCCCGTTACAGAGATAGTATATGCTGGTATACGAAATAGGTGGTATAGTGAAGCTAGGCTTCATCCTGTTTTGGGGTGAAGTCTTTTATTTTACATTGTAGCTCCCGTCCTATTTTGGGCGGGAGTTTTTATTATGATGGCTGCCAGTACAGCAAAAACAGGAGGTAATCATTTTGTACAACAAGGTTGACACAAACCTGAATTTCGTTCAGCGCGAAAGGGAAATCCTGAAGTTTTGGAAGGAAAATGACATTGCCAAGAAGTGTATTGATATCCGTGAAGGATGCGATACCTTTACATTCTATGATGGACCGCCAACTGCCAACGGCAAGCCTCATATCGGTCACGTATTGACCCGTGTAATCAAGGATATGCTGCCACGTTACCAGTCCATGAAGGGCAAAAAGATTCTTCGTAAGGCTGGTTGGGATACCCATGGTCTCCCAGTAGAGCTGGAGGTAGAGAAAAAGCTGGGCCTGGACGGCAAGGAGCAGATTGAAAAATACGGCATTGAGCCATTTATCAAGGAATGCCGTGAGTCTGTATGGAAGTACAAGGGCATGTGGGAGGAATTCTCCGATGTTGTTGGCTTCTGGGCAGATATGGATGATCCGTATATCACTTATGAAAATAACTACATTGAGTCTGTTTGGTGGGCTCTTAATGAAATTTGGAAGAAGGGCCTTCTCTACAAGGGACATAAGGTAGTTCCATATTGCCCTCGTTGTGGTACCCCTCTTTCTTCTCACGAGGTAGCTCAGGGCTATAAGGATATCAAGGAGCGTTCTGCCATTGTTCGCTTCAAGGTGAAGGGTGAGGAGAATACCTCCTTCCTGGCTTGGACTACCACCCCTTGGACCTTGCCTTCCAACCTGGGCTTGGTAGTAAATGCAGACGTGGATTATGTAAAGGTAAAGTGCAACGGTGAGTACCTGATTTTGGCTGAGGCTTTGGTAGAAAGCGTATTCTCCGGTGTTAAAGCCAAGGATAATCCAGAGGACGCTGCCAAGGTAGAAATCGTTGAGCGTTTCAAGGGTAAGACCCTGGAGCGCAAGGAATATGAACCTCTTTATAACTTTGCAGAGGGCAAGATCAAGAAGCAGTGCTTCTATGTAATGTGTGATGATTATGTAACAACCTCTGATGGTACTGGTATCGTTCATACTGCACCAGCCTTTGGTGAGGATGATGCCCGTGTTTGCCGCAAGTATGATATGGACTTTGTTCAGTTCGTTGATTCCAAGGGCGGTATGACCGCAGATACCAAGTGGCCTGGCGTATTCGTTAAGGATGCAGACCCATTAATTCTAGATGATTTGAAGGCTTCTGGTGCCCTCTTTAAGGCTCCTAAGTTCGAGCATAGCTATCCACACTGCTGGCGTTGTGATACTCCACTTATCTACTATGCCCGCGAGTCCTGGTTCATTAAGATGACTGACGTAAAGGAAAAGCTCATCGCCAACAACAAGACCATTAACTGGATGCCTGATACTATCGGTACCGGTCGTTTCGGTGAGTGGCTGGAGCACCTTCAGGATTGGGGTATTAGCCGTAACCGTTACTGGGGAACCCCACTTAATATTTGGGAGTGCTCCTGTGGCTGTCAGCATTCCATCGGTTCCATTGAGGAGCTGAAGTCCATGTCTGATAACTGCCCAGATGATATTGAGCTTCATCGTCCATATATTGATGATGTTACCATTAAGTGTCCGGACTGCGGCAAGGAAATGCATCGTGTGCCAGAGGTAATTGACTGCTGGTTCGATTCTGGTTCCATGCCATTTGCCCAGTGGCATTATCCATTTGAAAACAAAGAAATTTTTGAGGAACGCTATCCAGCTGACTTCATTTCTGAGGCAGTAGACCAGACCCGTGGCTGGTTCTATTCTCTGCTGGCAATTTCCACATTGCTCTTTGATAATTCATCCTATAAGAACGTAATTGTTCTGGGTCACGTTCAGGATAAAGACGGCAAGAAGATGAGTAAGTCCAAGGGCAATGCCGTTGACCCTATGGATGCCCTTAATAAGCATGGTGCTGATGCTATTCGTTGGTACTTCTACGAAAATAGTGCTCCTTGGCTGCCAAACCGTTTCCATGATGATGCGGTTCAGGAGGGTCAGCGCAAGTTCATGGGTACCCTGTGGAACACCTATGCATTCTATGTGCTTTATGCCAATATTGATAATTTTGATGCTACCAAGCATGAGCTGGATTATGACAAGCTGTCCGTAATGGACAAGTGGGTTCTGTCCCGTCTCAATACCCTTATCAAGACCGTAGACAACAATCTGGCTAATTATAAGGTTACAGAGACTGCCAAGGCTCTGCAGGAATTTGTGGATGAGCTGTCCAACTGGTATGTACGTCGCAGCCGTGAGCGTTTCTGGGGCAAGGAAATGAACCAGGATAAGATTAACGCTTATATGACTCTGTACACTGCATTGGTTACTGTTATTAAGCTGTCTGCTCCAATGGTTCCATTTATCACTGAGAGTATTTACCGCAATTTGGTTTGCAGTGTTGATGACAAAGCACCTATTTCTGTACATCTCACAGACTTCCCAGTGGCAAATGAAGCATTTATTGATGCTGAGCTGGAGAAGAACATGGAGCTGGTACTGGAGGTTGTAGTTCTTGGCCGTGCTGCCCGTAATGCTTCCAATATCAAGAATCGTCAGCCTATCGGTAATATCTTTGTTAAGGCTGACAGCCAGCTGGATGATTTCTTCAAGGAAATCGTGGCTGGTGAGCTGAATGTGAAGCATGTTGAGTTCAAGGATGATATGGAGGAATACCTCTCCTATACCCTGAAGCCACAGTTCAAGGTGCTTGGCCCTAAGGTAGGCAAGCAGATTGGCGAGGTTAAGGCTGCTCTGGCAACTCTGGATGGTGCTGCTGCCAAGGAAGAGCTGGATAAGACCGGCAAACTGAAGCTGTCCTTAAAGAGCGGCGAGGTAGAGCTGATTCCTGAGGATATTGATATTACCATGTCCCAGACTGAAGGCTTTGCAACCCAGCGCTATGGCAAGGTTACTATTGCCCTTGAAACAACCTTGACTCCTGAGCTCGTTGAGGAGGGCTTTGTTCGCGAGATTATCTCAAAGCTCCAGACCATGCGTAAGGAGAATGGCTTTGAGGTTACTGACCGCATTAATGTCTTTGCGGCTGGTAACGACAAGCTCACCGATATCCTGTCCCGCAATGAGGATATGGTAAAGAGCATTGTTCTCTGTGATGGTATTACCTATGGTACTACTGATGGATTCACCAAGGAATGGAATATCAATGGTGAGAACATCACTTTAGGTGTAAAATAATTTAATTAATTAAAGCATTAATTCAGGTCCCTGTTATTGGATTGTATTTTCTGATAGCAGGGACTTTGTTTTTCTTTGAGGTTTACATTTTTTTGTATCTTGGTGTAAAATTTACATAGTATTTTAATTAAAAAGAGAGTTTGGGGATATTATCATGAAAGAAATCGTCGTGGATTTACGCAAAATTAGTGATGAAGATAGAAATGAAGCAATTGAACTGGAAAAAAAGCTATTTAAGCTGAATCATACCATGCCTCGGACCGAGGAATACATGACGGCTATTAAGGATATTTTTGGCGAGCGGTTTGGTGAAGGCAGTTATATAGTTGCACCTCTGTCGGCGGTTTGTGCTCATAATATCGTTATTGGAAAGAATGTATATATTAACAGCAATTTTCTGGCCATGGCCCGTGGGGGCATAACCATTGAGGATGATGTGCAGATTGCAGGCAATGTTTCTGTACTTTCAAATAATCACGATCCTTATGAACGGATGCTTTTGACCTGTAAACCGGTCCGTATTAAGCAAAGAGCATGGATTGGTGCCGGTGCTACCATATTACCTGGGGTGACAGTTGGCAAGTATGCTATTGTAGGAGCCGGTTCAGTAGTTACCCAGGATGTACCGGACTATAGTGTGGTAGTAGGAAACCCAGCCCGTGTAGTAAAGGAGCTGGATATTGAAAAATTCCCTGATATGGCGTCTCCGTCCATAAAAAACAGCTATATGGGCAGCTATAATTTTCAGGGGGGTGAAACCGGGTATTTCAGCATGATTCCTTATGGTGAACGGGATAGTCTGGCAGAAATCAGATTTTTGGCGCCTGAGGGAGCGGAGAAGCTTACCTTTGAAAATGGCGAGGTGGGCTGGAAGCTGGCTGATGGCACTGAATTAAATATCAGCCGGGGTATGTTTACCAGACGGCTGGGTGACATAATTGAACCGGTGATTAAGGATCCCCGTGATCCTGGCAAGATGATTGCCATTGGTTATGAGGTAACAGACGGTGATATGACCTTGGAGGCTGAATGGTCATTCTTAGATGAATTTTGATTATTCATAGAAGGGAGAATGGTGATATGCGCCAGCTGATGATTTGCCTGTTAGTTATTTATATGGTTTCAGTATCGTCAGTATGCATTGCCAGTACTGGCCTTCATAAAGAGAATAAGGGAGCTGATTGGGGAGGAGCAGATTATATGCCAGAGGAAAAACAGTTTCGAATGGTGGATATTATCAGCAAAAAGCGTGATGGAGCCAGCCTAAGCAAGGGAGAAATACAGTATTTTATTGATGGCTGCGTGGATGGTTCTATCCCTGATTATCAGACCTCGGCCCTGTTGATGGCTATTTATTTCCAGGGGATGGAGGATCGGGAGCTGGCCGATTTTACCATGGCCATGGCCCATTCCGGAGAAATGATTGATTTGTCACCCATTAAAGGCGTCAAGGTAGATAAGCACTCTACCGGTGGTGTTGGTGACAAAACCACCATGGCGGTGGCCCCTATTGTGGCCTCTTGTGATGTAAAAATTGCCAAGATGAGTGGCCGGGGATTAGGACATACCGGAGGTACAGTGGACAAGCTGGAATCCATACCGGGATACCGTACTGTGCTGGACAAGGATGAATTTTTTAATCAGGTGAATGAAATAGGGGCAAGTGTCATCGGCCAAAGCGGCAATTTGGCTCCGGCTGATAAAAAGCTTTACGCTCTGCGGGATGTAACGGGCAGTGTGCCTAGCATTCCCCTTATAGCATCTTCAATCATGAGCAAAAAGCTGGCTGCCGGGGCGGATTGCATTTTGCTTGACGTAAAGTGTGGCAGTGGAGCTTTTATGAAAAATGTGGCGGATGCGGTTACCTTGGCAGAAAAAATGGTGACCATTGGCGAGCACAACGGGAAAAGAACCATGGCCTATGTAACCAATATGAATATGCCGCTGGGGCAAAATATTGGTAATGCCTTGGAGGTAAAGGAGGTCGTCGATGTACTCAATGGTAAGGGGCCGGAGGACCTGACCAAGGAGTGCGAGGAATTATCCGCCACCCTTTTGATGATGGCTGGCAAGGGGCGTCACTCTGAGTGCCTTGCCATGGTAAAAGAGGTCATAAAGAATGGCCAGGCCATGAATAAATTTAAGGAAATGGTGCAGGCTCAGGGCGGTGATGTTTCTGTATTTGATGATCTTGATGGGTTTACCAAGGCGGCTGTGTGCTACGAAGTCAAGGCTGATAGAGATGGATATATAGCTAGTATGGACACTGAGGCTATTGGTATAGCATCAACTATGCTTGGTGCAGGGCGAGAGACCATGGAAAGTGTTATTGATCCAACCGCTGGTATCACAATATGCAAAAAAACCGGGGATAAGGTACATGTCGGAGATGTGTTGGCTGTATTCCATACCTCCAGAGAGGAGCTGCTGTCACCGGCAGTGAAGCGGTATCTTGAAGCTCTGACCTACAGTCAGCAGACACCGGAGCAGTCCAAGCTGGTGTATGCCGTGGTGGACAAAAATGGGGTAAGAAAGCTCTAGGCACCATATTTCAATATTTAAATAAAAATGCGGATACAAACGAGCATGTATGAGTAAGAAAGGTGAGGCAAATTATGGATGCAATTTTTTCACGTACCAGTGTGCGCAGCTATGAGGAAAAGCCAGTAGAGTCTAGTAAAATTGAAAAGATTTTGCGGGCAGCTATGGCAGCTCCTTCCGCCATGAATCAGCAGCCTTGGGAGTTTTATGTCGTAACAGACAAGTCTGTTTTGCAGGAGCTTTCTCAGGCCAGTCCTTACACCAGCATGGTGGCAGGTGCCCCTGTGGCAATAGTGGTGTGTGGGCGAAAGGAGAATATGCCGGTTCCTGATTTGGTGCAGGTGGATTTGTCACTGTCTACTGAAAATGTTTTGCTGGAGATTGAGGAGCAAGGGCTGGGTGGCGTTATGCTGGGTATAGCACCTTTTGCTGACAGAATGGAAAGGGTTGCCAGAGCTCTGGCTTTACCAGACACTCTGGAGGTATTTACCGTTGTGCCATTTGGATATCCTGCCAAGAAGAATCCTCAGCAGGACCGATATGACGAGTCACGGGTTCATTATGTTAAATAAAGATAATTAATTGTCAGACGTAATACAAAAAATAAAAGGATTTCTACCATAATGTCGTTTGTGGTAGGAATCCTTTTTGTGTTTACAAAAACTAATATTTTATTGCCAGAAATTATTTTATTTTTTTATTTTCAAAAGAAGGAATATATTCAGATTTGTCGAACAAATTTATAGTAGGACATTATCGGTGTTATTTTGATTTATTATAAAGGAGAGTAAGTATGGAAAAAGATCAATTGATTGCCGAGATGAAGAAGATTGTCGGGGAAGAAAATGTTCTTCATTCCAAGGAAGCCCTTTACGCATATTCTTATGATGCGACACCAGGTCATATTTATATGCCTGATGTGGTGGTTTCTCCTGGCAATGTACAAGAAGTATCCGCTATTATGAAGTTTGCCAACGAGCACAAAATTCCGGTTTATCCTAGAGGCTCTGGCACTAATCTTTCAGCTGGTACGGCACCTCTTAAGGGCGGTATCGTTCTGTTGATGCTTCGTTTTAACAAAATTCTTGATCTGGATTTGGAGAACCTTATTGCTGAGGTTGAGGTTGGCGTTGTGGTTCAGGATATTAATGATTATGTGGCACCACATGGTCTTATTTATCCACCTGATCCTGGTACTGTAAAGACTGCCAGCCTTGGTGGTACTATCTGTGAAAATTCCGGTGGCCTTCGTGGCCTGAAATATGGTATTACCAAGAATTATGTTCAGGGGCTGGAAGTAGTTTTGGCCAATGGTGACATTATTCATACAGGTGGCAAGAATGTAAAGGATGTTTCTGGTTATGATATGACTAAGCTCTTTACAGGCTCCGAGGGTACCCTGGGTATTATCACCAAGGCATATCTTAAGCTGGTTCCAAAGCCTGAGGCTCAGGCCAGTATGATAGCTGTATTTAATACTTTGGAGGATGCTGGTAATGCAGTATCTGATATCATTGCTGCCAAGATTATTCCTGCAACAATGGAAATTCTTGACAATTCCTCCATCCGTACAGTTGAGGACTTTATGCATGTAGGTTTGCCAACGGATGCGGCTGCTATTTTGCTTCTGGAGGTTGACGGTCATCCAGTTATCGTGGCTGACGAAAAGGAAAAGGTCCTTGAGGTATTGAAGAAAAACAATGCTGCTGAGGTTACCCTGGCAAAGTCTCCTGAACACAAGGAACAGCTTTGGACTGCACGCCGTATGGCACTTCCTTGTCTGGCCAAGCTCCGTCCTACTACCTTTGTTGAGGATGCCACAGTTCCTAGAAGCAAGCTGACCCAGTTCCTTAAGATTGTTACCAAGGCTGCCAAGGATTACAATGTAACTATTGGTACCTTTGGTCATGCTGGAGACGGCAATATGCATCCTACTATTGTGTGTGACCTTCGTGATAAGGAGGAAATGGAGCGGGTTCATAAGGCTATGGACGTTATCTTCCGTGGTGCTGTTGAATTGGGCGGTACACTTTCTGGAGAGCATGGCATTGGCCTTGGTAAGCTCCCTTGGATGGAACTCCAGCACGGCAAGGAAGGTATGAATGCCATGAAGGCTATCAAGCGGGCTCTTGATCCTAATCTGATTTTGAACCCTGGCAAGCTGATAGGAGAGTGTTAATATGGCTAATGAAATCACAGCAGAGGAAATAAATAAGCACGATGCCACATTGCTTAAGGATATAGATGATGCGTTGGCCAACTGCATGAAATGCGGTAACTGTCAGGCCGGGTGCCCAATTTATAGGGAAACCCGCAAGGAATTCTCCGTTGCCCGAGGCAAGATTTCCCTGATGCAGGCCATCCTTAGTGGCAAGCTGGAAATTACCAAGGAGTTTGACTCTATGATGGCTCAGTGTCTTACCTGTAAGACCTGTGCTGCCAACTGTCCTTGCGGTGTAAAGGCAGATGAGCTGATTCTTCGTGGCAGACATGCCACTATTAAGGCCCGTGGTCTTAATCCAATAAAAAAGACTGTATTCAGCTTATTGTCCAATCGTCCGCTGTTTAATACAGTATTGCGCATGGGCGGTATGTTTGGCTGGCTTACCTTTAAGGATATTCCGGATAAAAATGCGGTACTTTCACGCTTGCCAATGCCTGGTATGGATCCTAACAGAGCAACGGCACCATTGGCTTCTACACCATTGAGAGCGGAGTACCCACCAGTAATCAAGGTGGATAATCCTAGATATAAGGTTGCTTTCTTCACTGGCTGTACCATCAACTTCATGTATACTGATATGGGTAAAGCAGTTATTGAAGTGTTAAAGGAAAATGGTCATGAGGTTATACTGCCGGGAGCTCAGCATTGCTGTGGTACCCCTGTTCATGTATCCGGCGCCTTTGAGCTGGCTAACGAAATGGCCAAGCATAACATTGAAGTGTTTGAACGTTATGAATGCGACTACATCGTAGGTGCCTGCGGTTCCTGTGTGGAAGCATTGCTTGACTATCCAAAATGGTTGGAGGATGAGCCGGATTGGGCGGCACGAGCTCAGAATATAGCCGATAAGGTTCGGGAAATCAGCCAGTTCCTGGTGGAGACTGGCTATAAGACAGACAATTTAGGTGCCATTAACAAGACCGTAACCATGCATGATCCTTGTCATATGGTTCGTGGTATTCATGTTACGGAGCAGCCTAGAGAGATTCTGAAGTCCATTCCTGGCCTTAATTTCGTAGAAATGAAGGAGCATGATCGTTGCTGCGGCTCTGGTGGTTCCTTTAGCTTGGCTCATTATGAGCTGTCACGCCAGATTAATGACAGGAAGTGTGAAAATATCAAGGCTACCAATGCAGACTATGTATGTGCCAGCTGCCCAAGCTGTCGTATGCATATAACAGATGGTATCGTTCAGAACAAAATGCCACAGGTAGTTTATCATCCAATACAGCTTTTGGCAGAGTCCTATAAGCTGGGTAAACAAAAGTAAAATAAATCATATAAAGCCAGTTGGAGGGATATGTGCCCAGAATTCCAGCTGGCTTTTTAAATGCAAAAAATTTATAAAAAGACTTGACTTATATCTTACTCTAACTGTTAAAATAGGAAAACGATAGAAATTGTAATGCAAAATAGGATTGATGAAAAATGACAGAAAAGAACAAAATTTCACGCCGGAATTTCATAAAGGTCATGGCCGGAATTGGTGTATTGGCTGCTGGTGGCGGTATTTTTACTTTGAGAAAAACCTCCCTTGGCCGCGATATAGAAAATCAGGCCCGGGAGCTTTTACAGGATAAACAGTTTCAATACCTTCGTCAGATGGTGACATCCGATAATACAAGGAGTCGCAGAATAATGTGGCAGGCTTCGGAATATATGAGCAATCCTCAAATCCGTCTGCGTCTGCAAAATGATACTAAACGTGAAATGGTTATTCCTGCTCAGGATGATTCCTTTTTTGATGATGGAGAAAATCACATTCAATATTCCGCCCTGCTGGATAGATTAGAACCAGGTACTAAATATGAATTTGCTGTGGAAGACGGCAGTAAGGCCAGTAAATGGTTTCCGGTGCAGACTGCCACAGATAATAAAGATAGGTTTTCTATGCTGATCTTCACGGACTCCCAGTCCAGCGATTACAGTGACTGGAGAAATGTGGCCCAAAATGCCATTAAACGTCATCCAGACGCGGAGATTTTCACTAATCTGGGAGATTTAGTGGATAACGGAGAGGATAGCAGCCAATGGCGAGCTTGGTTTGGTGCTCTTGATGGCATTATTGACCAAATTCCATTTGCACCTGTCGTGGGCAACCATGAATGCTATAACCGTGATTGGAAGGAACAGCTTCCTATGGCTTATTTGCGCTTTTTCAATGTTCCTGAGAATAACAGTAAGGACTTCAATCGCTACTACTATTCCTTCGATTATGGGCAGGTTCATTTTGCTGTATTGGGAACAGTGGAAAAGGAGATTAAGAATTTTAAATCAGGATTAATGGATGAGCAGGCGGATTGGCTGGAAAAGGATTTGCAGCGTACAACCAAGCCATGGAAAATTGTCCTGATGCATAAGGATGTTCTTCAATATCGTATTGCCAGAATGCCAGAACGTAAGGAAGGCTTTTCAGAGGAAGGGCAGCTATTCATGCCTATTTTTGAAAAATATAATGTAGATATTGTATTAACAGGGCATCTTCATACCTATAGAAATCGTGGACATATTGTACAAGGAAAGCACGACCCTAATGGTCCATTGTATATTTTGTGTGGCTTATCCGGTAATGTACGATATGATCGTCTGTGGACTGATCATGCTTTGGATGAGGTGGTGGCACCACAGCCGGAAACAGATAATTATATGACCATGGATGTAGAAGGAAATGTAATCACTATTCGCTGCTTCTTACCTGATGGAACGAAGATTGATGAGGTTAAGGTGAATAAATAGCAAAATCATTATTAAAATATTGAATGCCAGAAGGAGTTCTTTTTGGCTTTTGAATTTTGTGCTATACTCAAGGGAGACTACAGTTATTTGAGGAGATGGGTTAGTATGATTAGAAAACAGCTGCTGATGCTTTGTAGGCTTGTTGTTGTAGTAATGATATTATTTTTAGCTGGCAATATGGATGCAGCTACTGGTGAGGCCTCTGTATGGAATAAGGCATTTACCTATAGGGGTGATGTATACAGCATAGATAATTTCCGGACCAGCATTGTGGATTTTCCTAAATCTGGGAAGGCATTGGTATCCTGGTGGCGTGTAGAGATGGAGGATGGCTCTTACTCCATAGAGAAATGGGCGTATAAAGGAAACCTAGCTCGCGGTACGGCCAAAGGGTGTTTGTTGGCCGTTGCTAAATACAATATAATGGGCGACAGTGAGGAAAGTAAGACCATAACCGATAATCCGTTGGAGAATGATTATGAGGTTGTTTTTCCAGAGTCCATTGGTGAAGAAAAGTATCGGACGGCTATACAGGTATATTGTGATAGACGGGGACTCTATCAGGCAGAAGAAATGTCTGATGTATGGAAATAAGCTGATGTTAGTATAAAACAGCTAGTTATTTTAGATTGATTAATATAATACTTATATGAACTATAAAAGCCAGCCCAAAATGGGCTGGCCTTTTTGTTTTTAATCATTCTCCGGTGGAATATATTCAATTAAATCAGTAATATCGCAGTCAAGGGCGTAACATAGTCTGGCTAAGACCGCTGTGTCAAGACGTTGTATTGTATTTTTACAATAACCTCTGACTTGGGACCGCTGTAATTCAGCTCGAAATGCCAATTTGTTGATACTAATATTTTGTGTTTGAAGTATACTATCTAGTTTTATATTTATTCTCCCGTAGTTTATTTCTTTCATAATCATTCACCTAAAACAAGCCTGAAACATCTCAATATATATTTTATTCTTTTTATCGTCTAATTGTAATGGATAAGATATTATGATAATATTTACATGGGTAGATATATACCCATATTAAGCATGTGATTTTTAAAAATGTTTAATTTTTAATATTTTTATAATACCGTTCTTTAGTTGAGGGGAGGAAATGGGATATGTTTAAACATCATATTTCAGCAGGGATAGCAGCTTTTCTTTTGTGTACGGGTGTGATGGTTGGCCTGCCAACCATGGCTGTTGCTGCAACATCGGTGAATCTAGATAGAGATGATGTGGCGTATTACCGGGTGGCTGATACCCAGTCTAAAAAGGTGGATTTTGAATATGAGCCACAGCAAGGCATAAAGGTAGGGTATATTATTACCGGTGATTATGAGGCCTTGTTGGATGATAATACTATGGGGTATATTCGTCGTGTTCTCCATACTAAGTTCCCAGGAGCCCGTTACCCAATGGAAAGAATGGAGAATATTGATGGACATATCCATATGGGACGTCGCAATACTGGAGATACCTTTATCTTAAGTGAAGCCCATGACGTATTGGCTTTGGAATTTGAAAAATTGGAGAATATGTATCAGAGGATTCCAAGGCGTACAATTTCCAGTGATAGCACTATTAATGAAAAATCAAATGGTGTGGATATTGGGATTTCAAAAATAAATGATAGAGGGAATGTGGTGCGTAGTGGGATTCTTAATGGTGTATTAAATGGAACAATTAGTGGTTCTGGATCTTCTACTAATTCCTCTTCAACAAGTGGTGCTTATAATGATACTACTGGTGCTTTTGGTAGCAATACTACAGGCTCTTCATCAGGTAGCGGGAACAGTGCAATTTCAGCTAATGGTTCTCTTAGCGGTGTTGAGGGAACGCATATAGATGAAGATATTACTGCAAAGGGCATACATTTTGGTACTGGAGATAGGGAAATTACCAGACATGATGATGTTATAGAAGATTACGATTCCTTAGGTGCTGATAATTCCTATGACTTTACACCACATCTTACAACTCTTCCAAAGGATGACTATGTACAGTTTGCCCGTGAATTGGAGGAAGAAGGATTAGGTGGTTATGATTACCTTATAATGTTTAATATTAAGCCACTAAAGAGTGTGGTTAAGGGGAAATTGTTTGGCTCTACCCGTCAAAGTGACTTTAGATTGTCAGTTCGTGCAATTGACGTAGCTACTGGACGTTATATTGATCGTGGAGAATATTTATCAAGAGGAACTTCGTCCAGTGCCAACCTATCATTGCCAATTATTGGCAATTTAGGCCCAGGTCCTAGCTGGCGACGGGCAATGAGAAAATCTCTTATTGATGCCATGATAAAGAGCTTTGATCATATGCCAATAGGCAAGTATTCAGTTTGTGATAATCCATACTGTGCCAGACGGCAGGATGAAATTCGTATGGAAAGTGTATTTGGTAAAAGCCATCGTCATTGCGTAAAGCATTGTAATGAAAGAACGTCATGTGATGATCATATGGTAAGTTATCAGCTTGATGCGGATTTACCATCAGGGTATGTAAAGGGCCAGAAGGATGAGCTCTATATCCGTGATTAAATGATTGTTGTTCTTTAACAAAACTAATAATTTATATAAACAGCTGTAAACATGAAACGTTAATAGTTGGTGATTATGAGGCTTTGCATTTTTGTGAGGCCTCATTTTGTTTTTTGCATGAATGTTCCATAGTTGTTTTTAAAACATAATTTCTTCTTGTTGTTAGTATGCCAATGGCGTATAATGGAACTATGAATATTGAATTTATAGTTCCACAGGTTCTGCTAGAAACAAATGCATACAGAAAAGCTGTGAATGATATTTGGGACGAAGATGAGCAGACAGAATTTAAAAATTATATTGGTTCGAATCCCTATGCTGGAGTTGTGATTCCGGGTACAGGTGGTATTAGAAAAATACGTTGGCAAGCATCTGGACATGGTAAGCGTGGAGGGGCCAGAGTTATTTACTATATATATGACGAAAATAATCCGTTATATTTGTTGTATGCTTATCCCAAAAATGTTCAGGTTAATATTAGCGAAGCTGAAAAGAAGGTTCTCGCCTCTGTTGTTGACGAAATAAAACAAGCTATTAGAAGTAGAAGGGGTGAATAATATGGATAAAGAGATGTCTTCCGTTGCTGCTGGAATAATGAATGGCTTAAAAGAGGTTTTAGAAGATGTAAAGGGAGAAAAGGCTGAAAAACTCCATAAAACTGTAGTTTATCGTATAAGTGCAAGGGCTGTACGGGAAAATTTAAATATGTCCCAATCAGAATTTTCAAGGAATTTTGGTATTCCTTTGGCTACACTAAGAAATTGGGAACAGGGGCGCCGTGATATGGATGCCACTGCTGAAGCTTATCTCAAAACTATAAGTAAGTTTCCAAAAGAAGCAATGTCTGCACAACAATAAATAGTTGTTATGTATTGAAAAAAGAGGAGTTGACGGGCTTCTCTTTTTAGTTACTTCAATACAACTTCAAACAAACTTCAATTTACTTCAAAATCACCATATTGGCGAAAAATGTCAGACAAATAATAAAAGTCTTTATATTGATAAAATAAACCAAAAGTTATACCATAATATATGTATAACTAGCTAAAATATTGGGGTGGTTTTATTTCTGTCGTAGATGAAGTTGAGGCAAAAAAGAATATAACTTTGAAACAGCTTCAATATCTCCTTGATGGAAATGAGGCTGCTTACCTTAAAGAGCGGGCTCTGGCAGTACGGCGGGAGCATTATGGCAATGAGGTGTTTATTCGGGGATTGATTGAATTTACAAATTATTGCCGGAATAACTGTTATTATTGTGGTATTCGTCGTGATAACCAGAATGTTGACAGGTACCGTCTTTCAGAAGGGGAAATAATGGAGTGCTGCACAGAAGGATATCGTCTGGGCTTTCGTACCTTTGTACTTCAGGGAGGCGAGGATGGATTTTTTACGGATGAGAAAATTTGCCACATAGTATCATCCATAAAGGGCAGCTTTCCGGATTGTGCTGTCACCCTTTCTATAGGAGAGAAAACGAGAGAGAGCTATAAGGCTTTTTTTGAGGCTGGGGCAGACAGATACCTTCTTCGCCATGAAACTGCCAATGATGCCCATTACCAAAGGCTTCATCCATCTGAATTATCCTTGGCTAACCGCAAGGGATGTCTAAATAATCTTAAGGATATAGGCTATCAGGTGGGAGCAGGATTTATGGTGGGGTCCCCAGGCCAGACAACACAAACACTATGTGATGATTTGCAGTTTCTACGTGAACTAAATCCTCACATGGTGGGTATAGGTCCCTTTATTCCCCAGCATGATACCCCATTTGCTGCGGAGAAGACGGGAACAGTGGATATGACGGTAACCTTGTTGGCTGTTATAAGGCTATTGCTGCCACGGGTTTTATTGCCCGCAACTACAGCTTTGGGTACAATTGACCCAGTTGGGCGGGAGAAGGGCCTTATGGCAGGAGCCAATGTGGTGATGCCAAATCTTTCGCCAAAGAGGGTTAGAGAGAAATACGCTCTGTATGACAAGAAAATCTGTACCGGGGAAGAGGCGGCAGAATGTATAGAGTGTCTTAAAAGAAGGGTAAATAAAATCGGTTGCAGTGTTGTGTGTGACCGGGGAGATTATAGGTGATTCAAATGTATGATATGAAATCTATGAAGGCTGAGGAGTTTATTTCCGATGAGGAAATTCAGGCAACTCTAAGGTATGCTGACGAAAACAAAGATAATATGGAGGTCCTTGATGCCATTATTGCCAAGGCAAAATTGGGGAAGGGCCTCAGCCATCGTGAGGCATCTGTGCTTTTGGCCTGTGACAATGAGGAAAAGCTCCAGGAGATCTATGATTTGGCAAGACAGATTAAGGAGGATTATTACGGTAACCGTATAGTATTATTTGCTCCCTTATATTTGTCCAATTATTGTGTAAATGGCTGTCTTTATTGTCCATACCACGCAAAGAATAAACATATCAGCCGCAAGAAGCTGACTCAGGATGAAATACGTCGTGAGGTAATGGCTTTGCAGGATATGGGACATAAGCGTCTGGCAATTGAACTTGGTGAGGATCCTGTAAATAATCCTATTGAATATGTACTGGAGTCTATTAATACCATTTACAATATCAAGCACAAGAATGGTGCTATACGCCGTGTTAATGTTAATATTGCGGCAACCACTGTGGAGAATTACAAAAAGCTCCATGATGCGGGAATTGGCACATATATACTTTTTCAGGAGACTTATAACAAAAAGTCTTATGAGGAGCTTCATCCAACGGGACCAAAGCATGATTACGCATATCATACTGAGGCCATGGACAGAGCCCAGGAGGGCGGAATTGATGATGTGGGCTTAGGCGTCCTCTTTGGGCTTGAGGGATATCGTTATGAGTTTGCGGGACTTTTGATGCACGCAGAGCATTTGGAGGCAGTTCATGGCGTTGGGCCGCATACCATTAGTGTACCAAGGGTTAAGAAGGCAGATGACATTGATCCGGAAGCCTTTGATAACGGTATCAGTGATGAAATCTTTGAGAAGATTATTGCCCTCATTCGTGTGGCAGTGCCTTATACGGGAATGATTATTTCCACCCGTGAAGGCAAGACTGTCCGTGAAAAGGCATTGGAGCTGGGGATTTCCCAGATAAGTGGTGGATCCCGTACCAGTGTTGGCGGTTATGTAGAGGAGGAGCCGGAGGATGATAACTCTGCTCAGTTTGATGTAAGTGACCGACGTACTCTGGATGAGGTGTTGAACTGGCTTATTACCCTTGGCTATGTGCCAAGCTTCTGCACTGCATGTTATCGGGAGGGACGTACTGGCGATCGGTTCATGTCCCTCTGTAAGAGCAAACAGATATTGAATTGCTGTCATCCAAATGCCCTTATGACCTTAAAGGAGTATTTGGAGGATTATGCTAGTGAGGATACCAAGAAAAAGGGCATGGCAATGATTGAGTCGGAGCTGAAGAAAATTCCAAATGAAAAGGTTCGTCAGATTGCAGCCCAGCATTTAGCCGAAATAAGTGAAGGTAAGAGGGACTTTAGGTTTTAATATGGCAGAGTTAAATTCAACACCAAATGCCAATAGACTTCACATAGGAATCTTTGGTAGAACAAATAGTGGTAAATCTTCTTTGATAAATCTTCTGACGGGGCAAAAAACATCTATTGTGTCTGAGGTGGCAGGTACTACCACAGACCCGGTCTATAAGGCCATGGAAATAAGCCCTTTGGGAGCCTGTGTTATCATCGACACTCCGGGTATAGAGGATAATTCCTCTTTAGGAGCACAGCGTTTGGTGAAGACCAAGCTGGCCATGGAAAAGACGGACGTGGCAATTCTGGTTTTTGCGGCTAATTTCCAAGGCAATTTTGAGGAAGAATATAAGCTGCTGGAAATTTTTCAAAAGAAAAAAGTGCCTGTCCTATGTCTTGTTAATTCCTTTGGGAAGATTTTGGGGGAAGACAAGTTAAAGGATACAATATCCGAAAGGCTTCATGGCGACAGCAATGCACTTCTGGTGGCAGATTGTAGTGAAGCTGGTGGGGCCGATAATCGAAGCAACATCATAGGGGCCTTGTCCAAATTGATGCCAGAGGATTATGATGAAGAATTTATTACAGGTGGTCTGGTAAGGGAAGATGATCTTGTGCTGTTGGTAATGCCTCAGGATATTCAGGCTCCTAAACGACGCTTAATTCTTCCTCAGGTTCAGACTATAAGAGAGCTTCTTGACAGAAAATGTACTGTGGTTTCCACTACAACAGATAAGCTGGAAGTCACATTGTCCCGATTAAATGAGGCACCTCAGCTAATTATTACTGATTCCCAGGCCTTTAAATACGTTTATGAGCATAAGCCAAAGAATAGCAGACTGACCTCTTTTTCCGTGCTC
The DNA here is from genome assembly GCF_000621545.1 of Anaerovibrio lipolyticus LB2005. Taxonomy (GTDB): domain Bacteria; phylum Bacillota; class Negativicutes; order Selenomonadales; family Selenomonadaceae; genus Anaerovibrio; species Anaerovibrio lipolyticus_A. The sequence continues at coordinate 126,370 of NZ_JHYA01000002.1, forward strand.
TTTGCAGCTTATAAAGGGGATTTAAAATATTATGTTGAGGGGGCTCGATTTATTGACAGCCTTAATGAAAAATCCCGAGTCCTGATTGCTGAGTGCTGTACCCATGCACCTCTTACTGAGGATATAGGCAGGGTGAAGATACCACGTCTCCTTCGCAAACGCTTTGGGGAAGGCTTGCAGGTGGACGTGGTCAGTGGTACGGATTTTCCAGATGTTCTTACAAAGTACGATCTGGTTATTCAGTGCGGGGGCTGTATGTTTAACCGACGGTATATACTGTCAAGAATTGATAAGGCAAGAATGGTATCTGTGCCAATGACCAACTATGGTGTGGCTATTGCACATCTTACTGGTATTTTGGATAAGATTGTTATGTAGGTTGTTAGTATATAAATATTTAATAATTCCATAAAAACTAAGTATTTTTTTCTTTATAATTACGTGGTAAAATAATAAATATAGATTATTGTGCGAATTTTGTGTCGATTGTGTACATGTTTTTGTGGAGTAGACGTTAGGGGAGTATATGTATGAGTAACAAGATGTCGCGGCGCAAATTTTTAAAGGTTGTGGCCGGATCAGGCGTCCTGGGATTTGGAGTAATGGCTTCTGGCTGTAAAGGGAAGCCCTCCGGGGGCGATGGTTGGGTGTCCAGCCAGTATGAGGGAAAAGGCGATTTCCCTGTCAACTTAAAGGGGCGCGTGGCCATCAGTGCAACCAATCCGTCCATTGAACGTGATGACGAAAAATGCATTTTATGTGGTCAGTGCGTAGATGCCTGCAAAAATGTGATGGGTGTATATGGAAACTATCCATTGCCACTGAAGCAGGAGATTGCCTGCGTCGGCTGTGGTCAGTGCGTTATGCAATGTCCATCTGGTGCAATTACGGAAAAGAGCCATGTGCGCAAGGTACTGGACGCTCTTGATGATGATACCAAGCACGTAGTAGTTCAGACTGCTCCAGCCACAAAGGTTTCCTTGGGTGAAGAATTCGGTATGCCACAGGGAACCAGTGTGGGCAAGAAGATGGCAGGCGCCTTAAAGGCAGCAGGCTTCGATTCAGTATTTGATACCTGTTTTGCTGCAGATTTGACCATTATGGAGGAGGCTTCTGAATTTGTGCATCGTCTCACCAAGAAAAAGGATGAGATACCGCATCTTACCTCCTGTTGTCCTGGATGGGTAAAATACTGTGAGTATTTCTATCCTGAATTAATGCACAATCTGTCCACCTGTAAGTCACCGCAAAATATGCTGGGGGCAACCATTAAGTCATTCTATGCGGATAAGATGGGCATTAATCCTTCAAATATTGTAAATGTTTCAATAATGCCATGTACTGCCAAGAAGTTTGAGGTGGGCCGTGAGGAGCTGGAGGTTGATGGCCAGCAGGATATGGATTATGTTCTCACTACCAGAGAGCTGGCAGTATTATTGAAGCATAAGGGAATTGATTTAAATACTGTAGCTGAGGCGGAATATGATTCTGTTCTCGGTGAGTCCACTGGTGCAGGTCGTATTTTCGGTGCCACCGGTGGTGTTACTGAGGCCGCAGTTCGTACAGCTTATTATTTGGCAACTGGTTCTAATCCACCAGCTGATTTGCTGGATTGGAAGCCTATTCGTGGTATGCAGTCTGTTAAGGAAGCCGTTGCCAGTATCCCGGGGGTAGGCGCCGTTAATATTGCAGTATGTCATGGCCTGGAAAATGCTCGTCAGCTTCTCGAGGGCATCAAGGCCACGGGCAGTAGCAAGTGGCAGTTTATTGAGTTCATGGCTTGCCCAGGCGGTTGCATTGGTGGCGGTGGTCAGCCAAAATCCATGGATGCAGTGGAAGCCAAGAAAAAACGCATTGAGGCCATCTACAAGGAAGACACTGGGGCCGCAAAGCGTTGTAGCCATGATAATGCAGAAATTCAGTCCATCTATAAGGACTTCTTCGGCAAGCCTCTCAGCGAAAAGGCAGAGAAATACTTGCATACAACCTTTGTCAATCGGCACGACCGGTTGTTTGATTGAGGAGGGGTGAGATAGATGGCTGTATTAGTAGATATTACCAAATGTATTGGTTGTGAAGGCTGTACTGTTGCCTGCAAGCGATATAACAATTTGAATTTCAAGGCAAAGCCAAGAAATGTAAAGGATGACGGCAATGTGGAGCTGGATGACAATCGTTGGACTGTTATTCAGGAGTTCCACGGTGAAAAAAATGATAAGCTGAGATTCGTTAAGAAGCAGTGCCTCCATTGTAAGGAGCCTGCCTGTGCATCAGCTTGTTTCTCCAAGGCGATTCAGAAGGATGAAAAAACAGGAGCTGTTGTTTATTATCCGGATTTGTGCGTAGGTTGTCGTTATTGTCTGGTGGCTTGTCCATATTCTATTCCTAAGTATCAATGGAACGAGCAGTTCCCACAGGTATCAAAATGCCAGATGTGTTCGGAGCGGGTAAGCAAGGGGGATGCTCCTGCCTGTGTATCTGCTTGCACCACTGGTGCCCTTATGTCAGGGGATAGGGATGAGCTGCTTAAAAAGGCCCATGAGATTATCAATTCTGATAGTCGTTATATTAACCATGTATATGGTGAGCATGAGGTTGGTGGCGCCGAGTGGCTCTATATCTCAGATGTTCCGTTTGAGGAATTGGGCTTCAAGGATGTCTCCAATGTACCTGTTACCAGCTATACCAAGAGCTATCTCTCCAAGGTTCCTGGCCTTGCCGCTTGCTGGGCATTGTTCCTGTCAGGAATCGCATTCTACAATTATCGTGTGGACAAGAATAGAAATCAGATTCACGATCCTCACGATAATGACGATCAGGATAAGGAGGGCTGAGCATGAAGGTATATAAGTGTTTTAGAATTTTGGGCTGGGACTTCACTATAACTCCCGTCCGATTTGTACTAACAGGATTAGTAGCCTTAATGGTAGCCACAGTTGTCCTTAGGCTTCTGACAGGTTTCCAGTATGTAACCAACCTGACAGATGAGACTCCATGGGGCATGTGGATTGCCTTTGATGTAATGTGTGGCGTTGCCCTTGCTGGTGGTGGCTACTCCACAGCCCTGCTGGTAAGTATATTCCAGTATAAGGAATTCCACGTTGTGGCTCGCGGCGCCCTGCTTACATCATTGCTTGGCTACATCCTGGTTATGGCTGGTCTGTTCCTGGATATCGGTCAGTGGTTTAACTTTTGGCGGCCTTTCGTGTCATGGGGTTATACATCGGTACTCTTTGAAGTATTTTGGTGTATTTCCATTTATACCACTGTTTTGAGCATTGAGTTCTTTGAGATTATTACTGAACGAATACTCAGAAAGAAGCTGCATCGTTATATCGTGAAGATTTTGCCGGTTCTTGTAGTAATCGGTCTTATCTTCCCAGTAATGCATCAGTCCTCCTTGGGTGGTTTGTTCCTGATTATGAAGGAGAGAATGTTCCCACTGTGGTGGAGTGAATTCCTGCCACTTTACTTCCTCTTATCTTCCTTCTTTATCGGTTCTGCCATGGTTACTATAGAAACCACATTGGCAAAGACAGCTTATGGCCATGAGATTCCACATAATATTATGTTAAAGCTGACCCGTGTAGGTGCTGGCATGATGTTTGTGTATCTCCTGCTGAAGCTCTATGATCTCTTTGAAAAGCATGAATGGAATTATGTATTCCAGGGTACTCTTCAGAGCAATATGTATTGCGTGGAAATGCTGTTTGGTATACTGATTCCTCTGGTTATAATTGTCAGTCCTCTCAGCAAGAAACGGGGCGGCCTTCTCACTTATGCTACTCTTACGGTATTTGGTGTAATTCTTAACCGCCTTAATTGTGTATTTACCTCCATGTATGAGTCCGGCTCTTACTTCCCGGGTATTGGCGAAATTATCGTAAGTGTTGGTCTTATTTCCATGGGTGTGCTGATTTATTGCTTCTTGGTTGAGAACTTCAATATTATTGGTAATGAACGGGCTGTTCAGGTTAAAATCGATAAGGATAAGGATATTAAGAACCTTATCTGGGCTCTGCTTCGTACCAAGAGACGTTGATAGATGTAGCGTAATTTCATAATGTGACTTTTAGGGCTGTGCCAAAATTGATGAGATTTTGGCGCAGCTCTTTTGTATGTGTCAGTAATTGTTTCAGCCTTTTAACTGTATGGCGGATATGTTATACTTTTAAGGTAATCAATATTAGGAGCAGATTGACTGGAATGGATAAAGAGCAAAAAGCATTTATTTTTGATATGGACGGGGTAATCTATGATAGTGAGCCCATTCATGCCAAGGCCAAAAAGCAGGTGCTGGCTGAATGCGGTATAACTATTTCCGATGAGCGACTAGCCACCTTTGTGGGACGCAGCAGCAGGGATTTTTATGGTACTATGGTGGAGGAAAATCCCCAGTGTCCTGTTTCATGGCAGGAGCTGGCCAGGCGCAAGCATGTGTTATATAAGAAAATGCTTGTGGAGGATGATTCTGTAAAGACTATGCCTGGTGTTAGGGAGCTTTTGGAGCGCATAAAGGCGGCAGGCTATATTATTGGCCTCGGCTCCTCATCTACCATGGAAATGATAGAGCTGGTGCTGGGCCGGTTTGGGCTGAAGGACTATTTTAGCGTGTTGGTCAGTGGTGATGAATTGCCACGGAGCAAACCGGATCCGTTGATTTTCCTTACGGTGGCAGAAAAGCTGGGGGTAAAACCAGAGAACTGCACGGTTATTGAGGATGCCTTTGCAGGGGTTACTGCAGCCAGAGCGGCGGGAATGCATTGTATTGGCTACTACAATCCTAATTCAGGAGCACAGGACTTATCTGGAGCAGACAGGATAGTAAAAAGCCACGATGATATAGTTGTGTAATACAAGCAGATTTGAAAGGGGAGATTATAATGAGTTTACATATTGGTGCACAGGCTGGTGAAATCGCCAAAAGAGTATTGCTGCCTGGTGACCCTCTTCGTGCGAAGCATATTGCAGAGAATTTCCTGGAGGATGCCAAGTGCTATAATGAAATCCGTGGAGCCTTTGGTTACACCGGAACCTATAAGGGGGTTCCGGTATCTGTTCAAGGTACTGGTATGGGGATACCATCCATTTCTATTTACGTTACCGAGCTTATTAGGGAATATGGTGCAAGAAAACTGATTCGTGTAGGTACTTGCGGTGCCATGCATGAAAATATCAATCTTCGCGATATTGTAATTGCTCAGGGAACTACCACAGATTCCTCAATAATCCGTAATATTTTTGGACCTACGATTAATTTTGCCCCATTGGCGGATTATGAGTTGATGAGCAAGGCCATGGAGGTTGGTCAGTCACTTAAGATTCCAACTAAGGTGGGTAACATCGTCACTGTGGACCGTTTCTATGATGATGATATTGATAATGAAAAGCTGCGTCGCTATGGTATTTTGGCTGTAGAAATGGAAACTGCAGCATTGTATCTCCTTGCGGCAAAATATCGTGTTCAGAGCTTGGGCATCTTTACTGCATCTGACCATCTGCTGACCAAGGAGGCAGTCCCTGCAGAAGAGCGTCAGACTAATTTTAACGACATGATAAAAATCGCTTTGGAAACAATTATTCAGACCAAAATTTAATTACATAAGAAAAAACGCTATTATTAGCTGAGTCACAGTGGTGTGAATATCACAGCAGATAATAGCGTTTTTTAGTGTTAATTTTTTATTTTTAAATTATGATTCATTCAGCAGCTTCAGAACGAAATCCTTTTGCACGAAGCCGATGTACTGGTTTACTACCTTGCCGTTTTTGAAGAAGTACAGGCTTGGAATGCTTACAATACCATATTGGGAGGAAAGATAGGATTCCTCATCTACGTTAATTTTGGCCACCTTTATGGAGCCTTCATTTTCATCGGCAATTTCTTTAAGGATAGGTGCCATCATTTTGCATGGGCCACACCATTCTGCCCAGAAATCCACAATAACCGGAATATCAGATTCCAGAACCTCCTGCTGAAAATTATCCTTGGTAACCTTTACCTCTGCCATATTTGTTTACCTCCTTTAGAGTTATGTACAAATTAAAATTTTTCTCACTATAGTTTTAATTTAAAGAAAAAATTCTTACTTGTAAAGTGTTTTGTGTTATTATAGTTATGATAAATATTAGGTATAATATACTATGAGATTATGAAAATAGAATGATTCATTAAGGAGTGATATACACATGAATGGTAAAGTGTTTGGTGTAGGCGTAGGTCCTGGGGATTCCGAGCTTTTGACTGTGAAGGCCGTTAATGCCATAAAGGGTGCAGATGTTATTATTGCACCAAGAACTGAGAAAAAAGAAGGCAGTGTAGCGTTGGATATTGCCCGTTGCTATATTGGCGAAAATACAGAAATAGTATATCAGATTTATCCTATGGTTAAGGGGTTCTCTGAGGACACCTCTGCCTGGGAAAAAAATAAAGCAGAGATTATGGCTATGCTGGAGCAGGGAAAACAGGTTGTATTCCTTACCCTTGGCGATCCAATGTTCTACAGCACTTACATATATGTATATAATCGCCTTAAGGAAGCGGGGGCCAATATTGAAACCATTCCTGGTATTCCTGCCTTCTGTGCCATTGCCAGCTATCTCGGCCGTTCCATTGTGGAGGGCGATGACATCTTGAGCATTATTCCAGCCACTGTTTCCGAGGATAAGCTGAAGAAGGCTTTGGCTACCTGTGATAACGCAGTTATTATGAAGGTGTACAAGAATTTCTCCCAGGTGGTCGATAATTTGGATGAAGCCTCTATGCTGAAGAATGCCACTCTGGTAAGCCGTTGCGGCCTTCCAGATGAGGAAATTATCACTGATGTGGCAGCCAGCAAGGACAAGAAGCTGAATTACCTGTCCACAATTCTTACAAAGCGCGACTAAAAGCGTAATAGGGCATCAAGAACTGTTGGGAATATTTCCCGGCAGTTCTTTTAATTTTTTATGGAGTGTTGGGACAGATGCCTTGAACAGTTTGGTACGATACGTTAAGAAATTTTTTGTTGCTTTACCTTAATATTAGTGAAAAAAATAATTTGTTTGAGCGAAGCCAAGCTAATCTTTTGGGCGAAGCGAGTTATGATTTTTTCCACTATATAAATGCAACAAAAAATTTTAGTATCGTGACATTGTGAAAGGCACTGTCCCAACGCTCATTTATATATGGCAAAAAAGGAACAACTAAGGTATAATAATACGATGTGATTTTATAGCTTGAGTTGTTTTTTACATAGATTTGGAGGATGCAGTTATGGTTGAATTGTTGGCCCCGGCCGGCAGTAAGGAGGCCCTCATTGCAGCAATAGAAAGTGGTGCCAATGCCATTTACCTTGCTGGCAATATGTTTGGAGCCAGAGCCTATGCAGATAATTTTGACGAAGAAGGCATGCGGGAGGCTATCAGAATAGCCCATTTGCGCAATGTCCTTATTAATGTTACCGTTAATACCATTGTAGATGATCAGGAGCTGCCACAGCTGGCAGATTATCTTCGTTTTCTATATGAAGCTGGTGCAGACGCTATCTTGGTTCAGGATTTAGGCGTGGCAAAGCTGGCCCGGGAAATAGTACCAGATTTGCCACTTCATGCCAGCACCCAGATGACGGTGCATAATCTTGATGGCGTATTGGCCCTCCAGAAGCTGGGCTTTACCCGCGTGGTGCTTTCCCGTGAGGTTTCTCTGGAAGCCATTAAGCACATAATTGATAACTGTGATGTGGAAATAGAGGTATTTATCCACGGTGCCTTGTGTGTTTGCTATTCCGGCCAGTGCCTTATGAGCAGCATGATCGGTGGACGTTCCGGAAACCGGGGGCGCTGTGCCCAGCCTTGTCGTTTGCCATATACCTTGGTGGATGAGCACGACAACGATATGCTGAAGGACACTGCGGGAAAATATCTCCTCAGCCCAAGGGATATGAATGCTATTGATTTAATCCCTCAGCTTATTGATGCTGGTGTGGCCTCTCTTAAAATTGAGGGCCGTATGAAACGTCCGGAGTATGTAGGCATTGTGGTAAATAATTATCGTCAGGTTATTGACAGCCATTATGCCGGCAAGTTCCATGTAACGGATAAGACGCGGCACGACTTGGCTCAGGTCTTTAATCGTGATTTTACTACGGCTTTTCTTGAAAAGAAGCAGGGCCGCAACATGATGAGTGACCGCCGTCCGAATAATCGTGGCATAATGCTGGGAAGGGTTATGGAATATGACAGTGCTACTGGTTTTGTAACCATGAAGCTGTCGGATAGCTTATCTATTGGGGATCAAGTAGATTTTTGGGTTAAGGTGGGGGGCCGTGTAACCGCCACCGTTAAGGAACTTAATATTGTAAAGAACGGCAAAAACCGCAATATGGTTCCCGTAGATCAGGCCCAGTCAGGATCTGTGGTGAGTTTCCCGGTGGAGTCCCGGGTATTTGAGCATGACAGAGCCTTTAAAGTGTATGATGCACCACTTATGGAATGGGCTAAGGGCTTTTACAATACTGGTTCTCCGGTACGTAGGGTGTCAGTGGATGTAAGTGTCAGTGCTGCTGTGGGTGAGCCTCTTGTCATTTCCATGATAGATGGCGATGGCTATAAAGGGGAAGGCAGGACAGATTTTATTGGTCAGGAGGCCATTAAACGTCCATTAAGTGAGGAAACCATTCACAAGCAGGTGTCCCGTTTAGGTACCTCCATATTTGAATTAAGAAATTTGGAATGTTACATTAAGGGCAATGTTATGGTTCCCGTAAGTGAAATAAACGAGGCCAGAAGAAAAGCAGTGGAAATGCTGGAATATCAAAGGCTTTCCAAATATGAAAGAAAGCCTATTCCCAATAACACTGCGGCGTTAAATAAGACCAAGATTAAGAAACGTGTTCAGGCTGGCATTACTGCTGTGGTGGATACCATGGAGCTTTTGCAGTCCGCACTGTTTGCAGGGGCAGATTGGGTTGTATTTGGCGGTGAATCCTATCATCATGATGCTATTATACCTATGCAGTACGAAAAGGCTGTATATATGGCTCATAAAGCTGGGGCAAAGATTGCCTTTAATACCCCTAGAATTATAAGAAACCATGAATTACAGGGATTCCATACATGGCTAAGAACTGTGGCTTCTTATAAGCCGGATGCAATTAATGTACATAATATAGGCTCCTTGGCGGCTGTAAGAGAGCTTACTGATATCCCAGTTCACGCAGACTATTCCTTGGTTTCTTATAACTTTAAGACATTACAGTACTTAGTGGAGCTGGGAGTTGAGGCTGTAACGCTTTCTCCTGAGCTTACGTTGGCTCAGGTGGAAAAGCTGGCCAAGGAAAGTGACATGCCTCTTTCCTGTATAGTGGATGGCAACATGGAGCTGATGGTATCAGAATATTGTGCCACTGGCAGCTTTATTGGGGGACTTCATACAGGTCAGTGCAGTGCACCATGTGTAAACAGCGGTAAGAAATTCTTTTTAAAGGATCGCAAGGATGTTAAGTTCCCTCTTGTGATGGATCAGTATTGCCACATGCACGTATTGAATGGCAACAGACTAAGTATGCTGCCTCATGCCATGAAATTTGGTGCCATGGGTATCAGTCAGCTGAGAATAGAGGCGCGTTACATGAGTGCTGATCAGTTAAAGAAAACCATTGCCAATTACAAGAAGTATATGGCCTTTGATGGGGAGCTCAGCGACAGGGAAAAGGCTGCAGCGGAGGTCCTTGAGGGGGATAATATCACTCGAGGTCATTACTTTAGAGGTGTGGAGTAATATATTTTTTGAGGTTATAGATGGAACAGGATTCATTTAAAGTTTTAGAATATAAAAAAATATTGGAGCGTCTGCAAAATAAGGCGGGCTCTATTTTAGGCAAGGAACTGGCAGGAGGTTTGCAGCCTAGTAGCGATATAGACGAGGTCAAGGAAAGGCTGCGGGAGACTGCAGAGGCAGTTATGGTTTCTTCAATGGCTAATCCACCTTTGGGTGGTATCCGTGATATTCGTGAGTTGATGAAGAAAATTGGTATTGGTGCCATTATTGAAACCTCTGAAATCATGGATGTGCTCACTACCATGTACGCTATGCGGGGGGTAAAAAAATTCTTCAAGGAATTGGAGCTGGATGCCCCTATTCTCAAAAATTGGGCTCGTGGTCTGGAGATCCTGGGTGAATTGGAACGCAATTTGGAAAATACTGTGGATGAGCATGGTAATCTCCGTGATGATGCCAGTGTGGAATTAAAGCGTATTCGTCGCGAGGTGAAGACATCTCAGGCCCGTATCAAGGACCATTTGAATAACATTCTTCACTCTGCGGAGTACCAGAAATATTTTCAGGATGCCATTGTCACCATGCGCGGTGACCGTTATGTGGTACCGATAAAACAGGAATACCGTCAGTATTTTCCAGGTATTGTCCACGACCAGTCTGCCAGTGGGTCCACCGTATTTGTGGAGCCAATGGCCGTGGTTAATCTTAATAATGATATCAAGCAGCTGGTGGCAGCGGAAAAGCATGAGGTGGAACGTATCCTTAGGGATATTTCTAACCAGATTCGCCGTAAGGATGATATTCTTATGGAAAATTGTGATATTTTGGCCTTTATCGATTTCACCTTTGCCAAGGCTGGTCTCGCCCGTGAAATGAAGGCTGTGGAGCCTGTTGTCAGTGAGGATGGAGCTACTTCCCTATTGTCAGCCCGTCATCCACTTATTGACAGTGATAAGGTGGTACCAATAGATATTTCCATTGGAGCTGATTACAATATGCTGCTGGTTACCGGTCCAAACACCGGTGGTAAAACCGTCAGTATGAAAACCCTTGGACTTTTGGTGCTTATGGCTCAGGCGGGACTGTTCCTTCCTGTGGAAAATGGTTCTCAGATTGCCGTGTATAATAATATTTACGCAGATATTGGTGATGAGCAGAGCATAGAGCAAAGCCTCAGTACCTTCTCTGCTCACATGACCCATTTGGTTGAAATCTTGGGCAAGGTGGAATCTGACGATCTCTTGCTTTTGGATGAGCTTGGAGCAGGCACTGACCCCGAGGAAGGTGCGGCTTTGGCCATGGCTATTCTGGAACAGCTCTTGAATATTAAGGCTACTGTTATGGCTACTACACATTATTCCGAGCTGAAAACCTTTGCCTTTAGTCGTGATGGCATTGAAAATGCCTGCGTGGAATTTGATGTAAATACTCTTAGACCAACCTATAGATTGCTGACTGGTATTCCGGGGGCAAGTAATGCCTTTGCCATCAGCCGTCGTCTGGGACTTAGCGAGGCATTGGTTATTAGGGCAAAGCAGCTGATACAGGCGGATCATGCCCAGTTTGAGAAGGTTATTAATCAGCTGGAAAAAGAAAAGATGATGTATGAGCAGATGAATGCTGACATCGAGGCCAAGCTCCAGAGAGCCCAGAAGATGGAGGCCAAGGCTGAGGCCATGCGTACGGAGCTGTCCCAGAAAAAGGCAGATATTATCCGTAAGGCCAAGGATGAAGGCTCTGCCCTGGTTCGTCGCGCCCGTAGGGAATCCGAGGAAATCATTAAGCAGCTGAAAGAGCAGTTTAATGATATGGGGATTCAGAAGCGCCAGCAGGCTATTCAGGATGCCAGAAACAAGTTAAACGAGGAAGCTGGCCGGGTTCGTCCGGGTATTGTTTCTGCCAAGGCATTTAGAAAGCCTGTTGATTTAAAAACCATCGAGGTTGGGGATATAATCTATGTGACCAAGCTGGACCAGAAGGGTACAGTTCTGGGGGTTCACGGCAAAGAATTGGAAATTCAGATGGGGGCTATGAAGACCACCATGAAGGCTTCCGCCTGCAAATTTGTGGAAAAGGGTAAAAAGGAACAACCATCCACTTTAAGCGGCAGAAAATCCAAGGGAGGCAGCAGCTTTATATCCAAAACCCAGGAGGCCCATCGTGATATTGATATTCGTGGCATGATGGTGGATGAAGCCGAGGTCGTTTTAGGCAAGTTCATCGATGACTCCATTATGGCGGGCCTGTCTCAGGTGCTTATTATTCATGGTAAGGGGACGGGAGCCCTTAGAAAGGGTGTACATGAGTATTTGAAGCATCATAGAAATGTGGCAGGCTTCAATTTTGCAGACATGAGCGAAGGTGGCACTGGTGCAACCTTGGTAACTCTTAAATAAACTTCGCTAAATCGCAACATTTATGATAAAATGTTAGCGTATATGTGTATAAGGAGGTCTATCATGGAAAAACGTACAGGTGCGGCTCAGCAACGGGCTCGACAGGCGAAGAAGCCTCAGAAGTCCTCTGGCGGTAGCACTGCAAGTCGAATCCTGATAATTTTTGCTTCAATAATGGTTGTAATGATTATTGGTGTTGGATGCGGATTTCTTACAGCCACATTGAATACAAAGGCTGACCTTGCTGATGTGAGGCCACCGGCATCTTCGCAGATTTATGACATAAATGGTAATGAGATTGCCAATGTACATGCTGATGAAAATCGGGTGCCGGTTAAGATGAATCAGATTCCCGAAAATCTGAAAAATGCCTTCGTAGCTGTTGAGGATGCCAGATTTTATGAGCATTCTGGTGTTGACCCTCGTGGTATTTTGCGTGCCATGTGGTCTAATATTACTTCCCAGGGGGTAGCAGAGGGTGGCTCCACTATTACTCAGCAGCTGGCTAAAAATGCTTATCTGACACAGGACCGTACATTTAAGCGTAAGATACAGGAGATGTTCCTGGCCATTCAGCTTGAGCATCAGTATACCAAGGAGGAAATCCTCGAGCTTTATCTGAATCAGATTTACTTTGGTAACGGTGCTTATGGCGTACAGGCAGCATCCAAGACATATTTTGGCAAAAATGTGGAGGAGCTGGACCTTAGTGAATGTGCTATGTTGGCTGGTATTCCAAAGAGTCCTAACTATTATTCACCGACTAATAATTTGCAGGCGGCTCAGCAGCGTAAGGCTACTGTGCTGGACCAGATGGCCAAGTATGGCTATATCAGTTCTTCTACTGCAAACAAAACAAAGAACGAGGAGCTGCGTCTGGTAAAGGCATCCTCCAAGGCAGGGGGAGAGGCTTCCTACTTTATTGATTATGTGACCCAGACCATGATTGAAAAATACGGTGCTGACGCTGTATACAAGGAAGGTCTGAAAATTTATACCACCTTGGACATTGATATGCAGAAGGCTGCTGAGGAAGCTATGAAAAATCTTCCTGATATGTCCGAAAGCAATGGTATTAAGCAGCCACAGGGGGCCTTGGTGGCCATTGATCCACATACAGGCTATATTAAAGCCATGGTGGGCGGTCGTGGTACTGACCAGTTTAATCGTGCTGTTTTGGCGGAAAGACAGCCTGGTTCTGCCTTTAAGCCTTTTGTTTTCGCGGCAGCTTTGGAGTCTGATTTTACTCCGTCAACAATTATTGAGGATAAGCCACTTGATATTAATGGCTGGTCACCTCAGAATTACAGCCGTGAATTTAATGGTAAGGTTTCCCTGCGTTACGTTGCAGAGCAGTCTTTAAATGTTCCAACTGTCCGCGTGGCACAGGAGGTTGGGATTGATAAGGTTATTTATTTGGGCAAGGAAATGGGAATTTCCACCTTCGTAACTGAAGGCCCTCAGAATGATGGTAATCTGTCAACTTCCCTTGGTGGTCTTACCCGTGGTGTAACTCCTTTGGAGCTTACCAGTGCTTACTGTACCTTTGCCAATGACGGCGTTCATGTAAAGCATACAGCTATCATCAAGGTCCTTGACCGCAATGGCAAGGTGCTGGAGGAAGAAAGAACCGAAAGCAAGCAGGTCCTCAAGAAAGCTACAGCCAATGATTTGACCAGTATGCTGATGGGAGTTGTGGTCCGTGGTACTGGTACTGCAGCGCAGATTGACCGCCCCGCAGCTGGAAAGACTGGTACTACTAGTGATTACCATGATGCCTGGTTTGTAGGCTATGTCCCTGATTTGGTAGTAGGCGTTTGGGTTGGTACAGATGATAACCAGCGCATGGGCACCATGACAGGTGGTACCACTCCTGCGGTAATTTGGAAGGCCTTTATGACCAAGGCTATGGCAGGAATGCCAGTCAAGAAGTTTGATGGTGCTGTTCTTACCAGTGTGGAAGCCCCTGTAAAGGATGATACCAAGGAGAAGGAAACTAAGGACAAGGATAAAAAAGGTACAGAAAAGAAGGGCGCTGAAAAGCCAGCCAATACTGAAAGTACCAAGCCTAAGCCTAGCCCTGCTCCATCCCCATCCCGTACTCCTGCACCTTCCCCAACTGCACCTGCCGGGAAAACGGCAAATTAAAATCTAACATACAAATACCCTGTATTCAGGTTTAAGGAGAGAAATACAATAATGTCAACAAGTGTTTTTGATGTGCTGAAAGAGCGTGGCTACATCGCCCAGTGTACTAACGAAGATGAAGTTCGTGCAATGTTTGAAAATGAGAAGGTTACCTTCTATATTGGTTTTGATCCAACAGCTGACAGCCTTCATGTAGGCCATTTTCTGGGGCTTATGGTTATGTCCCATCTTCAGAAGGCTGGTCACAGACCAGTGTGTCTTGTAGGTGGTGGTACTGGGACTGTAGGTGATCCTTCTGGCCGCAGTGATATGCGCAAAATGCTCACCGATGAGGATATTGAGTATAACTGCAATCAGTTCAAGAAGCAGATGGCACGCTTCATTGATTTTAGTGACGGCAAGGCACTGATGGTAAACAATGGTGACTGGCTCCGCAAGCTGAATTATATTGATCTGCTTCGTGAGGTTGGTGCCCACTTCACTGTTAATCGTATGCTGGCAGCTGAGTGCTACAAGAACCGCATGGAAAAGGGCCTTACCTTCCTGGAATTCAACTACATGATTATGCAGTCCTATGATTTCCTGGAGCTCCATCGTCGCTATAATCTTAAGCTGGAAATGGGCGGTGATGACCAGTGGTCAAACATCATTGGTGGTGTTGAGCTGACACGTCGCATAACTGGTGATGCTGTATATGGTCTTACCTTCACCCTGTTAACCAAGAGTGATGGCCAGAAGATGGGTAAAACTGCTGGCGGTGCTCTGTGGCTGGATAAGGAAAAGACCTCTCCTTATGACTTCTATCAGTACTGGAGAAATGTGGATGACGCTGATGTTGAGCGTTGTCTGGCGCTTTTGACCTTCCTTCCTATGGAGGAGGTTCACCGTCTTGGCGCTCTTGAGGGGCAGGAGATTAACGAAGCCAAGAAGGTTCTTGCTTACGAAGTAACCAAGCTGGTTCACGGGCAGGAGGAGGCTGACAAGGCCAAGGCTGCTGCGGAGGCTGTATTTGGCGGCTCAGGCTCCAGTGAGAATATGCCTACTATTGAGCTTACCGCTGAGGATGCTGCTAAGAAACTGGTGGATGTGCTGGTGGCAGCTGAGGTATTCGGCTCCAAGGGTGAAGCACGTCGTCTCATCCAGCAGAATGGTTTGTCTCTCAATGACGAGAAGGTGACTGACCCAGATTATACACTGTCAGACAGTGACTTCACCGAAGGTGAAGCCATTGTTAAAAAAGGCAAGAAGAAATTCTATCGTCTGTTAAAGGCGTAAAAATCAATAGGTCAAGTAGGAGTACAACGGGGAACGCTCGCGCTCTCTAGTTTGCCTAGCGGTACTAAGCTCATGCTGCGCGTTTCAACTTGCATTCGCTAAGTACCAAGGCAAAATATGTCCCCTTTTGCACTCCTGCTTGTCCTATTAACGTAATGCAAATACCTATAATGTTGGTATACCGTTGTGCTTCGATATGGCAGTGTATAAAAGTGGCTAAAATTTGCCATTTGTGTTATACTATCTATCTGTGAAATATACCTTGGGTACTGTCCCCAAGAAAATGTAATAAAAGGAGTTTTCAGTAATGTCAGGACATTCTAAATGGGCTAATATTAAGAGAAAGAAAGGTGCCAACGATGCTATCCGCGGTAAGATTACCACTAAAATAGGCCGTGAGATTACCATAGCGGTTCGTATGGGTGGTTCCGATCCAACAGGTAATATGCGTCTTAAGCTGGCACTGAGCAAGGCTAAGGCCAATAATATTCCTAAGGATAACATCAACCGTGCAATTCAGAAGGGACTGGGCGCATCTGATGGCAGCAACTATGAGGAGATGACCTACGAGGGTTATGGCCCTGGCGGTACTGCAATCATGCTGGATATCCTCACCGATAACCGCAACCGTACTGCAGCAGATGTGCGTCATATTTTCTCCAAGTATGGCGGTTCTTTGGGCGCTAATGGCTGTGTATCCTGGATGTTCAACAAGAAGGCTGTTTTCGTAGTGGAAAAGGAAGCCTTTGACGATGAGGATGCTCTCATGGAGCTGGTTCTTGAAGCTGGTGCGGATGATTTTGTGGCTGAAGATGATGCTTTTGAAATCACTGGCGAGCCTGATGCTTTTGATGATATTCTTCAGGCGTTGACTGACAAGGGAATTGAAACTGCTTCTGCAGAAATTACAATGGTACCTGATAACACCGTTAAGGTTGAGGGTGAGAACGTTGTAAATATGCAGAAAATGCTGGATGCTTTCGATGACAATGATGATGTACAGGAAGTATATGGCAACTACGAAATGGACGAAGAATAAAAATATGGCGGCCTGCGGGCCGCTTATTTTTTACATATTATTAAGGGGAGAAAAATAAAATGCTTGCATTGGGTATTGACCCAGGAACGGCAATTTGTGGCTATGGCTTTGTGGAATCCAACGGCAGTCGCCTTATCGCCCATGAATATGGTGCCATAACCACCAGTGCCAAGGCCAGACCTGAGGACAGACTGGCAAAGATATATGATGAGCTGGATATGCTGATAAAAAAATACAAGCCAGATGTCATGGGGGTGGAACAGTTATTTTTTAATCGCAATGTCACTACGGCTATTCCAGTAGGACAGGCCAGGGGGGTAGTGCTTTTGGCGGCTGCCAAGAATGGCTTGGAGCTGGTGGAGCGTACACCGCTTCAGGTAAAACAGTCTGTAACGGGATATGGTAAGGCCACCAAGGAACAGGTTATCTATATGGTAACCAAGCTACTGAATCTTCCCGAGCCACCAAAACCGGATGATGTGGCAGATGCCTTGGCGGTTGCCATTTGTACCTCCCATGTTTTAAATAGCTTTACTTATAGAAATAAAATTTAGGTTTACATAGAATAGTGGATTGTACATAAAAAAATACAAAGTATACACTTTTTATTGGGGATTTCTGTAGACTGGAACACATAAATATATTATAATACTTGTTGTTTGAGTGTATTAATGAGAATTTACAAAACAAATGTCTACTTAGTGCGGATTTTGCTAATTCCGTTACTTACGATGTTTGCTTTGAATCATAGGAGGTAAATATGGCTCTTATTGTTAAGAAGTTTGGCGGCTCATCAGTGGGAACCACTGAAAAAATCCTTAATGTGGCCAAGAGAATTATCGCCGAAAAACAGCCGGGTGATCAGATTGTTATGGTAGTTTCTGCAATGGGCGATACTACAGATGAGTTGATTGAACTGGCAAAACAGATTAATCCAAATCCATATCAGTATACCCGTGAAATGGATATGCTGCTGACCACTGGTGAACAGGTTTCTATATCCCTTCTTACCATGGCATTCCGCACATTGGGACAGAAGGCTATTTCCCTTACGGGTCAGATGGTTGGTATGAAAACAAATTCCGTTCATACCAAGGGCAAGATTCTTGATATTAAGCCTGCCAGAGTAAAGAAAGAGCTGGATAAGGGCAATATTGTTGTCGTTGCCGGCTTCCAGGGGGTTGATGAGCATGGAGACCCTGTAACCTTGGGACGTGGCGGCTCTGATACCTCTGCTGTGGCTTTGGCTGGTGCCCTGAAGGCAGATTCCTGTGAAATATATACTGATGTTGATGGTATTTACTCAGCTGATCCCCGTCTTATTCCTGATGCCAGAAAAATGCAGGAAATTACTTATGACGAGATGTTGGAAATGGCCCGTTTAGGAGCTGGCGTTATGCAGCCACGCTCTGTGGAAATGGGTAAATACTTTAATATTCCAATTCATGTTCGTTCAACCTTTACAAATACACCAGGCACAATGATTAGGGAGGCATATACAATGGAAGAGAAGGATTTCTTGATTCGTGGCGTAGCTCATGATAAAAACGTAGCAAAAATTGCAGTTCTTGGCGTTCCTAATAATCCAGGTATCGCAAAGGAAATTTTCTCTGCTCTGGCAGACAAAAATATAGCAGTAGACATGATTGTTCAGAGTATCAGAAACATTGAGAAAAATGTTACTGATATGGTATTTACCACCACTCTTGATGATCTTCCAGAGACCAAAAAGACTGTGGATGCTGTAGCAGAAAAGCTCCATGCAGTTGCTGTTCTCATTGAGGAGGATGTGGCAAAGGTATCTATTGTTGGTGCCGGAATGCTGGGTAACCCAGGTATTGCTGCAAGAATGTTTGGCGCACTGGCTGATGCCAATGTTAACATTGATGCCATAAGTACCTCTGAAATCAGCATTAGCTGCCTTATTAAGGGGTCCGAGCTGAGCGAAGCAGCCAATGCAATTCACAAGGAATTTTTTCCTGAGAAGTAAATAAAATACGATTTTGAATTTAAGAAGGGAGGATGTCTGTTATATGGACATTCTCCTATTTTTGCGGGTCGAATGGCATATATATAAAATGATACATATTACGTATAAAAATGTTTAATAGGTAATATATATTATTTTAAATATAATAAAGGAAAATTCGCATAAAAGTGGTATAATGATTTAAAAGAGTAATAATATTTTTTATTTTAAGGAGGTTGATAATGTATGAGTTCACAGGTTGCTTCACATCGAGTTGGTAAAAAGCTGGTAGACGTTATTTTTGGCGCGAGTGGTGCCTGCAACGAAGCTATTAAGGTTCATGGTGCTGAAAAGGTTACTAATGCCACTGTTGGTTCTATAATAGGTGAGGATGGCAAGCTGGCCTGTCTTCCTACTATGGAAAAGGCTTTTAGAGGATTGAAGATTTCTGATGTAGCTGCTTATGCTCCACCTGCTGGTCTTCCAGCATATCTGGATGCTGTTATCGGCCTGACCTTCGCCGATAATAAGCCTGAGGGCCATATTGCCGCGTGTGCTACTTCTGGTGGAACAGGAGCACTGCATATGGCTATCCAGAATTATTCTGAAATCGGTGATCAGGTGTTGACATCTGACTGGTTCTGGGGGACCTACAATCCTCTTTGTCAGGAGGCTGGTCGTACTTTGGCTACCTACCAGCTATTCGATGAAAATCAGAATTATAATGTTAAGGCTTTGGAAGCTAAGGTGGAGGAGCTCTTTGCAAAGCAGGATTCCTTGCTGCTGATTATCAATACTCCTGCCCACAACCCAACTGGCTATAGCCTCACTGATGAGGAGTGGACCAAGGTTATTGATATGTCCAAGGCATGGGCTGCCAAGGGCAAGAAGGTTAATCTGATGGTGGATATCGCCTATATCGATTATGCCGGGGAGAAGAATGAAACCCGTCGTTTTATGAAGCAGTTCAGCAATCTTCCGGAAAACATCTTTGTAATGTTTGCCTTCTCCATGTCTAAGGGCTATACCATGTATGGTCAGCGTACTGGTGCTCTTATTGGACTTTCTTCAAGTGCAGAGCTTATTGAGGAATTTAAGAACGTTACCAAGTTTACTGGTCGTGCTACTTGGTCCAATATTAACCGTGGTGCCCAGACCCTGCTCACCACCATTCAGCAGGATAGTGCAATGCTGGCCCAGTTTGAAAAAGAGCGTGATGAGCTTTACAGTGTAATTCGCGACAGAGCTGCCATCTTTATGAAGGAAGCCGAGGAATGCGGGTTAAAGGCTCTTCCTTATAAGGCTGGCTTCTTTATCTCTGTTCCTGCCAAGGATTCTGCTGCTGTGTGCGAGAAAATGCATGAGGATTTGATTTTTGCTGTTCCATTGAAGAAGGGCGTTCGTATAGCTGTTTGCTCCATTCCAAAAGCAAAAATGTACGGAATGGCTGCAAAGGTGCTGAAAGCGTTAAAGGCTGTTGAGGGATAATCATAGTAACATAATCTATGTTTATGACACTTATAAAGAGGAGATATTATGGGGTATCTCCTCTTTTACTATGAAATCATAGTGAATCAAATCCGAAGGATGCAGATGAGCTTTAGATTTCGTGTAAGGGCGTAGTGCAAAATATCATTTTGCACGGAGTTTACTATGGGGAAAATTTATTGTTAAAAGGCTCTGTTATGTGTTATAGTTATAGTAGATTGGGATTGGTTAGGGAGGTTACTATGTTTAATTTCAACAGAAAAGGTGATTCTGAATTTTATGATCTTTTCCTGGAAAGTGCGCAATTTTTCTATCAGGGCTCGCTTTTGATGGATGAGGTTATGGTGGATCACCGTAAAGCTGATATAAAGGTTAAGGAGATAAATGATATTGAGCATAAGGCGGACAGAGTCAATGATCGGATAATTGACAAGCTGAATCAGACCTTTATTACTCCTATTGATCGTGAGGATATTTATGCTATTGCCAATGGCCTTGATGATGGAGTAGACCTGTTGCAGGGCATTCTTCAGCGTATTGTTATCTATCATACTGGTGAGGCCCGGGAGGGCGCTATAAGATTGACAAAGCTCCTTATTGAATGTACCCAGAAAATTATAAGGGTGCTTGAGCTGCTGCCGGAAATCAGCAAGAATCAGGACGAGCTTCTCAGCCTGACCAGTGAAGTCAGCAAGCTCGAAAGTGAGGGCGACCATATATTTAGAAGTGAGCTGGCGTATCTTTTTGCCCAGGTAAAGGATCCTATTGAGCTTATCAAGTGGAAGGATTTGCTTGAGGATTTGGAGGATACCCTTGATCACTGCGAGAAAATGGCAGATTTGCTAAGAGGCGTGGTAATGAAGTATGCTTGATTTACATCCTTTTATCATTATAGTTATAGTATTGGCCCTGGCATTTGACTTTATAAACGGTTTCCACGATACGGCAAATGCTATAGCCACATCTGTGTCCACCAGGGCTATTTCACCAAGTCGTGCTATTATGATGGCTGCAGTGTTGAATTTCTTTGGCGCTATGGTCAGCACTGGTGTAGCCAAGACCATTGGTGGCGACATTGTTGTGGGGCATATTGACCAGCCTATTATAATAGCCTCTCTGACAGGTGCTATTATATGGAATCTGCTGACCTGGAAGATTGGCCTTCCAAGCAGCTCATCCCATGCGTTGGTAGGTGGACTTATTGGCGGTGTCCTCATGTCTGATATGGGCATGGAGGGACTTAATTTTACTGGCATCGGAAAAATAGTTATTGCATTAGTGACATCTCCATTGGTGGGTATGGTGGTTGGTTATATCATCATGAATCTGATGTTCCGGTTTTTCCAGAATTCCAGCCCGTCAAAGGTTAATCATCGGTTTAAGAAAATGCAGATTGTTACTGCGGCTACCATGGCTTTTTCCCATGGCTCCAATGATGCCCAGAAATCAATGGGTATTATCACGTTGGCTCTGGTTTCCGGTGGTGTACTGCAGGAGTTTGAGGTTCCTCTCATTGTAAAGGTACTTTGTGCCACCGCCATGGCTGTGGGCACATCCGTAGGCGGCTGGAGCATAATTAAAACTGTAGGTGGTAAGATTATTAAGCTGGAGCCTATAAACGGCTTTGCGGCAGATTTGAATTCATCTATCACCATTTTTACGGCTACGTTGCTTCATTTACCTGTAAGTACAACCCACGTTGTATCAGGCTCTATTATGGGTGTGGGGGCGGCCAAGAGAATTAAAGCTGTCCGTTGGGGGGTAGCTCAGCAGATGGTGATGGCTTGGGTGCTTACTATCCCGTGTACAGCTGCCATGGGAGCCATTTGCTATGGCCTGTTGATGGTCCTTTTTGAATGATGTCAGCATGAGAATAAAGATGTAAAGTGACTGTCGCAAGCGGTCACTTTTCTTGTATATATAGACTAAAGGATGGTGGGGGTTATGTTTAAGGAAGTATTGGAGGAAGCAAAGGAATGGGCAAAAATTTTGCATTGTTCCTACGTTTCTGATTTAAATTCAATAATTGATAACGGTGGTATCAGCGATTTGATTCGCGTATCAGAGGCACTGCATGAAAAGAAAATTGCCAATATTGCAGACCGTATTACCGGAGACTTAAAAAACAATCGGCTTATTTTAATAGCTGGACCATCATCTTCGGGAAAAACTTCCTTTGCCCAACGGCTGAGAGTTCAGCTCAGAGTAATGGGCCTGGAGCCAGTGTCCCTTTCCATTGACAATTATTTTGTCAATAGGGAGGATACCCCTAAGCTGCCAGATGGGTCCTACGATTTTGAGTCCATAGATGCTGTGGATATAAAGCTCTTTAATAAACAGCTTACTTCTCTTATGGAGGGAGAGAAGGTAATTATTCCAACCTTTAATTTCAAAAAAGGTATAAGGGAAATGAACTCGGCTAATGTAAGGCAAATAGCATTGAACCAGCCTATTATCATAGAGGGAATACATGGACTTAATGAAAAGCTTACCAGTTCCATTCCTCGTGATCACAAGTTTAAAATTTATGTCAGCGCACTAAATCAGCTGAATATGGATGAAAATACCAGAATTTCCACATCCAGAGTACGCCTTTTGCGTCGCATAGTCCGTGATTTCCGCACACGGGGGCGCAGTGCTGACAATACCATTGAATTGTGGCCGGGTGTTAGGTCCGGGGAGGAGAAATATATTTTTCCTTATCAGGATGATGCGGATGTAATGTTTAATTCTGCTCTGATTTATGAGCTGGGAGCTTTGAAGCATTATGTTATGTATATGCTGGCAGAAATTTCTCCGGAGGAAAAATCCTACGAGAAGGCTCAGGAGCTTTTGGCGTTTTGCCGTAATTTCAAATCAATATATGACCAGCGGGATATTCCATGTAACTCTCTTATAAGGGAATTTATAGGCGGTTCCTGTTTTGATGTAAGTTAATGTATCCAGTTTTTAGCTTTTAATTTTTATTTAAGGACTTATTGCTGTCTGCGTGGTATAATATAAAGAAAGGCGTAGAGGGGTGACTCCTATGGTAAAGCTGAATCGTAATTATGGTGTTAAGTTTTTATCTGGATTATTGCTCGTAAGTTCTTTGGTATTTACATCAGGTTTTTGTCAGCAGGCTGAGGCCTCTGCGAACAGTAAGGGTGTTCATGCAGAAAAGCCTCAGACCAGGGTGCTTTATCAGGTGCCACGGCGTTGGGCTGACAGAAATGAGCTGGCTGCCACTATAGCTAACCACTATGGTGTGCCTTATGGTGCTGTGATGAAATACTGCAATGAGAACGGATGCCTTGAGGATGCCTGTCGTATTGCTTTTATGGCTAAGCTGACGGATAAGTCCTTTGACAGCGTTGCTGATTTGAAAAAGAATGATAATACATGGATTGATGTATCTGAAGCTCTGGGTATTTCTGATGATTTGGTGAGGGTATATCGTAATAATGCCCTTATTGACAGAATAAATCAAAGATATGGTATTGATAGGGCTTCGGTGGCTGCACTCATTGAGCAGCAGTATAAAATTATGGATATAGTCAAGGCAAGTCGTTTGGCCAAGGAATCGGGTATTGATGTGATGGCTGTTATGGGCCATAAGACCATAAACAATACTTGGACAGATGTGGCAAAACAGCTTATAGGCTGTGAGCTTGAGGGCCTTTGATATTAGTTTTGTACATATATTGGGAGTCTGTGTATGGTCACAGATTCCCATTTATTTTGGAGGTTTGTTTTGGCAGAAATAGATGTTACTGATAAAGCAAAATTAGTTATTAAATACGGATTGGCTGGGGTTATTGCCCTGGCTCTGTTATGTTCCAGCTTGGTGTGGTACATAATGTACTGCTGGGGAAATCTGGATATATATGATGCCAAGATTGCCGGCAATATGGTAGGGGCCAGAGCCGGGGCTCCTGGCAGTGTTACTGAGGTAATGGTGCATAATGGTGATACGGTAAAGGCTGGAGATGTAATTGCCCGCATTGAGGTAACAGTTACTGATGAGCAGATACGGCAGATGGAACAGACCTTGGAGCTCTCAGAAAAGAATTTGGCTCAGATAAAGCAGGGAGTTATGATTCAGCGTCCGGTGGTTCATTCAGGAGGCGGCGGTGCATCATCTGCTGAAATAGAAAATGCCAAAAACAAGCTGGATCAGATGAACAGACTTTATGAAATGGGGGCTGTAAGTGGAATTCAGCGTGATGAAGCTGCAGCTCAGTATCAGGCAGTATTGTCCCGTGGTGGCGGTTCCAGTTCTGTTACTTACGAATCCTCATATCAGCCACCAAATGAAGAGGCTGTAAGACGGGCAGAGATTCAGGTAAATCAGGCCCGTATGGCTTTAGAACAGGCCAAGACCAGCAGTAGTGCTACAGAGATTACAGCTCCCGTGGATGGTGTGGTGTATCTTAATGGCATTGAAACCGGTTCAGAAATAAAGGCCGGAGATGTGGTCGCCTTCGTAGGCAACGATAATGATATTTGGGTTGAGGCTTATCTGAATCCTGATGAAAGTGATTATGCTGTTTTGGGACAGTTGGCATATTTCTTTGTGGATAGAAAGAAATATGAGGGGACTA
Source organism: Anaerovibrio lipolyticus LB2005 (assembly GCF_000621545.1). Taxonomy (GTDB): domain Bacteria; phylum Bacillota; class Negativicutes; order Selenomonadales; family Selenomonadaceae; genus Anaerovibrio; species Anaerovibrio lipolyticus_A. The sequence goes on from NZ_JHYA01000002.1 coordinate 151,028, forward strand.
TTGTTGAGGTGATTTCTCCGGAGGGGGATGGAGAATCTCAGGATAGTAATACCGCCAACAGTGAAGCAGGTTATACAAGCCCATATCCGTCTGGAAAGATCGTGGTGAAAATAGCTATCCCGCGGGAAGCAAAGGATGGAATTCATTTTGGTAACAATGTGGATTTAAGACTCAGCAAATAAAATCAAAAAAATCCTTGCCAAAATGATTTCATTATGCTAATATCTGTCTTGTAAACAAATTGCATATTTTATGGCGATGATGCCACACAGACTACATATTTTGTCGTCTGTGTGGCTTTTTGGTTTGTTTACAGATAACTATTGTATTGAGGCTATTGTAAATATTAATTTATGAAAAGGTGGTAAAGGTTATGGAAGATTTATTATTTGTCATCCCAGCAAATTCCAAGAAGGAAGAAATCATTGCAACATTAAAGGCTCATCCGGAAATCATGTATGTATCTTTGGTAGGTATTGATCTTGCTGGTAATGATACTGATGAGAAAATTCCTATGCGGGTTTTCTTGAAGGATATTGATGATTTCTATTCTGGTCGTGCCGTACAGACTGATGGTTCTTCCGTAGTTCTTTCCGGTATTGCTACAATAAACAATGCAAAAGTAGATATGCCAATTGATCCAAGTGTAAAATGGTATGTGGATTATAACTTTGAGAATTACGATGAAAAGACGGGGTTGCCTGTAGGTACTCTCCGCATTCCGGCATTCTTGGTGCATAATGGCAAGCGCGTAGATTCTCGTTCAGTTTTAGCTGATACACTGACCTTTGTAAAAAAGGAATTGCTGAATATTTTCCACAATCATCCACAGATTTCCGGCTTGGAGCATATTGATTGCAGCAAGATTAAGGACATTAGCTTTACTTCTGCCACTGAGCTGGAATTTTGGGTAAAGACCCCTCTTTCCCATGTTCATGTTGATGAAATGTTTGCCTCCCAGGTTATGCAGGAACAGTATTGGCAGAGAACTCATGGCATTGTTCGTACTGCATTGGAGCAGACAGTTAAGCGCCTTGATGATTATGGCCTGAAGGTTGAAATGGGGCATAAGGAAGTTGGCGGTATCAAGGCCCAGATGGATAAGGGGGGCAATATGACCTCCGTTTGTGAGCAGATTGAGGTTGATTGGCGCTTTGATGAGGCTCTTCAGGCTGCTGATAACGAGCTTTTGGCCCGTACAATTATTAAGCAGACCTTCCGTCTCAACGGCTTGGAGGTTAGCTTTAAGGCAAAGCCAATGATTGGTGTTGCTGGTAACGGTGAGCATACCCATATCGGTCTGGCTGCAATTATGGAGGATGGTTCCTTCGTAAATCTCTTCGCACCAAAGGAAATGACAGCTGATTTCATGAGTGCTGTTGGTTATGGCGCTATTATGGGCCTTCTGAAGAACTATGAGGTTATTAATCCTTTTGTTTCTGCTACCAATGATTCCCTTAACCGTTTGAAGCCAGGATTTGAGGCACCTGTATGTATCGTTACTTCCCTGGGCCATACTCCTGAGGTTCCATCCCGTAATCGTACTATTTTGGCAGGCCTGGTTCGTGACGTTACCAATCCGGCAGCTACCCGTTTTGAGCTTCGTGCATGCAATCCTTATACTGATACTTATTTGGTATTGTCAGCTATCTATTCTGCAGTATTGGATGGTGTTCGCTATTCTGTAACAAAGACAACCAAGGAACTCCTTGCTGAGCTTTCCAAGGAAGCTGGACAGGAAGCTGATTATCTGGAAAAGGATAGGGCATACCGTTCTGAGCAGGACGTATTTGAGGATTATACAGCTGAGGAACGCAACCGCCTCTTTGGGGCTCCGCCTGCAACAGTATGGGACAACCTTTCTGCTCTCGACAAGTACACTGACAAGCGTGATACAATTACCTCTTCTGGTGCCTTTACTGATGCAATCATTGAGGCCTTCAAGGAGGGTGCTCTTATCCGTTGGAAGACTGAGCTGATTGCCCGTATTATTCCTGAGAACCGTGACATTGTTCGCGCTGCCAAGGAGATTAAATCCGAGTATGTTACTGACCAGGATGCTTATAATTGGAACAAGATTAATGAGCTTCGTTATTATTTGGCCAAGGACAGTATTGATGAGAAGTCCCTCTTCACCCTGCTGATTAATGCTCTTAATGAGGGCGATTATGAAATGGCTTCCGGCCTACAGGTGGAAATGTACGACCGCATCGAGGAGCTTAAGTCTCTCTATGATGCTTATGTTAAAAATATAATTTAATAGTCCTTTACCACCTTAATGACCCCCATATTATGAAGATTATTCTTCGGTATGGGGGTCCTTTTATTGGGAAGCCTTGAATTGTCTGAAAATTTGACGCAATTATAAGGAATATGATAGAATAAGTCTGTGTTTTAATTGAAAAGAGAGGTGATTTTTTGAGATTTGGCAAGCTGAGTATTTGCACATTAATTTGTGCAATGGTTATGATGTTTTGTGCTTCAGCTCTGGCATCCGGTATTTTAGTCAAGGAAGGCTCAACTGGCGCAGATGTGGTAACAGTACAAGCATTGTTAAAGGAAAAAGGTTTTTTCTCTGGTAAAGAAGACGGTGTTTGTGGACCGGAAACAGTGAAGGCGATTAAAGCATTTCAGAAATCTGAAGGGCTGGTAGTAGATGGTATTTGTGGCCCACAGACCTATAAACGTTTGGACCCTTATGCTCAGGAAAGGGATATTGAACGGGGCATTGAAGGGGGACGGGCTGTGTTTGTTCACGCAACAGCATACAGTCCCGAGGAAACCAGTGGCGTAACAGCATTGGGCACCGCGGTAAGAAAGGGAATAATTGCTTCGGATCCAAATGTTATTCCAATGGGGACCAAGGTGTATATTCCTGGTTATGGTGAGGCTGTAGCCGAGGATTGTGGTGGTAACATAGTTGGTAACATTATTGATATTGCATTTGATACCCACGCAGAAGCAATGGCTTTTGGTAGACAGGATATTGAGATTTATATTTTAGAATAAAAAATGCGGCCCTGAAGGGTCGCATTTTTAGTTGCTAAAGTATATCAACGGTTGCTGTTTTTGTTGGTATACATCATGGTATCCGCATTATGTATGATGTCGGCTACTTCATTTTCAGTATTAAAGATTTCATAGCCAACTGAGACAGTAGGAAGGCTTGGCTCCTTGCGGCGTAGCTCATCCAGAAGAGCATTAAAGCGTTTATTCAGTTTAATGACAGTTGACTCGCTTTGGAAGCTATTTTTGTTCAGAATTACACAGAACTCGTCTCCACCTATACGGTAGCATAATCCTCGGGACAGGTAGCAGCGTATAATAGCCTTGGAAATCTTTTTCAATACTGTATCACCATAGGCATGCCCGTAGGTATCGTTGACACTCTTAAATTTGTCTATGTCAAAGATTATAACGGCTGTACGATAGTTCAGCTTAGCCAAATGATTCTCATAGGAACGGCGGTTTAACAGTCTGGTCAGGCCATCACTTTGAACCACTAATTCAATGTAGTAGATATAAAACAGAACGCAACAGGTGGCTACAGATAGCCAGGCCGTTTTTATGTCGCCATCCATCGTATTGGCAACAATACCAATAAACAGAGAACTGAAGGCTGCAATGAGAGAACTGAAATTACGGTTTTGGTATTTCCGTGAGAAATAGTATGCCTCAAAGAACATTACTGCAATGGCTGTGGTGTAGCAGATTATATATATGAAGTAATACTCACCACGACAATAATGATTTCCCTCATCAATGTAATAGATGGCGCCGGTCCAGATAGAGGAAAATTCTATCAATGCATGGAGCAGCAGGAATATAATAACAATACGACTATGCTTTATATTACCTATGGCATATACCCACAACACCACCAGGCTGGGGGCAAGACTGAATTCTATTGCACTGAATAGATTATGAAGCCATATAGGAAATAGCGGTTTACCATCAGCAAAATACGTAAGCCATTCCAAAAAAGAAACGAAGATGATAATGGTAAAGCTAATACAAAAACCTTTTCGTGCATTCTCTGTAACTATATTTGAATTGTTGATATGTACAATCATTATTATGCTAAGCACAATAGTAATAAGTACAACTGTTGAATAAAAAGCCATTTTGATACTCCTAAAAAACAATCCTTGAGTATTATATCATGAAATAATAATAAATAATAGAAGTAAGCATAAGGTCCCAAAGAAAATTTTATAAAATTTTTCTATACGATAATAGGTACTATATAGTATAATACTTAAAAAAATATGTAAAGTTTTATAATTCTTTTAATTTGATATTTATAAATTGATAATATAACTTTTGAACGCTATATTATTTTTCTTGTGAAAAGGAAAGCGAGTGATTGTATGTATACGTATTTACAGGAGGTTCATCACAAAACGGAGTTGCTTCCATTTGCCAGTATTTCAGATGCTGTTCGTGATAGTTATGATGTACGGTCTATAGGTAATGCTGTTCCAAAAAGTTTTTTGCGTCGCCTGTTAGTGCTTCTTGAAGATGAGAAGGGGCATATATTCTATGCTCAAAAGCCTGAAACTATTTATATGATTAATCGAGTGTATGGGTGTAAACAAGAGATTTTGGATGTTTTTGCCAAGATCGATAAGCTGCTGGAAAAAAATCCAGGTGTTATAGTGACAGTTGGTGATAGTGAATATGTTATGAGCCGGACTATGCCGAAGCGTATACCTATTCCTCGGGAGAAAATGAAACGTATTACTATCGATGATATTTTATAAGAAAGATAGAGCCTTTTTATGGGCTCTATTTTTTTAATCACACTTCATTTTCCCTTGACTATAGGAAGAAAATTTAGGAAAATATAGTATAAGAGTAAAACTATGTTTTAATTTACATTAGTTTAGGGGAGGCACTTGCCTTATGGGTGTTGCGGAAAGGGTATCTGCTCTTGATACATGCTTAAAAGAATACTTATGGCGGTTTACCGAAGGAAAGGATAATGCTGAGTCCCACAACAGGGAGCTGCTAAAAGCTCTAAGGGAAAGTATGGACTGTGGTCTTGCGTTTGTGATGACCAGAAACTCGGCTGGTGACAGTATTTCAGTGGCGGAGGTGAGCTTTGAGGCCGGCGATGACAAGCTAAGCGGTGCTAAGTTTGAGGTTGACAGCCAAGAAGCCAAAAATCTCATTCAGGTTTTGGATGAAAACTCCATTGGTACTGAAGGTCTGTCCTTTTTAGGGGAGAATTTTAACAATTCTGTTCTCTATTATGCTGTTGTGGTTATGGATGAGCTATGGGGCCTTGTTGGCGTTATGGATATCCACAATACGAACCGTATCTGGTCTGATGAGGATAAGAATTCCCTTTCCAAGGTAGGTAAGATTTTTGCCCTTCAGATTGAAAATGTTCATCTGAAGGATGCTTTGCTTCGCACTGAAAATGCCAATAAGGCGAAACAGCAGTTCCTGTCCGATATGTCCCATGATATCCGCACCCCAATGAATGCAATTATCGGCTTTGCAACTCTGGCAGGAAGTCATCTTCAGGAGCTTGAACGTGTCCAGGCTTATCTGGATAAGATTACTGCATCCAGTAAGCATCTTCTCAGCCTGTTTAATGATGTACTTGATATTACCCGTATTGAGGATGGTCGGGTTCATTTGGAGGAGCTGCCACAGTCCTTGGGCGATATGATGCATGATATAAAGAATATCATTCAGGATCAGGCTGCTGCCAAGGAAATAAACTTTTTGATGGAAACCGCAGGTGTGGTTCATGAGCGGATTTTCTGTGATCGGCTGCGGTTTAATCAGGTGCTTTTGAATTTAATTAGCAATGCTGTTAAATATACCAACCAGGGTGGTGATGTAACTGTTACCATCAGTGAGGTTCCTTCAAGCAAGGAAGGCCATGTGTCCATTGATTTTGAGATTAGGGATAACGGTATTGGTATGAGTCCTGAATTTGTGGATCATATCTTTGAGCCTTTTGAGCGCGAAAACAATGCCGCAAGTAATGTGGTTCAGGGTACTGGTCTTGGTATGGCTATTACAAAAAATATAATTGATCTCATGGGTGGCGATATTGTTATTAACAGTACCCAGGGAGAAGGTACTCAGGTGCTGCTGCATCTGGATATGAAGCTGCAAAGTGATGTTTATGTTGATGGTGAAGTGGAACAACTTCCGGAGGTTGTGGGCAAGAGGGCCCTTATCATCGTTGATTCTGATGATACATGCAACAGCCTTATGGGGATTTTGGAGAAGCTTGGCTCTAAGACTGAATTTACCTTATCTGCAGATAAAGCATTGGTTCTGGCTGAGCGGGAGAAATATGATGCTTACTTTATCAGCTGGCGCATAGATGATAAGGTTGGTGGCCTTGAGGTAGTAAAGAAGCTTCGTCAGCTGGTTGGCAACGATGTGCCGATGTTCCTCTTAACTGATGGTATGTATTCCGGTGTAGAGGAGGCAGCGTATAGTTCTGGTGTTTCTGCATTTATTGAAAAGCCACTTTTCCTGTCAGACGTGAAGAAAATTATCAAGAGTGCCATGAATATTCATGACACTGAAACTGAGGAGCGTTCTATTGCCCAGGAAGAGTTTATGGGAAGACGTATCCTGCTGGCAGAGGATAATAAGATGAATCAGGAGATTGCCATTACCATTCTTGAGGAGGCAGGCTTCTTTGTAGATTTGGCAGAAAATGGAGAGATGGCAGTAACTAAGGTTACCAATCATCCACCGAAGCATTATGATATAATCCTTATGGATATTCAGATGCCTATTATGGATGGCTATGAGGCTACCCGGCAGATTCGTGCCATGGAGGAAGAAGGCAAGAAGGACGTGCCTATCATTGCCATGACAGCGGATGCCTTCTTTGAAGACCGTCAGGCGGCTTTGGCCTGTGGTATGAATGAGCATCTTGCCAAGCCAGTGGATGTGGAAAGATTGTTTGCTATACTGAAATCTCTACTTGTTTAAGATTTATCTGTATATTATTAAAATATTCCAATAAAAATAGACTGCTTTTGCAGTCTATTTTTGCGTTTCATATAGCTTTTTCTGTATTTCGTTGTAGGCATCCATTGACATAACCACCAGATTTTTGTCATTGGAGCGCTGTACGAAAATTGTTTCTTTTTCATCTGTGGCTTTATCAGCATAGATGGTAAATTCCTTCAGAAAATCAGATGATGGAACAGCTATCATATATAACCCCTCCTTTTAGCATGAGGTTTTTCCAAGCCTTGGATGGCTGGTAGGTCGCAGGCTTCTGAGGCGAATGGTTTTGATGGCTTCCTCAAGGTCCATATCCTCTCTGACAGCCTCGTACTCATATACGCATATGGGATGCTCCACGCCAAGCTCACTGGCAGGCATGTAGACGAATTCTGCCGTTTCATTGTCACCGAAGATTACGCCAGCCCTAAGCTGTGATTCAGTCATTGTGGCCATGGTGAACCTCCTTTATTTTAGAACATATCCCGTTTCCACAGCAAATAGCCACAGATAACCACCAATATACCGGCAATGCCAAAGATATAGCTGAAAGCCCAAGTACTTTCTGACATTGGCACAGGCACATTCATGCCGAAGAAACTGGATATAACCGTTGGTATTGCCAACAAAATGGTGACAGCAGCCAAGAATTTCATGACCTGATTCAGGTTGTTGGAAATAATAGAGGAGAAGGTATCTGCCAGACGGGCAAGAATTTTGCTGTACATCTCAACCATTTCCTTGGCCTGTTTATTCTCGATGATAACGTCCTCCAGCAAATCCTCGTCTTCCTCGTAATATTTCAGCATAGGCTGCATGGTGGAGTTGGTCCTTAGGCGCATGAGCTTGTCCAGCACTGCACCATTGGATCGCAGGGAAGCGTTAAAGAATGTCAGTGATTTTTGTAATTCCAGGAGCTTTAGAATTTCCTGATTTCTCATGGAATGACGTAGGTTGCGCTCAATCTCATCGGACTGTTTGCTTATCTGACGCAGATAGCTAAGGTAGAAGGTAGCAGACCGATAAAGAATCTGGAACAGGAACCGGGTCTTTTTGAAGGTGCGGAAGAAACGGGCATTCTTTTCGTTGAAATATGAAAGCACAGGGGTTTCTTCCAGACATACGGTAATGATATATTCTTCAGTGACAATAATGGCCAAAGGCAGAGTATCGTAGCCGCCTTCTTCCCGAATAACAGGAACATTGGTCAAAATCATGACACTGTCGTCCTCAATATCAATATGGGAGCGTTCCTCATCATCAAGTGCTGAACGGAGAAAATCAGGCTCAACCTCGGTAAGGTTGCCTACCACTTTCAACTCGTATGGTGTAGGGGCAACAATGTTAATCCAGGCACCGTTTTCCAAGGTTTTCAGACTTAATTCAGTGAGAGGACCATTCTCGTGTGATTTGTAAATTTTGAGCATTATGGTACTCCTTTCCATTTGAAAGAGACCATAAGCCCTTGCAGAATACTGTTATTTTATAAAATAATGGCAGGAGAAAAGGGATACGGTCTCAGTATTTTTTATTAATTCACCCGGGGGTTCCGGACTAGGATAATCAGTATCCATTTTTCCTCACCAACTTTTCATTTTATTTTGAATCTTATGATATATATTTAATATATTTAAAGACCATTAAAATATTACTACCAGAGTCGGCTTTCGTCAATGGTTTGCTTTATAATAATATTTTGCCAGTAGCAAAATTTTAACAATGGCGTTATAATAAATCGGTTGAGTTATGTTTAGGAGGTATTTTATGCAAAGGAAACGTTCTGCATCCACTATAAAAATAGGTGCAGTGTTAATAATGCTGGTTTTGTTTTTGATAATATACCTGATAAATCCCGCCTTCTTTAATGAGCTGTGGGGAGTATGTCTCAGCGGTGATATGAAGCAGGTGGCAGATTATATAAATTCCTTTGGCCCCTGGGCCATGGTGTTCAGCTTTCTGTTGGTGCTGTGCGTCAATGCCATAGGATTTCCCCCAGCCATTATTTTTTCTTCGGCTAATGCACTGATTTTTGGCATAGTACCGGGAATTATTCTGGCCTGGCTGGCTGAAACAGTAGGAGTGGTCATCAGCTTTTTGTTGCTGAGATTTTTATTTAGGGATGCGGCAGAGGAAGTTATTGCCAAATATTCCTATTTAAAGAAAATAGATGATATGAGTGGCAGGGAGGGCTTTAAAATAATGCTAATTGCCCGTTTGGTGCCATATCTTCCATCAGGCCTGCTTAATGCAGTGGGTGCTCTCAGCAAAATGAGCCTGAAGGATTACACGCTGGCGGCCCTTATCGGCAAGCTGCCATCCACTGCCATTGAGGCCATGATTGGTCATGATGCGGTAACTGCCAGTGAAAATCCATATCGCCTGGTATTTAATATTGTGCTGGCTGTGGTGGTGGTAGGCTCTTTTCTCCTTTATGAAAAGCGCAAGAAAAAACAGCAGAATGTTGAGGAATGATACGAGTCATGAAAAGAATATTTTTTCTGGATAATTTAAAGGCATTTATTATTTGCCTGATGATAGTGTTTCATATAGCCATGAGCTATATGCAGTATGCCCCTGAATGGTGGTATGCAGTGGATAAAAGTGATCCACAAATGTCCTTTACTGTGTTTGTCGTCTGGGCGGACATTTTTATAATGCCGGTTATGTTTTTTATTTCCGGTTATTTTGGCATCATGTCCCTTTCCCGACAACCAGCAAAAAAATTCTGGACATCAAAGCTGATGCGGATATTTATTCCTTGGGTGCTCGGTGTTATTATACTGGCACCTGCTGTTACGTATCTAATCTTTTTGACCAGACATGTGCCACTTCCTTTTATGGAATTTTTGAATAAGGTGTTTTTCTTCGGACCTCTTTTTTCTCACACTCAGTATTGGTTTTTGGGGACTCTGTTTTATCTCTATATTCTTTTATTTGTTGTGGCAAAAATCAAGCCAGTTATTAAGGAAAAACTCACACCAGCTGCTCCGGGGAAGGCGTTCTTTTTGATAATTGCCATACTGTCGTATACCTTGACAGTGGGAGCTTATTATTTGGTGGGTGGCAACAACGATAATTGGTCAAAGGTATGGCCGATTTTCCTTTATCAGCCCACAAGGATTTCCCTTTATGTAATATATTTCTTTGCCGGCGTATATGCCTGGAGAAAGCAGTGGTTCACGGAAAAGGGGTTCAGACTGGATCCCACTGTCTGGATACCGGCCTTTATTTTTACGGGAGTATTTTATACTGGATATGCCTTGTTCGGTCAGCTGACAGCTTCTCCTGTAACATTTATGGTGATTAAGTCAGCCCTTCATAGCTTGTTTGCCATGGCCTCTGTATTTGGTTTGTTGGCATTGTTCCAGTCCAAGCTGGATTATACCAATGGATTTTTGAAGGCAGTCAGTGATAATTCATATACCATGTATTACGCTCACATGGGATTGGTTATGCTGGTGGTATGGGCTCTTATGGGGGTGGCTTTGCCAGTGTATGTAAAATACATTTTTGCTTGTATATTGGGCTTGGTGGTTACCTATGTAGTAGGCAGAATACTGATGTTTCTTCCGTTCTTCGCCATTAAGAAATAACGTGGCCAGACCTTTGAAAAATCTTGATTTTGCTTTGTATTACTCTGTATAATTATTAGCGGAGAATTGTGTAATGGAGGTTTATTAACAGAATGAAAAGAAGCTATGGCACGTTAATCGTGTTTGTAATAATTGGTGCCATTCTTGGTGGCATAATTGGCGATTTGCTGACAGGGGTGGATGCCTTGTCCGGCGTAATGCCGTACCTGGTTCATACATATCCGGTGCTGGATATGACTCCGGCCACATTGAATCTTTATGTGATCAAGCTGACTGTTGGCTTGGCTTTTACACCAAACCTTATGAGTATTTTAGGTATGGTAATTGCTATTATTTTGTTCCGCCGTTATTAAGAGGTGCATGATGATAATATTGGCGTCAGCATCTCCCCGCAGGCGGGAGCTTTTGGAGCAAATCGGCTGTAAATTTGAGGTTATAACAAGCAACGCCGATGAAATTACAGATGCCGGTCTGGAGCCTCACCAGCTGGTAGTACAAAACGCGCATTTAAAGGCAGCAGCTGTGGCAGCTGAGCATCCGGAATATCCGGTGCTGGGCTCAGATACAGTTGTAAGCCTTGATGGACATATATATGGTAAGCCTCGGGATAAGGAGCATGCCAGAGAAATGCTTAAAGCTTTTTCCGGAAGAACTCATCAGGTTATAACTGGTATTGTTCTTGCTTGGAAGGGTAAGTTCTGGCAGGCATGGGAAACGACAGAGGTTGTGTTTTCTCCTTTATCCGCAGATCAGATTGATGCTTACATAGCCACTGGAGAGCCGGCTGACAAGGCTGGAGCCTATGCTATTCAAGGCAGGGCGGCTGTGTTTGTAGACGGAATCAGAGGTTCTTACTCCAATGTCGTAGGTTTGCCGCTCCATTGTCTTGATGGTCTTGCCCGGAAAGCGGGGATTGATTTATATGACAATGGTGAAGGATCTTCCAGTTGATGACCGTCCACGGGAGAGGCTTATGGCCTATGGCCCGGGAATTCTCAGCAACGCTGAGCTTCTGGCAATATTGCTAGGAAGTGGATCCAAGGAAAAGTCGGCAATGCAGTTGGCTCAGGATATTCTGAGTCAGCATCGTGAGAGCGGGGTATTGGCTCTGGCTACAATGTCTGTAGAGGAGCTGATGGAGTACAAGGGTATTGGCTCAGCTAAGGCCACATTATTGGCTGCAGCGGTGGAGCTTGGTAAAAGACTGGGGTTAAATACCACAGCTCAAAAACCTGTTGTGCGTTGTCCCGCTGATGCGGCGGATTATGCAATGCCCAGGCTGCGTTTTCAGCAGCGTGAGCATTTTGCTATCATACTGTTGAATATCAAACATCATATTTTGTCCATGCCAATTATATCCATAGGCAGTCTGACAGCTTCAGTGGTTCATCCACGGGAGGTGTTTAAGGCAGCTGTCCAAAATTCTGCGGCGGCTATGATACTGGTTCACAACCATCCCAGCGGAGATCCCTCTCCTAGCAAGGAGGATTTGAACATTACCAGGCAGCTAATGGAGGCTGGAAAGCTAATGGATATACCTGTACTAGATCATATTGTCCTGGGAGATAATAAATATATTTCCCTTAAAGAGGAAGGTATGATACAATGACATGTGGCTCATTATTTTTGGGCCAAATTAAAAGAAACAATATATAGGCCTTTGAATTAATCGAAATGCCTACCACTTATATTGAAGGGAGTTATTTATTTATGTGGAGTTTATTTGGTGGTTTATCCCATGATATGGGTATTGATTTGGGTACTGCAAACACCTTGGTACATGTTAAGGGCAAGGGTATTGTTCTTCGTGAGCCATCTGTTGTTGCGATAAAGAGCGATAGTGGTGAGGTACTGGCAGTAGGTGATGATGCTAAGCGTATGCTGGGTCGTACTCCAGGCAGCATCATTGCAATTCGTCCTATGAAGGATGGCGTTATTGCTGATTTTGATGTAACTCAGGCTATGTTGAAATATTTTATCCGCAAGGCAATGAACACCAAGTCTTTTGTTCGTCCTCGCGTGGTTGTAGGAGTTCCTTCCGGCGTTACTGAGGTTGAGAAGCGTGCTGTAATCGATGCTGCCCAGCAGGCTGGTGCCCGTGAGGCATATCTGATTGAGGAGCCTATGGCTGCGGCTATTGGTGCAGGCCTTCCAGTTGAAGAGGCTACTGGCTCCATGGTAGTTGATATCGGCGGTGGTACTACTGAAATCGCTGTAATTTCCCTTGGTGGTATTGTAACCAGCTGCTCTATCCGTATCGGTGGTGACGAGATGGATTCTGCGATTATACAGTACATCAAGCGCGTATATAATCTGATGATTGGTGAGCGTACTGCTGAAGAGATCAAGATTACTATTGGCTCTGCTATCGTAAATCCAAATGCTGATAAGACCATGGATATCCGTGGCCGTGATTTGGTAAGCGGTCTTCCTAAGAATCTTACCATCAGAGCAAGTGAAATTCGTGATGCTCTCAGTGAGCCTGTATACAAGATTATTGATGCTGTAAAGGGTACTTTGGAGAAGACTCCACCTGAATTGGCAGCAGACGTAATGGATCATGGTATTATGATGACTGGTGGCGGTGCTCTCCTCAGCAATCTGGATAAGCTCCTTAGCAATGAAACTGGTATGCCGGTATTGGTATCTGAGGATGCTCTTTCCTGTGTTGGTGAAGGTACTGGCCGTTCCCTGGAGAACATTGAGCTCCTGAAGCGTGTTGTTATGACTACAAAGAAGTTGAGATAAGATGAGCAGGATTAGACGGGATAATAATGCACGGAAGACAACTTGGATGCTCGTGGTGGTAGCTCTAAGTATTTTTGTGATTATTTTTTTCGCCGCCCGTGGCCGTATGACACCTGTTTTGACCAGTCCTGCTGTAGTTTCGGCTTTGGCTCCGTTTCAGCGGGCCATTTCCTGGGCTGGGTCCCAGGTCAACGGTGTGGCTACAACTGTATGGGAAGTTGCAACTGTATATTATCAGAACAAGGAGTTGCGTGAAGAGGTTATTACCCTTCGCCAGCAGAATCTTCAGGCGTATGAATACGCAGCTGAAAATATGCGTCTAAGGGAAATGCTTAATTACAAGACTACAGCTGTTCAATTTGATTTGATGCCGGCCAAGGTTATTGGTCGGGAGTCTTCCACTTGGACCAGTATGATTGTAATTAATCGTGGCTCCTCTGATGGTATAGCAAAAAATATGCCTGTGGTAACGGAAAAGGGCCTTGTAGGTGTGATTACTGAGGTGTCTCCAAATGCCTCCAAGGTTCAGTTAATCCTTGATCCACGCTCATCTGTGGGTACCTTGGTGCAGCGTCCGGAGTCCAGGGTTGCCGGCATTGTTCAGGGTAATCCAAGTGACCCTATGCTTCCTCAGATGATTAACATTCCCCGCAATGCAGATGTAATTGAGGGGGATGTTATTGTTACCTCAGGCTTTGGCGGTGTTTATCCAAAGGGATTGCTGATAGGCTCTGTAGCCAATATTCAGAATGATGACGGTGGCCTTTTGGAGATAGCTTATCTTTACACAGCTGTAGATTTCCAGAAGCTGGAGGATGTACTTATCATTACGGCTTCCCGTGAAGCACCACCAGAGCCTTTGACTGCTCCTAAACAGACACCTGGAACGGAGACTGACAAGGACGGCAATCCAATAGGTGGGGATGGAAAGTGATGAAGAATTTTCTGGCCTGGCTATTATTTGTTTTAGCAGTTTATGCATTTCAGTCCGCCTTTATGCCATTGGTGTATTTTTATGGTATTGGGCCGGATTTAATATTATTGATGACCAGCTCTATAGGCTTCCTCAATGGAAAAAAAGTAGGCAGCTTTGCTGGTTTTCTGCTGGGTCTTTTTGAAGATCTGGCCACAGGGACTTTTTTTGGATTAAATGCCTTTACCAAGCTCATTGTAGGTTATGTATGTGGCGTTTTTTCCACCAGGGTGCTCAAGGACAGCTTTGGACTGCCAGTTACGGCATCAGTCCTGAATACGGCGGCAGTTTTCCTTATGACTGAGGCTATAATGCTGCTGTTGGGGTACCGGTTTAATATATTCACGCATTTATATACTAAGCTTGGTCCTCTTATTTGTTACAATTTAGTGTTTGCTTGGCCGATACATTGTGCCGTAAGATGGCTGCATAAAAAAACAGCAGATAAGAAATAACGAGTGTGGGAGTTTTTTGAGTGAACACAAACACAAATAATATAGAGTTTGGCGGCCGCCTGCGGGTAATTGGCTATATTATTGTGCTGGTTATTGCAGTGCTGATAGGCCGCATTGGTTATTTGCAGCTATATGATGGCGACTATTATGCAAGCCTTGCAGATGGTAATCGCATTCGTATAGTACCTGCAGTAGCTCCTCGTGGTACGTTTTATGACAGAAATGGCAATATGATGGTCACCAACAGACCAGGTTTTGCAGTGTCTTTGTTGCCATTGACGGAGCCAATTTCTGATGAGGTTATAAATCGCCTTTCAGCGCTTCTGAAGGTTCCAACGGGGACTATAAATGAAAAGATTGATGCCCATATAGGCTTTGATCCTATTCGTATAAAGACAGATGTAGGTCCTGAAATTCTCAGTATTATCGCTGAGCAGAAGGATCTTTATCCCGGAGTAGTGGTGGAGGTTCTGCCAATCCGGGAATATATTTACAAGGAACAGGCTGTACACGTATTTGGTTACGTTAGTGAAATTAACGATGCTGAGCTGGAGGCCAAAAAAGATTCTCCTCACAAATACAAGATGGGAGATATTATTGGTAAGGCCGGTTTGGAACGGGTATATGATTTGGAGCTGCGCGGTGAAGACGGCGGCGAGCAGGTGGAGGTAGATGTTACTGGTAAGCCTGTGGAAATCCTTGGTAAGAAAAATCCTGTTCCTGGTTCTGATCTCTATCTGACCATTGACAAGGATATTCAGGCAGCCGCAGAAAAGGCTGTGGATGAACAGCTGGTGGCTGTAGGTGCCAAAGCAGCAGCTGTGGTGGTTATGAATCCACAGACTGGAGAGGTGCTGGCCATGGTCAGCCGTCCATCCTTTGACCCTAATTTGTTTGTAGGTGGTATTTCCTCTAAAAATTGGAATGCCATTAATAATAATCCAAATCATCCAATGGACAATAAGGCTATTACTGGTGAATATCCACCGGGCTCAACCTTTAAAATTGTCACTGGTACTGCAGCTCTGGCAGAGCATGTGGTTACCCCGGAGGAAAAAATCTTTGACTCTGGTAAGCATTGGATAGTAGATAAGGGAAATGCAGACGGAGAGGCTCTTGGTTATATAAACTTTGAAGAGGCCATGGCCCACTCCGATAATGTATATTTTTATGAGATGGGTAACCGTCTCGGTATTGATCGCCTTGAAAAATATGCCCGCATGTTTGGCCTTGGAAAGCCTACTGGTATAAATCTGCTGTTTGAGGCAGAGGGGCTGGTGGCGTCTCAGGAGTACAAGCGCAAGGTATTTGATGAGGACTGGTATTTGGCGGAAACCTTTGATGCTGCCATTGGACAGGGCTTTAACAATGTTACGCCTATTCAGGCGGCCATGGTAATGGGCGAAATTGCTGCTGATGGCAAGCGGTATAAGCCATATCTGGTGGACAAGATTGTGGATCCAGATGGCAAAACCGTAAAGAAATTCAAGCCGGAAGTAGTGGGGCAACTGGAAGTTGAGCCTCAGCATATAAGACTGGTTCAGCAGGGCTTAAAGGGCGTAACAAAATATGGTACTGCGGCATCTGTTTTTAGAGGCTTTCCTATTGAAATAGCTGGTAAGACAGGTACTGCGGAGAACCCTCATGGACGTGATCATGGTTGGTTTGTGGCCTATGGACCGTTTGATAATCCAAGTGTTGTTGTTGCAGTTATCGTGGAGCAGGGCGGTTATGGTGCTGCTTCAGCGGTTCCAATCGGCAGAAAGATTTTGGAGGCGGCCTTTAATATTCCGGACCCTGCCAAGCAGGCAGAGCTGGAACGCCAGAGAAAACAAGCAGAGCAGGCCCAGAAGAATAAGCAGAATAATTCCAATTCCAATAACAAGGCCCAGGAGCAGCCCGCTGTTGTAAATAATGCCCCGGTGGCAGGCAAGGAATATGGTGCTGCAAACAGCAAACGATAATTTTATCATTTTATCTTAATATAAGATAGGTGGGGAGAATATGAGCAGGGATTTGGTAACCATAAAAGGGGGCAAGGATGGCTTCCGTTTATTGGTGGATAGTTCAGCCAGCATGGAGGAAATCGAAGCTGAAATTAAAAAGAAGCTCGATGAAAATCCAGGCTTTTTCCCGGAGGGAACCAAGTTTGAGCTGGAGGTAGCTGACTTGGACCGCTCCGTCAAGAAGGGGATTAATCAAATATTAAGTCAGCATGGCTTGGGCGTGGAGCTGTCTGCAAAGAAAGATCCGCCACCAGTATCAGATGAACAATCACAGATGCCACCTCAGTATTTTATTCAGCATGATGGAAATGTGGAAGCTCAGGAAATGACTGTGGTGGAGCACACTGTCCGTGGTGGTGAGGAGGTCACCAGCCAGGGTTCAGTGCTGGTTATGGGGAATGTTAATCCCGGTGCTCAGATTATTGCCGGGGGCAGTATAGATGTGCGGGGAACCTGTCGTGGCATGGTTCACGCCGGTGCTTGGGGTGATATTAGTGCCGTGGTTATTGCTGACAGGCTTATGCCAACGCAGATTCGTATAGCCAACATGATTGCCCGTTCTCCTGATATAATGGAGAAAAGTGATTTTGCTGAACGGGCATCTATCAAAGATGGACAAATAATTATTGAACCGATAGAAAGGTAGGATTTATAAGAATGAGTGAGGTTATTGTTGTTACTTCCGGTAAGGGTGGTGTAGGTAAGTCCACTACTACTGCAAACCTTGGTGTGGGTCTGGCTATGCGAGGCAAGAAGGTTGTTCTGATTGATACCGATACCGGCCTCCGCAATTTGGATTTGCTCCTTGGTCTTGAAAATCGCATTATGTACGATTTGATTGACGTGGTTGAGGGACGTGTAGAAATTAAGAAGGCCCTGGTACGTCACAAGAAATATGAAAATCTGCAGCTTTTGCCTACTTCTCAGGTGAAGGATAAGTCTGCGGTAAATCCTGCCGATCTGATGGCTCTTTGTGATGAGCTTCGCAAGGAATATGATTTTGTGATTATTGACTGTCCAGCAGGCATTGAACAGGGCTTCCAGACTGCAATTGCTGGTGCGGATACTGCTATTGTAGTTACCATGCCGGAGGTTTCCGCTGTTCGTGATGCCGATAAGATTATTGGCGAGCTGGGTCGCTCTGAAAAGGATAATATTAAACTCATCATTAACAGAATCAGACCTGCTATGGTAGATAGCGGTGAGATGATGGATATGGATGACATCAATGATATACTTGCCATCAAGTGCATTGGTCAGGTTCCAGATGATATTAAGGTTGTAACCTCTGCTAACCGCGGTGAGCCAGTTGTTGGTGAGAGTGATTCTCAGGCCGGCAAGGCTTATGAGAATATTGTGGGACGTCTCCTGGGTGAAGATATCCCGTTTATGGAATTTGAGAAAGAAGGCTTCTTCAAGAGATTGAAGAAAGCATTTAAATTTTGAGGGGGACTTGTAAATGCTTGATTCAATAAAGCGCATCTTTTCGAGTGAGAAATCTGGCAAGGTGGCCAAAAGACGCCTCCAGATGGTGCTCATTCAGGACAGGGCCAGCGTTTCACCGGAAGTGATGGGCATGATTCGTGATGACATCATTCAGGTATTATCCAAATATATGATCATAGATAAGACGGATATGGAAATTTCTCTGGAGAATGTTGATGATTCTGTAGCACTGGTAGCAAATATTCCGGTTCAGAACATGAGACATCATAGATAAGAATTACGAAGCTGTTGCATAATAGTGTGGCAGTGTTCATCTGAAGAAGGGGTGTTCCTGATGTATCCCTTCCAAACTTTTTAAAAGATGATTTAAAATACAGTGATGGTCCTAGTGGGTGTCACTGTATTTTTTTGCTATACTTGGTTGTTCTTTCACATGGTTCGTGATAACATATATAAGCTATACTAGAATTTAAATTTGGAGGAAGGATCCTTGATTTTAAATAAAAAATTTAGAAAAATAGATGTGGAGCTTATTGCCGGGGTGGCCGGTATAATCATTATGAGCCTTATCACCATTGGTAGTGCCACTCATATAAATACCCCATCTGAGGATAGATATTGGTATGTACTTAGACAGGGCATATTCACCCTTCTGAATGTGGGAGTTATATTCTTCTTTATGAATTTTGACTACAAGGCACTACAGTCTTATGGCAAGAAACTGTATATTTTTAACATAATTATGCTGCTGGCCGTAATGTTTTTGGGTCAGTCTGCTCTTGGTGCCCAGCGGTGGATTCAGTTGGGGCCAATATCCATTCAGCCATCGGAGTTTTCAAAGATAATTATGATCATCTGTATGGCCTCTGTCTTTCAGGATAAGATAGGGCAGATAAACAAGTGGTCTGATTTACTCCCATTGGCTGGCTATGTGGGGCTTCCTTTTTTACTGGTACTGAAGCAGCCGGATTTGGGGACATCTCTGGTGTTTATGGCTATTTTTCTTGGTATGATTTTTGCCTGTGGAGTTAATTTGAAGCTATTGGCCTGGATGTTTGGTGTAGCCATGGCCTGTGCTCCGTTGATGTGGCATTTTGTGCTGAAGGAATACCAGAAAATGCGAATTATGGTGTTTATGGACCCTAATGTGGATCCATTGGGATCGGGCTATCATATTATTCAGTCCAAAATTGCTATAGGCTCCGGAATGTTATTTGGCAAGGGTCTATTTGCAGGAACCCAGAGTCAGCTTAATTTTTTGCCGGAGAACCACACTGATTTTATTTTCGCTGTAGTAGGAGAAGAATTGGGCTTTATAGGAGCGACTATTTTACTTCTGTTATATCTTGTGGTGCTGTGGCGGGGTATCAAAATAGCACAGCAGGCCCAGGATAGCTTTGGCATGCTGTTGGCTGTGGGTATAACCTCCATGCTGGCCTTCCATGTGCTGGTTAATGTGGGCATGACAGCTGGTATAATGCCTGTAACCGGTATACCACTACCGTTTATGAGCTATGGTGTCAGTGCTCTTACCACCAATATGTTCGCTGTGGCCATTTTACTTAATATTTATCTGAGAAACCAAAAACTCCAATTTTAAGGTTTCTGTTTTGAATCAATAGAGGAGCTTGAGCAATGATTAAATTAGAACCTGAAATCCTGCAGGCCGTTGAAAAACCTGCCCGTTATACAGGTCATGAGTTAAATGCTGTACATAAGGACTGGGACGAAGTGGATTGCCACTTCGCCCTGGCCATGGCCGATACCTATGAGGTTGGCATGTCCAATCTTGGACTGAAAATCCTTTATGAGGTGTTGAATAACCGTCAGGACACTGCCTGTGAAAGAGTGTATGCTCCTTGGACCGACATGGAAGCAATCATGCGGGACAGAAGCATACCTTTATTTTCGTTGGAGAGCTTTACTGAAATTAAGAATTTCGATTTTCTGGGATTTACTCTCCAGTATGAAATGATATATTCCAATATTCTTAATATGCTGGATTTGGCTGGGATTCCAATTTGGACCAAGGACCGCAATGATGAGGATACTTTTATAGTAGGCGGTGGCCCTACCGTTTATAATACGGAGCCTATTGCTGATTTTTTTGATTTCTTCATTTTGGGAGAAGGAGAAGAAGTTATCTCTGAAGTGGCGAAAACCTTTGTGAAATGGAAAAGGGAAGGAAAGCCAGGTGGCAGAAAAGGATTTTTGAAGGAAGTAGCAAAGCTGGAGGGTATTTATGTACCTTCTTTTTATAACGTTAAATATAACGAAAAAGGGTATTTTTCCTCTATAGAACCAAAAGAGCCTGAGGCAAGGGACAAGATTTATAAACGGGTGATTAGGGATTTGGACAGTGTTCATTTCGTGGAAAAGCCTGTAATGCCTTATATTGGTATAGTTCATGACAGAATTATGCTGGAGCTGTTTAGAGGCTGTACCCGTGGGTGCCGTTTTTGTCAGGCGGGTACCTCATATCGTCCTATACGCGAGAGAAGTCGTGAATATCTCCGGGAATTGGCCCGTAAGCTGGTGGATTCCTCCGGTTATAATGAAATGTCTCTTACTTCACTTAGCTCTGCAGATTATTCCTGTCTGGGAGAGCTGGTGGATGATTTATTCGCTGATTTTGAAGGAGAAAAGGTTAGTTTTTCTTTGCCATCATTGCGTATAGATAGCTTTTCCATTGATTTGGCCCACAAGATGCAGCAGGTACGCAAAAGCGGTCTTACCTTTGCCCCGGAGGCTGGAACTCAGCGCCTTCGTGATGTTATTAACAAAGGTGTTACTGAGGAAAATCTTATGACAGCTGTGGAAGCCGCCTTTAAACAGGGTTGGAAGCAGGTTAAGCTGTATTTTATGATGGGCTTGCCTACGGAAACTGACGAGGATATTGTGGGTATTGCCAGACTGGCGGAGAAGGTAGCCAGAAAGTACAAGGAGGTTAAGGGCAAGTGGGGTGTTACTGTAACCATCAGTGTATCCTGCTTTGTACCAAAGCCTCATACTCCTTTTCAGTGGTTTGGTCAGCTACCAAAGGATGAATTTGAACGTCGTCAGCGTCTTTTAAAGGACAGCATTACTGAAAGAGCTGTAAAGTTCCATTACCATGATGCCAGAGTCAGCGTTCTTGAAGGGGCTATTTCCCGTGGAGACCGTCGTATTTCCCAGGTGATTTATCAGGCCTGGAAGGATGGGGCTAAATTTGATGGCTGGACAGACCTCTTTAAGGAAGATGTTTGGCACGAAGCCTTCAGAAAGTGCGGCATTGATATGAAGGAATACAGTGAGCGCACCCGCGATTTCGATGAACCATTACCATGGGAGCATACTACCCCAGGAGTTTCCAAGGATTTCCTTAAGCGTGAATGGAACAAGGCTGTTGCGGAGCAGCTGACAGAGGATTGCCGCCGTGGTAAGTGCTCCGGCTGTGGGGTCTGCCCATCCCTTAAGGTGGATATTGTAGACTGGAAGCGCAAAGAAGGGGAGGTGAAGGCAAATGTATAAGTATCGTGCTCAGCTAACCAAGGGGGATGAAATCAGATATATTTCCCATTTGGATTATGCGGGAGTTATGGAGCGGGCTATTCGCCGTGCCAAGCTGCCAGCTGCTTATACTGAGGGATTTAATCCTCATCTGAAGATGTCCTTTGCTTCACCATTGTCCTTGGGGGTAACCAGTGACGCGGAGTATATGGATTTTGAACTGACAAAGCCCCTCTGCCAGCCGGAGATTTTTGATAAGCTGTCAGCAGCCCTGCCTCCGGGGATAAGACTTATCAAGCTAAAGCCAGTAAAGGAACCAAAGCCTTGTGAGGGGAAAAAGCATAAGGCACTGATGGCTGAGGTGGAGCAGGGCATCTATGAGGTGGTAGCACCTCTTATAGGTGACTGGGATGTTGCAGTTAAGGCTGTGGAAAGATATAATGCTGCCTCAGAGGTTAATTATCATCGTGTTACCCCTAAAAAGACCCGTGATATTGAGGTTAAGCAGTACATGATTGAGCCAGTGAAAATTGGTATGAGTGGTGACTGGGTGAAGCTTACCATGAATATTTCCATTACCCAGACCGGTAGTATAAAGCCAGCGGAAATATTGGAGCTGTTATATAATGAATACGGCCTGCCAGTTGCATTGGGCCGGGCATTAATCAATCGCTGCAAGCTCATGGGGCAAGGAAAAGACCTTATTGATTTAGTATAAATTAAATGCTACATATTCACAGAAAGGAGGATTTGCAATGAAAAACATATATGTGAATGTTATGCCGGAGGAAACTCGTATGGCTGTGGTTGAGAATGGTCAGCTCATGGCTTTGGAGCTGGAAAGACCGGACCATGCCCATTTAGTAGGCAACATATACAAGGGGCAGGTTCAGAATGTCCTTAAGGGTATGCAGGCCTCCTTTGTGGATATTGGTCAAGCAAAGAATGCCTTCCTTTATGTAGGAAATGGCAAAATAGCTTCCACGGCCCAGGCCAATTCTCCCCGGGAAAATGTTACGGTGGGGCAAAATGTCATAGTCCAGATAATAAAGGATGAGGTGGGCACCAAGGGACCACGGGCTACGATGCATTTGTCTATTCCTGGCCGCCATGTGGTATTGATGCCTAATTCTGCATATATTGGAACATCCCATCGTATAGAGAATAATGAGGAACGCCAGCGTCTCCATGATATTGTTCGGGCTGAAGTACCGAAGAACATGGGCTGTATTATACGTACTGCGGCTCAGGGACAGCCAGCGGAAAATATTGTTAGGGATATTCAATACCTAATGAAAATATGGGACGAGATATTGGCCAAGGCAAAGCTGTCCGCCACCAGCTCCCTATTATATCGTGATGCAGATTTGGTGATTCGGATTGTCCGGGACTATCTCACTGATGATGTGGACAAGATGGTTATTGACAATCCAAAGATGTATAAAAGAGTCTGTGACCTTATAAAGGTTACTTCTCCAGATGTCTTGCAGCGAATTGAATTGTACGACGGCAGAAATATTTTCAAGGATAATGGCGTTACCGAGGCTTTGGAGCAGCTGAAGGGCCGCACGGTCCAGCTGAAGTCCGGTGGCTTCCTTGTAATAGATAAGACCGAGGCCATGACAGTTATTGATGTGAATACTGGCAGCTTCGTAGGTGATATGAATCTGGCAGATACGGTGTACAAGCTGAATATTGAAGCGGCCGATGAAATTATGCGACAGCTTCGTTTGCGGGATATTGGTGGCATAATACTGGTGGATTTCATTGATATGGAAACACAGCAGCAAAATGATGCTCTGTTAGAGAGAATGCGGCAGCTGGCTGTGCGCGACCGCTCCAAGACCAACATAGTGGATATTACCTCTTTGGGGCTGGTGGAAATCACCAGAAGAAAATCACGGAAAAATATTGAAAGTATGCTGTATTGCCAGTGTCCTGTTTGTGAGGGCAATGGCAGAGTTTTGTCACCAGAGTCATTGGCAGTGAAGGTATGCCGTAACATTCGCCGAATAGAAGTCAGAAAGCATGCGGCTGATGGCTATATACTTCAGCTCAATCCCCAGACGGCCAATGAAATCAAGGCTATGGACAGCTTTAGACGGCTTAGGGACGAATATGGGGTAGACATTTCCTTGGAGTCCTCACGGGAAGTAATGCCGGGGACTTATATCCTTACACAAAAATAATAATATTTATAGTTGCATTCTGTATTTGTATATGGTATAGTATTTCACGGTGTAATTAGAAAAACGCACGCCAGAGGACGTTTAACCTGTGCCCAAAGTGGTGGTTTAAACGGATGAGGCTGGCGGAGGAAATAAAAACAGGAGGTGCACCACTATGGCAGTTGTTTCTATGAAACAGTTATTAGAGGCTGGTGTTCATTTCGGACATCAGACCAGAAGATGGAACCCTAAGATGGCTAAGTACATCTTCACCGAGCGCAATGGTATCTACATCATTGATCTTCAGAAGACCGTTAAGAAGGCTGAGGAGGCTTACAACTTCGTACGCAGCGTAGCTGAGTCTGGCAAGTCCGTTCTTTTCGTTGGTACCAAGAAGCAGGCTCAGGAGGCTATTAAGGAAGAGGCTCTGAAGGCTGACCAGTATTTCGTAAACGAGCGTTGGCTGGGCGGTATGATGACCAACTTCAAGACTATTCAGGCTCGCGTTAAGCGTCTGAAGGAGCTTGAGGCTATGGCAGAGGACGGTACTTTCGAGGTTCTTACCAAGAAGGAAGTACAGGGTCTGAAGCATGAGATGGAGAAGCTCGAGAAGTATCTCGGCGGTATCAAGGACATGAAGGAGCTCCCAGGTGCTCTGTTCATCGTTGACCCACGCAAGGAAAGAATCGCTGTAGCAGAGGCTCACAAGCTGAACATTCCTATCGTGGCTATTATCGATACCAACTGCGATCCAGATGAAATCGATTATCCAATTCCTGGTAACGACGATGCTATCCGTGCCGTTAAGCTCATTACCGGCAAGATTGCAGATGCTGTTATCGAGGGTCGTCAGGGCGAAGCTGCAGAGGCTCCAGCTGAGGACGCTGAGTAATATAAACCTTAAAAGGGGTAAGGGGATATCCCTTATCCCTTGTTTTTTTGAAATTATATCCGAATTAATAGGGGGAAATAAACAATGGCACAGATTACTGCTGCATTAGTTAAAGAACTGCGCGAGATTACTGGCGCTGGTATGATGGACTGCAAGAAGGCTCTCGTTGAGTGCGATGGCGATAAGGACAAGGCAATCGATTACCTCCGTGAGAAGGGCATTTCCAAGGCTGCAAAGAAGGCTGGCCGCATTGCTTCCGAGGGTGTTGTAGCTGCTGCTTACGATGCTGCCTCTAACACTGCTTGCTTGGTTGAGGTTAACTCCGAGACTGACTTCGTTGCAAAGAATGATAACTTTAAGGCACTGGTTAAGAAGATTGCTGAGCACATCATTGCAACCAAGCCTGCTGATATTGATGCTCTCAACGCTTCCATGTTGGATGGCAAGACTGTTGCTGATGTTATGACTGAGGCTGTTGCTTCCATCGGTGAGAAGCTGTCCCTCCGTCGTTTCGTTGTATATACTTCCGAGAACAAGCTGGCTACTTACATCCACATGGGTGGTAAGATTGGTGTAGTTGTAGAGCTTTCCGGCGGCAGCGATGAGCTGGCACAGGACATCGCTCTCCAGATTACTGCTCAGAAGCCACAGAGCATTGACCGTAGTGGCGTTGATCCTGAGTATCTTGACCATGAGCGTGCTGTACTCCGTGCACAGGCTCTGGAAGAGGGCAAGCCTGAGAACATCGTTGACAAGATGGTTGAGGGTCGTCTCAATAAAACCTATAAGGAAATCTGCCTGGTTGAGCAGGAATTCTTCAAGTCTTCCGATCATGAGACCATTCAGGACATCCTCGGTGATGTTAAGGTTCTCCGCTTTACCCGCTTTGAGATGGGTGAGGGCCTTGAGAAGAAGAACGAGGACTTCGCAGCAGAGGTTGCAGCTCAGATTAAGTAATTAAATATTTTATTCTCATAGAAAAAGGGACTTGCAGACGCGGTCCCTTTTCTTTAAGATATAAATGGTAAATATTGTTTTTGAAAATAAAAATATATTAAAGATTTAGTTATTCTCGGATTTGGAGGTTGTTACAGTGGGAAAATACAAGCGCGTTCTACTAAAGCTTAGTGGCGAGTCTTTGGCAGGTGATCAGGGATTTGGCATTAATCCTGTTGTGGTTGAAGCTATCGGAAAGCAGATAAAGCGCGTACATGATGCTGGTATTGATGTGGCTATCGTTGTGGGCGGCGGCAATATCTGGAGAGGCCTTGCAGGAAGTGCCAAGGGTATGGACCGTGCCCAGGCGGACTATATGGGGATGCTGGCTACTGTTATTAATGCATTGGCAATTCAGGATGCTCTGGAGCAGCAGAATGTTCCTGCCCGTGTACAGACTGCTATCGAGATGCGTCAGGTGGCTGAGCCTTATATTCGTCGTAAGGCTACCCGTCACATGGAAAAGGGACGCGTAGTAATTTTTGGTGCTGGTACCGGCAATCCATATTTCTCCACTGATACCACTGCAGCTCTCAGAGCTGCCGAGATTGAGGCAGATGTTATTCTCATGGGCAAGAAGGGTACAGAGGGTATCTACGATAAGGATCCAAATCAGAATGATGATGCCAAGAAATTTGACAATATCAGCTACAAAGAGATTCTTCTCCGCAGCCTGAGTGTAATGGATTCCACTGCAACCAGTCTGTGCATGGATAACGATATTCCATTGGTTGTATTCAAGATTGATGATTTTGAGAATATTTACCGTGCAGCCATTGGCGAAGATATTGGTACTACTGTAGGAGGTAAATAATCATGATTAACGACATTGTATCTTCCAGCGAGGAACGTTTGAATAAGTCTATTGATGCACTTAAGAGAGAATTTGGTTCCCTACGTGCAGGCCGTGCCACTCCTTCTCTTTTGGATAAGGTTATGGTAGATTATTATGGCACCCCAACTCCTGTAAATCAGGTGGCAAAGGTTTCTGTTCCAGAGGCTCGTATGATTATGATTCAGCCTTGGGAAAAGACTATGCTACATGAAATTGAAAAGGCTATTATGAAGTCTGAGCTGGGACTTTCCCCTAACTCTGATGGCACTGCCATTCGCCTGTCTATTCCTCAGCTTACCCAGGAGCGTCGTAAGGAGCTGGTTAAGACTGTCAGCAAGAAGGCAGAGGAGGCCAAGGTGGCTATTCGCAATATCCGTCGTGATGCCAATGAGCATATTAAGAAGCTGGAAAAAGACAAGGAAATCACTGAGGACGAGTCCAAGAAGGGACAGGAAAAGTTCCAGAAGATTGTTGACGGCTTCATTAAGACTGTGGATACATTAAAGGAAGCCAAAGAAAAAGAAATTATGGAAGTATAATATGGAAATTGATGTTGTAGGCAGACCTTGGCATTTAGCCAAAACCTTGCTTAATGATGCCCATATAATGTATAATGTAACGGTAACCCGACCGACTAAGGATTTTTTTAAGCTTGAGCCTGAAGGGTATTATGTTATCAGACAGCGTCAGCTTTCTGATGGCACGTTAGACATTAGGATAGCAGCTAGGCTGCTGAAGGAGGTTTCTAGTAATGGCTTACAAGATTGAAGATGGTTGCATTTCTTGCGGTACTTGTGCAGGCACTTGCCCTGTAGAGGCAATTTCCGAGGGCGACAGCAAGTACGAAATCAATGCAGATGTTTGCGTTGAGTGCGGTGCTTGTGCAGCAGGCTGCCCTGTAGGTGCAATTGTTGCTCCAGAATAAGACACATAGCAGCCGTAAGTGACTGATAAAAGTGTCAAAAGGCCCCTCAATATGCAATATTTGAGGGGCTTATTTTCTTTGTTTGTGAGTAGGTGTAAGATATGTGGAAAAAGATTTTTGGCAATACTAAAGATGAAAATTCTAATACGTATACATCCCTGCTTGAAAATATAGATAGAACCCGTTTGCCACGACATGTGGCTATCATTATGGATGGCAATGGCCGTTGGGCCAATGGAAAGGGTATGGTTCGTTCTGCCGGACATACGGCTGGCGTGAAGGCCTTGAAAAGAACCTTAAAGGCTGCTTCAGATTTTCATTTGGAGGCTTTGACGGTATATGCCTTTTCAACAGAAAACTGGAAAAGACCAACAGCAGAGGTAGATTTCCTCATGAAGCTGTTTTCAGAATATCTTGAAAAAGAAATTGCAGAAATGGACAGTGAAAATGTCCGTATTGATTTTATAGGCAGGCTGGATGGCTTATCCCCGGCACTGCAGAAGCAGATAGATGATGCCCGTAGGCGGACTGTCAATAATACTGGTGTTAAATTTAATGTTGCTGTTAATTATGGTGGGCAGGACGAAATGGTGCGGGCAGTTCAGTCTTTGGCCCAGGATGTAAAGAATGGCAGCCTGGATCCGGAAAATATTGACAGTAAGCTGCTGGAATCACGGTTGGATACCAAGGATTTGCCACCAGTTGATTTGGTAATACGTACCAGTGGCGATATTCGTCTCAGTAATTTTCTGATTTGGCAAACGGCATACGCAGAATTTTGGTTTACGGATACCAACTGGCCGGATTTTACAAAAGATGATCTGGCAAAGGCCTTGCTTGATTTCAGTCAGCGGGACCGACGGTTTGGTGGTTTAAATAAGAAGAAATGAGGAAACTAAGGGATGCTTACTAGAATAATTACCGGAATCATTGGTATAGTACTGGCTGCTCTGGTTATTCAGACTGGTGGAAGTGTGTTTGCCGGTGCTGTTTTGTTACTGGCCTTTGGTGCTTGGTATGAATATTGTAATGCCTTTAAACAAAAGGGATACAAGCCGACTTTGGTTACAGGAATGGTGCTGATTTCCATTATGTGGGCAGGGGGCTTCTTGGGAAACAATGGATTGCTTGTATGTTCGGTGATGTTTTCAGCATTGGTTATTATGCTGCTTACTGTTTTAAATCACGGAAAATTTGATGTTTTATCTGCTGTGATTTCAGTAGCAGGCATTTTCTACATAGGTTTGTCCTTTGTTCACTTGATTATGCTTCGTTTTATAGGTGAGGAAGCCTATATTTCTACCAGCCTTGGGGATTTTCAGTTGGGCTGTGCATTGGTGTGGGTGGCCTTGATTGGAACTTGGGCCAGTGATACCTTTGCTTATTTTGCTGGTTGTTTTCTGGGAAAGCACAAGCTATGTGAAGCAATCAGTCCAAAGAAAACCATTGAGGGCTTTATCGGCGGCCTGATTGGAACCACCGCGTCTGTGGCGGGGCTAGGCGTATTTTTCGGCTTTGATGTGGTTGTGATGGCTGTGTTGGGCTTTTTTATCTGTATTGTAGCCACCTTGGGGGATTTGGTTGAATCTGTGGTAAAGCGTTATACAGGCATTAAGGATTCCGGAAATATTATTCCCGGCCATGGCGGAATATGGGATAGATTTGATAGTGTAATCTATACTGTACCTTTCGTCTATTATTTCATGTATTGTGCAAGAATTGCTGGTTAAGTTGCCACAATTATTATTGATGGCGTAAAAAGTGGCAGTAAAGCAAAAATGCTTTATTGCCTATTTCTCTTTAAGTGGATTTTAAGGAGTATGTTGTATGAAGAATTTAGTTGTTTTAGGGTCCACCGGCTCCATCGGTACCCAGACCCTTGATGTGGTCCGTGATAATCCTGAGTTGTTTCATGTGTCTGTCCTCGTAGCTAATCGCAGTGATGAGCTTTTGGAAAAGCAGATAAATGAATTTCAACCCGAATTGGCTGTGTTGTCTGATGAGGATGCTGCTAAGCGTTTAAAAAGCAGATATTCCGGAAAAACAAAAATAATGGGAGGCCGTGAGGCTGTTATTGAAGCTGCGGTTTTCCAAGAGGCTGATACAGTGGTTACTTCCCTTATGGGCTTTGCAGGCCTTGAGCCTACTATGGCAGCTTTGGAAGCCAGAAAAAATATTGCTCTTGCCAATAAGGAAACTCTGGTAGTAGCCGGTGAACTGGTAATGGCCAAGGCCAAGGAAATGGGCTGTGCTATTTTGCCAGTAGATAGTGAGCACTGCGCTCTGTTCCAGTGTTTACAGGGTCAGGACCGAAATGCTGTGGAAAAGCTGATTCTTACTGCTTCTGGTGGTCCATTTAGAGGAAAACAGGCAAGTGAGCTTACTGAAGTTACTAAATCCGATGTATTGGCCCATCCAACCTGGAATATGGGACAAAAAATAACCGTTGATTCTGCGTCTTTGGTGAATAAAGGGCTTGAAGTTATTGAGGCTAAGTGGCTCTATGGCGTAGCTTACGATCAGATTCAGGTGGTGGTTCACCCACAGAGTATTGTTCATTCTATGGTGCAGTATCGTGACGGCACTGTAATGGCACAGCTTGGTTGCACAGATATGCGCCTTCCTATTCAGTATGCTTTGACATATCCTGAAAGAGTGGAATCCCGTTTTCCAAGGGTTGATTTCTACGAGTTGGGGAAGCTCACCTTTGAAAAGCCTGATATGGATACTTTCCGTGGCTTGAAGCTGGCCTTCGAGGCTGGAAAAACCGGTGGTACCATGCCTTGTGTTATGAATGCAGCCAACGAGGTAGCTGTGGAGGCCTTTTTAAAGGGTAAGTCTGGTTTCCTTAAAATCTATGATCTTATCGAAAATGCCATGAATAAGGCTGAGGTTGTCTATAATCCTACTTTGGAGCAGCTTCTTGAGGCTGATAAGTGGGCCCGTGAGATTACCCGCCAGGAACTTTCTAAGTTATAAAGGGAGTATACATTATGTTATTGACTATAGTATCTGCGGTATTTGTATTTGGGCTTCTTGTGCTGGTCCACGAGTGGGGGCATTTTATCACCGCCAAGATGACTGGTATGCGGGTTGATGAGTTTGCCATTGGCTTTGGCCCGAAGCTGCTGGACTGGAGGAAGGGGGAAACCCTCTACGCTATTAGGGCAATTCCTTTGGGTGGCTATAACAAAATAGCTGGTATGGACCTTGATGAGGAAGAAAATGATGCTGGTGAAAGAGCATATTATAGGCGACCTGTTTGGGCCCGCATGATTGTTATTTTGGCTGGCTCATTTATGAACTTTGTGCTGCCTGTTGTACTGTTTTTTTTGATTTTTGCTTTTGCCGGTATTCAGACTCCTAATACAGAGCCTATTGTGGGAGGAGTTATGACTGGGGCTCCTGCAGAATCAGCAGGACTGATGGCAGGGGATAAAATTATCACCATTAATGGACAGCAGGTAACAGAGTGGAAGGATATATCAACTCTTCTTAGCGATGGAGCAGGCAAGCCCTATGAGGTCACCTACCAGCGTGGTGAAGATATCGGAAAAACCACTGTGATTCCTATGGAGGATGAAGCTACAAAGCGCGTTGTAATCGGTATTCAGGGTACTCTTGTGACTCAAAATGTGTCCATTGGTGAAGCCGCCAGTCTTTCCGTGGAAAAAACAGTGACTATTATAAAGAGTATGTTAGGCGCTCTTGTATTGCTGTTCACTCAGGAGGGGGCTTCTGCAGAGCTCTCCGGTCCTATTGGCGTTGCTCAGATGGCCGGCGAGGTGGCTCAGCATGGATTTATTCCATTACTTAATTTTGCAGCATTTTTAAGCCTCAATCTTGGTATCGTTAATTTGCTTCCGGTTCCAGCTCTTGACGGCGGTCATTTTGTGACACTATGTATTGAGGCCGTACGTGGCAAGCAGATGAGCAAGCAGGTAATGTATTACATCCAGACTGTGGGAGTGGTACTTCTTATAAGTCTTATGATTTTCGCTACATTCAATGATGTAACCAGATAACGGAGGGATTTTCAGTGATAAAGCGTAAAGAAACAAGACAGATTCATATTGGCAATGTTGCTATTGGTGGCGGGGCTCCTATTTCCGTGCAGTCAATGACCAATACAAAAACCACGGATACAGAGTCTACTGTGGCGCAGATTAACGCCCTGCAGGCAGCAGGCTGTGATATTGTTCGCTTGGCAGTGCCTGATATGGATGCAGCCCTCAATCTGGGGAATATAATTAAAAAGGTAAATGTGCCATTGGTGGCGGATATACATTTTGATTATCGTTTGGCTTTGGAAGCAATTAATCAGGGGATTTCAGCCCTTAGGCTGAATCCTGGAAACATTGGCGGAGAGGCCAATGTTAAAGCGGTTGTAGCTGAAGCTAAAAGGAATAATATTCCAATTCGCATTGGAGTCAATGCCGGTTCCTTGGATAAAAAGCTGTTGACCAAATACGGTGGTGTAACGGCGGAGGCTTTGGTCGAATCAGCGATGGAACACGTCCGCATCTTGGAGGCACAGGATTTTTACGATATGAAGATTTCCTTAAAAGCCCATGATGTACCATTGACTTTAGCTGCTTATCAGCTTATGTCGGAAACTGTAGATTACCCGTTACACCTGGGAATTACCGAGGCTGGTACTGCCCGTACTGGCATGATAAAATCAGCCGTAGGTATTGGCGCTTTGCTGGCTCAGGGCATTGGTGATACCTTCCGCATTTCCCTTACTGGTGATCCAGTGGTGGAGGTTAAGGTGGCCAATGAAATCCTTAAATCCCTCGGTATGAGAGAATATGGTCCAACACTTATTTCTTGTCCAACCTGTGGACGCACCAGCATCGATTTGGCTGGTATTGCAGACGAGGTTGATAA
This sequence comes from Anaerovibrio lipolyticus LB2005, assembly GCF_000621545.1. Taxonomy (GTDB): domain Bacteria; phylum Bacillota; class Negativicutes; order Selenomonadales; family Selenomonadaceae; genus Anaerovibrio; species Anaerovibrio lipolyticus_A. The sequence continues at coordinate 183,434 of NZ_JHYA01000002.1, forward strand.
AAGACTGCAAGAAATTACTAAGCCGATTTCCGTGGCTGTAATGGGCTGCGTGGTTAACGGTCCGGGAGAGGCAAAGGGTGCTGACGTGGGAATCGCCGGCGGTAACGGCGAAGGCCTGGTATTCAGAAAAGGTGAAATAATTCGCAAGGTAAAGGAAACTGAACTTGTTGAGGAATTATTCAAAGAAATAGATAATATTTTACAGGAGGACTAAGATAGTGCGCGCAACAAGACTTTATGCACCAACATTAAGAGAAACACCAGCAGAGGCAGAGGTAAAGAGCCATCAGCTTATGCTTAGGGCTGGTATGATAAGAAAGGCCGCTGGAGGCCTCTATACATACATGCCATTGGCTTGGAGAAGTCTTAAGAAAATTATGCAGATTATTCGGGAAGAAATGGATGCAGCCGGTGGTCAGGAAATTGCCATGCCAATCGTACAGCCTTCTGAAATCTGGAAAGAGACTGGTCGCTGGTCAGTATATGGGGATGAAATGTTCAGAGTTTCTGACCGTCATGGCCGGGAGTTCTGCCTTGGGCCAACTCATGAGGAAATGGTTACTACCCTTATTCGGGATGAGGTTCGCTCCTACAAGCAGCTTCCTCTTATGCTGTATCAGATTCAGAACAAATACCGTGACGAGATTCGCCCTCGCTTTGGCCTGATGCGTGGCCGGGAGTTTATCATGAAGGACCTTTATTCCTTTGATAAGGATGAGGAGGGCATGAATGAGTCATATAAGATTATGTATGATGCTTACACTCGCATCTTTAGTCGTATGGGGTTGGAGTTCCGCCCTGTAGAGGCTGATAACGGTGCTATTGGCGGTGGACACTCCCATGAGTTCACTGTATTGGCTGAGGCTGGTGAGTCCAATATCGCATATTGCACCAAATGTGATTATGCCGCCTCTGATGAAAAGGCAGAGCTCACTGTAATTAAGGCGACTGAGGAAGCCATGAAGGAGCTGGATAAGGTTTCCACTCCTGATGCCCATACTATTGAGCTTGTGGCAGAGTGCCTGCATCTTCCTTTGGACAAGACCATTAAGGCTGTTGCCTTCCAGGATGATAAGGATGAACTTATTTTGGCCTTCGTTCGTGGTGATCATGATGTTAATGATGTTAAAGTTGTAAATCTCTTTGAGGATTCCATTGAGCTTCACATGGCAACAGATGAATCCATCATTGCCGCAGGCGGTGTACCAGGCTTTATGAGCCCTATTGGCTTAAAGGAAGGTACCAAAGTGGTGGTGGATGCCACTGTTATGGAAATGTTCAATGCCTGTGCCGGTGCAAATGAAAAGGACAAGCATTACATTAATGTAAATCCTAAGCGCGATTTCAAGGATGTCATTGTGGCTGATATCCGTATGATCAAGGAAGGAGATGCTTGCCCTCATTGCGGTGCTCCTGTAAAGATGACCCGTGGTATCGAGGCTGGTCAGGTGTTTACCTTAGGGACTAAGTATTCTCAGTCCTTGCATGCAACCTTCCTTGATGAAAACGGCAAGGAGAAGCCTTTGGTTATGGGTTGCTACGGAATTGGTGTAAGCCGTACTATGGCGGCTGCCATTGAGCAGAATAACGACGAAAATGGTATCATCTGGCCAAAAGCCATTGCTCCATTTGAGGTTGTAATTGTTCCTATTAATGCCAAGAATGAGGATCAGTTAAAGATAGCTGAGGATATTTACGAGGAACTGAAGGCTAAGGGTGTGGATGTTCTTCTGGATGACCGCAAGGATCGTGCTGGCGTCAAGTTCAAGGATGCTGATCTGATTGGTTATCCACTGCGTATCACCGTAGGTCCAAAATCCGTGGAGGAGGATTCCATAGAATTAAAGATTCGCCGTAATGGTGAAATGGTAAACGCTACAAAGGCGGAAGTTGCAGCAAAGGCTGTTGAGATGCTGGAGAATCTTTAATTGTTTTTTGTCAAGGGAATTCTCTTGACAAACAATATAGCTGTCGCTATAATAAATGAGGTTGATATCTATATGATGAAAATTAATATAATTGAAGCCAATGAAAACCTTGGTTCCCCCGTATCTTTTGAGTTTGTTTCCAATGCTCAGGAGCTGGATGCCGTTCACGAAAACTACAGTTTTGATGGCGATATCGTTGTCAAGGGTGAGTTCGTGGCTACAGGCAGGGGATATCGTGTAAGTGGCCAGATTTCCTGCACCAAGTCATTTGTCTGTGATCGTTGTTTGGAGCAGTCCTCCCAGCAGCAGGTTCACGATTTTGATGAGGCCTATCAGAGAAGAGGCCAGGGTTATGCTGAAGATGACCAAGATGTGAATTATTTTGATGGCGAGCAGGTGGATATATCTCCTATGATTAGGGATGTACTTTTGTCTGATCAGCCGTTAAATAATATATGCAACGCTGATTGTCGCGGTCTGTGCCTTAAGTGTGGTGCAAACCTCAATCATGGCGATTGTGGCTGTGACCGTACTGTTATTGACCCAAGACTGGCGGCATTGCAGCAATTATTGATTAAGAAATAATTCTATTCATTAGTGAATGTTTCGTTAAGGAGGTGTATCCTGAAATGGCAGTACCAAAGCGTAAAATGTCTAAGGCTCGTCGTGATTCCCGTCGTGCCAACTGGAAGTTAGAGGTTCCTGGTTTCGTAGAGTGCCCACAGTGCCACGAGCCAAAGATGCCTCATCATGTTTGCACAGAGTGTGGTTACTATGATGGCAAGGAAGTTATTTCCGCAGCTGAATAATTGACTGCTGAATGAGCAGGCTTCAGGGCCTGCTCATTTTTAATTTTTTCTTGATAAATGTTTTAATTATACACACAATTCAAACATTTAGTAGTTGATAATATTTTTCTTGCCTTTTCATTGGAAAATTAATATAATCATAAGCAGTTAGTAGGACTTGGTACTAATTTTTGTAATCCACGGTTATTTCAACCGTTTATGAAGTGTCAGATTACCAAAGGGATTGATGTATTTAGGGATTAATTCATTTGTTAACCTGACAATTTGTATTGTTTGGAATGAAATGATTTTTGTGATATGATGGTTATGTTGTTTTAAAGGTGAGTACAATGGCGCGGGTAAAAAAGAAAGAAAGACATACACTCTTAATGCGTCAGGTCAGCGAAAAACCTTTTCTCACTGATGAAGAATTGGCCAAACTTTTAGAGGTAAGTATCCAGACTATAAGGCTGGACCGTATGGAGCTGGGCATTCCTGAGGTGCGTGAGCGCATCCGCAGGGTAGCAGAAGAGGCTCGTGAAAAAGTAACCACTATTGAAAAGGATGATCTTGTAGGTGAACTCATAGATCTTCAGCCCGGACGTTCCGGTATATCTCTTTTGAAGATTACTGAGGATATGGTGTTTTCCAAGAACCAGATTGCCAAGGGGCATTATATCTTTGCCCAAGCTAGTTCATTGGCTGTGGCTGTAATTAACGCACCAATGGCGTTGACCGGTGTGGCTAACATCAAGCATAAGGTCCCTGTTAAGCTGGGGGAGATGCTTGTGGCCAAAGCGGAAATTATTCGTCAGCGCAGCAATAAATTCTTTGTCTGGGTTAAGACCAGAAATGACAGGGAAGAAGTTTTTCGGGCAAAATTCATTGTGGTTTCGTTGACTGAGAATTAATAGGAGGCTCAAAATTGAAACTTGCAGTAGATGCAATGGGCGGTGATTACGCTCCAAAGCAGATAGTCATGGGGGCAATTGAGGCCGTTAAAAAATATGACTGTGAAATAGTCCTGGTAGGCGACCGGGAGAAAATAGAAGCTGAGATAAAGGCAAATAATGCACAGAATCTCGATAGATTGACTATTCACCATACCACTGAGGTTATTGAAATGGGAGAGCATCCTGTGGAGGCTGTCAGAAAAAAGAAGGACTCCAGTCTGGTGGTGGCAACTAAGCTGGTAAAAACTGGTGAATGTGACGGAGTACTGTCAGCTGGCAGTACTGGTGCTGCAACTACAGCAGCTACCCTGTTTCTTCGTACTATTAAGGGCGTGGATAAGCCGTCTATAGCTACTCCGCTTCCTACAAAGGATGGGCTTGTTCTCCTCTTGGATTCTGGGGCAATCGTTGACAGTAAACCAAAGGACCTTACAGAGATGGCTCTTATGGGTTCCATTTATAGTCAGTATGTATATGGTATAGATAATCCTAAGGTGGGACTTCTCAACGTTGGTGAAGAGGAAACCAAGGGAAATAAAAAAGTCCAGGCTACATACCCAATGCTTAAGGGCATGAACTCCATAAATTTCATCGGAAATGTGGAAGGACGCGATATTCCTACGGGAATGGCAGATGTTGTAATTTGCGATGGATTTGTTGGAAATATTGTGTTAAAATTTGCTGAGGGTTTGGCAGTAACATTATTGGATTTGATTAAGGATGCCATTAAAAATGGTGGTATTTTCGCCAAGCTTGGTGCGGTGCTTGTTATGCCTGCACTAAAAAAGCTGGGAAAACGACTTGATGTTACAGAGTATGGTGGCGCACCTTTACTTGGTGTTAATGGCTGCTGTATAATATGCCATGGTTCTTCCAATGCAAAGTCAATTTGCAGTGCAATTAACGTTGCCAACGAATATGTTAAAAATAATGTGGTTGACCGCATTAGGGATAGCATAGAGAAGGAGGAGATGCTGGCGAATGACAACGATGAAGAAAAATAATGCAGGCATCTTGGGAACAGGCTTTTATGTTCCAGAGAAAATATTAACTAATGATGATTTATCAAAAATAGTAGATACAAGTGATGAATGGATTACGGAACGCACTGGTATTAAGGAGCGCCGTATAGCAGCTGATGATGAGGCAACCTCTGATTTGTCCATGAAGGCAGCAGAACAGGCCTTGGCCGATGCCAGAGTGTCTCCGGAGGAGCTTGATCTTATTATTGTATGTACTCTTACATCCGATAGAATTATTCCGTCCACGGCTTGTATGCTCCAGACACGTTTAGGTGCCAAGAAAGCAGCAGCCTTTGATTTATCAGCAGCTTGCTCCGGCTTTGCCTATGGGCTTAGTGTAGCAGCTCAGTTTATCGAGACTGGTGCCTATAAAAAGGCTTTGGTTGTTGGTGCGGAAACCCTTTCCAAGTATATTAACTGGGAAGACCGCAACACATGTGTACTTTTCGGTGATGGAGCAGGTGCGGCAGTCCTGGGACAAGTTGAGGATGGTTATGGTATTCTTAGCTTTGATCTGGGCAGTGATGGCTCCGGCGGGGATGCAATTCAGATTCCTTCCAGTGGCAGCCGTTTACCTGTCAGCAAGGAAACAATAGATCAGCGACTTAATCTGATTCACATGAATGGCAAGGAAGTCTTTAAGTTTGCCGTTAAGGCTATGGGCAATACTGTGAAGCATTCCCTGGAAAAGATTGATATGCCACAGGAGCAGATTGATTGGCTGGTACCTCATCAAGCTAATATCAGAATTATTCAGTCCGCAGCCAAAAGATTGGCAATGCCTATGGATAAGGTGATATTAACTGTTCAGAAATATGGAAATATGTCAGCGGCTTGCATTCCAATAGCATTGGCCGAAGCTGCTGCTGAGAAGCGCTTTAAAAAAGGCGATATAATAGCACTGTCTGGTTTTGGCGCTGGCCTGACCTGGGCATCATGCATAATCAGATGGTCTAAGGAGGATTAACATGTTTGAGGAAAATCCAATTTGTAAGTTATTGAATATCAAGTACCCTATTTTTCAGGGCGGCATGGCATGGATTGGTACAGCAGAGCTGGCATCCGCAGTATCCAATGCAGGCGGTCTTGGTATTATTGGCGCAGGTCACATGCCTCCGGATATTTTGAGAGCAGAGATTCAGAAGGCTAAGAAATGGACTGACAAGCCATTCGGTGTAAATATAATGCTCATGTCTCCTTTTGTTAAGGAGGTTATGCAGGTAGTTGTGGACGAGCGTGTAGCTGTTGTAACAACTGGTGCGGGCAACCCTGCTGAATATTTGCCAGCTCTTAAAGAGGTTGGTACCAAGGTTATCCCGGTAGTTGCATCTGTTGCACTTGCCAAGCGTTTGGTTCGTTCTGGAGTTGATGCAGTTATTGCCGAGGGTACTGAGTCTGGTGGCCACATCGGTGATATTACCACTATGGCTTTGGTTCCACAGGTAGTAGATGCTGTTGATGTACCAGTTATTGCAGCTGGTGGTATTGGTGATTCCCGTGGAATTACAGCAGCGATTGCTCTTGGTGCTTCTGGCGTTCAGATGGGTACCCGTTTTGTAGTATCTGAGGAGTGTATTGCTCATGAAAACTACAAGAATCTTGTGCTGAAGGCAAAGGATCGTTCCACTGTTGTTACTGGACGTTCCACTGGTCATCCTGTACGAGTAATCAGTAATAAGATGACCCGTGAGTACGCGGAGCTTGAGGCTAAGCAGACTCCTGTGGAGGAACTGGAGAAGTTTGGTGCTGGCCGTCTGAACCTTGCAACCCATAAGGGCGACGTTGAAAATGGTTCCGTTATGATTGGTCAGATTTCTGGCATGCTGGATGAAATTAAGCCAGTTGCTGTTATTATGGAAGAACTTGTTTCCGGTCTTGCAGCTGCAAGAGATAGAGTTGTGGCTTTTTCAAAATAATAATGTGATAATATAATAGTATGGAGAATATAAAATGAGTAAACTTGCTTTTGTTTTCCCTGGACAGGGCGCACAGAAGGTTGGTATGGGTAAGGACTTCTATGATCACTACGATGTGGCAAAGAAGCTCTTTAAAGAGGCTGATGAGGCACTTGGATATTCTATAATGAAGATGTGCTTCGAGGGTCCTGAGGAAGATTTGAAGCTGACTGCAAATACTCAGCCAGCAATTCTTACCATTAGCTGTATTGCCAATGAGATTCTGAAGGAAAATGGTGTTCAGCCTGATATTACTGGCGGTCATTCTTTAGGTGAGTATTCCGCTTTGGTTGCCGCTGGTGTACTGAAGTTCCAGGATGCGGTTGCTTTGGTTCATAAGCGTGGCGAGTTCATGCAGGAGGCTGTTCCAGTAGGTGAAGGCGGCATGGCTGCTATTATTGGCGTAGATCGTGACAAGATTATTGAAATCTGTGAGGCTATCAATGCTGAGAGCCCTGTACAGGCTGTTAATCTGAACTGCCCTGGTCAGACAGTTATTGCTGGTGCAACCTTAGGCGTAGAGAAGGCTGTTGAGGAGCTGAAGGCAGCTGGTGCCAAGAAGGCCGTTATTTTGCCAGTAAGTGCTCCATTCCACAGCACACTTATGAAGCCAGCAGCTGAGAAGCTGGCTGTAGAGCTTGATAAGGTAACCATGTCTGATGCCAAGATCCCTGTAGTAGCAAATGTTAATGCTCATGTTCTTACCAATGCTGATGAGATTAAGACAGCTTTGGTAGCCCAGGCTGCAAGCCCAGTTCTCTGGGAGGATTGTGTAGCCCAGATGCAGGCATTTGGTGCTGATACCCTCTTGGAGGCAGGCCCTGGTAAGACCCTCTGTGGCTTCAATCGTAGAATCGATAAGGCCATTAAGAGCCTTAATGTTGAAGATGTTGAGTCCTTAGAAAAAACGCTTGACTATTTCAAGGAGGTTCGCTAATATGCTTTTAGATGGAAAGTCTGCCCTTGTTACGGGCGGTTCCCGTGGTATAGGCCGTGCCATTGCAATCAAGCTGGCATCTGAGGGTGCTGCAGTTGCTATTAATTATGCTGGCAACGCAAAGGCTGCTGAAGAAGTTAAGTCCATTATTGAAGCAGCTGGCGGCAAGGCTATGATTGTACAGGCCGATGTATCCAACGGCGAGTCCGTTGATGCTATGATTAAGGAAGTAGTTGATACATTCGGTGGCATTGATATTCTTGTAAATAATGCTGGTATTACCCGTGATGGTCTTCTTATGAGAATGAAGGAAGAGGATTGGGATGCAGTTATTAATACTAACCTTAAGGGCGTATTCTACTGCACCAAGGCCGTTTCCAAGCTCATGATGAAGAAGCGGGCAGGCCGCATTGTAAATATGGCTTCTGTAGTTGGTCTTACTGGTAATGCCGGTCAGGCGAACTATTCTGCAGCCAAGGCTGGTGTTATTGGTTTTTCCAAGACCATGGCAAAGGAGCTTGCTTCCCGTGGTATTACCGTAAATATGGTAGCACCAGGCTATATAGATACCGACATGACCTCCGTACTTCCAGAGAATGTTCGTGAGGCTATGGTAGCAGGTATTCCACTGGGCAGAGTTGGCGCGCCAGAGGACGTTGCCAATGCAGTTCTGTTCCTGGTGTCTGATAATGCATCTTATGTTACTGGCCAGGTCATCAATGTTGATGGCGGCATGGTTATGTAACATAGTCTATAGATGAAACTTGTTTGAGGAGGTGAACCATACATGTCTACTTTTGAGAAAGTAAGAGATATCGTTGTTGATCAGTTAAGTGTAGATGCTGATGATGTTGCAATCGAGTCCACTTTTATCGATGATTTAGGCGCTGATTCTCTTGATATTGTTGAGCTCATCATGGCTTTTGAGGAGGAGTTCGGCATCGAAATTCCAGATAGCGCAGCTGAAAAGATTAAGACCGTTCAGGACGTTGTAACTTTCATTGACCAGAACAAATAAGCTTTTTGCGTCTTACCTTTAAGAAAGTCCCGTGAAGTTACTTCGCGGGATTTTCTAAAGAAGGTAAGTACCGCCCCATGAATGGAGGAGTAATTTTGAAGCTTCCTGAACTTAAAATTGGCGATAAAATTGCAAAGATGCCAATTATTCAAGGCGGCATGGCGATACGTTTATCTACTGGCAGACTGGCTGCAGCCGTTGCAAATCAAGGCGGTATCGGCCTGATTGCTGCATCTGGCATGACCAATGATGAGCTTCGTTATGAGATCAGGATGGCCCGTGCACTGTCAAAGGGTATTATCGGTATCAATATCATGTTTGCCGCAAAGAAATTTGCAGAGATCGTAAACACTGCTATTGATGAAGGTATTGACCTTGTGGTTGCTGGTGCAGGCTTTTCCCGTGATATATTTGGCCTTGGCCAGAAATCTGGAACTCCAGTTGTTCCAATTGTATCATCAGTAAAATTAGCGAAAATTTCTCAGCGTCTTGGTGCCGCAGCTATTATAGTTGAAGGCAAGGAGGCAGGCGGTCATCTTGGAACTGATCAGTCTATCAAGACGATCATTCCTGATATCGTTGATGCTGTGGACATTCCTGTAATTGCTGCAGGTGGTGTCCTCCATGGCCAGGATATTGCTGATTTAATAAAAATGGGCGTAAGTGGTGTCCAGATGGGCTCCCGCTTTGCTGCCAGTGTTGAGGCTAACAGTGCCCCAGCCTTGAAAGAATATTATTTAAAGGCAAAGCCAGAGGATGTTGTGGTTATCCATAGTCCAGTAGGCTTGCCAGGCCGTGCAGTTAGAAATCCATGGGCTGCTAGAATCATGGATGGTCCTGTACCGCCAACTAAATGTGATAACTGTCTTAAGGCTTGCAAGCATAACTTCTGCATTATAAGAGCTCTTAGCCGTGCTCAGCAGGGGGATGTTGAAACAGGTCTTGTGTTTACTGGTGAATATTTACCGACTATAGATAAAATATTGACTGTAGAAGAAATTTTCCAGCAGCTTAAGGCAGAACTTGCTGCTATTAATTGAATTGTGAGGTGTTAATTTTGTCTAATCGCGTTGTAATTACCGGCCTTGGCGTAATCAGCCCAGTTGGTACTGGCAAGGATGTTTTTTGGAATTCCCTGCTGGAAGGCAAAAACGGAATTGATAAAATTACTCGTTTTGATGCATCTGAGTACAAGTCTCAGATTGCTGGCGAGGTAAAAGATTTTGATCCAGCTGATTACATGGATAAGAAAGAGGCTAAGCGCATTGACCGCTATGCCCAGTTTGCAGTTGCTGCAGCAAAGATGGCTGTAGAGGATGCAAAGCTCGATCTTGAGGCTGAGGATTGCGACCGTATCGGTACCTTCGTAGGTAGTGGTATTGGTGGTATCGAAACCATGCATGGGCAGTATCAGAAATTGTTCGAAAAGGGACCTAGCAAGATTAGTCCGTTTTTTATTCCAATGATGATTGCCAACATGGCCTCTGGTCATGTTTCCATCGCTTTGGGTTTACGCGGCCCAAGCAGCTGTGTTGTAACTGCTTGTGCAACTGGTACCAATAACATTGGTGATGCTTTCCGCGTTCTTCAGCGTGGCGAGGCAGATGTTATGGTAGCTGGTGGTACTGAGGCAAGTATTTCTGAGGCAGCTGTAGCAGGTTTCTGCTCCATGAAGGCACTGTGTAGTGACCACAATGATGATCCGGCACATGCTTCCAGACCATTTGATGCTAACCGCAGCGGTTTCATCATGGGTGAGGGCGCTGGTATTGTAGTACTGGAGACCCTTGAGCATGCTGAAAAACGTGGTGCTCATATCTATGCTGAGATTGTGGGCTATGCTTCCAACAATGATGCTTATCATATCACTTCCCCAGCTCCTAACGGTGAAGTGGCTGCAAAGTGCATGGCTAAGGCTCTTGCTGATGCAGGCTTGGAGGCAGCTGAGGTTGATTACATCAATGCTCATGGTACTTCCACTCATTTAAATGATGAGACTGAAACTCAGGCTATTAAGGCTGTTTGGGGCGAGCATGCAAAGGATGTTTCCGTAAGCTCCATTAAGTCCATGACTGGTCACCTTCTTGGTGCTGCCGGTGGAATTGAGTGTATTGCTACTGCTTTGTCTGTAGAAAATGATATGCTTCCACCTACCATCAATTATGAGACTCCAGATGAGGGCCTGGATCTCGATTATGTACCTAACAAGGCAAAGGCAAAGACTGTTCGCGCTGCATTGTCCAATAATCTTGGCTTTGGCGGACATAACGCTTGTATTGTATTAAAAAAATATTCTAAGTAAGAAGTTGAGTGATTTATTATGGTTGAGCGTGTGACTGCAGAACGCAGGAGGCGCTTGGAAGGACTTGCAGGTCAGCTGGGTGTGCGCTTTAGGCACATTGGTTGGCTTCATCAGGCCCTTACCCACACCTCTTATGCAAATGAGTCTCGCATTCGTGTAGAGCATAATGAACGCTTGGAGTTTTTAGGAGATGCGGTGCTGGAGCTTGCTATCAGCACCTATCTTTTTAAACATTTCCCAGAACTTCCTGAGGGAGATCTTACTAAATCCAGAGCAGCTGTCGTTTGTGAGGCAAGTCTTTCCAGTCGTGCAGCTGAGCTTAATCTGGGTGATTATCTGCTTTTGGGTCACGGAGAACAAAGCTCCGGTGGCCGCAAACGTGCTTCTATTTTGGAGGATGCCTTTGAAGCAGTAATTGGGGCAATTTATATGGACCAGGGATGGGCTTGTGCCCAGGCCTACGTCATCCGTCAGTTGGAGGAACACCTTGAACAGGTGGAAAATGGTGTATCCACAGTGAAGGATTATAAAACGATGCTTCAGGAGCTGGTTCAGCGACATGGAGAAAATAAAATCTCCTACTGCATGATTGGCTCAGATGGTCCCGATCACGCCAAAGTGTTTAAATTTGAAGTAAGGCTTAATGATGAAGTTTTAGGAATTGGAACCGGCCCAAGCAAAAAGGCCGCCGAACAGCAGGCTGCCAAGCAAGCTCTAGAAAAAATGAATAAATAATTAAAGGACTGTTGCGTTATTGGCAACAGTCCTTTATTATTAGAGGTAAGAGAACACGGTTAAATATTTCTATATGAGCGATTATTCTAATATATTGCATTATGGGAGGTAATAATATGAGGAAGCTTATTTTTTTAGGTACTGGTAATGCCATGGTTACCAAGGTATTTAACACCTGTTTTCTGATTGAGACGTCAGATGGGCAGCTGTTTTTGACTGATGCTGGTGGCGGTAACGGAATACTTCGCCAGCTGGAGATGGCAGGGGCGGACTATAATAAGCTTCACCACATGTATATTACTCATGCCCATACTGATCATATTATGGGGGCAGTTTGGGTTATCAGAAAGATTGCTTCATTGATGAACAGCAGTAAATATGATGGTGAGTTTCATGTTTATTGCCATGATGAGGTGAAGGACATCCTTCTCAGCATGTGTGAAATGATGCTGAAGCGCAAGGATTTTGAACACATTGGTGATGATATTATTATTCATGAGATCTGGGATGGTCAGGTTATTGAGCTTCCTAATTTTGATATTAATGTATTTGATATTTATTCCACCAAGGCAAAGCAGTTTGGCTATCAACTCCAGTTTAAGGAGGATAATCTTATGATGACCTGTCTGGGAGATGAGCCATTTAGTGAAGGCTGTGAGGAATATGCCAAGGGGGCTGATTGGATGCTATCTGAGGCATTCTGCAAATATGGGGACAGGGAGATTTTCAAGCCTTATGAGAAGCATCACAGCACCTGCAAGGAGGCTGCTGAACTGGGCCAAAAACTCGAAGTGAAGAATCTGATCCTGTACCACACTGAGGACAAGACAATCGATACCCGCAAAGCTGCATATACGGCAGAGGCAAAGCAGTATTTTGATGGCAATGTTTTCGTTCCTGATGATCTTGAAATTATCGAATTCTAATCAAAATTTAATCTTATTCTAACCGTATACATTTTGAAAAAACATATAATAGGCTAGTAAGACTAGGTACGAGTTATATAAAAGCGTATAGTTCGTACCTAGTTTGCGTTGACAATGTTTTTCTTCTGCTGTAGCATATTATAGCGGAAGTTCGTTTTATTTAATATTGTTACACAAGTTTTTTATTATTTATATGAGGAGGAATATGACTTGTTATCTAAAAAAGGTATTGTAATATGTGTCGTTGCTGTTATTGCAGCAGTTATAGGCGGCTACATGTTCCTTATGTCACAGATGGCTGGCCAGCGGCAGGGTGGGGGAGCACCTCAGGTTAAGGCGATGAATGTTATTAAGCGTGATACCCCTGTTACTCTGGAATATCCGGGTACTGTTATTGGCAAGGACACCACTAAGGTGACTTCCAAGGTTTCTGGTACTATTGTGGAAAAGTACATTAAGGGTGGTGATCAGGTTCAGGCTGGTCAGGCTTTGTACAGAATAGATTCCAGAACATATCAGGCTGCTCTTTTGAATGCTCAGGCTAATCTCGCCCAGGCTCAGGCAAATCTTAATAATGCTAAAGTTGATTTGGCCAGAGATCAGCAGCTTTTTGCCGCTGAGGCTATTTCTGAGCAGGTCCTGACTAATCAGCAGGCTCAGGTGAATGCCCTTGCAGCAAATGTTTCCGCAATGGAGGCATTGGTTCAGACAGCACAGCAGAATCTTGATGATACAATAGTTTATGCTCCAATGAGCGGTAAGCTGTCTGTTGATGATGTGGCAGTTGGTACTTATGCGGCTGCTGGTACCACGGCTCTGGTTACTATTGGTACCAGTGATCCTATGATGGTACAGTTCAGTGTCAGCGAGGCTGAATATCTTAAGTATGTTGATAATTCTGTAGTTCCAGGTCAGGCTCTGCCAACTAAAAATGTTCGCATTGTTCTTTCTGATGGTAAGGAATATCCAGGCCTTGGTAATGTTGTGGCTGTTGACCGCGCTATGGAGGGTAGCACATCTTCCCTTATGCTTAAGGCACAGTTTGATAATTCCAAGGGTGTCCTGATTCCAGGCATGTTTGCCCGTGCCCGTTTGGTGGGTGATACCATCAAGGATGCCATTTTGGTTCCTCAGCGTTCCGTACAACAGCTTTTGGGTAAATCCTTTGTTATAGTTGTTGGAGAAGGCAACAAATCCGTTGTTGTCCCTGTAGAACTTGGCGAAAGTGTTGGAAGTTATTATGTAATTAAGAGTGGTCTCAACGGCAGCGAGCAGGTTGTGGTTGAGGGACTTACAAATCTTACTGAGGGTGTAGAGATGGCAGTTACTACGGTTTCTGCAGATGACATGGGCTTCTCATTTGTTGAAAAGCACGAATAAGGGGGTAGACTGGTGTCTAAATTTTTCATACATAGACCAATATTTGCGATAGTTATATCCCTTATTATTGTAATTGGTGGTTTGATTTCTGCTTTTCAGCTTCCTATTGCCCAATATCCGCAGATTGCACCGCCAACCATATCTGTAAGTACAACATATACAGGTGCAAATGCCAAGGTAGTAAATGAAACTGTTGCTCAGATTATTGAGCAGCAGGTTAACGGTGTTCAGGGGATGGATTATATGAATTCCAATGCTTCTGACTCCGGTTATTACTCCTTATCTGTTGTATTTGAGTTGGGTACTGATGGTGACATGGACGCAGTTAAGGTACAGAATGCTGTAGCTGTTGCAAATCCTACGTTGCCAGATACTGTAAAAACAGTAGGTGTTGTAACATCTAAATCTTCAAATACCATGGCCCTTATGGCGGCACTGGTATCTCCTGAAGGAACCTTCGACAGTACCTGGATAAAAAACTATTCAGATATCTATTTGATTGATAGAATTAAGCGCGTTGATGGTGTAGGTTCGGTACAGGCCTTTGGTGCTGACCATGCCTTGCGTATATGGTTGAATCCGGATCGTTTGGCAGAGCTGAATCTTACTGTAAGCGATATCACCGCTGCTATTAATGAGCAGAATCTTCAGGCCCCTGCTGGTACCGTAGGTGCGTTGCCAATTCGCGACCAGCAGGAAAAGCAGTTCACCGGTAAAATTGACGGTCGACTGGTTACCTCTGAAGAATTTGGTAACATTGTAATCAAGAGAGATCATAACGGTTCCATGGTGCATCTGAAGGATGTGGCCAGGGTAGAAAAGGGTGCCAAGCAGTATGCGGTTTTCTCCAAAATGAATGGTGCTCCTAATACAGTCGCTTTTGGTATACAGCTGACAGAAGATGCTAATACCATGACTACTGTAGCCGAGGTACGTGAGATTTTGGAAGAAGCGGAAAAATCCTTCCCTCCTGATTTAAAGCTGCAGTATATCGTAGATACGACAGATTTTATCGGTTCCTCCATCAAGGAAGTAGTTGAGACCTTCGTAGAGGCGCTCTTGCTGGTAGTATTGGTTGTATTTATATTCCTTCAGAACTGGCGGGCAACCTTGATTCCATTGTTGGCTGTTCCAGTATCTCTTATTGGTACCTTTATTGCCTTTATAATTTTGGGCTTCTCCATTAATACTCTGACCCTGTTTGCTATGGTATTGGCCATAGGTCTGGTAGTTGATGATGCTATCGTTGTTATCGAGAATGTAGAGCATCACATGAGTACCGGCCTTACCCCTATTGATGCCACTGAGCGTGCTATGGATGAGGTTCAGGGACCGGTAGTAGCCATTGCCTTTGTATTGGCTGCCGTATTCATACCAGTTGCTTTCCTGGGTGGCATGATGGGTGTATTGTATCGACAGTTCGCTTTGACCATTGCTATCTCCATGGCGTTGTCAGCCTTTGTGGCGTTGACTCTTACACCGGCCTTATGTGCAATGATTCTTAAACCAGTGGATTATGATGCCAAGCAGGAAAGAGATAGCAGTGTATTAGACCGGTTCTTTAAAAAGTTTAATGATAAGTTCAATGAAATTCGCATCAGCTATCAGGGGGTAGTTGGCTGGTTCATTGGAAATGCCAAGTATGCAGTAATACTAATCGTTATTATAACGGGTCTTACGGGCCTGCTTTATAAGATTGTGCCTAGTACCTTCGTTCCTGATGAGGACCAGGGGTATTATGCGATTTCCGTAACCCTGCCAGAGGGTACATCTATTAATCAGACATCCATTACAATGGATAATGTATCCACTGCAGTAAAGGGAATGGATGGTATTGAAAATGTTATTGCCATCACTGGTTTTGATATTTTCTCCTTTGGTACTAAATCAAATGCCGGAACTATGTTCGTCGGCTTGAAAAATTGGGATGACCGAACCACACCTGATTTGTCCATTAATGCCCTTATTGGAAAAACCTTTGCTGTAGGTGCTAAGGTTGCCCCAGAGGCCCAAGTTGTAGCATTCAATATGCCGGCGTTGCCAGGTCTTGGTAACGTAGGTGGTTGGCAGATGGAGCTTCAGGATTTGTCTGGACATACCGATGAAGAATTAAATGAGGTTTCCCAGAAAATCGTGGCTGCTGCAAATCAGCGTCCCGAGTTGCAGGGTGTCCGTTCAACATTTAAGGTTAATTCTCCTATTGTACAGTATGATGTTGACCGTGATAAAGCCAAGAGCCTTGGTGTTCAGCTGTCTGATATCTTTAATACCATGCAGGTATTCTATGGTGGTAATCAGATAAATGACTTTAATGAATTTGGTCGAAGCTACAAGGTTATGTTGCAGGCGGATAAGGCATATCGTACTGCTGCCGATGACATGCGGTTTATGTTTGTCCGCAACAGCTCTGGAGAGATGATTCCTTTGGAGTCATTACTTACTCCTAGAATGAGTACAGCTCCTTCTATTGTACATCGTTTCAATGCTTCCAAGGCTGTATCCTTCCAGGGTAATGCCGCTAGTGGGTATTCTTCTGGTCAGGCTATTGCTGCAATGGAAGAAATTGTAAATGAAGTTGCGCCTAACGGCTATCATATTGAGTGGTCCGGTCAGGCACGTGAGGAAATCAAGAGTGGCGATTCCACTGGTAAAGTATTGGCATTGGCCCTCGTCTTTGTATTCCTTTGTCTGGCAGCTCTCTATGAAAGCTGGAGCGTACCATTTGCCGTTATTCTTTGCGTACCGGTAGGTATATTTGGTGCCCTGTTCTCTGAATTGGCTGTCAGCTTGTTGGAGACCTTGACTGTGGGTCCTAATGCAGGCCTTCAGAATAGTGTGTATATGCAGATCGGCGTAATCATGCTCATCGGTTTGTCGGCCAAAAATGCGATTTTGATCGTAGAATTTGCCAAGGCCCGTGCTGATATGGGTATGAATCCTCTGAAGGCAGCTATTGAAGCCGCCGGACTCCGTCTTCGTCCTATTCTCATGACCTCCTTTGCATTTATCATCGGCTGTCTGCCATTGGCAGTAGCCTCTGGTGCAGGTGCAGCGGCTCGTAATGGTATGGGTGTTGCCGTAGTTGGTGGTATGTTATTTGCAACCTTTATTGGTATTTTCATTATTCCAACCTTCTACATTATCACTGTTCGGTTTGCCGATATGGTGGGCTGGAACAAGAAGAAAAAGAATGAACATGATAAGAGGTTTGTATAAAATATAATACCATTTAATAAAATGAAGCTATTTTTAATAAATAGCTTCATTTTTTAGTTATAAAGAGGTATAATGTAAAGGTAATAAATAGGTGGATAATATTTTTACCAGTGTAAGAATAGGTATTGTATTAAAAACTTTTGTTTGGTATAATACATAGCAGTGAAACGAAAATATAGAATGGATATTCTAAAAATAATCATGTTAACATAGAAGGGAGTTTAGTGTTAATGGAGAAGGAAGAAGCGTTAAAAAGTGCTTTGAAGCAGATTGAAAAGGATTATGGTAAGGGAGCTATTATGCGTCTTGGCGATGCTGCCAACAACATGAACGTGGAGGTTATTCCTACAGGTATCCTACCGTTAGATATAGCCTTAGGTGTAGGCGGTATTCCTCGTGGACGTATCATTGAGATTTATGGTCCGGAATCATCTGGTAAAACCACAGTTACTTTGCACATGATTGCCGAGGCACAGAAAAATGGTGGTATTGCGGCATTTATTGATGCGGAGCATGCCTTGGACCCTGTATATGCCAAGAAGCTGGGGGTAGATATCGATAACCTGCTGATTTCCCAGCCAGATACTGGTGAGCAGGCACTGGAGATTGCTGAAGCCCTTGTTCGCAGTGGTGCCATTGACATTATTGTAGTGGATTCCGTAGCGGCTTTGGTACCAAAGGCTGAAATAGAAGGCGAAATGGGTGATGCCCATGTGGGACTTTTAGCTCGTCTTATGAGTCAGGCTATGCGCAAACTTACAGGCGTTATCAGTAAGTCCCGTACTACGGCTATATTCATTAACCAGATTCGTGAGAAGGTCGGCGTTATGTATGGTAACCCTGAGGTTACTACTGGTGGTCGTGCATTGAAATTCTATGCCTCTGTTCGTCTTGATGTACGAAAATATGATACTGTCAAGCAGGGAACCAATGTATTGGGAAACAGAACCAGAGTCAAGGTTGTAAAGAATAAGGTGGCTCCACCGTTTAAGGTTGCTGAGTTTGATATTATGTATGGTGAAGGTGTGTCACGTGAAAGCAGCCTTATAGATATCGCAGCTGATTTGGAAATCCTCCAGAAGAGCGGCTCCTGGTATTCTTACAATGATACTCGCCTGGGTCAGGGTAAGGACACTGTTAAGGAGATTTTGAGAAATCAGCCAGAGCTCTTTGAGGAAATAGAAGGTAAGGTTCATGAAATGCTGAAGGATGAAGCTGTTTTGCAGAAGCTGACTTCACCAAGCAAGAAGTCTAAGGCTGGCAGTGATGATTAATAAAACCTCCCGTGGTAAAAATAAACCTAAGCCATCGGCAAAGGCCAAGGCGGTGGATTTACTCTCCAGAAGTGATCAAAGCGTAAGACGGCTTACGGAAAAGCTCACAAGGAAGGAATACAGTGAGGATGAGATTAAGGAGACTATAGAGTGGCTTCGGGACAAGCACTATATAGATGACGAGGCGGGCTGCAGAAGGCGCTTTGAATACCTTTATGAGTCCTCCAGCTATAGTGTGAAGCAGATTTGCGCAAAGCTGATGCAAAAGGGTTATGACAGTAGCCTGGTCCGTTCCTGTGTCCCTGATGACATATATGCTAGGGAGCTTGAAAAGGCGGGCAGAGTAGTAAGGAGCAGATTTAAGCCTGGGGCAGATTTTCGGAAAATGCAGCAGTATATGTATGGCAAGGGATTTGACTACAGTGCTGCCAGAGATGCCATTGATGATTATCGCCAGGAGTGGCCTGAGGAAGATGAATAATGATTTTTAGGGGATTGCCTTAGGCAGTCTCCTTTATTTTTCCATTTAGGATGGAAAAATTTGTATAACTGGGGTATAATGTTCTAGACTAAAATTGAAGGAGGCTAAAGCTCTTGGCAAACGAAATGATACTGGTATTGGATTTTGGTGGTCAGTATAATCAGCTGATTGCCCGTCGTGTTCGTGAGTGTAATGTATACTGTGAGGTTCACCCTAATACTTTAAGCATCGAGAAGATTAAGGAAATGAACCCTAAAGGCATTATTTTTACTGGCGGTCCAAACAGCGTATATAAACCTGAGTCTGCTACCATTAGCACTGAAATATTTGAATTGGGTGTGCCTGTTCTGGGTATTTGCTATGGTTCCCAGCTCATTGCCCATCTTCTTGGAGGCAAGGTGGACACCGCCCCTGTTAGTGAGTATGGCAAGACAGAGGTTGCTATCAAGAGTTCTTCTTCAAAATTATTTGATGGCGTTTCCAGCAAGACTATCTGTTGGATGAGTCATACCGATTATATTTCCAAGGCTCCTGAGGGCTTTGAGATTACTGCTGATACTCCTGTATGCCCTGTAGCTGGTATGGAGGATGAGAAGCGTAAGATTTATGCTGTACAGTTCCATCCAGAGGTCCTTCATTCCGTGGAAGGCTCTAAGATGCTCAGTAACTTTGTCTACAAGGTTTGTGAATGCGCTGGTGACTGGCGCATGGATTCCTTTGTGGCAACTACAATTAAGCAGCTGAAGGAGAAGATCGGTAGCGGCAAGGCACTGTGTGCTCTTTCCGGCGGTGTAGATTCCTCTGTGGCAGCTGTTCTCATGTCAAAGGCTATTGGCAAGCAGCTTACCTGCGTATTTGTAGATCACGGACTTCTCCGCAAGGATGAAGGGGATCAGGTGGAGGCTGTCTTTGGCCCAGATGGTCCTTATGATTTGAACTTTATCCGGGTTAATGCCCAGGAGCGCTTCTATGAAAAGCTCAAGGGTGTAACTGAGCCAGAGGCAAAGCGTAAGATTATCGGTGAGGAGTTCATCCGTGTATTTGAGGAAGAGGCCAAGAAAATTGGTGCTGTTGACTTCCTGGTACAGGGTACTATTTATCCGGATGTAATTGAAAGTGGACTTGGAAAATCTGCTGTTATAAAATCCCATCATAATGTGGGTGGTTTGCCAGATTATGTAGATTTTAAGGAAATTGTGGAGCCACTTCGTCTTCTCTTTAAGGATGAGGTTCGTAAGGCTGGCCGTGAGCTGGAGATTCCAGAATATCTGGTAAATCGTCAGCCGTTCCCAGGTCCTGGCCTCGGTATCCGTATTATTGGCGAGGTAACTGCTGAGAAGGTAAAAATCGTTCAGGATGCTGACGCAATTTATCGTGAGGAAATTGCAAAGGCTGGGGTGGACAAGAACTTGGGCCAGTATTTTGCAGCACTCACCAATATGCGCTCTGTAGGCGTAATGGGTGACTTCAGAACCTACGATTATGCTATTGCCCTTAGAGCTGTAATGACCAGCGACTTTATGACCGCTGAAAGCGCACAGATTCCATGGGAGGTTCTTCACAAGGTTACCAACCGCATCGTAAACGAGGTAAAGGGTGTAAACCGTGTAATGTATGATTGCACCAGTAAACCACCTGCTACTATAGAGTTTGAATAAAATGCAAAAATTCCTACAAAACGTGATTTTTAGCGGTTTGTAGGGATTTTTTTATTGGCATTGGCGTTTATTCTGTTGTACTTATATGGTTTAACTCGATTTTAACTCGATTTTAACTCGACAAATATAATATACCGAATTATAATTGAGTTAAAATATAGTGGGGGAGGGATTAAAAATGCGTACTGTTCCCTATAAAGAGGACTTGATAATTGAATTTAAAAGTGATTTAAAAAGGTATCCTGATAACGAATTAATTGATGAAATTGTTGGTATGGCTAATACAAAGGGGGGAACTTTGTATTTAGGAGTAGAGGATGATGGACGGATAACTGGAATTCACAAAATACATAAAGATACAATAGGAGTAACAGCTCTTATTGCAAATAATACGGTACCATCTGTATCTGTTCGTGCTGAAGTAGTAACAGAGGATGAAAAAGATGTACTCAAGATTGAAATTCCTGTAAGCAGAACGGTGGTTTCAACAAGATCGGGAAAAATGTTAAAGCGTAGATTAAAAGCAGACGGGACTCCGGAAGTTATTCCGATGTTTTCGTATGAAATT
Organism: Anaerovibrio lipolyticus LB2005; assembly: GCF_000621545.1. GTDB lineage: Bacteria > Bacillota > Negativicutes > Selenomonadales > Selenomonadaceae > Anaerovibrio > Anaerovibrio lipolyticus_A. The sequence goes on from NZ_JHYA01000002.1 coordinate 204,575, forward strand.
GTTACAAGATTGTCAGAATTGGCATTGTTGGACTTTTCAGCAGGACCGCTCGCAGGTGCTACGGTAAATGATTTTGATCCAAATCAAAGAACTAGATTAAGAAATATTATACAGACAAAACCAGGAGGGGAGAAAAATCTGCTTAGCCTAACGGATGAAGAGTTAGATAAGGCTTTGCGATTTACTACAGAAGTGGATGGCAAAGTTTATCCGACAGTCACGGGGATGCTTATTTTAGGGAAAGAAAATCGAATTGCTGAGCTGATGCCTACGGTAAAGGCAGCTTTTCAGGTATTGGAGGGTACGAAAGTTAGAATAAATACGGAGACCTCGGCACCTTTACTTGAAGTATTTGAAAAATTCGAAACATATGCAGACGCTTGGAATCCTGAACGCGAAGTGGAAGATGGTTTATTTAGGGTTGCGGTACCGGAATTTGATAAAGCGGCATTTCGTGAAGGATTGATTAATGCTTTTTGTCATCGAGATTATACTATGCTGGGTACGGTTCGTGTACTAATCGATGATGAAGGAATGACTATAAGTAGTCCAGGGGGCTTTATCGATGGGGTTACATTGGATAATCTACTAACAGTAGAACCACATGGTAAAAACCCTGCTCTTGCAGATGCTTTAAAGCGAATAGGACTTGCAGAGAAAACAGGGCGCGGTATAGATCGTATATATGAAGGTTCTATAATCTATGGAAGACCTTGGCCGGACTATTCTGACACTACAAGTACCAATGTTAGGCTGTTCATTCAAAGAGCCAAAGCAGATGATATGTTTACGAAATTTATATCAGATGAGCAAAATAGACGAAGAAGCCCATTGTCAATATATGCTCTAATGATTCTCTCGTTATTAAAGAATGAGAAACGACTTACGGTAGAACGCATTGTAGAAATGACACATTTGGCAAAGGGGAAACTGCTTGGAGCTTTAGAAAACTTAATTGAGGATGGCCTGGTTGAAGGAGTCGGAAGTGGCAAGTCAAGATCATATATTCTATCTGGGAAAGTATATAAGGAAAGTAATAAAAGCATCCAATATGTTAGACAAACAGGTATAGATAGAGTGGCATATCCTGAAATGATTATTAAGTTAGCTCGTACACAAGATGGAATTATCACAAAGAAAGATGTGGTTGAATTGTTGAAGATAACACCAGATCAAGCATATTCCGAAATAAAGAAGCTGGTTGAGACAGGAAAGATATACAAGTATTGCGGCGGAAAATACGCGAAGTATAAGCTATGTTAATTATAATCTTGGGAGGAGTTAGGGATGGAAAGGTTTCAAAATATATCTTATTTTAGAGGAAAAAATAAAAAAATAATAGATTTAGAATGCCTTAAAAATGAGGTGGCTCAGTTTCTCCAGTTGGATAATTTGAATTTTTTTCTGGGCGCAGGTTGCTCAAGTCATATAGTTAATAATAAAGAACAAGGAATACCTGGGATGGCAACTCTATATAAAGGTTTTTTTGAAGAAAATCCTGGATTTACAATAGCTGAATCTGAAGTTGAACATATTTTTGAGGGAAACCTCGAGAAAATGCTCGAAACAATGGGGGCAATTTATGTTGCGGGAAAAGTGAAATCCATCGAGAAAGATATTGAGAATAAGATTTGTATGGTCCAGAAATTTATTAGGAGACGTATTACAGAAGGGTTGCATGGTGCAGAAGTTTTAAGATTTTATCATAACTTTTATTTGAAGACAGTTTCTAGAGGAAGAAAAAATCCTATTAATATCTTTACAACTAACTATGATTTATATAATGAACAGGCATTAGATTCGTTGTCTTTTCCATACAATAACGGATTCATTGGTAAATATAAAAGATCTTTTAATCCGGTTAGTTATAAATATGCATACGTCGAGAATATGAACATTTCAAAAAATGTATGGGAAAGAGTACCGAATTTCTATAATTTATACAAGATTCATGGATCTATCTCGTGGATAAAAAAAGATAATAAGATTTATGAAATAGACTGTGAGCATATAAATGATGATGAGACAGTAATGATCTACCCCACACCATTAAAAGATAGAACTACATTAATGACGCCGTACTCTGATTTGTTTAGAGCAATGGAAACAGCGTTACTTAAGAAAAATAGTGTGTTAATAACGTTAGGATATAGTTTTGGTGATGATCACATTAATAGGTTGATCCTAAATTCATTAGCAATACCGACATTTAAACTTGTAGTTTTTGGCCAAAGTGATGCAATATCAAAATTAATTGAAATGAATGATTCACGCATTATAGTTATTAATTCGGAGGATAAGATTCATTATTTCAAAAATTTTGTAGAAAAAGTAATGCCTGATGTTCAGACTGATATAAAAGAGCAGATAGAGTTGCCTATGGTCTCTGATTTGATAAAAGTATTTGAGGGAGCAAAAAATGAGTAGTCGTGAAATAGGAAAGATCACATCTGTGGGAATTCATGGAGTAATTGCGGATGTAAATTCTGATCTCGGAAACTATATAAATACAATTGATGGGATTTTATTTGTGGGAGAAGTAGGATCGTATGTATCTATTTATGAAATCGGTAGAACCGTTATTGCTGAAATAGTTGGGGTCGATGAGAAAACACAGCCTTTTAATTCAGATGAATTAGTTAAGCCCAATAGTAAAAGACAAGTGTACTTAAATCTTATTGGAGAAATAGTAGAGGATAAGTTTTGTTTTGGCGTATCGAAGATGCCACTTATTTTTTCTGCAGTGTATATGATTTCCCAAAAGGAACTTGTTTCGATGCTTGAAGTCGGTAAAGAGGTGGTAAAGGTTGCTGAGGATTCTGATAAAACCCGGGCAGTTTTACTTACAATAGGTAAATCCGTTATTTTCCCGGATTACGATGTGAAAATCAATATCGATAAGTTCTTTGGATTTCATTTTGCTGTATTTGGAAATACTGGTGCAGGAAAATCTAATACTGTTGCTAGAGTGTTACAAAATATTTTTGAAAAGAGTAATTATTCTGCCAAGGGAGCTAAATTTGTGATAATAGATTCCAATGGAGAATATAATAAGGCGTTCTCAAAACTAAAGGAGGTTAATCACCAGATTAAGCATTCACTTATGGAGACCGATGAAGATAGTCAGAATAAGTTTGAAATACCTGTGTGGGCTTTATCTGTTGATGATTGGGCAACATTGTTGCACGCATCTGAAAAAACGCAAATGCCTGTATTAAAACGGGCACTAGATATAGCGCGTGTATTTTATAATACTGAAATGTCTAATACTGAATTAAAGAATCATATATTAGCTTCGACATTATTAGGAATTATTCAGAGCTCGGATTCGTCTCCATCTAAGTCGGACAAGTTAAAAGCAATAATCACTAAATTTGGAACCAATGAAATTAATATGGATTCTACTTTATCAACGGGAAAGCGTTTGAGGCAGGCTATAGCTATAAATTATGGCTCAATGTCGGATGAGGAAGATGTTATTTCATTTCTGACAAATCATTTAAATCCAGATGCTATTGTTGAAAATGCTACGCGAGCTATGATCCCGTATAGTCTTGACGATTTTGCTAAAGCGGTTGAATTTGCAACTTTGTATGAAGGAAGTGTCAGTTCTCAGAGAATACAAGAATATACTGCAACATTGATGACTCGTTTACAAAGCATTCAAGAAGGACCTCAAGGACGTATTCTTTCTAAAACAGGTTACAGTAATGTCGATGATTACATCAGAATGCTGCTTGGTGAAAATCAAATCGTTGATTTGGACCTTAGTTCGTTAGATGATGTTTCCGCTGAAGTTGTAACTAAAGTATTAGCTAAATTGTTATTGGATTATTTGAAGAAAAAGGAAGTAAAAGCAGAAACACCGATTAATTTTGTTATAGAAGAAGCGCACAGATTCATTAGAAATGAAACAAATTATGGCGCGGTTGGGTATAATATTTTTGAGAGAATTGCTAAAGAAGGACGTAAGTATGGTATGCTTTTAGGAATATCTTCTCAGCGTCCCAGCGAATTATCAAAAACAGTTGTATCTCAGTGTAGTAATTTTATAGTTCATCGTGTGCAAAATCCTGACGATTTGCAGTATATTTCAAGGATGGTGCCGTATATTAATCAGAATATGATAGAAAGGCTTACTTACCTTCAAACTGGAAACGCGTTGGTGTTTGGTAGTGCAATTAATTTGCCGACCCTTACCAAATTTGCACAGGCTAATCCGACAACGGACAGTGATAATGCTAAAATATCAGAAAAGTGGTATATCGAATAAGTATATCTGCCCAATATAAAGTTGTGTTTATCACGGATTGATTAGCATCATACGAACATTATAGAAATTAAATTTGTTTCAACTTTCGTGAAAACTTTAACAATATCCCAGTATTGTTGGATGTTATTGAAGTGCACTATTCAACTTCGTCAACAAACAAGTATGACTAGTTGGTTGGCAATTATTATTGAGCGAGGAAACTCAGATTTTAAGGCTCAAGATTATTAGCGAGCAGAGGAATATGTTGATAATGTCTATTATTGTTGCCAGGTATATAGGTAATCCTGTTACAAGTGCAGTAATAGTATTATTAATTCTGGTACTCCAATTCCAAACATATAGACCACTCCATTATATAATTCTTGTTTAATTTTTTTAACGAATTTAAAGGAATAATATTACCATGTATAGAATTCTCGTGTGAGTGACTATTATACTAGGAGGAATAAATATGTTTTGCAGAAAATGTGGAAAAGAGTTACCAGAGTATGCTACGTTTTGCTCAAAATGTGGAATAAAAGTAGAGATATTGTCACCAACTGCAAATGAAGGGATAGATACAAATAGTCAAAATGATGATTATTGCAGTCAAACACCAGAATCACCTGATCCTGTGCTACAAGATTCAACTAATACTGCAGTCAGTGAACAAGTTTGTAATAGTAAGCAAAGCGCAAAAAATAGGATTAGTATAAAAGGTTTTGCAGTTGCAGGTGTAATAGCATTTTTATTTCTTGCTGTATGGTTTATGTTTTCCTCTGATGGTTTACATGAAACAACAATTAAATATGCTAATACAAAATTAACAGTATTGTCCCCAGTTGAACTAAAAGAACTAGAGCAAAAAAGCAGTAAGACTGGAGATAGTAGAGTTAGTCAGCTGACAGCTTATTCCCTTTGGCAAGCTGGAACCTCTGAAAGGTTTGTATTTAAAGTAAATTGGACAGAAGTATTTCTCATGTTGAGTGAAAAGGATAGAAATCAATATTTAGAGGAATTTGTAAAAGAATTAAAAACAACCAGGCCAAGTTTTGTGATAACTAAGAAAGAATCAGAGAAATACGGTACTTGGGATGGAAGTAAAATTATTGGACAGACATTAGAAGGTAATATAACACATAAAATACAGTGTCTGGTTGTCAGCGATCAAAATAAAATGTGGTTAGTTTACATAGAGTATGATGATTCCGATAAGAAGGCAGATGAATTGGCAAATAAAATTATAAAAAGTGTAAAGCCGACTTATGAATAATAATTACATATCAATAAGGAGCTGAGCAATCATGTTCTGTATGAAATGTGGCACAAAACTTCCTGATGATTCCGTATATTGTATAAAGTGTGGATATAAATTACCTGTAGATGATTCAAGTATGCGTACTACATCAAGTTGCAATCATAAAACAGATATGATAATGAATCATAAAATTTATGCCGGTAATACAGTCCAAAATAATAACAAAATCGTTTATACTCACCAGGAATGTCCTGATAATAAAACTTTTAATCATGAAAAAGGCAAAGACGTGGTAATCCATCTAGCTAAGTGCATTTTTGTTGCTGTTTTGTCGAGAGTGTGAAAGTTTTTCTGTAAATAATAACAACAGCAACAGTTAAGGTCTTCTATGGTAAAATATAGAATCATAGGAGGCCTTTTACTATGGCAAAAAAATCAAAGAAACCTGTTCACCATGTTCAGATGACAGAAGGTAAGCGACAGATCATTCAGCAGCTCTTGTCTGAATATGAGATTGAAACAGCGGAAGACATTCAGAATGCTTTGAAAGATCTACTTGGTGGAACCATCAAAGAGATGATGGAGGCGGAAATGGATAGCCATCTTGGCTACCAGAAATCTGAGCGTTCAGACAACGAGGATAGTCGTAACGGCTACAAGACGAAAACTGTCAACAGCAGTTATGGCAGTTTTCAGATTGATGTTCCCCAGGACAGGCAGTCCACCTTTGAACCACAGGTTGTCAAAAAGCGCCAGAAGGACATTTCGGACATTGACAAGAAAATTATATCCATGTATGCCAAAGGCATGACCACCAGACAGATTTCGGATACCATAGAGGACATTTACGGCTTCGATGTTTCTGAAGGCTTTATTTCTGATGTTACGGATAAATTGTTGCCTGAAATACAGGACTGGCAAAATAGGGCCTTATCCAGCATCTATCCTGTGGTATTTGTTGATGCAATTCATTACTCTGTAAAGGATAACGGCATCATTAGGAAAATGGCAGCTTATGTTATCTTTGGAATAAACAGAGACGGCATAAAAGAAGTATTGGGCATCTACATTGGTGAAAATGAGAGTGCCAAGTATTGGCTCAATTTATTCAATGAACTTAAAAACCGTGGCCTTAGGGATATTTTAATTATCTGTGCCGATGGCCTGACCGGCATGAAGGAGGCTGTTGTAGCAGCCTTCCCCAAAGCCGAATACCAGCGCTGCATTGTTCACCAGGTACGCAACACATTAAAATATGTGGCAGATAAAGACCGTAAGGAATTTGCTACTGACTTAAAGAGCATTTACCACGCCGTTACCGAAGAACAGGGCCGAAAAAACCGCAATGCCGTTACTGAAAAATGGAAGGATAAATATCCTAATGCCATGAAGAGCTGGAAGACAAATTGGGATGTAATAACGCCAATTTTCAAATTTTCGTCGGAGGTCAGGAAGGTAATTTATACCACTAACGCTATTGAAAGCCTCAACTCCAGCTACAGGCGTCTTAACCGCCAGCGCAGCGTTTTCCCGGATTCACAGGCCTTAATGAAGGCACTATATCTTGCTACTCTGGAAGCCACTAAAAAATGGACTATGCCGATTCGTAATTGGGGCCGTGTATACGGCGAATTAAGCATTATGTACGAAGATCGGCTTGAATATTAGGCTATTTCTTGTTGCAACTTTATTGAAATTGAGGCCTGGAGCCAGTCCTCAGTTTATTGAGTTGTCTAAAATTACAGCTAAGAAAAATGCTGGAACCGGTTTCAACCAATTCCAGCAAAATTATGAAATATATAGTTTTTATTGCCATAGAAGACTCTATTTACAGAGATTTTTTCACAGGCTCGTTTTGTCTGCGGCTTTGTTGTGCATACCTATGATTCCTAAAAATGTTTCTGTGGTTAATTTTTTTATTAATATTCAAGGTTTTGCTCGATTAATTTTTCATGCCTTGGGGTCTTTAACATTAGTGGTTCCTTTTTTTATTCCGTTAGTTGTTGCGTTACATAGATTAAAAATAACGAAGCGTAGGTACTTTAGTGAAGTTTTTTCTTTCTTGCTTTTTATTAACATAATGATACCTGGAATATATGGTGATGATTTTTATTCGACCCATCAGAATGTGTTTGCTGTTTTGTTTTTTATACTTGGTGTCGGTATAATAGCTTTAGTAGGATCGTTTATTTATAAGTCAAAAAAGATGTAATTTATGATAAATGTTCATTATAAAAAAGGTCACGTCCAACCAGAAGGGGCCAAATTATGACTTAATGTTGATATATAACATAAAGGGGCTGTAAATATGTTATTTATATGTTATCCAAAATGTACCACCTGTCAGAGGGCAAGGAAGTGGCTGGAGGAACATAAAATACAATATACTGAAAGAAATATTGCTACTGACAATCCTACTTATGATGAGCTTAAGGAGTGGCATGAAAAGAGCGGACTGCCATTAAAGAGATTCTTTAATACCAGTGGCATGATATATAGGGAAATGCAGCTGAAGGATAAGTTGCCTTCTATGAGTGAGGAGGAACAGCTAAAATTATTGGCAACGGATGGTAGGCTGGTAAAGCGTCCTCTTTTAGTAGCCGAGGATAAGGTGTCGGTAGGCTTTAAAGAAGCTGAATGGGCAGAAATATGACCACTTCCTTCTTATATAAATACAGTGACAAAAAGGCTAAAATATGATAAAATCACAATAGGAAAATTGTGCGCTTTGTTATTGCTATATAGGATGTATGAGGTTTCAAGGATGAAAGGTGGATGACTTATGGCTATGACAATTAATTCTATGATTAACAATAATTACAGTTTTAGCCAATTTACTCAGAATTATGGCATTTCTTCCGGTGGCAAAAAGTCTGCAAATCAGAATAATGCCATTTCCACAATGTGGAACAATTATGCCAATAATCAGAGCAGCAGCGGGGTTGGCTTTAATGCTGCTGATATCTATGGCGTAAAGGAAAGTGCCCGGGAGCTGCTTTCTTCCTACGAAAGCACCAGAAAGGATTTCAACGAGGACTTCAGTTCAAAGATGGATGACCTTTCCAAGTCCTTAAAGACTCTGAAGTCCACTGATTTTAATGTGGGTAAGGATGCTTTGACAACGAAGGATGTTACCACCACTGATAAGGACGGCAAGACCACTACCAGCACCCAGACCGAGATGAGCGATGGTCTGAAGACTGCCCTGAAGAACGTAAAGGACTTCGTAAGCAGCTACAATGACACTGTTAGCTTTATGAAGGACAATGCTGCTATTTCCAAGCGTATGGGCCGGGTAAGTGAGATGTTTGCTGATACTTCTTATCGTGCTTCAAATTATAACAGCATTGGTATTAGTGTTGGCAAGGATGGCAGTCTTACCGTAGATGAGGACAAGCTGGCTAATGCCATTACCAATTCTCCGGATAAGGTATCCCGTATCATGGGCAAGGATGGCTTAGCAGGCAAGACCGAGTCACACATCAGTGCCGCTAATGCCCAGAAGGATCAGCTGTTCCCATCTGTTGAGTCCCTCTTTGGCAAGGAGCTGAAGACGGCTCAGGTTTATACCAGCAGTGCCATGACACGCATGAATGGCTATGCTTATATGGGCAATTTCTTAAATATGTATTGGTAATATTGAAACATGGCGTCCTGTGCAAGCAGGACGCTTTTTTTATTTTATTGCAGGAATACTACCTCCCGTGTAGAAGTGTACCCGTATACAGCATATGTACCCGGATTTCTAGGATTAAATTTATGGGAGGTGGCCATATTGTTAAAGACTATTGCAGCAGGAATGACTGCACTTATGCTTCTGGGAGCCAGTACGGAAGCATGTACGGTAATGGTGGTGACCAAGGGGGCTTCCGAGGATGGGAGCATGATTGTTTCACACTCCAATGATGCCTTTGGCAGTGATATGAATCTTGCCTTTGTACCAGCCAAGGACCATCCACGCGGCAGTATGCGGCCAGTGTATCCATCAGCGGCTGCATTGACTGAAATGCCGGACTACAACTGCTTTGCCCAGCCAAATCTGGTGGCCCCGGAGCGCAGCGATGACTATAATTACCCGGGACGTCCAAAGACAAAGCCTATTGGCTACATCCCGGAGGTGGAGCACACCTATGCTTATATGGATGCGGCTTATGGCGTGGCCAATGAGCACGGGCTGATTTTTGGTGAATGCACCGATATGTCCGCTCACTTGCCGGAGGCACCTTATAGGGAAGGGGAAGGTATTTTCTACGCCGCAGAGCTGAGCCGTGTTGCTTTGGAACGGTGCAAGACTTCCCGGGAAGCCATAGAACTGATGGGCAGTCTAATTGATGAGTATGGTTTATGGGGTACTGCAGAAACCTTGGCGGTGGCTGACCAAAATGAGTGCTGGGTGTTGGAAATGCAGCCAGCTCCCGGGGGAAAGGGAGGCTTTTGGATTGCGGAGAGGATTCCTGACGGAGATTTTTTCATTGCCGCCAATCAGTTGAGAATTCGTGCCATTAAAGAGGGAAATCCTGACCAGATTTTTAATCCAAAGCTGCCTCAGATGATTAAGGATGCCGAATGGGCAGCCTATGATGAAAATGGAAATCTGGATTGGGTACGCTCCATGGAGTCAAGAGAATTCCACCATCCATACTATTCCCAGCGCCGTGTATGGAGTGCCATGAACGATGTGGCTCCATCCCGTAATCTGCCATCAAGAGTGGCGGACTGGGATGCCAAGACATATCCTTTGTCCATTCATCCTGAGAGGAAATTAGGAGTGGAGGATTTGGCCCGTTTGTATCGCAACTATTATGCCGGCACAGAATATGATAAGTCCAGGGGCCCTCTGTCCGGGCTTTATGGTTCACCTTATCATTATGAGGTGGAGGAGGGACAGCGTTCCATTCTTTCCGCCAAGACGTCTTATACCCACATTGTGCAGCTCAATGAGTCCCTGCCATCACCGGTGGTATGGTTCTCCACCAATGCTCCGTATGAAAATCCATTCATACCTCTTACTGTGGGCAAGCTTCCAAAGGTCTATGACAAGGCCCTGCGGGATACCTACAATCCGGACAAACTGTATTGGGCCTCCAACGAGGTTATGGCCCTGAATCAGGGGTTCTTCAATATTATGTCACCGATGGTCAGCAAGGCCGTGGAGGATTCGGAGAAAACATCTTTGGGATTGGTCAAGTCTTACAAGGGCCACAGTCGGGAGAAGTTCGCTGCTGCTCTGGAGAAAAATGCCATTAATAATTTCCACAAATGGCGGGAGCTGCCCCATGAGCTTTTGAAGAAATACAATGGTGGCCAGGGAGTTACATACGGCGGCAGAATGCCTGACCCGAAAACACCAACGGAATATTAAACTCAAAAACGCCTTAGTGTAGGAACAAAAAAAGCAGGGTTGTCATTGACAGCCCTGCTTTTCTACGGGAAAGACTTATTGTCCGATCATCATTTTGATTATTTCCTTGTCCGTTTCCTTCATGCCAATGCGGCCTAGGCGGCTGATGTTTCTGATGGTGTTTTCCACACCCTTCAGAACAAGACCGTCGCCACCGTAAAATTCCTGTCCGTTGCGGAACATCTCGAATCCCATAATGCCCGCATCCACGGCAGCGGATATTTTGGCTGCACAGGAGGCCTTGGCACCGTCACAGACGATACCGGAGGTAATGGCAAGAGCATTGACGATGGTGTGGATTACGGCACTGTAATCCTTGGTGCACAGCCAGGCAATGCCAGCTCCTGCCCCGGCTCCGGCACTTACAGCTCCACAGTAGGCAGAAAGACGGCCAATACCCTCCTTTTCGTGGAGGGTGACAAGATTGGATAGCAGAAGGGCACGGTACAGCTCCTCCTGAGAGTTGCCCAGCTCCTTGGCATATTCAATAACTGGAAGGGAAACAGTCATCCCCTGATTGCCACTTCCGGAGTTGATAACCACTGGCATTTCACAGCCGTTCATGCGGGCATCGGAGCCAGCAGCAGCCCGGGCCCGGGCACGAACATGAACATCATTTCCATAAGCCTTCAGAAGGGTTTTCCCTATATTGGCACCATAGTTGTTTTTCAGTCCCTCGTCGGAAATAGCGGTGTTGTAGGCAATCTGACGATCAATGGTTTCTTTGATGTCGTTAAGATCACAGGTCATGGCAAAATCGTAAATATCCTCAATTGTCATGCATTCATAATCTGGCTTGCCAGTATCAACGGAGTCTACAATTTCCTTTTCAAATATAACCGCATCATTTTTGGAAATTTTAACTATATTGGTGTGTTCATTTACTACATGCACCTCAGCGGTATCGCTTCCGCTCCATACAGTAACGATAATGTCCAATACATGCTCAGATTGGGCGGCATCCACATGGATTTCGGTGTTTTCCATGTAGCTGCCAATTTTTTCCTTATCCTCCGGTTTTACATGGGCTATTACCTCCAACGCGGCATTGGCATCACCAGCCAGCACTCCGATGGCTGCTGCGGCTTCGATACCCTTACGGCCATCAGTATTTGGGACAATAACGCTTTTTACGTTCTTTATGATGTTTCCGCTGGCAGCTACTGTGATTTTATCCGGCAGCTTTCCCAACGCTTCACGGGCCTTGGCAGCGCAATATGCAATGGCAATAGGCTCCGTGCAGCCCATGGCTGGCACCAGCTCCCGCTTGAGTATTTCAATATATGCCTGATAGGTTTTACTAGTTTTCTCCATGTAAGTTCACCCTTCTCGTACTATATTTGGTATTAATTATAACGCATTTATGGGTAAAAAAATACTCTTTTAAGCAGTAGGCATGATGTTGGATTCAAAAAATAAGGGGAATTTTACACAGTTTATTGACTAAAATTTAATAATATATTTCCAATTAGAGGAATTTGACCATAATTAGAGAATATTAAAAGCATAGGATTTTTTTGTGAGGAGGCTTCGATAATTAGGGGAACAATTAAAGAATCATAAATAAGATATCGAGAGAGGCTTCTAAGAGAATTTGGAGGGGTTAACATGAAGGTTTATACTACTGACAAAATTCGTAATGTGGTTTTGCTGGGCCATGGTGGCTGCGGAAAGACAACCTTGGCTGAAGCAATGGCTTATCTGAGCGGTATAGTGTCAAGACCGGGCAAGATAGAGGATGGTTCCACTATTTCCGATTGTACGAAGGAAGAAGTTAAAAGACAGATTTCCATATCTACCTCTGTTGTTCCTGTTGAATGGGACGATTTTAAGATTAATGTTCTTGATACTCCAGGATTCTTCGACTTTGAGGGCGAGGTCAATGAGGCCATGAGCGTAGCGGACGGTGCTATTATTGTGGTTTCCGGTAAGGCCGGAGTGGAGGCAGGTACAGAGCGTGCGTGGGATCTTTGCGAGAAGTATCACCTGCCAAGAATTTTCTTTATTACAGATATGGATATTGACTCTGTTTCCTATCGTCAGGTGCTGGATGATCTCAATGTTATGTTCGGCAAGAAGATTGCACCTTTCAATATGCCGTTGCGTGAGGATGAAAAGCTGGCAGGCTATATCAACGTAATTCAGAAAAAGGCCTTCCGTTATCAGGGGGAAGAGGCCGTGGAGGAGGAGGTTCCGGACTATTCCGTAAGCTACCTCAATCAGTATAATGATTCATTGATGGAGGCCGTTGCAGAAACATCTGAAGAATTTCTTGACCGTTATTTGTCAGGTGACTCTTTCTCAGAGGCAGAGATTCGTGCGGCAGTAAGAAGTGCTATTTCCGATGGTTCCATCATTCCTGTGGAGTCAGGATCTGGTATTGCTCAGCGCGGTGTGTATACCTTGCTGGACGACATTGTAAAGTATATGCCATCCGCTGATAATCGCAAAATGTCTGGTATTAATGCCCAGACAAATGAGATTTTCGAGGCAAACTTTGATATTCTTAAGCCAAAAACTGCATTTGTGTTTAAGACTATCGCGGATCCATTTATTGGTTTTTACAGCTTGATAAAGATTCGCTCTGGTGTAGTTAAGGCCGATGATATAATGTATGATGTGCGTACCGGCAATGAGTTTAAAATTGGTAAGCTGTACGTACTGCGTGGTAACAAGGCTACTGAGGTTCCTGAGCTTCATGCTGGCGATTTGGGTGCTTTGGCCAAGCAGACGGCGGTTAAGACTGGTGATACCTTGTCTACAAAGAATAATCCAGTGGTATATGCCAAGATGGATTTGCCGACACCTTATACCTGCATGAGATGGAAGCCGGTTAAGAAGGGTGACGTGGATAAGATTGCTATGGCAATGCAGAAGATTGCCGCAGAGGATCAGACCTTTAAGTTTGAACGTGATAATGCCAACCGTCAATCCTTGATTTATGGTATGGGTGACCTGCATCTGGAAATTATCCAGTCCAGACTTCTCAATGAGTATAAGGCTGAGATTAAGACAGAGAAACCGAAGGTTGCCTTCCGTGAGACCATAAAGAAGCGTTCTGATGTGGAGTTTAAGTACAAGAAGCAGACTGGTGGACACGGCCAGTATGGTCATGTAAAGATGCGCTTTGGTCCATCTGGCACCAATGATCCGTATGTATTTGATGAAGAGGTTGTAGGCGGTGCAGTACCAAAGAATTTCTTCCCTGCTGTTGAAAAGGGTATTGCCGCAGGCTGTGAGCGGGGACCATTGGCAGGCTATCCTGTAGTTGGCGTTCATGCCACCCTTTATGATGGTTCTTATCACTCCGTTGATTCCTCAGAGAATTCCTTTAAGATTGCTGCAGAGCAGTGCTTCAAGAAGGGGATTATGGAGGCAGGAGCAGTCCTTTTGGAGCCATTTGTAATGCTGAAGGTAACGGTGCCTGATTCCTATATAGGTGATGTTATTGGTGACCTGAACAAGCGTCGGGGCAGTGTAATGGGCATGACCCCGATGAATGGTAAGCAGATTATTGAAGCGGAGATTCCGCAGATGGAGCTCTATGGATACAGTACGGTGCTTCGCTCTATGACTGGTGGCCGGGGCGACTTCTCCTATGAATTCTCCCGCTACGATCAGGCTCCTGAGGATGTACAGTCCAAGGCTATCGCTGCATATCAGGAGAAGCTGGCAGCCAGTGACAATGAAGAATAAAAATTATCTTTTGTTTAAAGTGTTGACAAAAATAAAATAATAGTTTATATTAAGCCCATAACTTGATACTGACTAGCAATGAAGCTTCGCCCCAGTGCCCTTGGCACTGTAAGGCGAAGCTTTTTCTGTCAGTGTAGTTATCTAGGTATTATATTTATATGCTTGGCAATGGGGCCGTCGAAGTTTCTGACGAGAAGCTTTGGCGGCTTTTTTGTTTAAAGCAAAGTAGTAAGGGAGGAATATGTATGAGCATGAATTATAGTGGTACTGCAGTAATGGAAGTACCAAAGAAGGAAGAAGATTTAAGTCGTGTATTAAAGCCTATTCATTTGTGGTCATTGGCAGTAGGCCTTGTTATATCCGGTAATTACTTCGGCTGGAGCTATGGCTTTGCCGAGGGCGGTGTTATGGGCCTGGCATTGGCTCTTATACCGGTAACTATTTTCTATGTAACCTTTATTTTGTCATATTCGGAGCTGGCAACAGCAATTCCACATGCTGGTGGTCCTTCAGCCTATGCCCGCCGTGCGCTGGGTAAGTTTGGCGGCTATCTTAATGGTATCAGCTGCCTTATAGAGTTTGTATTTGCTCCACCGGCTATTGCCTTGGCTGTAGGTGGTTACGTACATGCCCTGCTTCCGATAATTGACCCAATGGTGGCAACTGTAGCTGCATTTTTCTTCTTCATCTTCCTGAATTATTTGGGAATGAAAACCTCTGCCACCTTTGAGCTGGCTGTAACAGTAATTGCTCTCCTTGGTTTGGTGGTGTACTGGTTCCTGGCAGCTCCTCATTTTGATCCTGCACTGGTAATGGCTGAGCCTCTTCTTCCAAACGGTTTCAGCGGTGTAATGGCAGCTGTTCCTTTTGCAATCTGGTTCTATCTGGCCATTGAGGGCGGTGCCATGAGTGCTGAGGAGATGGTAAATCCTCAGAAGGATCTTCCAAAGGGCTTTCTTAGTGGTATGGCTACTCTGCTGGTTATGGCTGCGTTAACTTTGTTCCTTACCGCCGGCCTTGGTAACGTTGAGGCTGTTTCTGCTGTTGATTTCCCATTGCCATTGGCTTTGGCTTCTGTATATGGTGATGGTTCCATGCCGGTTCTTCTCATGAGTGGTATTGGCCTTTTCGGTTTGGTTGCATCTCTCCATGGTATTATCGTGGGCTATTCCCGTCAGACCTATGCTATGGCCCGTACCGGCTATCTGCCAAAGTTCCTGGCACATATTGATGAAAAGCATCATACCCCTGTATGGGCTCTGATCCTGCCAGGTATTGTATGTCTCTTTACAGCACTTACAGGTCTTACTGATTTGGTAATCACCATTGCTTGCTATGGCTCCGTTGTTATGTATGTTACTTCTTTGATTTCCCTGTTTATTTTGCGTAACAAGGAACCAAATCTGAAGCGCCCGTTCCGTGTGTCCTATCCTATTATTCCAATTATCAGCATGGTAATGGCTATTTTCTGTGTAGTAAGTCTGGTAATGGCTTCTAGTGCTGCTCTTCCTTATGTGGCTGGTATTTATATAGTGGCTATTGCATATTACTTTATCCATGGCAATAAGCATATCCGTCCATACGAAGAAGAATTTGGTGTTATGGATGATTTGGATCAGGAATAAATTATGGAGCAGGAAATTCTAAGTGCCGGTATTGATTTGGGAACCACCACATCACAGGTGATATTCAGCCGCATAAAGCTGGAAAATATATCATATACGGCGGTTCCCGAAATCCGTATCAAGGAAAAAGAGATAATTTATAAAAGCAAGATATACTTTACACCTATGATGGAGGATAACCGTATTGATATCCCTGCGTTAATTTCTATATTACAAAAGGAATATCATCTGGCGGGCATAAAGCGTCAGGATATTTCCACGGGAGCCGTGATTATAACTGGTGAAACCTCCCGCAAGGAAAATGCCCGACAAGCCCTTCAAGGACTATCAGCAGAGGCAGGTGACTTCGTGGTGGCCGAGGCCGGTCCGGATCTGGAATCTGTTTTGGCCGGCTTTGGCTCTGGGGCCGCAGCTGCTTCAAGGGTATGGGAAGGAGCGGTTATAAATTTTGATATCGGTGGAGGTACCACCAATGCTGCGGTATTTTCCAACGAGGAAATACAGGATTCCTTTGCTTTGGATATTGGTGGACGCCTGGTGCGTTTGGATGAGAATGGGAAAATTACTTATATTTCTGACCGCCTTATACCGCTGATTAATGAAATGTCCCTGCCCCTGAAAATAGGTGACAAGGTGGAGCTGAATTATCTTAGGCAGCTTACTGATGCATTGGCCATGGTACTTCTGCATATTTGTCAGGGACAGGAATTAACTGCTGTTGAGGAAAAATTATTCATCAATCATGGTATAGAGTATAAGAAATTTGAAAGGGTGATGTTTTCCGGTGGTGTGGCTGAATGTATTTATGACAGCTCATGGGATGGAGGCTATGTTGATATCCGGGAGGTAAATAAATACGGGGATATTGGTCCTTTGTTGGGAGCCTCTATTCGCCGTATATTCAGTCGGGAGTGCGGGATAACTTTATTGGAGCCACGGGAAAAGATTAGAGCCACTGTCATTGGTGCTGGCAGTTATTCTGTACGAATTAGTGGCAGTACGGTGATTATGGATGATGGCTGTGTGCCATTGACAAATATCCCGGTGTTACATCTTGACCATACGGAACAGGGGCATGAGCTGAAGGAGGAATATAGGAGAAAGAGGCGTTTTTATCCTCAGTCTCAGCAGGTGGCCATAGCCTTTGCAGGGAAAAGATCCCCTGAATACAGTGCAGTTAAGGCTGTAGCCAAGGCTTTAGCGGATATCACAAGAAATGAGGGGGATATTCTGCTGGTTATTGTGGAACAGGATTTTGCAAAGGCCTTGGGAATGCTGCTTCGACAGTTTGCCAGTCAGCATCATGTTATTTGCCTGGATCGTATTCATGCTGCGGATGGAGATTATGTGGATGTGGGAAAATCTGTATCCGGCATAGTTCCTGTGGCGGTGAAGACATTGATATTCAAGAGCTGAAGGTAGGTTAGTTATATGAGATTAAAAACGACATTATTTGGTCACACTTATGCCTTTAAGGATGTGAAGGAGGTTTTGGCCAAAGCAAATGAGGAAAAATCGGGAGATATATTGGCCGGAGTGGCTGCGGAGTCTACAGTGGAAAGAATTGCCGCCAAGACAGTATTGGCTGATATGACCTTAGAGGATTTGCGCAATAATCCAGTGGTTCCCTATGAAGATGATGACATAACCAGAGTGGATCAGGATTCAGTAGATGAGGAGGTCTTTGGCCGTATTAAGGCAATGACTGTTGGAGAATTCCGGGAATTTTTATTATCAGCCTCGGAGAAGGAAATCGCTGCTATTCGTCCGGCTTTGACTTCTGAAATAGTTGCTGCCGTGGCTAAGCTCATGTCAAATATGGATTTGGTATATGCTGCCAAGAAAATGCATGTGGAGGCCACCTGCAATACTACTATTGGTAAGCCGGGAACTTTATCCTCCAGATTACAGCCAAATCATGCCACCGATGATGTGGCTGGAATAATGGCCTCAGTTATGGAAGGTATCAGCTATGGCGTAGGGGATGCGGTTATAGGACTGAATCCGGCAGTGGATGCCATAGATAGCGTGGCGGATATACTTAAGGAATTTAAGGATTTCATGTATAAATGGGATATTCCAACCCAGAATTGCGTATTGGCTCATGTTACCACCCAGATGAAGGTTCTGGAAAGGAATCTGGCCCCTATGGATTTAATGTTTCAAAGTCTTGCAGGCTCTGAGGTGGCCAGCCGTGCCTTTGGCATAAATGTTGCCCTGATTGACGAGGCTTACGCCATCATGAAGGAAAGAAAAAGTTCAACAGGCCCTAATTTCATGTATTTTGAGACAGGCCAGGGCTCTGAGCTGTCGGCTGATGGACATCATGGTGCTGACCAGCTGGTGATGGAGGCCCGTTGCTATGCCTTCGCCAAGCGGTATAATCCGTTTTTGGTAAATACAGTGGTTGGTTTTATTGGTCCTGAGTATCTCTATGATGGCCGTCAGATGATTCGGGCGGGGCTAGAGGATCATTTTATGGGCAAGCTCACCGGTATTCCTATGGGCTGTGATGTATGTTATACCAACCACATGCGGGCAGACCAGAATGACTTGGAAAATTTGGCCATGATGTTGACCATGGCTGACTGCAACTACATTATGGGAATACCAGCAGGGGACGATGTAATGCTCATGTATCAGACCACCAGCTACCATGATGCAGCAGCGTTACGCAGATTAAGCGGAAAGCAGACAATCGCTCCATTTGAGAAGCGTATGAAGGAGCTGGGGATTTTTGATGAGCTGGGAAATCTTTCACAAATCGCCGGTGATCCGTCATTGTTCATCAGCAGAGAGCAGGAAATGCATTTAAGGAGTGCCGTATGATGAAAGAAGAATTTGTACCTGATGTATCCTTGCCGGAGGTTAAGGATAAGGTGTTAATTGATAACCCGAAAAGCTTGGAGCTGGTAAAGCGCCTGAAAAAGACCACTAATGCCCGACTGGGGGTAGGGCGAGCTGGTGACCGCTTCAAGACTGAAACATTGCTGAAATTTCGGGCCGACCATGCTATTGCCCAGGATGCAGTTTGGACGGAGATAGATGAATCTCTGGTGGACGAAATGGGCTTTTACAAGGTTCAGACCATGGTCAATAACAAGGAGGAATATGTCAGAAGGCCGGATTTGGGGCGTATTTTCTCTGAGGAAACTACTGAGGCCATAAAGAGGGACTGCATTCACCAGCCTGATGTGCAGATAATCGTGGCGGATGGTCTTAGCGGATTTGCTATAAATGCCAATCTGAAGGATATGTATGCCATTATGATGGATGGCTTCAGAGAGAAAAAATACAAGGTAGGAACCCCCATATTTGTCCGCTATAGCCGTGTAGCCACCATGGACAGAATCAGTGAGGCCCTGGGAGCCAAGGTTACAATACAACTAATTGGGGAAAGACCGGGACTGGCCACTGGGGAAAGCATGAGTGTATATATGGCTTATGAATCCAGTCCAAAGAAGCCAGAATCCCAGCGCACAGTGGTATCAAACATTTACAGCAATGGTATACCACCCATTGAGGCCGGAGCCCAGGTAGTTCATTTGACGGAAATCCTCATGCGGGAGAAGAAAAGTGGTGTTGAACTGAAAATCTAAGGAGGCAAAATTATGGTACAGATGGATGAAGCAGCAAGATTAACCTCAAGGATGGCAGTGCCTAAAAAGAGTCTGGGCTTGTTGGAGCTTCAGATACAGAAATTGATGCGGGCTTGGAAGACAATACAGTTTGATCTTAGGCCTTTTCATTTTATTTTTGCGGCAGATAATGGTATAGTGGAAGAAGGTGTAGTGCGCCAATCTCAGGACATAACATATTTGCAGGCCAGAAATATGATGCTGGGGCTGTCAACCATCAGCTGTTTTTGCCAGTCCAATAACATTCCTTGGCTGGTAGTGGATGTGGGGATCAAGCGCGAGGAATCTGTAGGACTTAACCGCAAGGTTCGTCAGGGAACGAGAAATTTTCTGAAGGAACCGGCCATGACGGCAGAGGAGTTTCAAAGAGCCTATGACGTTGGCTATGAACAGGTGGATGAGGCTGTAAGACAGGGACACAATATACTGTCCTTTGGGGAAATGGGTATAGGAAATACTACCACTTCCTCTGCGGTCCTTCATGCCCTTTCTGGTATCTCCGCAGAATTTATTGTGGGATATGGAGCCAATCCAGCTTTTCCGGAGGTTATACAGCGCAAGCGACAGGTTATAGCTGATGCAGTGAGGAAATATAAGGAATTTTTGAGAACACCACAGGATATAATTCGTTATGTGGGTGGCTTCGATATTGCAGCCCTATGTGGTGCCATGGTTCGCTGCGGTGAGCTGCGTATTCCATTTGTACTGGATGGCTTTATTACGGCAGTGGCCTTTGCCTGTGCTGCCAAAATTCATCCTGATGTTGCCCGTGCAATGATACCTTCTCATCTTTCCAAGGAGCCGGGGATGAAATACGCTTTGGCCCTGGGGGGCATTAATGAAGATGAGGTGCCTATTAGAGCTGGTTTGGCTTTGGGTGAGGGTACAGGTGCTATTTTGGAGCTGAATATATTGCGTACAATGCTTTATACAGTGGCCCATATTGATCAGATGGCCCATCTGGAGGCTGAAGCTATGGAAGCCTGTCGGGCAAAATCGTCATAAAAATAATTAATTTGATAAGTAGGTGAGAACAATGGCAACCTATTTGGTAAGACATGGAGAATCTGAGGGAAATTGCCATAGGGGTTACTATGGCAGATTGGATACCCTATTGACAGAGCAGGGGAGGGCTCAGGCAAGAGAGGCCGCACAAGAGCTTTCAGAGTTGCTGAAGGATAATTCTGCCCATAAGGTGGCCATTTTCACCAGCCCTTTACAGCGGGCTTTTAGGACAGCCTGTATTTTGGAGGAAAATCTGGATGTTCCCTGCCAAATAGAAGTGGTGCCTTATCTGACGGAAATAGATTTTGGCCGTTGGGAAGGCATGGATTACGAGGAAATAAAGGAGAAATATCCGGAGGAATGCCTTGAATGGCAGGAGGATTGGATTAATTTCCGATTTCCTCAGGGAGAGAGCTTCAAGAAATTTTATCAGCGTGTTGAATGGTGCTGGAAGGGTCTTGAACGGAAAATAGACGCCTTTGACGGTGATTCCGTGGTGGTATCCCATGGCGGGGTGCTGAAGGTAATAAAGCTCATTAATGAAAATCGCCCAGTGGATGATTTCTGGAAATTGAAATTCTCTCTGGGAGAGGTACAGCAGTAATGGGTGCACAATAACAGTATAATATTCCCCCACCTGCCATCCGCTTATGTTATACTATACGGGTAGTAAAGTGGGGGATTTATTTTGAAAGAAAAATATAGTATATCGTCAACAAGCATATTGAATAAAATTTATTCCCTGGTGGAGAGGAACAGGAATAAACGGGTAATTATAGCTATCGATGGCAGATGTGGTGCCGGAAAAACTACATTGGCCCAGTATTTGAAGGAACAGACCGGGGCCACGGTCTTTCACATGGATGACTTTTTTTTGCGTCCGGAGCAACGTACTGCAGCACGACTGAGTACGCCAGGGGAAAATGTGGACCATGAACGGTTCCTGTCGGAGGTACTTGAGCCTTTGCGAAAAGGTGCGTTGGAGCTTCCGTATCAGAGATTTGACTGCAAAAGCCAGTCCTTGCAGGAAGCGGTGATTATCCGTCCAGGTAACCTATGCATTGTGGAGGGCTCCTATAGCTGCCATCCTTCACTGGTGAATATATATGATTATCGCATATTTATGACGGTGTCTCCTGATGAGCAGATGGAGCGTATTATTAGGAGAAATGGTGCTGAAGGAGCAAAAATGTTTGAGTCACGCTGGATTCCCCTGGAGGAAAAGTATTTTTCAGTGTGCACAGTGGAAGGACAATGTGACTGTACTATCGATACCAGCAAAATGTAAAGTAACATTTACCTTGACATTTTTTGATTTTTGCAGTTTAATACTAACAGGTTCAAAAAAATATTGAACAAACCTATGATGTGGAGATCAAGCAAAAGGGGCACTCACAGAGAGTCCGGGAAGCTGAGAGCCGGACAGAACGCTGATTTGTAAATGGACCACAGAGGGCATGATGAAATGCAATGGATTTTGTACATGGCAGAGTATCTCATGACGTGAAGGCATACGTTAGTTGCCGGGGATATGATGGTATCCTGCTGAGTGTGTGAAGTCGCAAATCTAGGTGGCACCACGGGAATAGTTTATTCTCGCCCTTGACGATAGTTTTTATCGTTGAGGGCGTTTTTATTATTTGCCCACACTTCGGTCAGGCTGCTGGAAGGAAAGCAGTTAAGAGCTTTCAAAAAAATGTTTTGCTGTTTGAAAGGAGCCAAAAAAATGATTAGAGAAGCAATTGAAAAAATCGTAAGAAAAGAGGACCTGACCTATGATGAGGCGTACACTGTAATGAATGAAATTATGAAGGGCCAGACCTCCCAAACCCAGAATGCAGCCTTTTTGGCAGCTCTTTCCACCAAGAGCACCAGAGCGGAAACCATAGCGGAAATCTCCGGCTGTGCAGCAGCTATGCGTGAACTAGCAACCCCGGTTCCACACCCTGGCCTTAAGGTACTGGAAATTGTGGGGACCGGCGGTGACCGTTCCAATACCTTTAATATTTCCACTACCTCTGCCTTTGTTATTGCTGCAGCTGGGGTAAAGGTGGCAAAGCACGGAAATAGGGCGGCTTCCTCCAAATCCGGTACTGCTGATGTGCAGGAGGCCCTTGGAGCAAATATTCAGCAGAGTCCTGAAAAGGCATTGGAGATGCTTAACGGCTGTGGCATGTGCTTCCTTTTTGCCCAGAAATATCATAGTGCTATGAAGTATGTTGGTCCTATCCGCAAGGAGCTGGGCTTTAGAACAGTATTTAATATTCTTGGTCCATTGACAAACCCAGCCAATCCGGACTACTTCCTGCTGGGTGTTTACGATGAATATTTGGTGGAGCCGGTAGCCAAGGTTTTGGATAAGCTAGGTGTAGCCAATGCTGTGGTGGTTCACGGTAAGGATCGTCTGGATGAGGTATCTCCAAGTGCTCCCACCACTGTATGCGAGCTTAAGGATGGCTATTATCGTACTACCCAGATTTGTCCTGAGGATTTCGGTCTGGTGCGTGGAAGCAAGGATGAACTGGTGGGAGGCACTGCCGAGGAAAATGCTGAGATTACCAAAGGCGTTTTGTCTGGTAAAATTCAGGGAACCAAGAGAAATGCTGTGCTGATGAATGCGGGACTGGCCCTTTATGTGGCTCAGAAGGCACCAACCATGCAGGCTGGTATTGAACTGGCGGCTGAAATGATCGACAGTGGCAAGGCATATAAAACCATGGAGGCTTATATCAAGCAGTCAAATGAGGCTTAAAAAACAAGGCAAATTATGATTAATTATGAAAAATAATTGTCATAATCTATATACAGTGATATATTTAAGAGGTAACAGAATAGCGAGGGGAGCGGAAATGCTGAGAGGTGTGTATGAAAAGACACACGACACTGAACCTGATTTGGATAATGCCAACGTAGGAATGCTTACAGAGCATATAGGGTTGATGTGGCCTTGCTCTGATCCATATATAAACAAGTAAGGCAGTGTCCAAACGGGCACTGTCTTTTACTATGAAATCTTAGCGAATCGAATCTGAAAGATGAAGATGAGCTCTAGATTTCGTGTAAGGGCTGATGAAAGCCAGTATGCTTTCATCTTGCTTGCTTTATTTATGGAGGGTAAGAAAGAAATGAAAAGAGAGTATGCAACACAAATGGAGGCGGCCAGAAAGGGAATTGTTACCCCGGAGATTGAGGCTGTAGCCAAAAAGGAAAACAGGGAGATTTCCTTTATTATGGATATGGTGGCCCAGGGGAAGGTAGCCATTCCTGCCAATGTAAATCATAAGAGCCTTGAGCCAAATGGGGTAGGCAGTATGCTGAAAACCAAGATAAATGTTAATCTTGGTGTATCAAGGGACTGCAAGGACTATGATATAGAAATGCAAAAGGTTATGAGCGCCGTTAATCTGGGAGCAGAGGCTATTATGGATCTATCCTCCCATGGGAATACCCAGCCCTTCAGACAGAAGCTGTGCCGGGAATGCCCTGCCATGGTGGGGACTGTGCCGGTTTATGATGCGGTGATTCACTATCAGAGGGATTTGGCAACTCTTACGGCCAAGGATTTTGTGGATGTTGTAAGACTTCATGCTGAGGATGGTGTGGATTTTGTTACTCTCCACTGCGGTATTACCAGAAAGACTATTGAGCAGATTCGCAAGGGTGAGCGGAAGATGAATATCGTTTCGCGGGGGGGCTCTCTAGTTTTTGCCTGGATGTCCATGACGGGGGAGGAAAATCCTTTCTACGAATATTATGATGAGAT
Organism: Anaerovibrio lipolyticus LB2005; assembly: GCF_000621545.1. Classification (GTDB taxonomy): domain Bacteria; phylum Bacillota; class Negativicutes; order Selenomonadales; family Selenomonadaceae; genus Anaerovibrio; species Anaerovibrio lipolyticus_A. The sequence goes on from NZ_JHYA01000002.1 coordinate 229,213, forward strand.
TTTGGACATTTGCCGTGAATACGATGTAACGGTAAGCCTTGGAGATGCCTGTCGTCCAGGATGTCTGGCTGATGCTACCGATGGAGTGCAGATAGAGGAGCTTATTCGCTTGGGTGAGCTGACTCAGCGGGCCTGGGACAAGGATGTACAGGTTATGGTGGAGGGGCCGGGTCACGTGCCAATGGATCAGATTGCCGCCAATATGAAGGTGCAACAGACAATATGCAAGGGTGCCCCGTTCTACGTTTTGGGACCATTGGTTACGGATATTGCTCCGGGATATGATCATATTACTGCTGCCATTGGTGGTGCTATAGCAGCCATGAGTGGCGCAGCCTTTTTGTGCTATGTTACCCCAGCAGAGCATCTGGCCCTGCCAAACGTGGATGATGTAAGGGAAGGTATTATTGCCAGTAAGATAGCAGCCCATGCGGCAGATATTGCCAAGGGCTTGCCGGGGGCTCGCGATCAGGATGACCGTATGGCAGATGCCAGACGAAAGCTGGATTGGGATGCCCAGTACAAGGAGGCTCTGGACCCGGAAACAGCCAAGTCTATCCGCGACTCCCGTGCTCCTGAGGATGACCATGCAGATACCTGCAGCATGTGCGGAAAATTCTGCGCCGTGAGATCCATGAACAAGGCCCTGGCCGGGGAAATAATTGATATATTGTAAAGAGTTCAACGGTATATACAGTCTCGTTGAAATGTAAACGACCATGTAGGAGAGGTAAGCTCTTACATGGTCGTTGCTTTTCATAAGTATTATTTTACTGGTCGCAGCAGTTGATTTCTGCGATTTCCTCAATGGTATGGTGCAGTTTATTCACCATGGGGGTATCAGCAGCGGTATAGTATACCTCCTTGCCCTCACGGCGTGTGGTTACCAGACCAGTGTTTTTAAGAACCCGTAGATGGTGAGATACGGCCGGGGAAGACATATTCATAAAGGCCGCAATATCCACCACACATTCTTCCGTGTGACAAAGCAGCCAAAATATACGTAATCTTGTAGGATCACCAAGCTGCTTCATGGCTTCTGCTACAGCGGCAATGGTACATTCTGCTGGCATATTTTCAACTATATATTGTTCTTCTTCATGGCTATGGTGGTTATGGGGAAGTGTAGTCATGGATAAAGCACTCCTTATGCTGGAATAACGATCTTATATATTGTATTTTAATTAATTATAGCAGAAATTAACAATTAAGCAAAAGTTTAATTATTCACTTGACAACGATTAAGCAATTGTTTAATATATAGACATAGAGAACGATTAAATAACTACTTAATTGTCCGTACTATTGACTGACAATTATTTGGATGTATGCAGGAAAAGAAAGAGAGGAATATTATTATGAAAAAGACCTATAAAATTGATGTGGATTGTGCAAACTGTGCTGCTAAGATGGAGGATGCAGCCAATAAGGTTAATGGCGTTAAGGCTGCTTCTGTAAATTTCATGGCCTTGAAGATGAAGGTTGAATTTGAAGATGGGGTTGAGCCAAATGAGGTTATGAAAAATGTATTGGCTGATTGCCGCAAGGTGGAACCAGACTGCGAAATCTTCTTTGAATAAATGAGAGCAGTATTAAGCTGCAAGGGGAGATTGCCATGAATGAAAAACAAAAACAAAATCTGATACGCATAGTCATCACCTCCGTCATTATGATTGCCTTAAATTTTATCGAGGCTGATGGAATGTTCAGGTTTACCTTATATATCATTCCATATTTTATAATCGGACATGATATATTGATAAAGGCTGTGAAGGGAATCAGAAACCGTCAGCCCTTTGACGAGAATCTGCTGATGGCAATTGCCACTTTAGGTGCCATTGCCCTGGCGTTGTATCGTAGTGGTGATTATGTAGAGGCTATTGCGGTAATGTTGTTTTATCAGATTGGCGAATGGTTCCAAAGCTATGCCGTGGGCAAGAGCCGCAAGGATATTGCAGACTTAATGGATATTGCTCCGGATTATGCCAATATGGAAAATGAGGATGGCCAGTTGGAGCAGGTGGACCCAGATGATGTGGAAATTGGTTCTGTTATTGTGGTTAAGCCCGGTGAAAGGGTTCCTATTGACGGAATTGTGTTAGAAGGTCATTCTACTTTAAATACAGCAGCTCTTACTGGTGAATCACTTCCTAGGGATGTTGAACCAGGTAATGAAATAATTTCCGGCAGTATCAATTTAAATGGCTTGCTGAAGGTGCGTACCACTAAAGAATTTGGTGAGTCTACGGCCTCTAAAATCCTTGAACTTATCGAGGATGCAGGCTCCAGAAAGTCTAAGTCTGAGGAATTTATTACTAAGTTTGCCCGGGTATATACCCCTATTGTAGTGTGGGCAGCTATCGCCTTGGCCGTAATTCCACCAGTGGTTTTAACTGTTATGGACAGTGAACCCATGTGGGGGGAGTGGCTGTATAGGGCCTTGACCTTCCTGATAATCAGTTGCCCTTGTGCACTGGTTATATCTATTCCTTTATCCTTTTTTGCAGGACTGGGGGCGGCCAGTCGTCATGGTATTCTGGTAAAGGGCTCCAATTATATGGAAACCTTGTCGGAAACTAAAACAGTTGTATTTGATAAAACTGGTACTCTGACTAAGGGCACATTTAGTGTAGTAGCTATTCATCCGGAAAAGCTGGATGAAAACCAGCTTCTCCATTTGGCAGCCCATGTGGAGCGCTATTCATCCCATCCTATTGCCCTTTCTCTCTTGGAGGCCTATCCGAATGAGCATGACGATTGCCATATAGAAAATACAGAAGAAATTGCCGGCCGGGGTATTAAGGCCATTATTAATGGCGATACGGTTTGTGTTGGAAATGCGCGTATGATGGAGGATCTTGGCATTAATTGGAAGCCTTGTGAGCATAGTGGCACTATAGTCCATGTGGCCATTAATGGTGAATACGAGGGTCATATCGTGGTTGCTGATACTCCTAAGCCACATAGTAAGGCGGCTATAAAAGCACTTAAGGCCCAGGGAATCCGTGAGACCATTATGCTGACTGGTGACGCAAAGGCTGTAGCTGACGTTGTCGCAGCAGAGCTTGGCCTTGACCAGGTAAGAAGTGATTTGTTGCCTCAGGATAAGGTCAGTGAAGTGGAGAAGCTACTCGCCGGTAAACGTAGTGAGGATGAAGCATTGGCCTTTGTGGGGGACGGTATTAATGATGCACCTGTGCTTTCCAGGGCAGATATCGGTATTGCCATGGGAGCCATGGGAAGTGATGCGGCCATAGAGGCTGCCGATGTAGTTTTGATGGATGATGATCCATTTAAGATTGCCACAGCCATCCGCGTGTCCCGTAAGTGCCTCAGAATTGTAAAGGAGAATATCTGGTTTGCCATTGGTATTAAAGTATTGGTTTTAGTCGCTGGTGCCCTTGGCTTTGCCAGCATGTGGGCGGCTATATTTGCCGATGTGGGAGTGGCAGTTTTGGCTATTCTTAATGCTATGCGGTGTATGTATATTAAGGCTCAGCAGCCAGAGACAGTATCATAAAACAATATATTGTAAAACGAGCAGGGGCATTACCTCCAGCACGGATTAAGATCTAAAATTATTTTTTACATTATTGTTAATAGCGATAAAAATTATAACTCGCTTCGCTCAAACAAATAATTTTTATCACTAATGCAGGTTTGTAAAAAATAATTTCTTAAAGATCTAAATCCTATTGCTGTTGGCAATTACCCCTGCTCTTTGTATTTTGGTAAAATGCTTTTTTATATATTATTCTATCCTTACTCTAAATGAAAGAATAGGGTCATTTAAATTGCCTAATATTTCTCCCTCTGGCAGCCATTCCCTGGACCAGCCCTGATTCTTGATGCGTCCCTTGTAGGAAACGGACCATAAATCGCCTCTCCAGCTACCTAAGGCTATTTGTATACCATCAATAGGCTTGCCATAGATACCGGCTGTGGATCCGTTCATGGCCCAGCCAGTCCATTCACCATTCTGCACGTGAACACGATACATGACATACATATTTCGCCCTGTGAGAAACTGTACCCGTATGGCATCAATAGTCTGAGTACCGTAAGGATCTCCGGCGGCTTCACCGTCATTGGCCCGGTCTGACCAGCCGTTTTCCAGAGTGTGTGCATAATACTGAATCAGGGGGCGGTCACCAATATCATCAAGGTCATTCCAGCCCCATCCCCAAGCAAAACAGCTGGATATAGATAATAGCATAAAGCTGAATGTCAAAAGCAGAATTTTGAATTTATCCATAATAATCTCTCCTTTCTATAAGAATATCGAAGAAAAATGCCGGCCCCAAAAGGAACCGGCAATTTTTTACATTAGAAGTTGATTAAATACCAAGCTCGATGTTGCGGATGGTCTCCTGCAGAACCTTGAGTTTTTCGGTAACTGTGGCGTTAACGCTGTCCAAATCATTGATAACCTGAGTGGATTTGGAAATCTGCTCCAGACTGTGCTGCAGGCTATCGTGAACGGATGCTACCTGTTTGGAGAAGCGCTGATCAAACTCATCAATTTTGGCTTCAAATTCCTTGTTCTTTGCCAAAATGGTATCGATGGCCTTAACATCGTTTACCAGAGTGTTAATGGCTTCATCGGAGCTTTGAACACTCTCCTGGGTACTCTTGGACAGCTTACCAACCTCTTGGGCTACAACAGCGAAGCCACGGCCATGTTCACCGGCACGGGCGGCCTCGATGGCGGCGTTGAGAGCCAGCAGATTAATCTGGGAAGAAATATCTGTAATAATCTGCATTACATCATTTATCTTTTCAGTGCTGGAGCTTAGGAGCTTCAGCTTTGGCGTAATCTCTGAATTGCGTTCCAGCAGCTGTGAGAAGTAGGAGCCCTGCTCATCGATACCGCCGGAAAGCTCCTGCATGGAATCCTTAACCGCATCAACGTCCTTGGACATCTGGGAAATGGTACGGATAATGGATGGCAGGCTCTGCTGATATTCGTCAAAGAGGTCAAGCACCTGATCCTTCAGTACACCTACACGTTGCTGACGGGCGATTACACGGGTGAGGAAGAATTCCTGACAAGCCGCATAATGACCAGCAAAATAATCCAGATACTGATCGTGGAAGGAAGTGCCATTTGGTTCATAGTAGAAGAAAATAGCTGTCAATGTTTCGTTCATGTGCAGACCACTGATTTCACCAAAGCTGGAGAAACCAGCCACAGGATATTCGTTGAACATATCAATGTGCTTGATTTCTTCAGGATAACCTAGACGGCGGAGTATGCAGTCATTTAAGATAGCGCCAATTGGAGCAGGCTTGCCCTGATTAAACTCTCTCACAGCGTTTTTGAGGTCATTTTCCAGTCCTACGCGTTTCATAAGGTAGAGGCGCTCGCCGGACTCAATATCGCAGAAGAAATTAATGCGGTAGTTGCTTTCATCAATGCTGGAAATGGAACGGATAAAGTTTTCACCTTTTATATCGGTGGCGAAGGTGTATTCCTGCATCTTTGCGTTAAGCTCAGAGACACTGGAGCATCCCAGCTCTCTCTTAAGGGCATCAATGAATGGAACAGCATCGCCGTTGGTGTCTTCTACAGTGGAAATGTAACGCAGAGCGGAGTTGGCATTTACTACGTCGAAGTATTTGCCTACCCTTTCAACGGCCTGAGTCTTTAAAATACCATAGCGATAGTTCTTGGATGTGTGAACGATAACAGCCACAGCAACATTTTCCAGAACCTGGCTGTCGTTGTAGATATAAGTATGCTGGAAATCCAACAGACCGGCGGAGCTGCCGCCGATAAACGGAATAGGGAACATACCATTCTGGTAGAATGCCTGCATAACGAAGGATTCGCAGTTGGAAAGACCATCGATATATAATAAACCAAAGGTATGGTTAACATTCATGCGGAATGGAATCTTATGTTTATCAATTTCCTGCTGCATTCTTCTAACACGATCTTCAACGCTCATGTCAACGCGACCTTGACGCAGATCATCATTAGGCAGTTTGATGGTCATGATGTACATGTTGTCGATCATGCGGCGGGAAAATACTTGAAGTAAAACCTTGCGACGATTGTCTGGTGCTTCGCAATATAATGTACGGCTGCTAGCATGTCTGCACAGCTCACCGGAGGTGGTTAACAAAATCAGCTTGGCATTTGGAGGCAATACGGCCTTTATGCTGGAAGCGACATCATTCATGTCGTTGTCTGGGGAAACATAGCCGATAACCAGTGCAGGCCCTTCGGCAACGTCAAAGAGGGGAGTTAATGCTGAAGAATTCAGCTCGCTGGTGGACAGATAAGCCACCTTGGTATCTGGGGTGGATGCAGCACTGGCAGTAGGTGTAGCTGCCGGACGAACAGCCTTAGGGGCTATCCGTTCTGCTGGTGATGGTGCGGCAGCTTTGGGTTGATTTGATTTGAATAAACTATCGAACATAATCTGTGACCTCCTATATAAAGTCCTTTTACGTTAGTAACACAATCACTGTACATTGTTAAAATTCGTTATTGATAAATAATTTCCTGCTTTAAAAGAAAAATAATACTCAATTTAAAGAAATTATCTATAGAAATATTTCGCAGATAAAAGCAGGAATATGCCAATAAATGTAGAAAAAATAATTTGTAAAGTGGCTAAAATTACATAGCAAATATGTAGTTTGATAACTAAAAGAAAGGATGGAGTTATTATGTCGAATAACAACATTTCAAATCAGGGGAATGTCCGTACTGTAAAGACGGAAATCCTGATGTATGTGTTGCCTATTGTAATAATAGGCCTGGTGATTATGTCTGGAATAATCTTCAAGTATGTGGGAAGTACCTTTGAGGATCAGCTGACACGCAGCTCTCTGAACAATGCTCAGGAGGTCTCCGATGGTGTATCTGCATGGCTGGAGACGCGTATGTTGGAGACCCAGAATGCTGCAAATATTCCTTCTGCAAAGGTGCTGAAGGATAATCCAGCGGGGATGAATGAGAACAATAAATATCGTCTTGCTCTCATGAACAAGATTTATCCGGGGGTTTATGACTCCGTCAGCTGGGGTCCCTTTGATGGCTCTGGCGTATTGTATGGTGAGACAAAGTCCGGCTTCAAGGAAATGCATAATGCAGATAAGGCTTGGTACAAGGAAACCATGACTGGTGCCAAGGATTCCTTTATGGCATCCCCTGTAATTTCCCAGGCCACTGGTAAGATTATTGTGAATTCCATTGCTTTGGCAAAGGACAATAATGGACAGAATGTAGGTATGGTATTGGCTGCTATCTATGTTGATGCAGTTATGGAGAAGGTAAGTGACTTTAAGCTTGGTGAAAAGGGCTACAGCCTTTTGGTTTCCAAGGAGGGAACTTACATTGTAAATCCTGATGAAGAAGCCATCATGAAGAAAAAGATTTCTGAGGACAGTGATCCTGAAATCAAGACTTTGGGTGAAAAGATGCTTTCCGGTGATGCCGGTGTCTATAAGTTTACCAATAAAGATGGCGACGATATGATTGCCTTCTATAACCCAATTAAGGCTACTGGCTGGGGTATGGCTACCATTGCATATCAGGATGAGCTGTTTGCCCCTGTAGGCAATGTACTTAAAATCATGGTAGGAATAAGCCTGCTTCTTATAGTTTTGATTTCCTTGGGAGTTCTTGTTACTGTGAATAAAGCCATGGCACCTCTTGCAGTTATGATGGATGAAATGCATCTTTTGGCAGCAGGTGATTTCCGTAATCGTCCAAGCCGTATTACCTCCAATAATGAGTTGGGAGCTTTGGCTGCGGCGGTTCGTGAAATGCGTCAGGGTGTAAGCAATGTTATGAAGCAGGTTAGCGGTTCCTCTGATAGTCTGGCTGCAGCCGCTGAGGAGCTGAATGCCACCACTGAGCAGTCTGCACAGGCCTCCAACCAGGTGGCAAATTCCATTGTAAATGTTGCCCAAGGTACTAATGAACAGCTGGAAGCAGTTAGCTCCACTGGAACGGCCATCGAGGAATTGAACGACACCATTCAGACAGTTGCCGGTGAAGCCGATGCAGCAGCAGCCCATGGCCGTGAAGCCGCAGAGGTAGCCCGTGATGGAGGCAAGACTCTGGAGCAGGCCATTGGACAGATTAAGCGCATAGAGCAGAGCACCAATGAGTCTACAGAAGTGGTTACTGCATTGGGTGAGCGCTCTGCAGAAATTGGTCAGATCGTGGATACCATTTCAAATATCTCTGCACAGACAAACCTGTTGGCCCTAAATGCAGCTATTGAGGCTGCCCGTGCTGGTGAGCATGGAAGAGGCTTTGCCGTAGTAGCAGATGAGGTTCGTAAGCTGGCTGAGTCCTCTCAGGAGGCAGCTAACCAGATTGCTGATCTTATTCAGCAGACCCGCAAGGATACCGACAATGCCGTTGCTGGTATGCAGGCGGGCAGCGAGGAGGTTCGTGTTGGTACTCAGAATATTATCAGCATGGGTGAGAGCTTCCGCAAGATTATTGAAATCGTTGAGACAGTTTCCGGTCAGGTTCAGCATATTTCCTCCGCTATCAGTGGCATGGCTGCCAACGGAGAGGAAGTTATGGGGCATATTAGAACCATTGGTGATGCCAGCAGAAAGGCAGCTGAGGAAGCTGAGACCGTATCTGCCGCAACAGAGGAGCAGAGTGCCAGCGTAATGGAGATTTCCAATGCGTCCGATAGCCTTTCCAAGATGGCAATGGAGCTGCAGAATGAAATCAGCAAGTTTAAGCTATAATTATACGAGTGTATTGTGTGTGTAAAATATTATAGGATCGGGCCTTCCCTGCGGGGAAGGCCTTTTTTTGTGGACAATTATACGAACATATGTTAGAATAAACACAGCAAACATCCATGAAAGTGTGAAAGAGGCAAAATATGGCAACAATAGATAATGGGAGAGAGGAACAAGGGGAAATCATCATTTATCAGACCGATGATGGCAGAACGAAGATAGATGTTCGGTTTGAAAATGATACTGTTTGGCTTACGCTTAATCAAATGACAGAACTATTTGGTCGTGATAAGTCAACTATCTCACGCCACATAAAAAATATTTTTTCTGAAGGGGAATTAGTGCGTGAGGCAGTTGTTGCAAAAAATGCAACAACTGCCTCTGATGGCAAAAATTATCAGGTTGAGTTTTTTAATCTAGATGTTATTATTTCCGTAGGCTATCGTGTCAAGTCCCTTCGTGGAACTCAGTTCCGCCGCTGGGCAACGGAACGGCTGAAGGAATACATCATCAAGGGCTTTACGATGGATGATGAGCGGTTGAAAAAAGTCGGGGGCGGCAATTACTGGAAAGAGCTTCTTGACCGTATTCGTGACATACGATCATCGGAGAAAATGCTTTATCGTCAGGTGTTGGATTTTGGTTATTTTGATATTGCTGAAATCCTACAGAATTTGGTGAGCCGAACTTCGTAGTTAAGGTCACCATTATGTTAAAGAATAGATATGCGCAAGAGGATAGAGAAATTATCATGGAGATCAAGTATAGAGATTTATGCTATGCTACCTCAAAATGTTTTACTGAGTGTCTTAAAAAGTATGGATTCATGGGATTTAGTTCCGGTTCTTATGGTGATGAAATAAATATAAGACAGTTGCTAATAATAAAAGCATTTGCCCTGGGATTGATTGGGAATGAGAATGGCTTGAATGTAAATAACCACTATGATTTTTCATTTGAGGAAGAAATGGAGATTTTAGCAGTGGATATGTAATGGGTTCAGGTTTGCTACTTATGCACACATCGTGGTTTCATTTTTAGGGGATTAAGCAATATGAATAGTTCATTGTTTATTAGTAAGTTGATTATTGATTGGGATAAAATAGACGGCCATAGCTATTTGAGGAATATACCAGCAATAGATTCTATTGATGAGCTGGAATTTCATGCACCAATTACTTTGTTCGCTGGAGAAAATGGCATGGGTAAATCAACGCTGTTAGAAGCAATGGCTGTGGCATCAGGGTTTAACCCGGAGGGCGGCACGAAAAATTATGCTTTTTCAACCTATGATTCCCATTCTGATTTGTGTGATGCCATACGTTTAATAAAAAGTGCAAGGAGAAATCAATGGGGATATTTTCTGCGTGCCGAGAGTTTTTATAATGTGGCTACTAAGGAAGATGAATATAGCAAAATTGGCGGCGTACCTGAGCATTTTCACGAAATGTCTCATGGTGAGAGCTTTTTTAGGATTGCTGATAGCCAGTTCAAAGAGAATGGTCTTTATTTTCTTGATGAGCCAGAGGCAGCATTATCCCCACAGAGACAGCTTGCTTTGCTCAGAAAAATATACTTTAGCGTTAAGGATGGGGCACAGTTTTTCATCGTTACCCATTCTCCAATCTTATTAGGGATACCTTATTCAGAAATACTTGTCTTTGATGAAAAGGGCGTTCATATTTCTTCCTATGAGGAGACAGATAGCTATCAGGTTACTTCACTTTTTATAAACCGGAGAGAGTATATGTTGGAACAGCTATTGGAAGACGAAAAATAGTAATTAAATAACCATATCCTGTGGTATAAATAAATTCATATCCACCAGTTGCTAAAAGGAACTGGTGGTATGGTTATTTTTTTTAAAATGTATGTGATTATATAGGGTTGGCCTTCCCTTCGGGGAGGGCTTTTTCTTTTGCCATGTTCTGTACGGTAAGGAGTCAGTCTTGAATTAGTATGCTATACTGATAGAAATGCGTTTAATAATGTGTAAAAAATGAAAAGGATTTGAAGGCATGGCTGATATTATAGAAACAAAAATAATAGGAAGAATTCATACGGATTTTCCAACCAAGTTTGGCATTCCCCGGCAGAGTGGGGTGGTGAAGGAGCTGAAGGGACGTATTGTTTTCGAGCCGGAATATCGTAATGAGGATGCTCTCAGAGGTATAGAAGGCTTTTCACATTTGTGGCTTATCTGGCAATTTTCCGAAAATGTTCGTGAGGGGTGGTCCCCAACGGTCAGACCACCAATTTTAGGAGGTAATACACGGGTAGGAGTGTTTGCCACCAGGTCACCATTTCGCCCTAATCCTATTGGTTTATCATCAGTGAAGCTGGAAGGGGTGGAGGTAGATCCCCATGATGGTACGGTCCTCGTAGTTAGTGGTGCAGATCTTATGGATGGCACACCAATTCTTGATATAAAGCCCTATATTCCCTATGCGGATAGTCACCCAGAGGCTACTGAGGGCTTTAGAAGTGGTGGGTGGAACCGAATGCTGGAGGTGGATTTCCCTCCGGAACTGCTGGCAAAGGTTCCGGAAAAACAGCATAAGTCCCTGATAGAGGTATTGGCCAATGACCCAAGACCGTCTTATCATCACGATCCCGATCGTGTTTACGGAATGCCCTTTGGGAATGTGGAGGTCAAATTCTCTGTAAATGAAAGGGAACTCAAAGTGGTAGCTGTTTACGATTTACGTAACAATTAATAATATCTTGTTGACAATAATACGTTAGCGTACTAATATAAAGTACGTTAACGTATTATTTTTATGAGATCATCATGAAAGTTCGATAAATACAAAAAGAAGGTGAAATCACGATGCAGATAGATGATACATTGGGCTATCTGTTATGTCGAACGGCCAGAAAGGTTCATCGCCATACCGAGAAAATATTCAGCCCATACGGACTGACTGTAGAGCAATGGGTGGCTATGAAGATATTAGCTGAGCATCCGGATATCAGCCAAAAAGAATTATCCGGACAAATGCAACGAGATCCCAATACAGTGAAGGCGATTGTGGATAGATTGCTTAAGAAGGATTATGTAAAAAGGGAGCCAAATCAAGTTGACCGACGTGCCTTTCTCTTGCAGCTGACCATGTCTGGTAAGGAGCTTGTGGATAAGCTGGCTGAGGAAGATGAACGGGAAAACCGGCAATTAGAGCTGGGGCTGGGTGAGGCTGATACAGTAAATATGAAGAAAATGTTACTAAAAATAGAGGAAATGATCAGGGAATGAACAAACTTTGGACAACGGAATTTATTAGTATGGGCGGCTGTAACTTTCTGGTATTTATGAGCCAGTATATTATGATTGCAGCCTTGCCAATTTTTATTATGGATGATTTGCAGGGTGGGGAACTGGAAGCCGGAATGGCCATGACTTTTTTCCAGATTGGAACTGTGGCCTGCCGTCCATTGGCTGGAAAACTTATCGACAGCGTGAATAAGCGAACATTGATGTTGGTGGCGACACTCTGTTTTGGGCTTATTATGCTTGGGTTCAACTTTTTTCAGACCCTTACAGGGCTTTATAGCTTGCGCCTGTTTCATGGTGTGATTTTTGCTATTGCAACTACGGCAGCTGCTGCTATGGCCGCAATGGTATTACCTGCAGAGCGCAAGGGTGAGGGTATTGGTTATTTTGCCTTGACCACAAATTTGGCTATGGTTGTAGGTCCTTTGCTGGGATTGGTAATAATCGGCAGCTGGGGAGCTGAGATGTTTTTCCCATTCATGGTGATGTTGGCATTATTTACCTTTGTTGTGGCAAATCATCGTAGACTTCCTGATGCAGTTATTTTGCCTGCTAAAAAGCAGCGCCATGTCATCTCCATCAGTGATTTTATTGAACGCAGGTCTGTGGCTATGTCTTCCATTGGTGGCCTGGTATTCTTTGCTTACGGTGGCGTATTGACATTTATTCCCCTTTATGCGAAATCCTTGGGTCTGCAGCAGGAAACCAGTATGTTCTTTGCCGTATTTGCCACTGTTATTGTGCTGACCCGTCCTATCGTTGGAAAAATATTTGATACCAAGGGACCGGATTATACAATTTATCCTGGTTTTCTGTGTTTCGCTTTGGGAATGGTTGTTTTTGGTCAGATTTCCACCATGCTGGGGCTTTTAGTGTCAGCTGCAATATTGGGCATAGGCTTTGGCGCTTTGAGCCCGGCTTTTCAGACATTGGCTATCCAAAGTGCACCGATGGAGCGTAGCGGTGTGGCTACAGCTACCTATTTCTGGTCCCTGGATATTTGTGTCGGACTGGCAGCTGGCCTTTTGGGGATAGTCGCAGCTGGCTATGGCTATACCTTTATGTATAGTGTGGTTTGCACTGGTGTTATTGTAGCAGCAGCTGTGTGTTATTTTGTTTGGAACAAGTATCAGCAAGGATACATTGTTATGATGCACAAAACATGTGAATAAAGGATATCGATGACAGTAATAAATGTCTGTTACCAATAGACATTACACTTTTGTGTACATTTTATTCCATTTCTTTGACATCCCTGTTTCTCAGTGGTAACATTTTATTTGCTGTGATTATAAATATGAGGGGCGTTTAATGTGAATGAAAAATTGAGTTGGAAAAATTATCTTTTTGTTGCCAGTATGCTGTTTGGTATGTTCTTTGGCGCTGGTAACATTATCTTCCCTGTTCATCTGGGACAGGCGGCAGGCAGCAACGTGTGGCCAGCTATTGCCGGCTTCATTTTGACTGGTGTGGGTATTCCTATTTTGGCAGTGGCAGCCATTGGTATGTCCGGTGGTAACGGCTTGCAGGATTTGGCCAGCCGAGTTAACAAAAAGTATGCCATGTTCTTTACTTGCATGCTTTATTTAACAATTGGTCCTTGCTTTGCTATTCCTCGTTGTGCCACAGTTCCATTTTCCATGGGTATTGCGCCAATGATTACCGGCGTAAGTCCTGAAATGGCACTTTTTGGTTTTTCTTTGGTGTTTTTTGCCATTGTCATGTTCTTTTCCCTCAGACCAAGTGGAATTGTTACCTGGGTTGGAAAGATTTTGACACCTATTTTTCTTGTATTCCTTGGAAGCCTTCTGCTGGTTGCCTTTGCTAACCCAATGGTGAACAGTATTGCCAATATTGCACCATCTGCAGATTATGAGTCTGGTGCCTTTGCCAAGGGCATTTTGGAAGGCTATAACACCATGGATGCCATGGCTGGTTTGGCTTTCGGTATTATTGTAGTAAACAGTATGAAGAATCTTGGCCTGCGAACCAATGAGGCTATTGCTTCTTCCACTATTAAGGCCGGTGTTCTCAGCGGTATAATCATGTCCGTTATTTATTTGATGATTATCCTCATGGGTACCATGAGTATGGGAGTATTCCCAATGGCTGAAAATGGCGGTGTAGCTCTGTCTGATATTTCTGGCTTCTACTTTGGTGCCGCTGGCGTATTTGTATTGGCTGGTATTGCTACATTTGCTTGTCTTAAAACAGCTATTGGCCTTGTAACCAGCTGTTCTGAGACCTTCTGTGAAATGTTCCCGGGTGGTCCTGGATATCGTACTTGGGCCTGCATCTTTGGGGCAGTTTCCCTGTTAATTTCCAATGTTGGACTTACAGCGATTATAGTTTATGCTATTCCAGTGTTGATGTTCCTGTATCCATTGACCATTACCCTAACTTTGTTGGGCTTGATGGGTGGCTATTTCAATCATTCCAAGTGGGTATATGGCATGGTTACCTTCTTTACCCTTATTGCGGCTGTATTTGACCTTATGAATGCACTGCCTAAGGAATTGGCTGGTTCTGCCTTCGTATCCTCTATGGTTGGCTTTGCAACTGAGTATCTTCCTTTCTTTGCCCAGGGCTTCGGTTGGCTGGTACCTGCCATGGTGGGCTTTGCAATTGGCCTTGTGATGTACAAGGTGAAGGGCGAATGCAGTAACCATAAGGTTGCAGTGGGATAAGTGATGTGTTACAATGGTTAATGGAAATACAGATACAGTCTTTGGGGCAGGGTGTGATTCCCTACCGGCGGTATAGCCCGCGAGCCGTTTTGGCATGACACGGTGAGATTCCGTGGCCGACAGTATAGTCTGGATGAGAAAAGACTTGTATGTACATTGTTTTTGTGTGCATTTGGGGCTGTTGAAGAGTTTCTTTCTTCAACAGCCTTTTCTATTTGATATAGGCTGTTCTGTGTATCTCATTTTCTATAGGAAAGAGGTGATAGAATTGCAGGATGAGTTTTATATGAGTGAGGCCCTGCGGGTGGCCAGAAATGCCACTGGCAGAACGTCGCCAAATCCTTTAGTGGGTGCTGTTATCGTCAAGGATGGCAGAATCATTGCTGAAGGCTGGCATCGTAAGGCTGGAACTCCCCATGCTGAAATTCATGCTCTGAATATGGCCGGTGAGCTGGCCAAAGGGGCAACAGTATATGTTACCTTGGAGCCATGCTCCCACTATGGTCGGACAGGTCCATGTGCCAATGCGCTGGTGGAAGCAGGGGTAGCCAAGGTGGTAGTGGCCATGCTGGATCCAAATCCAAAGGTGGCGGGCCGAGGCGTAAAAATTCTTCAGAATGCGGGCATTGATGTTGTGACCGGGGTGCTGGAGGAGGAAGCAAAAAAGCTCAATGAGGTATTTCTAAAGTGGATTACCAAAGAAATGCCATTTGTGGCGCTAAAGACCGCCATGTCACTGGACGGAAAGATTGCCACAGCCACGGGGCAGTCCCAGTGGATAACCAACGAGGCCTCCAGATTGCGAACCCATGAGCTGCGGGATGTCTACGATGGTATTATGGTGGGTATAAACACCGCCATTAAGGATAATCCGAGTCTTACTACAAGGCTCCCCGATAATATGGGAAAAAATCCTGTGCGTATAGTGGTGGACAGTAAAGCAAGACTGCCATTGGATTCCAATCTGGTAACTGATGGTAAGGCCCAGACCATAGTGGCCGTATCTGGTGCAGCCAGTGCCGGGGCGGTCCAGGACCTTAGGGATGCAGGAGTTCAGGTGATTTCTGCTGGTGAGGACAAAGTGGATTTGCCCCAGCTGTTAAAGAAATTGGCTGAAATGAATATCTGTTCAGTTTTGGTAGAAGGCGGCGGCCAGCTTAACTTCTCTATGCTGAAGGCGGGGCTTGTGGACAAGATTTATGCCTTTATTGCACCAAAGCTAATTGGAGGCAGAGACGCCCTTACTCCGGTGGAGGGGGATGGCTTTGGTGAGCTAAGTCAGGCCGTGGAGCTTGAAAATGCAGAAACTGAGCTTATTGACGGTGATATTCTTATTACAGCCAATGTAGCGAAGTAAAATGGGTGATTAGATGTTTACAGGAATAATTGAAGAGGTTGGCTCTGTGCACAGCATTGGTGGCGGGAACCTTACTATAAAGGCTTCCAAGGTCCTTCAGGATGTGCAGCTGGGAGACAGCATTGCCGTAAATGGCGTATGCTTGACGGTTACCAGATTCGACAGGGGCAGCTTTGATGCCGATGTGATGCCGGAAACTATTCGTCGTACATCATTGGCAGAGCTAAAAAAAGGCAGCCCGGTTAATTTGGAAAGGGCCCTTACCCTGCAGAGCCGTTTGGGTGGCCATATCGTCAGCGGTCACATTGATGGAGTAGGGTATATTGTTTCTCTGAAGGAGGAACAGAATGCTGTGCTGATGAGGATTTCCGCAGAGAAGGATATTTTGAGACATATCGTGGAGAAAGGCTCTGTGGCTCTTGATGGTATCAGTCTTACAGTGGCGGAGGTTACTGACAGTGATTTTACCGTTTCACTGATACCACATACACGGCAGGTGACCAATTTGTCCAGCAAAAAAACGGGCTCAACAATTAATATTGAAAATGATGTTATCGGAAAATACGTGGAGAAGCTCATGCAGCCTCAGGAGACACCTAAGGAAAATGTAAGCCGTATCACCATGGATTTTCTGAAAAATAATGGTTTTTAAGGAGCGAGATTATGTCAGATTTTGCAACAGTTGAAGAAGCAATCGAAGAAATTCGTAAAGGAAATATGGTAGTCGTAGTTGACGACGAGGACAGGGAAAATGAAGGTGACCTTATTGTTGCCGCCGAGACATTGACCCCTGAGCACGTCAACTTCATGGCTACTTATGCCAAAGGGCTTATTTGTACCCCTATGGAGGCAGAATATTTGGATCGGTTGGAGATTTTCCCAATGGTGTCCAATAATACTGATAACCATGAAACAGCATTTACTGTATCTGTGGATGCTGATACCACCACTACAGGTATCTCCGCCTTTGAGCGTTGTGAAACCGTAAAACGCCTCATTGACCCAACGGCTAAGCCTGAGAATTTCCGTCGTCCGGGTCATGTATTCCCATTGCGCAGTGTTCCAGGCGGTGTGCTCCGTCGCGCTGGCCATACCGAAACTACTACTGATTTGGCTAAGCTGGCAGGACTTGCTCCAGCAGGCCTTTGCTGTGAGATTATGGATGATGACGGCCACATGATGCGTACTCCACGCCTTATTGAGTTTTCCAAGGAGCATGGTCTGAAGCTCATTACTGTAAAGGCTCTGATTGAGTACAGAAAGCGTACTGAGTGCTTCGTGGAGAAAATTGCCGAGGCAGATCTTCCTAGCAAGTATGGCCACTTCCGCATTCATGCTTATGAGAGTAAGCTGGACGGCAAGTGCCATTTGGCTATTGTAAAGGGCGATGTTAAGGGCAAGGAGAATGTTTTGGTTCGTGTTCACTCCGAGTGTCTCACTGGTGATGCCCTTGGTTCCCTGCGCTGCGACTGCGGTGAACAGCTGGCTACAGCCTTGAAGCGCATTGAGGCTGAAGGGGAAGGTATGGTTCTTTACATGCGCCAGGAGGGCCGTGGCATTGGTCTTGGCAACAAGATGCGCGCTTATGAGCTGCAGGATCATGGCAAGGATACTGTAGAAGCTAATGTACTGCTGGGCTTTGCTCCAGATGAGCGTGACTATGGTATCGGTGCCCAGATCTTGGCGGATATGGGACTGACCACCATTCGCCTTATGACAAACAACCCTGCAAAGCGTGCCGGTCTCGAGGGCTATGGCCTTAAGATTGTGGACAGAGTGTCTCTGGAGGTACCTACCAACGAGTACAACCAGAACTATATGAAGGTAAAGAAGACCAAGATGGGTCATATTTTAGCTGAAAAAATCTGATTTTTGTTTTGATAATACAATCTTTTTATGGAGGAATATAATATGAAAGAAGTTAAAGTTTTGGAAGGTATGCTTAATGCTCAGGGCATGAAGTTTGGTATTGTTGTTGCCCGTTTTAATGAGTTTTTGACATCTAAGCTGCTTGGTGGCGCTTTGGACACCCTACATCGTCATGGTGCTGATGAGGATGATATTACTGTAGCTTGGGTTCCGGGAGCCTATGAGCTGCCATTGGTTTCCAAGAAGATGGCTGAGTCCGGCAAGTACGATGCTATTATCGCTTTGGGTACTGTAATCCGTGGTTCTACCACCCATTATGATTATGTTTGCAACGAGGCTGCCAAGGGCATTGCCCAGGCCAGCATGTCCACCGGCGTTCCTGTAACCTTCAGTGTTGTTACCACCGAGAATATCGAGCAGGCTATTGAGCGTGCTGGTACCAAGGCTGGTAATAAGGGTGCTGATGGTGCCATGACCGCTATTGAGATGGCAAATCTTTTAAAGCAGCTCTAAGATAGGATTGATGAAATGTCTGATACTTTAGTAAAAGCAATTACCAAGGGCGTAAGGATATACGCGGCAGTTACCACTGATCTGGTAAATGAGGCTATCCGTCGTCATGACTGCTCTCCAACTGCAGCAGCAGCTCTTGGACGTACCATGACGGGTGCCCTTTTGATGGCAGCTAACCTTAAAAATAAGGAGGCTCTTACAGTCAGCTTTCAGGGAAATGGCCCATTGGGCTACATTACCGCTGACGCTACTCCTGAGGGCTATGTACGTGGCTATGTGGGGAATCCCCATGTGGATCTCCCATTAAAGGAAAATGGCAAGCTGGACGTGGGTGGTGCAGTAGGTCAGGGTATGGTGCAAGTAACCCGCTTCACCGGTCTTGGCGACCCAATGCGGGGCAGCTCGGAAATCGTGTCCGGGGAAATTGCCGAGGATCTTACCAATTATCTCTTTGTATCTGAGCAGACAGCCTCCAGTGTGGGCCTTGGCGTATTGGTGGGTACTGATCGCAGAGCAATGGCCTCTGGTGGCTTTATCCTTCAGATGATGCCGGATGCTGACGAGGAGATTATTACCCGTGTGGAGGAGGCTCTGAAGAAGGTACGTCCTGTTTCCTCCATGATTGCTGATGGCGTTGACGCCAAGGGAATTATTGCGGAGCTTATGGCAGATTTTGATGTGGATTATCTCACTACTACGGATCTGGCCTTTAAGTGCAAGTGTAACCGTGAAAGAATCGAGGATGTTCTTCTTAGCCTTAGTCATAAGGATATGGAGCAGCTGGTACAGGATGGCCATGCTGAGGTATGCTGTCAGTTCTGTGGCGAGAAGTACCAGTATGAAAAGGACGAGCTGGAGCATCTCATGAAGCTGGCAGACGGCGTAAGATAATTAATTTTGTGTTAAATGCAGGGGCTTTATGATTGAGCCCTTGCATTTATTTTAGAAAAATGATAGTATAGTCAAGCAACAGATTATACAGTTGAATGCAAGATGAACTTGGCGTTATGGACAGCAAAAATAATTGCTGCCAAGGGGTTGCATTTGACAGCCTTATTGTGCTATAATCTTTTTGTTTGTGTGTATAGGACTATGTACAGATAATTTACATATATGCGACTATGCGCCGATGAAACGTTAAGGAGGTGTGCTATATGGCAAGTTTATGTGAAGTATGCGGTAAGGGTGAGCTGTCCGGTAACAATGTCAGCCATTCCCATCTGAAGACCAAGCGCTCCTGGAAGCCAAATATCCAGCGCGTACGTGCCGTTGTAGAAGGCGAAATCAAGCGTGTAAATGTTTGCACTCGCTGCCTGCGTACCGGTAAGGTTGAAAGAGCCCTCTAATTTTGTGCAAAATATCGATTGATATATCATAAGAAAAGCCGATAACGGAAGTTATCGGCTTTTCTTATACTATCTTAAAAGCAGCTAGAGAGTGCAGCGTTCCGCATGGGTATCTCCGGCTGGTATTTTAAATATATAAATATTTGACAAGGAAAAATACTTGACAACCTATAGGGGGATGGCTATAATAACTATGGTCGGGATAAACTGTGCCTTGAAAGTGGGTGTTTTCAATGCTTGAACAGCGTTTATATCTGGCAGAGCTCTTTGATATTTACGGGCCACTGCTGACGGATAAACAACAGAAGTGTTTAAGTATGCACCTTTTTGAGGATTTCTCCATGTCAGAGATAGGGGAGGATTTGGCAGTTTCCAGACAGGCTGTATATGATATATTGCACCGCTCGGAGCAGACCATGGCAGCCTACGAAAAAAAGCTCGGTTTGGCACAGCGCCTTAGAGAACAGCGCCATGAGCTTACTGAGATTTATGATGATATTTCCCAGCTTTCTTCCAATAAAAAGATTGATGAGAAGGAAGCAAATCATATACTTATGAAGCTTGCTCCATATACCAGCAAGGTTCAGGAGGAATTAGATTGATTTTTGAAGGTTTGGCAGATCGTCTGCAGGAAACATTTAAAAAGCTTCGCGGACATGGCAAGCTCACAGAGGATGACGTAAATGAAGCCATGCGGGAAGTGCGAATGGCACTTCTTGAGGCCGATGTAAACTTCAAGGTCGTTAAGGACTTTGTAAAACGCGTAAAAGAGCGTGCCATCGGTCAGGACGTCATGGAGGCACTTACACCGGCTCAGCTCGTTATCAAGATTGTTAATGAGGAGCTCACAGAGTTGATGGGCGGCTCCCAGAGCCGTATCAATATGTCCCCAAATCCACCTACTATTATTATGATGGTGGGTCTGCAGGGTGCTGGTAAGACTACCTCAGCTGGTAAGTTGGGTCTTTCCCTTAAAAAGCAGGGCAAGCGCCCGGTGCTGGTTGCGGCAGATATATATAGACCAGCGGCTGTTACTCAGCTGCAGGTAATTGGTAAGCAGCTGGATATTCCCGTATTCTCCATGGAGCCGGGTACTGATGCTGTTACTATAGCAAAGTCATCTTTAAACTACGCATTCACTCATGCCAATGATGTGGTCATCATCGATACCGCTGGTCGACTTCACATCAATGAAGAGTTGATGCAGGAGTTAAAGGATATAAAGGGTCAGGTGAAGCCACACGAGATTCTTCTGGTGGTTGATGCCATGACCGGTCAGGATGCTGTAAACGTAGCTGAGAGCTTTAATAAGGACTTGGGCCTTGATGGTCTGGTGCTTACAAAGCTGGATGGTGATTCCCGCGGTGGTGCGGCACTTTCCGTAAAGGCAGTTACTGGCTGTCCTGTAAAATTTGTGGGTATGGGCGAGAAGCTGGAAGCTTTGGAGCCATTCTACCCAGATCGCATGGCTTCCAGAATTTTGGGAATGGGCGATGTCCTTTCCTTGATTGAGAAGGCCCAGGCCACCTTTGATGAGGCGCAGGCCAAGGAAATGGAGAAGAAGTTCCGCAAGGATGACTTCACTCTGGATGATTTCCTTGCCCAGATGCAGCAGATCAAGAAATTGGGTTCCCTGGAAAATATAATGAGCCTTATTCCTGGCATGGGGGATATAAAGAAAAAGCTTGGCGACAGAGAAATTGACCTTAATGGCAAGGAAATGCGTCAGGTGGAGGCAATTATCCGCTCCATGACACCAAAGGAAAGGGCAAATACAAGCATCATCAATGGCAGCCGCAGAAAGCGTATTGCAGCAGGCAGCGGCACCAGAGTGCAGGATGTCAACCGTCTTTTAAAGCAGTTTGAGGAAATGCGCAAGATGATGAAGAAGGTTAAAAAGATGCAGGGAGGCCGCAAAGGCTTCGGAGGCTTCAAGCTTCCATTCATGCATTAAAACCTCATCCGCCCTTCGGGCACCTTCCCTCCCTACGGGACTAGCTTCGTGTCGCAGAGGGGAAGGCTTATTGTTGACGTATATCTTCTATACTTTAGAATTTAGATATACCATTTCTTAAGGAGGTGAATTTCAAATGGCAGTAAAGATTCGTCTGAACCGTATGGGTGCTAAGAAGTCCCCATTCTATCGTATTGTTGTAGCTGATTCCCGTGCTCCACGTGATGGCCGTTTCATCGAGGTTGTTGGTAACTATGACTCCACTAAGGAGCCAGCAGTTGTTAACATCGACGAAGAGAAGGCTCTTGAATGGATGGCAAAGGGTGCACAGCCTACTGATACCGTTCGTTCCTTATTCTCCAAGCAGGGCATCATGGCTAAGTTTGATGCAGCTAAGCATGCTAAGAACTAAGAAAGAGGCATAGCATGAAAGAGATAGTTGAGATTATCGCGAAGTCCCTGGTAGACAATCCTTCCGCAGTTGTTATCAACGAGAAGGAAGAAGATAATGTAGTCATCTATGAGCTTCATGTTGCTACAGAGGACATGGGTAAAGTAATTGGCAAGCAGGGCCGCATTGCAAAAGCATTGCGTACCGTTGTCAAGGCTGCTGCTACTCGCGAGGATAAAAAAGTTAATGTAGAAATCATAAGCTGAGGCATCGGCTTAATATGCGGCAATGTGTGTCCAATTTAGGGGATGCTTGCCGCAATTTCTATAATTGGAGGATTTTTTACGATGGACAGTGTATTGGTAAAGTTCCCAATGACCATTAAGGCTAAGCTGACTGAAAAGCTGAGAGAAAAGATGCTGGAGGAGTTCCGTACCGGCATCAATCAGGCCCAGCTTGAAATTCAGCAGATTAACATCCAGGAAAATCGTGCTGTTTCCGAGGTCGGTGAAGAAGACCAGGAGCAGTTGGCTATGATTCATCAGCATTTCGGTATTGAGCGTCAGAAGCGTGAGGATTTCATTGCTCAGACTGAGGCTCGTATCACTGATACTGAGAAGCTGGTTCTGGGTGCAGAAATCGTTCAGGGTACTACTGAGCGTTTCGTTGAACTGAAAAAAGGCGACAATGTTCGTGACCAGTTTAATGTGGAGGTTGTTGTTGAAGATGACGTTATCATCGCCATCCGCAGCTGATAATCGAATTGTCATTGGTAAAGCAGGAGCTCCTCACGGTATTCGTGGCGAGCTCCGTGTTATTCCTTTGACAGATTTTCCAGAGCGGTTTGAAGAATTAAAAGAGGTTTATGTAGGTGATGAGCTGCTGGATGTGGCTTCCGTAAAATACCACAAGCAGTTTGTTATCCTTAAATTTAAGCAGTATCCTTCCCGTGAGGAGGTAGCCAAGTTTACCGGTTCCTTGCTCTACGTGGATAAGAAGGACGCTATGCCTCTTGAAGAAGGGGAATATTACACCTTTGACATAATTGGCCTGGAGGTCTTTGACATGGATGGCGTATCCCAGGGCTTTGTTACTGATGTATTAAAGACTGGTGCCAACGATGTTTATGTGGCTTCCAAGAAGGGTGAGGCCAAGCAGCTGATGATTCCTGCCCTTAAAGCTGTGGTAAAGGAAATCAACATCAAAGAGGGCCGCATGTTTGTGGATATGCCGGAGGAAATCTGATGCGAATAGATATTCTTTCCCTTTTTCCTGCCATGTTTGATGGTCCCTTTGGGGACAGCATTACAAGACGGGCAGTGGAGAATGGTATTCTTGACATAAAGATTACCAACCCCAGGGATTTTGCAGAAGGCAAGCATCAGCAGATGGATGATTCTCCCTTTGGCGGCGGCAGTGGTATGGTTATAAAGCCGGAGCCTATGTTTAAAGCAGTCCGCCATGTGAAGGAAACAACGGATTATGCCAATCGGCGGGTGCTTTTAATGAGTCCCGAGGGTACTGTATTTAATCAGGCCAAGGCCAGAGAGTTGGCCCAGTATGATCAGCTGATTTTTATTTGTGGTCATTATGAGGGCTTTGATGCCCGTATAAGTGAGAATCTGGCTGATGAAATCATTTCCATAGGGGATTTTGTCCTTACCGGCGGTGAGCTGCCAGCAATGATTATTACAGATGCGGTGTCCCGTATGCTGCCCGGAGTATTGGGCTCTGAGGAATCTGCACCAACGGATTCTTTCTATAATGGCCTGTTGGAGCATCCCCAGTATACCCGTCCACGGGAATTTGAAGGTATGGTGGTGCCAGATGTGTTATTGTCCGGTGACCATGCCAAGATTGCCAAGTGGCGCCGTGAAAAATCCTTGGAGATTACCCTGCGCAATCGTCCAGATTTGCTGGAAACAGCAGAGCTGACCAAGGACGATATTAAATATCTTAATCAATTAAAAGAGCAGAATATACAGAAATAGCAGTTATCGCTTTATGCGGCTAACTGCTATTTTTTGTTTTGTTTAAAAAGATGTGACAAAAACAGCAATTTCCTTGAAAATGATAGCTCTTTTCACTTGACAAACAAAATGAGAAAGGGTATCATTGTCTATGCTAATGAAAGTAATTATCGTTTTAATAATTTTATAACGTGGAAGTTGTAAAGCCCTAAAACGATGAATAGAGTTGTAGGGAGGTATGAAAATGACTCTTAAAGAGTGCAAAACTGGCATGTCCGTGAGAGTGGAGAACATTGGTGATTCATTATTAAAAGAGCGGCTCATGACTATGGGACTTATTCCAGGTACTACTGTGAAGGTACTTCGCTCGGCACCGTTGGGTGACCCAATGGCAATCGGTATTCGTTCTTATAACTTGGCAATGCGCCGTGAAGATGCAGACAAGATTGAAGTTACGCAGGTGGGATGATAATGGCAACAATGGCAATGGATAATAACATCATAAGGGTAGCACTTACTGGTAATCCTAATACTGGTAAATCTACTATTTTTAATGAAATAACCGGGGCTAGACAGAAAATTGGTAACTGGCCTGGTGTTACAGTAGACAAGAAGGAAGGTCATGTGACCTTCGAGGGCAAGCACATTCAAGTAATTGATTTGCCTGGTACATACAGTGTAAATGCAAGAAGTCCTGAGGAAAAAATCGTAATTGATTATTTGCAGGAAGCTCAGTTGGATTTGGTAGTGGATGTTATTGACTCCTCCAACTTGGAAAGAAACCTGTTCTTGACTGTACAGCTATTGGAAAAGGGTATTCCACTTATGCTGGACTTGAATATGCAGGACGAGGCAAAGCGTCGTGGCATTAAGATTGATGTCAAGAAGCTGGAAAAGAAGCTGGGTTATCCGGTGTTACTTACCGTGGCACGGGATGGCAAGAGCATAAAGAATCTCCTTAATGTATTTACCTCCGTTTCCATGGAAAGCTATGGTCCTAGTGAAGATCTTCAGGCCCATATTGCCAAGATTCAGGAAATCGAGAACAGCGGTCTTACTGGTATGGACCTTCAGGAGGCAATCATCAAGCAGCGTTATGCGTTTATTGATGAGATACTGGCTGATGTGGCTGAGTTCTCCAGTGTGGGTTCCACCCTTACTGAGAAGCTGGATTCCGTTCTGGCCAATGGCGTTTTGGCATTGCCATTATTCTTGGCTATTCTCTATGCTGTTTTCCAGATTACCTTCGAGTGGATTGGTCAGCCGATTGCTGATGCTTTGGAGGAGGTTATTACCGGCGACTTTACCGAATGGGTAGCTGGTGCTCTGGAAGGGGCCGAGGTTGCCGATTGGATGCAGGCACTTATTCTTGATGGTATTATTGGCGGAGTTGGTTCCGTTATTATTTTCGTTCCTCTTATTTTCATGCTGTTCTTCTGCTTGAGTTTCCTGGATGGTACTGGTTATATGGCCCGTGTTGCGTTCATCATGGATCCTATTATGCGTCGGGCTGGTCTCAGCGGTAAGAGCGTTATGCCTTTGATGATGGGCTTTGGCTGTGGTGTTCCTTCCATCATGGGCGCCCGTGCATTGGATAATGAAAAGGACCGTATTCTGTCCATTTTGGCAGCGCCTTTCCTGACCTGTGGAGCGAAGCTGCCTATCATGGCTCTTTTCGCTGCCATGTTCTTCCCAGATAATGCCGCTAATGTGGTATTTGCTATGTATATCGTGGGCGTAGTTATGGCAATTGTTTCTACTAAGCTGTTAACTGCGGCCAAATATAAGGATGAAACAGCTACCTTCCTGTTGGAGTTACCTCCATACAGAATGCCAGATATGAAGACCGTTCTTCTGGAAACCTGGGATAAGGGTAAAGGTTATCTGGTAAAAGCTGGTACTATTATTTTTGTTGGTTGCGTACTCATTTGGTTCTTGGGTGCATTTAATATGGATGGTATGGTAGAGGAGCAGAGTGAGTCCTTCCTGGCTTCCATCGGTGCAGTTGTTGGTGCCCTCTTTACCTTCCATGGCTTTGGCAACTGGGAAGCTGGCGCAGCCGTTATTTCCGGTATTTTGGCCAAGGAATCCGTTGTTTCCACTATCGGTGTTCTTTATGGTCTCCCAGATATTTCTGCCGAGGCTGAGGATGCTGTAGAGACTGCTGAGGCCCTTAGTGCTACTGGTATGGCAGCGGCCTTCACCAGCCTGTCTGCTTTGGCCTTTATGGTATTCTCCCAGATTTATACTCCATGTGTAACTGCATTGGGTACCATTAAGAAGGAAACCAACAGCTGGAAGATGATGTTCTTCGCCGCTGGTTATATGTTTGCTTTGGCATGGGTAGTTTCTCTGATAGTATACCAGGGAGGAAAGTTGTTGGGCTTTGAATAAAGGAGGCTCCTAATATGGCAACTTACGTAATTGGTTTAATACTTTTGGTATTACTCGGTTTTGCCGGACGTCATGTGTGGAACAATTTCCGTTCCGGAAAGCATGATTGTTGCGGCTCAGATTGTGGCTGCGGTTGTGGCAGCAACTGTATCAGCAGAAAATGAATAATTAAAACTGGAGAAATATTGTACTGATGTACAGATAGTTCTCCAGTTTTTTTTATTGACATGTATTGGAAAAAAATATAAAATGATTGCGTTGAAATGAATAGGTTTTTCGGTGCTGACGGATCAGTGGAGTTCACCACATGTACCGAAAAACCATGATAAGCCGACCGTCTGGGCAAGGATTTGTCCGGACGGTTTTTTGTTTTCGGCAAATCCTTTTTGTGATGCAGAAAGGATTGATGTACATGCGAAATCGTTGGCTTATTGCCCTGGCTGCCATTGGGATTCACATATCCATCGGCAGTGTCTACGCTTGGAGTGTATTAACCAAGCCTATTATGGCCGAGATGGGAATTACCCTGAAGGAAACCACCTGGACCTTTTCACTGGCCATTCTCTTTCTTGGCCTGTCAGCCGGCTTTTTGGGCAGCTTTGTGGAAAAGCTGGGACCAAAGAAAAGCGGTCTTTTGGCTACTCTGTTTTTTGGTACGGGGATGCTGGGTACAGCCTTTGCTGTTGAAGCAGGCAGTCTTGCCATGCTGTATCTGTTTTATGGTATTATCGGTGGTATAGGCCTGGGGATTGGCTATATTACACCAGTATCCACATTGGTAAAGTATTTCCCTAACCATCGGGGCTTTGCCACTGGCCTTGCCATTATGGGCTTTGGCTTTGCAGCTCTTGTGGCTGGTCCTGTTATGCAGTATCTCACAGGAGAATTTGGCTTAAGAAACAACTTTCTGATATTGGGTGCAGTATATATTGTGATTATGAGTATGTCTTCCCTTTATTTAAAGGCACCAGTAACGAGCAGTGTTGCTGAGGCGGCAGAGCACACCCATCAGGGGGCTACAGCCAACGAGGCGGTAAAGACATGGCAGTTCTCCGCTCTTTGGTGGATTTTCTTCGTAAATATCACCTGCGGTATTGGCCTTCTTTCCGTGGCTTCCCCAATGGCCCAGGAGGTAGTGGGCATGGATGCGGCAGCAGCTGCTTCTATGGTAGGTATTATCGGCCTTTTAAATGGTGCGGGACGAATAATCTGGTCCACAGTTTCTGATTACATTGGCAGGGGTATGACATATATTATGTTTTTCCTTATTGAAATTGCCGCCTTCTATCATTTGGCCAACACTGTGGATGCCATGGTATTCCAGCTTCTTATTCTGCTTATTATTAGCTGCTATGGTGGTGGCTTCTCCTGTATGCCAGCCTATCTTTCCGATTTGTTTGGTACAAGAGAGCTTAGCGCCATCCACGGCAGAATTCTCACCGCCTGGGGGCTGGCAGGTATTGCAGGCCCATCTATTATCGCGGTGTTTAGGGAAAACACCAGCGGCTATGATTATACGCTGTATTTCTTTGCCGGCTGCTTTGTGATTAACTTCCTTATTGCTCTTGTGCTGAAGACCTATGGCCGCCGCAAGAGAGTACATGCTCTTGTTGAATCTCACTGATAAAAATAAGATCAATATTTAACATAATTATTGAAAGTAATAATCACTGGTGTAGGGCTGATGATCAGCTCTAAGCCAGTGATTTTTGTTTGTGCTGTTTTATTTTTCTTCTATATATGGTTCCAGACATACGGAAACGATTCTTTGGATATGCTCTGGGGCTTTGTGGTAGGCATCAAGAAGCTTTTTGTCAGATTTATTATCAGGGTTCGGGTCCTCAGGGGCCGGGGAGATGATATCAATGGCCATTGGTTTTTGCTTTTGGGATTTTCCGGACATATAATCCATATCCACCTTGAAAAACTTGGCAAAAATATCCAAAACCTCAAGGGTAGGTTCCCGTTGTCCGCTTTCATACATGGAAATAGCGTTTTGGCTTATTTTGGATAACTCGGAAAATTCCTTTTGGGTCAAGTCCTTTGCCAGCCGCAATTCCTTTAATCTATGTGCAAAATCTGTACTCATAATCGCCACATCCCCTAAATGTATATCTTGTTTTCTATTATACAGTAATTCTTACTAAAAAGACTACTATTCTGCCCTTTTCAATGGTATAAAACATTTTGACAAATAGCTTAAATAAGGTAATATATAAAGTAGGGGATTTATACGAAAATTCATTACATGATGGTGATAATATGGAACATGATGTAAGACAATTTGATGGGGAAAATACCGGTGATACTGGTGAAATAATAAAGCAATTAACTTTTTTGAATACCCAGGAGGGCCTCCAGCAATGTATGGACGATGAGGACTTTTATCTGGATATTGTCAGCACCTTTGTGGAGGATAATGTTCTGGAGGATATGCAGACCTGTTACTTGGGGAATGACTGGAGTGGATATAGGGTAAAGGTTCATGCACTGAAAAGCTCCTCTGCTTATATTGGTGCTGAAGAGCTGCGGGCAAAAGCGAAGCGCATGGAGGATGCGGCCAAGCAGGAGGATGTTGAATATATCAACATGAACCATCATCATCTGGTGGCTATGTATGAGGATTTACTGAGAAACATCACTGCGGTGTTGCCAAAGCGCATAAATTTGGAGGCCAGCTCCCAGATAAAGCAGTTTACGATTTTTGTGGTGGATGACAGCCGCCTTAATCGTCAGGTGGTGGTTGAGGTTCTTTCAAATACATATAATATTGAGGAGGCAGCCTCCGGTCAGGAATTTTTTCAGCAGCTGGAGGAAGGGATTCTGCCTGATTTGGTGCTTTTGGATGTGCACATGCCCCGTGAAAATGGGCACGATATTATCGGAAAGCTGAAGGCAGATGAAAGGTATGTTCATATTCCCGTGGTGTTTATGACCCATGATAACGATTTGTCCACGGAGCTGCAGGGCTTTAAGGAAGGAGCAGTAGATTTTATAACCAAGCCTCTTAATCCGGCACTGCTGATGGCGAGAATAAACAGAATTTTGGATTTGTATTATTTGCAGTCAAAGCTCCAGGAGGAAATCCAGATCAGAACACAGGCCATTCTGGACAAAACCCAGCAAATGACCATTATGTTTGAGGAGATTATTCAGGCTCTGGCCAATACTATTGATGCCAAGGATAAATACACCAAGGGCCATTCTGACAGGGTTTCAAAATATAGCGTAATGATTGGAAAACAGCTTGGCTATACGGAGATGCAGCTGCTGCGTTTAAAATATGCGGCCCTCCTTCATGATATCGGCAAGATAGGTATTCCGGATGGGATTATCAATAAAACAGGTCCTTTGACGGATGAGGAATTTGAGATGGTAAAGACTCATCCTGTTATTGGCGGCGATATATTAAAGACGATAACCTCAGTGAAGGATATTTATGATGGTGCCATGTATCACCATGAACATTATGATGGCAGTGGGTATCCGGAGGGATTGTACGGCAAGGGGATTCCAGAAATAGCCAGAATCATCAATGTGGCTGATTCCTATGATGCCATGACCTCACACCGTTCATACAGGGGGATGCTTACACAGGAAAAGGTCAGAAGTGAGCTGGAAAAGGGACTTGGATCTCAATTTGACCCTATAATAGGCAGTATTATGCTGCAAATAATTGATGATGACTTTGGATTTACGCTACATGAATAGAAGGGAGATCTTTTCATGAAGAAAATATTAGTTGTAGATGATAATGTGGTTAATCTAAAATTTGTGGACAAAATGCTCAAGTCAAACGAGGAATATAAGCCTGTGCTGGTTCCAAGTGGCAGCAAGGCGCTTCAGTTTTTGTCGAAAAATGTTCCAGATCTGATTTTGTTGGATATTCTCATGCCAGAAATGGATGGTTATCAGGTGCTTGAGGAAATCAGAAAAATGCCGGGTGTGGCAGACGTTCCAGTGTTGTTTTTGACAGCTGAAGAGGATGAGGGGCTGCAGGAGAGAATAAAGACAGTGGGAGCACAGGGCTTTTTGCTGAAGCCGTTTAAGCAGGATGCTTTGCTTAAACTGGTAGGTCAGTATTTGGCATAGGAGGTAACGTGATGCAGGATAATGAGGCGACCTTGAAATCGCTGCAGATTGAGCTGAAACGTGCCAATCGTGAGATAAAGCGTCTTCAAAGAGAAAATAACATCCTTGCGGCACTGGCGGAGCAGGCCAATAAGTTCCGTGAATACAGCGAACACTCCAAGGGCCAGCAGGTTTTTTATAATGCCATGCTGCTTCAGAATTCACCGAATATATCTATAATGTTGGATATGGACTTGAATACAGTTATGGCCACGGAGCCGTTTTTTCAGCGTTCCAGCTATACTTTTGAGCAGGTTAATGATGGCGTGTATATTTATGACCTGTTCGAGGGCCTTATGGACAATATCGGGCGTCGCCACATTGAGGAAATGTGCAAGGAAACCAGGGACGAGGGAAAAAATATCCAGTACATGGACCGCATGGAGGTTCATGGTATGGAGGAGAATTTTGATATTTATGTAAGACCGGCTATTAATCAGGATAAGGAAATAGCAGGTGTTATGCTGATTATGGTGGATATTACCGATATTATCAGGGCCAAGGAGAGGGCAGAAAGCGCTGACAGGGCCAAATCCAGCTTCCTTGCCAATATGTCCCATGAAATCCGGACTCCAATGAATGCCATAAATGGTATGTCGGAGTTTATTATACGTGACACTACGGATTCCTTTGCCAGAGAAAATGCATTGCTGATAAAGAGTGCATCAGCTTCACTGTTGGCCATTATCAACGATATTTTGGATTTTTCCAAGATAGAAGCGGGCAAAATGGATATTATCAATACCCCATATCAGATGTCTTCCATCATTAATGATGTTATGACCATGATTAGTATTCGTCTTAAGGATAAAGATGTGGAGCTGATTATGGATATTGACGAAAATATCCCTTATAGCCTGATAGGTGATGAAATCCGTATCAAACAGGTTATGGTAAATCTCCTGAATAATGCAGTTAAGTTTACCCATAACGGATACATCAAGATGAAGATGTGGTTTGAAAAAATGCCGGAGGGAAATGCCGTTAAGATTTTCTCCTGTGTGGAGGATACTGGCTGTGGTATTAAGCCAACGGATCTGGTAAAGCTGTTTTCCAGCTTTGAACAGGTGGATACAAAGAGAAACCGCTCAGTGGAGGGCACTGGTTTGGGCCTGGCCATCAGTAAGCGCCTTTGCCGCTCCATGGGAGGAGATATTACTGTAGACAGTATTTACGGCAAGGGCAGTATATTTACATGGACTGTGGTCAATAAGGTGGATGACTGGAAACCAATGGGCAAGCTGAACAAGGATGATAGTCTGTTCCAGCGCAAGCTCTTTAAATATAACTTTACGGCCGAGGAGGCTACTGCTCTGATTGTGGATGACAACAGAGTAAATCTGAAGGTGGCTGAGGGGATGCTGGCACCATACAAGGTTAAAACAACTTGTGTGGAGAGCGGTGCTGAGGCCTTGAACCTGTTGACCAATGAGAAATTTGATATCGTGTTTATGGACCACATGATGCCGGTTATGGATGGCGTGGAATGTATGTATAAGATACGTGAGATTCCGGGGTGTCAGTATACGGTAGTCATAGCTCTTACGGCTAATGCCATCAGCGGTATGAAGGAGCAGTATTGTGAATACGGCTTCCAGGGCTTTTTGGCCAAGCCTATTGAGGCCAAGGAGCTTGACGAGTGCTTAAAGCAGTTCTTGCCGGAGGAGAAGATAAATAAGCTGGAAAAGCCATTTACTTCCCAGACGGATACTATTGATCAGGATATATTAAAGCAGGTGTATACTGATGGCCGAAAGAAGATGAAGCTGTTGGGCAGCCTCATTGAAAATGAGGATTATGCTAACTATATCATCGAGGTTCACGCACTTAAGACAGTGGCGGCCATAATCAATCAAAAGGAGCTGTCCCAGATGGCCAGGGAGCATGAAATGGCCGGCAAGGACGGTAACTATGACTTTATACGCCGAAACTTTGATAAGCTCATGGCAAAGTATGCATCAGTTATAGCCTATCTGGGTGATTATTTTGCTGATGATATTTATGATAAAAAGGAAGAAGAAAATTTAGTAGAGATTTCTCAGCAGGAGATGGACCGTATTATAGATAGTATGGAATCGGCCATTGGAGACTTCGATCTGGATTTTTTCGAGGAGCTGAGAACCAAGCTGTCCAAGTTCAAGGTAAGCGACGAGCAGCGTGAGCTTTTGAACAAGATGAAGGATGCAGGAAATGATTTTGATTATGATGCTTTGGAGGAGCTGATTAATCAATGGAGTAAAACGTAATTTTAGAGGTGAATAGAATGCGGTCATTAGCCGTTTTTACAAAAAATATGGATGACCTGGATTTGGGTGTGGCGGAGCTTAAGGAGAAGCTGAAGGATTTTAAGCTTGGCAGAAACTCCTTGGGAGTGGTGTTTGCCCACGCAGAAACAGATTTTGAGGAATTAGGAGAAAAGCTGAGGGAAGAATTCAACTTTCCTATTATGGGTTGTAGTGCCATGTCACTGTTTTCAGAGCAGCAGGGATATGCAAAGGAGGGTATTTCCTTCCACGTTTTCACTGCTGATGATTGCAGCTTTGCCGCCGGTATGACGGCAGAATTGACAGAGGACAACTATAAGGCGGAGATAAAAAGGACTTTTAATAAGCTAAAAAATGATTTGGGAGGATGGAGACCAAAGGTAATTATTACCTACGCAGTAAAAAATCCGAAGATACCCGGTGATGAGTTTGTTAATGTCCTTGATGATGCCAGCGGTGGAATACCTGTTTTTGGAGGCTTCTGCTCTGACAATTTTGTGTTCAGTGAATGCAGTGTAATGCTTAACTCCCAGCAAAGCCACTCCGGGATGGTTATGGTCCTTATTGGGGGCGATACCAAGCCAGTGCTCAAGGGCGAGTTTTCCGTGGAAACTGTGGCCGATTTTGATGAGACTGTGACGGAAGCCAGGGGAAATGTGGTTTATAAGCTGGGAAACAAAACTATGGTGGAGGCCCTGCGGACAGCTGGATTTAACTTGGATGCCAAGGACTTGGTGATGCAATTTGTTGGTTCGCCGTTTCTTGTGACCTTTACATCTCCTGAGGGCGATGAAATTCAGGTTATTCGCAATCTCGACGGTATTGATCTGGAAAACGGCGCTGGAGTTTTTCTGGGCAATGTGCCTAAGGGAGCCCATATTCAGCTGGCCATGTTCAGCCGAAAGGATGTGGTCCAATCTGTAGCAAAGGCAATTCAATCCGCCATTGTGGATGTGGGTAACGAACATAAATACGAGTATACATCTGCCATTATTACTTCCTGTGTTTCACGGCTTATGACCTTTACAAATGATGATATGGTGGATGAGACCAAGGGATACTCTGCGGTTGTACCTCGTAATATCAGATTCTCGGGAATGTACTCCTATGGCGAATTTTGTCCTATAATTTCCAAAGCAACCGGCAATGTCCATAATTGCTTCCATAATACAACCTTTTGCTTTATTGTTTTGTAATTAATATATAGAGTGCGAAAAGCACCGATTTTTATGATTTGAAATGAAATGTTTGGGGGCATAATAATGGATTTTAGACAGTTGGAGTATTTTTGTGCCATCAGCAAACTGGAAAACTTCACGAGAACTGCTGAGTATTTGCATGTTTCCCAGCCATCGGTAACAAAGGCCATTAAGGCACTGGAAAGTGAGCTGAAGCTGACACTTATTGACCGCCGCCAAAAGCATGTTACCCTGACTAAAGAGGGAAAGGCATTTTTGCTTCATGCAGAAAAGATTATGAAGGATGTGGAGGACACTAAAAATGATATGGCCCGTTTCCAGCAGGAAAAGTTGGGTACGGTTCATTTCGGTATTCCTCCTATGGTGGAAGCCTATCTGTTTCCGGATCTTTTCACCAGCTTCAAGGATATGTATCCAGATATGAGCCTGGATGTGAAGGAGTACAGTGATTCCACCGAGGTTTTGCAGAAGGCAGACAAGGGGGAGCTGGATTTTGGAATTATCTTTACAGATAAATTGAGTGACAGCGACCATGAAATGCTGATTCAGACAGATAATTTAAGCTTGTGTGTCAGCCCGGAATTGGAGCTGGCAAATAAAAATCATATTGAATTTGATGACCTTCGCAATGAACAGTTCATTATGCAGCAGTCCAATACATATCAGTATCAGCATGTATATGAGCGTTGTGTTGAGCGTGGATTTGTACCGAATATTTTGCTTTGTACTACCCAGCTGAAAACCATAAAGCAGTTGGTGGCCAACAGACTTGGTATATCTGTACTTCCGGATTTTGTCACCAGGGAGGAAACTAAATTCGTCCGTCGTCAGCTAACTCCGCCTCTTACGGTTCATATTTGCCTGTATTGGGGAAAGGATAAAGAGCTTAACGATAGGGATGAGAGATTTTTGAATTTCATGAAGCAATATATAGCTTCTGATGAATTTATTAAGAACTTCCAGCCAGTTAAAAAGGACCAGCTGGAAGGCTGATTAACTGGAGGGATGTTCTATGAAATTTTTGAAATCTGCCATGCTTATAGTATTATCTCTGATGCTGTTGAGCATGGCCGGTTGTGGCAGTAATAATGCCACCCAGCAGAGCAGTAATGGTAATGAAATCGTTATTAATGATGATTCGGGCAGGAAGGTGGTGCTTCCTGGTACTCCAAAGCGTATCGTGGTACTGTCAGCGTCATTTTTGGAGCCATTACATCTGGTGGGCGGAAATATCGTAGGGCGTCCAACATCACAGGTTGCTCCGGATTTTGCCAAGGATATTGAAGTAGTTGGCAAGTCAATTCAGATTGATGTGGAAAAGGTTTTGTCCTTAAATCCCGATTTGGTGGTTATTCATCAAGGGGTAAATGAAAAGCTCATAAAAGTATTGGAGGATAATGGTATTCCGTCTATTGTGCTTAAATCCAAGACCTATGAGGATGTAAAGCGCGAGCTGGAAATCTTCGGACAGGTAACTGGGGAAAAGGAGAAGGCGGCAAATGCTATTTCCAAAATGGACAAGGAAATTACCGCAATTAAGGACAAGCTCCCTAAGGAGGAAAAGCGGGTAGCAGTGCTCTTTAGTTCCTCTCAGAATCTTAATATTCAGCTTAGCGGCAGCATTGCCGGTTCTGTGGTAAAGGATTTTGGCTGGAAAAATGTGGCAGAGGGACTTACCCCAATGGAAAAGAATCCAGATGCTACCCCATACAGCATGGAGACCATGGTTGAGCAGAATCCAGAGATTCTCTTTGTGGTTACCATGGGTAATGCCAAATCCCAGGAGGATAATCTCCTGGGGGAAATGAAGAAGAATCCGGCTTGGAATGCTATTAATGCGGTACAGAACAACAAGGTATATTTCCTTCCGCAGGATTTGTTTTTGCTGAGTCCTGGGCTGAAATACCCTGACTGCTATAGGGAAATGGCCAAGAAGGTATATCCTGATTTGTTTTAAAGGAGCATAAAAATTGAGCGATAATAAAAGCAGTGTTAAGTGGCGAATATCTATTTTGGCGATATTCGCCATTTTGGCCGCCGTAGGCTTTTTACTTAGCATAATGTTGGGTTCTGTGTCCATTCCGGCCCAGGAGGTGCTGGATTCCCTTATGGGAAATGCCACGGGTACCCATGAAAAAATATTAAACAGCATCCGTCTGCCAAGGACTGTGGTGGGTGCTCTGGTGGGCATGAATCTTGCGTTGTCTGGTGCCATACTTCAGGCAGTGATGAAAAATCCGTTGGCGGATCCACATATTATAGGTATTTCCTCTGGTGCTGGTATTGCGGGTATTATGGTGATGCTGATTTTCCCCGGTTATGAGATGTTTGTTACTCCCGTGGCCTTTGTGGGGGCTATGCTAGCTGCAGTGTGTATTTATATTTTAGCCTGGAAAAATGGTATACGGCCTGTACGCATTATTTTGGCTGGTGTGGCCGTGTCTGCCTTTTTGGGTGCAGGCATTTCAGGCATGATGATTTTTAACAGTGATAAGATTCATAATGCTCTTATGTGGATGGTGGGAGGACTTTCGGCCAGAAGCTGGCCTCATGTGACTATGATTTGGCCCTATTCTCTGGGGGGCGGTATTCTTGCCCTGCTGGCATCCCGTCACATCAATATTTTGCAGCTGGGAGATGAAGTAGCTAAGGGTCTTGGAGTAAGAGTTGAGCTTACCCGTATTGTCCTTACAGCTATTGCGGCTTTGTTGGCTGCCAGTGCGGTGTCTGTGGTGGGACTTTTGGGCTTTGTGGGACTTATTGTGCCACATGCTGCCCGCCTTATAGTGGGTTCTGATTATCGTTTCTTGTTGCCTGCTTCAGCCCTTTTGGGTATTGGTGTGGTGACGATTTGTGATACGGTGGCTCGGGTGGCCTTTGCTCCTGTGGAGCTGCCAGTGGGTATTTTAATGGCGGCATTTGGAGCTCCATTCTTCTTGTTCTTGCTAAGGAGGGAGCTGTAATGTCAATTGAAGCAAAAAATCTGTCTGTTACCATAAATGACAAGGTTATTTTGGAAGGAATCAATGCCACCATACCAAATGGAAAAATAACTTCAGTAATCGGTCCTAATGGAGCAGGGAAATCAACACTATTAAAAGCAGTGGCTGGCATTAACAGCAATTACGGTGGACAGGTTATTATAGACGGCATTGACTTAAAGAAAATCAAGCGGAAGGAGCTGGCCAGAAAATTGGCAGTGCTTCCCCAGGGGATGCAGGCTCCTCCGGATGTAACCGTGGAGCAGTTGGTGGATTACGGAAGGTTTCCTTATCGGAGCTGGTTTAAAAAGAGCAACCAGATTGAGGATGAGGAAGCGGTGGAATGGGCTATGTCTGAAACCAATGTGTCCCATTTAAGACATCGCCAAGTTATGTCGCTATCTGGTGGTGAACGACAGCGGGCATGGATAGCTATGGCTCTGGCCCAGAAACCGGAAATTCTCATTTTGGATGAGCCAACCACTTATCTTGATATTGCCCACCAGCTGGAGGTTATGGAAATCGTCAAGCGCCTCAACGAGAACTGGGGCATTACGGTGGTGATGGTGCTCCATGAGCTGAATCAGGCGGTGAAGTATTCAGATTATCTGGTGGTGGTAAAGAATAAGGGCATTTACACCGCAGGAGCCCCGGACAAGGTAATGAATGAAACCTTCCTAAAGGAGGTCTTCGGCGTCCGTGCTGAAGTGTTTTCCAATGAACGGGGAGAACAGATTCTGACCCCTGTGGAAGTGCTGAGATAGGGCGTTATCCACCTAAGTAGTCCACCATAGTTTAAACTTGTAAAATCCCTTTTATTATGGTAGTATATATGCTATGTGGGCACAATGAGGTCAATAATGGGCACGGCCCAATAAAGAATACATTAGGAGGTCTTTTAAGACAATGGAAGTTAGTGTAAAAGATTTAGAGAACCAGCAGGTTGAATTGAACATTACTGTTCCAGCAGCAGAGCTGGACAAGGCATACGATGCAGCAGCAAAGAAAATTGCTAACCGCGTTAATATCCCTGGTTTCCGTAAGGGTAAGGCTCCAAAGAAGATTGTAGAGCGTCACGTAGGTAAAGAGTATGTTATGACAGATGCTTTTGAGATGGTTGCTCCAAAGGCTCTGAACGAGGCTCTCGCACAGGAGAAGATTGATATTGTTACCCGCCCTGATATCGATGTTGATACATTAGAGCTTGGCAAGGATCTGGTATTCAAGGCTGTTGCCACCAAGAAACCAGAGGTTGAGCTGGGCGAGTATAAGGGCCTTAAGGTAGAGGTAGAGAAGGACGTAGTTGATGATGAGGCAGTTCAGCAGCAGTTGGTTCGTATGCTGGACCGTCAGGCTGATATGGTTGATGCTGAAGAAGGTGCAGCTGTTGAGAAGGACAACTTCATCACTCTGGACTTCAAGGGCTTTGTAGATGGTGAGGCCTTCGCTGGCGGCGAGGGCAAGGATTATCCTCTCCAGATTGGTTCCAACGCTTTCATTCCAGGCTTTGAGGACCAGCTCATTGGTGCCAAGGTTGGTGAGGAGAAGGAAGTTAATGTAACCTTCCCAGAGGAGTACCATTCTGAGGAGCTTAAGGGCAAGCCAGCAGTATTTAAGTGCACTGTAAAGAGCATCAAGAAGAAGGTTCTTCCTGAGCTGAATGATGAGTTTGCAAAGAAGGCCAGCACCTTCCAGACTCTTGATGAGCTGAAGGCTGATCTGAAGAGCAATCTGGAGAAGAGCGCTGAGACCAAGGCTGAGTCCGAGAAGCGTGAAAAGGCTATCAACATGGCTGCTGATAATGCAAAGGTTGATATTCCAGAGGTTATGATTGAGAACCGCGTAAACGCTATGGTTCAGGAGATGGCTCTCCGTCTTGAGCAGCAGGGCCTGAAGCTGGAGCAGTACATGGCTTACGCTGGCACTGATATTAACAAGCTCCGTGAGAATTACAAGGAGACTGCTGCTTCCAACGTAAAGGTTGATCTGGTTCTTGAGGCCATTGCAAAGGCTGAGGGCATCAAGGTTGAGGCAGAGGATCTTGATAATGAGGTTGCTACTATGGCAGCTGCTTATGG
Organism: Anaerovibrio lipolyticus LB2005; assembly: GCF_000621545.1. Classification (GTDB taxonomy): domain Bacteria; phylum Bacillota; class Negativicutes; order Selenomonadales; family Selenomonadaceae; genus Anaerovibrio; species Anaerovibrio lipolyticus_A. Next base: position 268,342 of record NZ_JHYA01000002.1, read on the forward strand.
CGCAACTGCACCGCAGGTTAAGAAGATTATTGCTGAGCAGGGTCGTCTTGGCGATTTAGCAGCTACTGTTCTCAGAAGAAAGACTGCTAACTTCGTAATTGACAACATTGCCAAATAAGATTTTTTGAGAAATATTTCATAACTTAATTAATTCCCCCGCCCAGAGACTCATCTTTGGGCGGAGGATTAATTTTAATTTGGCATATTTTTAAAATCCTGCTATATTGATATTGTAGTAAAATTAAGATTGACATATTTGACATTTTGACTATATAGTATAATATGAGAATTGAACTTGGTTTTGTTATGATATTAATTTGAGGTGATTTTCAGTGAGTTATTTTGTACCTTACGTAGTGGAGCAGTCCGGTAATGGCGAGCGGTCCTACGATATATATTCCCGTTTGTTGAAGGATCGTATTATTATGCTGACTGGCGAGATAAATGATACTGTTGCCAGCTCTGTAGTGGCACAGCTCCTTTTCCTGGAGTCTGAGGATCCTGACAAGGATATTTATCTTTACATTAACAGTCCAGGCGGTGTGGTTACTGCTGGTATGGCTATTTATGATACTATGCAGTATATTAAGCCAGATGTTTCCACTATCTGTGTGGGTCAGGCTGCAAGCATGGGTTCCCTGCTTCTTACAGCAGGTGCCAAGGGAAAGCGTTTTGCCCTTCCAAATGCCCGTATTATGATTCATCAGCCATTGGGCGGAGCCCGTGGTCAGTCTACTGACATTCAGATTCAGGCCCAGGAGATGCAGCGTACTCGTGATATGATTAATAAGGTTTTGGCGGATCACACCGGCCAGGATTTGGATAAGATTAATACTGATACTGAGCGCGATAATTTTATGAGCGCTGAGGAGGCAGTGGCATACGGTTTGGTTGATAAGGTTATTGTTCGTCCTGAGGAGAAATCTGACAAGGACGAGTAAGGAGGCACTGTTATGAGCTTCGATGATAATGAAAAGCTGACCTGTTCATTCTGTGGAAAGACAGAGGATTTAGTTCGTAAATTGGTGGCAGGTCCTGGCGTATATATTTGTGATGAGTGTATCGAGCTTTGTCAGGAGATTGTTTCTGAAGAAAATGCTTCTTCTGTTCCCGAGGAACTCAGATCACTGCCTAAACCCAAGGAAATCAAGGCTATTTTGGATGAATATGTAATCGGTCAGGAAGAGGCCAAGAAAACCTTGGCAGTGGCTGTTTATAATCATTACAAGCGCATTAACTCCGGTGAGATTTTTGATGTGGGTGTGGAGTTGCAGAAATCCAATATCCTTATGATTGGTCCTACTGGTAGCGGTAAAACCTTGCTGGCCCAGACTTTGGCGAAGATTTTGCAGGTTCCTTTTGCTGTTGCTGATGCAACTACTCTCACTGAAGCAGGATATGTGGGTGAGGATGTCGAAAATATCCTCTTAAAGCTGATACAGGCAGCGGACTTTGATATTGCCAAGGCTGAGCGGGGGATTATCTATATCGATGAGATTGATAAGATTTCCCGTAAGGGCGAGAACGTTTCCATCACCCGTGATGTTTCCGGTGAGGGCGTTCAGCAGGCCCTTTTGAAGATTCTTGAAGGAACGGTTGCTTCTGTACCGCCTCAGGGTGGTCGCAAGCATCCACATCAGGAGCTTCTGCAGATTGATACCACTAATATTCTCTTTATTTGTGGTGGCGCGTTTGCCGGTATCGAAAAAATAATAAACAAGCGTCGTGGTAACAAGAACATGGGCTTTGGCGCCAAGGTTACTTCCAAGGAAAAGGGAGAAATCGGCGAGGTTCTGAAGCACATTGTACCTGATGATTTGATGAAGAGTGGACTTATTCCAGAATTTATCGGCCGTCTTCCAGTGGTGGTTACTTTGGATTCTCTGGATGAGGATGCCCTTATAGAGATTCTTACAAAGCCAAAGAACGCATTGGTTAAGCAGTTTAAGGCACTTCTTGATTTGGATGATGTAAGTCTTTCCTTTGATGATGATGCATTGCGTTCCATCGCCAAGGAGGCTCTGAAGCGTAAAACGGGTGCCCGTGGTCTTCGTTCCATACTTGAAGGAATAATGAAGAACGTCATGTACGAAATTCCATCTCTTGAGGGCGTTACCAAGTGTCAGGTTACCAAGGCCGTTGTTGAGGATAAGGTTGATCCTATTCTGAGCTACGATAAGACACGGCTTTCTGCTAATAGTGAAGCTTCCGCCTAAAGGGTGAGTTACTATAGACGTTGCTTGTGCAACGTCTATATTTTTTTAGATGTGCACCAGGAGGTGTTTTCTTTGAAAAATGAATTGAGAAGATTACCATTGCTGCCACTTAGAGGTATGATGGTATTTCCATATATGATGGTTCATCTGGACGCAGGTCGCGAGCAGTCTGTGGCTGCCCTGGAGCAGGCCATGCTTGATGATAAGGTTATAATGCTGACAGCTCAAAAGGATGCAGATATTGAAAAGCCTGGCTTTGAAGATTTGTACTCTGTGGGTACTGTGGCTGAAATAAAGCATTTGGTGAAGATGCCAGGTGGTACTGTAAGGGTGCTGGTGGAAGGCCTGTATCGCGCCCAGATAGTGAATTGCTACGATGATGGTGAGTTCATTGATGTAGATGTTCACGAATATGAGGATGTAACTGAGCAGAGCCTTGAAATGGAGGCTTTGGTTCGTGTGGTTGTTCATGAATTCGAGCAGTGGGTAAAGACTTCCCGTAAGATTCCTGCTGATGCCATAGTTTCTGTTTCCATTATTTCTGATGCTGGCCGTCTGGCAGATATGATTGCAGGTCATTTGAATCTGAAGCTGGAGGAGCGTCAGGAGCTCTTGGAGTGCATTGATATAAAGACCCGTTTAGAGCGTCTTTATGGTGTGCTGAAGCGTGAGCGGGAAATTCTGGATATTGAGAAGAAGGTTAGCGGTCGCGTCCGCAAGCAGATTGAAAAGGTTCAAAAGGAATATTATCTTCGCGAGAAGGTTAAGGCTATTCACAATGAGCTGGGGGACAAGGACGGCGTTCAGGGGGATATTGAAGGCTACCGCAAGCGTATGCGGGCCGAGAAGTATCCAGAGGACGTGGTAAAGACTGTAAACAAGGAAATTACCCGTCTGGAGCGTGCTGGAAACATGTCCCAGGAGGCCAGTGTTATTACAACTTACATTGAGACCCTGCTGGATATGCCGTGGAATAAAACCACTGAGGATAACAAGGACATCAAAAAAGCCGCAGAGGTTCTGGACAAAGATCACTATGGCCTTGAGAAGGTAAAGGAGCGTATTCTGGAGTATTTGGCTGTACGACAGCTTACCTCCGGGCAGAATGCGCCTATTATGTGTCTTGTGGGACCTCCAGGTGTTGGTAAAACATCTCTGGCCAGCTCTGTTGCCCGGGCTCTTGGCCGAAAATTTGTAAGAGCATCTTTGGGTGGCGTTCGTGATGAGGCTGAAATCAGAGGTCATCGCCGCACTTATGTGGGGGCTATGCCGGGACGTATTTTGGCTGCCCTGAAAAAGAGCGGCACCAAAAATCCGGTATTCCTTTTGGATGAGGTTGACAAGATGGCGGCTGATTACAAGGGCGATCCTACTTCAGCTCTGCTGGAGGTTCTTGATCCTGCCCAGAACAATACATTCAGCGACCACTATGTGGAGCTGCCGTTTGATTTGTCTCAGGTTCTGTGGATTGTCACTGCCAATAATCTTGCTGAAATCCCTGGTCCTCTCCGTGACCGTATGGAAATTATTACTCTTTCCTCCTACACCGAGCAGGAGAAGCTGGAGATAGCTAAACGCTATCTGGTGCCTAGACAGCATGTGGCCAACGGACTTACCTCCAAGAATCTGCGTATTGGTGCTGGTGTGATTCAGCGTCTTATAACGGATTATACCCGTGAGGCCGGAGTCCGTGAGCTGGAAAGAGTTATTGGCCAGCTTTGTCGTAAGGTGGCCAAGAAGCTGGTGGAGGGTGAAGTTGACTCCGTAAAGGTGAACACAAAGAACTTGGTGGATATTTTGGGTAAGATTAAGTATCATCACACCAAGGAGAAGCATAAGCCAGAGGTTGGCCTGTGCATTGGTATGGCCTGGACCCAGGTGGGGGGAGATATTCTTCCTACAGAGGTTAATGTATTCCCTGGCAAGGGTCACCTTATTTTGACTGGTAAGCTGGGAGACGTAATGAAGGAATCTGCCCAGGCAGCCCTGTCATACATCCGCAGCCGTCAGAAGAAGCTGAAGCTGTCTCCTAAGTTCTATGAGGAGAATGACATACATATCCATTTCCCGGAGGGTGCAGTGCCAAAGGATGGTCCTTCTGCTGGTATTACTATGGCTACAGCTATGGTTTCCGCTCTCACTGGCAGAAAGGTGCGCAGTGATGTGGCCATGACAGGTGAGATTACTATCCGTGGTCGCGTATTGGCTATTGGCGGCTTGAAGGAAAAGGTGTTGGCAGCATATCGCGAGGGTATAAAGACCATTATCCTTCCTGAGGATAATCGCCGTGATATTGAGGAAATCCCTGAGAATGTCCGTGAGAAGCTGGAGTTTATACCAGTTGATCATGTGGACAAGGTACTGGAAAATGCCCTTTTGAAGTGAGGTAGCTATGGCAGAAAAGGTTATTATTACCCAAGGCAAATATCTGGCCTCAGCAGTGAAGCCGGAGCAGTATCCTGAGATTCACCGCAAGGAAATCGTGTTTATTGGCCGTTCCAATGTGGGGAAGTCTTCTCTGATTAATTCTCTCACCAGAGTTAATCAGCTGGCAAGGGTTTCCAGTCAGCCGGGCAAGACACAGACCATAAACTTCTATGAAATAGGTGCCAAGATTGATGATAATTCGGAGCGCAAGGACTTTTATCTGGTAGATTTGCCAGGATATGGCTATGCCAAAACCGGTGCCCAGCGCCGTAAGATATGGAGCAAGTTCATTAATGAGTACCTTTTGGGCTCTGAGGATTTGCAGTTTGTGTGCCAGCTTATTGACAGTCGCCATGAGCCTATGGCTTCTGATTTGGAAATGTTCCGCTGGTTGGTGGAGCACAATTTGCCGGTTTTGGTGATTGCCACCAAGGTGGATAAGCTCAGTAAAAATGCTGTGGCGAAAAACATCTCCCAGATTAAACGTTCATTGGGGGTGCCTGAGCTGGATGTGCTTCCTTATTCATCTGTAAAGAATGTGGGCCGTGAAGAGCTGTTGAATGTTATTGCGGACTGCCTATTGGAAAATGATGAGGTAAATGAGTAAGAAAAAGTGAATAGGCTTCACATTTTCTTGACTGTTAAACATAGTATTTGATAGAATAATAAAGGCTCCTTTGCTTGAGGGCAAAGGAGCTTTTTAGTTTTTGGGTGTATAAGGAGAGAATATGGAGCTAACAGCATTTGATAAACAGCTTCTGAATATATTGCAGGGCGGTGTGCAGTTTGTACCCAAGCCCTATGAGGCCATGGCAAGGCAGCTGGGGGTATCTGAGGATAGAGTCATTTCCAGACTGCAGGAGCTGAAAAAAGATGGTTTTATCCGTAAGGTGGGAGCTTTCTTCAATTCCGATAAGCTGGGCTATAGCGGTACTTTGGTGGCGGCAAAAATTGAACCTGATTATGTTGAGGATGTGGCGACCAAAATAAATGAATATCCTGAGATAACTCATAATTATCAACGAAGCTGCGGCTATGTACTGTGGTTTACTGCCATTACCAACAATGATGAGCGTCGAAATCAGATTTTGTCGGAAATTCGGGCATTGCCAGGGGTAATTTCCCTTCTGGACTTGTATTCTCAGAAGAAATACAAGATAAATGTGCAGTTTAAATTGAAGTGAGGCCGGTTATGAATTTTACGGAAACGGACAAGAAGATAATACGGGCGTTACAGAGTGACTTTCCCATTTGCTCTGAGCCCTATAAAGTAATAGCTGAGGACATTGGTATTTCTCAGGAGGAGCTATTGCAGCGCCTGGAGGATATGAAAAAAGAGGGTATCCTTAGAAAAATGGGGGCTGTGCTCCGCCATGTGGAGGTGGGGTTTAAAGCCAACGCCTTGGTGGTGTGGGTTGTACCTCCTGAAAAAATGGATGAGGTGGCGGCCAAAATGTGTGCCCATAGTGAGGTTACCCATTGCTATGACCGTAATACCGCACCGGACTGGCCATATAACTTCTATACCATGATTCACATGGACAGCAAGGAAAGCTGCATTGAGTTTGCCAGAGAGCTGTCCAAGGAGACAGGCATAGATCAGTATGAGCTTCAGTTTACGGAGCGGGAATGGAAGAAAACCAGTATGCAATACTTTATGGAGTAAACAAAAGGTGTAAAGTCAGTACACAAAACTGGCCTTACACCTATTTTTATTGTATAATTGTAAAGTAATTGTGTTTACTTGAATGATTTATATGTGAAATGGGGTATTGGAATGATTTCTGAAAAGAGCTATGTGCTGGGCACCAAGAAGTCCACTATCAGAACGATTTTTGAATTTGGTCGCAAGCGGGCGGCAGAGGTCGGTGAGGAAAATGTCTTCGATTTTTCCATTGGCAATCCGAATGTTCCTGCTCCTGACAAGGTGAAGGAAGCCATTATAGATATTCTTAACGAGGTGGATTCTGTGGCTCTACACGGCTATACTGTGGCCCCAGGTGATCCCCAGGTAAGAGAAACAATCGCTAAAAGTATAAATCGTCGTTTTGGTAGCAGCTTTACCGGAAAGAATCTCTTTATGACTGCCGGTGCAGCTGCGGCTATCACAATTTGCTTTAAGGCACTGACTGAGGATGACGTAAAAAATGAGTTTATCACCTTTGCCCCATATTTCCCTGAGTACAAATGCTTTGTGGAGGCAATGGGCTCTGAGCTGAAGGTGGTGCCTGCCAATACTGCGGATTTCCAGATTCAGTTTGACAAATTTAAGGAGATGCTTACCCCAGATACCAAGGCGGTAATAGTTAATTCGCCTAATAACCCAAGTGGCGTGGTATATTCTGAGGATACAATAAAGAAGCTGGCTGAGATTCTCAACGAGAAGGAAAAGGAATATGGTCACCCTATATTTATTATTTCTGATGAGCCATATCGTGAGCTGGTTTATGGCGGTATTACGGTGCCATATATTCCAAAATACTATAAGAATACTTTGGTATGCTACTCCTGGAGTAAGTCTCTGTCCTTGCCAGGAGAGCGTATTGGCTACATAGTGGTGCCTGATGAGGTGGCGGATTTTGAAAGGGTTTACGGCGGCATAGCTGGAGCTGCCAGAGTTTTGACCCATGTAAATGCCTCATCACTGTTTCAGCGGGTGGTGGCCCGTTGTGTGGATGAGCCATCAAATATTGCCGCTTATGAGAGAAACGGAAATCTCCTCTATAATGGACTTGTTGAGGCGGGCTTTACTTGTCAGAAGCCTCAGGGGGCGTTCTATCTTTTCCCGAAGGCTTTGGAGGATGATGATTATGCCTTCTGCGAGCGGGCCAAGAAATACGATTTGTTATTGGTTCCTGGCTCTGATTTTGGTTGTCCGGGCTATTTCCGGGCTGCGTACTGCATAAAGCAGGAAACAATCGAAAAATCAATCCCTGCTTTTAAAAAGCTGGCAGCAGAATATGGCAAGTAAATTCACGGATTTATGTTTTTGATTCTTAATGACGATAAGCTGGTATAGGATTTAAGTAAGCTAAGGAAGGCACCGGATATTGCATAAGATGCAAAAGGAAGGTGAGCTCATGTCGTTAAGAACCAGTAACACCACTAATGTGGAGGGGGTTAAGGCTGCGTCGGAAGCGTCGAAAAAGACAGTCAGTACCCCGGAGGAATTCCAATCAATTTTATGCGAAAAGATTGGTTCCATTCAGGATACTCTTGAGGAAATGAGGGCCCAAAGGGAAGCAATCAATACAGTAAAGGCTGAAGGTATGGTTACCGAAGTGGTCCGCCGCTACATGCCTGATGGCAGTATCATGATTACCCAATATGTAGGCAGTAAGATTAAGGAGCGTTATAGGAAACCACCTCATTTGGAGCTGGTGCCGGATACAAATTCTCCTGTTCCCAAGTCGGAGGATGGCAGGTCTCTTACAGCCCAGCAAAATATGGTAATGAAGCCAAAGTATAGCTTGGCGGAAGACCTGTTTAATATGTTATAAAAATTAATGGCTAACGTAAAAATACGTTAGCCATTATGTTTTTTTAAAAAAAATCAAAAATAATGCAGGATTTATAGCTATTACATAGAATAAAGGACAGTGAAGGTTGAAGTGGGAAAAGAGTCGGTTCACCTTCATGCTAGTGCAGGGGAGATTTATGTGGATATAAAGCTTTCCTGCACCTATTTTGGGTAGAGAAAGAGAGGTAATCCGGAAATGAAGAAAGTGCTTATGCTGGCTGGGGATTTTGCCGAGGATTATGAGGTAATGGTTCCGTTTCAGGCGCTAGGTGTAGCAGGGGTTCAGGTTGATGTGGTTTGCCCAGGCAAGAAGAGTGGTGAAGCTATCAAAACAGCTATTCATGACTTTGAAGGCGATCAGACCTATTCTGAGAAGCCAGGTCATCTGTTTATTCTGAACGCCACCTTTGATGACGTCTCCGCTGAGGATTATGATGGTCTGTATCTGACTGGTGGACGGGCACCGGAATATATCCGTTTGGACCCAAAGGTAATCAGTATTACCAAGTATTTTATGAATAACAATAAACCAGTGGCAGCTATTTGCCATGGGATTCAGGTACTCACCGCCGCTGATGTGGTGAAGGGGCGTACTTTGACAGCTTATCCTGCTGTAGGTCCTGATGTGACCATGGCTGGTGGAAATTTCCAAAATGTTGATGTAGACAAAGCAGTTGTTGATGGCAATCTGGTAACTTCTCCTGCATGGCCTGGAAATACAGCAATTTGCAAGGAGTTCTTAAAGATATTGGGATAAATATCTGATGGCGTTTATTGGGGCCAGTGACTATATAAACATGATAGTTGCTGGCCTTTTTGGTATATGAATATTCTTGATGGTAAGAAATTAGACTTTTTCTATTGGAACAACTAAAAAATACATAAAGATTTGAAAAAAATACACTATTTTGGTATAATAATTCCGCAAAAAAATATATGTTAAAATAACTAAATGGCTTGAAAAAATGATGGTTTTGTCTGTGGAAGGGCGCCACATTGCTTTCCAGGTCAGTTAAAGTGCTGATTAGGGACTGGATGTCTGCTTTATGTGGATACCTGGTCCCTTTGTGTGTTATAGGGGCGTTAATAAAAATTTACTAGGAGGAATAAAAATATGCTGTTTAACAACATTAAGGTGGCTGGAAAGCTATTGATGATAGTAGCAGTAGCCGCAGTGGCTATGCTGGTAATCAGTTTTTCTGGCTATCGGGCACTGAATAGTGCTGATGAGGGTATGCAGAGTATGTACCAAAAGGAAATGCAGGGGGTACAGCATTTGGGCACTGCTGTTGAGTACAGCCGTGTTATGATGGTAAAGACCCTGCAGATTATCACTGCACAGGATGTTTCCCAGGATCGTTTGAACACCTGGAAGAAGCAACAGCAGGATGGCGTTAATAGCGTTGAAAAGGCTTTGGCTGAGTATAGAGATGCTGTGAAGGGAACCCCAGCGGAGGATACTGCTGAAATTGATAAGCAGTGGGCCAACTACAAGAAGGTTATGGGCCATGCGATTGATTTAGCTTCCCAGGGTAAAGGCAAAGAAGCGATGGAGTATTATGAATCCGCTGGTTCTCCAGCTACCCGTGGCTTGCGTGATGCCTTGCACGGAATGCAGGACGTTGTTAATGCTCAAGCTGAGGCCGCAGCCCAGGCAAATAGCGATAACAACAGTAGTGCTGCTATGATGATTATTGTAGTTACTATTGTAGCTATAGCTATTCAGGGGATATTTAGTGTATTTACTGCCAACAATATCACCAGTGCACTTTCTGCAATGGTTCATATCTGCGAAAAGCTTCGTGATGGTGATTTTCGTGGTTCATCTCACGCTATGGACCGCGGAGATGAATTCGGACATCTTTCCAAGGTTTTGTCTGAGATGCAACACAATATGGCTTCTTACATGAAGGGCGTATATAAGGCGATTCAGGATATTAATGATTCCTCCGGAAACTTGAAGGAGGCTTCCATGCAGTCCGCTCAGGCATCTGTACAGTCTGCTGAGGCTGTAGGTGATGCAGCTCATCTGGTTATGGATCAGGAGAATATGCTGAAGGATAGTCAGGAGTTGCTTACTAAGGTTAATGACTCCATTCAGGCAATGCGTGGTCATGCCAACGAGGTTTCTAATAACTCAATGACTGCTGCCGGTGAAGCAGCCCAAGGAAATAAGGCTCTGGAAAAATCTGTTCGTGAAATTCGTGATGTTGAGTCTACCGTAAGCAGTACCGCTGAGATGGTAACCCGCCTTGGTAGTCGTTCCGAGGAAATTGGTGCCATCGTTGATACTATTTCCCAGATTGCCAGCCAGACAAATCTATTGGCATTGAATGCTGCCATTGAGGCAGCCCGTGCCGGTGAGCAGGGACGTGGATTCTCTGTAGTAGCCGAAGAGGTTCGTAAGCTGGCAGAGCAGTCCGAGGAGGCAGCTCATAAGATTGCCGATTTGATTAATGCAATGCAAAAGGATACTGCAGAGGCTGTTGATTCCATGAATCAGGGGTGTGAGGCAGTTGTTAATGGTGCTAAGTCCGTTGAGGAGCTCCAGTCTGTATTTGAACGCATTCATGAATTGGTTCAGGATGGTGCTGAGAAAACCAAGGCTATGGATGCAGCTATTGTTCAGGTAAATGAGGATGCTCAGAACATTTCCAAGTCTGTAGTGGAAATTAATTCTAAGGGGCGTGAGGTATCTTCCCGTATGGAATCTGTTTCTGCTGCAACAGAGGAGCAGTCAGCTTCTTCCGAGGAAATTGCTTCAGCCAGTGAATCCTTGTCTGTTATGGCAACTGAGCAGAAGCAGGCTCTTAGTCAGTTTAAATTCTAATTGGCTTGCCTTCGTGGATATATAAATATTCAGGTCCGTTTGACAAAAGTCATGCGGACCTTTTCTTATGGGGTTAATGGTTTGCCTCGAAATCATAAAGGTAGTAAAATTACCTTTGTAAACGATATAAAGAAACAATACAATGGGAAGGTTGGTTCATAGTTCAATGAAAAAGATAGTGATTGCCACTAAAAATAAGGGAAAGGTCAGAGAAATGCAGAATGCCTTTATAGATTTACCAGTGGAGCTGGTTTCTTTGGCTGAGATAGATGGTGATATTCCAGATGCAGTGGAAGACGGGGATACCTTTAAGGAAAATTCTTTGAAAAAGGCCAGACATTATCAGAAAATGACTGGTATGGCCTGCCTGGCGGATGATTCTGGTCTGGAGGTCGATGCTTTAGGGGGAGCTCCGGGAGTTTATTCTGCCCGTTATTCCGGTGAGAATGCTGATGATTCCTCCAATAACGCTAAGCTGGTGGCAGAGCTGAAAAAGCTGGGCTTGATCAGCTCTCCTGCAGACTATCAGTGTGCCTTGACTTTTGCCGATACTGATGGAAATATATTGCAGGCCCAGGGTTTCTGTGGTGGTGAAATTAGGTTAGAGGCCAAGGGAAACGGCGGTTTTGGTTATGACCCATATTTTTATGTGGGGGATAAGTCCATGGCGGAGCTGACTCTAGAGGAAAAGCAGGCCATCAGTCATCGTGGAGAGGCTTTGCGGAAAATGGCGGTGCTGTTAAAGGAGTATTTGCAATGAGAGTAGGTGTAATGAGTGACAGCCATGGCAACACCATGGCCGTAGACAGGGCTATAGAGCTGGCAGGAGAAGTGGATTGCTGGCTTCATGCAGGAGATCTTATTGAAGATGCTGAATATCTGGCCATGGTGACGGACAAGAAGGTTATTAATGTGGCTGGAAACTGTGATTGGCCAAGCTCTGGAACGGATGATGAGGTATTGGCAGAGGTTGGCTCCCATAAGATTTTTCTGACCCATGGGCATATTTATGGGGTAAAACGGGATATTTCACTGCTTCGCCAGGCGGCTGTCAGTAAGGGAGCAGATATTGCCGTATATGGTCATACCCATGTGGCGGTGATAGATGATGGTGAGGATTGTTTGGTGATAAATCCTGGCAGTGTATCTCATCCCAGGGATGGAAAGGCCCAGTCCTTTATGGTACTGAATATTGAAGGGGACAGGGTAAAGGTGGAGCATTTCCACCTGTAACCTAAGAAGAAAAGGCAGTGAACCACCACCGTTAGCACGGACAAAAATGTTTTATTAAAGAGATGTAATACAAAAGGCAGTAAATAATCACCTGGAGCAATAGGATAAATCACGTTAAAAAATTTACTTGCTATACCTTAGTATTAGTGGAAAAAAATCATTTGTTTGAGCGACGCGAGTTATGATTTTTTTCACTATATGAAAGCAAGGAAAATTTTTAGTGATTTAATCCGTGCTACAGGTGATATTTACTGCCTTATTTTTTGACTATGATTACATTTTTTCGTCAATGCCGATGATACGACCGTCCAACACCTTTACCAGTCCCCGGTCAGTGAGCTTTAGCTCGGGAATTACTGGAAGGCTAAGGAAGGCCAGAGTAAGGAATGGGTCATATTCTCTGTCCACACCCAGGCTGAAGGCCAGCTTTTCCATTTTTTCCGCTTGCTTTGCAGCATCGGTGGCGGATTTATCTGTCATCAGGCCACCAACTGGCAGAGGGAGTATTTCTTCAACTTTACCATCTACTGCTATGGCAATACCACCGCCACAGCTTTCCAGACTCCTGGAGGCAATAAGCATATCATCGTCGTTGGTGCCGATTACAATAAGGTTATGGCTGTCGTGTCCAATGGTTTGGGCAATGGCTCCTTTTTTTAATCCGAAGCCCTTTACCAGTCCAATACCCCGTTTGCCGGTGTTATGATGGCGTTCAAATACGGCCAGCTTAAGTATGTCTTCATCCGGGGAAGCTGTTGCCATGCCACCTTTTACAGGCACCTCTTGCCAAATATGATGGGTAAGCAGCTGTTTGGGAATAAGGCCAATTACGTTAGCCATCTTGTCATTTATTGGCAAGGAAAAATGTTCAAGCTTTAATTCAGGAAGATTTACGGATTTACTCAAACGGGTTGGCACTGGAGGAATTTCAATGGTATCCCAGATTTCCTTTATACATTTGCCATCTTTGGCTACCAATTTGCCACCTGTATAAACCTCATCTGGCTCCCAGTTCTCCAAATCTGGGAATATCAGCAAATCTGCTCTGCGGCCAGGAGCAATTACACCAGTGTCACGAATACCAAAATAGGTCGCAGGATTTACTGTGGCCATTTGCAGGGCTTGCCATACGGGGAGTCCCAGCTTGATAGCTTCGCGTACCATAGCATTTACGCCACCTTCATTCATCAGGTCACCTGGGTGACGGTCATCGGCACAGAAGCAACAAAAACGGCTGTTATGGTCGTTGATTACAGGGAGCAGTGCCTCCAAATTGTGGGCGGCAGAGCCCTCCCTTATCATGAGATACATACCTGCAGCCAAACGATCTTCCGCTTCCTCCACAGTTACACATTCATGGTCTGAGTCCACACCGGCAGCGGCATATCCCATGAGCTCCTTGCCCTTCAGCATAGGGGCGTGGCCATCCACAAAGTGGTGGGGACCAATCATGTTCAGCTTATCCCAGACAGTTCTAGACTCGTTGAGTACACCGGGAACATCCATCAGCTCACCTAACCCAAGAACGCGACTATCTTTTAGGAAAGGTCTTAATTCCTTGGCATTAAGAACAGCTCCCGCATCCTCAAGGGGAGTGGCAGGGACACAGGATGGCAACATGAATTTTATTTGTAAAGGAAGATCTTCGGAAGCATCCAGCATGTATTGAATACCAGTTTCTCCACCTACATTGGCAATTTCGTGGGGGTCAGCTACTACAGTGGTGGTGCCCATTGGAACTACAGCTTGGGCAAAACCAAAGGGAGTCAGCATAGAGCTTTCAATATGAACGTGAGAATCAATAAAACCGGGAGTAATGTACCTCCCCTGAAGGTCAATTTCCTTCTCTCCTACATATTGGCCAAGGCCGGCAATATACCCATCCTGCACCGCAATATCAGTTTTTATAAACTTGCCGGTAAAACCAGCGAATACATGAGCATTTTTTAGTACAAGCTGGGCCTTTACTTTTCCAGCGCCCACCTGCATAAGCCTCTTTTTATCCATGTTTATCTCCTGCAATAATATAAATTTTACCAGTTTTCGGCATCGTCAAAGCTGGCTTTCATGCCATCAACATACAAATTCAGATTTTCCTGCTGACTTTCTGTAAGATAGCTGCTGTCGGAAAGGTACCAGTCAATCAGCTTCCAGTTTCCCTTGTCAGTGGTGGCAATAACAGCTGTAAAGTTTATATTTTTAGGTAAATCCTTGAAATACTTGTGGGCATCCATAAATGTAACATGTCTGGAGTCCCAAGCATTGTTCTTGATGGCCCAGGCAATCTGTCCAGCGGTATAATAAGCCCTGTCCTCACCACGGGTCATGATAGTTTTATCTTCTAATGCGCGTTCAAATTCCAGCTTGGTCACATCAAATTGTGGGGGAGCGAAAACACTCCAGTAGTCACCATTTTTGTCTGCCACCAGCAGCTGATTGGTGTTGATATCATCATTTGTAAAACCTACGCGGTTTTGGGAGGTATTTAAAATAAAGCTGTAGAGATCATATAAAGAAGCTTCACTGGCTTCTGTAGCGAAATCATCTTGCATTATTGTTTGCATGCGTTGGCGGGACATAAGAACGCCACCAACACTGAAGGTGGGTACATTATCCAACAGATTCACAGCAAATTTATCTGCCCTTACATTATCCTGTGGTACTTTTTCATTGTAGTACCAGCGGGAGGCTTCTTTTGCATATTCGGCAGCCAGGCAGCTTGTAGCATAAATATCATAATCCTTGTATGATTTTGGAGTATATGTGCCAGACTCCAGTGCCATTTTTGCATTAATAAAGCCCTGGGTAAGAGCTATATTTCCCGCTGAAACAGTGAAAATTCCCTTGCCAACGCTTTCAGGATGTTTTTTATCTATTATATATACTTTTCTTAGGCCATCGTCATGCTTTTTGATGGCTTTTTTTAATAGGTCGGGGTTGTTTTTTATAAGCGGTGCCTGAATATTATCAGTAATAAAGGCACTTTCTTCTATGTCAGGATACATTTTTTTGAGAACCTTTAAATCCCTTTCAGCATTGTTAAGTTCTTCTCTGGACGCAGGGATATGCTTGTAATCATTGGCAGCTGCCTGAGCTGTTACACAACAAAAAGAAATAAATGTGGCCATTATTGCGCACGTAGCAAGAAATTTTTTGGTACTAATTGTATTCATAATAATGCACATTCCTTCATTTAAAGTAAAATATCAAGGATAAGTATATTACCTGAGATGGCTTCCAGTCAAACAATATCGAGTTTTATGTATAAGCACATAAAAATGTACAATTCGCATTAAGACAGGACAATATATCTATAATGTTAAATAATTATTAAACCAAACTACATAGAATTATTATAAATAATTACTGTATTTGCATGGTATAAATATTATATTATGTGTTTTTATATTTATTTTGTTGAAAAAATAATAGGTAAATGGTATTATGGTAGCGTTTGATTTTATTAAATAAGAAGGAAGTGTTAAAAAAGGAATGGGTATTAAACAAAAGTTTTTCATGCTTTCTGGTATAGCAGGTGTAATAATGGCCGTTGTATCTATTATTGGTTATTTTACAGCATCTACTTCACTGGAAAAGACTATGGAAGAAGAGATTATAGCCGAAATAGGAAGACAGTCTGCTCAGGCTGACGCTTGGCTTAATGCCAAGGGGCAAGTAGTTATATCTGGTGCTAATGTATTTAAACAGATTCCGGCTGATAGTACAGATATAATGAAGCGTCATGAATTGGTAGGGCAGATTGCCGATGATAAGGAAGTCCTTGATGATATTCATGCAATGGATGACGGATTTGCTATGGCATGGCATGACGGGGACTTAACTGGACAGGGAGAATGGACTAAGCGTCCATGGTATGTAGATGCAAAAAAGGCAGGTCACATTATTTATACTGATCCATACAAGGACGTCAGCAGTGGAAGTATGGTTGTGACTATTGCCGTCCCTTATGATCGTAAGGGTGCTGTCGGTGGCGTATTTAGTGAAGATGTTAAGATAGATACTCTGGCTGAGCAGGCTAAAGCCATCAAATTCCGCGGCGAGGGCAAGGGTATGCTGATAAACCCTGAGAGTGGTATTATTATTGCCTCTGCCAATGAAGAAGAAAACCTGTCTAAGACGGATGATAATCCGATTCTTAAGGCCTTTGCCACCGAGATTAAAAATAATGATAAGGGCTTTTTTGTAACTGACGCTGGTGGCGAAGAGAAGGTAGTTGCTTATGCTACTATTCCTACTTCTGGCTGGAAGGCAGTAGTATCAGCTCCAACCAGCTTTGTATTTAGCCAGCTTCGCACTATGAAAATAGTGTATGGTATTCTTACTATAGTTGGTATTTTATTGATAGTATTTGCTTGCTTGAAATTCTCTACCCGTATTGTCAGGGTCGTAGAGCATTTGGCTGACCGTGTTAATGAAATGTCCAATGGTATATTGGATCAGCGTCCGCTCCATGTTGATTCTGAGGATGAGTTAGGACAGCTTTCTGCCGATGTTAATAACATGAACGAAAATCTGAAAAAGCTTATCGGCGGTGTTAAGAAATCTGCTGAAATGTTGGCAGCTTCCAGTGAGGAATTGACTGCTGGAGCCCATCAGGCAGCTCAGGCGGCTACTAATGTAGCTGAAACGGTTACTGAAGTTGCTGAGGGTATGGAAAAGCAGCTGCAGAATGTTGATGGCACCAGAGAGAATGTAGATAATGTTTCTTTGGATATTGATAACATGACTGCTGAGGCCCAGGAGGTTGCAGCAGATACTGCAGAAACAGCCAATGCAGCTCGTCAGGGCGAGGAATTGATGAAGCATGCTACTGAGCGTATGCAGGGAATTGAGAAATCAGTTCGTCAGCTGGAGGGCGTTGTTCAGAAGCTGGGTGATAATTCCCAGCAGATAGGTCAGATAGTTGAAACCATTGCCAGCATTGCTGACCAGACAAATCTGTTGGCCCTTAATGCGGCAATTGAGGCTGCACGGGCTGGAGATGCTGGACGAGGCTTCTCCGTTGTTGCTGAGGAAGTAAGAAAACTGGCTGAACAGTCTTCAGCGGCTGCCGAGGAAATAAAGGAGCGTATCAGCTCTGTTCAGAATGATACTTCAGCGGCTGTTACTGCAATGCAGCAGGGCTCTGTTGAGGTTCAGCAGGGAGCTGAGGCTGTGCAGGGTGTAGGCGTACAGTTTACCAAGATTATGGAAATGGTAACAAGCATTGAACAGAAGATGCACTCTATCAGTAAGTCAGCTGCTACCGTTGCTTCTGGTACCAGAAATATCGTAAAGGCTGTTGATAACATTGATGATGTAAGCCGTGTTACCAGTGACCATACGCAGACTATTTCTGCAGCTGCAGAGGAACAGTCAGCGTCCTCCGAGGAAATTGCTTCTGCCTCCCAGGCATTGGCATCCCTTGCAACTGACCTTTCTCAGGAAACCGGCAAGTTTAAAATTTAATTTTTAAATGCAATCCGCATCCATTTATAGTGGGTGCGGATTTTTTGTGCTTGTCGAGGGGGTGTCAGCAGTTAAAGCAGAAGGATTTTTCAAATAATATGTCGAAGTAAAAACCAGATTGTGTCGATATGTTTATTCATTTACGGATAAAGGAAGGAGGTTCTTTTTATGCAAAGAAAAGTCGTTACGTTGTTGTTGGGGATGGTGTTGCTGCTTTACAGCATCGGGGCACAGACGGCAGTTCCACCATCAGGTTTGCCCCATTCTCAGGCCACTATCTCCATGATGAAATATCTGAATGATGATCCTGAGCTGATGAGGCTGATGGAAAAATCCATCGCAAAGGCCCGTGTAATTAATCCGGACCACAACACCAATCCAATTCAAAGTGTGGATGAATTATATACATTTCTGGATTGGGCCGTGACCTGTATGCCGTGGAATGTGCTTTCGGATGCCTCTTATCCTACACTATATAGCCATATAGATCAGAGCGTTGATTATTTCTGGTTTATAGTGGATCAGCCACTGGAGGAGCTTGAGAACAAGGGATATTACTATCCTTCCCTTCAGTACCATGAGCCTATAGCTACTTGGTGCCGCGAATATTCCCAGGAATGGGGTAAATTCCTCTCCACAAAGGAGAGCTGGAAGGACAGCTACTATCAGAGAATAAAGCAGGATCCTTCCATGAATATGCAGTATGGTTGGTATGCAGACCATAATGTATGGAACAGCTTTAACGACTGGTTTGCCCGCCATTTGGTAGATCCATCTGTTCGTCCGATTGCGGATAGCCAGGTGGTTGCTCCGGCAGATTCCACCCCACAGGGAATTTGGCAGATAGACGAAACAGGTAATCTTATACAAAAAGAAGGGGTTGCCATTAAGTCCGCTAACTTTACATCTATCCCTCAATTGCTGGGACCTGGCTCCGCTTATGGCGATGCATTTAAGGGTGGTACCTTAACCCATACTTTCCTTGATGTAAATGACTATCATCGGTATCATTTCCCTGTTAGCGGAAAAATTGTTGAGCTACGCAAAATCCCGGGAACCAACGCTGCCGGCGGAGTTACCGAATGGGATCCAAAGCTGTCCCGCTATTCATTACTTGACGCTATCCCAGGATGGCAAATGATTGAGACTCGTGATTGCGTTGTTATTGATACAGATGAGTACGGTCTTGTGGCTGTTTTGCCGATTGGAATGTCCCAGATCTGTTCCTGTAACTGGGAAGAAAATCTAGCTGTGGGGGATGTTGTCAAAAAGGGGGATCCTATGGGGTATTTCCTCTTTGGTGGCAGCGACATTGTTATGGTATTCCAATCCTGTGTGGATGTAAGCCTCACCTGTCCACAGAAAGAATCAGGGGATGGGTATAAGCATGTTCTGATGGGTGAGTCTTATGCTTCGCTCGTTCCATCAAAGCATTGAATAGTTTGTTTATGATACTGAAAAGGACCTATGGGGGTCTCTACACTCTACATAACTTTCCCATGGGTCTTTTCTTTTTAATATTAATAAGAAAATAAAATAAAATTGCGTAATATTATTAGATAAAGTATAATATATAATTAATAATATTATGTATAGGTGGTAATTGTGTTTGCAAAATGTTGTGGAGAAATGATAAAAGTTGGGAGGAAGCAGTATTATGGCTAACAATGAGGTGCTGAATATTAACTATGAGGTAACTACCAATATAGTTGATGATGTATGCAGGATAATAGAAAATTCTCAGAAGGCAGCTTTTCACGCGGTGAATGTTGAACTGTTGAAAAGAAACTGGTTATTGGGAAAGAGAATTGCTGAAGAAGAACTGGTCAGCAACAAGCGTGAAGATAATTATGGATTGAAGATTATAGCTACACTTTCAACTAAGCTTACTGAAAAGTATGGGAGGGGCTTTTCCAAAAGAGCACTATATCAATATTTGGAATTTTATCGTATGTTCCCAGAGATTGTGCAATCACTGACTGCACAATCTTCTCCTATGCTATCTTGGACACATTATTCTGTCCTATTACGGGTATCTGATTCAAAAGCAAGATTGTGGTATGAGAAAGAGGCTGCCAATGAAACATGGTCTGTGCGTACATTACAGAGAAATATTGAAACCCAGTATTATTATCGTATATTGAAATCACAGTTAAAAGAGCCTGTAGTTGAGGAGATGAAGGAAAAAACAGCATCTTATCAGCATGATAAACTTGAGTTTATAAAGAATCCAGTTGTAGCGGAATTTTTAGGAATGTCACCGGACCAGTCATTCTCAGAAAATGATTTAGAGTCTAGCATAATCAGTCATTTGAAGCAGTTTATGATGGAACTGGGCAGGGGCTATGCTTTTGTAGCCCGCCAGCAACATATTCGTACAGAAACAGATGATTTTTACATTGACCTCGTATTCTACAATTACATCTTGAAATGCTTTGTCTTGGTAGATTTGAAGTTGGGCAAAATAACCCATCAGGATATTGGACAAATGGATATGTATATCCGCATGTACGATGATTTGAAGAGAAATGATGGGGACAATCCAACCTTGGGTATTCTTCTTTGCTCAGAGACCGATTTAACAATTGCCAAGTACTCCATCTTAAACGGTAATGAACAGCTTTTTGCGACTAAGTATAAATTGTATTTGCCCAGCGAGGAAGAACTAAAGAACGAAATTGAATCACAAAAGGCAATATTTAAATTGCAACATGATGGATAATGTAATTTTTATGTATCTAGGATAGATGGTGCTGTAAATATTGCTAGAGTAAGTGAATCTCTGACTGTTCCTTCCCGTATAATCCTGTGCTGTTTAATGAACCCGAGTATGAGAAAATTGATAAATTTTTATTATAGGAAAAGTGCCTGACTGCCTTGTATAATAGGCTTTCAGGCACTTTGGTTTATAGTGGTTAGGATAGTAAAAATAATGGATAGTTGTGTTAAGGGGCGGAGAAAATGTTATGCATACATTGTTAATGATACAATGGGAAGCCGCCCCGCTTTCACGGCTCACTTCCATCGGTGGCACCCAGTAAGTAGCTTTGGCCCATCGTTGGAGCTGGAGCCACGGTCTGGGGCCGGGGCGGCGACGCGAAACGAAGTGAGCTAGTGCCCGTAGGGCGGAAGCCCATAA
>NZ_JHYA01000003.1 GCF_000621545.1 Anaerovibrio lipolyticus LB2005
TATTAGCGTCGGCGTAATTTAACCACCTACGGGTCGGTCGTCATAGCCATTTCAGAGTCAGTCTAAAATGACCAATACAACAGTCAGCTTTGTTGACCAATAACCCAGCTTCGGCTGTTAGTTAGCCTTATCTAAACACTATTTATCTTCATTGTTCAGATTGTCAACCTGAACATTTACTACTTTGAGCTTCCGGCCACGGTAACTTTTTCCCTTAAGGTTAAAGACTATGGCGTTATCAAATATACGGTCCAGTGAGCAGAGAAGAGCATCTTCCTCCTCAAAGCACTCCTTCCACTGGGATGGCTGCTTATTACTTGTAAATACCGTATTGAACATGCCCTCTTTATTATACCGTCTGTCAATTACATCAAAGAATAGCATTGTATTTTCCTTGTCGAATTTACAATGGCCAATCTCATCTATAATTAGACATTGGTATCTAACAAGGGTATTAACACAGCTGGCTGTTGAACCGGATTTTCTTGCTCTGTTGAATTTATCCCTCAGCTCAGTTGCCTTAATAAAATATACTTTTATTCTGCGCTGCGCGCATTCATAACCATATGCTTGGGCAAGATGAGTTTTACCAATACCAGGTGGGCCTACAAATGTAATATTGGAGCCAGAGTAAAGTGTTGCCAAACTGCTTATGCCTTTTATACGCTCCACATCCTGTCCCCTTATACGTGTGAAGTCGAAGTTATCAAAGGTTTTCGGAGCACTTTTAGGCAATCTGCTTTTGTTTAATATATCCTGAACCATGGCTGCATCTTTTTTAGTCGAAAGATACGTGAAAAGATGTGACAAGGCTTCCATTGTTTCTGCTGTATAGTTTCCATCCACGGCAATCTTTGCAAGCTCAGCTCCGCAGAGATCAATCTTGAGGTTTACACAACAGTCATTAATATTTTCAAACATATCAGTCATTCCACATATCCTCCGTATCACCGAAATTGAATTTATCGAATGTTACAGAGCTTTCATGAGGAAGCTGACGTATAGTGGTTTTTACTTTTGCTGTAGGAAATTCTTCAGGTTGTTCAATATTTTCATACTGTCCAATACAAAATGAATCCTTACGGCTCCATGTAACATCATGAGTAGTAAGGTGCTGCTTTAAGTCATCTGAATAGATGTATAGCTTGTCACCCTGCCTCATCACCCTTGCAAGCCTCCTGGTATAGGTATATGGTACACCAAAGCGCCTGCTCTCATAGTTTACAAAGCCATCGAAGCTAATCGTTCGAAGCGGTGCTAAATAAAATTTAAGGTTATCGCTGAGCTCCAGTGCATGAAGAAAGCATGAACATTTTGTTGCATGTATATCAGCAGGTTTGCCCTCAAGAAATGTACGGTAAACGTTATTCTTGTTATCACACCAATTAAGTGCTGCCATATTGAGGTCAGTTATGTTCAGAAATTCCCTTCCTGCAAGGAAGTTATCCTTTACGAACCTGACTAGGCGCTCCACACGTCCCTTGGTAAATGGATGTCTGGGCTTACATAGCTTGGTCTTAAAGCCAACAGTATTCATAAAGTCTTCATAGTCATTGTTCCAGATAGGATGGCCTTCAATATCGCGTTTTAAAACAACACTTTTCATGTTGTCTGTAAGGATATATTCCGGAACCCCAAGCCGGTCAAATGCCCTTACCAGACCAATGAATAGATTCTCCTGTTTGGCACTGGAGAAAAACTCTATATAGGCTGAGCAGCAGTGGTGGCAAACAACGGCAAAGCATGCTACTTGGTATTCTTTGCCCAATGGATCAACAACCTTGGTAAAGCCCCAGTCCATCTGGAATGCTTCTCCTGGTTGTGTGTTATACCGTCTACCACGACTGCCTTGAGGGGCCACTAAAATACGTTTAGCAGGAACAAGGTCTTTATTGCTGGATATATAGTTTTTTACAATAGTAAGACCGCCAGTGAAACCTTCTTTCTTAAGCTCGGAGAAGATAACAGCTGAGTTTGTTACTCCTTGCTTCAAGTACGTATTAATAACTTCTTTAAACGCATCAAGTTTCCCTTTACGCTTAACACATGGTAATTTAGATTTGATACCGTTTTGGAAGCCATTCTTTTTTAGAGTACGCAGCTTGCTGCGAGATAATCCAGTTAATCTGCCAAGCTCTGCAAGATTTACCTTATCTAAAGGTATATTGTGGCCTGCTTTGGCTTCCATTACTTCTAAGGCTTGTGCTATAATTGGCACTAAGCCATTACCTTTTATATCATTCAAATTGTCTCCTTCCAGCTGGGTTAATTGGTCACTATCCAGTTTAGAGGAAACGAATGAAAAAAGGAATGGCTATTTATATACCGACTAAAATTGGTGAATTTTGACCGACCCTGAGTGGCTAATTTCGGCCGACTCTAACAATGGCTTTGGCTCCTTATCTTTAGGCGGTTTTACTTCCTTTTTATCATGGTCAATGTGTTGAGCTTCCGTCGAAATGTGATGTGCCGGTGTATTATCGTGGGGATGTGAAGTAGCTGCAAAGGCAGGAACCGTACTTAACATCATAATACTCATAATCCCAGCAACGATAGTTTTCTTGTTCATAAAATCCCTTCTTTCTTTTGATGGGTTTATTATATGGGGGGAATATAAACAAAATCTAAACTGAATCTAAAAAGAGTATAAAAAGGTGGTACTTGAAGCTAGGTGAATAATAGAAAAGCAGAGCCGCTGGGCTCTGCTTTTTGCTTGCTGACAATTATTTTATTGATAACCTATTTCCATAACAGTTTATTAATATATTTTGTAAGTTGTTTTCTGTCATAGAACTGGTCAGGAGTTGGTAATACGAAATCTGGTGTCACACCCTGATCTATGTCATAGAAGGAACCATTCTTTGTATAGGCCAGACGATACGGACCGGAAATATTAAACACGCAACCGTCAGCGGTGGTCATATTCTGTACTACGCAGGCGCCACCACCGGAGGTCTGTCCAAGAATAGTTACACGATGGGAATTTTTCAGCGCACTTGGCACCAAATTTCCGCAGGAGAAGCTATTCGGCGAGGTAAGGCAGAACAAATTATAGCCCAGCAAATTATCCCTTTCATCAAATAGTCTGTCCATATTCAGATCGGCTTTGAAGTTCTGGCAGACCATGGCCCCCGTCAAAGGATTGGCGATACTGATAGACCCTTCTCCCAAAAACATACTAATAGTGTAAGCAGCAGAAGGTGCTGTACCGCCCCCGTTATTTGAAAGATCCAGTACTACATTTTTGATTGGGCTGTTTGGCCGTTTGATTTGCCCAAGGGAATAAATCATCAATCCCATTGTATCTGACAGATGTTCTTCCGCCTTTTCCTCGTAATAATCTACGCCTTCAATCACAAACTGATCAAAAGTTATATATGCTGTATTGCCAATTTCTTCATAACCTGGGGTACCATTTGGATAGCGTATTGCCCGTGCATCAGCATATCTTTGCATATCTGCAATGCTCTGTCTGCATGATGGTCCATATCTGCGGGTTGGATTTTCCTTCATGCGGTAGGAACGGTTTGCAAAGGAGCTGTGAAGATCATCGAGATACATAAAGGTCAGATCCCATAATGCCTGCCCAGCTTCCTGTGGGTCTGCACTTAACAGCTGGTATTTTAATCCAGCCTGCTGGAACATGGTATCAAAGTTCTTGATGTTGTGTTGCTCTTTCAGGCCATAGAGGGAATCCAAAGCAAAACAAAGTTCATTATAGTTAAAATTAGCCAAGGCTTCACTTCTGCTTGATGGAAGCAGATTATTGTAGTAAAGCTCTTCAAATGGCTTTAGATTGCCACCCAGCAGCAAGAAAACATTTTCGCCATTATACAGTGTATTCATGCCATTTTGGGAGAGGATTATATCGCTGAAGAGCTGGAGTGGTAAATAATATTCCTCATCCTGATAAAACATATCTATGCCATAATCTCCGGGACGGAATGTAATAGCATTACCGTACAACTGGAAGGAAGTATCTGTTCGTTGAAACAGCTCAGCCTCACCCTTGTCATTGAAGCCTGACACCGCTACAAGATCCATCAGGGTAGCGTTGGGATTTGAAGTCATAAACGCATCATAATCCCAAAAAGTTATGGTATCTTCCTTGCAGTCAAAGGTAACAGGGTAATATGTTTCCCGGCTGAGGGTGATCTTTTCTCCCTCTTTTTTCACAGTGAGGTCATAGTTCGGGGCTTCAAGTTTTCTTACATTGTTGACAAGGATATTCTTGGCGGTTTCCACTGTAATATAAGGAACATCCTTCACCCCATCAACAAAAAACAGGTCTACTTCCCC
Organism: Anaerovibrio lipolyticus LB2005; assembly: GCF_000621545.1. Lineage (GTDB taxonomy): Bacteria > Bacillota > Negativicutes > Selenomonadales > Selenomonadaceae > Anaerovibrio > Anaerovibrio lipolyticus_A. The sequence goes on from NZ_JHYA01000003.1 coordinate 4,300, forward strand.
TTTGTTCTCCGGCTCCATATCAGTATAATAAATAGGTGTTGTCTGTTTCTCTATTTGATGTGCAGATTCGGCGCAGCAGCATGCTGTAAACAACATCATACTTCCTGCCAGTAGCATAGATACGAGTTTTTTTCTTGCTTTCATGATACGCATTCCTCCTTAAGCATCAAAAATGTCACACAGAAACTATTTAGCCATAATTTCTATATTCATTATTTATTTTCCTGCAAAAGCAGATGCTTTTTTGGCCGTAAAAATCTGCTGAAAAACACTGTCTTTTGTTAGCAGGTTTTATTCCCTCGATAAGTCACCGGATAGGGGTTAAATGGATAAAAAAATGAACAGCACTTTGTTGGAAAAACTCATGTGTTATACTATTATTAACTCAACAGTAAATGAGTCGCTGGTGTTGCGAAGCTGGCTGCTATTATTTTTGGAGGGTATGTATGAAGATTTTACATTTGGGTGATTTGCATCTGGGCAAATCCTTGTTGGATTTTGATTTGATTAAGGACCAGGAATTTATTTTAAATAAAGTTATTGAGATTATTGAAAAGGAATCTGTTAGTGCGGTGTTGATTGCTGGTGATGTTTACGACAAATCTGTTCCCAGTGAGGCTGCCACCAGATTGCTTGATTATTTCCTCGGGGAGCTTGCTGCCCGAAGGGTAACAACCATTATGATAAGTGGTAACCATGATTCTGATGACAGACTGAATTTTGGCAGCTCTCTTTTTAAGCACAGCCATGTTTTTATTTCAGCCAAGTATAGCGGACAGTTGGACAGATGGGTGGCTGATGACGGGAAAACTAAGGTAAATGTGTATGCCCTGCCATTTGTAAAGGCTTCTCAGGTGAAGCATTATTTCCCTGATGCTGGTATAGAAAATTACGAAGATGCAGTACGGACCATTTTGGAAAATACAGAAATTGATGATACACAGACAAATATATTGGTGGCTCACCAGTTTGTGGCAGGAAAGAGCGGAGATCCTTCTCTGGGAGGCTCAGAGGGGGCAGGGACTCAAAGCGTTGGTCTGGTGGAAAAGATAGGCTGTGATCTCTTTGATAAGTTTGATTATGTAGCTCTGGGGCATATACACTCTCCGCAGAAAATCGGCAGGGAAACAGTACGTTATGCCGGTTCACCTCTGAAATATTCCTTAAGTGAAGTCAATAACAAGAAAACTGTTCCTATTATTTCCGTTAATGGGGTAAAGGATATTGACGTTCAGCTTTTTCCATTAACACCATTGCGGGAAATGAGGCATATAAGGGGCAATATGGCGGAGCTGTTAAAGGCATCGGCTGATTTTTCCAAGGAAGATTTTGTATATGCTACCTTGACAGATGAGGACATAGTAAATGACGCCATGGGGATTTTTCAGCAGATTTATCCCAATACAGTAAAGATTGATTATGATAATTCACGGACAAGGGCCGTGGAACAGGTGGACATTTCCCAAATAGCCCGTAACAAGTCCTTTGGTGAACTGATAAGCGAGTTTTACAGACTTATGTATAATTGTGAAATAAGTGATGAGGAAATGGATGTTATGCGAATGGCAGCCAGAGAGGCAGGTGTGCTGAATGAAGCCAATTAAGTTAATAATAAGTGCATTTGGACCTTATGCTGCTACCATGCCTGAAATAAATTTTGAGCAGTTCGAGGATAAAGGCTTATTTCTGATTTCCGGTGATACTGGCGCCGGGAAAACCACTATTTTTGATGCTATCAGCTTTGCTTTGTACGGAACCACCAGCGGCAGCTATCGGGATACCCAAAATCTTCGCAGCGAATATGCCAGGGATGACGTGGAAAGCTATGTGGATTTTTATTTTTCCCATCAGGGGAGCAACTACCATATTAAGAGAAATCCTTCATATCAGCGGAAAAAGATACGTGGAGAAGGGTATGCTACCGTGAAGGAGCAAGCTGTTTTGTATAAGGACGGGGAGCCACTTGTGGAGGGACTTACCAGGGTTAATGGCGCTGTCAGGGAGTTGCTGAAAATTGATGACAAGCAGTTTAAGCAGATAGCCATGATAGCACAGGGCGAGTTTTGGGCCCTGCTTAATGCCAAAACAGACCAGCGCACAGAAATTCTTCGTACGATTTTTATGACCGATGGATACAAAAATATAGAGTTTAAGCTAAAGGACAGGCTGGATTCTGTCAGGGCAGGTCTCACTGAGGGGAAAAGGAGTATTCTGCAGCATTTTAATGATGTGGCAGCCCCTGAGGAGGACGAGAATTTTACGGAATTGCAGGAGCTTAAGTCAAGGGCTGAAAAGGCTGACAGTGTTTGGAATCTGGATGAGATATTACAGATTATTGACAGAATAATCGACTCTGATAATAATAGGTCGGCAAATATTAAAGAGCAGCTTCAAAAGGCTGAGGCAGTGCTAAATGGTAATAAGACGGCTTTGGCAACGGCGGAAACCAATAATCAATTTATTAGGAGAGTAGGTCAGCTTGAGCAGGAAAGGGCCAAGTTGAAGGAGCAGGAGCCACGTATTAACGAGCTGAATGCCTTGCTGGAACGTCAAAAGGCGGCTACTCATGGGGTTTATCCTGCCTATGAAGCCTGGACGAAAAAGCATAAAGAGGTTACCTACACGGAAGAGCTGATTTCCAATAAAAAGACTGAACAGGAACAGGCGCAGAAGATAGCTGTTCAGGCGGCCAAAAAAATGGCAGAGGCAGAAAAAAGCAAGCCTGAGATGGAAAAACTCACTATTAGTGCCAATAAACTGAAAGAGGATGAGCCGAAATACAAGAAGCGGGATGAAGTGAACTGCCAAAAGACAGTCCTGGAGAAACAGCGGCTTCAGCTTGCTAAGGAAGAGGCTGCTCTTACTGAGTTGGATATTGAGCTGAAAAGGAAAATTGCTACATTAAAGGAGACTGTAGCTGACCTGAAGGAAAGCCCTAATGAGCTGCTTAAAATCCAGCAAAAGGGCAAAAAACTGTCTGATTTAGAAAATTCTATTAATGATATTTTGGAGAATCAGCTGGGGGAAAGAGCCCGTCGCCAGAAGGATTTGGCAAGCAAGCAGAAGGCCTATACAAAATCCTTTGAGGAATATGAAAAAGCCAATGCCACCAGAATAGAGGCTGAAAGAATTCTTGATGGCTGTAGGGCTGGTATTTTGGCCAAGGGTCTGGAAGAAGGAAAGAAGTGCCCCGTATGCGGTTCCACCTACCATCCGGAATTAGCTATTTTGCCAAAGGAATCCGTCAGTGAAGATGAATTTGAGTTACTGCGAAAGAAAGAGGAGGAGCTTCAGTCCAAAAAGTCCAAGGCAAGTACAGCTGCGGAAACAGCCAAAATTTCCCTTATGGAGTATGAAAACCAGATGAGAGGCGCACTTCTTGCTTGTCTGGAAAATGAGGAGCTGGGAGGTAAGTCTGACGGCAAGGAGCTGGATGAGCTGATTTCTGACATTCGGGAGGGTTACAGCCACTTAAAGGATGAAATTCAGTTGAATAGCCAGCAGCAGAAGGCTTTGGTCGAGAAATGTAAACTCTTATCGCAGTCAGAGAAGGATTTGGAAAAAGCTACTGGTCATGATAGTGAAGAGCTGACAGCCAAGCGGGAAAAAGTATTATCTGATAAACAGGAAACGGAGGCTGGATTGGCCGGAGCCATGGCAACCTTGGCCGGCCTTGAGGAGCTGAGCTTTGCAGATTGGAAACTGGCTTCTGTGGAGCTGGATAATACATTGAAGCGTATTAGTGATTTAAATCAATTGCTGGACAGTGTGACCCGTGCAAGGGAAGCAGCCGACAAAGGAGTGACTGCCATAGCGGCTGAGCTGAAAACACTTTCAGAAAGCCTTGAAAGCCAAAAAGCAGCGGAAAATTCCTTAAAGGAAGCTCTGGATAAAAAAATGGCAGAGAATAGGTTTAAGGACATTTCCGCTATGAATGAGCTGGTGGTATCAGAGGATGAGCTTTCCAGCAGGGAAAAGGAAATCAATGGATATAAACAGGCAGTGGCTACCAATGAAACTCAGCTGACTCAGGCCAAAGCCGATGCCAAGGGGAAAGAGCTCGTCGATGTGGCGGCGTTACAGGAGCTTTGTCAGCAACAGCAGCTTGCGGTTGATTCCATCAGAAAGCAGGAAAATGCTGTTTCAAATCGTTTGGGTACCAATCTTGATAAGAGGGAAAGTATTATTTCCAGAAGGGATGAGCTGGAAAGAGCCCAAAAGGAGTACGGCATTTGTGACAGGCTGTACAAATTGGTGCGGGGGACTACTGGTAATGGGAAAATTACCCTGGAGCAGTATATTCAGGCCGCGGGATTTGATGGAATTATTGCTGCAGCGAATCGGCGTCTGATTCCAATGAGTGATGGTCAGTTCGAATTGTATCGCCAGGAGGATACTCTAGGAAAGAAAAGCAATAATTTCCTGGATTTGGAGGTGCTGGATAATTCTACTGGGCATCGGCGCCCTGTGGGAAATCTGTCCGGCGGTGAGAGCTTTAAGGCTTCCATGAGTCTGGCTCTGGGCCTTTCTGATACAGTCTCCTCAAATCTTGGTGGCATTCAGATGGATGCTTTGTTTATTGATGAGGGCTTTGGTACTTTGGACCGTAAATCTATAGACAGTGCAATGGACATTTTGGTTAATTTGTCCGGTGCCAATAAGCTGGTGGGTGTTATCAGTCATCGTGAGGAGCTGGTGGAGAATATTCCACAGCAAATTCATGTTGCCAAAACCAAAGCAGGCAGTGAAATCACTGTAGATACCGGAATTTAATATTGTTAAAAAACCATTTTAAAAACGCTGGAATCAAATTTGATTCCAGCGTTTCTTAGTTGTGCAAGGTGTGTTAAGCTAACTTATAGTTTTTGTTTGATATCAGTGATATCAGCAATATAGACGAAGTAAACCAGCCTCTCGCCGTCAAATACCTTATAGCCAATATCTGCCAGGTGGCGAATGGCGCCGTCTTTTCTTATGATGTCATAGTCCACCAAATCAAGATTCAGAGAGGAGGACTCCTGCTGCTGATTGATGGCTTTTTGTACCTGCTCAATATCATTGGCATGGACCATTGTTTTAAAGGTACCTCCCACCAGATGCATAAAATCTGCTGCATTTTCACAGCCGAAGATTTCTGCTGTACCCTGATCTGCGTATGTGATTTTTTCGTCCCAATCCACGTTGTAAATGAAGAAGCCACATTTGCAGCCAAGGTTGGTATATTTTTTCCTGAAGGTTTCCAGACCGTCTGTCTGAATGTAATAATTTTTATGGGCCAGTACATTGAAAATAGTGGCATAGAGCTTATCCACATCAAATGGCTTTGCCACATGGGCATTCATGCCCACCAAGAGAGTTTCGCGTTTATCTCTATCCGATGCGTTGGCTGTCATGGCAATGATAGGGATGGTACTGTGTGCCGGGTTTCTCAATTTACGAATGATTTTTGTGGCCTGATGACCGTTTACATAAGGCATCTCAACATCCATGAGAACAATGTTATAATAGCCCGGCTCAGAAGCCTGCATCATATCCACACATTGCTTTCCGTCAGCAGCCCTTTCCACAGTAAAGCCTCTGTCCTCCAAAAGAGCAATAGCGATATCAGCATTTAGCTCATTATCCTCAGCCAAAAGAATACGCATATCCTTTGTAATCTGGGTATTTATGCGGTGAGGAATGGTGACGATGAAATTCGTTCCCTGGCCGTCACGGCTTTTTACATCGATGGTACCATTTAAAATAGTTACCAGCTCTTTTACGATATGCATGCCAAGTCCGGTGCTTAAAACTCCCCCTTGTGGCGCTGAACTACTAGTGGCGAAAGCATCAAAAATAAATGGCAGAATATCCTGGGGAATGCCTTTACCTGTATCTGAAATGGTGGTCTGATAAAGGGCATAATCTGGCTTATCATAGTCCAGTTCCTTTATAGTGACTGTTATTTGCCCTCCCTCAGGAGTGTATTTGTGGGCATTGCTGATAAGGTTTAATAGTATTCCTTTGACCTTGGTAAAATCCACCATAATATCCGGGTGCTTTACGTCAATATTGGTAGAGAACTGGATATTTTTTTTCTTCATCAACCCTTGGAATTCTTTTGCCACCGCTTTCATCAGGATATGGACATTGCCGTAGGCCTCTTCCACCATGGCGATACCGCTTTCCAGGCGGGCGGTTTCCAGAATATTGTTGATGAAGGAATGCATGAACTCGCTGGATTGTTTTATCTTTTTGATGCATTCCCTTGCCTGTTCTTCATCATCAAGATTGTTTTCCAGTAAGTTGGTGAACTCCGTCATGGCGTTCAGTGGAGTCAGCATTTTGTGGGCAATGTTGAAGATGAAGGAGGTGTTGGCACTATTCTTTTTCTTGCTCATAGTCTTTCTCCTGTGCTATGAAATTTTAGTCTTATTTAGTTATATTATATCAATAAAACATCCAAGCGCCAGTACTTTGGATATTGCTCATCATAACCTCTGTCAGTGCTGTCTGGAGCTGCTTGCTCAGGTCCTGGGCAAGCTGTGGATCCATGTTGTAGCTGTATAGCGGGTTGTTGAGCAGATTCAGCTTCAGTACGCCAGTGGTTATGGCCCCCATGGCTTCCTGGGTGTAGGCCCGTTGGTGGCGCTGAGTGTAGTTTCTCAGATACTTCATGGCATCGGCCTGGTCTGACCAGAAAGCGTCCTGCAAAGAGAGCTTGTACTGTGCCAAATCTACTTTATCCAAAATGTCCTGAAATTCCTGCTGCTCCTTTTGAATTTTACTCCAAATATCTGCAAAGGATTTGCTTTCTTCTGTTTCTTCTGTGGAGGTATTTTTTTTACTTTTGGTGATGCTGCCGACCTTGCTGTTGGCTATAAGACTATTTAGCTGCATCATTATGTCCATGCTGTTATCAATATAAGCCATAGTGCACCATCCTTTCCTACCTTATGTAATTATATCGTCAATAATTTCAGTTGACTTAATGGCTGTATATTATTACATTTAAAAGCCATTACAGTGAATTTTGTGGTATAATTAACAGAATATATTAATTATCATTTCCCAATGAGGATGAGTGTGTATAGGGGAGATTAATATCAACAAGGAGTGTACTATGGTAATGATACCAGATAAATTATTTGATCTGGCTTTTGAGTTTAAGTCTGCAAAGCCATGGAAGATGCTTCATCCGGCTCAGTTCTTTGCTGTTATTTTATCCGACGGCAAACCACGTTTTTGTCAGGTCTTTGGTGGGTCTTCCGGAAAGCCCGCGTTATGGATTCATAACAGTGAGCAGAGTGTACAGGCGTATTTGCGGATGGTACATTCAAAGCAGGTAAATTTTTATAGCAAGGTAGATTATCTGGTGGAGCAGGAGGCTTATATCCTTACCTTTGAAAATAAGGCCGCTATGGCACCATCTGAGCTTGAGACCATGCAGAAATATCTGAAAAAGAGGGAGCTGAAGCCAAGCGGCAGTGGCTTTTATCCTGTGTTCCGCGTCACCACGTCCCGTCATAGGACCTGGATGTATCGAGACAAGGCGGAAGCTGATAATACCTTGGCTTGTCTGGAGATTATTATGAAGCTCTTGGAGCACATAAAGTCCGGAGAGGAAATAGATAAGTTTGTGCTGGATTTGCGGCTGCATACCCACGATAAGCATTTATCCATTCCTGCTGTATCCTTCAATGGGCAGGAGCTTTCCAACGAAGTGGTGGACTTTACTGTTGGCAACAAGCCTAAATACTACCAGCCAAGGTGGAATGATTTGCAGGTTGCCCGCATGAAGAAGGCAAAGAAAACTGGTGCTATTTGGGTGGCGGATCAGGGGCCGTTACCAGAAGCACTCATTAACGAGGATGCTCAGATGAATGAGTATGGTGAGGCCATAAAGGCTCCGTATTTTCCAGAGATGATGGCGGTATTTGACGAGGCCAGCGGAGAGCTGCTTTTCATGGAAACTAGTACATCTGATAGGGATATTTATGGGAATATTGCCAAGTGCCTGATGAACACCATTATTGATATGGGCTGTCCTATGACCGTCAGAGTTCGTAACGATGCCACAGAGGCTATGTTTAAGGGCCTTTGCAGCAAGTTGCACATAAAGCTGGACCGTCGAGAGTCAATTCCGGAGCTGGATGATTTCCGCTGTGATATTCATGCCCAGTGGATGGAGGGCCAGGGGTTTACCGAGGAAGAGATAAATCAGGAGCTGGGCAAGGTCTTTGATGATCCTGATTCTGTACCGTCAAAGCGCAAAAGAGAGAATAATCGGACAGAAATGCTGACTTCCATTGCAGATAGCTTAGTGGAGGACCAGAGTGCTGCAGAGGAATTTATTAAATATGCGAGCAGCAAGGGCATTATGGACAAGGTGCCGGATATGGTTTTTGATAATCTGGTGGATGCGGTACTGCTTTTTGATATTGATCCGGCGCTGGAAAAGCTGGTAAAGGCAGAATTCAGACGTCGCTACTATGAGGACGATTTTGATGATGACTTCGATGATGGTGAAGACGAATACTAAAAGAAAACGTAGGCTTCTGTCATGCATTTGGTTGCTGACTGTGCTTTTTTTGGTGCTGGCACTCACCGGATGTAAGAGCAATCAGCCAAGAGATTTTAAGACAATAGCTGCTGACGGCAGTATGACCCAGGCCCAGAAGGTGGAGGAAATACTGTCGGGCATGAGTCTGGAGGAAAAGGTGGGACAGATGATACTTGCCGGTGTGACTGGCAAGGAGCTGGATCCCACAGCCCAGGGGCTTTTTGACAGGTATCACTTTGGCGGCGTGGTGGAATTTGATTTCAATATGGAAACGATTCCTCAGGTGCAGGCCCTCAATGAGCAGCTTCAGAAGGTAGGCGGTGAAAAGCTACCCCTTTTTATTGCTATAGACGAGGAAGGGGGACAGGTGGCCCGAATGCGACATGCCTTGACGCCACCACCATCACAGTTGTCAATTGCTCAGTCCGGGAAGCCTGAACTGGCCAAGGAATGGGCTATGAAGATTTCTCCTAAGCTAAAGGAGCTGGGCTTTAATACTAATTTTGCTCCTGTGGCGGATTTGGGTTCCTTCAAGGACCGCCATTACAGCAATAATCCTAAAATAGCTGCTGATTTTGTGGAGCAGGCGGCTATGGGGTATGAGGAAAGTGGTATGCTGTATTCATTGAAGCATTTTCCGGGCATTGGCCGTGGAAAGACTGATACCCACAAGGATACTGTGGTGGTGGATGCTACACTGGAGCAGCTGAACGACGCGGATGTTGCCCCATTTGTCAGGGTGATAAACAGAAATACCAATGATAAGCAGATGATTATGGTTTCCCACGTGGTATATTCGAAGGTCAGTGGTCAGATTCCTGCCAGCTTGTCGCCGGAAATTATGACAAAGCTGTTAAGGGAGAGGCTGGGCTATAAAGGAATTATTATTACGGATGACATGGGCATGGGAGCAGTTTCCAGACACTACAAGCCGGGTGAGGCGGCAGTGGCCTCTGTAATGGCCGGTGCGGACGTGGTGATGTCCTGTCATATATATGAAAATCAGAAGGAAACGGCTGAAGCCTTGTTATCAGCGGTGAGAAGCGGTAAAATATCAGAGGAGCGGATAAATGAGTCCCTCAGACGGATTATCCGTGCCAAGCTGAATTTGGCGGCTCCTAGAATGGGACTAATTATCAAGAGAAGTTTTGATGAATAAAGTGTATAATTAAAGAGTTATTTTTTAGTATGGAGATGATGTTATGTCGAAATTTTGCCCAAATTGTGGAGAGAAAGTGGAGGATACAGCAGTGTTCTGTCCTGAATGTGGACAGAATTTAAATACTCAGAGCCAGTCTGCAGCTCAGCCACAGCCAGTGGTACAGCCTCAGCAGCCTTTCCAGGCTCAGCCACAACAGCCTATGCAGCAGAATCCATATCAGCCTGCCCAGCCACAGCAGCCAATGAACGGCTACAATCAGGGACAGCCTAATGGCTACAATCCTTATGGACAGCAGGGTGGATATCAGCAGCCTGGCTACCAGCCACCTCAGTACGGTGGCTATAATGCTGGTCCAAAGCCAGAGAATATTATTCAGGCCTTTAAGTGGACCACCTATACTGGTCGCTTGAATCGACAGAGATATTTCCTTCGTGGTCTTGCCTTTGGACTTGCAGCCTTTGTTTTGGCAATGATAGGTGCTATGATTGCACTGGCTATGGATTTTACCGAGGATGCTGCAGAAGGATTTGGTTATATTGTTTGCTTGCCAGTATTTGTTCTTTCCTATATGAATGCCATGAAGCGTTGTCATGATTTGGATAAGTCGGGCTGGTTGGCAATTTGTACTTTGATTCCAGTTGTGAATTTAATTGTAGGTATCTATCTGCTGTTCTTCAAGGGTACCGAGGGACCTAACCAGTATGGTGACGATCCACTTATGTTCCCGTGATGATATGAGTGGAAATAATTGGTTATTTACGTTATAAGCTGGCTTATAGCGTTATGTGAAATAATAATTTATTGAATTATGTGGAGGTAAACATGTCAAAATTCTGTAAAAACTGTGGACAGACCGTGGAAGATAACAGTGCTTTTTGCCCAAATTGTGGCGCCAGTGTTCAGGACAATGTTCCATCTACTGATGTGAACAGCTCCAATGATTATCAGCAGAATAATCCTTATCAGCAGGGTGCTCAGTTTGATCAGGGAGATTATCAGCCTATGGGTAATGCTGGTACCGCCTGGGGACTGGGTGACAACAAGAAGCTGGTAAACAAGGTTGCCTATGGTATTTTGGCAATTCTGTTGGGTGGAATTGGTATTCATAAGTTTTATGCAGGTAAAACCTTGTGGGGCATTATTTATATTCTGCTCTGCTGGACTGGTATTCCTTCCATTCTGGCATTGGTAGAGGGCATTATTGGCCTTACCACCAAGGATGACGGCCAGGGCAACATTTATGCCTAATATATTCTGTTAAAATGTAAAGCTCCATCAAGTCATGGAAAGTGATTTGATGGAGCTTTTATTTGTGTATTAAATAATTGTGTTTTACCCGTGTTTCCTATATAATATACGGGTATATTTTTAATGACGAGATTTTTAAGACAGTGGAGGAATAGACTTTGTCACAGTTGACTGATGAAATAAAGAGACGGCGGACCTTCGCCATAATTTCCCATCCGGATGCAGGTAAAACCACCCTTACAGAGAAGCTGCTTTTATATGGAGGTGCTATCCATTTGGCTGGCTCTGTAAAGTCCAGAAAGACTGCCCATCATGCAGTATCTGACTGGATGGAAATCGAGAAGCAGCGTGGTATTTCCGTTACTTCATCCGTATTGCAGTTTAATTATGGCGATTATTGTATCAATATCCTTGATACCCCAGGCCATCAGGACTTTTCCGAGGATACATACCGTACTCTTATGGCCGTGGACAGCGCCGTAATGATTATCGACGTGGCAAAGGGTGTAGAGGCACAGACCAAGAAACTCTTTAAGGTCTGCAAGCAGCGTGGTATTCCAATTTTTACCTTTGTAAACAAGCTGGACCGTTTCGGCAAGGCTCCTATTGATTTGATGGATGAGCTGGAGAACGTGCTGGGCATACGTTCCTATCCTATGAACTGGCCAATCGGCACTGATGGCAAGTATTTCGGCGTTTATGACCGCCAGAAGAAGCAGATTGAGCTTTTCGAGGACGATACTACCCACGGCCAGAATACCCGTGCATCTGTTACCGGTTCACTGGATGATCCTGAGTTTGCCAAGATGCTGGGGGCAGAAGCTCATCAGACTCTCATGGATGATATTGAGCTTTTGGATATGGCTGGTGAGGATTTCGATTTGGAGAAGGTGGCCCGTGGTGAGCTGACTCCTATGTTCTTCGGCTCTGCCATGACCAACTTTGGCGTGCAGAATTTCCTTGAGGAGTATTTAAAGCTGGCTCCTGAACCACAGGCAAGACAGTCCTCTGATGGTCTCATTTCCCCTGAGGATGATAAGTTCTCCGCCTTTGTGTTCAAGATTCAGGCCAATATGAATCCTGCCCATCGTGACCGTTTGGCCTTTATCCGCATTTGCTCCGGCAAATTTGAGCGCGGTATGAGCGTTTATCACAAGCGCAGTGGCAAGGCCATTAAATTGGCTCAGCCACAGCAGTTCATGGCTCAGGACCGTCAGATTGTGGAGGAGGCATATCCTGGGGATATTGTGGGCCTCTTTGACCCGGGCATTTTTGGTATCGGCGATACCCTCTGCGATAACTCCAAGAAGTTTGAGTATGAAGCATTCCCAGTATTCCCACCGGAGAAGTTTGCCCGTGTAAGCGCCAAGGATACCATGAAGCGCAAGCAGTTTGTAAAGGGTATTGAGCAGCTGACCCAGGAGGGTGCTATTCAGCTTTTCAGACAGGCCGGAGCCGGCATGGACTCCTTTATTGTGGGGACTGTAGGTACTTTGCAGTTCGAGGTATTGGAATATCGTCTGAAGAACGAGTATGGTGTTGACATTGAAATGAACATGCAGCCTTATGAGGTGGCCCGCTGGATGACCTACGAGGATGGCCGTGAGGTTACTCCTGCCAGCCTTCGTGGTGCTGACCGTGGTATGTTCGTATATGACCGCCGTGAAAATCCAGTGCTTCTGGTAAGCAATGAGTGGGCTCTGGGCTGGATCACCGACAACAATCCTGATTTGGAGCTTCATACTGTGCCTGTTGACAGAAAAGAAGTTTAACATAGGTAGGTAAGAACGTGGCAAATTTTTATATTGATTATGAAAATGTTCATAATGAAGGACTGAAGGGCGTGGAAAGACTCACCCCTGATGACACTATGTATCTGTTTTACAGCGACAAGGCAGATACCCTTAAAATTGATGTGGTGCAAAAATTGCTGGCTACTCAGGGCAATATCCGTTTTATGAAAATAGAAAACGGTGTGGAAAATGCCTTGGATTTCCAGCTTATTACGGCCCTTATGTGCGATTATTCCGCAGATAACAATTATTACATTATTTCCAGGGATAAGGGCTATGATGCAGCCATTAATATGGCGCAGCAGCGTGACCGCAAGGAAATTTTCCGCTGCAAGGACATTAACTGGGCTTTGAAGCACATGAATAACGAGGCTATTGACGAAAGTGATCCTGAGGTAATTACAGAAATCACTGATGAAATTGAAATTATTCAGACCGTGGAGGAGCTCCTTTCGGACAATGATTACGGCGAGAATGTAAATGGTGCGGATGATAATTCCCAAAATGTGGAATCGGCTGAGGAAAATGTGAAGTCCGATGGCGCAACTGCTGAGATTCAGCCTGAAATTTCTGCGGAGGAAAAGGATAAGCGCTCTTATCAGTCCATCTGTACGAAGATTTTAAATACCATTAAAATCAACCATAAGGTTCCCCTTAACTACCATCAGGCGGAGCAGGTTTATAAGGCCTTGAAGCAGACATCTACCAAGATGGAGTTTTATCGCAGACTGAATAGTATCATGGGACGCAAGGAGGGCAGCGAGCTTTATCAGAAGATAAAGGCCATTTATAAAACTCTCCGTGGCATATACAAGGCATCGGTGGCTGCAGCGGAAATGGCAACGGCAACCCCTGAGGCCATGGCGGCAGCCATCGAGAAGGAGCCGGCTGTACGTGAGATAAATCTGGAGGGCATTGATTCCCAGCAGACCATGATGGAAATCGTCATGGAGGCATTGTCTGAGGAAGCTCTGGCCGGTGAGGATGTGGAGGCAGAGGCGGCTGCTATTGTGTCGGCTGTGATGCTGGCATCCAAGGGACAGCAGAGTCAGTCAGAAGAACAGGGGACTGAAGCGGCAGATAAATTGGCTGAGCCTTCAGCCAGACCAAAACGGACATATCGTCGCCCACGGTCAACCAGGAATTCTGCGCCAAAGCGGGAAGTAAAGCCTGCCAGCGAGCAGACTGAGGCACATACAAAAAACGAGGAGAAAACAGTACGTCCGCGCCGCACTTATCAGCGTCGTGGTACCCGTCGTACAGGTACTACTGCCCGCAGAAAACCGGCTCAGGGTAGTGAAAAAACATCCTCATCTAAAGAGTAATATTTTTTGCAGGTAATATTGCAAAAATATAACGAGCTTTAAGATGTCCCCTTCCTCTTTAGGTGGGGGAAAACAAACTACAACAGCTGGTGAGCATATCTCCCAGCTCGTTGAAACGCTAATTGGAAGATTTTTCTTCTAAAGAAGAAAAATTTGAACAATGGCGTTATCAAAAAACAAAAAATGGGGCCCGATGGAGGGAAATCTGTCGGGTTTTATTTTTCTTTAATAAAATGCAGGAATAATAGGTCTTTATAGAGAATTCAAAATTGTATTTATTTTTTGCAAGATTGGGGGACCTAAATATGGAAATTAATAAAATTAGCTTTATTGGTACCGGGGTAATGGGCAGCTCTATGGCCCGTCATCTGAAAAATGCCGGTTTTGATGTTTCAGTGTATAACAGAACCAAGGCAAAGGCCCAGCCTCTTATTGATGAAGGCATGAAATGGTGTGATACACCGGCAGAGGCCGCAAAAAATGCTGATGTGGTTATTTCCATAGTTGGCTACCCAAAGGATGTGGAAGAAGTATTCCTTGGGGATAAGGGTATTCTTTCCACAAAGGAGGGAGGCATTGTCATTGATATGACTACCTCCAGTCCTGCACTGGCCAAGAAAATATATGAAGCCGCCAAGGCCAAGGGGGTCAGCTCCCTTGATGCACCTGTATCAGGCGGTGATTTGGGGGCTAAGAATGGTACCCTTGCCATTATGGTTGGTGGCGATGAGGAGGCATTTAATACTGCCAAGCCTGTATTTGAGGCTATGGGAAAGACCATTAATTTCTTTGGCCCCGCTGGCTCCGGTCAGTATACCAAAATGGCCAATCAGATAGCTATTGCTTCTGGTATGCTGGGTGTGGCTGAGGCACTTTTCTATGCAAAGAAAATGGGCCTGGATCCACAGAAGGTACTGGAAACTATTGAAACTGGGGCCGCTGGTTCCTGGTCTTTGTCCAATCTCGGCCGTCGTATGCTTAAGGAGGATTACGCTCCGGGATTTTATATCAAGCATTTTATTAAAGATATGCGTATTGCCATTGAGTCGGCTGAGGAGGCTGGACTTGAGCTGCCGGGACTTTTGAAGACCAAGGAGCTTTATGATATTCTTTCCCAAAAGGGGATGGATGATAACGGCACTCAGGCGATTATCAAATGGTACCTTAATCAATAACTGGGAGGGAACCTAAACACATTGAATGTAGAAATTCAAATATGCAGTCTTATTGTTGTATTGCTGCTGTCTACACTTTACTTCAAGAATAGACGGCTGCAGCTGTATAAGGGACAGCTGTTTGTGGGCGTGCTGCTGATTTCCATCATAAATCTGTCATTGGATATTATTTCTCTGCTATCTATACATTTCAGGGATTATTTTACTTTGCCTGTCACGGAGCTGGTATGTAAAGCATATCTTGTGGTGCTTATGCTGGAAACCTGGATGGCTATGTGCTACACCACCTGTGATTTGATGACGGAGAGACAGCACAGGAGATTTTGCCGCAGACTTTTTGCTGCAACTCTGGTTTTTGGGGCAGTAGCTATGCTTCAGAATATTGGGATTTATGATGAACAGGGTGTGGTATATACCTATGGACCTGCGGTGTATGTGACGTATTTTTATGCCCTCATTATGCTGCCGGCAATTATACTCTGTACATTTATTTATAAAAAGAGGATGAACCGGAATCGCTGTACCGGGCTACGATATTGGATTACGGCCCTGGTGGTGGCGGCCATTATTCAGTTTGTCTATAACGATCTGCTGTTGGTGGGGTTTGCCACATCTTTGGGCATAATTGTATTGTTCGTGAGCCTGGAAAATCCAGAGCTGCAGCTGGACCGCCAGTACGGATGCTTTAATGGAACTGCCTTGTCTGAGTATTTGAACCAGCTTCTTGAGCGGGGAGAACAATTTGTTATTTGTGATATTTCTCTGGATAATGTAAGCATTCTGAAAAATAAAAGCGCAGATATTGCAAAAATCCGCAGGCTGGGCAATAAGGTTCTGGCGAAGAACCCTGATGTGCTGGTGTTTAATAATCTGGATATGAATATTATTCTTATTGCAAAGGATATTAATGCGATAAGAAGGCTTTTAAAGGATTATGTCAAATATTTCTCCGGCATGTCCCCTGGGGGCATGGAATCCATGATTAGTATTATGCCAAGGGGCAATCAGATTAATTCTGTGGATGACCTGTTAAAGCTCTTTAGCTATTGCCGCAACCAGAAGAGTATGTCTATCAGCAATAATGTACTTTTTGTCACGGAAAAGGACGTAAAGGAGTTTCATCTTATTGATGGAATGAAATCCGAGATTACTACGGCTTTGGTTGAGGACCGGGTGGAGATTTTCCTTCAGCCCATTTATGATATTAAGACTGGTAAATATTCGGCGGCTGAGGTCCTGGTGCGCATCAGAAAGCAAAATGGTGAATACCTTATGCCAAGCGCGTTTATACCGGTTGCTGAGGCCAACGGCATGATTATTGAGCTGGGAAAACGGGTGGTGGATAAGACCTGCTCCTTCCTGGCAGATGGCAAGGCAGTGGCCCTGGGCTTGGAAACTGTTGAGATTAACCTTTCCATTTTGCAGTGTGAACAGCCTGATTTGCTGGAGGATGTGCTGGCAGTCATTGCCCGCCACGGCATTGAGCCTAATTACCTTTGTATGGAGGTTACGGAAACAGCCTCTATCCGTTCCAAGAAGCTGATTCTCAGCAATATGGAGAGCTTTAAGAATATTGGTATTCGATTTGCATTGGATGATTTTGGCAGTGGCCAGTCAAACTTCACGTATTTGGCCGATATGCCATTTGATATTTTAAAGCTGGATATGAACCTTATTAAGTCATATCAGGTAAGTGAACGGGCTCGCCATGTTATACAGGCTGTGGAGCGTATGGCTCATGAAATGGGGCTTAGTGTTGTGGCAGAGGGCGTAGAAACCAAGGAAGAATTTGACAACATGCGTAAGTGTGGTGTAGACTCCATTCAGGGCTTCTATTTTTCCAAGCCGTTGCCTGTTTATGAATTTATGGACTTTATTCGGAGGCACAATAGCCCATAATTCCGTATCAGAAGTGGGATAGTACCATAAATGGACATTTTTTCCCATTTTTTTGATAAATATTTAGTCTTAATTGGACAAAACATCTTCACTATGCTATTATACTAGCAGTGTAAGTAACTGAGAGGAGAAATGAACACTATGACAAAAGCAGAATTAGTTGCAAAGATTGCAGAAAAGGCAGAGTTAACTCAGAAGGATGCAGGCGCTGCATTAAAGGCTACCATGGAAGCTATCCAGGAAGCTCTCGTTGCTGGCGACGCTGTACAGATGGTAGGCTTTGGTACCTTCAAGGTAAATGAGCGTGCTGCTCGTACCGGCCGCAATCCTCAGACTGGTGAGGAAATCAAGATTGCTGCCGCAAAGGTTCCTGCTTTCAAGGCTGGTAAGGCTCTGAAGGACGCAGTTAACAAGTAATTTCTTTACTACACTGTAAACATGGCATTTGCCGTGAAACCCCTGATTAATATCAGGGGTTTTTGTTTTGCTTTTTTGCAGGACTTTCCTACCTGTTGTCGAATTGTATTACGAGAGAATAATGTTCTTTAAGGACGGTGGTACCTGTGCAGGACACAGCTGAATATAAACATACTCTGTTAGTAGTGGAGGACAATGTTGTAAATAGGGAAATCCTCTGTAATATTTTGGAGGAGAACTTTAATATAATCACGGCTTCCAATGGTTTGGACGGTCTTAATTTTATGCGGGAGCATTACAAGGAAATTTCCGTCGTTATTCTGGATATTAATATGCCAGTTATGAACGGTTATGAGTTCATTGAGGTAGTGAAGGAGGATATTAAGCTATCCAAGATACCTATTGTGGTTACGACGGTACATAGCTCAATAAATGAGGAAATACGTTGCCTCGATATGGGAGTTTTTGATTTTATTGCCAAGCCATATATTCCAAAGCTGATTCTTACCCGTATCAACAATATTATTCGTCTTTTGGAAAGCGAAAAGTCCATAGTGGATTCTACCACTGATGCTCTTACAGGTGTGAAAAACCGAAAGGGTTATTACGAAGATCTTGAGCGCTTTGCTGCTTTGCCGGATGCCGCCAACAGGACTGTTGGCATTGTGTATATGGATATTAATGGGCTCAAGGAGGTAAATGACGAGGAGGACCACACTGCTGGTGATCTGCTCATTAAGAATGTGGTGGAAACCGCTAAACAGGTTTTTTATGATGCAGAGCTTTATCGTATGGGTGGAGATGAATTTATCATACTCTCCTTTGATGAAAGTGAAAGCTCTCTTGGGAAAAAGGTGATGAAATTAAAGACCTGCTGGACAGAGAACGTTTCCGCCTCATTGGGCATGGTGTTGACCAAGGGCATGGAAAATATTGAAGCTGGTGTGGCTGCTGCTGACAGGAATATGTACGAGGAAAAGACCAAATACTATGAGGAACGGGCAGACCATAATAAATTCTTCAGAAAAATCCTCAACAGTGATATGCTGCGGCTGGCAGGAGCCATGACGGAATTTCTGCCTGGCGGTTTTTTGGCCTTCCGTCTGGATACCGGCGAATTGATTCACTATAACAAGGATATAGTGAATATGCTGGGCTACAAGTCTTCAAAGGAAATGCGTCAGATGGTGAACAACAATATTAAGAATGTGGTTCATCCAGATGATTATAATCTCCTTAGAGCCGGGGTCAATGTGGTAAAGCACAGGGCCAGCGGGATAAATACTGTGGAGCTTAGGCTTACTATGAAGAATGGTAATCTTAGGCTGATAACAATGGGCATTAAGGCTGTAACCACCGTCACCTTTGGTGAAATGGCCTATGTTTTTATCATTACGGATAAGTATTAAAGGAGGTGCATGAAGGTGGAAATCGGTGGAATTAACGGATATATGTCTAACCCTTATGCTGCCCAGGGGCCTCAGGCGACTGATGGAAAGGGCGTTGGTCCTGAACACCAGATAAAGCCTGGCAAGAAGTCATCTCCGGCAGAGTGTCAGACCTGTAAAAATCGCAAATATACTGATGGCTCCGATGAAATGGTGTCCTTTAAGGCACCTGGTCACATTGATCCCAACAATGCGGCAGCGGTGGTGCTGGGCCATGAGCAGGAGCATGTTTCCAATGCCTATAATAAGGCCAGAAATAACAATGGCCATGTGGAAAGGGCTACGGTTCGCCTGAAGACGGATATTTGTCCGGAATGTGGCCGCTCCTATATTTCCGGTGGGGAGACCAATACCCAGATTAAGTATTACAATGAGGATAATCCTTATCAAAAGGATTTAAAGCAAACCGATGCCGTGAAGTATCGGGGAGCAAATGTGGATATTGCCGCATAATTATTTTAAATTTTTCACAAATTAAAAGAACAGCAATCTCAAGTGGTGGTATACCAGTCGGGATTCTGTTCTTTTTTATATTTTGATATGTTGCTAATCCACATGGAAAAATATGGAATCCAGTAGAGATACAGGCAGCTTTGGCAGCAGCAGGAAGATAGCCTTGCCGTTATCCTTTAGCCATTGACGATGCAATTTGTATTCAGGATCGTATTGGGCAACCAGCTTCCAAAAAGCGGAGGAGTGGTTCATTTCCTTTAAATGTGCCAGCTCATGGATAAGAAGATAATCTATCACCTCATCCGGTGCCATAATAATGCGCCAGTTAAAATTAAGATTTCTAAGTGACGAGCAGCTTCCCCAGCGGGAATCCTGGTCCTTGATAAAAATTTTATTGAAGGATAACCCCATTTCCTCAGACCAGTAGGCAGTGCGGCTTATGATGTAATGTTGCGCCCTGCGGCGATACCATTTCACCAAAGGCACCTGTACAGGCACTTCAGGATGTTCCCTATAAAAATTAACTGTAAGTTTGTCCCCATCTATTTTTACTTGTGGCTTGTCCAGTGTTTTCCTTATTTCCAGGGAATAGGTTACTCCCCGATATGGCATGGGGTGACCAGCGGCAAGATTGCGTATTGCTTTTCTCATTTTATTGAGGTGTCCATGAATTTATGGAGAAGTCTGTGAAGGGTCTGCAAATCTTCTAAATCCATGTCGATGCATTTTCCTATAGCCTCTGGAATATGAGCAGCCCTGTCCTGCAAGTCACTTCCCTCCGGGGTGAGGGAAATAATCAGACTGCGCTCATCATCCTTGGAACGCTGGCGTTCTACGAAGCCCTTTTTTTCCAGAGTCTTCAGCACAGGGGTCAGGGTACCGGAATCCAAATAGAGGATATTGCCCAGCTCCTTGGCAGAAAGCTGCTGGTGCTCCCACATGGCCATCATTGTAATGTATTGGGTATAGGTAAGGTCCAGTTCATCCAAAAGGGGCTTGTATTTGCGTACAACCTCTTTGGAACATACATATAATGGGAAGCATAGCTGATTGCGTAATCTAAGCTGTTCGTAGTTTGCCACGTTATTATCTCCTTAGGGTGATTGATATTCCTAAAATTTTATTTGCAAAGTTCAGGAGCATGCTCTGCCAAAAGCTCCGCCAGAATCTTGCCGTGATTCATTTCCTGAGCCATGAAGGTATCCAGCTCATCAGCAGCTTCATTAACTCCCAGCTTGCGGAGACCCTCAATCATTTCAGGCATCTTCTCATCGGCAGAGGCTTCCAGCTTCTGGATTTCTGCCACCAATGGCCAGAAATTCTGGTCATATTTTCCGTTTAATGCAGAGAAGAAACCGGAATGAATGGACTCCTGCATAGCAATATTGTAAAACTTTTTTGCTACTTCAGGCAAGCCCTGTTCTCTGGCCATACGGGCAAGGAACTGATACATCATTGCACCATCGCTCTCAGCCTTTGCCATATACTCAATAACCTGCTCCATCCCAGTACCCTTAGTTTTTCCGAAAATACTCATAATATACATCTCCTTGATTTAAATTTAATTGTGTACAATTTATCTGATGGGTTAATAATAACCGAAGGGGAAAATAATGTCAAGTATAAAATTTAATTTTGTACAATTTATTTTAAGAGTATTCGTATTTTCGGTCATAAAGCAGAGCTGCCAGTAGTACCACAAAGCAGGAACCAGCATTATGGACGAGGGCTCCGGTAGTTGGGTTTAATATACCAAGTACAGATAGTGTAACAGCAACGAAGTTTATGCACATGGAAAGGGTAATTGCGGTTTTTATAGTTTTGATGGTTGTATTGCTTAGCCACTTTAAATATGGTAGCTTGGAGGTGTTGTCATCCATTAGAGCCACATCAGCAGCATCTACTGCAATGTCACTGCCCATTGCTCCCATGGCAACACCCACATCGGCAATTTTGAGAGCCGGAGCGTCGTTTACGCCGTCTCCAATCATGCAAATTTTTCCATTACCCTTGAGAAGTGTAATATTTTCCACCTTTTCCTCTGGGAGGAGATCTGCCCTTATCTCGGTAATGCCAACCTGTGAAGCCAGGTATTCAGCAGCCTTCTGATTATCTCCCGTAAGTAGAACGGCATTTGTATTCATAGCACGGAGCTGTTTAATCATTTTCGCTGCTTCGGGGCGAATGGTATCTGACAAGGCAATAATTCCTATTATTTTTTTATCGCGGGCAGCAAGAACGGCTGCCTTTCCTTCACCTCTAAGCCGCTCCAAAATGTCCGCGGTGCTGCTATCAGCTTTTATACCAATTTCATTTATGTATTTTTCGTTTCCAAAGAAATATTCCATTCCCTTAATGCGGGTAGAGATACCTTTTCCGGGAACCATTTTGAATTTTTCAACTTCCTCAAGGGTTATTTCGGCAGAGGATGCTTTTTCTGTAATCGCCTTTCCAAGAGGGTGTTCACTTCTGCTTTCGGCAGATGCCGTCAGGGTCAGCAGCTCCTTTTCGGATAATTCGGACAATGGAATGATGTCACTTACCTGCAGCTTGCCATAGGTAAGGGTACCCGTCTTATCAAAGGCAATGGTATCCACTTTTCCCATCTTTTCCAGAGCTTCGCCGGATTTGATAATAACACCATGCTTTGTGGCCTGTCCGATTGCTGCCATAATGGCCGTCGGCGTGGCAAGGACGAGAGCACAAGGGCAGAAAACAACCATCACTGTTACGGCTCTGATAATATCATTTGTAACGATATACGCAATGATGGCAATAAGCAGCGCAAAAGGAACCAGCCAGCTTGCCCACTTGTCTGCAATACGCTGGGTCGGTGCCTGATTTTTTTCCGCATCCTCTACTATACGTATCAACCTCTGTAGGGAACTGTCTTCTCCGACTTTTGTGGCTTCAATGTCAATAGAGCCGAATCGGTTAATTGTGCCGCTAAAGACTACATCTCCCACCGATTTGTCCACTGGCAGGCTTTCGCCGGTCATAGCAGACTGATCAATAGAAGTTTCTCCGGAAATAATCACACCATCAACTGGAAGGGTTTCTCCAGGAAGGATGCGAAGGATATCGTGTTTCTTGATTTCGGATACGGGAATAACAGCTTCCACACTGTTTCTGATGATTCTTCCTGTATCAGGAGCAAGAGATATCAGCTTTTTTAGACCTTGCTTCGCCCGGTTAGTGGTCATATCCTCAAGCAGGGCACCAATTTCCATGATAAATGCAACTTCTCCTGCTGCAAAGAGATCGCCGATGCAAATTGCGGCAATCATTGCCATTGAAATTAAAAGAGCGGAAGAAATCTTGCTTATGCCTTTGTTGTATATGATTCGCCAAATGGCCAGGTAAAGCAGTGGAATGCCACAAATTATTACACAGACCCACGCCAGATTTTCTCCCCATGGCTGACCGCTTCTCGGCAGAATGAAGGATGCCAGCAGAAACACACCACCAACGATAGTCATAGGCCATCCGGCAAGAAAGTCATTGATTTTCTTAATCATAAAACGCCTCCTATTGATATGCACTTTTTAAAAGTGTATAATCTATATGATAATGAACAAAGTGTTCAGTTATGATTATACTGTTTTGTAATCCTAAGACAATAATCAGTTATGTTTAAATGTCCATTATCGAACAAGAAATTGTTGTTTGTTCAGGAGGCTTGACATGGATAGACGCCAGCAGAAAACAAGACAGGCTGTGTTTGATGCCTTTGCCAGATTACTTGAAAGAAAGAACTATACCAATATTACGGTGCAGGATATTATTGATGAGGCCAATATAGGTCGCAGTACATTTTACGCTCACTTTGAAACAAAGGACGAGCTGCTGAAGACTCTTTGTTCTGAGATATTTGACCACGTCTTTGCGGAAGAAATATATAGGGAAAAGACACACGACTTTTCAAAAAATGGCCATAATATAAAGGCTGAAATAACGCATATACTTTATCATCTTCAGGAAAGCAGCCGATATATAAAGCGCATTCTTTCCTGTGAAAGCGGTGAAATGTTTATGCGATATTTCAAGGAACGCATGACACTGGTTTTTGATGGAGAATTGGAAAAGCAGAAATCTGACATTCCAAAGGAATACATGCTGAATCACATGGTGTGCGATTTTGCAGAAACCGTTCGCTGGTGGATGAAAAACGATTATTATTCACCTGAAGAAATCAGCAGATTTTTCTTCAGCACTACACCCTTTGCATAAATTAAAAGGACGGCAATCTCAAAATTGAGACGGCTGTCCTTGTTTTATTTGCGTAAAATTAACGTCATAATTCGCAGGATAACGGAGATGAGCGACGAATATATACAGCAGTATAGAAAGGCATAGGAATGTGTGTAAGGAGGGTTTTCCTATGAAAAGTAAGATTGCCGAGGCCATTAAGCTAAAAAATCATCCTGTGGCGGTGATTCGTACAGACGAAAAGCCAGATGGGGCGTTAATGTTTAAGGAAGGTAGATGGGGTTGTGTAGTGGCCATGATTAATGCCGCGTCCAAAGGAAAGACAGTAGCCCTGAGCAATGCAACGGTTGTGTGTCAGGGAGGACACGCCGGCTGTGGCTTTGGGCCTTATGAAGAAGGCTTCGTGGACAAGTTTTTGGCAGATGGTGAAGGACTAAAGGTGGAAGGGGAGCGTTATAAGGCCTCCCAGGAGCTGGCACTGAAGTTTATGCGCTGGCAGGTGGTGCCTAAGGACCAAAAGGAATTTGTGGTAATGAAGCCACTTTCTGAGGTTACAGAAGCTGATAGCCCTGAAGCCGTAATATTTTTGGTAAATGCGGACAGACTATCGGGGCTTGCTACTCTGGCAAATTTTGATACGGAAAATCAGGACAACGTAAAGCATTATTTTGGCGCTGGCTGCGGCCAGTCCATAGGCAATGTGCTGGCTGCTTCGGAGCGTGGCAGCAGGGAGTGCTTTATCGGCATGACAGATCCGTCAGCCAGAAAGGTATTGCCGGCTGATATTATGTCCTTTAGTATTCCGTTTAAACGCTTTTTGGAAATGGAGGAGAATGCTGATAAGAGCTTCTTCCATACTGGTACTTGGCAAACCATTTGCAAGCGGCTGTAGTAGCAAATCTAGTTTATTTCACTTCAATAGACAATACTTCCTCAATGGCTCCTGGTTTTTCCTGGAAAAGCTCCAATACCAGCCCGTCTGGCAGCTGTATCCATTTTTCCGGCTTTCCTTCAATGTGGGTAACGCCATCATAGGTGAGCATTTCCTGTATGGTTGCCTTAAAATCCTGTACCACGATGCCTAAATGATGGCCCTGACCTGCTTTAGGGTTTTCCGGAGACGCAACCAGCTGCAAGCCGCCTTTTAGCCATATTTGTTGCAGCTTTCCGTCCTTTTCCTTGCGTCTGGTTTCTGTCATTCCCAGAACATTTTTAAAAAATTCGATGCTCCAGTCAATATCTGCCACTGTTACAGCGGCATGCTCCAGATAAGATTGCTTAGTTCCCATAATGTTCTCCTTTCTGTTGGTGGTGATTTACTGCCTGTTTTGTTCGGCAGTATTTATATCGTTAAGTAAATCGGCCAATGTTATCTTGGCAAAATCATTCAGCATGTGATTTTTGACTACGGATAATTTATTGCCCAGCACCTGCTGTATATTTCTTCCTACAGGGCATTGAGGATTAGGATTCTCCTGAATATGAAATAAGTCTTCATCTTCTTCCACAGCATTAAATATTTCCTGTAGTGTAATCTCACATGGCTCTTTTACAAGCCTTGCACCGCCTACACCAGCAGCAACTTCAACTAGTCCGGCAGCCTTTAGTTGGCCAAGGGTTTTGCGGATAATAACCGGATTAATATTTACGCTGGAAGCCAGAAAGGTAGAGGTGGTTTTGAAGACACCATCAAATTTGGCGATACACAACAATATTTGTACTGCTACTGGCATGCGAAATGAAAACTGCATAATAATTCTCCTTAAAACAAAAGACTCATTGTAAATCATGTTATTACAATGAGTCTTTATTGTCAATTGAGCTTATTTTTCAATAGCAGCATCATCAGCGGTATATTCCTCCAAGGAATTCTCCCTAACCTGAATGCAAACATAGCTGATACCTTCATCAGCAGCCGCAAAAAACTGACGGCGGGCAGCAGGGGAGATACGAAGCCAGTCACCGGCTGTCAGTTCAACAGCTTCACCGTCTATTACGGCCTTACCCTTGCCGTTGGTGATAAAGTAGATTTCTTCATTCTTTTTGTGATAGTGAACAAAAGGAACGCTGGCCCCGGCTGGAAGGTTATTTACGCTGATTTCAGCACCGGTAAGCTGTAAAGTGTCGTGTAATTCGGTTCTTGCATCATTTGCTACATTAGTTTTGTTGAAATTTCTCATTTTGTTTTCCTCCTAAAATGCTTTTATGTTGTAACTAACTTGATTACAATGAGATAGTAACATTAATTTGCTGTAACGTCAATAGTTACAACAAAAAATTTTTGCAGGACAATGGGGAAGTAAAAACGTTTAGGCCATAGTAATCTTAGTAAATAAGCAATATAATATTTCTGTATATATTAGTATAAAGATATCTATATGGGCAGAGAGGATAATAATTACAATGGTAATTGAAGGAAAGCATATATACATATATGGAGAAAAATCGGATTCAAAGACCTTGGTTATTATAAACACCTTTCAGGGGGATGGCAGCGGAATCTATTCGGCTCTAAAAGGTATGACAGATAGGGAAATATATCTGGGGGTTGTCAGTGATATAAATTGGGCTGATGAAATGTCTCCATGGGCATGTCCGCCTGTTGGCAAGGGGGAAGCACCATGCACAGGTGGAGCAGATAAGTATCTAAGCGCACTGACCAAGAGTATTGTACCGGCTATAAAGTGTAAAATATCCAGTGAACCTGAAGAAATAGTGATTGGTGGATATTCTTTGGCTGGGCTGTTTGCTGTCTATAGCCTGTACAAGACCGATATGTTTAGCAGGGCAATAAGTGCATCGGGTTCCATGTGGTTTCCGGGCTTCAAGGAATATACAGATACACATCTGTTTTGCAAAAAGCCAGATAGGGTATATTTTTCCCTTGGTGATAAGGAGGCAAAAACAAAAAATCCTATGTTAGGAACCGTCGAGGACAGGACACGGGAAATGGTGGAAAGCTATAGAGGCTTTGGTGTAGATACAGTGTTTGAAATGAATCCGGGAAATCATTTTAAAGATCCTGATATACGCCTTGCCAAGGGTATTTTGCGTTGTGTTACCTAATTTTTATTTAGAGGAGATATGATAATCGAGTTAATTTTTTATATACTAACAATTTGAAGTGTAGTATAATTATATAAAATATTTTAACGATAAGTTTATACATAAAATAATACATAAAATCAGGTGTCGTTAGACTTGATAGAGAAGCCGGAAAAAAACCGGCGCGGTCCCGCCACTGTATTGGGGAGCTAATTTGCAATTATGTCACTGAAGGGGGAAAAGCCTCTTTGGGAAGGCGCAATGCAGCTATGAACCAGAGCCAGGAGAACTGCCTGATTTATAATCACCGTTAGACCTACGAGAGATGGGGAGGGGATTTTCGCTTTGACAGGATAATTCTGCGCTCTTGATCTACGTGGTCAAGAGCTTTTATTTTTTTTATGGAGGTGCATTTTGCGGAAATCTGTTTTTGGTATAGCTGCCATATTGTTGGTTTTATTATGCATCACATTGCTTTTATCCTTGGGGGCTGGTTCTGTCATGATTCCATCTGATGTGGTTTGGCAGCAGGTGGTGAATGGATTTGAAGGCGAGAATGCCCAAGTGTCACGGATTTTATTTGATATCCGATTGCCACGGAGTTTGTTTGCTGCTATGGCTGGGGCGTCACTAGGATTGACGGGATTATTGATGCAGACCATATCCCAAAATGACTTGGCAGATCCATATATTTTGGGTGTTTCTTCAGGTGCCGGTGCCGGTGCTGTAATTTGTATAGTGACTGGTTTATCGACAATGCTACTGGGATATGGAGTTTATATTGGAGCCTTTGTGGGGGCGGCTTTAGCCACGGCTTCGGTGTTGTTGCTTTCTGGAAGAAATGATAATCCGCTACGTTTGGTACTTATGGGTATCGGTGTGTCAGCTATTTTTTCGGCATTGACCATGTTTGCTATATATGCGGCAAAGGACGAGGCCCAGGTCCGTAGCGCCATGTTTTGGTTGTTAGGTAGTTTGACAGGGATTCAATGGAAGGTTGTTCCTGTAATGATGATATCCCTGGCGGTTTTAATGCTTTTTTGCTGGCTTTACCGCCATGAGTTGGATATTATGCTTTTGGGAAGTGAGGAAGCTCGATCTCTGGGAATGTCGTATCAGCGGTTGCAGCGTATGTCGGTTATTATGGCCTCTGTATCCGCTGCTGTAGTGACATCTATTGCAGGCGTTATCGGATTTGTTGGTCTCATAGTACCCCACATGGCGCGGCGTATTGGGCGTCCGGACCATGCCTCCATGCTTTGGGTCACTGTTTTGTTGGGAGCACTGGTGATGGTAGTGGCAGACGCATTAGCGCGGAGCCTTTTCCGTCCGGAGGAATTACCTATAGGTATTCTCACCTCTTTTTTGGGAGCACCGGTTTTCTTGTGGATTATATGGAGGCAGTATGCACGATAAAGATATGTTGCTTGAGACAAGGAATTTGTCCCTTAATATCGGGGGTAAAAATGTATTATGTGAGGTTTCAGCCCATTTTGCTGAAAACCAGATTACTGCCATTATTGGTCCGAATGGTTCCGGCAAGAGTACCCTGCTGTCCTTTCTCACCAGAAAGCGTGTGGTGGGGGAGACCGGGGGTACCGCTGGTGAGGTGCTTTTTCGGGGAAATCCCTTGGCAGATATGAGCTCCCAAAGCTTTGCCAGGCTGGCGGCTGTGCTGCCACAATTTCACCACACCATTTTGGATTTTTATGTTGAAGATATTGTGCTGATGGGGCGTTTTCCCTTTAAGGAAAAATTTCAGGATTATACAAATGAAGATCGTGAAAAGGTTCGTATTGCCATGGAAAAGGCGGGGGTATCCCATCTGGCCCTACGCAAGGCAGGGGGCCTTTCAGGTGGGGAGCTGCAGCGTGTCATGATTGCCAGAACACTGGCTCAGGACACAGATCTGTTGTTTCTTGATGAGCCTACAAATCATCTTGATGTAAAGCATAAGCTGGCCTTGATGCACCTTTTACGGGGGTGTGACAAGACAGTTGTAGCTGTGCTTCATGATTTATCATTGGTGGCACAGTATACGGATTATGTTGTCGCTATGAAAGACGGTAAAGTCTATGCCAAAGGCAAAACAGAGGAGGTTTTAAAGCCAGACATTTTGGAAGAAATATTTGAAGTGCCGTTTTTACGTTTTGAGCAGGATGGAAAAATTTATTTGAATTACTGAAGGGAGCGATTGATTTGAAGATGAAGCATTGGCTGAAAAAAGGTGCGGTTGCTGGTATGCTGATGGCTGCATTGTTGAGTGTGGCCGGATGTGGCAATCAAAAAAATGAACAGGCGGCATCCTCCTCAGGATATCCTGTATCCTGGACAGAAACCTTGAATGGACAGGAGACCAAGGTGTCTGTTGACAAGGCACCGGCCCGTGTTATTTCCATGTCTCAGGCCACCAGCGAAATGCTGTTGACATTGGGGTTGGAGGACCGCATGGTTGGTACAGCCATGAAGGAGGAAGAAGTATTTGGTCCTGTAGCAGATGCCTATGGCAAAGTGAAGGTTTTGTCGGAAAAATGGCCTTCCTATGAGACATTTATGGCAGAGAAACCAGATTTTGCAACTGGCTGGGAGGTTGCTTTTACAAAGCGCGGCATTCCGTCAGATTCCATTACTTCCCAGGGAGTACCAATTTATATCCCTTCCTCCATGCAGAAAACGGATGCAGATCTGGAAACAGTTTTTACAGATATGCTGAAATTGGGCGACATTTTTGGCGTTCAGGATAAGGCTAAAGCATGGGTGGATTCCCAGAAGAAGGAATTGGAGCAGGTTCAGAAGGACTTGGGCAAGCAGCCGAAAAAACGTGTATTTGTATATGACGCTTCTGATGGCAAGCCATTTACAGCCTACAAGGGCTACACTACCAATATCCTGAAACTGATTGGCGCAGAAAATATTATGGAAAACGCAGGCGTTGACAAGACCTGGGCCGCAGCCAGCTGGGAATCTGTTGTAGCAGGTGATCCGGAATACATTATTATCTGCGATTACAGTAGTGGTGTTCGCAATGAGGATGATTTCAAGGAGAAGGTCGCAACAATCCGCAATAATCCACAGCTGAAGGATGTTAAGGCAGTTAAGGAAAATAAATTTATCAAGGTTCGCCTGTCTGAAATTACACCAGGCGTGCGTACAGTAGATGCATTGAAACGTCTTGCTGCTGAAATGAACAAATAAAAATTTTTAATATGAAATTAAAAAGGACAGCAATCTCAAATTTGAGACGGCTGTCCTTGTTTTTATTTACCTAGCAGCTCTGCCAAATCCTGTTCAGGAGTGGTAATTGGTGCAATACCATAATTTTCTACTAAGAAATTAAGAATATTAGGGGAAACAAAGGCTGGAAGGGATGGCCCCAGTTTAATATTCTTGATGCCAAGGTGGAGCAGGGTGAGGAGAATGCACACAGCCTTCTGCTCGTACCAGGAGAGTACGAAGGAGAGAGGAAGCTCGTTTACACTGCAGTTAAAGGCTTTTGCAAGGGCAACAGCCACCTGAATGGCTCCGTAGGCATCGTTGCACTGGCCCATATCCATAAGGCGTGGAAGTCCTCCAATTTCACCGAGGTTAAGATCATTGAAGCGATATTTGCCACAGGCCAAGGTAAGTACAATGCTGTCCTTTGGAGTCTGCTTAACAAATTCCGTATAGTAATTTCTGCCAGGCTTGGCACCATCGCAGCCAGCCACAAGGAAGAAATGCTTAAGGACGCCGGATTTTACGGCCTCTACCACAGTGCTTGCATGTGAAAGAATTGCAGCATGGCCAAAGCCGGTGGTTACCTCTTTTCCACCATTAATACCAGTGAACTCAGTATCTTTTGTAAAGCCTCCAAGTGCCAGGGACTTTTCAATTACAGGGGTGAAATTCTTGTTGTCATCAATATGAACTGCCCCAGGGAATGCAACCACCTCAGTGGTAAATACCCTGTCTTCATAGCTCTTTCTAGGCGGCATGAGGCAGTTGGTGGTGTAAAGAATAGGTGCAGGGAGGTTATCAAATTCCTTCTGCTGGTTCTGCCATGCAGTACCGAAGTTGCCCTTGAGATGAGGGAACTTCTTAAGCTGAGGATAGGCGTGGGCTGGCAGCATTTCACCGTGGGTGTAAATATTGATGCCCTTGCCCTCAGTCTGCTCCAATAAAAGCTGCAGATCCTTTAAATCATGGCCTGTAACTACGATGAAAGGCCCCTTTTCCACTGTAAGGGAAACAGTGGTAGGCTCTGGTGAACCATAGGTTTCAGTGTTGGCCTTATCGAGAAGGGCCATACACTTAAGATTGATTTCACCAACCTTTAAAACAACTGGCAGCAGAGTATCCTGATCTTCGCCGTAGCCAATCATAAAGAGAGCCTCACAGAAGAACTTATTTACTTCTTCATCAGTGTATCCCAGCACATTGGCATGATAAGCGTAGGCTGCCATGCCACGGATACCAAATAAAATCAGGGACTTCAGAGAGCGGATATCTTCATTGGCTGTCCACAGATCATCCATGTTGAATTCACTGTTCTTGCCGCATGGTGATGCACAGCTGCCACAATCTGGGGCGAGAGCCTGCTCAAGCTTGCGAACCTTGGCAATCATTTTTTCAAGTGATTCGTTGTCGAAGCTCACATTTGTAATTGTGGTAAAAAGTCCCTCAATTATAGTATTGTAAACTTCTTTGGTTGCTTCACCATTGCTGTCAACGGCTCTGGCCAAGCCAATCAGGGCACCCGTCAGCTCATCCTGCAGCTTTGCTGTATCGGATTTTTTGCCGCATACACCAGCCTTGCCGGTACATCCTGTACAGCCTGCAGTCTGCTCACACTGGAAACAAAACATTTCATTGCTCATAATTAAAATCCCCCTTGTAATACACACATTAAGAGTTTTCCTATTGTTTGATTTGCTTTTGCAAGTTTAATATAATACAATAAATCAAACTTGTATGTTGTAATTACAACATTTATAGAAAAGAAAAACCACAGAGAAGATTGGCGGTGTTATGACCAATCTTCTCTGTGGTTTGGATAATTTTGAATGTGTGTACGCCAATTAGTCACTTTACAAATTAACTAAGCAAATTGTAGGCAGCGTTAGGGTTATGCGTGTACAGCTCACCCAGGGAACCTACTTCTTTACTGAGGGCCTGCATACCCTGCTTTACGGCCCATAGGGCAACCTGACTTTGGGCATTGGCACTGGCATTGTTTACGGACTCAGCAGCAATATCAGTATCATCAATGGTAGATACTGCCTCATAGAGATTTTCCTCCATGGTGGTGTAGTTGGCAGATTGATATTCCAGACCCTTTTGGGCGGTACCAATGCTGGTAGCCTGGTCAAGGGCAGTGTTTAAAGCAGTGTCAACTGTATCAATTGCGGTGCCTAAATCAGACAAATCCCCCAGTGTGATGGTGCTGTTACCTTCACTGTCTGTAAGCCCAAGGCCGGCGGTACTCATATCCCCAAGATTAATGGTTTCATAGCCATTGTCACTTGCCACCTGAATGGATTGACTGCCGTCTAGAAGACTTTGCCCGTTATAGGTAATCTGGGCGTTGGAATCAATCTGGGAAAGGGTTTGATTTACTGATTCCTGCAGGGCGGCAACATCGGAGTTGCTGTTGGTTCCATTGGCGGCGCTTATCAGGGTCTGCTTTAGTGTGGAAAGGGAATTTATAGTGTTGCTTACGGCCCCGGCAGCCACATTCAGCATGGCATTGGTTGTCTGGGTATTGCTGTTGGACTGTGTTACACTGCCAATATTGTTATACATCCTCTGAACAATGGCATATTCTGAAGCACCATTGGAGGGACTATAATATTTTGTTCCTGTTGCAATTCGTTTTATGCTTTCTGCCTGTGAGCTTTGGGCCCGGTTTAAATCATTTAAAGAGGAATTGATTACACTCATTACACTGCCAATACTCATATTTTTGCTCCCATCTTTTTCTAATCTAAATTTACTACGAAATCTTAGTGAATCGAATTTGAAAGATGAAGATGAACTTTAGATTTCGTGTAAGGGCTGATGAAAGCCCGTATGCTTTCATCTTGCTTAATGGGCTCATTATATTGGCCAAATATAAATTTTTTATAAACTGGAAATTAAGAAATGATAAATAGTTGATATTGATATTCTTCATTTTAAGAAAAGTTTAGCATTATGCCTTCTTTGTTTAATGTATATTTAGATTTATGCTCTATTATGTGTTCATGAAATTCAAAGGAGGCATATTATTATGAAGAAATCTAAAATATTGGCCTGTATGTTGGCCACCTCGATAGCTATTGGCAGTTACGGTGCTATTAATTCTGCTTATGCAGCAGATACAGATAATACTCAAGTTATAATGTCTTCAGATCAGGACAGACCGGCTGGTCCGCCACCTGATGGGAAACCACCTATGGGGCCGCCACCTACTGGCTCTGCACATCATGGGGCACCACCAAATGGTATGCCGGGAGGCTTTGGCGGACATGGGAGCATGTCAGAAGTGAAGTATTCAGCTTCTACGGAGATAAACTCTGCCTCTAGTCAAAACGATAAAGCGTATGCCAGTGATACAGCGGAAAAGAGTGCTTTAATTATAAGCACTGCAGATAATGTAAATATTACTAATCCTACAATAACAAAAGCCGGTGATTCCGATGGACGGGATAACTGTAATTTTTATGGACAGAATGCCACTGTACTGGTAAAGGGCGGCTCTACCACAACCATTATCGGTGGCACCATAACCTCTGATGCTTCTGGCGCCAATGGGGTATTTTCCTATGGAGGTAACGGCGGACAGAATGGTGCAGAGGGTGACGGTACCAAGGTTATTATCAGGGATACAAAAATCACCACCTCCGGCAGCGGTTCAGGTGGTATTATGACCACAGGTGGCGGTATTACTGAGGCCTATAACCTTGATATTACAACAAATGGCCAGTCCTCAGCCCCAATCAGAAGTGATAGAGGCGGCGGAAAGGTTATAGTAGATGGTGGTACCTATGTATCCCATGGTTTGGGTTCACCTACTATTTATTCCACTGCGGATATCACCGTGTCCAATGCAACTTTGGAGTCCACTATGTCGGAGGGAGTGTGTATTGAGGGGTTAAATTCCATCACTTTGAATAATTGTGATATGACTGCCAACAATAGGGGCTGCAATGCCAATGCAACCTTTAATGATATGATCATGATCTATCAGTCATTTTCCGGGGATGCGGACAGCGGCACATCATTCTTTAATGTAAATGGTGGCAGTCTGACCAATAAAAATGGTCATGTATTCCATGTGACCAATACCAATGCGGTTATAAATCTTGATGGAGTTAAAATTGTAAATCAGGATGCAAATAATGTCCTTATGTCCGTATGCGATGATGGATGGAATGGAGGCTCAAATGTTGCAACTGTAAATGCAGCCCATCAGGTGATGGAAGGAAATATTTTGGTAGGTGAAAATTCCAAGCTGATCTTAAATATTAAGGATAATTCAACCTTTACTGGCTCTATCTGTGGCAATATTACCAATGTAAAGGGAGAAACTGTTTCCACTAATGTGGGAAATGTGTCAGTTTCCCTTGATAACACCAGTAAATGGATTTTGATGGATGATACCCATATTTCCAGCTTTACAGGGAATATCAGTCAGATAACCGCTAACGGACATAGCCTTTATGTAGATGGAGTCAAAGTTCTTTAAATAGCCCCAAATGTAAGATTTATTCTGTTAAATGGAATGATGTGTAAAAAATATTGGTAAGAAATGATTCATCATGGTATAATGAGCATAAGAAAAGAGGCAGTTGACGTTTGCTCCGCCAGCTTCCTTGAAGTTGATTCAACCCAAAGTATAGCCGACCATTGCAGTGGTCGGCTGTAGTTTTATATAAGAGGAGTTATCTCTTAATACTATATATGGTAACGGCAAGAGTTAAAAGGGCTATCAACAAGGATAGCTGCTCGTAAAGACTCATAGGCCATCACCTCCTCGAATGTGAGGAAGCCGACACATCAATGCCTCTCGCAGTACATTATACCAAAAATATGTTCCCAACTCAAACGAAAGAGGAGTGCCAATCAGGGCAATCGAGGAATTTAAAGACTTCTTTCAAGTGTATTTACAAATTACCCTCGCCCCATTTTTTCAATTCCAGAAGAATGGGGATGAGGGTTTTTGTTTTTTCTGTAAGGTTATATTCAACCCTTACAGGCATTTCATCGTACTGCTTTCTTTCCACTAAGCCGTCTGCTTCCAGCTCTTTCAGGGAATTGGCAAGCATGGTGTTGGTAATGCCGTGAATGGAGCGTCTGAGCTCCCCATAGCGCACGATTTCATTTCGGTCAATAACGCAAAGTATCATTATTTTCCATTTGCCCCCCACGGTGTCAATAACCCGCTTCAGACCGCAATCCTTTCCTGCAATATCGTCACATAATGGTTCTCTGTTTTCGTTTTTCTTCATGGTATCATTTTCCTTACTAGATAAATAAAAACTGCGTACTTGATATATTTTTTATACCACATATAATATAACTATCAGCTGATAAATGCAACATAATCAGAGTTAAAGATAACTAATAATTTATTATGATGAAAGGCATCCAGCAGGATGAAGTGGTGAATATTATGGAATACAAGTTTACTAAGGATAACTTTGACGCAGAGGTATTGAACAGCGATGTACCAGTGCTTATTGATTTTTATGCAGATTGGTGCGGCCCTTGTCAGATGATGGGACCGGTGGTGAAGGAGCTGGCCTCAGAGTATGACGGCAAGGTAAAGATTGGCAAGGTCAATGTGGATCAGCAGCCGGAGCTTGCCAGCAAGTACGGCGTAAGGAGTATTCCTTATTTTGCATTTATTAAAGAAGGCAATCTCTGTGATGATATAACGGGTTCAGTTCCAAAATCCAGACTTGTCAGCAAGTTAGAGGCAATGGTATAACTGAAAGTAAAGAATGTAAAAAGCAATAGAAGAAATTGAGGAATTTGCGCTTTAAAGGAGGTCCGGGAGATATGATATATGATGCAGCAATCGTTGGAAGCGGGCCGGCGGGGTTGTCGGCGGCTACTGTGCTAAAGGCAAGAGGAAAGAATATAATATGGTTTGGCCCTGAAGAAATGAGCTCCAAAATTGAAAAGGCTGAGAAAATCTCCAATTATCCCGGACTGGGTATTATCACCGGGCATGAGCTAAATGAGCATTTTCGTAAGCATATCAAGGAGCTGGATCTTGAGATTACCAATAAATTCGTTTCCAAGATTTCAGATTTTGGCGGTAAGTTTACCTTGTTGGCAGACAATGAGATGTTCGAGGCAAAGACTGTTCTGCTGACCACCGGAATAGCCGTTGCCAAGGGCTATGATGGGGAAAAGGAGCATCTGGGGAGAGGTGTAAGTTACTGCGCCACCTGTGACGGTATGTTTTACAAGGGAAAGACTTTGGCAGTGTATTGTGGTGACAAAAGCTTTATTCCCGAGGTTTCTTACCTTGCTAATATAGCTGAAAAGGTGTATCTGTTTTCCACTGATGGCAAATTGACAGTGCTGGAGAATAATGTGGAGCTGGTCGACGGCAGACTGGTGAAAATACTGGGTGAGCAAAGAGTGGAGGCCATAGAGCTAAGTAATGGGGACAAAATTGCCGTTGATGGTGTATTTATTTTGCGTAACGCCATTCCACCAGAGGAGCTTCTGCCAGGGCTGGAGCTTAATGGTCCCCATGTGACTGTTGACCGCCAGCTTCACACCAATATAGAAGGCTGCTTTGCTGCTGGGGACAACACAGGAAGACCGTACCAGATAGCCAAGGCCATAGGTGAGGGCAATGTGGCTGCCCATGAAATATTGGAGTATCTGGCAATTAGCTGTACATCTCGTGACAGGTGTTAATAAAAAGCTCCAAAGTAGATGTAATATATTTATTTACATGATGGACAATACGGAAATTTCGGCGAAAATTAATATGGGGGACGGATATTTCAATAAGAGATCCGTCAATTATTTCCTTTTCCACAATTTTTTTGGAAAGAACGGTTATACCAAGACCAGCCATAACTGCTTGCTTGATGGTGGAAGAATTGTTATAAACACCGGAGATACGCGGGGTTATATTATGTTCTCTCATAATCTGTTCAAAAAGATTGCGGGTACCGCTGCCCTCCTCCCGTACAATAAAGGAGCATTTCGCTATTTCTTTCTTGGACATAGTTTGCTTGCTGTCAGGTGAAGCTACGAATACCAGCTCATCTTCCATGAAGGGGATTTCACGCAGGTATTCTGATTCAAGGGTTCCCTCAACCAGCGCAATATCCAGTTCATCTTGAAGTAGGTATTGCTCCAAAGTGGTGGTATTGTGAATACGGGAAAAAATCACCTGCTCCGGCAGTTTTGCTTTAAAATGGCACAGCAGGGGAACGAAAACACTTTCGCCAACTGACAAGGTGGCACCAATGCGGAGCGGGGAGTGACTGGAAAAACCGCGTAGTGTTGATTCTGCCTTATTAGTCAGACTAAGTACATGGCGGGCATAGTGCATAAGCTCCTGTCCGGCTGGAGTAATAAACAATCTTTTTCCCAGTCTTTCAAACAATTTAACTTGGTAATGTTCCTCAAGTTCTTTGATGGCCTGGCTCACAGAAGGTTGTGAAATATGTAGCTTTTCAGCAGCTTTGGTCATTCCTTCCTCATCACAAACATTTAGAAATATAAGAAAATGTCTAAGCGTCATGGAAAAATCCTCCATCTATAGGTATATGCCTATGAAATCATTAAATAATAGTATTTTACATTTTTTAATTTAGTGATTAGAATTTTGGTTGTCAATCAAAAATACAATTACATATGTTTTTGGGTGCTCGCGAGAGCCTAACAGAGAAAACGGTGAAAAGCCGTTGCGATCCCGTCACTGTAATGTGGAGTTCCTTTCATGATGTCACTGGCTATTGGTAGCTGGGAAGGCGAATCGAACGATGAAACAGAGCCAGGAGAACTGCCCAAAAATGGATTTTACTTGCATCTTGCGAGCGACAGGAGAGCAGGCGACTACAATGCGTTGTTTTTGTGCCGTTTCGTATATTGCGAAGCGGTTTTTTTATTGCCAAGGTTTTCGGTTTGTGGGGAGATGATGGATAGCAGCCTAAAGTAAAGAATTTTAGATGTATGATTGTTGAAAGGATGGAACGATTATGAAGCAACGAAGTTTGTTTGTGGTATTATTGGTGCTATGTATGGCTTGCTTTACATTGTTAACGGGTTGTGGAAGTGAGAAAAATAATGCAGCCAAAGATGATAATGGAAAGATAACTATAGAAGATGTAAAGGGCAATGTTGTCGAGGTCCCAAAGGATATTAAGAAAATTGCCGTGGTACCATTGCCTTGGGCTTCAGTGGTTACCGCACTGGATGGCAATTCTGAGCGTATTGTTGCAATTCATCCGGGTGCTATGTCTGCGTATAAAGGCCATTTTTTGGCAACCAAGGATAGCCATTTTGGAACCCTGAATACTGAGCTTATCGGTCAGGATTTTTCCGTAAATGTTGAAGGAATGCTGCAACAGGGGGGTGAAGCTGCAATTATTTGGCAGCATCAGGAGGACGATGCCGCCAAGTTGAAGCAGGTTGGCATTGTTCCTATTATGATTAACAATACTACTGTTGAGGAGTTGCAGAAAAGCTTCCTTATTGTGGGCAAGCTGCTGGGCAAGGAGGATCGTGCTAAAAAGATAAATGACTACTATCAGAAGACTTATGACCAGATAAAGAGTAAGTCCAATGATGTGGCTAAGGCAGACAAGCCAAAGATTCTCTTCCTGCGTACCCAGAAGCTGCGTCTTCAGGGCAATGATAATTTCATGCGTGAAGCTATTGAGATTGCCGGCGGAGATAACCCTACGGAAAAAACTGATTTGAAGAGCAATCAGAACCAGAATCAGACCATTACTATGGAAGAGGTATTGAAGATTGATCCGGATATTATTTTGCTCAGCAACTTTGACAAATTTGTTCCGGATGATCTGTATGAGAACCGTATACCTGGACAGGACTGGAGTACTGTTAAGGCTGTTAGGGAACATAGGGTTTATAAGGTACCTCTCGGTATTTATCGTTGGGATGCCCCAGGCGTAGAAACTCCTTTGATGATGCGTTGGCTGGCCCATCTTTTACAGCCGGGGATTTTCAAGGATATCAATATTCGTCAGGATACAAGAGATTTCATGAAAGATTTTATGAATTATGATTTAAGTGATGAGGATTTGGCGGTTATATTTGCGGATGAGGCAAATAAAAACAGCGTAAAGGTGCAGTAATGAAGGTGCTGAAGCAATTTACAGCAGGGGGATATGCAGCTATAATGCTGCTATTCCTTTTTCTGCTGGCTGCCATGACGGTTTTTAGCATAGGTTCGGGGCGGTTTGATATTGGTCCGGGCGATGTAGTAAAGATATTGTGTCACTCACTTTTGGGGATTGAGAGAACTTGGAGCGAGCAGGCAGAGAATGTAATTTTTTCTCTTCGCCTGCCCCGGGTTTTGGCTGCTGTTATGATTGGTGCTGCGCTGTCTCTTTCCGGCGCAGCCTATCAGAGTGTGTTCAAAAATCCTTTGGTGGCCCCGGATATGCTTGGGGTGTCATCAGGAGCCTGTGTGGGTGCATCTGTATGCATATTGCTTGGTTTGTCCCAACTTGGAATTCAGGTTGGGGCTTTTTGTGGTGGTTTACTGGCTGTATCTGTGGCGGTAATGATTCCCCGTATAGTTGGTAGAAATACAGTAGTCATGCTGGTTCTAGCCGGCATTATAGTAGGGG
The DNA here is from genome assembly GCF_000621545.1 of Anaerovibrio lipolyticus LB2005. Classification (GTDB taxonomy): domain Bacteria; phylum Bacillota; class Negativicutes; order Selenomonadales; family Selenomonadaceae; genus Anaerovibrio; species Anaerovibrio lipolyticus_A. Next base: position 43,828 of record NZ_JHYA01000003.1, read on the forward strand.
GCTTTATGAGCTCATTACTGGGCATCATAAAGTATGTTGCTGATACAGAGACGGAATTACCACTTATTACATATTGGCAGCTTGGTTCCCTGACAAGCGTTATGTGGGGAAATCTATTGTATAATGGTCTGCCGATAATTGCCTGTGCAATGATAATGCTTTTTTTGCGCTGGCGCATGAATATCTTGATGTTGAGTGACGAAGAGGCTCATATGCTGGGACATAATGCTGTCCGAATTCGTTACGCAGTTATATTCTGTGCAACTGTACTTACGGTCAGTTCGGTATGTATGGAATCGAGCATATAGAATGGGATGGATACGGAGCCATGTTCCCGAAAGACAACCTCTTAAACAGTTGGGGCAATTTAAACAGTGTAAAAATGAATTGGGTGGTTTCTGCCCAGGGAGTCTTTTTGGCACAAAAAATTCAGGAAACGCAAGGAATTCCTTATATTGCCGCTATTCCTGTAGGCGCCCGTTCCATGAAATTGTGGCTGAATAAGATCAATGGATATATGAACAGCAATAAAGCATTGGCGGAAGTGCCGGAAAAGACTTCTCTTCGCCGTGAAGAGAAGGTGCTGCTTTTAGGAGATCCGGTGCTCACTCTTGGAATATATCGTTTCCTACGGGAAATGCTGGGTTTTCACCAGATTGAACTTGCTTTATATGCGCCTTTCCACTCATTACGGGAATGGTACAACCAGGCTGTGCCGTTGATTATGGCCAATGGACTTGGAGATTGTCAGAGGCCGGAGATACATTTATTTTCTGACCGTGAACAGTGGCTGGAATTAGCATCGGGGTGTGACATCATTATCGGTGACAGCACATTTAATATTTCCGGAGCACTGTCAGATAAAATTTGGATAAATATTACTGATCCTTCGCTGTATGCCGGTGAAAAGGAAATGAATGACAAATATTTGTTTTTCGGCAAGAAGGGTGCTGCCTGGCTGGAAACAAAATACATAGGCAAAAACCTATATAAATAATAAGACAATAGTATTTTCCATATAATGCCCTTAATGATAATATATTTCTTGTCAATTAAGAATTTATTCTGTGGAGGATAGTTGCATGAAACAAGAACACATTAAGGGTATTTTATTTGCGTTGATTTTCGCTATACCAGCTTGGTTTTTGGGGCAGGTGTTTCCCATAGTGGGGGGACCGGTGTTTGGAATACTATTGGGAATGATGTTTGCATCATTAAGGCGGCCTAAATCGATGGAAGTGGGCATAGCCTTTACCGGGAAGAAAATCCTTCAATATTCCATAATACTTCTTGGCTTTGAAATGAATCTTTTTCATGTACTTAATGTGGGCTCCAGGTCTTTATCTGTTATGATTTTTACACTGCTTACCGCCTTTGTTGTGGCTTGGGGGGCAGGAAAAATGCTGAAGCTGGAGAAAAATACCACTACCCTTATTGGTGCCGGTACAGCTATTTGCGGGGGATCAGCTATTGCAGCGGTGGCCCCGGTCATTGGTGCCAAGGATAAGGATATTGCTTTTTCTATTTCTACAATTTTTCTTTTCAATGTTTTGGCAGTATTCATTTTTCCATTTTTGGGTCATGTTATGAATATGTCGGATTTTGGTTTTGGAATGTGGGCCGGAACGGCAGTTAATGATACTTCTTCTGTGGTGGCGGCTGGGTATTCCTATAGTGAAGAGGCGGGGGCATTTGCCACTATCGTTAAACTCACAAGAGCATTAATGATAGTACCGGTGTGCCTCATTTTTGCGTGGCTCACTGCCCGTGAAAGAAACAGTCAGGGACAAGGATTTAAATTGGCTAAAATTTTTCCTTTTTTCATTATGTGGTTTGTGGTTGCTTCCATAGTGAATACCACCGGCATATTGCCCGAAGTTCTCTCCCACGCCTTGGGGACTGTGGGAAAATTCTGTATTGTGCTGGCTATGTGTGCCATAGGCCTCAATACAAAAATAATGGAACTTTTGCGTAACGGCGTGCGTCCAATTTTCCTAGGATTTTGCTGCTGGGTGGCTGTGGCCTGTATGTCTCTTGCCGTCCAATATGTGGTGGGGATCTTGTAATCCGTTTGTTGATTTTAAAAAGTTAGACAAATAAAAATAACACCTACCATCATATAAGTTTGATGATAGGTGTTATTTTAATGTTTTAATAATACTAAATATTACTGAAGGGCTTCCTTCAAGGTGTTCATGTTTTTGCGCATGGTTACCAGATAAGCGTCCATGGCATCTGCATTGGCCTCGCCAGTTACCACTGGGTCAAGGGCGTAAATTTTGGCTCCGGTTTCACGGGCAATGGTCTGGGCTGCATTAGGAGAATACTGTGGCTCTGTGAATAAAACCTTTGTGGAAAGAGGCTTTATCTGTTTGATTACCTCCTGCAGCTCGCTTGGTGTTGGTTCGCTGCCTGGTTCACGCTCCACAACGGCAATAATATTCAGACCAAATTCCTTGGCAAAGTAAGGGAATGCCTCATGGAAGGTGACAATATCCTTGTGTGGAACCTTATCAAGGGTATCGTGCATTTCCTTTTTCAGGGCCTCTAGCTTCTGAATATAAGCATCTGCATTGGCCTGATAAGCATCGGCATGCTTAGGATCAGCTTTTTTCAGCTGATCAGTGATGTTTTTCACCTGCTGAATGTCGGCAGTGACACTAAGCCAAAGATGTGGATTCTTTTCACCGTCAGTTTCCAACAGCTCCATGTCCTTGGACGCATCAATTACGGTGAGCTTTTTCTGCTCTTTGATAACCTTGTCCAAAAAGCTCTCCATACCGGCACCGTTGGCGATTAGAATATCAGCCTTTTCCAGAGTCTTCATGTCTTCAGTAGTCAGCTGATAGTCGTGAAGACAACCGGTTTGAGGCTTGGTCATGTTAGTTACAGTGACGCCATCTATTCCCTTGGCAATGTTGATAGCATCTATGTACATAGGATAAAAGGTGGTTACAATGCGTACAGAGCCATCCTTGTTATCGGATTTATCTGATGAGGTGTTGGCAGAGTTGGAACCACAGCCTGTAGCAATGAGGCACAAGACTGCGATCAGACATAATAAGAGCGATTTGATGTTCAATATGATTACCTCCTATAAAGAAAATGTGTAAATAGTAATATTACTATTTACGATTATACCACGATAAAGAAAAAAGACAAGAGTGAGTAATACAATAATTATTATCACATTTGTCTCTTATGGGTATTATTTTTTGGATTTTTTCTTTTGGCATTCGCTGCACAGTCCATACAGCTCGAAAACATGGCCAGTAATTTTAAAGCCCTTTTTATCTGCTTCCTGTTGATATGAATTGATCATGGGACATATGTCGATACATTCTGTGTGACCGCATTCCGTACATACTAGATGATGGTGATGGTGATCGGCGTCCACCAGCTCATAGACATTGCCTGAGCTGCGGAATATTTCGTGTACTATATCCAATTCTGTCAGCAGGGCAAGGTTTCTGTATACGGTGTCCAGAGATACATCAGGCTGCTGCTTTTGCACTTCATCACGAATTTGCTGTGCCGTGGTGAAGGGGGGGCAGACTGCTAATGCCTGTAGAACAGCGCGCCGTTGTGGTGTTATTTTGTAGCCCTTGGCCTTGAGCCGGTCCAGCGGCAGTTGCTTTGGTGTCATAGATAAATCACCTCGTAGAAACCGAAAACTTTTAAATCATCGTAAGTTATACTATTACAATAAATTTTCAATGTCAATGATGATATGATTTCGTTTATTTTCTTGCAAGCAAAAATACAGTCCCGATAATAAGTGCGGTGCCAATCATATCAATCAGACCAAAACTGGTATTTAGGAACAATATGGACAGAATTATAGCGGATAGTGGCTCGATGGAGCCTAATATACTGGCCTCTGATGGCTGGATGTGCTTTATGCTGCCCAGGTAGCAGCCAAAGGCCAGCACTGTGCCAAAAATAATAATATAAGCGTAGATGAGCCCGGCAATAATGTTCCATGTCCCCACAAACTGCCATGGGGGATTAATTGGCATTAGTACAATACCACCAATAAGCATGCCCCAGCCAATTATAAGGGTAGCCCGCCATTTTCGGATAAGCCTTTTGGGCTGTACTGTATAAAAAGCGGCAGCAACTGCCGATAGCAGACCCCAAACCAGAGCGGTAGGGGAAATTGACAAGTAGTCCAGTCTGCCGTGAGTCACCAGCAGAAAGGTTCCTGCCACAGCCATGATTACACAGATGATTTCTATTAATCTGGGGAGCTTTCGGGTGCTCAAGGTTATATACACAATGATAAATACAGGCATTAAGTATTGCAGCACAGTGGCCGCTGCCGCGTTACCATATTTTATACAGGCGAAATAAGTATATTGCACCGCCAGCATACCAAATGCAGCAAATAACAGTACCTCCAAAGCGTCTTTTTTGTCATGCCAGATGGAAAGGATGCTTTCTTTATACATAATTCTATCTGCCAAAAGGAGTATTAATCCTGCTAAAATCATGCGGGATACCACCAACCATTCCGTGGAAAATCCGCAGTCCTGCAGCAGATACTGTCCGGCTACACCGCTACCACCCCACATGGAGGCACCAAAGCTCACCATGAGCAGCCCTTTGTTTCTGTTTGTCATATCCACCACCCGCCAAACACTTTAAGACCAAATTCAAGGGGACAGCGAATTTCTTCTTCAATCTTTTTTACATACATAAAAAACTCCTTATACTTGCTCTAAGGTTATTTCATAAAAATTAATATAACACGCAGCTAACAAAAAGAATAGTACTGTATTCAAAACAATTTTTGCTTTGTCATGGCTCCTGTTTTGTTCTATTTGCTTTGTTTATTCCTTTACTTATACGGATAATGGGGCGTATAATTAAACATGTTGCCAAAGCAATAATATTTAACATATTAATAGTGTATTATAAATATTTAGGGGGATTATCTATATGTCAGAATCATGTAATCACGACTGCAGCTCCTGTGGTACAACCTGTGGGGAGGATACCCGTAAATCCGGGGATATGTTTGAAAAGCCAAATGACCTGAGCAATATCCGTCATACCATCGCTGTAGTCAGCGGCAAGGGGGGCGTTGGCAAATCCATGGTAACTGGTCTGCTTTCAGTAGCAATGGCCAGAAAAGGCCGTCATGTTGGTATCATGGATGCAGATATTACCGGCCCGTCCATTCCTAAAATGTTTGGGGTTACAGGTGAGGTTCGTGGCAGTCAGGCCGGAGCATTTCCAGTGGCTTCTGCCGGGGGAATTGATGTGGTCAGCATGAACCTTTTTCTCGAAAGCACTACAGATCCTGTAGTATGGCGTGGCCCGGTTATCAGCGGCGTTGTAAAGCAGTTCTGGTCTGATATTATCTGGAATGACGTGGATTTTCTCTTTATTGACATGCCACCGGGAACCGGTGATGTGCCATTGACAGTAATGCAGTCTATAAAGCTGGATGGTATTATTATTGTCACCAGTCCTCAGGAGCTGGTTTCCATGATCGTTGCCAAGGCTGTAAAGATGGCCTCCACCATGAAAGTGCCTATTTTGGGTCTGGTGGAGAATATGAGCTATTTTGAATGTCCTGATTGTGGTAAGCATCACCATATTTTTGGCGAAAGTCATCTGGATAACATTGCCAAGGAGTACAACCTTGATATTTTAGGCCGTATTCCAATGAAGCCTGAGCTGGCCGCAAAATGCGATGCTGGACAGATTGAAACAGTAGAAGATATATATTTACATGATGCTGCAGAAAAACTGCTGGCTTTGGAAAAATAAATCATTAAAAAAACACCTATTAGGGACAAGAAATCCTTAATAGGTGTTTTTGGTTGCATAAATTTAGTCAAAGGTAATAATTTCACCGGTGGCATTGGAGCCATGGGTGCCGTCTGCCACCTTTACCCCTTGAGCATTGAGCTTTTTACAGATATTAATAATGGTAGGGCAGCGCACCGGAATGCCATCATCATTTTTCTTGGCAGTGCAATGGGAAATGTGTACTGCATCAACTCCCTTGTCTGCCATACGGGCAATCTTCTTTTCAATGCCTTCCTGATTTTCCAGCATACTTTTTCCGCAGCCGTTGCAGGTCCACATACCGATTAGCTGAATATCCTCACCCTCATATTTTCTGAAGCCTTCACTTTTTTCATTGAAGGCCCGAAGACATCCTGTACCTGCACAGGCGGCAGAGGTTTTAAGACAGCGCAAAATAGCAATTTTCTTCATAATATTAGCTTCTCCTAAATTTTAAATATATTAATCTTAGTTAATTTTATAAAATAATAAATCAAATTTGTATGTTGTATTTACAACAAAGACACGCAATAATTTATTTTGCCTCCTTAAGGAAGAAGGTGGTAAGCAGTCCTGTAAGGGCAAATAGAGGCAGGATATAGAAGACATATTCTAATCCATGAGTATCTGCTACCCAGCCAAGCATTGGGGCAATGACACCGCCGGCACTGAAGCCTATGCCCAGTGTTACTCCTGAGGCCATACCAATATTTTTCTTTAGGTAGGTCTGACCCAATACCACCATTGGCCCCACACAGGCGTAAAGGGCAAAGCCGGCGCAGCCAACAATAATATAGAGCAGGGCCAGATTTTGGTTGAAATTGAAGGCCAACAGTGCCAGCCCCATAACGAGCATGCCGATTCTCAGCACAAAGCTATTGCCCCATTTGTCTGCGGCATAGCCTCCCATCCAGTTTGTAAAGATTCCAACCATGGCCAGAACAGTAATGGTAACACTGCCCACCGCTTCACTTTGGTTAAGAATGTTAACACAATACAGCGGCAAAAAAGTGGTAAGGGAGGTGTAAAGGGCAGCTCTTACAATAACAAAAACTGTAAGGCGGCTAAAGGCGTTCCAGTCATTTTCTTTATTTTCAGCGTCATCATTGGCTTGTTTTTTGGCAATATGCTTTACCATGCGTCTCATTTTTGGCATCAGAAAAGCTATTAATGAGCTCATAATGATACAGAAGCCACCGAAGAAAATAAGGGCATCCATTCCCCAAATGGTTGCCAAAGAGGCACCCAATATAGGTCCGATACAAAAGCCCGCACTGCCTCCAGTGGAGAAAATACTCATACTGAGGGCTTTATTTCCCTCTGATAGGCCGTTTACCATTCTGGCCGCTTCAGGGTGGAATATGGCATTGCCTATTCCCATAAGGGTTACGGCCACAAAAATAAGGGTATAGTCATGGATAAAAGCCACGGAACCCAGGGACAGACCACTGAGGAGAATTCCCAGGGGCATAAGATAGGCATAGGATTTTTTGTCAGAAATGTAGCCTATAAGCGGTTGAATTATGGAAGACAGGAAGCTGGAGGCGAACATAAGGCCAGCGGCCAGCTTGTAGTCCATGCCATATAATGTAACGAAAAATGGCAATAGCCCCGGCAGGGCACCTGTATTTATGTCACAGCTGAAGTGACCAGCTGATAAAACATAAAGATATTTTTTATTCATGAACGAGTCTTTCCTTTCATGTAACAGTATACTTTAAAGCATACGTCAATAATAATGTTATTTATATCAGATGTCAAAATAAGTGCTTGAAAGATAAAAAGCAGGAATAAGAATATTTGCTGTTGAATAATATGAATTATCCAACAACAAATATTTAAAAATGAAATTAAAACAATTAAGGGGTGTTTTTGATGGATAAGTCTATGAAGTTTAAAATATCAAGGCGAAATTTTTTAAAAATGGCTGGTGTTGCTACCACTGGCATTATGCTTTCTAATATACCTAATAAAAGTATTGCCCATGCCAAGGCAGTTGCAAAGGGCTCCTGTTCCTATGGTGGGCGGGATATTCCATTGCTTTATGAAGCTGATGTCTGTGTACTGGGAGGCGGGTCATCCGGTATGGCAGCTGCTGTAAGTGCCGGGAAAAAAGGCGCAGAGGTTTTGCTGGTGGAAAAGGGAATAACCTTGGGGGGACTTCAGACCATGGGCAATGTTATACCTTGTATGACCACCTGGGCCCCGAACAGTGATACCTCTTTTGTGACAGATTTGAAAAAGCATTTGGAAAAGTATGGCATAGATTATGATGACCATAACGAAAAAAGTGAAGTAGGAATATGGACCAATCCTGAGGCCCTTAGCTACATTTACGATGAAATGTGTCTGGAAGCTAATGTGGAGGTGCTGTATAACACCACTTTTGTTGATGTTTTAAAGAAAGGCTCTAGTATAACCCATTTAGTTGTTCAGACCATAGACGGCTTGAAGGCCATAAAAGCCAAAACCTTTATTGATTGCTCCGGGGATGCCATTTTGGCTCGTACTGCCGGTGTCCCAAGTGAGCATGGCTTTGAAAAAACCGGGAAAAATCAGCCTATGAGTTTTCGCTTTGAAATGGGCGGCATAGATTTGGAAAAAGTTTATCAGCATGTAACGGTGGAGCTGGGGGATGATTTCTGTCCTACCAAGCCACCTCATTATGAATTTGCAGAAGCCCGTCATCGTACCAGACAATTTGTGCTGGAAAAATTCATGGTGGACGGCATAGCCTCTGGGGAACTTACCGAGGAGGATGCAGAGTATATGCAGGCCTTTGCTATTGTGGGAAAGCCTGGTACTATATCCATGAACTGTCCTGAGCTGCCTTTGCAGTACAGTGCATCAGATCCCTTATCCTACAGTCGCGGCGTAATTGCAGGACGGCAGATGATACATCGTATTAGCCAGTATTTCATTAAACACATGCCAGGATTTGAAAAGGCTTATCTGGCCAAGGAGGCATCCATGCTGGGAGCAAGGGAATCCTGGAGAATTAAGGGGAAATATTATCTGGTAGAGGATGATTACCACAATCAGAGCCGATTTAAGGATGCGGTGGCTAGAACGGCGTGGTTTATTGATGCCCATGGGGAGAAGGTAAGTGAGAAGCTGCCAAAGGGGGCTTATTATGAAATCCCTTATCGGTCCCTTGTAGCTGATGAAATTTCCAACCTTATCGTGGCCGGTCGTTGTATAAGTGCCAGCTTTATATTACAGGCCTCAATGAGGATACAGCTTACCTGCATGAGCATTGGCGAAGCTGCCGGTATTGCAGCTGCTTGGGGTATACAGAACAATATAGCTGCCAATGACATAAAATGGGATGAAATACCAGCCAGCCTCCGCAGCTATGTAAGTAAATAAATCGTATGTTTACGGTCTAACGGCGTGCCGCGGCACGCCTTTTCGTATGCATATAATAGCAGAACGGACAAACTAAATGTCTTTTAATGACCAGTGTTCAAGCCATCTTGAAAAATCTTTTTCTATCCATTCTCCACTAGCCAGTGAATATACAGCCAATACAGCTTCCGCTTCTGGGGCATTGAGCTCATAGCCATTTAACCGTAAAAAAATGTAGGCCAACAAAAAGCCAGTGCGTTTGTTGCCATCGATAAAGGGATGATTTTTTATAATCCCGTAAGCGTATGCTGCCGCCAAATCAAATATATTAGGTTTTGGATTACCATAAGCCTCTATATTCTGTGGCCGCGCCAGGGCTGATTCAAGGAGTCCCTGATCCCGCACCCCACTGGTACCACCATGTTCAGCAAGCTGTTCTTCGTGAACAACATATACAAGACGAGGAATAATCCATTTTATCATTTTGCCAGCTCCCGCAAGGTATTTTTGTATTTTGACATGCCCTCAGCAGCAACTGCCAACTGTTCTTCAAAATCAGGTGAATATGCAGAAATCATAATGCCAGTTGGGGTTTCTGTTACAAATACTTCATCTCCGGCCTTTACCTTTAGTCGTTGTAAAATTTCTTTGGAAAAAATAACACCAGTTGAATTACCAACCTGTCTTACCTTTAATTTCATGTCCACATCTCCCTTCATTTTTCCTGTTATAACTAAAGTTATAACAGTTTGTTCCGTATGTCAACATCTTACCTACAGAAGGTGCAGAAAAAATTGGATTATTACATGATTGCTGGTTGTGGGGAATTGTCCTGATTGACATCAATTTCCTGACAATATACAATGAATATCAAAAAGGAGGCGATGTTATGGAGGTTGTACTTAACAAATGGGGCAATAGTTTAGGCCTTAGGATTCCCCGTGAGTTGGTGGAAAACTTTAAATTTCAGCCAGGGTCACGTGTTACTATTACTTCCGACGAGTCAAAAATCGTTATAAAACCGGCTAAAAGTATAGAAACTCTTTTCGAATCACATTATGGAAAACCAATGACTTCTATATGCCGTGAAGAGGTTGGCACCTATAATGAAGAAGCTTGGGGCTCTGATATTGGAGGAGAAATAATAGAATGAGGCAAGGAGATATTATTTTAGTTAATTTAAATCCGACTAAAGGGCATGAACAGGGAAATTATCGTCCAGCTATGATTATCGATCGCGATGATGTCCCTTTACCAAGCAATCTGCATATTGTGGTTCCTATAACTTCTAAAAATAAAGGCTATCCACTGGAGCTTCCGTTGCCTTCTGGGCTGAAAACTATTGGTTATGCTTTGCCGTTTCAGCTTAGGGTTTTGGATGTAAACTATCGAAATGCAAAGCTGGTAGAGCATGCACCACAAGAGTTTGTCGATCAATGTTGTGATATCGCTGTTCAGCTTATTAAAGCATAATATTCACACATAATGGAGGAATAGGAATGAATCTTCCCTTTAGTGTAACTCAATCGGAGCTGTTTGAATTGCTCCTAAATCTTGCGCCAAGCCGTCAAAAGAAACTACGCTAGGCCAAGTCGTAGGCAGGGAAGTACACCAGATATTCCAAGACCACGCTATGTCATTGTAGAAATGTTGGAACACGACCGGACTTTCGGCGTAGTGGTCGATACCTCAGGTTCAATGGACACAAAAATGCTTGGGTATGCCTTAGGGGCCATTGCCAGTTATTCTGCAGCCCGTGAAGTTCCTTATGCCAGAGTTGTTTTTTGCGATGCTAATGCCTATGACGCAGGATATATGGCACCTGAGGATATTGCAGGACGAGTTGCTGTTAAGGGGAGAGGCGGAACAATCCTTCAGCCTGGTGTAGATCTCCTGCTTGCTGCCAAGGATTTTCCAAAGGATGCCCCGATTTTGCTCATTACAGATGGTTATATTGAAAGTCAGATGAGGATTCCGCGGGAACACGCATTTTTAATACCAAAGGGGCATAGACTTCCTTTCAGGGCGAAAGGCAAAATGTTTTATTTTTCGGTTTAGAAATGATTTGGAGTTTGAATGTAATAGGTATAAAAAAGGTCGACAGAACAATCGCTGTCGACCAAAGAAATTTTATATTTTTTTACTGTCCTCTTTACGGGTAGCCTTGCGTTTGCAAGGTGCTGTTTCCTTCAAGTTGATTAATTTACAAAGTATTCCTTCATGGATTCCAATGTGATTTCGGATTGGTATTTTTCATTAGCCTGCTTCCAAGGATCCTGTCTGGTAATAATATCTCGTAACTGAGCCAAGGACTTCCTGTTGCACTGCTTTACAACTTCATCGATCAGGGAACTATCACCAATGTCAGGAATCTCCTCTCCATCATGTGGGATAAGTCCGCCTTCATATTCTTTATATTCATTGTAGACATCTGTAACTATTACGCCGGAGCTTGCAATCTCCATGGTCTGTTCAAAGCACGGCTTGTTGAGCTCCAATAAGTATTTCGCTTGTATGAAATACAAAACATTTTGCAGTTTATTGTTATTAATATAGTATTTATTTACAATGTAGTCCGCGACTTTCCTTGCGTCCATTGGAGAAAACCAATCCTTTCATTAATCACTGTCATTATTTAATTTCTATAATTGATGTTAATTATATCAAAAAATGCTTCATTTACAAGTTTTTGATAATTTGCAGAAAATATATTATAAAAATATTTGTCTGCTGTCAAGGGGATTGGCCCTATAGAATGCAACAATACTTAATAAATGATTTTTCAAAAAATGTGTTGAATTATTCAATTTAATATTGTATAATACATCTTGTTTGATTTCCTATGGGGGCGTAGCTCAGCTGGGAGAGCACATGCCTGGCAGGCATGGGGTCAGGGGTTCAAGCCCCCTCGTCTCCACCATAAGAAAAATAACCTCGAAACCTTTAGTGATAAGGGCTTCGAGGTTTTTTGTTTTACTGACGGGCTTGATATCCTTATTCTTCTCCCAGCTCAAGCATCATTCTGGTAACCATAGCCTCGCTGGTGAGCATACCACCGGAAACTACGCCGTGTTTTAGGGCAGTGATGCCTACCTCATAGCGGTCCATGTGAACGCCATCGTTTATACATTGGGTGGCACCGATGATTTTTACTCCCTTGGAGATGGCATAATCAATGGCTGGCAGAAGATTGCCAGGGGATTTTTCTCCTGGGATTCCACCAGAACCAAAGAGATTTAACACTATACCACGACAGCCCGCGTCCACAAGGGCCTTGAGATACTCCTGCTTGTAGCCGGGAACCAGGTCTACAATGACAACTCTGGTATCCATTTTATCCCGGACCTTTAATGCTTCCCCCGTAGCCGGGTGTGGATTATCTGTCAAATATTTGTCATACTCAGGATTAAATTCCAATTTTCCATTTTTTAGAACTGCAACTTCAGGGGCATTTATGCTCTTAAAGGCGTAGAACTCCTCTGTATGAAGTTTTTTTGCAGTGTTTCCCTGTATAAGTCTGCCGTAAAATGCCAAATATACACCAGGACGTCCCTGGGCGGCAGCAGTAAAAGCAGTAATGAGATTATCGGGGGCATCGGAGCCTTCCTCAGTCAGTGACAACTGTGAGCCGGTTATTATGACCGGCTTTTTTAAATTCTCCAGCATATAGTAGAGGGCTGAAGATGTAAAGGCCATGGTGTCAGTTCCGTGACTGATAACAAAGCCATCGTATTTATCGTATTGGGATTCCACTGTGCGGGCCATGCTTTTCCAATGCTCTGGCTGGATGTTGGTGCTGTCCAGCTGCATCAGCTCCATGGTATCAATTTCACAGATTTCTTTAAGGGCTGGTACCCGCTCAATAAGACCTTTTCCATCAAGTCCTGGCATCATGCCATCTGCAGTTTGTACGGAAGCAATGGTACCACCGGTTGCAATAAGTAAAATCTTCTTCATAGGGCAAAATATCCTCCTTCTCCATCTGGGGTATTCATTCCAATGAAAATTATACAGCTATTGTCCAAATTTTCCAAAAAATATATCTATAGGCAGGAATTATAGGTGTTCGTAGTGAATAATAGAAACATGCTGAGAGTGTGTCCCGTTTGAGTTTATCTACGTAATATATTAACTGCAATAATCTATAGATAGGAGTGATGTGTATGGCAGAACCTATGGTTGAGGTCTTCATATTTGAGACCAGGCAGTTCCTGGAACAGCTGGAACAAATTGCTCTTGGCAGTGAAGAGCAGGGCGGTTTCAGCGAGGAAGACGTCAACGAAATCTTCCGTGCCATGCATACTATTAAAGGCTCAGCGGCCATGATGATGTTCGATCAGGTATCGACACTGGCCCATTCCGTAGAGGATATTTTCTTTTACATAAGAGAGCTTAAGCCGGCGAAAGTGGATGCAACTGCCATTACCGACATTGTGCTCAATGCCGTTGATTTTATGCGCATTGAAATGGAAAAGCTGGATGCTGGCGGCACCCCTGACATGAGCTCTGAGGAGCTGCGTAATTATACCAAGGATTTTCTCAGGAATATGAAGCTGGATAACGGTCATGATCCTGATATTGATTTGCGTAAGGCGAAGAATGCCAAGAAAGCCAGTGAAGCAGGGGGAGATGCTGCAGCACCTGCGACCGAGCCGGAAAAAAAGCAATACTACATCGGTGCAGCAAAGCCTGCGACACCTGCGCCAGCGGCTACGGGAGCCACCAGCGGCGGACAGCATATATTTGAGGCAACAGTTTTCTTTCAGCAGGGATGTGAAATGGAAGAGGTTCGTGCCTTTGGCGTTGTAAACAGCTTGAAGGAAAAGGTTAAGGAGCTTCACTATCTGCCAGAAAAGATTTTGGAGGATGAATCCGCAACGGATACCATTCGTAATATGGGCTTTCGCCTTTTCTTTACAACGGATATGAATTTTGATGAGGCCAAGGCAGAGCTGGACCAGACCATATTCCTTGATCGTTTGGAGATAAAGGAAGTGGCCAATGTAGCTGAATTGGAGTATTGGCCTTCCCAGGAAACTATTGCTATCACAGCACTGGAAAATTCCGAGCCTATAAAGCCTGCTATGCCACCAGTACAGCGGGATCTGACACCTGCTGCCAGAAAGCCGGCTCCTGCTAAGGGCGGTGATGGGGCTCAGATGATTACAGTTCGTGTTGATAAGCTGGATAAGCTGATGGATCTGGTGGGGGAAATGGTCATAGCCGAAGCCATGGTTACCCAGAATCCGGATTTAAAGGGCATGGAGCTGGACAATTTCGCCAAGGCTGCCCGTCAGCTTCATAAGATTAACGGAGAGCTTCAGGACAGTGTAATGGCCCTGCGGATGGTTCCTTTGGAGGGTACCTTCAAGAAGATGAACCGTATTGTCCGTGATATGACCAAGAAGCTGGGGAAGAAGGCCCGTCTGGTGCTGGTGGGAGAGTCCACCGAGGTGGACAAGAACATCAACGAGCATATTTCCGATCCCCTTATGCATATAGTCAGAAACTCTGTCGACCACGGTATTGAGATGCCAGAGGTGAGAGTGGAGGCGGGGAAGGAAGAAACGGGGACAGTTATCCTTTCCGCAGAAAATGCCGGTGGTGAGGTAGTTATTAAGATCAAGGACGACGGTGGCGGCCTTAACAAGGAGAAAATTCTTGAGAGAGCCCGCAAAAACGGCATTCTTACAAAGCCGGAGTCAGAGCTTACAGATAGAGAAATTTATTCCTTTATATTCGCGCCGGGATTTTCCACCAAGGAAGCGGTTACAGAGTTTTCTGGCCGTGGTGTAGGTATGGACGTAGTGGTTTCCAACATAAAATCATTGGGTGGCAAGGTTATAGTGGACAGTGAGCCGGGACTTGGCAGCACCACCACAATTAAAATTCCGTTAACACTTGCTATTATTGAGGGTATGTCGGTTTCTGTTGGCGGTTCCCGTTTTACGATTCCAATAAATTATATCAGTCGATCCTTCCGTCCGGATGAGGGGGCCATTTTCAGGGATCCGGATGGTTCCGAAATGATAATGGTGCAGGGCACATGCTGCCCTGTGATAAGACTGTATGATATGTATGATATCCCTGATGCAATTCACGAGCCAACAGAGGGTATATTACTGCTTCTGGAGGCTGGTGATGCCCGGTTCGGGGTGCTGGCAGATGAGCTGCTTGGGGTGCAGGAGATCGTGGTTAAGCCTGTTCCAAAGTACATCAGTCGCATGATGAAAACTACCGGCATCAGTGGATGTACCTTGCTGGGTGATGGCAGTATCAGCCTGATTATTGATCCGCAGCAGGTGCATAATATTATTTTTGACTAACCGGGAGGGATAATCGTGGAAGATGATAAGCTGTTAATGGAAGACGAGGATACCCAAAAGGATAAATACCTCACTTTTACTCTGGGAAATGAAGTTTATGGCATCGATATAAAGGTAGTTATTGAGATTATTGGTATTCAGAAGATTACCGTGGTGCCAGAAGTGCCGGAATACGTTAAGGGCATCATAAATCTCAGAGGAAAGATTATCCCGGTGGTGGATATGCATCTTAGATTTAAACGGCCGGGGAAGGAATATAGCGACAGAACCTGTGTTATTGTCATTGACGTTAATGATGTGTTGATTGGCCTTATTGTGGATGGAGTTTCCGAGGTGCTCACAATTCCTGAAAAGAATGTGGTACCGCCTCCTGAGCTGAAGGCATCCCAGAACAAGTATATCCGCAGCATTGGCAAAATCGGTGAGGGCGTTGTGCTGCTCCTTGACTGGATGAAGCTCTTTAGTGAGGATGATCAGAGTCTGTTCGATGATATGAGTGCAGAGGAAGCAAGCGAGGAGGCAACTTGATATGATGTTTTTCAAAAATCTCACAATAGGTGCTAAACTAATAACGTTGGTGGTTGTCCTTGAACTGATGATCGTTGCTGTATCCTGGCATGGTATTTCCAATACTGTGAGTACAGCTGAACAGTATAACAACGTGATTAAGATGGATTCCAAGGCGGCAGTATGTGCAAATTCTTTGGGAATGCATCTGAATGCTGCCCGTATTAATTATCTTATTACATTGGGTAAAACGGACAATAGCGCAATAGAGGCTTCCTATGCTACAATGAAACAGGCCCTTGCTGACTGTGACAAGGACATGGTTGAGTTGAGTGCCATGGCCGAAAGTCCTGAGGGAAAACAGAAAATGGCTGCCGTTCAGAAGGATTATGATGACTATAAGAATGTAACGGCTGCCATTATAAAGAAAAAGCTGGATAATTCAGCAACCATTGACGAAGAAGCCATGAACAGCGACATGATCAAGCAGTCAAAGCTTGCGGAGAAGCTGTATGCTGATATAAAGGCTATTGCTGATATGGGTGAAGGAACTGCAGATCGGGAAGTGGCGCGAATTGCCGATGAGAACAGAAGTGGTATTGTTGCCAATATTGTGGTGGCTGCTATTTTGATAATTATTTCTCTGGCAGCAGGTGTTTATTTTTCCAGGGATTTGTCAGCTCGCCTGAAGGAGCTGGGGGCTGCCGCAGCACGTATTGCCGATGGTGACCTCGTTACTGAGGTGAAGACAAGTACCGGTGATGAGCTGGGGGATGCAGCGGCCAGCTTCGAGATTATGCGTCAGCGGGTTCATGAATCCGTTTCGGATATCCATAATGTGGCAGATCAGGTGGCTGCAGGGGCCAAAAATGTATCTGATGCCAGCATGGGACTTTCCCAGGGGGCTACTGAACAGGCGGCTTCTGTGGAGGAATTGTCTGCCTCCATCAGTGAGATTGCTTCCCAGACAGCCAGCAATGCTGAGAATGCTGAGCGGGCCAATTCTCTTACCCACAATTGCCGCAGTCATGCTGAGCAGGGTAATGAGGACATGAAGGCCATGCTGGATGCCATGGAGGAAATCAATAATTCTTCCAACAACATTTCCAAGATTATTAAGGTTATTGATGAAATAGCCTTCCAGACTAATATTTTGGCCCTTAACGCTGCCGTTGAAGCTGCCCGGGCAGGTCAGCACGGCAAGGGATTTGCAGTGGTGGCTGAGGAGGTTCGCAATTTGGCTGCTCGCAGTGCCAAGGCTGCCAAGGAAACCACTGATATGATTGAGGGCTCTATTGAAAAGGTTAATGTGGGCCGCTCCATTGCCAACAAGACAGCTGAGGTTCTTGGTGCCATTGTAGGCAATGTGGCTGATGTGGCTGATATTGTTGAAGGCATTGCCAAAGCCTCCAACGAGCAAAAACTGGCAATAGACCAGATAAATCAAGGTGTTAATCAGGTTTCCCAGGTGGTTCAGTCCAATTCTGCCACTTCTGAGGAAGCTGCATCTGCCAGTCAGCAGCTCAGTGCCCAGGCTGACCGTATGAGAGAGAGGGTAAGACACTTCAAGCTCAGCTCATCTGTGGTAAATTTCAGGACTACAGATATGCCAAAGGCTGTTCCTGTATACCCTGATAAACCGGCTGAGACGGAGGTACAGAGCAGTGCCCAGAAGGCTGAAGTAAGGCCAATGGTTAAGCCGGCGGCTCCTGGCGTAAAGCCAAAGACTATTGCTCTTACAGATGATGAAGGCTTCGGAAAATACTAACTCATAGGATAATTTGGAGAAGACCACGATATGAACCAGTCCTTGTTTCAGCAGTTTGCGGCTTTGGTGACACAGAATTTTGGTATTCAGCTGCCACCGGAGAAAAAGGCCCTTTTGGAGAGCCGATTATTTAAACTGAAAAATGATAACATGGGCAGACCGGAGCTGGCCAGTGATGAGGCCTTTCTGAAGTATATAAGGGAGGATAAAACCGGCAAGGGGCTGGCCATGCTGGCAGAGGCTATCACCACCCATCATACATTCTTCATGCGGGAGGCAGACCATTTCTCTTTCTACGAGAAGGAGGTCCTGCCATATCTGGAGAAGTCTATTCGTGATGGGGATGTGAGGACTTGGTGTGCCGCTTCTTCCACAGGAGAGGAGGCTTATACTCTGGCTATGATGCTGGAGGACTATTTCGGCTCCATGCCGGGCTGGGAGACTACCTTGTTGGCTACTGATTTATCAAAGGACGTGCTGGAAATCGGCAAAAATGGTGTTTATTCTGCCGAATCTGTGAAGACACTGCCCGCTTTATGGCAGAACAGTTACTTCCACCGCACTATTGATGGCAAATATCAGGTGGTGGACACGCTGCGCCAAAAGGTACTGTTTCGTCGGTTTAATCTTATGACGCCTGTTTTTCCTTTTAAAAGGCCTTTTCATGTAATTTTTTGCAGAAATGTTATGATATATTTTGATACTCCGACAAGGGATAATCTGGTAAGGAAATTCGCTGAATTTTTGGAACCAGGGGGTTATCTCTTTATTGGTCATTCCGAAGTTATTGACAGACATAAAAGTGATTTTGATTATGTTATGCCATCCATTTATAGAAAGAAGGGAGCGTTCACATGAGTGACTTAAAAATTCTGATTGTGGATGATTCCCTGTTTTTTAGGGAAGCACTGGCAAGGGGCCTGGCATCAAATATTTCAGGCACCATTGAGGTGGAAAAAGCTGAAAATCCATTTGAGGCAAGGGACAAGATTTTGTCATTTGACCCGGATGTTATGATACTTGATGTGGAAATGCCAAAGATGAACGGCATTGAATTTCTGCGGCGTCTTATTGTGCAGTACGCACTGCCTACGGTGGTGTTGAGCTCAAGGCCGGCTTATAAGAACCTTGCTCTGGAGGCGGGAGCCTTTTCCTTTATCGAAAAGCCTTCCATGACCCTGGGTAGCGGTGATTTTATGAAAAAGGTGGCTGAGGAGGTTTGTCGGGCCAAAGCCCATGGGGATAAGCTAATCGCGGAAAGCCAGGAGGTTGCTTCTACATCACCGGAGCCACCAAGACAATCAGTTCAGCCAACTACTGTTGCTGCTCCGCCTCCACCAAAGCCACAGCCAGCGCAGCAATTTACTGCTGCTTCGCCTTCAACGGCGCAGTCTGGTTCTCAGCAAGTGTCTGCATTCAAAAGCTATGGCAGTCACGAACAGGTTTCACAGCACCTTAGTAGGGTTGTATCCAATATGAACGCCATGAAGGCAATTGCCCAGCAAATGAAAAGTGACAAGCCGGAGCCTCAATCGGTGCCACTTAGCTCACTGAAGACACCTGTGCCCCCAAGGAAGGTGGAGCTTATTGCCATAGGCGCTTCTACTGGTGGAACTGAGGCATTGTCCAAGATATTAAGAGATTTAAAGCCACCGCTTCCGCCTATAGTCATTGTACAGCACATCCCACCGATGTTTTCCAAGCTCTTTTCTGACCGACTGGATAAAGAGTGTGTTATTCATGTAAAGGAAGCAGAGGATGGGGACAGACTGGAGCCTAATTCCGCTTATGTTGCCCCTGGCAACAAGCAGATGCGGGTAAAAAATGTGGGGGGCTTGATGTCTTTGGATGTCAATCCGGGGCCAAAATATGGTGGACATTGCCCTGCAGTTAATGTTCTGTTCAAGTCCGTGGCCGAAAATGTTGGTGATAGGGCCATGGGAGTTATTCTCACCGGTATGGGTGAGGATGGTGCCGAATATATGGTTAAAATGCGTGAGGCAGGCTGTGTGACACTGGGGCAGGACGAGGCCAGCAGTGTGGTTTACGGAATGCCAAGGGTTGCCTTTGAAAAGGGTGCTGTTATGCAGCAGGTGCCATTAAACGGCATGGCCATGATGATAACAGCTGTAGCTAATTATAAGTAAGGGGGGAGACCATTATGGAAAAATCAGATATGGTAATCGATTATGGCTCTCTCCAAAATTTGCTTGGTGGTCTTGGTGACAGTGTGATTATGACTGATGTAAAGGGTATGATCATATTTATGAACAAGGCCGCAGAGGAGCTTTTTGAATACAGCTATAACAGCGATGAGCCTGTCAGTGTCAGCGATGTTATGAGACTGGAAAATGTCGACACAAGGGAAAAAATTATAAGCCCTGTTATTAGGGCCATGCGCTCTAAAAAGACCATGGGCCTTTCCAAAAATATCGGCTTTACCCGTTCAGATGGTGCAGTGTACTTGTCTGCCACATGTTCACCGATTTTGGACAGCAATGGTGCTGTAAAGGGCTGTACGGCCATTATACGAGATGTTACCAGAATCCGTACTCTGGAGCGCAAGGTGGAAACGGACCACTATTATATGCGGTCTGTATTCGAGGCAGCAAAAATAGGTATCATTACCCTTAATGTCCGGGGAGAAATAATGGACATCAATGACCCTGCCCTGGAAACCCTAAATGAAGATTATATAGATATAATGGGAAAGCAGTTTGGGGATGCCATTCATTGTATCAACAGCATTGAGGGTGGCTGCGGCAAATCGGACAACTGCAAGTTTTGTGTTGTTCGTAATAATATTGAGTCAGCCATTTTGGATGACACTTTTACGGTGGATTTTGTGGTGGCTGTTCAGATTCAGGGGGTTAAGGAGCCAGTATGGCTTCAGATGTTTATTACCCAGCTATGGAACGGAAAACAAAAGCAGATAGTGCTTACAATGCTGAACATTTCCAAGCGGAAGCAGAAGGAGCACGAGCTTCAGGAGGCCCGCCGACATGCGGAGGTGGCCAGCACTACCAAAACTCAATTCCTGGCCAATATGAGCCATGAAATCCGAACTCCGATAAATGGTATGTCCGGTATGATTGATCTTACCCTAAAGACATCTCTCACTGATGAGCAGCGGGAGAATCTTACTGCCGCCAAGCAATGTTCCGAGGATCTTTTGAGGATTATCAACGATATTCTGGATTATGCCAAATTGGAAAATGGCAAGATGCGTCTGGAAAATATTGATTTGGATTTGCACGAGCTTCTTGACAGGGTATGTAATCTCCATGGGCAGACAGCAGAAAATAAGGGGCTTACCTTTACCCGACCAAATGTTGATGGCTTGCCGAGATTTGTTCGGGGAGATCCTCTCCGTATACGGCAGATACTCCATAATTTGCTTACCAATGCCTTGAAGTTTACCATGGAAGGCGGTATTACACTGGGGGCTTATGTTTATGACAGAGGGCAACAGCCATATTTGGAATTTTATGTTGAGGATACGGGTATCGGCATGACCATGGAGGAACAGGCTAAGCTGTTCAAGCCTTTCAGCCAGGTGGATGGTTCCACTACACGCCGGTTTGGCGGTACTGGTCTGGGGCTGATGATAGTAAAGGAGCTTGTTTCCAGTATGGGAGGCGAAATTGGTGTCAGCTCAAAACAAAACAACGGAAGCCGGTTTACGGTGCTGATTCCGCTGGTATTGGCTAAAAAGGCTGATATGGAGTTAAAAGATCAAACAGTGTTTATGAATCCTTATTCACCATCAACAACCAAGGACAGTAAGGAAGATGAAGAAGAAGCTTTACTGCCGGGGCTTGGCAATGATGATGAAGATGATATCAGCGAGCTTCTTAAATACTGTGAAGATAAATTGAATGACTAGGGGGGTATATATATGAGGATATTAATTGCGGAAGATGACAGAATCAGTCGTTCTTTTTTACAGAAATTCATGGTCACCTATGGTGAGGTTGAGGTTGCCGTGGATGGTATGGATGCCATTGACATTTACATGGATGCTATCAAGGAGGGCAAGCCATTTGATCTTCTTTGCCTGGATATTATGATGCCGAAGGTAGATGGTCTTAAGGTTCTGAAGGTAATTCGTCAGCTGGAGAATCAGAATGAAAAGGCTTCTAACAAGAAAATTAAGATTATTATGATGACAGCCCTAGCTGATATCGGCTATGTGGATGAAGCCTTCCGCCTTGGCTGTGATGCGTATGCTTCCAAGCCTGTAGATACAGAAAAGGTGGAGGAAGCCATGAGAAATCTGGGACTTATTACAGATGAAAAAAGTGAGTAAGTCTGAGCAAGTTTTATGTTGGGAGTTTGTAAGTTTATGCGTATTGTGACCGTTGAATTAGGAGAAAATAGCTACGATATTTATATAGGTAATGATTTACATTTAGAGATTGTGGAGTTTTGCAAAAAAAGTAGCTTTTCCCGTCAGGGGCTAATTATTACCGATACCAATGTAGGTCCAATTTATGGCAGGAGATTGAAGGATATGCTGGCTGAAGGCGGTCTGGAAGCCGATATATATGAGATCCCTGCTGGGGAAAGCTCCAAATCATTAAAGCAATTTGAGGCAATTATGACCCGTTGTATAGAGCTGGGCCTTGACAGAAAATCTCCTATATTTGCCCTGGGTGGCGGTGTGGTAGGTGATTTGGCAGGCTTTGCAGCAGCATCATATATGCGGGGGGTACCATTTGTACAGGTTCCTACCAGTCTTTTGGCACAGGTGGATTCCAGCGTAGGGGGCAAGGTCGCCGTCAATCACCCGTTGGGCAAGAACCTCATTGGTGCCTTTTATCAGCCAAAGGCGGTATTTATGGACCTTGACTGGCTCAGGACTCTTCCAAAGCGGGAGATTTATACCGGCCTTGGAGAAATCATCAAATATGGAATTATATATGATAGGGGATTTTTTAAATTCCTCAAAGAAAATACCAATGATATCCTCAATTTAAAGGATGAGGAGACAGCTTATATGATTGCCCGTTCCTGTGAAATTAAGGCAGCGGTGGTAAGCGAGGATGAAAAGGAATCTGGTCTGCGGGCTATTTTAAATTTCGGCCACACCATGGCCCATGCCATTGAGAAGAATACTGGCTACACCCGGTATAATCATGGGGAGGCAGTGGCTATTGGCATGGTTTGTGCGGCTCACATTAGCAGATCCATGGGACTTATAGATGAGGAATCCTTTGCTGAAGTAGAAAATTTAATTAGAATAATGCAGCTTCCGGTTAAAGCCCAGGGCTGTGATATAGATACATTGTATGAAGCCATTTTCCATGACAAGAAAACAGTTAACGGTCAAGTTAAATGGGTTTTGATGGATGGGGAAATCGGCAAAGTCAGAATTTCCAAAGAGGTTTCTGAGGAAGATGTGAAAAATGCCATGAAGTATTGTTTGGCATAAAAAAAGTGTTATTTTTTCCTTGCTTTTTGAAAAATAACATGATATTATATTCGGGTATCTGAGTGGTCCTCTGGACAAGGCTATATTAGAATTCAACACTTGCCAAGAACACTTGAATAGAGGAGGATATACAATGAACATTATTCAGGAATTAGAGAAAGAACAGCTCAGAAATGACATCCCAGCATTCCAGCAGGGTGACACTGTACGTTGCCATGTAAAGGTTGTCGAGGGTTCCCGTGAGCGTATCCAGGTATTCGAGGGCGTTGTTATTGCACGTTCCGGTTCTGGCGTTCGTGAGACTTTCACCGTTCGTCGTATCGCTAGCGGTGTTGGTGTAGAGCGTACATTCCCAGTACACTCCCCAAGACTCGATAAGATCGAAGTTAAGCGTCGCGGTGTTGTTCGTCGCGCTAAGCTGTACTATCTCCGTAACCTCACTGGTAAGGCTGCTCGTATCCGCGAGAAGCGCTAATGCAAGAATTAAAAAGGGACTGTTTTTTCAGTCCCTTTTTTTCTTCTCCCAGTAGAGAACTAATAAGAGGTGATTTATCATGGGTCAGTTGGGTACTGAAATTAGAGATTGGGTTATTTCCATAGCTGTTGCCGTGGCATTGGCTATGTTTATTCGTACATTTGTGGTGGAATTGTATCTTGTGGATGGTCCGTCAATGATGCCAACCCTGGAGCATCAGCAGCGCCTTGTAGTAAATAAATTCATTTACAAGATGCGTGCTCCTGAGCGTGGTGAGATACTTATATTCCAATATCCTAGAGATAAAAGCCGTGACTTTATCAAGCGTGTTATTGCTGTTCCTGGCGATACCATTGAGATTAAGGATCACAATGTTTATGTAAACGGTGAGCTGCAGAATGAGGATTACATTCTGGCTAAGAGCCGTATGGATTATCCTAAGACTACTATCCCAGAGGGACATGTCTTTGTTATGGGAGATAATCGTAACAATTCCGAGGATAGTCGCTTCCCAGATGTGGGCTTCGTGCCATACGAGCTGTTGAAGGGGAAGGCAATGCTGGTATTCTGGCCGTTATCTGCTTGGAAAACACTGCCTTAATGGGGAATTTTATACGGGATTGATACACCAGGCTTTCCCTGGTGTATTTTTTATTAAACTTGAATTTAGGACTATAAGACTAGATTTTATTGTGTTAATTAACAATGATTTTTGATAAAATATCGTTGTCGATAAAAGACTAATATACATGTGTACATATCTGTGGAGGGAAAAGGGTATGCATGATGCACAGGAGATGCGTCAACTCTTTGTAAAGAGAATTCTGGGGAGCTGTTATAATAAGGTCGTACATGTTAATTTGCGAAAAGATAGTTTTCATATTATAAAGCTTGATGATTTTGAGCGTGAATATACGACAATTGACCTAAAAAAAGCAACATTAAGTGAATGGTTTAATGATTTCGTAAACAGTGGAATGTGTCACGAAAGCGTTCGTCAACGATTCGTGGATTTTGCCAATCCTTCTAATTTAAAAAAGCTTTGTAAAAGATGTGAAAATGGCTCGGTGCAGATTGTTTACCTTCGCCTGATTGGCAGGGAGGGAAATTATCAGCCAGCTATTATGGAATTCTTCCCTGATGCGGATGATCGTTTTTCAGGGTTTGTTACAGTGCGTTCTTTTGTAGCCAATTCTTCCATTGGTCAGAGCAATACTCTGGAGGCAATAGAGGAAAGGATGAATGGTGATGATTCCCAAATTGATTGTCTTACAGGTCTTTTGAATCGTCGCGCTTTTTGTGAAAAGGCTGACCAGATTATGGCGGCCAACCCTGAGAAAAAATACGATATTGTAGTGTCTGACGTGGTGGATTTTAAGCTGGTTAATGAGCATTTTGGTTATGAGACCGGTGATAAGATTATTACTGAGATTAGTGAGTGGTTGCAGTGCAGTACAGGAAGCGACTTCCTTTTGGGGCGCTATGGAGGAGATCAGTTTGTAACCCTTATGGAGCATACCGGGATTCTCACTGACGAATTTATTCGCTATGTTCATCAGTCTGCCAAGGAAGTAATTTCCATAAAGGATCTTGTTTTCCGATTGGGCATTTATGAAAATATTGACAGCTCCATTTCAACTGCCATTGCCTGTGACCGTGCTATTATGGCACTGCAGCCTATTAAGCACAAGTATGGTAAACTTTACGCCTTCTATGAGGATAAGATGCTGGAGGAGCTGGAGCGTTATCGCCGCATGGAAAATGATATGCGTGAGTCTCTCCGTACGGGAGAATTTTATCTTGTTTTCCAGCCTAAGCATAATGCCTTTACAGGGGAGCTGGTAGGGGCAGAAACCCTTCTTCGATGGAATCATTCAGAGCTTGGGAGCCTGTATCCATCCGAATTTATTCCAATTATGGAGAACAGTGGCTTTATTGTGGAAGTGGATATGTATGTGTGGGAGGGAACCTGCAAGTGCATCAAGCGTTGGGAAACATTAGGAATAAAGCCATTCCCAATATCAGTGAATTTTTCCCGCTTGAATTTCCGCCAGCCGGATTTTGTCAAGAAAATATTAAGTATAACTAATAAATACAGAGTGGACCGTTCCTTGCTTCATCTGGAGGTTACGGAAAACATTTTTGAGTCAAGCCTTACGGAGATGCAGCATACCCTGCAGGAGTGCCAGAAGTATGGCTTCAAGATTGAGCTGGACGATTTTGGCTCCGGATATTCTTCCCTTAATATTTTAGGGGATTTACCACTTGATATTATTAAGCTGGATAAGTCCTTTATGAATGAAATCAGTGATAGGAAGCGCAGCAGTATTCTTCACGGCTGTATCAACCTTGCCAACAGTCTGGAGTTAAATACTGTGGTTGAGGGTGTTGAGTCAAAGGAACAGCTGGATGTTCTCAGAAAATATGGTGCTGACATGATTCAGGGATATTATTTTTCAGAACCTATAAAAGAAGAGGATTTTGTAAAGTACATACTGGATAACGGTTACTGCTCCAATATTTAACAGTACATTGGTTAATTTTGGAATTTTTAGACATATTGAGCCCTATGCTGCTGGT
This sequence comes from Anaerovibrio lipolyticus LB2005, assembly GCF_000621545.1. GTDB lineage: Bacteria > Bacillota > Negativicutes > Selenomonadales > Selenomonadaceae > Anaerovibrio > Anaerovibrio lipolyticus_A. The sequence goes on from NZ_JHYA01000003.1 coordinate 70,065, forward strand.
TATTAAATAGCAACCCGGCATAGGGTTTTCTTATACACATTTAATGAAGATAATTTCCATATATGGTATAATGTTTGACGTGTTAAAAGGATTTTTCAGAGGAGGTATTTTTATGCTGAGCAAGAAATTTTACACATTGATGCTGTGTTTTATGCTGTGTCTGGGTATTGCAGCTGTAGCCAGTGCTGCTCCGGTTGGACAGTATGCAGAGCCTTCTGTTATTTCCGTAAGTGGCCAAGGAAAGGTTGTCACCAGCCCAGATGTGGTAGATATCCGTATAGGTATTGAAACCACAGCCAGGGATGCCAAGGCAGCTCAAATGGAAAATGGCAATAAAATGTCCTCTGTGTTGACAGCTATAAAAGAGTTGGGGGTAAAGGAAAGTGATATTAAGACAGCCTTTTTTGACTTAACTCCAATATATAATTATCCTGAGGGAAAACCTGCTGAGATGGTAGGCTGTACCGCCACTAACTATATAGCAGTACGGGTAGATGAGGTGGTTAAGGCAGGCAATGTTATTGAAGCAGCGTTAAATAATGGTGCCAATCGCATTGACAGCCTCAGCTTTGATGTGAAGGAGCCTGAGTCCCTGCGCCGGGCAGCCTTAAAGGAGGCTGTAAGGGATGCCAGAAACAAGGCTGATATTCTGGCTGGAGCCCTTGGGGTGCGTATTACCGGTATTAAGCTAGTAACGGAAAATGTCGGTTCTGTTACCTCTAGAGATAATACCAGACTGGGAAAAAATGCTATGGATATGGTGGCCGTCAGTGCAATGGTTGCTCCTTTGGAGGCAGGTACCATAGATGTCAGCGCCACTGTTCATGTAGATTATATTGTAGAATAAATAATAATTTGGGAGTTTTTTGATGAAAAAGCCACGTTTAGAGGCCATAGAATTTATTCGGGGTATCTCCATGCTGGGAGTTATCGGTATCCATATTGGCTCAGCTTATTTGGGACAGCACCTGACACCGGAAGCACCGGGCAATGCCCATTTGGTGGCATTGCTGGAGATATTTACCAGATTCAGCGTACCTATTTTCTTCTTTATTTCTGCCTTTGGGCTGTTTTATAACATGGACATGACCAAGCCTTTTGTATATAAGGACTTCTTAAAGCGCCGCTACAAGGCTGTGGTTGTACCTTATGTGGTATGGTCCCTGTTTTATATCCTTCATTACTGTGTTTTGTGGAAGGATTACAGCCCGCTAAAGCCAATTACAATACTGTATGATTTGTTTTTTGGCCTTGCCAATTATCAGCTGTATTTCATGGTTCTACTAATCTGGTTCTATTTGCTGATGCCTCTTTGGGTGTGGGCAGTTAAGCGGTTGAATATCTCGAAGCTGGCTTTACTGCTGGTATTCCAGATAGCCGTTAACTATTATCTGTGCTTTATGTGGAATGCCTGGGCTGTTGATAATCCTTATCTCAGGCCATTTGCCATGTACCATTTGAATTATTGGGTGATTCACTATGTATTTATCTTCCTTTTGGGAGGGTATCTGGCAGTAAATATGGATAAATTCATGGGCTTTATGGTTAAGTACCGCAGCTCTATTGTGGCCTTTTTCTGGCTATCATTGGCGGCTCATTTAAGCTACTATTATTATTTGTTGCACAGCAAGGGCTATACACCGCTGGAGGGAGTAAATACAGCCCATCAGCTTTGCCCAACGGGAATAATTTATACGTTGGGAGCCTGCCTGTTTTTCTTTACGATTTTCACCATCTGGAGATTGCCGGATAAATTAAAGCCGGTGCTTTCCCTTTTGGGCAAGCATTCCTATTTTATGTATTTGGCCCATCCTGTGGCTATAACCTATATTTCACTATTTTATGAGAAAATTGATCTGAAGATTAACGCGGTGCCTGCCATAATCATGTATTTTGAAGTGGTTCTGGTGACCTTGGTGGTTGCTGTTGTTATGCGCCGACTTGGTGATATTTTACCATTTATTAATAAGGGAACTATTGGGGTATATCCAAAGAAAACACTGTGACACATGGCTCCCTGCGGGGAGCCTTTTATGTGGAGATTTTGAGGTAGAAATTTATGGAGAATTCATATATTATAATAGTGCTTTTGGTTATTATTATTGCCATGCTGGCAGTATTAATTATGAAAAAGCCTGATAATTCCAGGGCTGAACAGGTATTGTGGAATATGCAGAAGGCTCTTGGAGATGGCCAGCAGATGACCAAGGATGACATTTGCCGTAATATTATGCAGATGGACAATGCCAACAGCCAAAGCCTGAAGGAAATAAAGGATAGTGTGAATCAGGGGCTGGTATCGGTTCGTCATGAAACGGAAAAAGGCATTGCTGATTTGCGGGGAGAGCTGGATAAAAATCTAAAGGAAATAAAAGGGGCAGTGGATGAGCAGCTACAGACCGCTTTGGAAAAGCGCATTACGGCTTCCTTTAAGGCTGTAAGTTCCCAGCTGGAGCAGGTATATAAGGGGCTGGGGGAAATGCAGGCTCTGGCCAATGATGTAGGTAGTCTGAAGCAGGTTCTCAGTGGAGTGAAAACCCGTGGCGTGCTGGGAGAATACCAGCTGAAAAATATTCTGGTGGATATTTTAACAGCTGATCAGTTTGATGAAAATGTGGAGACGGTACCTGAAAGTGGGAAACGTGTAGAATTTGCTATTAAGATGCCGGGCATGGATGGGGATACGATATATCTTCCAATTGATGCAAAGTTTCCCATGGATTCCTACAACCATTTGCTGGATGCGCAAGCCGCCGGCGATAAGGCGCTTATTGAACAGGCACAGCGGGAGCTGGAAAAGCGTTTGGACAGTGAGGCCAAGGATATCGCAACAAAATATCTGAAGCCACCTTATACTACTAGCTTTGCCATTATGTTCCTGCCAACAGAGGGACTGTATGCTCATGCAGTGGACAGCGGTATGGTGGAGGGACTTCAGCATAAATACAAGGTTAATATTGCTGGTCCTAGCACTATGGCGGCCCTGCTGAACAGCCTGCAGATGGGCTTTAGAACCTTGGCAATTCAGAAGCGTTCCAACGAGGTCTGGAAAACACTTGGAGAGGTCAAGAGCGAGCTGATAAAATATAATGAGGCCATGGAGGCTATTTACAAGCAGTTTGGACAGGTTAGCAATAAATTTGAGGCTCTTGTTAATACCCGTACTAATGTGCTTATGCGAAAATTCCGTGATGTGGAAGCATTGCCGGAGCAGGAGGATTAATACTATATGTACGATATATTGGTAAATCTGGCCATAGTGCCTGGATTGGCATTCTTGTACTATATTTATACTTTGGATAAGATAGAGAAGGAACCACCGGAGCTTCTAATGAAGCTCGTTGGCTTTGGTGCTATTTGCTGTTTTCCTGCTGTATTATTGGAGTTTATTGCAGGAGGTATATTAGACCAGTTTCTTTATTCCGGTACTGTAGAGTATGCCTTTTTCGAAGCTCTGCTGGGGGTGGCCCTTATGGAGGAGGGCTGCAAGCTATTTGTACTGAAAAAATTGACATGGACCCATCCAAAGTTTAACTATCGGTTTGATGCTATTTTATATGCTGTATGTGTCAGCATGGGCTTTGCTATTTTGGAAAATATTATGTATGTGCTGGATGGGGGCATTGAAACTGCCGTTGGACGTGCTTTTACATCCATTCCGGGGCACGGAGTATTTGCCATATTCATGGGTATTTACTATGGGCAGGCCAAGGAATATCTTCATCGCATGGATAGGAAGGTAAAGGACAGGAGCCTGAAGCTGGCCCTGTTTATTCCAACAGTGTTGCATGGTTTCTACGATTTCTGCCTGCTTACTGAGGATGATATGATGGTAGTGGTGTTCTTTATCTTTATTTTGGCCCTGTATGCCCATGCTTTTTTCAAGGTTAGAAAGATGTCCAGGGAAGACCATCGAATTTATTATTAATATATATAAAGGGCAGGTAACTGTTGTATAGTGCAGTTACCTGCTTTTTTTATATAAAAAAACAGTATTGTGTATATATGGGCTGGGATGTTATACTTTAACTGTAGGTAATTATAATTACCTACAGTTAAAGTATAACTACCTACTCGAAATACATAACCATTAATACTTTACATACACACTAGGAGATCTCACCATGATAACTGAAGCAGAATTCATCCAAAACATTGAGCAATATATCATCCCATGCATTGCCAAAGGAAATCCCAGTCCGGATACCCTGGAATCCTATATGAAGCATATACGCATTTTTTTAAAATGGTGCCATAAAAATAACCGTCAGCCCTTGAAGATGACGGAGCAGCAAATTAGGATTTATTATCAGGAATTGCTGGACAATGGCTACAAGCCTTTGACCATTCATATAAAGATCTCAGCCCTAAAGGCTTTTTATAGGGCTGCCATTTATCAACACCTCATATTTGATAATCCATGCAGCAGCATACAAACCCAGGGTGGAAATCCGCCAACCCTGCGTTACTATCTGGATATGAACCAGCTGCAGGTGGTATGTAATGCCTATAATGATGAACCGGATGACTTTGTACGAAATCGCAACACATTAATATTATATCTTTTCAGCGTAGAGGGACTGCGCCCTGTTGATATATTCAGGCTTAACATGCAGGACATCAATTGGGAAAATTATACAATCGAAATTAGCTCATCTGATGTTAGTGATGTGACCCAGACGCAGCAGATTTATCCCTGCCAGGAAACTATTAATGTACTGATGGATTACATTAACAGTATTCCTGCGTCTATAGTTGATGAACTGATAGGCAAGCTGGCACCCTTAATTATTTCCAACTCCAAGAATAATTTTGCCGGCAGGCTTTCCAGAAACGGCATGCGGCTTATTATAAACAATGCCCTTGATAAAGCCGGATTAAAGGTTTCCGGATCATCAGCAAATCTTTTAAGAAACAGCTGCGGAACTAATCTTTTTAAGGCCACTAATGATATTAAGCTAGTGCAGCAAACCCTCAGACAGCAAAACATAATATCAGCCATGAAATATATGGAAGATAACCCGGTACTTAGCAAACGGGCAACAAATATTATAGCCCCAAAACGAAGCAAATGAACCCCATATATCCCCAAAATATATTGCGAAAATTTACTTCCGATAAATTTTAGTTATCGGAAGTAAAAATCAAAATAATAGCCTACTCCACAATGCAGGAAAAACATATATCAAGGTCGAATAATCACAAGAAGGAATTATTTGCCTATAAATTATTTGTTTGACGAGAATTATCTTTCTGTTTTTCACAGGGAGTGGTTATATATGAAATTCTATAATTTCAAATATATAAGAAAATCATTTCTCATTATAACAAGCCTTCTTTTGGTGGCTGTGCAGCTACTTTCCTATTGGATAATGCCTGCTTATGCCAACCAGGGAGAAGATAATAACCAGCGTAAGACCGTTAGGGTTGCGGCCTACGATGCTGATGAGCTTTTCATCTTAAATGACGGCAATGACAGAAAGAACGGCTATGCCTACGAATATATTGAAACCATTGCCCGATATTCTGGCTGGGATCTGGAATATAAAATCTATCCTGGCTTTACAGCCTGTATCAACGCAGTAAGAGATGGCGAGGCAGATTTGGCCTACGATGTAAGCTATACTGAAGAACGGGCCAAGTATGTGGCATTCCCTAATGAAGCAATGGGAGTAGAAAATTATTATCTCTATTTTCTGGACCATAACAAAGAGATTGTTTCTGGCAATCTTGATACACTCCAGCACAAGAAAATAGGCGTCTCCAAGGGTACAAAGCAAATTGGTCTTTTAAAGGAATGGCTGGCCAAAAATAATGTGGATGCTGAAATTGTAGAATACCCTAACAGTGCTGCCCGCCGGGCTGCTCTATGGTCCGGAGAAGTGGACCTGAATCTTATTGCCAACAGATACAATAAACCGCATTTTATCGCCTTTGGCAGTATAGGAGAAGACAACTTTTACCTTGTAGTAAATAAAGCCCGCCCTGATATTTTGAAGGAGCTTAATGATGCCCACCGCCTGATGATGTCCATCAATCCTTATTTTATTACTGACATCAGTAAACGGCACTTTGCCTATGCTTCCATCAGAAAGAGTCTGTCCACTTCGGAGATGCAATGGCTTGCCCAACATCCGGTTATTCATGTTGGTTGCCTAGCTAATGACCCTCCATTCATTTACCGCGATCCTAAAACCAATGAATTAAAAGGTGCTTCTATTGATACTATGAACCGCATATTTAAGGTTCTATATATCGATGACGTACAATTGGAATTTTCCATGTTCGACAGCCGGGAGGATATGCTGGAAGCGTTACGCAATGATGAAATAGACCTTATACAGTATTTCTTTGATTATGACCGGGCCGCTCGTGACAATGTTATTATTTCAACGGATATATATGATGTACAGCTTGGTCTGGTTAGAAAGGCTGGCACGTCCTACAATGATGCTTTTGAAAATCTTGCCTATCTAAAAAAATTAAATGTAAAAAACTATACCTTTAACAATAATAATATTAACAATTATGTACCTTGCAATAACCTCTCTGAATGTATGGAGGCAGTTCATAATGGTAAGGCCACAGGTGCCATTGGCTTAGGCTCCACCCTGGCCATCTATTCCCAGGCCTATCCTGACCTGGAATACACACCAATGATGGTAACTGTTCCCCTTTGCTTTGCCACCACCAAGGATAATGTTCCTTTAATTTCCATGATTGATAAGGGACGTGGACTAGTAAATAATGGTGAAATTGATGCCATGATAGGGGCTCACCAGCCAATAGCTCCATTTTCTATTAATAAATTCATTTCTACAAATCTGGCGACTTGTATTCTTGGTCTGGTGCTGGTAATGTCGGTAATACTTGTTGTTCTCTTTATGACCATTACAAACCGTCGCCTTAAGGCAAAGAATCAGCTTATTGATGAGCAAAATACTGCCTTGAAGGAATATCAGGGAAAGCTGACCCAATCACTGATAGATGTGAGAAAAGCCGATAAAGCAAAAACCTCCTTCCTTTTCAACATGTCCCATGACATAAGAACACCTATGAACGCCATTATCGGTTTTACCACCCTGCTGGAAAAAAATATCGATAATAAGGAGCTTGCCCTTAGTTATATTGAAAAAATCCAGTCCTCTAATAAATTCCTGCTTTCCTTAATAAATAACGTACTGGAAATGGCCCGTATTGAAAGTGGCAAGGCGACAGTAGAAGAATCCTGCATTAATCTGGAAAAAATAGTGCCGGAGGTTTATGCTGTTTTTGAGGCACAGATGAAGGAAAAGGGGCTGAATTTCACCTACTCACTTAATGTGGAACATAACCATATTATGGCTGATGCCACCAAAATCAGAGAAATATTGTTAAATCTCATAAGCAACGCCCTAAAATATACCCCTTCCGGCGGCAGTGTATCCTTCCATGTTTCCGAGGAATCTTCAGATAGTCCTGACACAAGCATCTTTAGGGTTGTTATTGCCGATACTGGTATTGGCATGCCAAAGGATTTCTTGGATACCATATTTGATGCCTTTACCCGAGAAAAAAATACCACCCAAAGTGGTATTATCGGTACCGGGCTGGGTATGCATATTGTAAAAAAATTAGTGGATCTATTGGGAGGCAGTATTACCGTAGAAAGTGAGCCTGGAAAGGGAACCAGCTTTACGCTCCTCATGCCAAACAAAATTGCGCCGGAACATCTGCACCACAGCTTGGATGATGATAAAAAGGAGATTGATACCTCAAAGTTCCATGGTATGCGAATCCTTCTGGCTGAGGATAACGAACTGAATGCCGAGATTGCCCAAACAGTTTTGGAGGCACAGGGCTTTAAGGTTGAACATGCAAAAAATGGTGTCGAAGCTGTAAATATGCTGGCTAATTCTGATCCCGGGTATTATAATTTGGTCCTGATGGATGTGCAAATGCCACAAATGGACGGCTACAAGGCCACCATCACCATTCGCGGTATGCAGGAGCCTGCCCACTCCGGCATACCTATTATTGCCATGACGGCCAACGCCTTTGACGAGGACAAACGCGCTGCCCTTTTGGCTGGAATGAATGCCCATATTCCAAAGCCTTTCGATATTCATAAGCTCTTTGGCACCATTGAAATGGTAATGGAACATAAGGATTATTACATCCGCAGCAACATAATGGACAGCTTTAAGGAAAAATATAAACGCATGGGGCTGGAATGCGGCTACTATATCTTCCGACCAAGCAAAAAGGCTGAAACCCTATACGCTGACGAAAAAGTCTTGGATATTCTTGGCTGTGACACCTTTGATCACTTCGCAGCCTTCTCCGATGGGTCCATTAAGAATATCGTTATCGTTAAGGAACGGGAAGATGTAGCCAGCAAGGTTGAGGACATGAACGCCAGCTCCTCCTATATTGGTTCCTTCAAATTCAGCATTACCCGTCGGGACGGTGAAACCCGTCATCTGGATTCCATTGGTTGCAGAGCCTATAACGGCGAAGAAGTCGTCTGCTTTGTATACGTCGTGGACATAACCGACATAATTGAGTAGAGTTCTAAGCAAAATAAAGGCATATACCCTTCATCAAACTGGGTATATGCCTTTTCTGTTGGTAAGCTTAAGTCTGCTTAATCAGCAAGAATGGATTTTAAGGTGGTAAACAATTCACGAGTATCAATAGGCTTGGATACATGACCATTCATACCTGCGTTCATAGCCTTCAGCTTATCCTCTGCAAATACATTTGCCGTCATAGCTATAATAGGTACTTTCTTGCAGTAATCATTGTCAAGTGCCCTTATTGCCTCAGTAGCCTCATAGCCATCCATTACTGGCATCTGAATATCCATAAGGATAACATCATATTGGCCATCCTTAGCTTGCTTTATCTTTTCCAATGCCTCGGAGCCATTGCCTGCTACATCCACCTTAAAGTTGACTCCCTCCAGCAGAGCGGTGGCAATTTCCTGATTTATCATATTATCCTCTACCAGGAGCACCGACTTGCCTGTAAAGTCATAATTATCCTTGGTCCTGACAGTGACATCCACATCCTGATGCATAATAGTCTTAAACTCTACAGAAACTATAAATTTAGTTCCTTTATTAGGCTCACTATCAACGGTAATGGTACCTCCCATAATATCCACAATACTCTTGGTAATGGACATGCCCAAGCCAGTTCCCTGAATACCGCTTACTGTACTATTACGGGCCCTTTCAAATGGAACAAAGAGTCTGTCAATAAAGTCCTTGTCAATGCCGATGCCTGTATCCTCCACATGGAACTCAAAGATTGAGCGATTAGCATCACTGGCAGGCTTCTGAAACAGCTTAATGGAAACCAGACCACCTACCGGAGTGAATTTCACCGCATTACTGAGAAGATTAAGGAGAACCTGCTTCAGACGCAGGCGGTCACAAAGTACAGTATCGTCCATAATTCCATTGGTATCCACCTGAAATTGCAGCTTTTTCGCTTCCACATCGGACTGGAGAATGGATTTAAGCTCATCAACAAGAGAAATCAAATTAGTAGGCTGCGGCTCCAGCTCAATACGTCCACTTTCAATCCGACTCATATCCAAAACGTCATTTATAAGACTAAGGAGATGCTTGCTTACCAGCTTAATTTTCTCCAGATATGTCTTTACCTCAGCCTCATTACTTATATTTTCCTCAGCCAGAGCTGTATACCCCATGATACCATTCATTGGAGTACGAATATCGTGTGACATATTATTAAGGAATATACTCTTGGCCTGATTTGCCTGCTGGGCCTTTAAAAGTGCCTCATCCTTCTGGGATATCATATCCTTGTATTCCGTAATATCCTGCAATACGCCATACAATCTCAGAGGCGTGCCATCACTTCGTCTGGACAGACGGGCATAGGCCCGGAACCACACATAATCCCTGTCCTTTGTCTTTATTCTTATTTCATGGTCAACAATATTAACGTCATTGTCATAGCCATGCAAAACTTCCCATAAATACTTGCCACCCTCCAGACGATCTTCCGGATGAATGAGACTAACCACAGCCTCCAGTGCATCAGGAAAATCATTAACATCCTTATATCCTAAAATATGACGCAAACCGTCACTCCAATTGACATTATCCACATTGCCAACCGGATCAAAATCAATAATCCAGTTAGCGGATTTCAAGGCCTCATGATTGTGTTCAATAATAGAAATAGCCTTACGCTGCTTATCCAACAGCTCCTTTACCTCATCATTTCTGGCCAGCAGCTCCTCATTGGCATACGCCTGATGCTCATTTGCCATCATCAGCTCGTCATTGGCTACCTTTAGCTGATCCGTCTGAACTCTCAGAACCTGATTTACCTTGGAAATACGCTTACGACTACGGTTCAAAATGTACATATTAATCAGAATCAGCAGGAATACAACGCCCAGAATAACCAAAATCCACCAATAATCCTGCAATAAATCATGCACATTGGAACGAACACTGGAGAAAACATTGGCTGAAAGCTCTTTTTCTATCTCGCGCTGATCAAGGTTGACAATACCCCTCTCGAAAATAGATAGCATGTGAGTATTGTTGCGATTTACAGACAAGCACACCCCTGCATCAGAAAAGGTATCCACCTCTTTCAGACCGCTATACACCTTATTCTTCTGAAGGAATTTTCGGGCCACATATTCATTGGATATGGTCGCATCCACTTTTCCCTGTTTTACCGCCTCATAACAGTCGGATACGGAATTATAATATACATATTCGTAATTTCCATTAAAAATTCCCGCCAACATAAGGGAGGTCGGAGTTGGCTTATTCTTGGCAATGGCAATCCTCTTGGCATTATTAACGTCAAAGTCATCCCTTATAATCATTCTGAGACCAACGGTAAAAATATCGTTAGTCTGGGATAGCCCCACCTTTTCTGCCCACCACAAATCCTTGTAGAAGCCAAAGGCAGCATCCACATCTCCCCAAATCAAAGCGTTTTTAAGACTATCGCTGTCATCAAAAGGTACATAGGTAATAATAGAAGGATCCACTTCAATATTCTTGCAAATGGCATTCATTACAGCAGTAATAACACCATCCGGAGTTTCACCGTTGGCACCTTTATCACACAACGGCAAATGATTGTTAAAATAACCAATACGAAGGTACTTCTTGTTATTCAGCCATTCCCTGTCATCAGGGGAAAGTCTTGGGTCCACCATGGCATCCTTGAAATACTTATATTCCATATCATTCCAAAAATAAGGATGAGATGCCATAATTTTAGGCTGAACAAGATTTAGCTCATCCAAAAGGTCCGTGCGTTTTTTGGAAGTGGCAAGATAATAATCGGAATCCCCCAACATCACAATATTGGATATTCCATTTACCTTCCCCCGGAAATGGGTTCTGACAAGTGCGTCAATCTTTCCCTCCATCAGAGCCTTGATTTTATTATCCGTTCCACTGCCCATAGGGACAATTTCGCAGTCAAGATTGTTATCTCTTATCCAATCTTCCAGGTACTTTATCTGAATGGATCTTTCCTCTACACCAATTTTCTTCCCATTAAAAGTGCTTAAATTCGTACCATCTATCTGATTATTGTCCGTTTTTACGGCAATATAATAGATTTCACGGCCCATGCCATCTTTAGGATAATTAATTAGCCCGGCCCGTTCCGGAGTATAGGAAACGTCAGTCATAAGGTCTATCTCACCGGAAAGGAGCTTCTTATATAACTCCGACCAGCTACCATAAACATACTCATAGCGCCATCCCGTATAATTTGACACCGCCTGAAGATATTCATAACCATAGCCGGATTTTACTGCACCCTGGGAGGCTCCACTCATAAAATTGCCATCATTAAAGTAACCCACCTTTACTACCTTGCCCGTTAAAGGTGCGCTACTGTCCATATCTGCTGGAGAAACTTCTACTGGCTGAGGACTACAACCGGTGAAAACACTCAACAGCAAAAAAACACATATTAAAAGAAGGTGTTTCATCATTTCTATCACCTTTATCATTGCAGCAATCCCTCTGGCTTTACGTTCATGAGGATTTCCTTAACCAGTTCCTCCTCCAGTTTGTTTTGGAATTCTGCCATGGCCTTTTCCTCTTCTGCCTTAAATTCCTTGCGTCCAATGACATTGCCATCCTTCAGCCCCTCATCGTAGCCACTGTTATAGCCCATAGAAAAACAGTCCTCCGCTACAGAACGTATAACATCCTTTAGACTAGCGCGAAAGACTTGCTGAAATTCGGCATCCACCTTGTTGTGCACGAAAAGACTGGAAAGCATCTTTGCCACCAGCTCCTGCTTACCCATGGTGTCCTCGGACAAAAGCTCCTTTAATGAAACCTTTTTAACATTCTTGGTCTTTACAATCTTTGATTTAGCAACCATAATAATCCCTCAATTCTGTGTGTACGGGTTGCCTTTCTCTACTATTCTTTTCCTATCTTCCTTAATGTGGTATAGTTTCGACACGAGGGCCCTTTTTTCCTGCAAAAATTGTATTTGTAAACTTGTATACCTATATGTTAAAATATTCAAGTATGATTGAATTTTTGTAGGGGGTCTTTGACTAATGGAGAGAGAATCCTTCCAGTCCAGACTGGGATTCCTGCTGGTAAGTGCTGGATGCGCTATCGGCATTGGTAATGTATGGCGTTTTCCATACATCTGTGGTGAGTACGGCGGCGGATTGTTTGTACTTATCTACTTATTATTCTTATTAATCATGGGTGTGCCTGTACTGGCTATGGAGCTGTCAGTAGGACGTGCAAGTCAGAAGTCTGCATACCTTGGCTTTAAGAAGCTGGAGCCTGAGGGCACCAAATGGCATATTCACGGTCTTACCAGTATCGTGGGTAACTATATCCTGATGATGTTTTATACTGTAGTTTCCGGCTGGATGCTGGACTACTTCTTTAAGTTCATCCGCGGTGAATTTACACCGGGTATGAGCACTGAACAGATTGGCAACGTATTTGGCAATATGCTGGCGGATCCTGTGGAGCTTGTTTTTTGGATGCTCCTTGAGGTTGCCCTCTGCTTTATTATCTTAAGTGCCGGTATTCAAGGCGGTCTTGAAAAGGTAACCAAGATTATGATGGGGGCTCTGCTGATTCTTATTATCGTTCTTGGACTTCACAGCTTGGTGCTGCCTGGCGGTATGGAGGGTCTTTCCTTCCTGCTCTTGCCAAGTCTTGACGGTATTCATCAGCATGGTTGGTGGACCGTTATCTCTGCTGCCATGAATCAGGCCTTCTTTACCCTTAGTGTTGGTATGGGTTCTATGGAAATCTTCGGCAGCTACATTGACAAGCACCATTCCCTGCCTGGTGAATCCGTTCGAATTGCAGCTTTAGATACTATCGTGGCTATTATGGCTGGTATGATTATCTTCCCTGCCTGCTTTGCGTACGGTCTTAGACCAGATGCTGGGCCTTCCCTGTTGTTTGTTACCCTGCCTAACGTATTTATGGATATGACCGGCGGTCTTATCTGGGGAGCCCTGTTCTTTCTCTTTATGACCTTTGCCAGCTTCTCCACTGTACTGGCAGTTTGCGAAAATATTATTTCCTTCTGCATGGATACCTTCAAATGGGGCCGAAAGAAGGCCGCTATTATCAACGGCTTCATGGTGGGCCTTTTGAGTATCCCATGTGCTTTGGGCTTTAACGTATGGGAGAACCTTACCATTATTGGCAATCGTGGTGTGCTGGATACTGAGGACTTCCTGGTAAGTAATCTGATTCTGCCAATCGGTTCCCTTATCTTCCTGCTATTCTGCGTTACCAAATACGGCTGGGGCTTCAAGAACTTCTTTGAAGAGGTGAACACCGGTGACGGCATGAAGTTCCCTACCTGGGTAAAGGGCTATTTCCAGTGGATTCTGCCAATTATGCTCTTTGTTATTATCGTACAGGGATTAATACAGTAAATAAAATGAAAACCTCGAAACCTTTTACTATGAAGATTTCGAGGTCTTTCTTTTTTTAAAGTATTCTTTTTTAAATTATTATAAGCGAGGTGTACCCCCATGAACAGAAACAAGGAAGCCTGTCATTGTAAAAATGTGACCTATGGCATGATTGAGGATGCTATAAAGGACGGCTGCACAAGCTATAAGGACCTTCAGGAGAAGCTGCGGTTTGGCACCTCCTGCGGCAAATGCAAGGAATTTATCCAGCATCTGATTAAAGAGCTAAGTGCCAAATCATAGGCTATTTAGTTCCTTGGGTCTGTCTTTTGTTACAATTATTTTCATGGTTGTATCAATTTGAGAATATTTTGTTTAATTAAATTCATTAATTTCAGTTTTAAGTTCATCGCTCTGCTTATGCACCTTTGGTTAACACATTATACTTAAATTCCTTTTGAAGCTCGTTATTGCCTTGAGAGAAACCGAAAAAAGGATTTTATAACGCCATTGTTCAAATTTTTCTTCTTTAGAAGAAAAATCTTCCAATTAGCGTTTCAACGAGCAGGGAGAGGAAGTGGACATCTTAAAGCTCGTTATATTTTTTTATAGAAGGTATATGTGCGTTAAGATTTGTCATGGAGGTGGATAGTTTGAATGTGGAAATATTTTTCTGTGTTGTTTTGCTATTATGGTTTATGTTTCCAACTACAGTGAAGGCTTCCGCCTCTGTTATGCTCCAAGGGGCCATGGCCTGCGAAACCGATAAAATGATTTCTTCCCTTAGAAATCCAAAAGAGGAGAAGATTGGTTCTTGGCGATTTATCAGTGGTGACTATCAAGGGGTCCCCCTGATAGTCGCCGTTACCCATGCAGGTGTTAGCTATGCTGCCGCTGCAACTGCTGTAGGTATTGAGCATTTTAATCCTGCTGCAGTTATTAACCAAGGAACCGGTGGAGGCCACGCCCCATCCATGCATACCTTTGATCTGGTGATTGGAGCTGATTCCTTTGATGCAAGTGCCTGGATCAGTAAAATCGAAAAAGATGGTGCCGACTGGCGGCATATACGCTTTTATGCCGTTAAGGACGATTATTATTTAACCGATGGTTATAGAATTTCAGCCGATGCCAATTTGTTGATGGTGGCGAAGGATATGTCCAAAGACTATCATAAAGGCAACACTGCCGTGGGCACTATTTCCACATCCAATAACTGGAACCGCCAAAAGGAAAGAATACTTTTTCTTAATAAGGAATACGGCTCATTGTGTGAGGACATGGAAACCCATGCCGTAGCTCAGATTTGCCGAAGCTATGGTGTACCATTTATAGGACTTCGGGTTTTGTCAAATACAGAGCTCCACGATGAAAAATTCAATCCTGAGGCTGGACACACCTGTCAGGAGTTTTCCCTTTCAGTAGCAAAGGCATATTATGAGAAATACTTGAAATTTATGGTAGAATAACCAACTTATTAGAATAATTACCTTTTTACTTAAAACAAAGCCGACCACACTAATGGTCGGCATCCATTTTTTAAGAGCTGATATTCCCTTTATTTCCCCTTAAACACCGGGGCACGTTTTTCTGAGAAGGCCTTTATACCCTCCTGGAAATCCTCTGTGCCCAGCAGCATGGCCATAGCCATGGCTTCGTAGGTCAGGGTTTCATCCAGTGAAGCCCCGTAGTTGTTTATTTCCTTTTTCATCATGGCCAGGGCCAATGGGGCTGCCCCTGCAATCTGCTTGGCTACAGCCATGGTTTTTTCACGTAATTCCTCCGGAGAAAATACATCATTGACCAATCCCAGAGAATGGGCTTCATCAGCCAACAATGGACGGGCCGTAAACATTAATTCCTTTGCCTTTGCCATTCCCACAGTTTTAGCCAGAAAATAATAACCGCCACAATCCGGAGCCAGTCCTATATTGGCAAAGCTCTGAATAAATTTTACCCCCTGAGCCGCATAACACAAATCACAGGCAATAGCAATATTGAACCCAGCCCCTGCAGCTACACCATTAACCATAGCTATAACAGGCTTTGACATACTGCTGATGAGCTTAACCACCATTCCCGCCTGGGCCACGAAATTACGCCGCTCCTCAGTGGTCTTTAAATTATCAAGGGAAGGCAAATCACCGCCAGCACAGAAGCCTCGCCCTTCACCTGTTATTACCACCACCCGCACATCCGGGTCATGCTCAGCAAAATGCAGCTTCGCCAGCCACCCGTTAATCAGCTCCAAGCTCATGGAGTTCAGGCTTTTTGGGCGGTTTAAGGTTAAAATTGCTACCCCATCACTCTTTTCATACTTTACGACGTCCTCTGACACATATACCCCTCCCATCAATGTATTGACAGTAAATATATCTGCCAATAAAAATATCTAATCTTTAAAATTTCTTCAATGCCGCACCGTTGAGATAATCACAGCAATCCCCCTGCTTAAAGCCCTGCTCCTCCATCTGCCGAATAATGCCGTCACGGATTTTGAACCAGCCCGTAGACCAGTTGCTGAATAGGGTATTTTCTGCCGGAGCACGGCCTATTACACGCTGTAAAACAATATTCGGGGATAAATGACGTAAAAATAGAATTACCCGCTTTTGGTATTCATCCCTGCCAATAAGCTCCAGTTCCCCCTTTTCGTACTGCTCCGCCATGACTGTACCCTTTACAATATAAAGGGCATGGAGCTTCACCTGATCCAGCTGGAGAGCAGACATTATATGGGCCGCCTCAATGGCATCCCTGTCCGTATCCCAAGGTAGATTTAAAATCAAATGGGCACAGGTTTGGAGCCCATATTTTTTTACCCTTAAAATAGCGTCAATAAATTCTGCCAGACTATGCCCCCGATTAATTTTATCCAAAGTATGGTAATTCACTGTCTGAAGCCCCAACTCCACACAAATATCTATACGATATTTTTTGGCTATATCCTGCATGGACTGCAAATAATCATCCCGAATACAGTCTGGTCGGGTGGCAATATATACCGCCACTACCCCCTCAGCCCTGGCTGCTTCTTCAAGATAGGCTGTAAATCTGTCCAAGGGCATATAGGTGTTGCTGAAATTCTGAAGATAGGGAATAAATTTTGTTGCCTTGTACTTGGGAACGATATGGGCCTTGTTGGCCACAATCTGCTCTGTTACGGTCATGTCAGCCGGCAAATTCTCATAGCCAGTACCAATTTCCCCACAAAATGTACAGCCATCTATTCCACAAGAACCATCCCTGTTTGGGCAGCTGACCGGAAGTGCAACAGGCAGCTTGTAGGTCTTCTCCCCATAGCGATTTATCAAGTATTCGGAAAATGTATTGTATACTGAGTTAGTCATAGGTTATTTTCTCTCCAAAGGAATTTTATAAATGACTTCGGTGCCTTCACCCTGCTTGGAGTTGAGCTCCAGAAGTCCCCTGCCTGAATACAGGTTGGCAATGCGTTGACGGACATTGGACAGACCGATACCACCAGTCTGCTCCCGCATCAGCTTTTCACATTCATCTGCCGTCATACCAATACCATTATCAGCCACCCGAACTACAAGCTTGTCATCCTCCGCCTTAATGCTGATATCCAGCTGACAATCTGCTGGTTTGGAAAACAGGCCATGAAGCAGGGCATTCTCTACTATGGGCTGCAGAGAAAAGGTTGGCAGCAAATACGAGTCGAGAGCCGGATTCACGTCAAGATTTACTGATAAGCGAGAGCCAAAGCGAACCTTTAAAATTTCAATATACGCAGCCACGCTGGAGAACTCTTCCTCCACCGTCACCTTGTCCTCATGCTTGGCAAAGCTGAAATGGAGCATTTCCGACAGCTCCTCCAGCAGCATCCTAGCTGTATCCGGAGCTGTGCGGCAAAAAGACATAATATTAGATAAAGTGTTAAACAAAAAATGAGGATTTATCTGGGCCCGCAAAGCCTTTAATTCTGCCCGTTCCGCCAGAGTCTGCTGCTGATCCAGCTCATGAATGGCCAACTGACGGGACAGAAGCTGTGCCAAATCCTTTACCAGCTGCACCTCAGATACTGAAAGACTGTTTTTGTGGCTCCGATACAGCTTTAAGGTACCCACAGCCTTATCCTTGGGCATTAAGGGTGCCACCACCCCACATACCAACGGACAATGTGGCTCCGGACATTGGGCCCCATCCTGAAATACCACAATTTCCCCTGTAGTAAGGGCTTCCGTGGTAGCTGACGATAAAATTTCCCCTCCTGGCAAATGATGGTCACTGCCTACGCCCACAAAGGCCAAAATTTTCTTGTCATCTGTTATGGAAACGGCATCTACCTTGGTCAAACGGTAAATCAGCTCCACCACCCTTTGGGCACTGTCCGTTGATAGTCCTGCCCGTAACCATTTTAATGTCTGCCCAGCTATAGTCAGGGCCAAATGAGCTGAACGGGCTCCACTCAGCTCGGATTGGAGCTGCATATCCTTTAAAATCATTACAAACAGGGTGGTTCCTACTATTGTTACCATGGTTGTGGGAATTGCAGCGGTTTTCTCAAAGGCCAGGGCAGCCTCAAAGGGCTTGGCAAAGGCCAAGGTCAGCCCCTTTTGAATAAGCTCTGCCATTAAAGCCATCCCTGCTGCCATACGCCAATCCAGACGATGAAATCCTACCTTCTGGCGTAGCAATCCGGCCAGGATACCCACCATAAAGGTAGCTACAGCACATGATGAGGCCGTAAAGCCCCCCAGACTGTAACGATGCAGGGCACCAATCAACCCCACGCTGGCTCCTACCCAAGGTCCGCCTATAATGCCTCCCATAAGGGTACCCACTATGCGGGTACTGGCCAGGGCTCCCTCCAGACGAGTACCATAATACGATGAAATAATTGATAACAGAGAAAATACTGCTGTGAATACCGCCCAGGACTTCCACGTCACTGGCGCCATGGCCATGGTCATGGCCTTGCGGTTGCGTCCCAATAAATAGGCAACTACCGTGGAAATGCACACATCCCCCAGCAAGTCAAACAACAACTCCATTATATCACTTCCAATCCCCCGGGAATTTCAATCTCACTTGATTCCCAAGACCTGTCGTACCTCTGATATATGCTTGCGACTAACTGGTATTTCCGTACCAGCTCCATCCCTCATGTTCAGAACGTAAGAGCCGTGGAACCACGGAATTACCTTGGCTATAGCCTCAGTGTTCACTATATATTGCCGATGCACCCGCAAAAACAGCTCAGGATCCAGTAGCTCCTCCAATTCCGCCAAGGTCATGGAAAGCTGAAAATCACCATCCTTGGTTCGCAGGAAAACCAGTTTTTCCTTAACATAGGCCAGCAGAATATCCCGCTGCTGAACAGGAATCAATGCCTCACCCTTTTGAACACTTATGGGGTGATAGTGATGTGCCTCTACTGCGGGCACGATCCTCCCCGTTGATTCATTATTTTCCACCAAAGAAAACAGAGACCTCACCTTTTTTAGGGCTTTGGTGAGCCTTGCCTGTCCCAGTGGCTTGGTAAGATAGGCCACTGCAGAGGTTTCAAAGGCCGGTAGGGCATATTCCTCATAAGCCGTAACAAAAATAATCATAACATTTAATTTTAAGGTGCTCAAACACTCGGCAAATTCCAAGCCGCTCATGCCCGGCATTTTTATATCCAAAAACAGGAGATCACAGGGATTTTGCTGCAGATAGGCCAAAGCCTGCTGGCTTTGCTGAAATGTGGCCACCACCTCAATATCCGGATGTGCCTCCAGCAAATACGCAATATCATCGCAAATAGGCTGCTCGTCATCAACTATCACTGTACGTAGCATCTATCCTCACCCTTTCCTGTACAAAAAAACTACCTTTGCACCCACTTCCATTCTATCACCTGACACAGTGCAATTCAATTAACTAAAGGGAGAAAGCCTAGCTTCCTCCCTTTAAAAATAAAACGTATTTTATCTTTATTTTGTATTGAATACCTATCAGAATATCCCCAAGAACTTCCAATAGGTCTGTGAAAACAGCAACAGCAGCAGGTAACCAATAATAGTAATTGGCAAACCTACCTTTATGCAATCCTTGGCCGTAAAGGTCTCAGTGGCAAAGGCCAGAATACCCTGTGGCGAATTAACCGGCAAAATAAATCCGAAGCTTACTACAAACTGCAGGACCATGGTAATGCCCACAATGTTCAACAGAGGATTATCCAATCCCTGCAGCACTGCAATCATTATTGGAATCATAGAGGAGGCTACAGCTGTGGCGCTGGCAAAGCCTATATGTACAACAATAAGGAATAGGGCCAAAATAGCAAATACCATAAATACACTCATACCGGCCAGACCAAAGCCCATGGAAAGCTGATTAGCCAACCAGGAGGCTGCCTGGGTTGATAGCAGAGCTGACCCCATGCTGATACCAATACCGAACAATACCAATGTGCCCCAGGAAATACGGGACTGTGCTTCCTTCCAGGTCATAATACCGATTCCCGGCATAAACATCAATGTAATGGCAATTACTGTGGATGTGGTGGTGTCCAACGGATGGACAATTTTTTCTGTTACCCAGAGGAACAGCAAACCGATGGAAATCAGCATCAGCTTCTTCTCTGAGGTCTTCATTGGACCCAATTCCTTCCGTGCTTCCTTAACTGTGGCATCCCCGCCAGCCACCTCGTTCATCTCCGGTGGTAAAATCTTCCAGCAAAGGAAATACAGAACCACTGACATAATAGCGGCATAAGGGGCCGCTGCTATGAACCACTCAGTCCAGGTGATATTAGCACCCAACTGCTTGTCGATAAAGCCAAGAGCTACCATGTTCTGGGCCGCCGCTGTCTTAATACCTATATTCCAGATACTGGCCGCGTGCACTGTGGCAATCATCAAAAGTGCTGCAAAGCGGCTGTTACGTTCCATCTTAAAGGCTGCGATTATGCCGAGAACGATTGGAACTATACACCCTACACGAGCTGTGGTACTTGGAACAAAAAATGCCAGGACAAAGCCTACAAAAATCATACCTGCTAAAATTCTGTTGGTTTTCGCTCCCACCTTGGACAAAACAAACAAGGCTATCCGCTTATCAAGTCCCGTGTGCATCATACCAGCTGCCAAGAACAGCGCCGCACCTACCAGAACCGTTCCACTGGCACTAATTCCTGTAAAAGCTGTCTTGATTGCATTAGAGGTCCCCATAAGAGTTGCTGGATCCTGAGGATTCGGTGACAAGCCCAAGCACAGAATCATTAACGTGGCAATAATAGTGGCACTAACTGGATATGATACCGTTTCTGTAATCCAGATAATAACCGCAAAAACCAATATACCCAGCATACGATGTCCCGCTGTAGTAAGATCTGCTGGTGTTGGCATCATAAATATACCGGCCATTGCCAAAAAGCCAATTAGCAGACCATACTTTTTAAATATTGATGACATAGAAACTGGCTGAAATGCCATCCCTCTCATTTCATGGGATAATTCCATACTACACACCTCCTAAACATAATTTAATTGATTCATTTCATAAATCAGTGCACTTTTCTTATGGTTAGTATAATATTCCGGTATAGCAGAAACGATAAATTTTCGCTCATTGGTCCAAATTCGCCCCTGAATAACAAAAAAGAGGTGCTGAATTTTCAGCAACCTCTTCAAAAATCCAATTATTAAGTTTGAAAACTAATCCGTTTTCTTGACTTGTAACTTCAAATTAATCTCCACTACCCTGTCAAATACCCTGTGTTCATACATAAACAATAGGGCCTGTTGATGGCACACAGCACTCAGTCCATCAGCCGGAACATCAACTACCACATCAAAGACCTCTATGTGATACTTTTTATTAAGCTCACGCCAGTTGGTGAATTTAAACCCATTAATGACATCAGATGCGCCTTGGCCGGCTGGCAGCTTATCCCGCCAAAAGGCCGCTGTCTGCTCCTGATACTTTTCCTTGTTCCAATTAAGAAATTCAGGCCTGTTCTGGCCACTATCCGCAGTAAGGGCATCATAGCGCATCAAATTATCCATAATGAGGCGGTGATTCTCTGCCGACCTATCCATTACATCATCCCTTGGACCATTGTCCACATTGGCATTTAAAACCATTTTAAAGAAATCCCACAAATATCCATAGAGATTTTTGGCACTGATGGCCCGCCTGTGGTTACCAAGCTTTTCCCAATAGTCAGTAAAGCGTGAATAAAACTCAAAGGCGTTACCACCAAAGAATTTTTCAATCATATACTCCATGGACTTCAGACAGCGTCCAGCGTTGTGATAAAGCTCAAACACCTGCTCAAAAATATGGAGCCAGCGAATCTCACCATAGTCCATCACATCATTGGACAATACCTCATAGGGGCCAATATCCATGTATTCATAATTATACCTCTCCACCATATCCATCATGGCAGAACCCTTTAAGAATTTCAAAAAGCCCAGCTGCAGCATATCGGTATGGAGAGCGTACAAATCATTAAAGGACTGGCCAAAGGAGTCCAAATCCTCTCCAGGTAGGCCAATAATCAAATCCGTGTGGATATGCATATTATGGTTTTTCTGCAGTGCCTTTATATTTCTGCAGATATCCTCCCAATGATTTACCCGGGAAATTCGCTTCAAAACCTCTTTATTGGTGGTCTGAACCCCTATTTCCAGCTGGACCCTGCCCTTTGGCATGGATTGCAGTACCTCTATGGTTTCCTCATCAAGATAATCCACTGCCACCTCAAAATGGAAATTGGTGCGACAGACCGCTGGCAAATCCCTAATATATTCAATTATTGGTAAAAAATGGGATTTTTTAGCGTTAAATGTACGGTCCACGAATTTCACCTGCCGCACATCATGGGAAACAAAGAAATACAGCTCTTTAAACACCTCCTCCAAGGGACGATAACGAACCCCGGCGGTGGCACAGGAAAGACAGTAGGCACAGGAAAAGGGACATCCACGGGAGGTTTCATAATAGAGAATCTTCTCCTTAATATCCTCCATTTCCTCATCAACATAAGGAAATGGCAGCTTCAATTTAGAAGGCTCCAGCCGATTCATAACCGTTACAGCCTTACCTGCGTGAATTACATCCTCATCTACAGCCTCCAATGTCCCTCCCCGCCAGGCAATTCCGGGATTTTGGGGCTCAACGATGAGCTTTCTTTCATTATTAACTGCCCGCCGATTAATAATAAGGTCCAGAAGCTCCATAACTGCTTCCTCTCCCTCACCCCGAACCACGAAATCCACAGCTGGATTGATCCTCATAAAATCAGTTACTTCATAGGAAACCTCCGGACCGCCGCAAATAATCAGTGTATTAGGCAAAACCTTCCTCACTAGTGGGAGAGTATGTTTTATTAATTCAATGTTCCATATATAGCAGGAAATGCCAATAATATCCGGCTTGTGCTCATATATTTCACTGAGAATATCCGGCACATAATTATTTATGGTAAGCTCCAAAATATCCGATTCAATATTAAGCTTCGCCGCCGCCTGACGCAGATAGCGAACTGTCAGGGATGTATGGGAAAATTTGGCATTGAATGCCAGCCAAAGAATTTTTTTCATAATCTTACTCCATTGGAAAAGCCCATCAGAAAAATTTTGCCTATAGCATATTTTCACCAGTTGGGTTATAATGTGAAAGGATATGTACCGTTGTGAACGAATACATACGACGGAATATGATAAAAAGGAATGTGATTAATAATGATACCTGAAAAGTTTATGCAGATTGGTGCTGCAATTATGCAGAACCCTGAGATGCTCCAGAAGCTCAGCGAGGCAAAGAGCCCTCAGGAGGCTTATGAAATCGTAAAGGGCCTGTTGGACGGCATGACCATGGAGGAATTCATGGCTACCGCTGCAACCCTGGCTCCACTTATCCCAGCTGACCTCACCGATGAGCAGCTGGCTGCTATGCCTGCCGGCAACATCATTAAGGCCTTCAAGGGCTGGGTAAAGGATTTGCCAACAGCATAATCCAATTGTAATTTTATCTGTCTATACTAAAGGGACTGCCTAAGCAGTCCCTTTTATTTTTTATTCCTTACCAGTCCAGCAATAGGTGCAGACCTTGTCTTTATCAATGCCGATGGCTTCAAGAGTGCCTTCCAACGACTGATAGCCCAGAGAATCAAACTTGAACATTTCACAGATACGCTTCAGCATACACTGCCCACGCTCTGTGTTGGCATCTGCATATTCATCAATATGCTTAACACCCTCATCCCCCTCCAGATCCTGGATAACCCGGCGGGCTAACAGCTCATGCTCCCCCTTGCTGGAGGAGAAGTTAAGATACTTACAGCCGTACATAATTGGTGGACAGGCACTGCGCATGTGTACCTCCTTGGCTCCGCTCTTATAAAGGAAATCTACAGTTTCCCGAAGCTGAGTTCCCCGCACAATGGAATCATCCACAAAGAGCAGCTTCTTTCCCTTAATAAGCTCGGGAACAGGAATCTGCTTCATCTTGGCCACCTGATTGCGAATCTTCTGGGTAGTTGGCATAAAGGAACGGGACCAGGTAGGAGTGTATTTTATAAAGGGACGGGCAAATTCATTGCCACTTTCGTTGGCATAGCCAATGGCATGGGGAATACCAGAATCCGGAACGCCAGCCACATAATCAAGTTCTGGCAATTTGCCCCGCTTTCTTTCCTCACGGGCCATAATTTTGCCATTATTTACACGCATAACCTCAACGTTCTTGCCCTCATAGGAGGAAGTAGGATAGCCATAATAGGTCCATAGGAAGGCACAAACCTTCATATCCTTGGATGCAGGCGAAATGGTGCCAATACCACAGGAATTCATGCGAACAATTTCCCTTGGCCCCAGCTCATAGAACTTGTCATAGCCCATTTTCTGGAAGGCGAAATCCTCAAAGGACACGCAATACCCATCATTGTTCTTGCCCAAAATAACTGGCAGACGCCCCACCTTGTCACGGGCAGCAATAATCTCACCATCCTCAGTGAGAATCAATATGGTTATGGAGCCCTCAATAATATCCTGGGCATGAAGAATGCCGGATACAATATCATCCTTTTCGTTAATAAGGGCCGCCACCAGCTCAGTGGAATTAATCTTTCCGGAGCTCATGGCCATAAACTGGTGATTCTTATCCTTGAAATAATGCTTCAAAATAGCATCCGTATTATTAATAATACCTACAGTGGTTATACCATAAAGGCCAATATGGGAGCGCACCAAAAGCGGCTGGGGATCCGTATCACTTATGCAGCCAATACCGCTGGTGCCATTAAAGGAGGAAAGTTCCTTTTCAAATTTGGTTCTAAAAGGAGTCTTGTCAATGGAATGAATCTGACGCTGGAAGCCCTTAACGGCATCATGAATTACCATACCACCACATTTTGTTCCCAAATGTGAATGATAATCCAGACCAAAGAAAAGGTCCACCACACAATCCCTATGGGACACTACACCAAAAAATCCACCCATCGATAACTCTCCTTCCGATGTAAAAAGCTAGACTATTTAGTTCTGGTCAAGACTTAATAAAAAATATCCAGAACCTGAGGTACAGTTTCTATTTTCAAAGGCAGCTTAGGCCCCACCTCACCATCAATATCGCTGGTAAGCTCCTCAGAGCACTCCACCTCAAAGGTAGAGGCCTGACGATAAATAACCTCCTTGCGCTGGGAAATATCCTTTCCCGCCAAAAGCTCTGTGGTAACAATCATCAAATCCGCCACGTTGCACTGCTTCATAATGATAAGATCCAGCACACCATCCTGGACACTGGCCTGTACAGCCGCATTTTTGAAGCTGGCTACCACACTGGAATTAACCACCAAAAAGAGAAAAGCCTTCTCGTTAAATTCTTCCTTTTCCGTACGTACCGTAAGGTCAAAGGCCCTAAACTGAGGCAGAGTTTTCAACCCATGCACATAATAGGCCATTTTACCAAAGGCATTTTTCAATCGTGTATCCACCTCATGGGCAATGGAAGTAACCATACCCGCACTGGCTACATTAATAAAGTAAGTATCTCCCACCTTGCCCAGATCTATTTTCATGGTCTTCCCGGAAGCAATACGGTCAAAGTATTCATCTGTGTCAAGGTGCAGGAAGGTGGCAAAATCGTTGGAGGTACCCGTGCCGATAATTCCCATAGGAATGTTCAGCTTCTCCCTCATTATGAGGTTCACAATCTCATGAACAGTACCATCTCCGCCGGCAGCTATAATACCATCTGGCGCCGCCAGCCTTATAAAATCAACTAAATCTGCATTTTCCGGGGTGGTTCTGTAAGGAATCACCATACAGCCACGGCTCTGGAGCTTATATATTATTTCATCAAGGCGCTTCTTGAAAACGGCCTTGCCGGAAACCGGATTATATACCAAAACCAGTTTTTTCATTATCTTAAACTCGGCCTTTCTATTCAAAACAAAAATTCGTCAAATTAATCAGCCCTTATATACACCCAGCTTGTGCATGGCCTTGATGCCAAAACGGCCAATCATCGGAATACGGGCCATATCCTCCTCCATCATACCGCCAATAAGGAGCAATACCGCCAAATAAACCACACAACCCAGCAAACAAGCACCAAAGGTGGAAATCACATTGCTGCCCCAGGCCGCCAGGGTATAATCGTAGAAATACCACACAGAAGCCGCCATAAACACAGAGGCCACAATGGTCTTTAAAAGCTGAGGAATTTCCATACGATAGCCTATGTATTTATATATAAAGAACATATTTATAACAGCCGCCACACCCATGTCGGCAGCAGTTGCCCAGGCTGCACCCATAATTCCCAGCCAAGGCTTGGCAACAAGTGTCCAGTTAAGAATAACCTTGGCCACAGCCGCCACAATCATATTAACCATTGGGATAGACGGATGGCCCAGCCCCTGAAGCACCGCAGTGGAAACCTGATGAAGGCCCAACAAAACAATGCTTACAGCGGAAACCATAATAGCTGGTCCCGCATTTGGTGCATTATAAATTAATGAAGCAATTGGAGTAGCCAGAACAAATACCACCACAAAGGCAGGGAAACAAACCGCATTGGAAATACGGATACCAGATGCAGTCTGACTAAATACCAGCTTGGCATCCTGGAGGGCCCTTGCCTTGGAAATGGCCGGCACAAGACTTACTGCCAGAGAAGCTGTGATAATAGTAGCCAAATTAACAAGCGGCACCGCCATACCAGTGAGATAACCGAACAGCTCTGTGGCTTCATTGACGCTGTAGCCTGCCACCTCAAGTCGCTGTGGCACAATGGCCAGATCCAGATTGGATACTACAGGCAGCATGATGCTGGCGGCAGATACAGGCAAGGACAGTGCGAAAATACGCTTGATGATTCCCCAGTTGGAGGTCTTTTCAGTATCCGGAAGTGGCTTCAGCTCATGGCCAAATTCACTTACAATATCCTTCTCCAGCTTCCAATGGAAATATACCAGCACGATAAGTCCCGTCACAGCACCGGCAAAGGCACCCAGACTGGCACCAGCCGCTGCATAATCCAAACCGTAAGGCAGGAACAGGCTGGCAAACATTATCATGGTAACTACGCGGAATATCTGCTCCACAATCTGGGATACAGCCGTTGGCGTCATGCGCTGCCAACCCTGTAAATAGCCACGGGAGCTGGCCAGCAGGGTTACGAAGAAAATAGCAGGCGCCAGTGCCACAACTGACCAGTAAGCACGGGCATCACGAATGAAATGGAAATCAATGAGCCACTGGGCGCCGAAATACGTCAGCAACGAGAACAAAATACCCGTTACAAACATCAATGACATGGATACCTTAAATACCCGCTTGGCCCCCAATATATCCTTTAGAGCTACTCTTTCAGCTGTAATGATTGAAATAGCCACCGGAACACCGGCTGTAGATACACTTAAGGCGAAAAAATAAATTGGGAAGGCCATCTGATAAAGTCCGATACCTTCACCGCCCAAAATTCGGGAAACGAAAATCCAGTTAAGGGAACCAATGACCTTTACCACAATACCGGCAACAGTCAAAATCAAGGTACCCTTA
Organism: Anaerovibrio lipolyticus LB2005; assembly: GCF_000621545.1. Classification (GTDB taxonomy): domain Bacteria; phylum Bacillota; class Negativicutes; order Selenomonadales; family Selenomonadaceae; genus Anaerovibrio; species Anaerovibrio lipolyticus_A. The sequence continues at coordinate 98,001 of NZ_JHYA01000003.1, forward strand.
AGTAAAGATTCCCCTTTATTATTTTTATTGTTTTCAGAAGCTTCCTGATTACTAATCTTGCTCACACCCTCATAGGTTATAAAATAGTTGTATGCCACCCTAAAATTATGCTTTAATATTAGGTGTAGCTGTTTAATTCTTATGTTATGGCATAATAAGCCATGCTAAAAAATTATATCACTTACAGTCATAGACTGCAAGCACGCGAGGAGTCTATAACATGGAGATAAATATCATTAATTTCAACACAACCATAGGGGTAAAAAAACCGCGGACCATTCAGGGTATGGCCAATACCAGCGACTGCCCTTTCTGTGATGTAGAGCACCTGGTGGGTATTATCGAAACAGATGACAACATTATATTATTGAAGAATAAATATAATGTCATGGAGCCCTCAGACCAGCTGGTGCTTATTGAAACCGACCAATGTAAATCAGACATACCTGATTACTCCAGGGAGCAGATGCGCCGTGTTATACACATGGGCGTAAAGCACTGGATCAAAATGCTGAACTGCGGTAAATACCGCTCCGTTATTTTCTTTAAAAATTTTGGTCCCATGTCGGGAGGCACAATTCAGCATCCCCACATGCAGCTGGTGGGTTACCCGGAGCTTGATCCGGACCTGATGTTTGACCCAGTGGAATTTGAAGGTCTGAAAATCTTTGAAGACAAGGGCGTGGAGCTTAACACCTCTACGAATCCGCGCATTGGCTTTTCTGAGTACAATCTAGTGCTTCACCATGAGGCCTACACCGATAAGGACACTACTAATGCCGTAGCCCTTATGCCCAAGGATGAGAGCCTTAATTTGTTAGCTGACCTTATAAAAGAAACCGTTACCTTTATGAAGGGGTACTTTAAGCGACCAAATTTCAGCTATAACCTTTTCTTTTATAATGTTGAAAAAAAGATGCGGGTTAAGATTATGCCAAGATTTGCCACCCCGCCAATGTATGTAGGCTACAACATTCACCTGCGCCCCACCTCCATTCCTGACTTTGCTGAAAACTTGAGAGCACATCTGGAAAACCAGGGATACATAAAATAATTAAAGGCTAAATGTCTATTCGTATTAATCTAATGTCCACAATTCGCAATATATATTAAGATGGAACATATACATTTTTGTTCCATCTTTTTTATTTTTGCCCTAACTCGATTCATAAAATGCTGATAAATACTAGCTATTTTTAAATTGTTTGCTGTTTTAATTCATGTTACAAGTTTACACATTTTTATAGCAAAATGTCTTTCCTTTTTATTTTTTATGTGTTATAATTACGCTCGTATACTAAAAAGAAAAGAGGTTTTCATTATGGAATCAAGAAAATCCTTTGGCGGATCCTTTGGTTTTGTTCTGGCTGCCGCCGGATCTGCTGTAGGCCTTGGAAATATCTGGAGATTCCCTTATCTTGCTGCCAAGGACGGTGGCGGGCTGTTCCTGCTTATTTATCTTATTTTGCTGCTGACCTTCGGTTTTGCGTTGCTGACCACAGAAATTGCCATTGGTCGTAAGACAAAGCAGGGTCCTCTCACAGCATACTCCCGTATATGCAAGAAATGGCGCTGGCTTGGTCTTTTGGCCTGCTTAATTCCAGCCATCATCATGCCTTACTACAGTGCTATTGGAGGCTGGGTAATCAAATATTTCCTGGCGTTTACCACCGGAAGCTACGTGGAAGCAGCTCAGGATGGTTATTTTGTAGGCTTTATTACTGCCCAGCATGAGCCACTGGTTTATATGTTCCTGTTTTTAATGGCTTGTACAGCAATTATTCTTTTAGGCGTAAACAAGGGTATTGAGGCATCCTCAAAGATTATTATGCCAGCCTTGATTATACTTATTATCGCCATCGCTATTTATTCTCTGACCATCACCCATACTGATGCCAATGGTGTTACCAGAAGCGGTATGGATGGTCTGCTGATTTATCTTATTCCAAACTTTGAGGGTCTTACCTTCAGCCATTTTATGAGTGTATTGGTGGATGCCATGGGCCAGCTGTTCTTCTCACTGTCTGTTGCAATGGGTATTATGGTTGCCTACGGCTCCTACGTTAGTGATAAGGCTGATGCCGTCGCTTCCGTAAACCGCATTGAGTTCTTTGATACCCTGGTATCCTTCCTTGCAGGTCTGTTGATTATCCCTGCTGTATTTACCTTCATGGGCAGCGAGGGCTTATCTGCTTCCGGCCCGGGCCTCATGTTCATATCCCTGCCAAAGGTTTTTGAAAGCATGGGCACCGCCGGTATTATCGTGGGCATTATGTTCTTCCTGATGGTTCTTTTCGCAGCGGTAACCTCTGCTGTGTCCATTATGGAAGCAGTTGTATCCAGCTTTATGGACTACTTCCACATTACCCGTGTGAAGGCTGCTCTTGCTGAGTTTGCAATTGCACTGGTATTTGGTACTATCGTATGTCTTGGCTACAATGTATTCTACTTTGAGCTTCCATTGCCAACTGGCAGCACCGGTCAGGTCCTGGATGTTATGGATTACATTTCCAACAGTATTTTCATGCCAATTATTTCCATCGGAACCTGTATTATGATTGGCTGGGTTGTTGGTCCACAGGTTATTATTGACGAAATGGAAAAGAATGGCGAAACCTTCAGCCGTAAGTATATCTACATTGCAATGATTAAGTTCATTGCTCCTGTACTGCTGTTCATCCTGTTCCTGAAATCTTCCGGCATGATCAGCTTCTAAACTAAATATAAATAGTAGCGTAACTTAAAACACCGTCTGTCATTACTGGCAGGCGGTGTTTTTGCATTCATAGCATAAGCTCGTTATTTTTCTTCCTTCAAAATTTCCGATACCTTCTCAAAATCAAAATTGTCTATAGCCTGGGACAAAGCTGATATTTTCTCCTGTTCCACCTCCGGCAACCGGTAATTATTTAGCTCCCCAAGCACCTCTTCAATGCCAAAGCTGTCACAGCCAAGGGCATATTGCTCAATTTTCCCATAAGCCTTAGAAAGTACGGCCTCATCTATCATAGCCTTATCCTCGCCGACAGTCTCAGTGGTATTTTCCAGCAACGGATGCAGCTGTTCCCCCAATTTTCCACAGCGTTCCAATAATCCATCCACTTCTTTTTCCAGGGTATCCATGTCTCCGGCCTTGCCGGCAGTTTCCAAGGCCAATGCCTTTTCCCCAATGCTTTCTGCACCAATAATACGCGATGTACTCTTAAGAGCATGAATTTTGATAGTGGCATTTTCAATGTCCTTGTTCTGCATATATTGGGTGATTTCATCTATGTATGTACCAACCATAGAGGCATATACCTTCAAAGCCTCCAAATAAGATTCCTCATCTCCATTATTCTTAATGCCGGCTTCCACATTAACTTCTGGTAATTCGTAAATGAAGCGAGGCAGATGGAAATCCTCATCTGCAATAGCAGGTGCAGCTATATCTCCAATTTTGCCTATAGGAGTCCAGTCTTCCACCTTTTGCTCCAGTGCAAAATAGAAATTTGAACCCAATTTATAGACACTTTCCACCTCCAGATTTGAACCCATTAATCCCAGCAAACGCTGGGTAATGGTTACTCCTAAGCCTGTACCACCAACAGTTGGGCTTCTGCCCTCCTCAACCCGTTCAAATTCTACAAAGAGCCGCGTTTTATCCTCGTCTTTTATCCCCTGGCCTGTATCCTTTACTGAAACATGCAGCCCTATGTGCTCATCATCCAGCTTCTCTGAACTTATTGCCAATATTACCCGTCCCTTTGCAGTATATTTCACTGCGTTTGTTAGCAGGTTAATGAATATTTGCTTTATGCGGATATCATCACCGAACAGGATTTTAGGAATATTGCCATCGATATCCAAGACGAATGACAGCTTTTTCTCCTCTGCCTGTGGCCTTATCATTGCCACCAGCTCACTCAGCAATTCACGAAAATCGTACTCCCTTGGCATTATTTCTATCTTTCCGGCTTCAATATTGGAAAAATCAAGTATATCGTTGATTCTTCCCAAAAGGTCTACACTGGCATCCCGTATACTTTCCGAATAACGGACAGTTTGTGGCTCCTGAGTTTCCGCAAGAATCATTGAGTTAATGCCCAGTACAGCATCAATAGGTGCCCGCAATTCATTGGAAATAGTGGACAAAAAAGCCGTTTTGGCATTATTTGCCGCCGCCACTCTGTTGGAAACATCAATTAAAGCATCCCTTTGCTGTCTTTCTTCCGAAATATCCTCCAATATCCACAGGAAGGTGGCTACTTTTCCCGCCTGCGTCTGCTGGCATCTGACAACACGGGCCCGCAGCCACTTCCCCTGCTTGGTCATAAAGGTGGTAGTAGCAGCCACCCGATATTCCAACATAAGCCCAAGTATAGAAAAGTCAACGAATTCTTTCATTTGAAGGGTGAAGTGTTCCTCCACCTCTTCGTTTACATAATCCCAAAAATGCTGCTGGGCGTCAGCACCATCATCAACCTTTAATTCCCCATCATCATCCTCCCGGTCTATAACGGATCTGATGGTATTATTTATTATATCTACTTCCTTAAATTCATAGTATATCTGTGTAGCAGCCGCCAGCCGCTCATTGAGGCTCCGGGATTTCATCTCTTTTACCTCATACTTGTCCAGTAATTTTAGTAGTATAAAAAAAATGAACATTATAATAAAAAAGCACAAGGCAAGATTAAGGACAATTATCGTGGTATCATCCGTAATTGCTGAATTTAAGCCCAATACAGAAATCAGGGCAACCAGCACAATACAAAGGATAGCCCCGATAAATGATGTTCTGTTATCGCCCATTATACGCATAGCAATTCCCTGTCCCTTCGCCCCTAATCTATTCGATGAATTTTTCCAGTCGGGAGGTATTTCATTACCATTTGTTCCAGCTTGACAAAGTCTATAGGCTTTGTGAGATAGTCATCAAAGCCTTCATTTTTATACAGATCCCAAGCTCCTGATACTGCGTTGGCAGTGAAGCAAATAACCGGTGTTTCCCTGTTCATGCCCTTTTTCTGCTCCTTCATCTCATGGAGAGTAACAATACCATCCTTTTTAGGCATCATGTGATCCAGGAAAACTATATCATACTTTTTCTTATCAGTCAGAGCCAGAGCTTCATCGCCACTTTCAGCAGTATCAATCCTTACCTTGGTTTTCTTTAGCAGATTCCTGAATACCACCAGATTCATGGCTGTATCATCCACCACCAGCACCTCAGCCTCCGGAGCTGTAAACTGCTCATGATACTGATGAACAGCCGAAGTATTGGCAACAAGCACTTCATCCATATTTCCCAATGGCTCCCAATCCACAACCTCCTGCTCCAGAGTAAAGTAAAAGCGGGAACCCACTCCATAAATACTGCCAACCTCCAGCTTCGAACCCATCATACCAAGCAGGCGGGTGGTGATAGAGAGGCCAAGGCCAGTACCCTCAATGTGACGATTTTTCTCCTCACCGATTCTGTCAAACTTGGAAAATAGCTTGTCCATGTCCTCCTTCTTTATACCGCTTCCTGTATCCTTGACAGCCACCGTAAGCAGGACATGCTTTTCATCCTTTTTTTCGAAGTCAATACTAAATACCACACTGCCCTCTTTGGTATATTTCACCGCATTTGTAAGCAAATTGGTAATAATCTGTTTTAGGCGAATATCATCACCCCAAAGGCGTTTAGGTGTCTCCGGATCTACCTCCAATGAAAACTCCAGGCCCTTTTCTTCCGCCCGATACGAAATCATGTGAACCAAATCATTAATCACAGAAGACAAATCATATTCGGCTGGAATGATTTCCATTTTCCCTGCCTCAATCTTGGAAAAATCCAAAATATCATTTACCAGAGCCAATAGGGTATGCCCCGCCGCATCAATATTTTCCGCGTAGGAAAGTATGGGGCTGTCCTGACTGCATTCCCGCAAAATCATTTCATTCATGCCCAGTATGGCATTTATTGGCGTTCTTATTTCATGGGACATGTTCGACAAAAAAGCAGACTTGGCCTCACTTGCCGCCATCGCCCTATCGGAAATATCCCGCAGAGCCTCTCTGGCTTTTCTTTCCTCGTCAATTTCCTCCACCAGCCACAAAACTCTGGAAACCTTCCCCAATGAAGTACGCTGGGAAACGATGAAGCGGCAGCGGCACCAGATACCTTCACTGTTTAAAAACTCCATAGTGATGGCATTGCGGTCCCCCAGCCGTTCAGCCAGAGTGGAAAAATTCAAAAAATCCATTACCTGATTTTCCCAGGAAGGGTCTAGATGCTCCTTCATACGAAAAATCAAGGCCGCCTGGGCGCCACTATGTTCAGTTACCTTCGTGTCACTGGCATTTTCTTCATCCACTTCAATATCAATGTAGGTATCGTTGATAATATCAAATTCCTGCACGAAAACATACAGCTTGGTGGTGGCACTAAGCTGATGATACAGCTGCCTTGATACCTGATCCTTGCGTTTACTATATCTTATAGCCACATAGGATACAGCAATAATAGTCGCAATAATCAGCAAGAACGCTACAATGGTCAAATATGGCAAAATATCACCCCATATCACGCCTGAGAAGGATTAGCCCTCAATACATCGTCAATTTTACTTATCAAAGCCTCTTTAGTGGCCGACTTTAAAATATAGCCCTGAGGTTTAAGGGCAAGCACCTGACTAATGGATTCCTTGTTATCAATACCCGTAAGGAATGCCACTGGAATTTTTTTAGTCTCCTCATTGGAGCGCAACGCCTTCAGCACCTCAGGACCAGGCATCTCCGGCATATTATAATCAAGCAGCACAAGATCCACTTTATTTTGATGCAAAAATGTAATTGCCTGCTTACCAGAGGTTACAACACTCACCTGGAAGATTTCCATTAAATGGCTGCGAATCATCTTGCAAAATGCCGGGTCATCATCCACTACCAATATTTTTTCCTTTACATTTTTTTGTTCGTCAAAGGCCTCTACAACCCTTTCAAATTTATCCATATTTACCGGCTTATCAAACCATGGATAGGAGCCCAGCTCAGGCAAGAATTCCACCACATCATGATGAAAGGTTATTTCACCAACAATAATAATTTTACGCCGCTTTGCCCGCAGGTTTTTAACGATGTTTATCAATTCCTCCTGTTTACGTTCGCTGAACAGCACTCCCTCACCCAAATGGAGCACAAACACCGACGAGTCATTTATATACTGATACATATTCCAAGAGCCGGCTACTGCCGAATTTACAGTATAGCCCATATTCTCCAGACCCTGAATAATTGCCTGCACAGTGATGGTTTGACCAAAATCGAATAATACTATTTCCTTTTTAACTGCAGGTTGTACTTTTTTCATCATACTACACCTCCCCATGGGACACTGCACCACGGACCCATATTACTCAGCTATTCTATGATAGTATTCCACGTTTGAGGTGTCATTCCTGCTTTACGAGAATAATTATGCCCAACAAAAAAACTGCCGACCCTTCAGCCGACAGCTTTACTTACTCATCGTTTCCTGCTTCAAAAACATCTATACAATCATGATAATCACAGGCTGCTCCCTTTACGGACACGCGGTTGCCGTCCTCAAAAAAATGCTCCAGCCATACATAGAACATTTCTGTGGATCCAAATTCCCAGGATTTTGACTCCAGCCATTCACGAAGTCTGTGATTGCTGGTAAAGCTCTTTTCTATGCGCATCCTCATCACCTCCAGATAAATGCTTCACTTTCGTTGTTTATGTTTTCTACCATTTTACCAAAAATCCTGCCTAAAATGCAAAAACTAATACCATTTCACGTTATTTTAATCCTTGCACTAAGGGCATCTGCTTGTTAATATTAGTTTATCTAATATTAAAGGAGTCACTGTTTATGAATAAAGAAAGGGTTATCTCCATAGATGTTTTTCGTGGACTGACCATTTTTATAATGATTCTGGGAAATTTATCACCAGATTCCCAGTACACCTATCCAACCCTGCTTCACAGTGGCTGGACTGGGGTTAATATCATTGATTTTGCCTTCCCTGGCTTTATCTTTATCATGGGTGTATCCACTGTTTTCGCCCATTCTCTAAAATATACTGACTGGTTAGGAAAAGTTATAAAGCGCACTATTATTTTGTTTGTATTGGGGCTGCTGGTGAATCATTTGCCAATAGTGTTTACTGCCATTTTTTCTTCTGATTATACTTTTGCCCAGGCTGGCAATGATTTTCTGACTTATTTCCGCCCCTTTGGCGTATTGCAGCGCATTGCTTTAGTATACCTTATAGGTACTGTGATTTTTCAGGGTGTATCCCGTCCATGGCCACTTTTTGCTATTTCCCTGTTTCTGATGAGTATTTCCTCTTTGGGGTATTACCTTTATAACCCAGCAGAGCCCTACAGCGAGGTAAATAATATTAGCCTATATATAGACCAGCACCTTCAAGGAATCTCCCACAATTATATACAGGCCTTGTATGACCCTGAAGGACTTTATGGCACCATCAATGCTACTGCCACAATGCTCCTGGGGTGCTTTGCAGGGCAAACACTAAATTCCCGGCAGAGCTTCAGCCTTGCCGACACCAAGAATACCAAAGCTCTGTTTTCCTACGGCATTGTTTTGCTTCTTATATCCTGGGGCTGGTCCCAGTGGGAAATCATCAGCAAGCCCCTTTGGACTGCCCCTTATGTCCTTTCCATGGCAGGTATTGGCATGATAGTGCTGTCCTTACTTGATGGTCTGTCTCATAGTATTTTTTTCAGATTCATCCTTCATCCATTAAAAGCCTTGGGACAAAACCCTATTTTCGTCTATCTGTTATCAGAGTGGGGCCTAGCCCTGCTATTTGCCGTCCCACATAACGGGGAGCCACTATACCTCTGGCTCTACCACACCTATTTCTTCGCAGATACCTCGCCATTCACATCGACCTTTACCTACACTCTGCTATGGGATCTGGCCTTTGTGGTACTGGCAGAGGTACTGTATTGGAAGAATATTGTTATAAAGATATAAAAAAAATATTATGCCCAGTTAGACGAAAAAATCCTCATCCCATAAAAGAGATGAGGACTTTTTTATTTACAGAATTTCTACCAGTTCAATCTGGAAATTCAGTTCCTTACCTGCCAGCTCGTGGTTGGCATCAAAGGTAATTTCAGTATCTGTCTTTTCGGTTACAGTAACAGGGAAAGGCTGTCCCATTGGGTTTGTAAGGTAAACCCGCTGGCCCTTTTCCAGATTCTCGGCTCCTGGAACCTGGTTAATTTCCACGGTCATGATAGCATTAGGGTCTGTCTCACCATAGGCATCCTTTGGCTCCATGTGGGCATCCTTAATTTCGCCCACCTTCATATCAGCCACAGCCACATCAAAGCCGCGAATCATCATACCAGCACCGCATACGAATTCCAGTGGTTCGCCGCGATCATAGGAAGAATCAAACTGAGTTCCGTCATTAAGGGTACCCTTGTAATGAACACGAACCTTCTTGCCTACATTTGGTCCCTCAATTCCTGGTACAGTATGGGAACCACAACCACCGCAGCCCTCGTGGCCGCCACAGCCACCTTCCTCATGATGGCCGCAGTCATGACCCTCGCCATGATGATGATCACAATTAACACCGGAGTTTACCAGCTCACCAGCAAGATATGCCTCTACAGCTGCATCCACATCCCCGGAAGCACCGGCACACAGCTCAATACCAGCATTAGCCAATGCCTGCTGGGCACCGCCACCAATACCGCCACAAATAAGCACATCAATGGATTTATCAGCCAAAAGGCCAGCCAACGCACCATGGCCGCTGCCGTTTGACCCAATAATTTCACTGGATACTACCTTATTATCCTCAACCTCAAAAACCTTAAAATTCTCCGTTTTGCCAAAATGCTGGAAAACATTGCCATTATCATAGGTTACAGCAATTTTCATCTATTAAAGCACCTCTTTTTAAACTATCTAAGTAATCACATCTTTCCATATGATAATATAGGTGCTCTAAAAAGTCAATAAGTCAAATTTCTGAGTATTCTGATAATGATTCGCTGTTCCTATCCTTCCACCGTCTTCACAACAACCATTTTTGCATATCCCTCGGCGCTGATGGTGCCATCCTCCAGAATAATCTCCGACTTCATTTCCACCACGTTGCGCTTGCGGTTTTCCACCCAGCCACGGATAGTGATAGGCATTCCCACAGGTGTAGGCTTGCGATAACGGACTTCCAGCTTTCCCGTAAAGGCCGGCTCACCAGTTCTAAAAAGATAGCCACCCATGGCCTCATCCAGCATAGTGGAAATAATACCGCCATGGACTACCCCACCAAAGCTCTGGTAATTCTTGTCCACCGTGGTTTTAGCAATATATTGATTGGAAATAATCTTAAAATCCAGCTTCATTCCAATAGGATTATTCTGACCACAGGCAAAGCAGTTGCCCGTATCTTCCATTTTTCTAATTTCCTCATCTGTTGGCATTACAGTACCTCCGTAAGTTCTAAATTGGTTTTACCCCACCCCTATAAACTATAGATTACACAAGGTATTGTCAACTTTTTCCGGCGAGTTGGACGATTTTTTTCGGCGAGTTGGCATAACGACGAAAAAGCCGTCGGGCAAATGAAACCCGACGGCTTTTCTTTGTGTGTATGTATGGGGAGTTATATCTTAAGGAGAGTTACAGATGGGTAACCTTATATTCAATTTGATGTTATGTGTGCAAAATTTGAAATTACACTGCTGCAAAGGCCTGATCCAGGTCAGCGATGATATCATCAATATGCTCAGTACCGATGGAGAGGCGAATGGTGCTGCGACTGATACCTACATCAGCCAACTCCTCATCAGTGAGCTGGGAATGGGTGGTGGTAGCTGGATGAATAACCAGAGACTTCACATCAGCAACATTTGCAAGGAGGGAGAAAATCTTCAGATTATCAATGAACCTGAAGGCCTCCTCCTGGCCGCCCTTAATCTCAAATGTAAAGATAGAGCCGCCACCATTAGGGAAGTACTTCTGATAGAGAGCATGATCCGGATGCTCTGGCAGGCTTGGATGATTAACCTTCGTTACCTTAGGATTCTTTACGAGGTAATCAATAACCTTTTTGGTGTTTTCCGCGTGACGCTCCAGGCGGAGAGACAGAGTCTCAGTGCCCTGCAACAGCAAAAATGCTGCAAAAGGAGAGATAGTTGCGCCCTGATCACGGAGCAAAATAGCGCGAATGTAGATAGCGAATGCAGCCTTGCCGGCAGCCTCAGTAAACTTTACGCCGTGGTAACTAGGATTTGCCTCGGAAATCCAAGGATACTTACCACTCTTTGCCCAGTCAAAGTTACCGCTGTCCACGATAACACCGCCAAGAGTTGTACCATGACCGCCAATAAACTTGGTAGCAGAATGAACAACAATATCTGCGCCATGCTCAATAGGGCGGATAAGGTATGGAGTGCCGAAGGTGTTATCAATTACCAGAGGCAGGCCGTGCTTGTGAGCCAGCTTGGCAATGGCATCAATATCCGGAATATCGGAGTTTGGATTGCCCAGAGTCTCAATGTAGATAGCCTTGGTGTTTTCCTGAATAGCGCCCTCAATTTCCTTTAAATTATGAGCATCCACAAAGGTGGTCTCGATACCGTACAGTGGCAGGGTATGTGCCAGAAGGTTAGCGGAACCGCCGTAAATGGTCTTCTGGGCTACAATGTGCTCACCGGCCTTTGCCAGAGCCTGAATTGTATAGGTGATAGCCGCTGCGCCAGAAGCCAGAGCCAGACCAGCCACACCACCCTCCAATGCAGCGATTCTTTCCTCAAAAACGCCCTGAGTGGAATTGGTAAGGCGGCCATATATATTTCCTGCATCAGCAAGGCCGAAGCGATCAGCTGCGTGCTGGGAATTACGGAATACATAAGAGGTAGTTGCGTAAATTGGTACTGCTCTTGCATCAGATGCTGGATCTGGGTTCTCCTGACCTACGTGAAGCTGAAGTGTTTCAAATTTGTAGTTGCTCATAATAATTTCTCCTTTTGCTATAAAATCTTGAAATAATTTCTTACTTAATTTAATGAAGCGAAATCTGAGCCAGAAATAAAAAACCGGGGCTTTATCCAAGCTCCCGGGCAAATGGCAACACAATCAGCTGCAACTCAAAGAAGACGAATGCAACTGGCCATAATTACATGCCCGGGAGTTACACATTCGACAAACCCATGCTGCTGTCTTACAAGTGTTGTTTACTCCATACATAGCATTCATCTCCTTTCTTGAATCCTTAACTTTGTTTGCTCAATTTCGATGTCTATATATTAAACCTATATGCCTACTATGTCAATAGGTAAAATAAAAAATTATTTGAAATTCATTTTATATTTGAAAATGCCATTTACCTTGGGGTAAAATAGGTTTAAAGGAGGTTATCTTATGATTTCAACAAAAGGAAGATATGCCGTTCGCTTTATGATAGACATGGCCCAGCAGCCTGATGACAAACCCGTTACCCTTGATGAGGTTGCCCAGCGCCAGGAGGTTTCCAAGAAATATATGGAACGCGTAGTTAAAATGCTGGTCAGTGCCGGACTGGTGAAGGGAACCAGTGGCAAGGGCGGTGGTTATCGCCTCCTGCGCAAGCCCGAGGAATATAACGTTATGGAAATCCTTCAGGTCACCGAAGGCCGTCTCACCTCTGTTGCCTGTCTGCAGGAAGGCGCTGAGGAATGCCCACGGGAAGCAAAATGTCTCACCCTGCCAATGTGGAAGCTCTTTGATGAAATGGTGAAGGATTTTTTCACCAACATCACCATTGCTGACCTTCTCAAAGGGCACGAGCAAAACTTATAAGCAAAAGAAAAGCAGAAACCGCAATCAAGCGATTTCTGCTTTTTATATTACTTTTTCTTTGAAGCCTGATACTCTGGAATAATCCTGTTCTTGGCGATTTTTCCTGTGGAAGTTCTAGGCAGTGCCTCCACCTCATGGAATTCACGAGGAATCTTGTAAAGGGCCAGATTTTTCTGGAGATACTTCTTCAGCTCCCGATGATTAACACTTTCACCCTCATTTACAGCATAGAAGCAAGCTCCTGCATTGCCACGGAGCTTATCCGGAACCCCCACCACTGCACATTCAGTGATGCCGGGATAATGATAAACAAGCTCCTCTATCTCGCGGGGATACACATTTTCACCCATGGAAATAATAATATCCTTTATGCGATCCACTACATAGAGGAAGCCCTCCTCATCTTCACGCACCACATCACCGGTATGGAACCAGCCATCATGCAGGGCAGCTCCAGTTGCCTCAGGAAGATTCCAGTAGCCCAGCATTACATTGTCGCCCTTGACCACCAGCTCTCCGGCTTCACCCTTGGCTACCTCCTGGTTCTCTCCGCTCATTATCTTATATTCAATGCCCTGAACCACAGGACCAATGGAGCCAATCTTGGCTGTTGCAGGAGAATTCATGGTAACCACTGGAGATGTTTCAGAAAGGCCATAGCCCTCACAAAGGGTAATGCCAAAATTGTTCTTGAAATCCTCGGCAATCTTTAATGGCAATGTGGTACCACCACTGACCACCATACGCAGGCTCTTCATGTCCTCAGGCTTGGCCAGCTTATTTAAAAGGGCACAAATACTTGGAACCACATGGGTGTCAGTTATGCCATATTCACGTATTGTTTCAATGGTTTCCTTTGGCGTAAACTTATCCAAAATAACCATTTTGCCGCCCACATACAGCGGATACATAACTGACAGGGTCCAGCCAAAGCAATGATACATGGGCAATACGCAAAGCTCCACCAAATCACTGGTACCGTGGGCCACCTCGTGATACTGCTCATCATTGGCAATAATATTTCTGTGGCAAAGCACCGCTCCCTTTGGATTACCAGTGGTACCAGAGGTGTAAATAATTACACAAGGTTCAGTGTCCTTAAAATCATCAGGCAGCTTGGGAGCATCCGGACAGCTCTGCTCCTGATAGCAGTATCTGAGATCATGCTGCTGCACATTTTCCGTAAAATGCAATTCATCAAGAGCCTCTGCAATATCCAATTCCTTATATGTAAGTACATGGATAATGCCTGCATCCTTTACAATATATGCTATCTCACGATTGCTGAGCTGAAAATTGATAGGCACTGCCAAAGCACCCAGAGAAACAATGGCCATATATGCAAGGAGAATATCTGAGTTGTTCCGTGAAAAAATACCTACCCGATCTCCCCGGCGAACACCTATATTGTATAGGTAGTTTCGGTATTCCTTTACAGAATTCTGCAAATCCTTATATGTAAATGTACGTTCTTTGTCGATAACAGCAACTGCATCGTCTTTACCACGATAAACCAAATCATGTATTAACATATAGCTTTTACACTCATCCTTCTACTATAACGAGCTTTAAGATGTCCCCCACCTCTTTAGGTGGGGAAAACAAACTACAACAGCTGGCGAGCATATCTCCCAGCTCGTTGAAACGCTAATTGGAAGATTTTTCTTCTAAAGAAGAAAAATTTGAACAATGGCGTTATAATCACTCATTATCTCTTTTTGTCTAACTGATATAGTATAACAGAATTTCATCACATTGCAAATTAATTCATATCAAATATGAATGACAATTTCAAACATCAAAATAAAAAAATCCATAAAAATTATTAGCTACAAACGATAATAAAACAGCATAGATTGTGATATAATACTATAGAAAAAGGAGGGTTTTATTTGAATGATTTAACTATTCGCCAAAAGCTATATATGGTATTTGGTTTGTTGCTGCTTATTATCACTGCAACCAACCTCTTTTCCGGGTATAGTTTAAACAGCATTAACAATGGTGCCATGCGAATTGCTACAGAACATCTTAATGGTGTTATGGCTGCATCCAATAGTAACCAGACCTTGACCGACTACCGTCAGGGTGAATATGGCATTTTCACAGCAACTACTCTGCCAAATAGGATTTATGCCATGCAGCAGACCAAAAAACTGGGGGATCAGCTGGACATTGCCTTTAAGGATATTGAACCAACCCTTACTGGTGATAATGCAGCCCGCTTTCAGACCATTGTCAGCAACTGGCAGACCTATCGGAAAAACTCCGAAGCTATGATTAATCTGATTTCAGAGGGCAAGCAGGCTGAAGCTGCTGTTATGCTGGATAAATCAAAGCAGGACTATCAGGTTATCAGCAACGACCTTACAACTCTTCTGGATGCACAGAAGGATTTTATCCACGCTGAAACAGCAGATGCAGAAGCTAAGTATGCTGCTACCAGAAATACTTTAATCTTTACTTTCATAATAATCCTTGTTCTGTCCGCATTTATGGGCTGGTATCTCAGCTCCACTATTCAGAAGTCTATCACCTATCTGATGAATATCTCCAGGGAGATTGCTGGTGGTAATCTGACAGTGGATGTTTCTGCCAAAACCAACGACGAATTCGGTGAGCTGACAAATTCCTATAAGGATACAGTTCATAATCTCCGTACCCTTATTGGACATATTCATAAAACAGCGCAGGACGTTTCCGGATTTGCCAAGCAGCTTACGGAAAATGCTGAACAGTCTGCCCAGGCAACCAATCAGGTGGCTATGTCCATCACCAATGTGGCAGCCAATGCCAACATGCAGGAAAGTGCCGTAACCAATTCCTCAAATGATATTAACCTACTGGCTGAAAATCTTGAGGGCTTTGCAAATAAGGCTTCTGCCTCCAACGAGGCTGCCCATAATGTGCAGGACATTGCCAGCCATGGTGCAGAATCCATTGCCGACGCAGTCCGCCAGATGGAAGAAATCTCTGAGGCAGTTATCAAATCTGCTGAAGTTATCAAACAGCTGGCTGAACGCTCCAACGAAATTGGCACCATCAGTGATACCATTGCCAGTATTGCGTCCCAGACAAATCTGCTGGCTCTGAATGCTGCTATCGAGGCAGCTCGTGCCGGTGAAGCTGGCCGTGGCTTTGCGGTAGTAGCTGAGGAGGTTCGCAAGCTGGCTGAGGAATCCAACACCGCCGCTTTGCGTATAGCAGACCTGATTTCCGATATCCAGAAGGATACAGATCATGCTGTTAACCGTATGAATCGTGGCACCGAGGTTGTTAAGGCTGGTCAGGAGGTTGTCACCAACGCCGGTGATGCCTTCAATCAGATTGTCAGCGCTGTTGAGAACCTGGCAGAGCATTCCCGTGATATTCTTAACGAGGCCACCAGCTCCTCCTCCAACGCCGCTAACCTTGTTAGCAACATGGCTGCACTGGAAAAGACTGGCAGGGAAGTGGCCACTGAAACCGAATCCGTATCTGCAGCTACTGAAGAACAGGCAGCTTCTATGGACGAAATCGCCAATGCCAGCCGCAAGATGGCAGAGCTCTCTGTTGACCTGCAGAATGCTACTGACAAATTTAAGATTTGATTGTCAAAAGGAGAGAATATTAAGTGAAAAAAATAATCGCTTTAGCATCACTTTTACTTCTTGTAGCAGCCTTTCTGGTTAGCGGATGCGGTTCTGACAACGGTTCCAACAAGAAAGTTGCTATAAGCTTTGCCAATTCATCTGCCAGCTGGCAGAAAAACGGCAACAATGTTAAGGAAGATCTGGAAAAAGAGGGCTTTCAGGTAGATTTGCAGTTTGCTGATACAGAGGATCAGCAGATTGAACAGATTAAAAAGATGATTCAGGACCATCCTGGCTGCCTCGTTATTGGCGCAGTAAATGGTGAAAAGCTCACCGAGGTTTTAAAAGACGCAAAGGCTGAAAACATTCCTGTCATTGCCTATGACCGCCTGATTATGAACACTGATGCCGTATCCTACTATGCTTCCTTCGATAATGAGGCTGTTGGTAAAGCCATGAGTGAATATCTGGTGGCAGCCCTTAACCTCAAATCCGGTGCTGGTCCTTACAATATTGAGGTATTTGCCGGCGATCCAAAGGATAACAATGCTCACATGTTCTTTACCGGTTCCATGGAGGTGCTTAAGCCATACTTCGATAATGGTCAGCTTGTGAGCCGCAGTAATGAAACCAGCTTCGAGCAGGCTGCCACCAAGGATTGGGACGGCAAGAATGCTCAGGCCCGCATGGACAAGCTCATCAGCACCTACTACTCCGATGGTAATCTGGCAGCTGTACTTGCTCCAAATGACGGCTGTGCCGCTGGCATCCGTGCTTCCTTACAGGCAAATTTCCATGGTGCATGGCCACTTATCACTGGACAGGATGCCGAAGCCAGTGCCATTGAGGCCATCCGCTCCGGTACCCAGGCTATTACCATTTATAAATCCTCAGATGACCTTAATACCAAGTGTATCCGCATGATTAAGGCCGTAGTTGAGGGAACTCAGCCTGCCATCAACGACAAAACCACCTACAATAATGGTGTTATGACGGTTCCGGCTTATTTGTGTATTCCAATGATAATCGATAAGGACAACACAAATCTCGTAAAATAATAATCTGTTTTGTACGTAGAAAACGCCTTGACTCAAGTTTTGATATTGAGTCAAGGCGTTTTAAGTTTGTCATTGCTGTTTATTTTTGGAATCAGTCGCTGGCAACAGTATTTTCAATAGCCACATACTTCAACATGATATGACCGCTGGTTCTGTTGGTAGCCAATGGTACATTGTGAACATCACAAAGTCTGAGCAGAGCGTTAATATCAGGCTCGTGAGGCTGAGAGGTAAGCGGATCGCGAAGGAAGATTACATAATCAACCTCGCCAGTTGCAACCTTTGCACCAATCTGCTGGTCACCGCCCAGAGGACCAGACATCATGGTCTCAACATCTATACCAAACTTTTCCTTGATTCTGGTACCAGTGGTATTGGTAGCAATCAAGTGGCAGCCCTTCAGTAAATCAATATGCTGCTCTACAAATTCCAGCATTTCTTCCTTTTTCTTATCATGAGCAATCAGTGCAATAGTCTGCATTAAAATCGACCTCTTTTCTTTTTTCTTTTCCTATTATCGTACATCATGAAATATACCATTAATGAGTGAAAAAAACCTGTAAAAGTCAGATTTTATTCCCAACTTTGATTATACATCAGTTACAGCCTATTTAACACTGTTTTTTAACTCAATTCATCTTGAAATTCTCAACAGACTTCAGCATATCCTTGGCCATTTCAGCAAGTACACCACTGGAGCTTTCAATCTCGCTCATGGTAGCAGTCAGCTCTTCACTGGCAGCAGATACGCTCTCCGCCTCGGAGGAAACTGAGGAGCTCTTTACAGCCACTGACTGGATAGCTTCACCAATGGTTTTGGTATTTTCATTCAGGGCATTAACAATATTGTTCATTTCCTGAGACTCTTCCACTACCTTGCGAACCATTTCTGCAATTTCATTAAAGCTGGCACCGGAATCCTGTACCACCTTGGTACCAGATTCTACCCGATCTACACCCTCCTGCATTACAGCAACAGCCTTCTGGCTCTTGTCCTGAATGGAGGTAATCAGACCAGCAATTTCACCAGCGGACTCACTGGACTGCTCTGCCAGCTTTCTAACTTCATCAGCTACAACGGCAAAGCCACGACCATGCTCTCCTGCACGGGCCGCCTCAATAGCTGCATTAAGTGCCAGCAAATTGGTCTGGGCAGCAATGGAGGAAATAGTATCAACAATCTTGCCAATGCGATCAGATTCCTCACCCAATTCGGTGATTACATCTGCAGACTGCATTACAGAGGTCTGAATCAGCTTCATTTGCTCTACTGCCCCGTCAACTGTCTTTGCCTCAGCCACAGCCTTGTCCTGGGTGACCTTGACAACCTCACTGGAATGCTGAATGGTATTTACAAAGTTCATCATGTGTCTTCCCAAGGTCTCCACCTGACCGTTGGCAGTCTCAATTTCAGTAAACTGCTCTGAACAGTTGCCTGCCACATTTACCATGGAATTGGCCACAGAATTGGAAACCTCTGCAGACTGGCTGGCATTGGTATTAAGCTGTCCGGCGGAATCAGTAACCTGCTGGGCAGTGGCCATAACCTTTTTCATCATATTACTGATGTTGGACTGCAAAGTACGCATAGCCTGACGCATTTCACCGATCTCATCATTGGAATCATAGCGTGCATCATCACTGCTATCAGTGCGGAAATCACCGGTAGCAAAAACCTTCAGTCTATCAGTAACGCTAATGATAGGCTGGATAATTTTATTTGCGAATACATAACCTATAAAGATGAACAGGATCTGCAATACAAGTACGAAGGCGCCCATCTTGATAAGGCCGGACCATAATGCAGCATTAGCTTCTTCTTCCTGATGAGCCACCATGGAATCGATATAATCAATCCATACACCAGTACCCAAAACCCACTGATAAGGAGCAAAGGCTACAGTATAGTTACGCTTTGGAAGCGGAGTGTCCTCACCTGGCTTGGCAAACATCAGGTCAGTAAAGCCGCCACCTTCCTTGCGGCCATTTTTAATCATTTCCTCAATAAAGCGGGTACCATTTGGATCTACGGAATTTATACGGCTCTTTCCTTCGGTTGGACGGCCCAAAAGAACCACGTTAACACCTTCATAGGTATCAATCCAGAAATAGCCTGCACCATTATCATAGCGCATAGCTCTCACCCGATCCGCAGCCTCCTTTTTGGCCTGCTCTTCAGTAAGGGTTCCGTTCTGCTGAAGACTATATACATAATTAATAACAGAAACAGCACTTTCAGTCTGATCCTTAAGCTGTTTCTCAATATCCCGGGTCAGGGTCTCCCTATAGGTTTCTACCTGTCGCTTGGATTCATCCACCATACTATAGACCATCATAACGCCAATACATAAAGTAGTCAGCAATGATATGGCCACTACGACAAAAATCACTTTGTTTTTTAGTGACATCTTCATAAGACTTCCCCCTCTTGCATTTCCATAGGAATACTCATCCTACATCACAAAATAATCGCAATCTCTTATAATGACTTATGTTTTCTACATTCCCCGTGAAAATCCTTCTTTTTTATTTATAATTTCACACTTTTCCTATAATTTTTATTGATTATTCATAAAATATCATCCTGTCTGTTGTTTGACAAATTATTCGGAATACATCAATTGAACAAACTCTCAAGCCAATATGAAAACTTTGCCTCAGCCGATAAAATAAGCAAATTAGAGATAATATTTGCAAAATTGTGTAGATTTATTGTATCAAATTTTATATAATGGTCTTATAAATTTAACGAATTTTTACAGGCGACTAAAATTTAACAGCGAGGAGAATTAGTGTTATGGATGATATAAAGGAGGACAGCGGAAAAACGCTGGTCGAACTCACAACGGACAGGATTATTGACTATATCACTTCCAGACAGCTGAAGCCTGGTGACAAGGTTCCCACCGAAGCAGAGTTTCTTGACAGGTTTGCTGTAAGCCGTGGCACTTTGCGCGAGGCATTTAAGGTTTTGATTGCCCGCAACATCCTGGAAAGCCGTCAAGGGGCCGGCACCTTCATTTCCGAAAAGCAGGGTATTCCAGATGATCCACTAGGGCTCACCTTCATTTATGATGATCAGATGCTGGCATTGGATATGATTGACCTTCGACTGATGATTGAGCCAAAGGCCGCTCAGCTGGCTGCTGTAAATGCTACTGAGGAACAGAAGCAGGCTCTTATTGATATGATGAAGGTCCTTGAGGACCGCATCAGCAGGGGTGAATCTTATGTGGCCGAGGACGGCAAATTTCATCAGCTTATTGCTGAATCCACCGGAAACAGGATTATTGGAAACCTTACCTATATTCTCTTTTCTTCCATTGAAAAGAATATTGCACTGACACTTAACAATCTCAGTGTATCCAATACTCTCTATTATCATCGTCGCATTTTAAAGGCTATTCTGGAAGGCAAGATTTTCGACGCATACAACGCCATGACCAACCATCTTAGCCTGATTCGCGAATATATGTTAAAAGCCAGCGAGGAAGCACAAAATAAAGCAGAGGAGCAGAGCTAAGCTCAATCTATATGACTTTCCAAATTCCATTTAATTTCAACAACGTTATATTCGCACAAAATATTATCACCGGCATAGGTTATATGCCGGTGAATTTCCACTTTCCAGGGGTGAATCCCCATACGGATAGCTGTATCAGCTTTGGTGTAAAAAAATTCAACAGCTTCTCTGCCATAGAAGAACAGGTCATCCTTTTCTATGACGATGGAGATATGAAAGCCCCTAATAAAGGCTTTCTCCTTACTACCAAAGGCATGCACATCCTTGGCTACCCTTGGTTTATTCCCATGGAACGATTAATTGGCAGCAATATTCAGCTTACCAAGTCCCAGTTTGGCTTTGATTTGACAATGTATTATCCTGAGGGAGTCTCTCCGGTATCAGATACCTATAAGATATATGTGCCAAACGATATGCTGATTCCTGTACTGCGCATGGTAATGAAACAATTAGCGTCTGATGAGCCCATGGCTCCCGTGTTCAAGGAAAGACGCATAAAAAAATTCTGTACCAGCTGCGGCACCAAGCTGCTTCCAGGAGCGAAATTCTGCCAAAACTGTGGTATCAAGCTGTACGAATAATAAAAACAGTAAAAAATTAAGAGGTCGGCTACAATGATACGCCAACCTCTTTTTTAGTTTGTCTATTTTTATTAACCTATTTGTACTTTCCCCACCAGCTCGGATACATGGCTGAGGTTATGTTTTTCCAGATATGCGTTGATGCCTTCGGCTACGCGGACTACTGCGTCTGGATGAACGAAGTTTTCGGCACCTACGGCAACGGTTGATGCACCAGCCAACAGGAACTCGATGGCATCCTCAGCAGTGGCAATACCGCCCAAGCCTAAAATAGGGATATTCACCGCCTGGGCCACCTGATAAACCATGCGTACAGCAATGGGCTTAACTGCAGGGCCTGAAAGTCCCCCGGTTACATTGCCCAAAAGTGGCTTCCATGTATTGATATCAATCACCATGCCAGTAAGGGTATTAATCAAAGCCAAGGCATCTGCACCGGCTTCCTCAACGGCCTTGGCCATAACGGTGATATCAGTAACATTAGGTGACAGTTTAACAATAACGGGCTTGCTGGTATGGGTCTTCACCTCTTTGGTTACAGCCGCCGCAGCCTTGGGATCTGTGCCAAAGACTATTCCACCTTCCTTAACATTCGGGCAGGAAATATTGACCTCAATACCATCAACACCATCCACATCCAGCTTCTCAGCCATTATGCCATAGTCCTCCACGGAGCTGCCGGAGAAATTGGCAATAAAGGCAGTGTTAGGGGCTTCCTTTCGTACCTTTGGAAGGATATCCCTTAAAAATACATCAATACCGGGATTTTCCAGCCCGATACAATTCAGCATACCAGATGGAGTTTCTGCAATACGCACCCCTTCATTACCAGCCCTTGGCAATGGGGTCAGTCCCTTGGAAATGATGGCACCCACCTGATCCAAATCTAGGAAATCGCTGTATTCAACGCCAAAGCCGAAGGTTCCGGAGGCTCCCATAACAGGGGTAGCCATTCTGATACCGGCAAAATCAGTTGCCAATCTTGTTAAATTCATCAGCCAAATACCTCCTCTGCATCAAACACAGGCCCATCACCGCATACCTTCCAGCGCTTGCCGCTCTTACCCTCAAAGGTACAGCCAAGACACACCCCAAAGCCACAGGCCATGCGTTTTTCCAGAGAAACCTCACATTCAATGCCCTGCTTTATTGCCAGCTCAGCAATGCCCTTCATCATAATGGTAGGACCACAAACCTTGATATGCTTAATGTCCGGGTATTCCTTCAGTATGTCGGGAATGGCATCAATGGCAAAGCCCTTGCGGCCGTAAGAGCCATCATCTGTGGTATATACCAGCTTTTCAGCAAAATTCTCTACGAAATCGCTCCAAAACAGCTCCTTGTGATTGCGTACTCCCAAAAGAATAACAGGCTTAGGGCCATCCAGCTCCTTGCTCAAATGACGGGCAGTATAAATAATAGGGGCAATGCCTACGCCCCCGCCAATAAGGAGAGTTCTGCCTTCATTTTTAAAGGAAAATCCGTTGCCCAAAGGGCCCTCCACACTGATAGGTGCCCCGTCATCCAGCTGAGCCAGCTCCTGGGTTCCCTTACCAGCCTTACGGTATATAAGAAGCAACAGCCCCTGCTCTTTGTCCACATCGGCTACACCAAAGGGACGGCGCAGATAGGTACTGCCCATTTCATTTTTTATCATAACGAACTGGCCTGGCTTTGCCACAGATACAATATCTGGACACTCCAGTACCAGGGCATTAACATCGGCGGATAATTCCCAGTTGGAAACAATATTGCCTATTTCCACCAGTTTTTTGGTTTCATTCATTTCGCAATCACCTCATCTAATTATTAAACCATATTACCAGCTATTTTGCCACCTTATATAATACCTTCTGCAATAAGTCATCTTTAAAGGAAAAGCTGCCCGGAAATGAGCAGCTTTTATAGTGTAAAATAACCTTATTTTAACATTGTTTAATTATATTAGAACTTGATGTTGGCGCCAACAAGGAAGGTACGGCCCTGATTTGGATAGAAATTATTGTATGCGCCTCTAGGTATAGTTAAATATCTCTGATTAGTCAGATTATTTACCTTAAAGTAAATATCAACATTTTCTGTTGCCGCATAGGAAGTGTTGAAATCCCAAATTGCATAGCCACGACTATCATATCCCTGAGCACTATCATCGAGGCCACTACCAAAACGCCCCATAAGATTGGCCTTCCAACGGTCACAGTTATAATGAATTCCCAAACGGTAGCCATTTGGCTCATAGTAAGCAAATTTAATATCATTTGTCTCGCTAGCAATATATGAATATCCTACTTCATAGGACCACCGATCAGACAAAGCACCATTTAAAGAGATATTAATTCCGTGCTTCTTTTCTCTATCAAGATTGCGAGCAGCCCAAGTCTTTGGTGCAATTTGAGGCCACGCAATAACATTACTCAAATTACTCCAAAAATAATTTATATCAAGAACCGCTTTTTCAGAAAACTCATGGGTAACGCCAACAGTTTCCACATGACCAGATTCTGGTTTTAAATCTGGATTACCCTGCATAACAAATCCCCATTCATCCTCCGTATAATAGAACAAATCATCAGCAGTAGGAGCCTTAAATACACGGCCCCAAGAAGCGTACATTCTAGTTTGTTTAGTTGGCTGATAGTTAAGAGCTGCCTTAGGTGACCAATGGGTTCCAAACATACTGTGGTGATCCATACGAACCCCTGGTATAAATGTCCACTTATCATCTAGCTTTATTGTATCCTGCACAAACAGAGCCTGTGTTGTTATATTCTTTCCCTCATAATTTTTTGCCGTATTACTTGAAGAACTCTGATGCCACTCTGCACCAGCTACTACCTTATGATTCTTGCCTAACTGCCAACCATTCTGATATTCCAAACTATGACTATGGGTATCAAATTCTCCACCCCAGTCAACAGTTTTATAGTTAACAGCATAGCGCAAGAAACCCGGCACAGGCTGATCTTCCTTAAAATTGTAGGTTAATGAACCATAATTATAATTATATTTTTGACGGCCTGGAGCATTGTTCAGTACCCCCATATCCTCTTGCTTATGATTGTACATCAATTGCAAGGAATTATTAGAATCGAACGACTTACCAACCTTAAATGAAAAGCTATTATTACTATAATCACTATTGCCCATACGGGTGCTAACGCCATCGTTACCTCTGTATTTAAAATAGCTGCGCTTCTGAAGGCCAGCAGTTACAAACCAGTTCCAATCCCCATCACTACCCTGATTAGTCAGCTCATAGTTATGGGTACCAAAAGAACCAGTATTGATATCTAAAGTAGTTTCCAGCTTACTGCCCTTCTTGGTGATAATGTTTACCACACCACCTACAGCATCACTGCCGTAAAGGGCAGAACCTGCGCCCTTTACCACTTCAATGCGCTCAATATTCTTTACGGAAGGAATCATCCCCAAGTCTACACTGGCACGGCCCATGGAACCCTGATCATTATTAAGACGCTGACCATCAATCATAACTACAACTCGCTGATCGCCATTTATAACGACCTCCTGATTCCCATTAGAACCTCCATTATTTACAACTACACCATTAACATGCTGTAAAGCCTCAGCCACATCGCTATAATGATTGTCCTCAATCTGCTGGGCAGTTATTACAGTCACATCTGCAGGAGTGCTCATAATAGATGATGGCATACGCTCCGCCGTAACTACCACATCCACAATATCATCATCCTGGGCCACAGCTTCAGCCTGGCACACTGCCGTACCAGAGTACAGCATACCCAAAGCCAAAGAGGCCAACACCAGTTTCTTCAAATCCCTTTGCATTACATATTCCTCCTATTACCTCTCAACAGCAGACAGATGTTGTTGTGGCTCCAGCTTAAACTTGTCACCATATACCCGATAGGCAATCTCCTGAACCGCAAAAACAAAATCCTGTGAGCAATTATATATATAACCCTCATCTGGCATCAGCAGGGCACCATTTTTAATGGCTTTCATCCCCTGTAGCCCCGGGTCATTTATGTATTCAGACCGGATACGGTTGATATCCACCTCTCCATGATTGTTATAGGATGGCAGAAACAAAAAATCCGGATTTATAGCCACCATTTTTTCCTTGGTCATCACCTGTCCATTTTGGATACCCGCAGCAGCAGCACCATTTACTACCCCCGCCAGCTGACAGGCCTCATCAAAGGCACAGCCCGCACCGCCGTAATCCTTCATAAGGGATATGAGCAATACGCTTTTTCGCTCTGACTGAGGAATTTCTGCCACCTTGGCCTTGATTTCCCCCAGCTTTTCATCCATCTTCTTTAGCAAAATATCTCCGCGTTGGGATTCCCCCACCGCCTGAGCCAGTAAGGTAATGGTTTCCTTTATATCCTGCAAATTCTTTGGGCCCTTGCAGACCACAACCGGAATTCCAAGATCCCGCAGGGCTGCTACTCTGGACAAATCTCCCCAATCCGGTTCTATTACCAAATCCGGCTGAAGAGCAGCTATCTCCTCAACAGATGGATATTTTATCTTAGTAGGCACTTGCTTTCCCAACTCCACCATATTGGAGCTGGATGGGTCATCCAGCAGGCTATTAACTGCCACCATGCGCTCTGGCTCCACCAGACCAAGCATCATTTCATCGGTGCTCATGGACATGGTTAATATTCTCTTAGGCTTGGCAGGAACGGTAACAGTAGTGCCCTGAATATCTGTTACTGTATAGGACCCCGAAATATCAGCTTTTTCTCCCTCTGGCTTACAGCCTACTAAAGAAATAAGTACCAGCAATAAAATAAATATATAATTCCATCTGACAAATTTGCCCATTATAATCTCTCCCAAAGCAATATAAAAACCGCCCCAATGAAAAAAGGACGGCTAAAAATCTTGCTAATCCCCTTCCCATCTCTCGTAGGTCAAACGGTGATTGTTAATTAGGCAGTTCTCCTGGCTCCGGATCATGGCTCCTCTGCTCCTTCCCAGGTTTCCCCAGTGGCATTAACTGCAGATTCGCTTCCCGATACAGTGGCGTGACCGCGCCGGCATCTAACCGGCTTTTCTATTAAGTCTTGCGACACCTAACCCTTTATTCTGTTGTTTTCAAATACATTCCTCATGGTATCATCAGACGAATTTATTGTCAATGCAAAATATAATTAACAATTATATATCATAAAATATTATTTTATTTTGGTACAAAGGTCCCGTAATAAAAACAGAGCTATGATAAGATGTAAATTCATCTTATCATAGCTCTTTAATTAACTATCTAACTCATTTAAGTACAAATTCCCACTTAAACTGCCAGTTATACCCTAAACTTACCCATGGCAGTCTGCAAATCAGTAGCCAGGCTGGACAGGGCATTGGCGGCGGCAGCAATTTCTTCACTGGAGGCGGACTGTTCCTCAGCTGCAGCGGAAATAGTCTGGGTCTCCTCAGAGGTATCACGGCAAACCTTGTCAATATTGTCCATGGAACCTACTACATTCTGCATTCCATTGGAAACGGTCTGAACAGCGGAATTAATTTCTTCCATTTCAGTCTTGATGGAGGATACACGGGCTGTAATATCCTTAAACTGCTCACCCACATCACGGATAGCCTGTGTACCCATAGCAACCTCCTGGGTACCGGATTCCATAGCATCCACAGCTTCCTTGGTATCACCTTGAATAACGGAAATACGGTTCTTGATTTGCTCAGCAGACTCCTGGGACTGCTCTGCCAGCTTGCGAACCTCCTCAGCTACTACTGCAAAGCCACGACCGGCTTCACCAGCACGGGCTGCCTCGATAGCTGCATTAAGGGCCAGCAAATTGGTCTGGTCAGCAATGGAGGAAATACTGTCAACGATTTCACCGATCTGTGCGGAGTTCTCGCCCAGTTTTTTGACTACCTCAGCAGAATTAGCAACGCTCTTTTCGATATTGTTAATCTTTTCCATGGCGTTCTGCATCAGCTGAGCACCAGTATCTGCAGCTCCGGCCATCTGCTCTGTATTCTCCGTAACACTACCAGCCTTATCAGTCATTACACTAATATCTCCAAAGGCAGAATCTATACTATGTTTAGCCTCATCCATGCTGGACAGCTGCTTTTCCATACCTCCGGCCACGTCTACAACGGACTGTGCCACATGGGTTGCTGCCTCTGCTGCCTGCTGGGAGCTGGCTGTCAGCTCCTCACTGGATGCGGCCACCTGCTCTGCGGTATTCATGGTCTGAGTTATTATACCCTTCAAATTATGAAGCATGGTATTAAAGCCTTCTGCCATCTGCCCCAATTCATCCTTGGAATCTACATGCAAAGGATTCAGACGCAAATTACCCTTGGCCATTTCACTCATATTGGCACCGAGTGCATCGATTCTGGAAACCATGTTGTTTGCCTGATATACAATACTGCCTACGCAGAGAGCAATCATAACAACACAAACGAAAATCATAATTTTGGTAAGAGTTACTGCTGGTGCATTGATTTCTTCCTGTGGCATCTTAATTGCCAGCTTCCAGTTTACCCCTGGTACAGTGGCAAAATACAGATTATTATCATCAAATTCCGTCATACCACTTTCATTACTGAGCAAAGCCTGAGCTGAAGCAGCCAAGCTCTTATTTGCGTCCTCGGTAATTTTCACGCCATTTTCCACATCGGCAGGATTTTCTGAATATACATAGGTACCATCAGAGGTAACCAAAATTGCCTTGCCATTTTCACCAACCTTGATGCTGGCCATGAGCTCGCTGATTTCTTTGAGGGAGAAATCCACTGTTATACAACCAACATACTGGCCGGACAAGTCAAAAATAGGTGCGGAACAGGTGGACATAACTACCTTGGAGGTTGGATCATAGTATGGATCGGTGATTAAAGCACCCTCCTTACCTACCCCCTTGGCATTCTTGTAATATTCCTGAGTAAAATAATTGTACTCGGCATTGCTGTACTCATAGGTTTCCTTAATGGAGCCCCCATCCTTGTACCAATATGGACCCATATATTCCTGGGACGCATCAAAGGCAAAAGGCTCAAACCAGATACCACTTCCATAGAAGAAATCGTCCTTCTGGATGGTCTTGCCGATAACAGCCTTAAAGGTATCCATTGGAGCGTTCTTGTATGTGGCGCCGACGAAACGGGCCGTGTTCACTGCAGTGGAACGGGCCATATTAAGCTTTTCATTAATATAATTTACATTGGCCTTCAGCTCTGAATTCATAGTGTTCTCTATCTGAGTTCCCAAACTCCCACTAGAAGACACCACTGACACTATGGTAAGAATAAGCATACCCAAAATTACAACGGGCAGCGTCCCTACCAGCATTTTTCCTTTAATACCCATAGTAAAGCCTCCTTACATATTTGAAAACATGGTATTACTATTATTAACTAAAATTAACTAGCTTATTGTCAACCTTCATTGACAATAAAATACTATATATTTCATATTCCACACAAAAAAATAAACTCCTGCAAATATTACAGGAGTTTCAAAAATACTAATTTAGTCCCGGTATCATTTTTTCGCGCATGGAAGCCGGAATACTAGTGTATATTCAGGATTTAATTATTAGCTTAACAACAATGCATCGGAATTAAGCTCACTGCCTGCAGCCTTCTCAAACATAGCCAGCAGGTCCTTGATGGTGAGGCTTTTCTTCTCATCGCCGCTCACATCAATGAGGATTCTGCCCTCATGGAGCATAATCAGACGATTGCCACAGGACAATGCATCCCTCATATTGTGGGTAATCATCAGGGTGGTGAGCTTACGGCTATTTACAATGTTATTTGTAAGCTCCAGCACCTGAGCCGCAGTTTTTGGGTCCAGGGCTGCGGTATGCTCGTCTAAAAGCAATAGCTTTGGCTCCACCATGGTAGCCATAAGCAAGGTCAAGGCCTGACGCTGACCACCGGAAAGGAGTCCCACCTTGGATTCCAGACGATCCTCAAGGCCGAGATTCAAAGGCTTCAGCTGCTCCCGGAAATAGGCCCGCTGAGCCTCCGGGGCACTCCAACGCAGGGTTGGGAACTGGCCACGGCGTGAGGCAATGGCAAGATTTTCCTCTATCTGCATATTGGCAGCAGTACCCATCATAGGATCCTGGAATACACGCCCAATATACTTTGCCCGCTTATGCTCCGGCAGCTTGGTGATATCCTTGCCGTCAATAACAATTTTTCCAGCATCCACCTTGAAGGTGCCCGCAATTGCATTCATAAGGGTGGATTTTCCCGCACCATTACCGCCGATTACCGTTACGAAATCTCCTGGCTTCAGGTGCAGCGACACCCCTCGCAGGGCCACCTTTTCCGTAATAGTGCCCGGATTAAAGGTTTTCTTGATATTTTCAATATTAAGCATTACTCGGCCACCTTTCTCTTTTTCAGCTTAGCCTGACAAAGAGGCATGGACAGAGCAGCCGCAACCAGAATTGCCGTAAACAGCTTCAAATCGTTTGGTGGCATACCCATCTGCAAAACTATGGCAATAACAGCTCTATATACAATGGAGCCCAAAATTACGGAAATCAGGCAATTTTTAAAGCTGCGGGTGCCAAAGAGTACCTCACCGATAATAACGGAAGCAAGCCCGATAACGATGGTACCAACACCCATGCCCACATCGGCAAAGCCGTTGGCCTGAGCCACCAGAGCTCCGGACACGGCCACTAATGCATTGGAAATCAAAAGGCCCAAGATAATAGTTATATCAGTATTGATACCATTGGCGCGAATCATGTGGGGATTGCAGCCAGTGGCACGAATGGAGGCACCGATTTCTGTACCAAAGAACCAGTAGCACAATACACCGGTAAAAACTACCACCGCAGCACCAATTACCAAAACCATATTCCCAAGGGTCACATCGGGAATAGAATACAGGGTAAATACAGTGTCCACCTGTAATAGGGACAAATTTGCCTTGCCCATTACGTGAAGATTTACGGAATACAGGGCAATCATGGTAAGAATCCCCGCCAATAAAGCCGGGATTTTTAATTTGGTACACAAAAATCCAGTCACAACACCTGCCAGCATACCGGCAAAGGCTGCCACGAAAATGGCGAGAACGGGATTCATGCCTCCCAACATACAAGCAGCAGCCACAGCCGCCCCCAAGGGAAAGCTGCCCTCCACTGTCAAATCAGCAATATCCAGCACCCGAAATGTAATGTATACTCCGATGGCCAGCAGAGACCACAACAGCCCCTGTGATATAGTAGGAATAATCAGATCCACTTCAATAACCTCAATTCAGTACCTCGGCATCCTTCAGTACATCTGCAGGAATGGTGATGCCAAGTTTATCAGCATTTGTCTTGTTGACTACAGCCTTAAGAACCTTTGCAAACTCAATCTTCATATCAGCTGGCTTGGACTTACCGTCAAGGATGTCAGCAGCCATAAAGCCGGACTGACGGCCCAGCTCATAATAATCCACACCGTAGGTTGCAAGACCGCCGGCCTTAACCATGTTGGACTCACCGCAAATAACAGGCTTCTTGGCAGCCTCGGTTACGGAAATCAAGGTTGGCATGGAAGAAGCAATTACATTATCAGTAGGCAGATAGAAAGCATCCACCTTACCTACAAGGCTCTGAGCAGCCTGCTGAATATCATTTACATTGGAAATGGTAGCAGCCTCAACCTTAAGGCCCTTAGACTCAGCATATTCCTTCATGGCCTTAAACTGAATCTCGGAATTCACCTCACTGGAGGTATATACACAGCCAATAGTTTTAGCATTAGGACAGAGCTTAATCAGAAGGTCCACCTGATCCTTGATAGGATTCATATCGCTGGTGCCGGTTACATTGCCACCAGGAGCATCATTGGATTTAACCAGCTTTGCACCCACATAGTCGGTGATAGCAGAACCTACAATAGGAATATCCTTGGTCAAATTGGCCACAGTCTGAGCAGCCGGAGTTGCGATTGCGTAAATCAAATCCACATGATTACTTACAAAACGCTGTCCAATATTCTGCAGATTGGACTGATCGGCCTGAGCATTCTGATTATCTATTTTCAGATTCTTGCCCTCTTCATAGCCACGCTCCTTAAGGGCATCCCTAAATCCCTTGTTGGCAGCATCCAGCGCATCATGCTCCACCAGCTGAACAATACCAACCGTTTTCTGGCCAGATGACGCCTGATTATTGGAGCCACAGCCACCCAACAGGCCAAAGGAGAACAGTGCAGCCATTCCCAGGGCTGCCATTTTCATTTTCTTTGAAAAAACCATACATTATCACTCCTAATAGTATAAAAATAAGCAAGATGAAAGCATACTGGCTTTCATCAGCCCTTACACGAAATCTAAGTTCATCTTCAACTTGCAGATTTGATTCACTAAGATTCCATAGCAAAAAACCTAACACATATTATACATGATTGTTTCAGAAAAATAAATATTGTTCTCCCCATAAACACAAAATTATTTTTCATATAGATAGTTATTTTAAAATCCTCTTACTAAGAACAACTATAATTTCTCATTCAACCAATCAAAAAGGAGCAGCACCATGGCTGCCCCTATTGGGGTGAATAAATATTCAGATTATGCGATTTGCTGATATTCAGCTATACTATTGTAACAAGGATAGCACTGCACTACCGTTTTGGTTGGCCTGCCCCAGCATGGACTGGGCGGTCTGCATTAGCACATTAGCCTTGGTGTAGGCTGTAAAGCTCTTGGCCATATCCGCATCCCGAATTACAGACTCCGCAGATGTTACATTTTCAGTGGCAGTAGTAATATTGGCCGCCGTAAACTCCAGCCGGCTCTCAATGGAACCAATAATGGTCTGCTGTTTCAAGGCACGGCTAATGGCCCTGTCAATAACAGTTATGGCAGAAGTGGCCTTTTGCTGGGTAGCTACGCTGACAGCAGTACCGTCAGCTTTTGTAAGGCCCAAAGCCTCACAACGCATATCTGCCAAACCAATGCTGATGGTCTGGGAAGCCTTGGTGCCAATCTGGAAGTAGGCACTCTTTTCCGGCTCAGAGCTTGCTGCCTGCTTTGCCATGTAGCGAAGAACCATGTAGCCCGCTGCATAGGCACTGTCATCCGAAGGAGCCCCTGAATTCTCCAGTACACCCTTTAAAGTATCAGGGTCATTGGCCAAGGACTGGATTGTCACCTTGCGGTAATCATCTATGCCATGTACCAGCTCTGCCATGCCTTCCTTAACATATTTAGGCAATTCATTAAAATTTTTGATATTGGCAGCCATAATGGCATGGGTCATTTCATGGGCCAATGTACGGTCCAGGTAAAGCTGATTCGGGTTATCCTTTACCGCGCCATTTTTATCAGTGAGATCCAGGTTGTTATAGTAGTGCATATTAACGGTGAGTTTCAGTTTAGTAGTAACACCATCATTATAATAGTTTGTTACATACGCCAAGTTGTTGGAAGAAGCATCATCTTCAAAGTTTACATCCATAGATTTTACAGAAGTACCATTTTCCCAGAAATTAATGGCAAAGGACTCATCTACAAGCCACATACAGTTAGAGAGCCACTGGCTGTCCAGGGCACCGGCAATAGCCTTTTGCATGTCGTCACTAATATCATCGGGCCAATTCACAGTAAGTCCCCTGATAAAAGAACTGCCCTTGGTGTTGCCACCATAAGATGTCTTTTCTTCCGGCACAACAGATTCCGCGGTTTTTACCCGCTCACTGCCAGCATCAAGGCCAGTAATGGATCCCGTATCATCATTCTTCAGATTGATACCACAAACCTCCAAAAGGTCTCCATTACTATTTCTCATAGCCTCAACGAAGCTATTTATAAGGGATGCCTCATCCTTAAACATTCCTGAGGAGCCAAATTTTATAGCCCCATCCAAAAGCTCCTGGGGTGTACCAGATGTGCATGCATCCAAATAAGCCATGAAGGAAACAATGGAATCCTGCTGGTCCGCCACAATATTGCCACCCAAGGCTCCGTTTACCAAATACTTTCCATTAAAAGTAACCAGGGCATTATCATCGATCTGGTTCATAAGCTGGTCCAGCTCTTTTTGAATAATTGCCCGGTCACTGTCCGTATTTGTATCGTTAGCGGCATCAATAGCCTTGGCTTTAAAGGTTCTAAGTGCATCCACTGTGGAGGACACTGCCCCCTCTGCCACCTTCATCATGCTGGAGCCATTCTGGGTATTGACAAGGGTAGCATCCAAGCTCCTTATTTGTACCCGCATCCGCTCACTGATGGCATAGGAAGAAGCGTCATCCGCCGCACTATTGATCTTCATGCCAGAAGAAACCTGCTGAAGCTGCTTGGCAAATTCCTTGCTGTTCCGTCCAAGAACATTTAAGGTATTAATTGCCGACATATTATTCTTAACTACCATGGCCATAGCGTATCATCCTTTCTGCGCTTGCCCCGTGTTGCTGTAGGGAAATCATCCTTGTTTTAGCCATTGAATTTATAGCGGCGTACACCACTACTAATCATAGTATCGTTAAATTATTTTGTGAACTTAATATATAAAAGCAACACCTCCACAAGTAGTATATTTTACTTAACTTTTTGCAGGAAATCTTCGCTATATGGAGAATTACTACTTATGAATAACCTTTTTGTCCGAGTATGCAAATTTTATCAAGTGAATACTTAAATTAATATTTGAGGGATTTTGATTTTGTGTGAATGTGTTTGATGGGAGGGCTATTTATGGAAATTGCTTTGGGATTTATTATATTCCTGCTATGCCTTGTAATCGGTGTTCGTTTTGGTGGGCTCGGGCTGGCAGCAGTCAGTGGTGTAGGCCTGGTAATCTATGTATTTGGTTTTGGTTACAAGCCAGGTGTACCACCAAATGACGTAATGCTGACCATTCTGGCAGTTGTTACCTGTGCGGCATTCTTACAAACCTCCGGTGGCTTGACTGTATTGTTGAAGCTGGCCGAAAAAATTTTACGAAGAAATCCCAAAAATGTTACCATTTTAGCACCTATTACCACATGGTTCTTGACTGTTCTTTGCGGCACCGGCCATGTATGCTATACCATGTTTCCAATTATTTATGATGTAGCTATCAAGCAAAATATCCGCCCTGAGAGACCTATGGCAGTATCCTCTGTTGCTGCCCAGATGGGAATCTGCGGTTCACCGGTATCTGTGGCCATTGTTTCTATAGTGAGCTTCTTGACTATAGCCGGTTATGATATCAGCATTGCCAAGGTTTTGATGGTCTCCATTCCGTCCACCTTCTTCGGTGTGCTGGCAGCGGCTATCTGGTCCATGCGCCGAGGTAAAGAGCTGGAAGATGATCCTGAATTTCAGGCTCTGATTGCTGACCCTGAACAGAGGAAATATGTCTATGGCTCCACCGAGTCCCTTTTGGACAAGGAATTGCCTAGAAGCTACTATATTGCTGTTGGTATTTTCATCGCAGGCATTATTATAATCGCCTTAATGGGCAATCTGCCGGACTATCTGCCTCATTTCTCCGCTGGTACGGGCAAACCAGCCAAGCCAATTTCCATGACTTTGGTCATTCAGATGGTTATGCTGTGTATTGCCTCACTAATATTGTTCTTCTGCAAGGTAGATGCCAAAAAAGTAGCTGATTCCAACGTATTCCGGGCTGGAATGGTAGCCCTGGTATCCGTTTATGGTGTTGCTTGGACAGCCAACACCCTCTTCGCGCATCACATGGATTTTTTGAAGGGCGTATTGATTTCCGCCGTTGCAGTATATCCATGGGCTTATGCCATCATTGCCTTTTTCACCTCAAAGCTGGTTAACTCTCAGGCGGCAGCCATTGCAATAGTGGCTCCTCTAGCTTTGGAGGCAGGGATAGAACCCGTTATAGTTTTATCCTTTATTTCCGCCTGCTATGGTTATTTCTTCCTGCCAACGTACCCATCAGATTTGGCCTGTATCGGCTTTGACCGCTCTGGCACCACCAAGATTGGCAAGTACATTCTCAACCACAGCTTCATGATACCAGGCCTCATTGGCGTTATCACCGGCTGCTGTGTGGGTTATGTAATCGCTCATGCTATAATTTAAGCCCCATCCCATATAAAAACCACACCTAAGATTATTAAGTGAATTTAATATTTAAGGTAACAAAAGGGCCACCAGCTTTATGGAAA
This sequence comes from Anaerovibrio lipolyticus LB2005, assembly GCF_000621545.1. Lineage (GTDB taxonomy): Bacteria > Bacillota > Negativicutes > Selenomonadales > Selenomonadaceae > Anaerovibrio > Anaerovibrio lipolyticus_A. Next base: position 133,673 of record NZ_JHYA01000003.1, read on the forward strand.
TGCATCCATACAAGTCGGTGGCCTTTTTTACTTGTCAACATACTTTTTTGTCAGTAACTTACTTTTATTAACCAGTATATTACCCGTATTATTCTGCGATTTCCCCGTAGGCAATCTGCTCTTTATCAAATTTTCTGGAAAAAAGTATCCAGATAATCGTTATATAAATAAGGAACTGGCCAATGGTTACAGCGCAGTCGAAAAAGCCCGCTCCCCTAAATACGATGTCACGAATAAATTTAAACTCCCAAGTTAACGGGAATATCTGGTTAATCCAGTGAACCCAATCAGGCATCATAGTCATAGGCACACCATATCCGCCGAAAATAAATCCTCCTGGCACAAACAAAATCATTCTGCTGGAAGCCGCCCCTGGATTGGCTGCAGACCAGCCCATAAACACAGAAACCATCCCCAGCATTATTATGTACAGGGCCTGAACGGCAAAATACAGAATTATATTTCCCGAAAAATTAATATCACCCCAAAAGCGCAGTACCACAAGACCAATAAAATTGGCAATGAGCCAGCAAGCACAATAAGGCAATATGCGTTCTATAAGGTCATAGGCTGTGCCCAGCTTAAAATGAAGATCAAGCTTCCCCTCCTGCCTTAGCCGTGGCACCATGCCCAGGGTGGCAAAGGCAAAAAACATTGAAGAAAAAAATATCAAAAAGCCCGTTACCTCGCCATTACTGGCAGACTCTGCAGGATTAAAAAGAGAGCGGGAAACCAGCATTGTGCCTCCCCTTATGGTATCACCTGTACCAAGACTTGGATTGTTTAAGTCCGCAATAATCTCATTGAGGGCCTCCCTTACACCGCTTAAGGCTGAGGAGCTGGTATTATCATAAAATACACCGATGTCGGCCCGCTCCCCATTATAATGATTTTTCTCAAGTCCCTGAGGCAAATACACTACCGCATAGGCCTTATCACGATACATAAGCTCATTTGGCTCTGCAGGGGTATTTACAACCGCTGTAACAGAAATGAGCTGGGAATTATTAAGATAGTCAATAAGTTCATGACTGTAATGGGAATTGTCCAAATCAATAACCGTAATTGGAGTATCCTTGGCGTAATTCAGCCCCAGCATAACACTGAAAATCACCGTTATAACTAAGGAAACCATTATGGATACCTTTTCATAGGGCATACCATTGCCAGAGAGAAGATGTTTTAATTCGTCCCGAAAAGCCTTCATCTCATCTTCACTCCCATCGTCATGCCAGGAAGAATTTCTTCTGTAGGCTCAAGGTAAATACGCATCTGGAAGGATGTTAAATCCGCCTGGCCCTTTTCACGGGTCATACGCAAATCCGCAAAGCCAGGGGCCTGGGTGAGCAGGCGAATAGTACCCTTAACCTTTTTCTTGCCAGCTACGGAAACGGCTTCAATTTCATCTCCCTCCTTATATTTGTCAACCTTTTCCTCGCTTACATAAATGTCAAAATAGTAACGGTTGCTTTCCATAAGGAGTACCGGCGTATTTTGGGCAATCATTTCCCCCTCTTTTGCCAAAATCTTTATAATCTTGCCATCCTCAGGTGCTCTAAGAGTCAAACGCTCCTTTTTAACCTTTAATTCCTTAAGCTGAACCTCCAACCCTTTCAGCTGCTGGTTCAATGCCTCCACATCGTTTAACTTGTTGGCTGCTGTCTGACGCTCCAAAGCAATAGTTGGCAAATTAAGAGAATCTGTATCACCATTATCTGAGGTGCCTGCCAATAATTTACTTAAAAGCTGTTTTTGCTGAGCCACATTTGCAGTATTTACCTGCAATGAGGTCTGGGCTGCATCCAGATCTGCTTTGGAAATGGCTCCCACCTCAAAGAGCTGAACCTTACGGTTATAGTCCAAGGATGCATTGTTATAGTTGGCCTCTGCCGCATCCACCGCAGCTTTCTGCTGGTCAATCTGGCGGAAGCTCTGCTGTTCGTTGGTGTCCGCCTGGGACATGGCAATATTGACGCCGCCACCTGCCGACTTTATCTGAGACTTCATCTGGGCAATCTGGGCTTCCAATTTAGCAATGGACAAATCCACATCAGTGCTGTCAAGCACCATCAGCACATCACCCTTTTTTACTTGGTCAGCCTCTTTGACACACTCCTTTACCATCCTGCCGCCTACATTTTCAAAGGAGAGTTTAATTTGTTCGGCGGTTAATATTCCTTCTTTTTTCTCAGTGGCCAGTACCAACGCGTCATTACCCGTGTACATTAAAAGCAGTCCTGTAACCACCATTACCACTGCAAAAATCATACCAAATTTCTTTGCCCTTAATTTCTTATCCATTTCTTACCTCCATCATTTTATGCAAACAAAAAACGACCAATACATAACCGATGGTGACTACAATTTCCGTCCCTGCAGTCTCCTGGCATGTATTAGCCGTTGTCATTTCCCATAATGGGCGACGCCTAAAGCACTATATAGATTTATTTCTTGGTTATCTTACGATAATTTTTAAAAATAGTCAAGAATTTTTGTAGTTTGATAAAATTAACTATTCAGATGGAGTTTAAAACTCCGCCTGAATAAGTCTTTATTTTATCGGCAAGATAACTCCATAATATACAATATAAAACGCAATATATTTTGCCGTTTTATGATATAATTGAAATGAAACATGGAAAAGTATATATGGGGAGGGGAGAAACGATGAAATACATAAATGTCAGCGAGGCGGCTTCCAATTGGAAGGTATCGGAGAGAAGTGCAAGAAATTATTGCGCCACTGGCAAAGTGAGAGGCGCAGTATTGGATGGTAAAACCTGGAAAATACCTGATGATGCCCCTAAACCTCCTAGAAAACCACGGGCAGGCAAGATATCCGACGATTTGCTGACCAGACTACAACAGGAAAAAGAGGCTGGAATAAAGGGCGGTATCTATCACAAGGTCCAGATAGAATTAACCTATAATTCCAACCACATTGAGGGCAACAGCCTCACCCATGACCAAACCAGATTTATTTTTGAGACCAATACTATCGGTGTAGACAATGATGCGGTTAAAGTGGACGATATAGTTGAAACGGCCAATCACTTTAGTTGTATCAATATGATAATCGATGCCGCCAAATACAAGCTAAGTGAATCCTTTATAAAGCAGCTCCATTTATGCTTAAAATCGGGAACCTCTGACAGCCGAAAATCATGGTTTGTTGTTGGAGATTATAAAAGAATGCCAAACGAAGTAGGTGGTCTTGCCACCACTGCCCCGGAAAATGTGTCATTCGAAATAAAACAATTACTAAAAAAATATAATTTGGAGAAAGTGAAATCCTTTGAGGATATCGTGGCATTTCATCATCATTTTGAAATAATTCACCCATTTCAGGATGGCAACGGGCGTATAGGCAGACTGATAATGTTCAAGGAATGCTTAAGAAACGGCATTACACCATTTATTATCAGTGATGATTTAAAGGGGTATTATTATCGCGGATTAAAGGAATGGATAAAGGAACCAGGCTATTTGTTGGACACCTGCCGAACGGCCCAGGACAGATTTAAGGTTTGGTTGGACTATTTCAAAATAAAAAAATACAAAACATAAAGCGCTATTATCCACTCCACTGTTGCTACAGCAACAACCCTACAGAACGGATAATAACGCTTCTTCACACAATCCCCGGAGAGATTGACAAGCTCAATATAAATTTGTTTGTCATTATATAACAGTTTATAGTTCCTTCGGCGGGCTTCATTACTAATCCCTTTGTTACGGTTTAAAATTTCCCGTAATTTGCTTTTCATTTTTTTAGTGTTATTAGTTATGCAATAATAACGGAAAATTAAATTTCCCCTTCATCCATGATTCCCAGCTTCCTTTTCCAATAACGGGAATATATGGCCCCCAAAGGATTATGGGAAAGAAGACGATCCTTTACCACCAATGCCGTGACAGGCCCCGGGCAGGAGCCATTGAAAATAGCGTCATGGCCCACGCAAAGACCGCAGGAAATGAACAGCTCTGTACCCTTTTCCGCCAATATCTTGGCCTGAAATTTCGGATTGCACATGGCCTCATGGTCCAGCTCCGGCTTAACCTGCTTTAATCCAAGATTTTTCTTGTTAAAGCTGCAATTTTTACAGCAAACACTATAAAACTCAAAGCCTTCATTTTTAAAGAACTTGGCAATATATCTGGCCTCAGAATTTAAGCCAATACAAAAAGCCATTCCCAGCTTCTTATATCCCATGGTCTTAGCAAATTCCGCTGTTTCCTGCAAGCGGGTAATATTACTGTAGAAGGTGCCCTCCACATAGGCCGCCGCCTGCATTATTTTCTTTTCCTCATCACTGTAAGCGGATAAAATCTCCTGATCAGTGTAACCAGTGCAGTTTACCCCCTTTGTGTAGCAGGCATGGGAAGGACAATTGGCACAATCTGCTTTCATAAAGAAATCCCTCCGGATTAAATGTATTTTTCAACCAGCTCAATTACTTCCTTAATGAGAGCATCACAATGAGCCTTCTTCTCGATTCCCTTTTCCTTGCTGATTCGCAGGAGGTCTCCGCAGTCCAGCACATCATCATGGTTGGCCTTGATGGCATTATGATATTCATTGAGAATTTTCACATCATTTACCCCATGCATTCCCAGCACCATTAGTCCAGCCGTAACGGCACCACATACGGAGGCCCGCTTCATTCCGCCTCCAAAATTAAATCCAAGATTGAACGCCTGCTCCTTGGTAAGTCCCATTTCCTCTGCAAAAGGAATCAATACGGACTGGGCACAATTATAATGCAGGCTGGTATCATCCCGCAGGACCTGGGCTGCTTCTGTGTATCTGCTCATTAGTAACACTCCTTAAAATAAACACTATGATCCATTACAGCAAAAATGTTCCGCAATACATCAGTATTATACCGCAATATATCATTTTTTTACAAAGATGTCATATAGATGAATTATATACTATACTCCGCTCCGGAATACATCTGTGACACCTTATCTCCCAAAACTTTCTGCAAAATAGGATAGGCTTCATCACCGGTGCAATGCCCCGTTATAACCCTCTGAATTCCTGTAGCTTCAACGCGTTTTGCGAAGGCCTCCACCTCCTCAGGGGATGTTTTGTATAAATGGAAGCCGCCAATTATGGCATATATTAGAGCATCATTATACTGCTTTTGAACTTCATTGATAATATTATCTGCGCCGCCATGGGAGCAGCTGTTAAATATGACAAGACCTTTTTCAGTTTCAAAAACCAGACTTTGTTCATGGGCAAATAGCTCAGGAAAAAACAAATCATTTTCCATGGTAAACATTTTCGCCTTTTTACCAGGCTCTGTCATATCAAATAAGTGCGGCACCAAAGTTACACCCTTACAGATTTCATAGATGCCATCAACATATTTTATTCTGGATTTGAACTTTTCCAGCCATCCCTTGTGGATACCGATATATTCCATTCCCTCTTCCTTTTGGGAGTAACAATTTTCCTTGCAGGAGCTCCTTAGCAGCATGGATGCCTTTTGGTTTTCCTCGAAAAATTCTCCCATGCCATCTGAATGGTCATAATGGGCATGGGATAATACTGCCACATCCACCTTGGATAGGTCCACTCCTGCCACCTTTGCATTATTGGAAAATCCCTCCGAGGCTCCGGTATCCAACAAAATTTTCTTATCTTCATATTCAATATAAATTGAAAGGCCCCACTCATTTAAATAATTTACCGCTGGCAGATTGTCCATTAACACCTTAATTTTCATATATACACTTCTTTCTTCGCGCCACTCTTTCCATAATAATACATTCCTGTCCTTCGACAATCATATTGACAGTCGTATAAATATAGTTATATTATACCGCCATTGTTCAATTATTCCTAAAAATATATCTTTATATTAGTTGGCCATTTTTCCAACCAGCTCATCCTTCCCCCCCGTGAATTCTGATGATAAAATGCAGCTAAAGATAACTTAGGATATAATATTTACACCATGATGCATATATGATAAAATTAAAACAAAGAAAACCAAGAAATCAAAGAATTTTGTAAGGAGATGAAATCATGTCAACTATACCTTATGACAGAAAGATAGTAAGTATATCCTCTAAACGACAGATTACAATTCCCCAAAAATACTTTAAAATGCTTGGTTTTGAGAGCGAAGCAGAATGTATTTTGAGAGGAAATGAGCTGGTAATAAAACCTGTACAAATACTTTCAGATAGTGAATTTTCTGAGCAAATTTTAGCTGAGTTAATAGAGGCAGGATTATCCGGAAACGAATTGCTGGAAGCATTTAAGGCAAAACAGGCGGATGTTAAATACGCCGTTAAAAATATGATAGCTGAGGCTAAAAAGGTTGCAGAGGGTAAAGCAGAATACGCAACTATGGATGATGTTTTCAAGGAGTAAAATATGGCTGAAATCAGATTCCTACCTCCCGCAGCAAAGTTCTTTAAAAAGATTAAGGATAAAAAACTAAAGAAAATTTTTGAATCAACTATCAAATTAATAGCTGATGATCCTACGATTGGTGAAGCAAAATCGGAGATTTAGCGGGTATTTATTGCTATGATGTGTATTACGCACGAACAAATTATGAAATAGCATATACCATAGATGTAAATAAGTCCGGTGATATTGTAGTAATCATAATGTCTGGAACCAGAGAAAACTTCTATGAGCAACTTAAGAATTACATAAGGTCAAATTATAAGCATTAGGAAGCACATAATAAAACATCCGAAAAGGCCCTAGCCATCCCAAAAATAAGATGGTTAGGGCCCTTATAATATGGCCAAAGTTTTCGACTTCAACCGAATATCTGGTGGAGATGAATCATACATCACCCTTGGTACTCCATAGTAAACAACATCATCTCCAAATATTTGCCAGTGTCGGAATGTGCCAATCCTCAACATTTGCTCTTATCTTATCACACTTTTCTGGCACTCACTAGCTTAGGTGTTTAGCTTTGCAACCCTTCCTCGGAAGAAGCAAACCTCACTTCTACCCATAGAGTCACCAAACAGGAGAAATTTAGTCATCCAGGAAATTATTAATCAATTTCAATGCAGATCCTGCTTTTGAAGCTGCTTGTGAATTTGGATTTGCATTTGAAGATGATGTATTATCTATTGCTTTTTGTTCACCTAATTCATCAATAGGTGCTACAAGGATTTTACCTGTACCTCGATATACATTAACTACCCCTTCGCCAGTTGCCATACTGCTAATAAACGACTTATTGACTTTTTCTACAGTAAAGTCCAAATTGCCAGACCAAGCAACAGCATATGGACCATCAATTCTTGCTGTACTATTCTCAAGCGTAATTTCCATCAATTCATCATATGGTACGGAAGATTCCAATACGGCAACTCCATCACCAACTAATTTAGTATTAAATAATCCCTCTCCGCCTAGAATTGCCGAAGAAAAATTGGCTCTAGACTGCATATCAATATTAATATCACCAGAACTTGCAAGATACATACCATCATCCACAACTATTCCGCCATCCCAGTCTTTAGGATTAACTAAAATAATATGCTTATACGTTGGTTCAAGAATTAATGTACCGCTACCCGAATACAGTGGTTTCACAGCTGACTCGTTATTTACGACACTCTTAACCATTTTCCCCAAAAAATCTCCTGCACTCTTTACATCTGATTTAACAGAAATATTACCTATCATCATCTGCATAGCACCAGCTTGCAGTCTATATGAATCATCTTTTAATTCAATCCAGACTTGACGTTTGCGTATATTCATTTCAGATGCATAATACGCAAACATAGCTGAAAGTGGATTTGTTGATAAATCTTTTTTGTATTCATATACCTTTACTGCGCCTAACTCAGATACACAACATCTATTTGTTCCTTCCTCTTGCTTTACGGTAAAAGAACCATTATACATAGTGCCATTTTCTACCTGCCCAGTATTTGATGTTGTTGAACCAAGTTGTGTGCCACAACTAGTACAAAATCTAGACCCATCCGGCAATTTTTGTCCACAATTAGTGCAAAACATACTATTCCCCCCATAAATAAAGTCACATAAAAATATTTACCCATGACCATCTTACAATATTTATTTAACAATTACAATTTTTGCCCCATTGACTCACTGATTATTTTTTTCGAGAACTTCATCGAGAACTGCACATTTCCTTATTTCAAGTAGCTCAATAGCAAATTTGACCCACTTGACCCACCAGATATGAGCAGTAGATAGACATTTTTTCTTACAGCAAACATATCATATCTAATGTATGGCTGCTTGAACTCTTTTTATTTTGTCCAATTTAGTAGCCTCATTTTAAAAAAAATATACTTTTTCAAAAATCGAGCAGGAATGTCTCTCCCCCCACAGAATTGTATCCATATATACACATTCACTGACATTAGGGGTTATTGTTTTTCCATTAGCAATAATCAAATTTGTTCTCGCATCCATATAAGTAACCGCTCCTACGTTATAAAATAACCAGTTAGCAAAAAACTAACTGGTTAATATTTAACGATACACCATCACATAAGATCCATTATATCCTTTTCACTCAATAAGTCATTAAAAACCATAGGCTTTTTAATTTGCATACTCTCTGCTACCGTCAGGATATTCAAGATAAGCTCTCTTTGTCTCAACATCAAATTTTGCGATAGGCTTGTTGCAGACCTTCGCTTTCTCTATAGCTGAACGGACAGCCGCAATCGCCCGTCTGTCCATTTCCGCATCCTGATCGCTAATTATATCTTTGTAAGAGATTGAATCATCTTCGGAGACGACTTTGATTTTCATATCTCCTATTTGTTTAATACCCACACTCATTTGTATCACACCCCAATATTTTTACCAAGAACCACTGCAAACTTTAATCATACTGTTTTTAAATGTTTGTTGATGTGAACCTTTGTTCTTATAGTTAGTATAGCATAATGCATTAGAAATAACCAATAACCTACAAGAAAAGGCCAGAACCAATCTAGAAATGGTCCTGGCCTTCTTTATTGCAGGCGAATTTTCCATTTTCGCCTTAATTGATGGTGGAGATGAATCATACATCACCTTAGTAACTCCCTAGTAAACAACATCATCTCCAACTACTCACCAACTCTCTTTAAGCATTTGTCGATAAGTACCTGACTTATGTATATGTGATTATCTACCATTTTCTGCAATAGCGGTTTAAGCTCAGAAATATATCCCACACTCTTCGCTTTCATCAATACACCCAATGTACCAGTAACAGGCAACCCAAGATATTGAGCATGCTTCTTTGCATTATTATCATCAATAATCACTAAGTCAGCAGAGCTCTCTTTTGCTAAGATCATTACCTCAACTTCACCATCGTGTAGTTGCGTTTTATAATACGCTTTCGCATCCACATTGGAAATATCATCTATCTGTATCCAATCCGCATTTAACTTTAACTGCTTGGCACATTCAGAATCGGGCTTGGCGTTTATTTCTATATATACTGCTCGCGGAATAGTAATCTTCCCATAGAGACTCTGCAATACATCTAAACAGGCTATTCCAGCCAGAGCAATCAACGGTGTTGAATTTACAATCACCTTACGCATTTTTGAATTCATTTTCAAATTCCTCATCGTCATCAAAAGAGAATATGGATACTTCAAACTCCGCAAGGAAATGGATAAATTCTTCCTTTGACATTTCAGCCAAAGCTGCACAATACCCCAATGATACCTGCTTTTTCTTATATAAATCAACAGCGTAAAGTTGCTTCATGTATAATGCGACTTCAGCCTGGGTTTTATGAACATTCAGTAATACCTCATCAGGTATTTTTATTGCTAATGTACACATAAATATCATCTCCCTCAAAACATGATAACAGGGATAACTAGTGAACTTTTGTTCTTGTGGTAAGTATAGCATAATACCTTGAAAATAGCCAACGATCTAAAAAAATAGCCCAGATGGTTAATAAAACCTACTGGGCTAATTGAATAGAATATTGCAACTTCATTGCTTACAACCGCAAAGCTACATAACCATTTCCTCAGTTTCCCAGCCGTTTTCCATAGCTATCTGATGCCATGATGCGGCCAAGGTAACCTGTTGCAGCTTATCATCCTCATCTACAGGGTGAAGTGTATTGGCTGTTTCCATTTCTATCTCTCTATGTATTAGTTGGGGAGTTTCTGCATCTTCAGAATTGAGTCGCCGTAACAACTTGCTATCAGTCTTTGCCTGTTCAGCTAAATTATTCATACTCTTATTTAATAGGTACTCCCTCATATTATCTGGCTTTGATTCCTTGTCCGTACCCAGCATTTCATCCAGCAGCTTTTTATCCTCTTTCAAGGAGAACATTTCCAATTCCTCAAAGGAAAGCCCCTTGGTCTGCTGTGGTCCATTATGCTTATCATTTTTCTTAACATAAGCATTTTTGCTAGGAACAGTCATATCAAAATATTCCGTTACGGCTCTGGTTACATCTTCCTGATACTCGGCACTTCCCGTATCAATCCTTTCGCCGTTTGTTACAGTATTAAGCATATTACGGATTTGTCTTATAAGAGAATTTTGTCCGTTATCAATTTGATTTAGGGCACTGTCCAGCTTGGCAAAATAATCATTATCCTTGCCAAATACCTCTAAATAGTTATTCAGGTGGTTGGCCAGCTGACCAAACAGACCTCCGAACTGTTCACCGTTTTTATTCATTTGATAAACAAGGTTGTAATCATCGTCATAACTAACCCATGGCCCGGAGCCTACCTCCTGATAAAGAGCCTTTTCGGCTTCTTCCAGAGTATTATAAGGCTGGAGAATCTTACCGATTGTCTGACTGATAGCCCCACTCAAATCATTTTGAACGGCTTTTTCCGCCTTTTCCTTTCGCAGAGCAATTTCTTCTTCAATAGTCATCTTCTCGGTAATACCGGTTTCTTTGGTCCATGTATAATGGGCTGAATCCATAGAAGCTAATTCCGTCAAAGTAGCTGGGTCCAAAGAGGCATCCACGCCCGGAACAGCTTTCTTCTCAAAATAAAGGGCAAAGGCTTCATCACTGATTTCCACCTTGTATGGCTCGTTATTTTTCCAGACATTATCCTTATCCAGTTCCCCTGTGATAACATCCGGAATAATTCTCTTATTGCCATGGGTGGCCATATTCTGAATACTGTCCACTGCCCGCTGCATCATCTTCAGTTCTTCGTCCCGCGCCTGCTGCAGCTTGTCAGCCAGACTCCCCTGATACTTTGACAGATTTTCTCCCCCAAGAAATCTCGATACCATCATAATTTTCACCTACTCCGTCACACAACACCTTCATATTGTATATCGGTGTATAGTAGATTAATTATAAATATTCAGTTAAAAAATATCCTAAGCAAATTATATGAATTAACCGTCATATTCCAAAGCACAAGAAAAGGCCAAAACCAATCTAGAAATGGTCCTGGCCTTCTTTATTGCAGGCGAATTTTCCATTTTCGCCTTAATTGATGGTGGAGATGAATCATACATCACCCTTAGTACTTAATAGTAAACAACATCATCTCCAAATATTTGCCAGTGTAGGAATGTGCCAATCCTCAATATTTGCTCTCATCTTATCACACTTTTCTGACACTCACTAGCTTCGGAGTTTAGCTTTGCACCCTTCATCGGAAGAAGCATACCTCACTTCCCTACCTGATGAATTGCAGGGAATAATTGATTGCAACTTCTGTGCAGTACCCACTTTCTCTGACTATGGACTCACATTTTCAGACTATGGAGACCTTCATCGAGAACTGAGCAATTCCTTATTACAAGTAGGTCTATAGCAATTAGACTCACTGGCCCCACTGCTTCCTCAATCAGCAGAACAGAAGTAATTATTCTGATATCAGGTGAGACAGCAAGACAGAAGGAGTTTCGTAATTGTTCAGCGTCATCATGTATGGCTTGTCCTTGTTTTCCTTGAACAGTAGAAGCCCTATGGATGGGTCAAAACTTACAGACATAATCTTTGGTATTGGCATCGTGAAGTTTTTGGTTTGTGAGACAAATCCTACACGCTGATTTGATATGAAAAATACTCCGTTAGCTACATCATCCAGATAATTGGTTTTTTGTGTGCCGACATTCATTGAACCCCAACGATAGCGAACACCCTTGGCAATCTTAAAAGAACCAGTGAGGCCACCGAAATTGATTTTAGTGGTCTTGCTTTTCATTTCACGCAGAACTGCCCTATCAAAATAATGCAGCATTTCTCCCTTTTTGGGAATGATGCCGACATTAGCCCAATTCATTTGTGGAAGCATATTGTTGTTTATTTTCCATAGAAAATTAAGAAACTGAATCTTTTGATGGTCTGCCTGGGATACGGTTATAGACGGCGGATTCATTCTATCTGCAACATACCGCTCAACCAAAGTGTCATTTAGTTCTGGTTGGCTAAGCAAAAATTTCACATAATCTTTTTTTCGATTGATGATTTCTTGCTGCTGGGCACGTTCTTGTTGAACCATCTCATATTTTTCTTTGCCTTCGTCAATCTTCTTGTCTACCCAGTTTGTGATGTTGTCAAATAACCCCATGTACAAGCCCCCCAATTTAACTTAAATAAGATACAGTACTCTCTGTTTCTGACTATGGACTCACATTTTCAGACTTTAGAGAACTTCATCGAGAACTGCACGGTTTCTTATTTTTAGTCGTTCAAGAACAAATTATACTCATTAGACCCATTCAAAATAAATTTAAAATGATATTAGGTTAAATTATATCTTTTTAGTTAATGCTTCTTTGGAGGCGGGCCAATTATAGCAAATGCCTTCATCAAAACAGCAACAGTCCAATCATTCTCAGGTAAAAGTTCTAAACTGCCAAGATGATTGGGATTTTTTGAACAGGAATAATAATAATTTGTCGGAGTATCTAATACATAAATAAAACCTGCAAAGTGTAGAGGTCCGCCATTACTAGATGTAGCAGTATAGGCTAGGTAACCAGACTCCCCATATACCTCAGATGAGATGAGGTCTACATAGGTTGTAATATGGTTACCTGAAAGACAATTTAATTTTATAATACGTTCATCATCATCATGAAAATACGCATGTAGTTCTGGATTATAATGTCCTGCTTCAGCTATCTGGGGTGCCTGTACCATAAATAAGCAAGATGCTATGATAAAGCCTATTATTAGTATTATTTTTTTCATCGTATACCTCCATCACAAAATAATATCAATGGTACGAATTATTATTTATCTTAACTCAAAACTTATACTTTTTAATCCAATTAAAAACTGCCATTAAATCTGGGCGATCGTATATTTTTAAATTAGAAAGTTCAGGATTATATCTCGTACCACGAGCTATGGCTATCGTGTTTCTTAACACTTCATCGGTTGCCCATAGTATGCCTTCATCTCCGTAATAGCTCCAGCGTTCTGCACTTATAAGCTGGTTTCGTGAAGAAACTCTTTTAAATGATATGTATAGATGACCACCTTTTGTTTTTGAGTAACTTTGGTCTAAAACATATATACTCTCACCAGTTGGCGAAGTATAAACCCACACATCTTGTGCATTTACTGAATTGGTATGCACTATTGATACCAGAAACATCATAAGAAATATGATAAAGCATTTTTTTAACATAATAACCACTCCTTTATCACAACATATGAATCCACGTCCATATTGACATACCATCAGCAGTTAATGAATTACCAACTTTTACGGCTTCTGTAAAAGTATCTAGTTTTCCAGTACCACACAATATGAATGAATGCTTTTTGCTGACCATGCCAACTACATAGGCTTTATACTTGATACCTTTTTTTTCAGCATTAAAAGCAATATGTACACCATGCTTATTAATTTCTGTATCCGCCACACTGACATGATACCCTAAATTACCCAGCATATTTTTAAATAAATTAATCATTTCATTTCGCCAAATAATCCTATCCTCAGGTCGCATTTGAGAAAAATCATCATACGGTACCATATACATTCCATGATAAAACGTCACAGTAGTATCCCTATCAAAACCAGACATAGCAGCAAGTATACCATATGCATATGGACTGTCTGGACAAGGAATTGCGTACCAATGAGATGGAGCTGTAAATGCGAAACGCCCATCGTATGTACTTATTTCCTTCGCTGAACATACAGATATTGTTAACACTAAAAAAAGTAGACCTGCTACGATAGAACAATATTTATTTATCACAATGCTCCCTCCCAGCTCTACTTTTAACTCTTGACTCACTAATTCTAGATACTGATAATAAATCCTTCCAGAAAGTGAAAATTAATGAAAAAATATTTACTTTATTTCAGACAATGAAATAATTATTTGGTAACATAAAAAGGACTGGCAGAAGAAGTCTACCAGTCCAAGAAGTTTTTGTTATGGGTGCCAATTTCTCTTAAAAATATTACTAATCATATCTGTTAAAGCTCCGGCATCATCTGGTGTAATGTCACTCATGCTGCTGCATGATGTTGCACTCATTGAAACACCATATCTCCAAGGACCGTCGTCATACTGAGGTACACCAACATGGACGTATCCATTGTATCATATCCCATTCCTTGTAGGTGAGACCAGACAAGCAACATAAGCGTATGGCCCATCAGTTCCGGATGTTACATCAACGTAATACGCTTGTGCTGTGCCAGAAATTGACGGCAGAAATGCATATTTTTCTTCGTCATCATAGTAATATGCTTGTTTTGTAGAATTGTAGTGTCCCGCTTCTACAATATGATATGGTTGAATAAAAAATAAGCATAAAAAGAATAACAAAAAGAAGATAAGATATTTTTTTGAGGTCATTTAATTACATCTCCATTCAACTAAAATTTATTATTCTTAATCCAATAAAAAACTTCCATTGAAGTTATTTTGTTTTTACGACGCGATCTTTTAGTTTTTTATCTATATATTGCATCCACTCTTTTTCTTCTTCTTTTTCCTTCGCTAAATACTCTTTATCCCATGAAATTTCATCAACTATTTCATTAAATTTTAACTTGTCATAATTATCCCAATTTATCTTATTAGCAGTTTGTCCTGACATTTTAAATGTTGCCAGATATGAAGGAATTTCATTGCCATATTTATCCATAGATGTTGAGTATACTTTTATTTCAACTTTTTTTAATGATTTATCATTCTTAAAACAACTTTTAAATGTATTTTTTGCTGCTTTTATTACATTTGATGAATTATTAGCATAACCACTGATCTTTTTTATATAGAGTGTCACTAGTACTTTCTTCGAACCACCATCATTCTCTAGGTTTACATCGATTTTATTTACTTCCTGAATATCTGCTAGTGATTGTGTTATTTCGGAATGCAGTCTATTACTTGATAATCCACTAGAGCTACAACCAACACAAGCTACAATGAATAAAAAAATAGTTATTATAGTCATTAGCTTCAATACTTTATTAACCATATTTAATTCCTCCGTTTATACTAATTTTTATCATAGTTAGTTTGTATAACCTAAACATAACAATATCTTTACAACACCAATTCGACATTTAATATTTTTTCCCTTTAAAATATCATTTTTTGTTATTTTTTTTTTACAATAGTGAAGGATTTGTTATAAGGATATAGAAATAGGTAATTGATAACATAAGTGAGGGGAGGCAATTATTATTAAAAAATTATATATTTTTACGGCAATTATTTTTTCATTCATATTAGCAATGCCTATTTGTTCAGCACAATTAGTTCGTAGCAACGATAATCGTATTTCTGTAGATGTCCCAACTAATTGGACCATTATTAATAAGCCAAGTAATGATAAAATACATTGCATATTATGTATGCAAAAGAAAAATAACCCTAAACATCTAATTATGTTTACTGTTAATCATTTTTATGAAAAATATAGTACATTTCGAGACTATTCTGACTCTGAAAGAGATATGTTTGGAAGAAGAGTAACAGAAAAAATAATAGCTGACTTGAAAGCAAGGGGAGCTTCCGTTTCTGTAAACGGAATTGATATTAATGAACATTATTTGATGTTTGGTATTACTTGTTCTGACAAAAACACCAGTGTTGCCTATGTACAAATGTGTTTTATAAAAGGCCATCACGTTCATACTTTAATTTATATGTCACCAACAGGGTCCCAAAATGTGAAAGAATGTGTTGACATTATATCAACCATAACAATTGATGGAATGCCTATCATGGATTGGATTCCATAATATTTGTTATTATAATATGACTATTATAGAAAATGGTAAAAACCTAACTTCTTAATTGTTTTCACAATTTCTAACATTTTAAAAGCACTCCTGTTATTGAGAAAAAACTCTAATAATCATCTAGGCCTCTTTTCTGTTATTACCGCTTGTTTCCACCGTATCTAACATTTCCGCCGAAATACCGTTATTTTCTTTTTCGCCCTATTCGAAAGCATACGAAAAGGCCCTAACCATCAGTGGTTAGGGCCCTTATGCTATGGTCAAAGTTTTCGACTTCGACCGAATAACTGGTGGAGATGAATCATACATAACCCTTGGTACTTAATCGTAAACAACAACATCTCCAAATATTTGCTAGTGTAGGAATATGCCAATCCTCAATATTTGCTCTCATCTTATCACACTTTTCTGACACTCGCCAGCTTCGGAGTTTAGCTTTGCACCCTTCCTCGGAAGAAGCAAACCTCACTTCCCCACTCCATGAATCTCAGGGAATGATTGAACATCACTTCACTATTGGCCCCATTAGATCTGGCAATGGACTCACATTTTCAGACTTCAGAGAACTTCATCGAGAACTGCACATTTCCTTATTTCAAGTAGCTCAATAGCAGATTTGACCCACTTGACCCACATTTCATCAGCAACAACAGAAGAAATGAAATATTTTAGCAATGGAAATTCTTGAAAATCTTTTGTTATTGGCGTTTTTTTGACCAGACCTTTATAGACACTAACTCTAAACATTGTTAAAATTAATTAGAATGTGCAATTTATCTGAACGTATTTGTATGTTTGGGGTGTATGGATATGAGTACTGTTTTAACCAAAAAACAAATGTCAGAAGAAGATATCAAGTTTCATTTTATTACCCCTGCTATTACCTCCAAGTGGAATTCCAAGAAAATTACTATGGAGACCAAGATTACTGATGGCAGAGTGAATGTCAAAGGCAACCTGACCAGGCGTGAAAGTCCTAAACGGGTTGATTATTTATTGTACCTTTCTGACAACAAGCCTATTGCTGTTGTAGAAGCAAAAGATAACAACCATTCTGTTTCTTTTGGTTTGCAGCAGGCAATGACTTATGCTCTTATGCTGGATTTACCATTTGCCTATGCTTCAAATGGTGATGGCTTTATTGAACATGATTTCCTTACTGGCAAGGAAACTGAACTATCTCTTGATGAATTTCCAAGTGAGGAAGAACTGATTGCCAGATTCATGGCTGAGGAAAATGATGGCGAAGGCATCAGTGAAGCTGAAAAGGCGATTATTGAACAGCCTTACTATTCCAGCATGAATTCCTATCCTCCAAGATATTATCAGCGAATTGCCATCAATCGTACTGCAGAAGCCATTGCCAAGGGGCAGGATCGTTTATTGCTTGTTATGGCAACTGGTACTGGCAAAACATACACGGCATTCCAAATAGTGTATCGGTTGCTCAAATCTGGCATGAAGAAGAAGATTCTTTATTTAGCAGATCGCAATATGCTGGTGGATCAGACAATTCAGCAGGATTTTGCTCCATTAGCTAAGACCAGTCACAAGATAAACTTTGCCAAGGATGATAAGGTTACTATTGGTGCCTATGAGGTTTATTTTGCTCTTTATCAGCAGATGGTTGGTGACAATGATGAAGAAACCTTCAAGGACTGGTTTGATAAGGATTTCTTTGATCTGATTATCGTTGATGAGTGCCATCGTGGTTCTGCCAAGGAAGAAAGCCGTTGGCGGAAGGTTTTGGAATACTTCGAGGGTGCAACTCAGATTGGTATGACTGCTACTCCAAAGGAAACTAAATATGTTTCAAATATTGATTATTTTGGTGAACCTCTCTATGTGTACAGTCTCAATGATGGCATCAATGATGGTTTTTTGGCACCATTCAAAGTAATTAAGGTTACTACTGATATTTCTGATGGTTGGAGACCTACTATCGGTCAGCTGGATTTCTATGGAAATGAAATTGCAGACCGTGAATACAATAACCGTGATTATGATTATACTATCGTATTGCAGGACCGTATTGACCAAGTGGCAGCAACTATTACCAAGTATTTGAAGCAGACTGGCAGGATGCAGAAGACTATCGTTTTTTGTGCTACTGAGGAACATGCTGAACGTATGCGAATTGCTTTAGTGAACTGCAACTCTGATATGGTGCAGGAAAATCCTGATTATGTGGTCCGCATTACT
The DNA here is from genome assembly GCF_000621545.1 of Anaerovibrio lipolyticus LB2005. Classification (GTDB taxonomy): domain Bacteria; phylum Bacillota; class Negativicutes; order Selenomonadales; family Selenomonadaceae; genus Anaerovibrio; species Anaerovibrio lipolyticus_A. The sequence continues at coordinate 152,084 of NZ_JHYA01000003.1, forward strand.
GGCAGTGATGCCTATGGCAAAAGTAAGCTCAGTTATTTCATATCTGTTGGTTCTGATTATCCAGTCATTGCCACCACTTCTGAGCTCTTGACCACAGGTGCGGATTGCAAGATGACCAAGCTCATTGTCTTGGATAAGATGATAAATTCCATGACCACCTTCAAGCAGATTATTGGTCGTGGTACTCGCCTTCGTGAGAAGGAAGGCAAGATGAGCTTCATGGTTATGGATTTCAGAAACATTACTTCATTATTTGCTGATCCCGACTGGGATGGTCCAATAGAGCAGGATGAAGAATTTGGTGTAGGTGGCTCTGGTGGTGGAAAATCTGGTGGTGGCCACATTGTCGATCCCCCACTTCCAGAACCAGTGTATTATCTGAAGCAGGATGGTTGCAAGGTAACAGTCATTAATGAGGCTGTTGCTGTGTATGATGCAAACGGCAAGCTCTTGATTCAAGAGAACATTATCGATTACACCAAGGCAAATATTATTGGTGAATATGCTTCCTTACAGACTTTCATCCGCAAATGGAAGGGCGAAAAACGCAAGGCTGTTATTGCAGAACACTTAGCTGAATCTGGCATTGATATTGACAAGCTGAAACGTGAACAAGGCATGGCAGATGTAGATGATTTTGATTTTATCTGTTACATTGCTTATGGCAAGAAGCCTCTCACCCGTAGGGAAAGAGCCGAGAATATCCAAAAAAAGGATATTTTCTCAAAATATAGCGGTGCGGCCAAGGAAGTATTGGAAACACTGCTGGTGAAATACATGGATCTTGGCATCAAGGAAATCGAAAAGACTGAAATCTTGAAACTTTCCGATTTTGCCAAGTTTGGGGCCCCTAGTAAGATTGCCAAACTCTTTGGTGGCAACAATGAATACAAGGCGGCTGTTTTGGAACTCAAAGATGATTTATATGAGGACGAGGTAGGTTAGAATAAATGGCTATTAGCGGATTTGTGAAAAGAATTAGAGATATTATGCGGTTGGATGCAGGTATCAATGGTGATGCCCAGAGAATTGAACAGCTGGTTTGGATTTTATTCCTCAAGGTTTACGATGCCAAGGAAGAAAACTGGGAATTTGATGATGATAATTATGAGTCCATTATTCCAGAAGAATGCCGTTGGCGTAACTGGGCTGGGGACAGCTCATTAACTGGCGATAAGCTCTTGGATTTTGTCAACAACACCCTGTTTCCTACTTTGAAGGAACTGCCTGTTACTGCTGATACTCCAATGAAAAAAGCCATTGTCAAAACTACCTTTGAAGATGCCAACAACTATATGAAGGGTGGCGTGTATCTTCGTCAGGTCATTGATGTTGTGAATGAAATTGATTTGGAGGATACCTCTGAAACTCATGCCTTTGGTGATATTTATGAGTCCATTTTGAAAGAATTGCAGTCTGCTGGTTCCTCTGGTGAATTTTACACCCCTAGAGCCGTGACTGAATTCATGGCGGAAATGATTGAGCCAAAGATTGGTGAAACCATGGCTGATTTTGCCTGTGGTACTGGCGGTTTCTTGACTAGCTGGATCAAACAGCTTGAAAAGCAGAAATCAAACACTGCGGACATTGAAAAGATTAATGCCTCTTTTTATGGCATGGAAAAAAAGCCATTCCCTTACTTGCTCTGTATCACCAATATGCTCCTTCATGGAATGGAGAATCCAAACGTAGCCCACGGCAACTCTCTGACCAACAATCTCTTGGATTATACCGAGAAGGACCAGTTCGACAAAATCTTGATGAATCCTCCATACGGTGGGCACGAAAATGCCTCTGTCAAAGGTTACTTCCCGGATGATTTGGCAAGCAGTGAAACTGCCGATCTCTTTATGTCCGTAATCATGTACAGATTGAAAAAAAATGGTCGTGCTGCAGTTATTCTTCCCGATGGATTCTTATTTGGCAATGATAATGCCAAGACCAGCATCAAGGAAAAGCTGATTAAGGAATTCAATCTGCACACCATTATCCGTATGCCTGGAAGTGTGTTTGCACCATATACCAGTATCACAACCAATATTCTGTTCTTTGACAATACTACTCCTACTGAAGATGTATGGTTCTATCGTATGGATATGCCAGAAGGATACAAGCATTTCTCCAAGACAAAGCCAATGAAGCTCGAACATTTTGATAAGGTTAAGGCTTGGTGGAATGACAGACAGGAAATCATCATTGATGAATGGCCAAAGGCAAAGAAATTCTCTGCCAAGGAAATTGCTGAAAATGACTTCAACCTTGATTTATGTGGCTTCCCTCATGAAGAAGAAGAAATACTGGAGCCAATGGAGCTGATTAAGAGCTATCAGGAACACCGCCAAGCTCTGAATGCCAAGATTGACAAGGTACTGGAGACCATCACAGAAAAGTTGAACTGCAATGAAGGGAAATAATCTACATGATGACGGCACAACAGCTTAAGAACAGCATATTGCAACGGGCCATTGAAGGAAAGCTGGTGGAACAACGCGCTGAAGAAGGCACCGCCAAAGAACTTCTGAAAGAAATAAAACTCGAAAAAGAAAAACTCGTCAAAGAAGGGAAAATCAAGAAATCTAAGCCACTGCAAGCTATTACGGAGGATGAAATACCTTTTGAGATTCCTGATAGTTGGGAATGGTGTAAACTTGGGGAAATAGTTTTCAATAGGGGACAAAAAAAACCAGATACAACATTTTGTTATATTGATATAGGGTCGATAGATAATATTCATCAGCAACTAAATGTTACTGAAAATATTATTGAACCTACAAAAGCACCATCAAGAGCTCGCAAAATTGTTGAAATGGGTGATATTTTATATTCTACAGTTAGACCATATCTCCATAATATGTGTATTGTTAACAGAGATTTTTCCCATGAACCTATTGCCAGTACGGGATTTGCCACATTAACATGTACATCTGGAATATTCAATAAGTTTTTGTTTTACTACTTATTATCTCCAGAATTTGATAGATATGCGAATTCTAATGAAAATGCGAAAGGTGTAGCTTATCCAGCTATTAATGATGGTCGATTATATAATTCTTTAGTGCCTCTCCCACCACTATCCGAACAGCACCGCATTGTTGCCAAAATAGAGGAACTGTTGCCTCTTGTTGACCAATATGACAAGGCATATTCCCAGCTTACGGTCTTAAATGAAAAATTCCCTCAGGACATGAAGAAAAGCATTCTCCAATATGCCATTGAAGGGAAGCTGGTGGAACAACGAGCTGAGGAAGGTACTGCCAAAGATCTTCTGAAAGAAATTAACCTTGAGAAAGAAAAACTCATCAAAGAAGGGAAAATCAAGAAATCCAAGCCACTGCCACCAATTACTGAGGATGAAATTCCATTTGATATTCCTGAGGGGTGGGAGTGGGTAAGATTTGAAGATTATACGTTATACACTACGGACTATGTAGCAAATGGAAGCTTCAAATCTTTACGTGAGAATGTAAAGACATTTAAGAACAAAGAATATGCCATTTTGGTTAAGACTCAGGACTTTGCCAATAACTTTACAAATGATTTGACCTATACAAATAAAGAAGGATATGAATTTTTACAAAAATCGCGTCTTTATGGCGGAGAATTGATGTTAAGCAATATTGGTGCATCAATAGGAAAAGCCTTTATTGTTCCTAAGCTAGAACATCCGATGACTTTGGCCCCTAATTCAATAATGGTAAAATGTCTTGATGAAATAACTACGTTTTATTTGAGATATTTGATGTTGGCATATTATGGACAAAATATACTAAAAGAGTTTACTGCTGGAACAGCAATGCCTAAATTTAGTAAGACACAACTTCGTAGCTGTATTTTACCGATTCCTCCTTATCAAGAGCAAAAGCGCATCGTTACCAAAATAGAGGAACTTATGCCTCTATGTGATAAGCTGTCCAAAACCAAATAGAAACATATATTATAGAAAATGGTAAAAACCTAAAGGTTTTTACCATTTTCTTATTTATTTAGCAATCTTCTCAACATGACTTTACCGCATCCTGCCACCAGAAGGTTTTCTGATGAACAGCTGGCGAGAGTCACCGTATGTTGTCACCCCTTCTCTTAGTGTTGAGCAGTAGTAGCTGATTTTCCGCCCCATGTTCTGTAGTTTGGCTTTACAACTCAAATCAGATTGATTTCCTCTGATTTCAAAGAATTTCGGGAAAATGCTTACTTCAGCATCAGGAAATACCTTTTGAACACTGTACACGATAGTATTGGTGAAGTCGGTAAGATCAGTATTTTGTCTTGCCGTATAGTTTTTCAGATGATATTGCAAGGTCATGTTTTTTCACCACCTTTGTTCTGCATTGAATTCATGGCATATTGACATGCCTGGAATATGATTTGACTTATAGACCTTCCAGTTTCTTTGGACAATTCTCTGATGGGGTCCAAAATCTCATCTGGAAAACGCAATGTAATATTACTTGTTGTTTCTTTGGGGGTTAGCTGAAACATATATCATCATCCTTTCAGTATTTTGCTGTGATTACCTGCATTCTGCATTATTAATTTGTTTGCATTTTTTGCGAACAAATTTTTAAAAAATGGTGGATGCAAGAAAAATACCGGCATAGAATGCAGTACTTGGGGTTGTACTGTCATGCAATAAGCCTGTGATATTCAGATTGCAGTTTGCATGAAAAATGTTAGGACTGATAGCCCTTTGAGGTTCACAGCATACCCTGCTCCTTGAAGCTTAGGTACCCTTCTTCAGAAATGATGATGTGATCCAGAAGCGGTACGTCCAGTATGTTTCCCGACTCTCTGATGACATCAGTGATCATCTTATCCTCTTGGCTGGCAGACAGATTTCCACTGGGATGATTGTGCAGAAGTATTATTGCAGCAGCATTGTGCAGGAAAGCTGTTTTGAATACCTCTCTGGGGTGAACTATTGCTTTGGTGGCACTGCCACGACAGATTTCATGAACACCTACCAAACGATGGTGGATATTCAATGAAAGAAGCACCACTACCTCCTGTGCCTCGTTATCCAGATTGAACACTGCTTTTCCAACCTCTGAAGCATCTTTTGGATTTTTTATTAGTCGTGGCAAGTCGTATCTCTTTGTTGACTCCTTTACCAGCTGAATATGATTAAGTGTTATGTTAATGGCCATATTTCCTCCGTCCTTTTTCTGTGATCCAAAAAGAAAACTCCAGCAAATATTCTATGATTCGCTGGAGTAATTTCTTTATGAGGCATTATCTGCGTCTTTTCTTTGATTTAAGTTTGTGTACGGCAACCCCTGCAGTAGCTCCTGCAATAAACAGTTCAGAGGTTGTAACAATTGCTGCCGCTAATGGTGCCAAAAATACCATTACTGTCATCCTCAACAATCAAGAATCGCATCTGTCACTTCCATTATTGTGAAAGTACTGATGAATCCAACAACAAACCATCCCATGGTCATGCTCCCCTTTCCTTAGTTGCTTTGACTACCTTTGAGCCAAATTTGGTGTATAGCTCTTTTCTCGAAATTATAATTTGAAAATCCTGTCCCAAATATCCTGGAATATCCCTGTCATCTATCTCACCTGCCTTTAATGTGATCTGTACTTCATACGGAAATACCCTTACTTCCTTGATGAACCGCTGAAGTATGTTCCTGTATTCTTCTGTACCGTATTCTGCTCTTTGAAATTCTTCCATCACCTCCTCAGGGGACCATGCAATGTTGCTTACTGGGAATGCTGACAAAATATGAAGGTTTTGCTCCAATTCCTGTTTTCGTTTGTTCAGACTGTCCAGCTTGGCATAGATGTTTTCATTTATGATTCCCTTCTCTACTATTGAAACTATGGAGTCAATCTGATTATTGATGGAATTGACCTGTACCTTCAAATCACCAATATCTGATTCCCTTTTCATAGTTCTTTCCTTTATGGAAACATCATAGGCCGTCTTTATCCTTTTGAGGCTCTCCAAGGTGAAGATCTTCTCTTTCATGTACTGATTCACGAATTGGTCCAGATATATGCGGTTTATTTCCCTGTTGCCGCAAATCTGCCGAATCTTTTGGCATCTGTAGGTTGACTGGTAGTATTTCTTGTTTCCAGAATACCGACTGCTTCCTGACATTCTGTTGCCACATACACCGCATACTACTTTTCCCCGTAGCAAATAATATTCCCGTCCATTATTCCCACATTGATGATATTTTTTGGTTGCCAATCTCTTGCTGACACGCAGGAACTGTTCCTTGGGAATTATTGCAGGGCAACCATCTTCAATTCGGATGATCTGGTCTGCAGGTTTGTACTTATGGCCATTTCTTTTGTTGTCACTGCTTTTTGCGGCAGTACGGGAATAGAAATATGTGCCACAGTATTTCTCATTACGCAAAATCTCATGAAGGGAATTTTTGTTGAAATCATTGCCTCTACGGGTCTTATAGCCAAGGTCATATAGCTTCTTCATGATATATGTATATTGGAAGCCTTTGTCATACAGGTCAAAAATCAATCTTATGATCGGTGCCTCATCCTCATTTATCACCATCAGCTTTTCTTCATTAATACTATAGCCCAGAGGTGGCAAACCACCAGTATGCTTACATTTCAATGCATTCTCCTTTAACCCCTTCTGTACCTCACGGCTGAGGTTCTTACTGTAATACTCCGACATTCCTTCCAGCAGGGATTCCAAGATGATGCTTTCAGGACTGTCATTGAGATTTTCGAGGACACTGTAGACAGAAACATTATTTTTCCTCAGTTTTTTCCTGTAGTATGCTGAATCATATCTGTTACGGGCAAATCTATCCAGCTTGTGGCAGAGAATGATGTCAAATTCCTTTTTGGCCGAATCAGCGATCATCTGCTGAAATCCTGGCCTTTTATCTGTTGTTCCAGATTTGGCACTATCTGTGTAGGTTCTGACTATCAGATAGTGTTTTTCTCGGCAGTATTTCTTCATAGCCCTGATCTGAGCATCCAAGCTCTCTGTCCGTTGATTGTCACTTGAAAATCGGGCATACAAGGCTACTCTGTGTATTATGCCAGTATCCATGCGGTATTCACCCTTCCAGTCGTGTTATTAGGCAATTTCCTTCATCTCTGTATCAGCTTCCTCACTTCCATTCGCCGCCCCAGATGTACTGATATTGTCTGCTGAATTATTGCTACTTTCTTCTGTCACCAAATTATTCTTGGCCTTTTTCCCTGCTTTGGTTGGTCGATCCTGCTTTGTAGCAGCATCAGCTTCAGCTTTTTCCTCGGCATGATATGCGTTCATCCATGCCTTGTACGGGAATGCCTCCAAAAGCCACTCATTTCTCACAGAAGGTGTCAGTGGGTGAATTACCTTATGACCTCTATGGTCACAAATACACATCAGCTTATGGGCGTATGGTTCAAGAGCTTTTAGGATCTCATACTGCCGTTTACGAACCCTGCGATTGTTCTCTCCAATGGTTCCCCATGCAATTACCACAGCTTGTGCTGATTCCGCACTCTTGATTATATATTTGTCGTTTTCTTCATGGAGCAGTTCCTCATCACTGCTGAAGCGGAAAGAAATCTTGTTGGTTACTTCGCTGTACATGTTGGTGATTTCCACACTGCCATAATCCAGCTTCTCCAGATTGTTGAGAATGCAAAGTGTGGTCATATCTGTGTGTACCAAGGCACTGCTGGACGGATTAATCATCAGTACCATAGCCGTAGGTTTAGTTTTGTCCCACTCCCTGCGAAGCAGAACTCTGTGCTTCTGATCATCACTGAATACCGCTGAGCTCTTGATAGTTGCCTTAATTTCGTTCATATTAAACCTCCAAATTGTAGTCAATTTAATTTAATTCTGATTGATAGTCTTATGAAAACAGTCCGTTTTTAAAGGCCACATGGAGTTTAAGGCCATTTATGTCTGTGTATTCCCACAGCATTTTTATGTCCTCATCTGTCAATCCCAGTGTTTCCCCTTCTGGTCCAATTCTTGTAATCATCCAACTGCCACATATTGGCTGACATTGCCCTTTCTTCGGTTCTCCCAACAGAAATGTTGCTACCGGGGATTGTGTCAGCAGAAATTCCTCGTCAAACCAGATGCAGAAATTCTCACCATTTACTTCTATATCTCTGGCATCCACCAAATCACAGTGAAGTAAGCGGTACATTTCGTGCAGGGTATCCTCTGCATTTATTTCCTTTACAGACCTGCAAAAGCCGTCAAGGTGGTCAAGAACAAAGACCTTGATTACCTTACTATTAACTGAACATGAATTTTTCATACTCTGCCCGTTCCTCCTTTAAGTAGATTGGCTGATGGTAGTAGACTCTTGCCATTTAATTCAATCCCTCCATACTCATAATCTTCTCCAGCTGGTCAGGTCTCAGTATCGCTCTTGGCAGGAAGATAGAAAATTGGTACTCCGTTCCTGCAAGGATCGCCAGATTGAGGAACAACTGCCCATCATCCTCAATGACATCAACATATTCAATGTTGACAATATCCACGCCTGGGTGGGCTTTCAAGAATGCCTCAAGGTCGTCCAGATCCTTGATGATGATTACCGCTCCGCCATCAATTCCTTGGCTGGAATAATAGGTTTCGTAGATTTTGGTCACTTCTGATACTGCAGCAAAAAGGTTTTCCGACAAATGCTGCTGAAGGTGGGAAAGCTCGTTCATAGTGCGTACCTCCTGATACATAGTTGCTTACCTCCAAAATAAAAATCCCCTAATCTGCCGTGTCTGGTAGATTAGGGGTTGCTTTAAGAAAACTTAACCACAATTATGATATATGTCTGCAGGGGTGCAAAATACGAATTTTGTTTGGATCAAAGTAATTCAAATATTACTTCACAATACCTATAAATATTTATGATAAAATATGATTTGAAATACAACACATAACTATGAATGGAGAAAATACCATGTCACAAGAATATAATCACGATATTGAACCAGGAGATTTAGGAGTGGGAATTATTGCATCTCCACCTAAGTCCGGAAAAGACCTAATTCCTCTTAGCGCATATAACGGAAATAACGAAATCGTAGATTTTGATGTTAAATATTCTGATATTTGTTCTGGCAAAATTTTTAAGATATTAAAAGAAAAAGATATTACGATACCCATAGGGCAATCAAAAAAAGCTGCGATAAAAAAACTAAAGGATTTGATTAATAAGCAGGACGTACAAGGTTTCTATGGAACGCTTGGCTTTATCCGTGAAGTATTTCCACACGAATTGATATATCTCTCTGCCATAGATGGCGGCTTTCAATACGCAGGGGGATATGATATCTCCAAGCAGGGTGATTTAATAAAATGGCTAAGGATATATAAACAATGCAGATCAGAATGTCCTGAAATTAATACACTTTTCGCAATAGGGCTCATTCCTCCACTGCTTTACTTACTAAAGAACGAGCATCATCTGCAGAACGTGATTCTATCCTTAAGATTTGAAAAAGCAACAGATACCCCGCATGAAAGATATAGATCTCCTCGACTAGTTTTATTGAACTTCTTAGCAAGCATATATGGCTCTCCCTCCTCGACAGACAAACACTATGGTCTTGTTGAGCGGTTTGACAAATCATATAGTCCTATTTTCCAGATATGGGATAGCCGTGATGGTTTTTTAAATTGCTTGTTCAGAAATATGAACTCTTTTAAAAACAAAAAAACAAGTTCTTTTTGGAACCATAAAATATATGACTATGTAAGCGGTAAATCCGTTAAAGGTAAACATTCTCAGCCAATGAATGTTTTTGTATATAATAATAGGTATCCAATATATGATGCTTTGGGGGACAATATTTACAGTGATAAAATAGCTGTCTTAGAATTACCTGTTAAACCTACCATTAGCAAAAATGTAGGCACACAACTACAGAAAATTACCTCAAATAATTATGGAGCCTTTATCAAACTTTATTTTGATCAAATCAAGAAACTAATCATTACCGAGGAAAAAATCAATCTTGAAAAAATACAGAAAAGGTATAGGCAATGCAAAGATAAAGTCACCGATATTGCCAATCAAACTAACGAGCCTGGCAAAATGAAAGAACTGTTTGCTCTTATCTACCTTGCCGCCTGCATAGCAAACAAGGCTCTTAAGTCTTATTACGACACCAATGATTGTAAATTTAAAGCGCTCATACAACGCAAAGACATTTTGAAGCAATTACCCCAGTTTTGCATTCAACAAGGATCGGATGAATTGGATCCCAAAATTATTATTGATAGGCTGTGTCAAAAAATTGAAGCTAATGCCCGACTATTTGACCGTTGTGAAAGTAAAGAAGATAAGGAGCAAGCTCCTAAACGGTCTTTTATTGGGAAAAGGAGTAAAGTGGGTTCTCGTTCCAGATATTTTATTGAAGGAAAAACCTTTAGAAAATGGATAGAAGAAATAACGGGCCCCCAGAAGTCGCAAAAAGTCATTCGCCTTTTACAGTCGTTAAGCCATTCCAAAAATAAAAGCCGAGGTTACTTGGAAAAAGGAACTGATGATAGCAGGAAAGCGACCCGCGAAACAGTAAGGGGTAAAGGTCTTCCGAATTATATGAGAGGATATGCTTTAGTTGTTGATGATGGTGATACGTCTGTCTGGGATTGGGATAATTATTTAAAATAGCGTTATTTTAATGTGTATAAACAAGATGTTCGTTAGCAAAAAATGCCAGCGAACATCTTGTTTTTATTTTTTTTTAAAATTTTTGGCGAATTTTTTTCACCAGACACCCTCTAACCCCAGCAATTGAACGGGAAAAGTGTGTCCCGAAATCAAATGATTATTTACGGGATACTCCTTTGTTGTTGGTCATTGGAATATGCTGTAATATAAAGCATGTCGAAAGGAAATCCGCAATTCATGGTGGTTAATTTTTCGGCGTGTACCTTGACAACTAAATGGGGGTATGACCTAATCAGCTCCCTACATAATGTAAAGAAAAGGAGGCATGATACCAATGATTTGCTTCAAATGGTATTTACCTGGGGGAATATAAAAAGTGCCGCCCCTGCTTAGGGGCAGCACTTCAAGCAATCATTGGCATACAGGATGATAAAGGTTGGCGCCATTGTCCCTGTATGTCAATATGCCGTGGCTCTCCCCAGCTAAGAATTAACTGGGCAGAGTATATCATTTTTAAATGTGACCTAAGGCCATTCTAGCAGATGCTGGATTTATTGGCAATGAGGTCTTAGAAAAGGAGATTGTATACATATGAAAATGACTATAAAACACAGAGAAAAAAATTTGACAGAAGGTGTATTTTACAATATTGATGCTCCCTCCCAGTTTGAGAGTATCGAGCATCTTGATGATGGTAACTATCAGGGAACCATTATCGACGTTATCGACTACAAGAAGAAAGAACTCTCTGTTATTCAGATAGAGGTGGAAGGAGTAGATGAAGTCTTTACGACCTTCTTACACTGGGACCTCTCCAAGAGTTTCGCTTGGCGTGATCCTATCAAAGAGGCTCATATAAAATTGCCTTCAGATCTTAAGGGGATGGATATAATATTCTCCATTTCCAATAATGAGGTGAATGGGAAGATTTATTCAAATCTTCGCGCCATTGACCTCTTTCCTCCTTCAGATGGTGAAGATGGAGATGAGGAACTTTTAGAAGACGAATAAGTCTTCTGGGCAAGGGGCGGAGGCTACATGTTAGCTTCCGGCCCTAATCTCTAAATAGAAAGGAGAACAATGCCATGGCATTTAGAAAAATTATAGATTATAGACTTGATAAGGATGATCACATCATCTATGGAACCGTAGCGGAAAAAAATAACGAATACGAGGTACCATTATTTAATGAGATTGTCATCTCCCACATCTTCGTTGATAAAGCCACATCCGAGCAGACAGCAAGGATTGTCATGACCATCGGTGGTACTAAGTCATCCGCTGATATGCAGCTTGCTAACCTCACTGGCAAAGCCGTAATGAAAGAATTTAGGAAATATGGTTTCCAGTGTGTATCTTCTGTGGCTGAATATCTTGAGGAGTGGTTAATTAATTATTCTATGGATGATGCCGTTGTCACAACGGGATATCACAAATCAGGATTCATTACCCTTAAGGACGAAGGCAAGAAACAATTTTGTTATCCTGGGGTTGTTGAAGATGAATACCTCGGAGAAAAGGATATTGCACCCACAGGAAGCCACGATGATGCTATCCATTTGTTGGAGTCTTGGTATAAGGAAAACAAAAACATCGGCTTACTGTTAGCCACTGGATTATCTGCTCCAGTGGTAGCCAGATTGAGGCCACATACTGGTACAGAAAACCTGCTTGTCAGTTTATCTGGTCCTACCAGCACGGGCAAGACTACCTCTTTAAAGCTGATGGCATCTCTCTGGGGCAATCCAAAGTTGGGACAGGAAGGCTTGCTGGACAATCTCAACACCACTACTAATGCCCTGTACTCAAAGTTAAGCGGCATAAATGGTTTCCCTGTGTTTTTGGATGAAACGATCTCAAATGCTTCAATCAACTGGCAGCAGATGTGCTATGAATTGGCGGATGGCTTATCCAAAGCAAGAGCAGATACCAATGGCAATGCCAAAAAGCAGGCCAGTTGGAATACTACTATCATCCTCACCAGCGAAGGCACCATCATGCCCCACCTCAAAACTGACGGAAGCAAGTCCAGATTGATTGAACTGCCAATCAGTTTTTTCAATCGTAAGGAGACTGTGGAACATGTCAAATCATTTGTTTCCATGAATTATGGACATGTAGCTGGGAAGTTCATCACTACGCTGAGTGGCATCACAGACGAGAAACTGTTTGAAATGTACAATGAATCATCCGCCAAAATATCTGATACCTTCAAGGGAACATCAGGCCCAGAATATGGTCGCCTACTGGACAGAATTGCCCTTATTGATGTGACCGCAAAAGTCCTCATGGGCATGGATGAGTTTAAGTACTTGAACACGGATGACCTCTATCTGACATATGATGAAGTCACCAAGAACATAAAGCAAGTCATGGCTTCATCAGATGATGATATGCTCGAAATACTCACCAACAAGGTCGAAGCAAACATCAACCATTTTGTTTGCAACAATTTCCCTAAGGTGAAATTCAATGAGCAATGGTCCACTGGTGCAACCTATGGAAAGATTGATTATGTCAATGGCACCTATACGGCTTACATCATGACAGATATAGCACATTCATGGTTGGGCTTACAGAATGCAGAAGCCAAACAGGTCTTTGCACGATGGAAAAGAAAAGGTTTGCTCAGCTGTACTGACCACAACCGTACCAAATACAGAATCAGCCTCAATGGCCGTAAGGTTTACACCTATGCAATTAATCTTGAATCAGCTGGGGTGGATAATGCTACACTCAATACCCACAAAAATATGTTTCGGAAAAAAATAAATCAACCGTCATTATTCAAGGATAGTGATGGAGATGACAATTCCGCCATTTTAGATGAAGCTGAAGCTATTTAAGGAACATGAAAGGAGCAGTCAATGGAAAAATACATTGTAGACATAGATCTATCAGGCAACAAGCCACAGGATAATAATGCAGTCAACTACCAGAAGCAGGTGCCTCTCACACATGAGGCCAAGGTATGGTTGAATATGGTACTGGCTTCTGAAAGACATGAAGAAGTTTCCTCTGACACTGGAAAGGAGGTGAACTCCTGATGAAACAGGTTGTTGGCTATGCCAGATATTCAAGTGATAATCAGAAAGAATGTTCAATCGAAATTCAGAAGCAGTGGATTGAAAAATACTGCGAAGACAATGCCTTGAAATTAGTGAAGGTTTTTGCCGATTACGCCAAGAGCGGAAGCACAGAAGAAGGTCGTGATTCATTTATTGAAATGCGAAACGTCCTTATTGATGATGAGGATATTGATGGCGTGGTGGTCTACAAAATAGACCGCCTCAGCCGAAACAATGCTGATGCCGTGAAGTTCATAGATACGGTCACCAAATTTGGCAAATCTATCTACACAGACGGAGGGATACTTTCAGATAAGTCCAGTCCAATGGAAAAGCTGATTTTTTCCTTCGGGTCCTCCATTGCTGAATTTGAATGGGGAATGATCAGGCAAAGAACCCGCAATGGAAGTTTACACAAGGCATCTCTTGGTCCAGGTTCTCTAGGTGGCAGACCTCCACTGGGATATATACGTCCAGACCCTGATGGTCCATTGGTAATTGAACCAAGGAAGGCAGAAATCGTCAAGAAGATCTTTGACCTCTATGTTAACAAGCATAAGGGATATGGGGAAATCGCCAAAACTCTCAACAGCTATGGCTACTTGACTCAACGAAATGCCGAATTTGGGAAAAATTCCATTCGAGATATTCTTCTGAACGAGAAATATACGGGTGTTGATATTTACAACAAAACCTCAGCCAAAACCTTTGGTAAGGATGGTAAGTATCATAGAAATAGTCACATCAGAAAGCCCAACAGCGAAATTTACAGGCACCCAGATGCTCACCCGGCAATTATTTCCAAAGAGTTATTTGATAAGGCACAGGAACTTATGAAAAGCCGTTCCAGAAAAGGTGGACACAAGAGCAATGCCCTTTTCACTGGTATTATATGCTGTGGATTCTGCAAGAGCCCCATCCACCTAGATTCCCATTCTATGACTTGCAAAAATGGAATTAAGTATACTTATCGCAAGTATAGATGCAATCATTATAGTGACCCTGGAGACCATGCCAAGGTACGAGCTGAAGCTGTTGAGCACCATTTTCTGAATATGATGAAGTACAAACTATTTCACGAAATGAACAAAACAGACCTTCACAAGCAGCTTCAAATCTTCTTCTCCGACAATAGCTCTGGTCTCAAGCAGCTGAGTCTGCACAAAGTGAAGGCCCACGAGTGCGAAAAAAAGATGAACAGGCTCGCTAGGTCCTTAGAAGCAAGCGAGAATGAAAATGTTCAACAGAGAATCATTGCCAATCTGGATACCTTGTCTAATCGCCTCCAGAAGCTCAATCAGCGCATTGCAGAATTAGAGCAAGCGAATAGATGGGACTATACTGAAAATGAGCTGACTGCAATAATAGATAGCTTTGAGCCCTTAGTGCTGAAGTATGCCAAATGCCAAGAGACCAAAGACTTCATCAGGTCATATATTGACAAGGTTACGATATACGATGTTTCTATAAGCGTTAGCTTCAACTACAGTGAGGCTGGGTAATTGAACCACAGAGGTGATACCTACTTTGAAGGTATCGCCTCTTTTTTGTTCCTCAGTTCCAAGGCTCACTTTCCATCACGATTTTGGAAAAAGAGAACCTCACTGAGAACCGCTCAAGATCTTATGATTAGTAGTTCAAAGCGATTAAGACTCACTGGGCCCACAAAAATCCAATACAATACACAGAAAAATCCCTATACAGTTGACATCATCTGATATGACCCCTAAGAAAGACAATGAAAAAATAACCAGCAATAAAGTTGCGTGCTTTTTATCATAAAGTGCAGTACCAAAGTATCATCAGAATAACAGAAACGTAGTACAGCACTTATGGCAAGACAAAAAAATCGAGGTAATGAAAAAGGACAGACTAGTGCAAAATTTGTCATGGAGTAGCATCAGTTACTAAATAGGGATGAAATGCAGTGTTGACATATACTCATTGAAGCAGATGATTATGCCATGACTATTAATAAAATAATTAGTGTTGTCGATATTATTTATAGAATGAAGTATCGAAACCAAGGAGAGAATGGGAATTCAAGGATGATAAGATAAAATGATTCTTTGAATTCTTTTTTTGTGAATAAAAATCCTGGAGGTGCTAGTATGGATATCGGAAGTATTGAGAAAAGGTCAAACGCATATCAATATTCAAATCAGAACAAGGATAAGCACGTTTCAGCATCGATGTTTCAAAGCACACTATCAAAGTTTATTTCTTCTGAAAACATTGAAAAAACGAAGCAAAGTTTTGAGGAAATGTGGAAATCACGATTTCCAGGTGCAAAGTATCATGTTATGGATGCATCCTGTATTTCACAAGGAGTATGGGAACGAAATGATTATCCTTTTGAAAAGTTTTTTACTGATGAAGTGGACGCATCTGTTTTGAATTGGCAACCATCTGGTAAAAATCCCGATATGGCTGATGCATCAGTGCAGTCAAGATTAAACTCAACATTAGGAAAAAAAGCGATCGTGGTTCCTCCAGAATTGGAGGAAAAGATGAAAAATAATCCTGTATTAGCAAAAAAGGTTATGGAAAGAGTTGAAAGTTTTATTCAACATCATCCAACAAGACCGGGTAGGATACTGTCATACCTGATTTCATTAGATGAAGAAGGTGAAATTGCACATTTTCGTGTTACAGGCGGAGGGGGGCATATTTCGGGTCCATCAGAAGCAGAATTACGACAATTTGAGGAAGAACAAAAGTCTAAAAAAGAGAGGCAGTATCGTCAGGAAATTGAAAATAAAGAATACAGCTTAAAGGTTGCTGAGGAACATAGATATATTGACGAAGTCCAATACAAACAGTCGCTTAATAGAAACCTTAGTGGAACTGTCAATAATGATTTAGATTAGGTCGTCATTGGGAGAAGATGGTTCAATTAAATAATCACTCATTGACCAGCATACAAGAATAAAACATTTTCTAGACATACAAAAAGACCAGAACCACTCTAGATGGTTCTGGCCTTCTTTATTACAGGCGAAGTTTACATTTTCGCCTTAATTGATGGTGGAGATGAGGAGAATCGAACTCCTGTCCGAAAGCGTTGTCATATAGACTTCTCCGAGCGCAGTCAATGTTTAAGTTTAAGAGATGGGCAGACACAGACAACCGCCGTCCCTCCGATCCTGGAGAAAATTCCCCTCAGGCCTCCAGGAGTCAGCCCTTTGGGTATCCCGCTATTGGCCTCTTATCCGCTCACGCGGGAGATAAGCAGACAGAGGTTAGCATTAAGCTGCTAAAGCGTAGTTTTCGTTTGCTTTTATATTTAAAGCGTTTTCACCTTACTAACGGGGCTAGGTGACCCCCCGGCTCGCTATCCATACTCCAGCCACCCCCGTCGAAACCTTTACATCCCCCTGTACAGGGAAATCTCAGGTTGTTAGAGATTTCTGATATATGATAGTGTTTAATATTATAATGATATTCCGCAAAAAGTCAAGTTAATCCAGCACTTCCGTGAAATAAATAACCGTTACTGTATCCTCCATGGTAATGCGCTTTTTGTAAATCTGCTCGAAATCTGCAATAAGCTCCTCACGGGAATTGATTTCCGGATTTTGCACTCCCAGGTCCTCAGAGGTGAGGTTTGCCATGGTCTTTACCCGCACCTTGTCCAAAAATGCGGTATACAGCTTCTTTTTAGGAGTGAACTTCTTGCCTGTGGTAATCCAGACGATGGAATTTTCCGGGAATTGCTTGCTCACATCCCCCAGACGTACGGTACAGCGCTTGGTACGGGCCTCCAGCATTTTTGCGTGCTTCTCAGCCTGAAAATTTAATGACATCATAACTCTTCACTCCTAATATTATAATTTTAAGGTTTACACAAGTTCTGTCAGAGTCTACAAAAAATCTAACACAGATACAGTTTAACATATTTCTATGTCATAATAAAGAAAAGTTTACAGTTTTATTTTTCCATTAAAATACAATAGGAGGGAGGCTCCGGGCTTCCCTCCTTATTATTATATGTACTTACTTATCCTTTTCAGAAACCTTAGGGATTTCCTTCAAAACTGCATTATTGAGCACATCCTCCGGAATCACAATATTAGAGATTGTGCCGTAGTTGGTGGCAGAGAAATTCAACTCCACAGTGCTGGCATTAATTATACCATCCATTCCGCTGTCTTCCTTCATATTGCTCAACATAGCCTTGGCCGCGGCTCTCACCTGTGGGGTAAGGTCTGCATAAAGGTTGCGGAACTGATGCTGGACCTCATCAATGGTTATGGTACACTGAACATCCCCCATATTGCTCAGAATGTCCTCCAGCAGCTTGTTATCCTTCTCATTACTGCCCTTTTTAAAATTACCCAATTTGGACATTTTCAAAAAATAATCCTTCACCTTCTGACCATCCAGGGTAACAATATAATTCTGGTCTGGTCCCTGACGCTGCCCCAATGTTACGCTCTTTACAACATCTGGCAAATCTGTGCTAAGGCTCTTTTCGATTTCCTCATCAATAGCCTTGCTGTTTGCTTTGCCGTAAACGTACTTATCCCAGCTGCCGTTCTTGTTTTGTGAATAGAATTCCACATCCTTTTCTGTTTCACGGCTATAGAAATTATATCTGGTATTGCCATTTGGAATTCCACCCAAAGTCATTACCACTTCGCTATTTCCCTGACATACCACTGATGGCTTGGACACGAAATCAAATACGCCATTTACAGTCCCACCAAAGAATGGGCTTGCCAAATCCACTTTAAATGATAAGTTTCCATTCTCCATATTAGTAAGGCTGTTCATGGAATTAATCAGCTGTGCCTTGGCGTCCATTTCATTAACGAGGGCAGGCTGAATGTCCTCAGCAAATGCCTGGGAATCCATAAAGCCAGGAGTACCAACTGCCAATGCGCAAGCCAGTCCTGCTGCCAATAATTTTTCCTTTAATTTCATAGTGCTCATCCTTTCAAATATTTAATCACTTAAAGATTTAAATCCACAAATATATTAAAAAAATACTGCTTACTCCGTGTCTAAAGGCATCTTACATGATGGTGGCGCAAACTCCCCATCCAGGGCCTGTATATCAGCCAAAGTAAGCTCCAAATTAACAGAGTCTGCATTCTCCTTTATATGAACCGGAGATGAACTCTTTGGTATGGCTATAGTGTGTCCATTCCGTATATTCCAGGCTAAAAGCACCTGAGTTGGTGTAACACCATGGGCCTTTGCAATATCCATAACCACAGGATTTTCCCTCAGACCTTTACTGAGCCTGCCTCCCTGAGCTAATGGACAATACGACATCAGGGCAATATCGTGGTCGTTCATATAATCAATAAGGTCATATTCTATGCCTCTGGAGCCAAGATGATAAAGCACCTGATTAACCTGACACTTGTCTCCCCCTGGAATTTTTAACAGCTTCTCCATATCCTTGGTATCAAAATTGGAAACGCCCCAGCTACGGATAAGACCCTCATTCTGCAAAGCATTCAGTCCCTCCACAACTTCTTTCAAGGGAACATTGCCAATCCAATGATAGAGATACATATCAAGATATTTCAAGCCCAAGCGCTCAAGGCTATTTACACAGGATTTGCGCATATTACCCTTTCCCGCATTCCAGGGCAGCACCTTGGAAACCACAAAAACGTCATCCCGACTGCCTTCCACAAAATATTGCTTGAGAGCTTTACCCACCAATATTTCTGATCGTCCCTCACCATACATTTCAGCCGTATCTATTAAGGTCATACCAGCCCTTATGCCAGTAAGAATAGCCTCTATCTCCTGCGTTTCCCTGGTGGGTTCCTCCCCAATCATCCAGGTGCCAATTCCCAATGGGGGAACAGATTTACCGTTTTTAAGCTGAACCGTCTTGCTCATAGTTTCAACCTCCATTATGGACATTATACGCCAAATTTTCAGTTTTTCCTTTTGAAAAAGATAAAAAAATCCTTATTTCCATTAGAATTCTATTAAACCAATGAAACATCATTGAGTGTAAAGAATAAGCATGAAATAATAGTGAAAATCCACTGTGAAATTTTGCTCATCATCGTTATAACAAAATTGTTAGAAAACGTATATTAAAGTTCTATAGAGGTATAGCTCATTATAGGACCATAGTCCCTTTCGTGTTTTTATATCACGCAGTATAATAGGCACTGTGAGAAATGAGAACACAGTAAACCCTTGGTATTGCTGTGATTTCAACTATTCAGGAGGCGAAAACAACATGGATATGGCAATGATTGCTGACGGCATTCTCAAGGCTATCACTTTAGCTGGTGTATATGCTTTCATTAAGTAATTAAAGTATACATTCAAAAAGGTCAAACCCTTTGCTACGAGAGGGCTTGGCCTTTTTTATTTTTCCGCTTTGTCTTTTTGGGAGTTACAATCTTCGTACCAAAATGCTTTGCCCCATGCCGCCTGCTCCAGCAACAGACATTAGTCCCAAGTCGCCCCCCACAATTTCCAGAGCCTTCAGAAGATGGATCATTATAATCCCCCCGGAGGCTCCGTAGGGATGGCCATAGGCCAGGGCCCCTCCAAGCATATTATAGCGATCTATGAGATCAGGGTGCTGCCTTTGAAACAGCACATCTATAACTGCAAAGGCCTCATTAAACTCGATGGCATCCATATCCTCGTATAACAACCCCTGACGGGCCAGCAGCTTGTCCGCTGTCAGCATTGCTCCACGAGGGCTTTCCACCGGGCTTCCCCCAGCTGTACAGGTTCCCAAAAGCTCTGCCTTAGGGGTAAATTCAGGATGCTCCTTTAGCCAGCTTTCAGAAACCAGCACCACAAAGGCCGCTCCGTCATTAATAAGGCAGGAATTTCCCGCCGTCAACAAGGAATCCCCTCCCAGGAGCTTTGGCAATCTGTCCAAAAGGCGCTGACTCATCTTATAGCGAATACCGTCATCCTTTGATATGCCCTCAACGGGAATAATTTGGTCCTTTAAAAGCCCCTTATCGGCACATTCCGCCGCCAATCTATGAGAGCGCAAGGTCCAAAAATCCAGCTCCTCCTTGGTAACCTTTTCGGTAGCCATAGTCTTGTCTGCCCCTAATAGCATAGCATTTTCCGCCAGCTCCCCAGGAGAAAACTGGGCCGTCATGTATCGGCCGTCACCACCGGAAACCTTGGCAAAGCGTTCATCATTTTCGTTATAAATCCGCATTGGCTGCAGGGATGAGCTTTCCATGCCGCCACAGATGTACATATCACCATTTCCACTGGCAATCTGGGCATACCCCATGGCTATGGCCGTCGCCCCAGAGGCACACTGCATATCAACAGTAAAAGCAGGCACTTCCTCCGGAAGGCCTGCCGTAAGACACATTAAACGGGCTATATTGCCACCGGTTCCTACAGCATTTCCCGCAATGACCCCATCTGGCAACAAGCCCCTTCCTATTTTGTTCATAATTCCCTGCACCACAAAAGCCCCCAGCTTTTCCGCAGGGATGTACTTAAATTTGTTATTCTTCGTCACTATGGGAGTCCTAAAGCCCCACAAAACATAAACCCGCTCCACGAATGACCCCTCAGTCAACCTTACTCCACTTCGAAGGTACCGTTAATATATTCCTTGCCGTTACCCCTTAAAACCACTTTATTGCCTTCTATATCCAGCCACAAAGGCTCCCCGGCAAAAACGGCATTTCTATAAGAAACCTCAAATTTTACCACATTCTTTGGCAGGGTCTCCAAAATTCTTTCCATGATAAATATACCAGGCACCACAGGAATCTCCGTACGATGAATCTGGTTGGTATCTCCAACAGCAATTACAAAGTCCAAGGTCTCCTGACGGGTGAATACATGCCAGCAGCCCTCAGAATTCACTGCATTGTCACCGGTGAGTTCAGGAGCAATAAGCTCTGCCTTGGCAGCAGCCTCCTTTGGTGTCAGCAGCATGGTGGTAGTCAGGCTTTCCAACCCGGAACGGGCCTGACAAAGAAGCATTCTCTTGGTGGATTTCAGCATCTCCGGCTCGTAGGTGTCCCCCTTGTAGGAATCCGCACTTTCCTTTTGCCACAAATTCTTGATAATCATTACACCATCATAATCGCCGCCTCTCAGGCGACCTGCAATTACAGCTAATTCTCTATTCATAATAACTCCCTCAAGGCTTCCTTGTTTACCTTGCCTCTATCATTTAACGGCAGCATCTCTAAAAATATCAGCTTCTTTGGACGCTCCCGTTCATCCACATATTCTCCCACGTCATGACGGAATTTTTTGGAATCCGTATGGCCGTCCGTCACCACAAAGGCCGCTATGTCCTGGCCTCTGGTTGCATCATCAAAGGGCAGCACCGCCACGTCCTTGACGCAGTCCATATTGCGTATTTGCTGTTCCAGCTTCAGGCAACTGATTTTATAGCCACCCTTATTTATCCAGTCCGTCTTGCGGCCATTAAAGATGATTTCCCCATCATCATTAATGTAACCCGTGTCACCACAGCAATATGGAATCTTCACACCGCTCACATGGTATTTGGTGTCCACATACAAATCACCATTCACAGACTCCACCTTTACGCCGTCAAAGGGTTTGCCAAGATTTCTGGAATCCGTATCATCCAGCTTTAAGTGCTTGTAGGAAATATAATTAAGCTCTGAAGTCCCATAATACAGGATTATATCCGCTCTGGTAAAGGTTTGACGAAGGAACTGCTGTGCCTTTAGACTAATGAGCTGTGAACCGGCAATAATCTGTCGAACATAAGGATTCTCTGCCATAGCAGCACGGCCCAAAATCTGTAGCTTGGCGGGCACCATATAAATATGAGTGGCAAAATTACGCATAATCAGCATATTCCAGTAATTGCCGCTTATACGTCGGCAGGTAATCACAGAACCTCCCGCGGCCAGCACTGACATAAACATATTAAGATTTCCAGTAAAACTCATGCTTCCATGGAGGAACATAACAGTGTCTGCATCCACACAAAACACTCTGTTCTGCTCCTGAAAGAAATCCGCCCAGCTTTCAAAGCTACGATATAAAACCTTTGGCACACCGGTACTGCCAGAAGTAAGAGCCCCCATTACCTCCCACGGGTAATGATCCGCCACTGCTTCATCCAAACGCAGAAAGTTATTCTGCATGGCACCCACCTGCCACATTCCATAAATATTGTTCTCCTGCATAATGGTTTCCACCACATCAGAGGAACAATCCTGATGCATTAAAATGGGGACAGCCCCCAGCTTCTCCAACGCCAAAAAAGCCCCGACTTGATAGACAGGACCTTCAGCTATTATCAATATAGGTTTGTAGGATGTGATTCCCTTTTCAGACGCACTGATAGCCAGTCTGTCCACCAGCTCCAACAGGGAACCGTAGGTAAAACTCTCACCATCGCAGTCCAGCATTAATTTATCCGCCTTAACACCGCACTGCTGAACAAGCAGCTCATAGTAATTCTTCATACCGAAATTATTCACTCCCCAGAGCTCTATTTACTCTGACGCCAATGAACGCCCCTAAAATACATTTTACTACATCTCCAGGGATAAATGGAAGTACCGCCTGTACAATTGCAGCCTCCAAACCAATATTTAGGACTAACATCATAGAAATCAGTCCGCCAATATAGGTAATTGGCAAACTAATGATAATACTTATCAAACTATACCTTTTAAGACTAACCACATTGCCCTTAAAATACGACACCATGGTATATGCCACCACAAAGGCAAAATAAAAGCCACCAGTAGGGCCAAAGAGACGCCCCAGGCCACCAGTACCTCCAGGCAAGATAGGCAAGCCTGCAACCCCACCTAAAATAAGGTAGGCAACCAAAGTCATAAAGGTCTGCTTTGGCGTCAGGATGAAGGCTGTAAAGCACATAGCTGCTGTGGATGCAACCACCATGGCCGGCGTAAAGGGAAGTGGAAAAGCTATATATGCCGAAACACTGATGACTGCAAGGCACATGGCCATTTTGGCCAAATCCTTAACGGAAACATTTTGCTGAACTGCCACACTCTGACTCATTACAAACACTTGCCTTTCTTGCTCTGTGAGCTTAATCCTGTTTTCAAGTATACCCCTTTGTTACCCTTTCGTCAACTTAAAGTTTACCATTGGTTTACAAAACAGTTGACTGAAAAATTAATTTATTTTGGTTTCCTGTATCTACCATTTACTAAACATCGAAATTGTTTAACAAATTTCTTTTTTTAAATTATATTTTTAGCTAAGAGCTAATATTTTAATTTACATTTTTCCATGAATACTTTATAATAACAGAGAAATGGTGGTGATTGAAAAATGGATAAAATTGATAAGCAAATTTTAAAACGTTTACAGGAAAACGCCCGAGTAACAATTTCCGTCCTGAGCTCTGAAATTTCTCTTTCCATGCCTGCTATCAGTGAGCGTCTGAAAAAACTTGAGGCTTCTGGGGTTATCAAGCAGTATACTGCAATCCTCAATCCAGAATTGATGGATAAAAACCTTACCGCTCTTGTTAATTTAGGTTTTGATAATCCTTCCAAGGCTGATGCTTTCAAGCAATTTGTCCTTAATGAAGCTGATATCAAGGAGTGCTTCTACATTACCGGTGACTTTGATTATTGCCTAAAGGTTGTAACCCATAATACCCAGACACTTGAAAATCTCCTGACACGCATCAAGGAGCAGGCCGGAGTTACCAAGACTCAGACTATTGTGGTGCTGTCCTCCATTGTTGACAGACCGTCCGTTGTACTTGAGTGACAACTTAATTAAACTGCAAACAAAAACTGTGGATGTACCCTTTATGGGGTTATCCACAGTTTTTAAATTTGTCTGATATATTTTATGGCTGACGCCGGTCTTCTCCATCCGTCATAACCTTTTTCCAACCATAATACTGGGCGTACATAATATTATGACTGCCCTCCGGGCGAGGTTCCAAATCTGAGCCCCAGGCCAATATCCCCGTATTCCATGTATAGCAGCTTTCAGACCACTCTGCCATTTCATCAGCGATTGGCGGCGCATCTATCTGATGCACCACCACCAGCTCCTGATGGGCGCGGGCATTAATGTAATCTATACGCTGAGTCCACTGCTGGTACACGCTCCATTCCACGTGAAGAAGAATACCTGACACAACTAACCAAATAGCTGCTACAACGCAAAAGGCTCCCCTGCAGAGACCAATATGGTCCTTGGCAAACAGATTCAGCTCCGGCATTAGTTCCCGCAGTGCTGCCAATGAAAGGATTATGATACAGACCGTAGGGAAAAAGCCAGCCCGAGCCGAGGCCATTGGCACAAACATCATAATTATCATAACCACCATGGCAGCAGCCAAAAATACTCCCTGAAACAGAGTAACCTTGTTCAGTCTATGGCCTGCTGGGAGACGATAAATGTACAACGCCACAGGCACTAATAATGGCAACCAAAATTTAGTCACCGGCCAAAAGCATTCATCAAAATTGATGTAAAACATTAAGGAAGTCCAATACATTTCCGGTGGCAAGGCAGGATTATATTCAAATTCCCGCTGTAGCTCCAGCCGATGCATTTCTCCCGGGGCCTGGGTCAACATCAAGGTTCCCACGCAAAGGAAAATATACCCTACCACCATCCATCTTTCCAGCTGCCCCTGTCGCCAGAAATATATTAAGGCAAAAAAAGTAATAAAGGCAACTGCTGCTGCCCCGGTTTCCACTGACCAGCCAGCGGCCAAGCCACTTACAGCCATGACCGGAACACTCCACCTTGGGGGAGCCTCCCAAAAATCACTATGCCAATATTTTAGGCAATAGGGCAGAAGAAACAGGCATTCCAGCAGGGCCATCCAGAGATACACACAGCTGCCGCACATCCATAACACCGTTAAAAAAGGATCTGGCAGTAAAAACCACACGGCTATAATCAGCCATATCATGTAGGTTCTATTCATGTGCTTCAGAATTTCGCCGGTGCCCAAACGGAACATCAAAACAATCAGCGCTGCAAAAACAATAGTATTTAAAATATTGAAGGGCAGCTTACCCTGCCATGCGAAAAATTGGGTAAGGCCAATCCCCAGAATTCTGCCGCCCCAAGTAAAGTAATGGGACCACTGACTGACTACAATATCGTAAAATGACGTTATCCGTACCCGTTCGCCTACTCCGTCCAAAAGATTCCCCCGATCAGCCCCATCCCATATAAAGGCATAGGGTATATCGTCAGATACTAATGGAAGAAGCATATTACGCACAAAAAAGACAGCTGCCACCACCAATAAAATTGCCTGCCAGGACAACCAGGAGGGCAGTACAGTCGTATTTTTTTCTATCCTTACATCATCATGCTCTGCCATGTTATTCTTCTCCAACCCTTTCCCAGTCAAATTCCTTATCAATATGAATACATTTTAAGCCATAATATTGAGCAAACATATTGGAGCGGTTATCCTGGGGCTTGTATTCCAAATCCATTCCATAAATCAGGTGATATGTGGACACAGCCCGAAGCCCCATCCATTTATCCAAATCGTATGGTATATATAAGGCCGCAACGACAATTTCATCGTCATTGCGGTGCTGTTCCACGTACTCCATGCGACCTTGCAGCTGTTGGGCAACGGATGTTTCTACATATAATGCCCCTACCAAAGAGAAAACCACGTAGACAAGAGAAGCCATTCCCAACACCAAAAAGGACCTGCGCCACCACAGAGATGATTGATACTTCTCCTTCAGAAAGGGTATACACTCACGAAGAGCAGCCGTAGATGCTATTGTCAAAAAAAGGGTGGAATGAAAGCCGGTATGTAATTTAAATTCCGGCGCAAACATCATTAAAAACAGCACTTCCATACCAGCCCCGGTAAAGGCCATAATATAATACTTCACATCCCGGGTCTTTTTCCCCTTGATGAAATAAATTATAAGGGGCAAAAACAAAAAAGACTCCAAGAGGAAAATTGGCAGGAACCCCTCGGTGAAATTTCTGTAAAACATTTCAAAAGTAAATAGCTTATCCGCCGATAATACATATTCCGGTTCATATTGCAGCATGAATTCTTCACGCATAATAGAGCCCGGTGCCAGCATCAACAGCAGGCATCCTATAATGGCTCCCACTGCCCCGGCCACCATCCAATGCTTAAGATAACCCTCACGACGATAATAAGCCACCAATGACAGCCCCAGCAAAGACAGGGTAACCAGGCTGCCACCTTCCTCGGACCAGCCAGCCAACAGCCCCAAAAGGGCCATAGCCGGTATTGACCATTTAGACCATTGCCGCCCAAAATCCTCGTTTCTATAGGCCAAGGCGTATGGCAGCAAAAAGGCACACTCACACAGGCCAGTCCAGAGGTAAACGCAGGCCCCTGTCATCCAAATCATGGTGGTAATGTAATCAAAAATACCAAAGTTAATACCCAAAATGGCCCACAAAAAACACCCCTTTGCTTTGGTAGGTGATTCAATCCTTCCCAGGGCCAACCAATATATGAGCATCATCAATAACAGATATACTGCTGTATCAGCCATGTCAAAGCCTACGCCGTGCTGCCAGGCAAAAAACTGAATTATCAGCATGGATAAGGTGCGTCCACCCCAAGTAAAATAATGGGTCCATTGTGAGGAAATAATATCCCCAAGGCTTTCAATTTTCTGCCGAGGGCCTATACCATCCAGGAGATTGCCACCATGCTCCGGATCCCATATAAAAGCGTATGCGTAATCATCACCCACCATTGGCATTAAATGATTTCGCCATAAAAAAATCATGCCGAAAAATAGCAATATAACCTGCCACGGTATTTTTTCCCACACCTTAGCAATGCCTTGAAACATGCTTATGAACACCTCAAAAAAATTATTTCTGCTCTGTCCCCTTGTAGATACCACTAACCATCATAAACAGCAACGGAATAACAAATACGCCCAGGATAGTACCCACAGTCATACCACCTACCACGGCCACACCCATGCTGCAGCGTGATACACTGCCGGCCCCATCCGCAAAGGCCAAAGGCAAGCAGCCAACCACGAAGGCAAAGGAAGTCATAACTATAGGTCTGAACCTTAATTTGGCAGCCGTCATAACTCCCCGCAAAGGAGACATACCTGCATCCACACGGGTCTTGGCAAATTCCACTATCAAAATCGCATTTTTAACAGTAAGCCCCACTATCAGGAGAATACCTATCTGAGAAAAGATACTTACAGGCATACCCACCAGTGCCATGGCCAGCAATGTCCCGCCGATTCCCAGGGGTACAGACAGCAGAACTGCCACTGGCAGACTCCAGGACTCGTAAAGGGCCACCAGACAAAGGAACACAAACAAAATACCCAAAGCCAGAATATAGATAACCTCATGCTGGGCCTTTTTCTCCTGCTGGCTGTCCTTGGACCAGGCCAGGCGGAACCCTGTTCCGATTACCTTGTTGGCAGCCTCCTCCAAAGCATCCATGGCCTCACTGGAGGAATATCCTTCTGCAGCGGTAACCGTCACCTGCATACTGCGTATGCCATTATAGCGGCTAATATAGGCCGGCCCCACGCCCTTTGTGCATTGGACCAGACTGCTTATTGGCACCATTTCCCCATCCTCGCTACGGACAAACAAATAGCGCAAATCCTCCTCGGTTTCCCTAAAGCCCAGATCTGCCTGAATTACCGTCTTATATACTTGGCCAAAGCGGTTGAAATCGTTGACCTCCTCCCCACCAAACATGGCTTCCATGGTGGTGTAGATGTCATTAAGATTCACCTTTAATTCCTTGGCCCGATCTTCATTTACCGTAAAATCCACATAAGGGGTATTTATGGAAAAACCGATTTCCACCTCATCCAGCTCCTCAAGCTTTTGAGCCTCCAGATACAGAGATGTGGCCAAATCGTTAAGCTCCTCATCACTATGACCACTCACATCCATTATCTGCATAGAAATATCCTTGGACACGAATGGGGCCACCACCAGCCCGTTGGCCTCCGGCACAGCCTGTTCAATGGCTTTGTTGGCAGCATCCAAAATATCCCCGGTGTCAATGCCCAAATCCTTACGTACAGCCCAATCCTTCAGTGCCACGAACATTATGCCGGCATTTGATTTGGTGGTGTCACTGAGCAAATCCGCCCCAGTAACCCCCACAATACTGTCCAAAGCCTCATATTGCAGCATATTTTCAGTCAGTCTGTTGATTGAATCCACCGTGCGGTTCATGGAGGTACCCTCAGTAAGATTCAGGCCCACCATATAATAGCCCTGGTCCTCCCCCGGAATAAACTCCGTAGGCAGCAGCCGATAACATACAACAGTTGCCAATGTCATAATTGCCAGCCCTGCTAATATCTGTTTTGTGCGTCTTAGACACCATCCCAGTCCCTTTAAATATTTCTGCTGGCAGAGCCGGAAATATTTCTGGAACCAGGCCAGTATTCTGAGACTTTCCACCTTTTCATTCCATATAGGCAATATAAGCACGCAAAGGGCTGGTGTAAGGGAAAGGGCCACAAGGGCAGATATTCCCATGGACACAGCTATAGTCAGGGCAAACTGACGATACAAAATCCCTGTCATGCCTTCAAAAAAGGCTACTGGCAAAAATACCGCCAGCAATACAAAGGCTATGGCAATAACTGGCTTTTGAACCACTCCCATGGCTACTCTGGTGGCTTCCTTTATGTCCGTGACGCCTCTCTCCCGCTCCTGCATTACGCATTCCACAACTACTATGGCGTCATCCACCACAAGGCCGATGGCCAGAATAAGGGCAAACAGGGTAAGAAGATTCAAGGTAAAGCCCAACAGCTTAAAGGCGATAAAGGTGGCTATTAATGATACTGGTATGGTCAAAATAGAGATAATGGTCGCACCACGGCTCTGTAAAAACAGGAACATTATTATCATTACCAAGAAGAGGGCTTCAAAAAAGGTATAGGAAACCTCCTGCATGGATTCAGAAATATACTTGGAACGATCCACCACTATCTTGCATTCCATATCAGGGGGAAAGGCCCCCTCAGCCTCCTCCAGGATCTCACGTACCTTTTGAATAGTCTCCAAGGCATTGGCATTATCCGCCAAAGTGATACCGTAGGCAGCAGCTGGCTGGCCATTCACGAAGGACAAGTAACGTGTGTCCCGTGGTCCCTCATTTACCCTGGCCACATCTGACAGTCTGGTAATGCCACCATTATTTGACTGCAAAACTATTTTTCCAAAATCAGCTGGGGTCTTTTTACTGTTCATTACCCGGCCAATCATTTGCTTTTCCTGAAAATCCGTTGCCGGGAGCTTACCAAGGGAGCCCACTGCAGGACGGGTATTCTGCTCCTCAATGGCCTCTGAAACATCTTTAACGGTCAGTCCCCGCGCAACCATTTTATCCGGCTGAAGCCATATCCGCATGGCGTAATCCTCGGAGTATTCATCCACACCGCCTACACCAGAGACCCTTTTTATCTGGTCAAGAAAATATGTCTTGGCATAATTCTGCAAATACACGCTGTCATAGGTGCCATTTGGTGAACACAATGCCATAACAAAGATGGTATCCTTTGTACTACGGGATACCTGCAGCCCCTGGGTCTGAACTGCCTGGGGCAACCGGGGAAGAACGGCCTGTAAACGGTTCTGAACATTAACGGTGGCAATATCACCATTGATGCCATAATCAAAGACCACATTCAGCTGATAGCTTCCCGATGAATCAGCATAGGAGCTTAATGAGTCAATGCCTTCAATTCCCCGTATTTCGTTTTCGATAAGCTTTGCCACTGTATCCTGCAATACCTGGGAGTCTGCTCCCGGATACTCGGCTGTAACATTGACAGTGGGCTGATTCATATTGGGATATTCCTCTATTGGCAGTCTGATGACCGCCAATATTCCCAACAGTGTCAGCAAAATAGCCCCTACTACTGCCTGTAGTGGGTGTCTGATAAAATACTGTGCCAATATTATTCCCCCGCTATTTACCCCAAAATAAGGGGCAACTAATTCATCTCAAATACCAGCTTGTTCTCGTCTCCGGATGATAAATATCTACGTCTATAAAAATCATTCGTTACTGAATCAATAATATAATCCCTAAAAGAATATTTTCCTTCATTGACTATGGCAAGAACATCGTATGGTTCCCCATTATCCCTAGCAATGAGCTTAACCAACTGATGGGCCTCATCCTCCAGAAAAAGGGAAATTTCCAGCTGAACTGACTTGTTCCGGGCCCTTTCCACAGCATTCATCCCTAAATCCTCCACCAAAAGGCTAAGGCGCATTATCTTTGCCGAAGGCAGCTTCCAGCCCTTTAATTCAGCGCTGACAACACGTGATAAGGCTACTACTTCCTCCGTTACGGCATTTATATCATAAGAGCACTGTCTTGCCATTTTTTTCTTGTTAAACAGGAGAATATTATCCCGGTCCGGCCATAGCTTTATAACTAATAAATTAAATAAAAAGGCCAATAAATATCCCGTACCTGCCCCCAGCCATAAGCCATACATTCCCCAGGCTGACCCGAAGTACATTCCCAATACAGGAAAAACTATTAGCAAAAGGGTTTTAAGGATAAGGCCATAATTACGTTCTTCAATGTAAATGTAATAATTGGTATAAATCAGTGTTGTCCCCAAAAATACCAAAAAAATAAGGAAACAGCGCAAGGAAGTAACTATTTCCCCTATAAGATTCTCCTCCGCCACCCCAAAAAGCATTGGTAAAAGAAAGGCAAAGGCACCTGCCACAAGGGAAATAACCAAGCTCATAATTACTGTACACGATATCCCCAGCTCCATAGTCTTTTTAACGCTGGGGTAGCTGCCTTCAGAATGATACTGGCAAACCATGGGCTGCAGGCAATCCACCACTCCAGTATACAGGGCCACCGCCAACACCAAAACATTTGTAATAACGGTTACAATGATGATATGGCTCTCCCCCCACTGAGAGATAACATAAAAGGAAAAAATCAGTGGGAGCATGGATAAATAAAGGGTATCCACCGAATGATAAAAGCTATAGATGAACCCCCGCAGAATTTCACGAAAATTATAATACCACACAAAGGAGAGTCTGCTTTTATTTGAAAACAAAAAAGCACACTGCACAATACAGGATGTAATTGTTCCCAGCAAGGTGGCAAGGCCAATGCCGAAGGTTCCCAAGAGCTTACATAAGGCTATGTTAAGAATAATATTAGCCACAAAGGCAACGGCTGACGCCTTGACACATACCTGTTCCTCCCCATCCTGTATCAAAAAGGTATAGAACAAGATATTCAGAAAAACCACGGGAGGCAACCATTTCAGGCCATCATAATATCCTCTGGCATGGACCATATACTCCGGTGAAATTTTCCAAAAGGAAAGAAGCTGCTCCTGGAATATATTCAGCAATAAAACCAGCACCAGCCCCAGTCCCACAGACAGCATTATGCCCTGACTGAACAGGCGATTTACTTCATCCCTATCCTCCTGCCCCTGGGCATAGGCCGCCAACATTCCCAAACCATCTGCAATGAGATAGCTTAAGAAAAACAATATTGTCATTAAGGGAAAAACCAAGGACATGGCCGCCACTGCGTCGTCGTTTATAAACTGACCGGCTACGATATTATCCGACAGCATAAGAATATAGGATAACGTCATGGCTACCATGGCCGAAGTAAACACCGACCAAAATCTGGTAGAAATAACCGTTTTCTTCCGCAATACCGAGAAAAAACTCATGATAACAGCTCCAACACAGCTTTATCCTTATCCTGCAAGCCCTTAATCATTTCATCCACCGATTCGGCAAACCGGCCCATCATTCCCTCAGAATAACGGCTGGCATCATATTCCAGCTTTAAGCGGTAGGTGCCATCATCCTCGCACACCACATGGATATCCAAAGAATTTTCCACTGCCGACGCTTTGTTTTGCGGTAATTCCTGAATTGTAGCCACCGTACCACAAAGAGGGATTTCACCGCTGACATTGCCCATTATATTGCCCTTTTGCAAAATAAAGGTGGCACATTCATCCTCCAGCCCCTCGTCATATACGGTCTCAAGGCTGTCGCGATGCTGGAAGCCCTCTTCTACCCGTTGTTTCAAGTCTTCAAGGAAATCTCCAACACTTATGTCCTTATCGAAATCATATCTAACTGGTATCTGGGTAAGCATCAGACCCATCAATCGCATTTCCGCCCTGGTGGTGCGGCCATTATGTACATAGCTCATGATAGCACTGGAGCTGCCGGTGGATTTGGCGATGGCCAGCATCATGGCTCCCAGCAAAAATGTATGCTCAGGGTAATTCGTTTCCTTGAAAAAGTCCTTTTTAATATTCTGCAAGGTAGCAAAATGAGCATTAAAATTCCAAGCGCCTTCATTCCTGTCACTTGGTGGAAGATGCTTGCTTTCATCGAAGTCCGCCAGCATATTGCGCCAATAGGCTGCACCGGCTTCATTTTTTGGTTTGGAGCATTGCTCTCTTATATACTCGGCATAACTGTACCCTGTTTGTTTTACTGGTTTTCCCAAATAGCGGTTATCCACTTCCCGGAAAAACAGCAATGCCGTTGCCACACCATCCATTATTACATGGTAAAAATCCACATACAGATATTTTCCGGATGGGGCAATAATCAGATATATGCGGAACAATGGCCTGTCTATAATCTGATATGGCTTTTTCAGCTCCAGCTTGCGTTTTTCAAATTCCGCTTCTGACAGGGACTCAATACGTACCTTTGACAAAGTTCCATCAAAGCGCTGAGATATTTCACCGGTCTCCGGGTGGAATAATATACGGCAACGGAATATATCATGGGCCGCCAGGGTATCATTGATGGCTCCTGCCAAACGCTCCATATCGATGGAATCATCCAGCTTGGCCAGGCCACCTTCATTCATCATGGTAGATTTTGCCTTCTGAAAATGGGTATCCATCATCCAGCGCTGAATTGGGCTGAGGGGGTAAAACTCCCCAAGGCTGTCATCTGCGATTCCATCTTCTTTACCCTTATCGGTGTGAATAATTTCCACAAAACGATTGAAGCCCGTCATGGCAAAGACCTCGTCCACTTCTTCCTTGGGATCTACAACCTTGAATTTAATATTTTCCTTGTCCGTCCACTTTTTGGTCACCAGAACAGAACGCAATCCTGCCGATGACAGATAATCAAGCTGGGACAAGTCCATCTGCAGCTCATCAAAATCATTGGTTAAATTTTCCAATGTTTCATTGAACTCCGGTGATGTATTGGCATCAAGCCGCCCCACCAGCTTCACCACTATTACGCCATCATTGGATGGATCCTTTTTTATATCAATAACTAGCTTCATAATCTTATTTCCCCTTTACATTATCTGCTAGTATATACGACTATTCTTCATAATTATAACGCCATTGTTCAAATTTTTCCCATTTTTCCCATGGAATTTTTTGCATATGGATGTAACTAAAAAGGGCGACTGATGATTCAGCCGCCGATTTTTATGCTTCTCTACTTACCAGATTTCCTTCATCCAGCTTCGGTAATTTGCTTCCAAAAACTTTATGATTAAATCAAACATTCCGTAGATTTCATCACCCAGAGTTGCAAAATCCTTCTCCTTCTCACCGATTGTCGTCAGGCACGCATCCATAATCAATAAAGGCTTCCACTGCCCAATATAAGTGCCGTCAATATAAGACTGGTCAATTCCTTTTTGCTTTTCTTGTTTTTCATATTACTCCCCTCCCTGGGCTATTTACCGCTCAAAAACACAAAAAGCCTTCCCCCAGAGCACAGGCAAGCATTAAAACTTGCCCATCCCCTAAGGAAAGGCTTGCTAATTTCATTATTCCGCTGTGTATAAGTATCCGATTTTATTGGACAGATGTCCCCCCCGTAAGGACAGTATTAGGCACAAAAAAACCGCCCTGCACGTTGGTTGTCAATAGCTTCTGCGCTTTCATGCCCTGTCACTCCTTTCGGGGTAATTTTAAAATACACTTATTTTTGCACATCTTCGACATTGAAAACAAAAATCCTGCAAAGTTAATAACTATTATGTTTAATTATCGGAATAACGGCGGATTTTCTTAAAAAAGCTCCCAGCCAAAGCTGGGAGTCATTTGAAATCCAAATATTAAATTAGGGCATTTTTCTTGCCAATCTCTTTTACCTGTTCAACAGTGAGCTTGGTAGCACGGGCAATCATTTCTATAGATAGTTTTTCCTTGAGTAGCTCTATAGCTACTTCAGCTCTACCTTCAGCCCTGCCCTCAGCCAGTCCAAGGGCCATGCCTTTTTCTATACCACGTCTTTCAACGCCTTCGCTTAAATTACACATTTCCGTTACACCCCTTTCAAGTCCCGGTGTTATTCTTATGGAAAATTCCTCTGCCAATTTGTTTTTCTTTTCCTGCTGATTAAGGCTATTGTCAACCAACACAAGATTTAACAGCCTCAAAAGGCCCTCCAGCTCGGTATACTGTTTTTGCCCCAGACAAATCATCACCACTGACAACAAATCATAATGGGATTCTTTGGCCTTCGCCTTGCCAATAATATTTTCTTCTATTATACCATACCGGGCAATATTGTATTCCCATTCTTTGCTGGAATTAGTACAAACCCAAATGGAATATACCTTTTTGATTTTTTCATAATGGGATTTGGTGAACACCGTTCCATATTGGCTGGAGATCATGCGGCTGCAATAATATATGCCCCGCTTCAAAAGCGGATAGCCTGGATAAAAGTCGTTCTGGGCCTCAATATTAATTATCAGCTCAATAAGCTCCTCTGTATCCGGTACCACCGCAGTAAATCTAACATCGAAGAATACTGCATTATCCTCGCTTTTATCCTCTGTATGCTTACTTTCTATACGTAAAATATTATCATCAGGCTGAACCAGGGTCCTTTCCACCTCAGGAGTGCCTTGAATGTACTTATTCACTATATCCTCTACAGGAACATCTTTATATTCCTTGACACAGGTTTTTAGAATATGACCTATTATCCCCTTTTCAGATAAAACATCCTTGCAGGCCTTATCATATAGCATCTTCCGTCGCTTATCCGCATTATCCATATTTCTCTCCTCAACTTTATGCTTTTAAAATCTCTAATTATATTAATATAATATCATATATTACTTTATAAATCCATATAACATTAAGTTATTTATTAATATTATTTATATTACTTTCAGCTTGGTAATATGGAATTTAATGTAAAAATAAAAAGCTCCCAGCCGAAGCCGGGAGCCATAAAATATTAAATATCATGTCTACTGATAATTTATTGTCTATGATGCAGCTCCACCTTTTAGAGCTAAAGAACACCCCATAACACTTTTCCTGCCCCGTCACATCAATTACCCGCAGAGCCTTTTCTATATTCATAAGCTCGGTAAATTTCGTCATTTCAAAGATATCGTAAACATCCTTGGACACAAAATGATGCACTGGTTATTTTCCTTCGCCGTTCTCATAGCTGTCTTTCCTTTCTTGCATTGAACCATGATATATCAATTCCAGCATGGTAATATCATCTGACTGAGGCTCACTGCCGGCATATTCCTTTACAGCCTCATATACCCTCTGTATCTCCTGCTCAGCATTGTCGCCAGGCACATACAGAGTCCTTAGCAAAAGCTGGGTACCAAACATTTTGTTTTCATTATTTTTGGCTTCAGTAACACCATCCGTGTAAAGGAAAATGGCATCCCCTCTGTCTAATTGCATACGGGACACACCGAAGGTAAGGTCCTCCAATGCTCCCAATATAGGATAATGTCCCATTTCCAGATAACGGCATCTGCCATTCTGACGGATAACAGGTGGATTGTGTCCAGCATTCACATAGGTGAATTCTCCCGTAAGGGTATCCAGCACACCACAGAATACCGTCACAAACATATTTTCCTTGTTGCTCCTGATAAGAGCATTATTGGTCTTGGCAAATACCTCCCCAAGTCTTTCCGGATCACCGACAAACAGGAGATTTTCCTTCAACAAGGTCTTGGAAATAACCATAAAGAGAGCCGCGGGAACCCCCTTGTCCGACACATCTGCCACTGTCAGAACCAAATAACGGTCATCCAGAAAATAGAAATCATAAAAATCTCCACCCACTTCCCGGGCCGTCTGCATCATAGCCGCCAAGTCAAAATCTTGACGCTCCGGGAAAGGATTGTGTCCATCAGGCAGCATACCAGTCTGAATACGGGTGGCCACGGAAAGCTCCGTTTCAATGTGCTCCTTTTGGGCGGTAGTTTTGGCCAAGCTATCCATGTAGAGGGTTAGCTCCTCCGTCATGTGGTTAAAGCTCTCCGCCAAGGTTTCCAGCTCATCACCGGTTTTGATGGACAGCTTGCGGTTCAGATTACCCCCAGCAATTTCCTTGACTCCATCTATAAGGGTATTTATAGGCTCAGCAAAGCCCTGGGCCATTTTTACATTTCGCCGCAAAATCGGATACAGGGTTATAATAAACAGCACTATGGCTCCAATAACCTTAATCAGGAAATATTTCCCCAGCTCAGCATCGTACCTACGGAAAATCTCCTTTACATACGCCTCAGCATTGTCGCCGCTGGCGGTGATCTTTGTAGTATCAATAACTGTGCCAATACTCCAGCCTACTTCTGGCACAGGAGCATAAACCAAATAGTATTCATTTCCATCGGCATTGACCAGAGCAATCCCCTGTTCCCCTGCCATCATCCGCTCAGCAGTTTCAGCCAAAACCTTGTCCTCTGCCTGCCTCAGATTCAGATCCATATCTGTGGCAGCAAAGGCTCCATCCGGGCGTGGAGAAATTATGACATTCCCCTTACCATCCATAATAAAGCTGAAATCGGAACCATCAACATCAGAGCTTTCCAGCGACCGACATATATAGCTCGTATCAATATCCGCCACTGCCACACCGGCTACCCCTTTGTTATCATGATAGGGCGCGCAGATAGATATACAAGGCTGACCATAAGAGGCCATATATGGGCTGGTAAATATGAGCCTGTCTTCCTTAATGGTGGACTGAAACCATCCTTTATGTTGGTAATCATAGGTACTGCGCAGAGGTTCATGGCACAGCACCGCCCCTTTTCCATCAAAATCAAGCATATCCATGCGAATCATATAGCCTTTGGTGGATGCTACCAAAACACTGCCCTGATAACGACGGCTCATCCGCCTTATATCATCCTCCACGGAGGACACAAGGGCAACCTCCTGGCGCAGCTCTGAAGAAAGTCCCTGTTTTAACAGATCCGGACTATAGTACAAGTAAGGCACATAGTCATCCACTTCCTCAAAATTGGCCACTGGAAGTGATCTAACCCGGTATTCAGCATCATTTTGCAGGGTATCTGTCAAGGTATCAGCCAAATTTTCCACATTGAGGGAACAGTTCTTCAGCAGCCGTCCCACAATCTGGGCCCGCAATGCAGTTGTTTCCGTAAGCCTGACCTTTACTTCCTGCTGGAAATTTTCTTCCAGATAGTCCCCCATTCTTCCCGAAACATCCCTGCCCTGCTCATGCAATTCATTATGCAATATGAATATGCTGACGAGGAAAATTCCCCCCATAACCATAAAGGTAACGCAGCTGCCCCACAAAGCGGTTCGGAGAATGCGGCGATATATATTCATTTCACCCCGTTGGAAGATAAGCTCCAAAAGTGTGTGTATTTTCTCCATAGCAATACTCCCCAAAGCCAACTATACTCCCTTAAGGTCCATAAAATGCTGAAAACCAGCCATTCTGAAAATATCCAATACATAATCGGAAATATTAATGACGGAAATTTTGCCAGTCTGATTTTTTTGTATGGTCAAAAGAACCCGTAATCCGGCACTGGAATTATCGTTTTCACATTCGTTCCTTTAGCCACCGTTTTAGCAGGAATGTTAATGCATAAGGGAAAGTATAAAATTTACCATTCCAGCCAATATTAGTATCACCCAATTTTATTCCGTATGTAATGTCAGAATATTTATCATTGCCAACGAGAGCATTGAGTGACTTTGTAGCACCATTTGTTGCCTTTACCTCCAACGGTACTAAGCTATCAGCATCACGTAAGAAAAAATCCATTTCCACAGTGGCACTATCATTGCGATAAAAATACAAATTATAGCCCTGCTGTTTAAGCATTTGGGCTACAACATTTTCTATCAATGCGCCTTTATATACACCAAAATTACGGTTAGCCCTTAAATCCGTCTGAGCCTCTTCGTCTAAACTGGCAATCAGTAACCCCGTATCACCATAATACAAACGATAATTATCTGGATTGTAATTCCCCCGCAAAGGAAGTGACAAGGAATCCAGGCAATAACACACATTTACAATACCAGCATTTATAAGCCAATCGTTAACGCCAACGTACTCCCGGCTTCTTGCACCATGGGCAACCTTTGATATCTTAAACTTTTTATTATCCTGTCCAAGAAAAACCGGTATTATCCTGTAAACATTAAGAATTTTCCCCTTATCCAAACCACCAGCATATTTTGTAATATCTTCTTCATAATCAAGCAACAGCTGCCTTTGCATATTAAGGAGGCCACTATAGTTCTTTTGCTGAATAAAAAGCCAAACTACAGCCGGCATTCCACCTAGCATTAAGTATTCCTGAAAGTTTTGACGCAAGGAGGTCATCATACTGGCAGAAAGAGGCTGGAGAGCCTTCATGCACTTATAAAGGATATCAATTTGCTTTGACGAATATCCCTTGCCCCACAAGTATTCCTCAAAATCCAACGAATGCATATAATAATCCTGCTTATATCCTACGCTGTTAGATTCTATTTCCTGATAATTTAATCCCATCAAAGAGCCTGAACAAATTATGTCATATCGGCCATCAATTTTAAATGCTTTCAAACTGGTAGCACAGCTTGGACAAGCCTGCATCTCATCAAAGAAAATCAGTGTTTCATGCGCTTCCAAAGTAAAATCAGGATTTATAAATGTGATATTTTGAATGATTCTATCTATGTCAAACCCGTCAGCAAAAATCTGTTGGTACTCTGGCTGCAATATAAAATTTATTTCCACCACATATTTATAATTATTCTTGGCAAAATGCTCTATAGCTTCTGTTTTTCCTATCTGACGTGCTCCTCTTACGATGAGAGGCAAATGGCCAGCTGATTCCTTCCATTCAATCAAATATTGATCAATCTTACGTTTTAACCGGTCAATCACAGAAATCACCTCATTTCGCCTATATTATATCACATTTTTCTCAGGAATTTAGGCTTAAAAATCACATTTTTCTTATCAATTTGAGCTTTAAAATCACATTTTCTACATAAATAAAAAGATATGCGCCGCAACAATGACGCATACCCTTCATGGCTAAAATTTGTTCATATAGTTTGGGCACCCTTGCCTTTGCCCGCATTACCCAAGCACCTTTGCCACCCTGCTCTGCACCTCTTGGGCATTCCAAAACGGCTTTTTCCAAAATTCCACAGCCCCCATTTCCAGTGTGGTCTGCTCCATCTGGCCTTGGGCACTCATAACAATCACGGGTATTTCCTTAAGCTGGTCATTATCCTTCATAAAGCGAAGCAGCTCCAGACCATTCATATCCGGCAATACCAAATCCAGTATAATTAAATCCAGTCCTGTCCCATTTTCCTGCAAAAGCTCGAAGGCCTGCCCTCCATTATAAGCATTGAGGAGCTCATAATCCGCTAAAATTCTTGACAGCAACAGCTGGTTTACCTCTGCATCATCAATAATAAGAATCTTTTTTTTAGACTGGTCACTCATAATACCGCCCCCATATGCCCTATATTACAATTATAATATCACAATGCACATTTCGCTACAATTACTGTTATTAAAAATAATTCACATATAAATTTAATGGAATTATAACTGTTTTTTAAGAAGGAATACTCCCCAAAAAATCGAATATAGAGATATAAATAATTTTGATATTTCCCTTGAAAGGAGGGTTTCCCATGTTTCGGTTTTTAAACCCTGTTCTGAGCGGAGTGATGTTCCTGCTTTTGATGCTATGCCCACTGGCAACCCATGCAGAAAAGGTTCACTGGGAAGACAAAGCCTATGATTTTTCCTGTATCCAGCGGGCCATTGTCTACGACATAGAAATAGTTGACACCTCTGAAATACCAAGTGATCTGACGGAAAAGGTTGTGCAGGAGGAATATTGGAAGACCGCCTCAAAGCCGCCTTACAAGCTCATGCATCCAGACAAGGATGCAGTCCTCTATCCTCAGGATATGGCTGACATTTATGTAAAGGCAGCGATTTTAAAGTGGCATGACGATTACTACATCAAGCCGGCCTACACCGATTGGGAAACCAGATCCGCCACCCGAAAGGTGAAGCGTTCCGATGGCAGCTGGTACGATGAGACCTATTACTACACCGTTCCCGTTTATCACCCTGAAAAGACCATTTACACATCCACTGTACGGGTGAAGTTCGATGTGTATGACAACAAGACCAACAAACTGATTATGTCTCGGGATGAGCTGCGTGAACGGGATGATTCCTACCACGGACAGCAGGGTATCTTTGGTCGCATAAGCAAATCATTCTTTGATGATTTGGGCAAAAAAATAAAAACAAGCAAGGAAAGTAAGGAGAATTAAGCATGAAGAAAGTTTTACAGCTTGTCAGTGATGACTTTGAGGATTTGGAGTTATGGTGCCCAGTAATGAGGCTGAGAGAAGCTGGCGTTCAGGTGGATCTTGTGGCCGAAAAGGCTGGTGTATACCATGGCAAATACGGTGTTCCCTGCGAGGTAGCCATGTCATTTGATGAGGTAGATGCCAAGGATTATGACGGCATACTGGTACCTGGGGGCTGGGCACCAGACAAGCTCAGAAGATTTCCTAAGGTATTAAAGCTGGTAGCTGATATGGACCGGGAGGGTAAGCTCATCGGTCAAATATGCCATGCTGGCTGGGTGTTGGTATCAGCGAATGTCTTAAATGGACGAAAGGTTACCAGTACCCCAGGCATAAAGGACGATATGAAAAATGCCGGGGCCACCTGGCTGGATGAGCCATGCGTAGTAGACAAGAATATTGTCTCCGCCAGAAGACCACCGGATATTCCTGAATATATGAAGGCTTTGGTAGAGGTACTTAATAAACAATAAAAAAAGCCATTTTACACCATCAAATCAAAGGCATTCTGCATTTTTTGCAGGGTGCCTTATTAATTTTTTTACGTTCATATAGGCTATTCCACCAAAACATGGTATAATATGAGTGAATTATAGTCTAAATTTTTCTACAATTCATACATTTTTCCCATAAATAAAATTTTTATTAACTTTAGTGGTAAAATACGAGGGGGAAAAAAGGAGAGGTACAAGGAGGTGTTTTCAATGCTGGAAGCTATCGGGCGTGTTGGTACGAGCTCCAGGCAGCGCAATTATCAGTTGGTTGCCCAGTACCGTGCCAATTTAGGACGGAACCTGATGCCCTCAAATACATCACAGCTGCAACTATCCGTTAAGAAGAATCATACCAGTCATTCTTCCGGAATAAGCTCCAGTGATGCGATTGAAACTGCCAGCATCAGGTCCAAATTGCAGGAGGGACAAAGGCTTTCCTCTATTGAAATGGACCATCTCAGTTTAAAGAATCCCGCACTCCACCGCAAGGCAGAAGATGTGGAGGAAGCCAGAGTAAGCTTCGAAAATTCGCTGGCTGGCTGTCACACCAAGCAGGAGGCCCGGGATACTCTTATGAAGGCTCTCAACAGGGATGCCAATACCGCAATAAGGGCTTCTGCTACAGAGAGCTCTGAAGATAATGATATTATCGATGAGCAGGAGGCTGAGGCCTCAACAGTACAGCAGATGGTAACCAGCCTTATGACTCAGATTAAGGCAAGCCTTGGAAACAGCACAAAGGCCGGCAAAACTGCTGAAATCGCAGCATCCGCCAAGGCCATCAAGGCTGATGTGGAAACTGCCTCTGAGACATCAATGCCGTTACCACCATTAAAGGACACCAATCCTGGAGCCAATGATCAGGATATTTTGGAAACATTTCTCTTTAAGATTAGGGCATTACAAAATGCCTGGGATAAATTCGTTCATACACAAGATTATAAGACTATGCCGGAGGGTATTAAAGAAGCCGGAAAGCAGCAGCCAGATAGTCGTGTAATGGATATGATTAAGCGTTATAGTCCTTATAAAATTCAAGCACAGATGGCTACTGCGTCCAATGTGGATATTGCACAGTAACTAATATTCTGTAAAGCATTCTCCCGTAGAACTGGAAAAGCCGGGCGTCACTTATGTGGCGTCCGGCCTTTCTGCTTTTTTGCGTTTTATTATTTTATTAATCTATCTTGTGGCTATGCCTCTGCCTTCTTAAACAGATAGGTCAGAGTATCCATCATTTTCTTTACATCAATAGGCTTGGCCAGGTGGTCATTCATACCAACCTCCAGGGCTCTCTCCTTATCCTCCTTAAAGGCATTGGCCGTCATGGCAACGATAATGATACCAGCCTTTGCCTTGTCGTCCAGATTGCGGATTTTTCTGGTGGCCTCATAACCATTAAGATTTGGCATCTGTATATCCATAAGAATCATATCATAATAGCCAGCCTCGGCCTTGGTAAGCATATCAACACACTCAACGCCATCACAGGCATGCTCCACCTTAAAGCCGCTGTCCTCCAAAATAGCTGTGGCAATTTCTGCATTGAGTTCATTATCCTCAGCCAAAAGAATACGCTTGCCGGAAAAATCCGGTGCCGCCTCCTGAACATTGTTGTCCACTGCAGCAGACGGTTCCTCCCCAATTCTGTGAGGGGTCCGAAAAACTATTTCGGTGCCTTCTCCCAGTTTACTGTGGACTTCAATTTCACCATTCATCATCTCCACGAGATTCTTAACGATGGCCATACCAAGTCCAGTACCCTGGATACCGCTCTGTGATGTGTTACGGGCTCTGGAGAACTGCTCGAAAATCTCCGCCACAAACTCCTCTGACATACCGATGCCGGTGTCCCTGATGGAT
Organism: Anaerovibrio lipolyticus LB2005; assembly: GCF_000621545.1. Lineage (GTDB taxonomy): Bacteria > Bacillota > Negativicutes > Selenomonadales > Selenomonadaceae > Anaerovibrio > Anaerovibrio lipolyticus_A. The sequence continues at coordinate 195,733 of NZ_JHYA01000003.1, forward strand.
ACCTCCACCAAACACTGCTCCGCCTTTTTTCCAGGCAATTCCTTAACCCGAATCTGAATCATACCGCCCTCAGGGGTATACTTCACAGAATTGCTTACAATGTTCATAACCACCTCAGACAAATGGGTTTTGTCAAGGTAAAGATAGCGATGCTGTAGGTCACAGGAAACCTCCAGCTTGAGATTCTTCTTCTTTATTTCTCCCTCAAATACTGCAACACAGGCATTTAACAGCTTTATGCCATCCTCCAGCTCTTCATCAATAACAACCTTTTTGTTTTCGATACGGGACATTTCCAAGACATTATTCAGTATGTCCAAAAGCTGATAGCTGGCCAGCTTAACCTTTTTGCGGTACTCCTTGTTCAGTTCAACATTATCAGGGTCCCTTTCCTCCAGCTCCGTAAAGCCAATAATAGCGTTGAGCGGTGTACGAATATCGTGGGACATATTAAACAGGAAGGAGGTTTTGGCCTGATTTGCCACATCGGCAGCTTCACGGGCTTCCTCCAGCTTTTTGTGCTGACTCTGAAGCATTTCGTTAAGCACCTGGGTTTTCTCCAGCTGAATATCCTGAGCAGCAGTAAGCTCCTCAAGACGTAATTGTCTGTCCTGCAAAATGCTATTAAGGGTGGTGATTTCCTGTATCTGCTTTTCCGACTCATCCAAATGCTCACGATTACGCCTGTTTTCTCTGGAAATAAAGAATAATATCAGGCTGAAAACCACAACAATGGCACCAATTGGAATCCATATATTTTGTTTCAAAAATTCACCGGGATTCATATCCAAATGGGGCATATAGGAATAGGACCGTGTCAGGGTAAAATCCTTGTCCATAAGAGTTATACCGTGATTCAACACGCTGATTCCTATAGCATCCACATTCATTCCGTCAAATCCAACAGCTGCATCATCCGGCAGCTGGACTGCGTGAAGAACATTATAGCTGGTTTTTTTGGGCAAAAGTGAATCTGTTCTCAGACCACTTACAATAGCTACATCCGCCTCTCCCTTAACGACTGCATCCATGGCCTCCTCGTCGGTATCGTAATAAATAACTGGATTATTAGGATAATAAACCGCCCTGAAGTCATCCAGCATCCCCAAACGACCGGCAACGGCAATTTTTACCTTGCTCATGTCTGGGTAATCCCCTTTATACAGTACATTAAAGTATGAGTTTATTACGGGATCACTTGGCAGCATATCATATTCCTCAGCAATCCAGTAGTTAGAAATTTCAGGAAATATAGAATCTACCTCATTTTCCTGCAGAGCCTTGACCAAGGCTTCAAATGTATCATAGCCCTTGTACTCTATATTAATTTCAGTGTACCCCAACGCCTTAAAAATTTCGGGAACAAGATCCTTTACAACACCGGTTACCTCACCATTGGAATCCGTATCACTATATGGCAAATAATTATTGAGATAACCCACCCTATAAGTATCATGAGTTTCCAGCCATTGGCACTCCTCCTGGGAAAGGGCAGTTGTAAAAACCGTACGTTTAAACCATTTTTTACTCAGATCGTTAATATAATTCTGATTTTCTTTATAAAGTCTGTGCTGGGCCCTATTCAAATCCTCAAGAATATCCGGACGGAACTTGCTGACCGTAAGATAGAAATCCGTTACGCCGGCTTCCATGCAAACCTCAAACCCCATATTGCGAAAAGTGTTGTACGCCTCCGCAATTATAACGTCTACATAGCCACTTTTAAGGGCATTATCCCGGTCTTTAATATCATCATAGATTACTAATGTCGCATTAATGTTATGCGTGGCGATATATTGCTCCGCCACCTTGGTATGGGCACCTGTCAACGTGCCTATCCGCTTTCCGTTCAGTGACTCCGGTTCCGTGGTCACATGAGGATTGGTAATGCGTTTGAAAAATAAATACTGGCTTTCCCCCATAGGATCCTTGGGATAGCTGATAACCGCCTCTCGCTCCGGTCTGTAGGCCAGCCCCCCCAGCATGTCGATCTCTCCACGCAACAGCTTCTCATACAGTTCTCCATAAGGGCCATAGACATATTCATATTTCCAGTTTGTATAGAGCTTTAATCGCTGCAAATAATCGTAGCCATAGCCACTTTTAACCGAGCCATCATGATCACCCAGCTGAAAGTTTTCTTCGGAAAAATAACCTACACGAACTACCTTTTCGGCATTAGCCTCCACAGGCACCGCAGAATATAACCTAAAAGCCCCCACAAGGCAAGCAAAAAACGCCACAAGGCAAAACAGCAGCTTTATTTTGTTTAAAAATATTCTTTGGTCACGTCGCATTCTCATGAGTCTCCCATATTTTTATACAAAGAAAAGAAATATTACTATCATAATCTCTGATTTGGATACATTATACGTTAGTATATTCGCTAATATTATATCAAAAATTAGCCTGCATATTAACTAAAAAATACCAAAATAGAGAATTTTTTGCCAATTTGCTTCAATAAAGAGAGGTTCCTATTGGACTATGTGACGCAAAAGTTGTATTATGAAAAAGAAAGTTTCACAGCAGGAGGATTCACAATGCTTAATAAAAACTACATGGCTGGCAATGCCCACCTCTCCTCAGAGGCAGCAGAGCCCTTTGAAGTACGAATCAAAAGAGATAAGCCTGAGCTGGCTCAGGGGGTAGACAAGCTACTGGAGCTTGTGCCGGAGGAAATATACAAACGGGCTTTCAAAAATATTCAAACCTTTAACAAACGGGGAGATACACTGCTCATAGTCAGCGGAGGCATATTGGAGCGCACATTTCTGGAGCGTGACTGTATTCCTGCATTGAAGGAAGCCTTTGGTGTGACCAAGGTTCAGATTATCGGATAATGGTGCTTTTTTAATTTTTCCTTGACTCAGGGCGTTTTTTGTAGTAGTATATTTCTTGTTCACGGCGCGTTGGTCAAGTGGTTAAGACTCCGCCCTCTCACGGCGGCTTCAGGGGTTCGAATCCCCTACGCGTCACCAGAAATCACAGCCCAGGATTTTGTCCTGGGCTTTTTTGTTAGCTTTGGGAGTTTTGTATAAATGGATAGGAAAAAAATAGGAACATATATTATCAACAGCATTATCTGCTGGGCACTTATGAACGTGTTGTTTTATGCCACCACAGGGGATAGCAGTATCAGCTTTAACTTGATATTTACCGCTGAATCATTAATATGTGGTTTGCTTATTTTTATTACCCAGTTCACCAGCGGATATCCTTTATTTCATAAGAAATGGGCGCCCTTCCTTTTTATCACCGGTTGGTGGTATATTTATGCCCTTTATAAATATATGTTCATCGATGCAGGGCCTGCTTCCCACGAAAGCGAAATAATTGCCGGCATGGGAGGTGCTGCCAGCTTTATGATGGTACAATTTCTGCTGGAAAAATATACCAACAAAAAAGCCCTTCTGTACCTTTTGGACGGCCTGCAATTCATCTATTGCCTGCCTCCTGTTTTGTCCCTTATACACTATCAGTTATATGGCACCCTCATAACCTACGAGGAAGCCACAGCCATACGTAACACAAATCTTAGGGAAACCCTTGAATGGATAATGACCTATATGGGGCCTCTTTACATTGGCCTTGTAGCAATAGCCCTTGCAGGACTTTTTCTTCTTATAAACAGGCTGAGGACCCTGCTTTCATCCCAGCAAAAAGAGGACAGAAAGCCTCCCGTATTGATTGCCTCCATAGGTATAACCCTGGCGGTTTCCCTTCTGCCATGGAATATGTGGAGCCAAACGGATTTTATGGGGCCATATATTAAGGCTGTCCGCTACAGTATGGGTTTAAGCCAATATTACAGAAATATTGAAGCCAAAAAAGACAGCATTGCCATTTCTGACGATACCCCTATTACCAGCTCTCCCCACACTATTATTATGGTTATTGGTGAATCTGCCACCCGTGACAAAATGAAGGCCTACACCCCTGATTACAAATACGATGATACACCATGGCTAAGCCGGCAGCTAAATAACCCTAATTTTATTATCTTCAATAACGCCTATGCTTGTCAGAGTCTCACCCAGCAGGTGCTGGAAAGCGCTCTTACGGAAAAGAGTGCCTACCATGAAAAGGATTTTCTGGACAGCATGAACATTATTGATATTGCCAAAAAGAAGGGCTACAAAACCTATTGGATCACCAATCTGGGGAAAAACAACAATGAATCCTCCTTCTTCAATGTGGCCTCCCGGGCAGATTACCTCCTGAATACGGGAAATGATGACGACCACAGTATGTTGGCAGAGCTAAGCCAGATTAATCCTCAGGAAAATAACCTTGTTATACTTCACGGCAACGGCAGCCATGCCGCCTACAAGGAGCGCTATCCAAAGGAAAAGGCTGTATTCACTGAGGATTCCAAGGAAGCAGAATACGCCAACAGCATCCGCTACACAGATGAATTTTTACAGTCCATATACGAATATGCAAAGGATAATCTGAATCTTCAGGTCATGCTGTATTTTTCCGACCATGGTGAGCACATGAGAACCGGCCATACTCCTAATGACCAGAATTATGTGAAGGTCCGCATCCCCATGTTTATTTATTTAGGTGATGAATACCTTAAAAATAATTCGTCAAAATCCAAAATTCTTATGGACAGGAAAAATACCTTCTTCACCAACGATATGATGTATAACACCCTTAGTGGAATTATGAACGCAGAATCCAATTATTATATTTCCAACGAGGATTTAACCAACCCTGCTTACGATTTTACTGCTGACACCCTATGGACCTTCGGCAACACCATAAAGGTCTCCGAAGACCCATTTTTAAAAGAATAATAACACGAAATCTAAAGTTCATCTTCATCTTTCAGATTTGATTCACTAAGATTTCATAATAAAAAGAGATTGCCCATTACGAGATATGGCTTGGCAAAGTCCCGTAGAATGCAATCTCTTTTTCGTATACATTTTTTAGTTTTCTTTTACCTACTAACCTACTAGTTCATAGCCAGCTTCTTCGATTACGGCCTTAAATTCTGCCTGTGGAATGTCACGACCTGCCTTTACCACTGCAGTTTTTGCCTCCAGATTCACATTAACCTCGGTAACCCCGTCCATTTTGGACAGCGCCTCAGTAACATGCTTCTGGCAATGCATACACATCATACCCTCAATTTTTAAAGTCTTTTCCATAATTTTTTCCTCCTTAAAATCTTCACTGGTTGTTTCAGCTGGTTTTTCTGATATATTTAATAGGGCTTCCGGCTTAAAAAATCTCAGCCGCAAAGCGTTTAAACAAACGCAAACACTGGACATACTCATGGCAGCTGCCCCCATTACCGGAGATAGCTTAATTCCAAAGGTGGTGTACAAAGCCCCTGCTGCCACCGGGATACATATCACATTATAAAAGAAGGCCCAAAAAAGATTTTCCTTAATATTGCGCATAACCGCCTTACTTAATTTAACGGCACTGACCGCATCCAGTAGGTCATTTCTTATCAATACTGCATCGGCACTTTCAATGGCGATATCAGTACCTGCCCCAATGGCAATACCCAAATCAGCCCGTGCCAATGCAGGCGCGTCGTTGATTCCGTCACCTATCATGGCCACCCGATGGCCATTGCCCTGAAGCGCAGCAATATGAGCCTCCTTATGCTCCGGCAAAACTCCCGCGATGGCCCTTGGTATATCCAGTCTGCGCCGTATGGCCTCGCCAGTCCGCTGATTATCCCCGGTAAGCATAACCACCTCAATACCCATTTCCTTAAAGAGTCCTATGGCCTCAGCACTGGTGGACTTTTCACTATCCGCCGCCCCCAGAATGCCAATTAATACATTATTCTGGGCAAATAACAACGGGGTACGGCCCTGATCCGCCAGCTCATCCAGATACTCCTGATATGGTGCAGTATTAATACCCTGTTCCTCCATGAAGCTCTGACTTCCGGCCAAATACTGGCCATCAGCCTCCAGTCCCCGACCAAATACAGCCTTAATATTTGTCATGGACATGGCCTCAATACCCTTGGCATCCGCATAATTCAAAACTGCCTCTGCCAAAGGATGCTCGCTGCCCTTTTCCATTCCTGCAGCTATGGAAATAAGCTCCCTTTCGGTTACGTCAATGGCCTTTACATCCGTAATCACAGGCTTTCCATCAGTAATGGTACCCGTTTTATCCATTACCACCGTATCAATATTGTGAGCAATTTCCAATGCTTCCCCGGATTTTATCAAAATTCCGTTTTCCGCCCCCTTGCCAGTGCCCACCATAATGGCCACAGGAGTTGCCAATCCCAAAGCACATGGGCAGGAAATAACCAGAATGGATATTACAATTGAAAAAACGAATTCCACACTGGCTCCCATAATCAGCCAAATAAGGCCGGCGGTACAGGCTATCATAATAACCACGGGAACGAAAATTCCCGCTATTTTATCCGCCATGCGGGCAATAGGGGCCTTGGAGGCACTGGCTTCATCCACCAGCCTGATTATCTGGCTAATGGTGGTATCCTCCCCCACCCGCAACGCCTTAAATTTAATGAATCCATTTTTATTGATGGTGGCGGAAATAACCTTATCCCCCACTGTCTTTTCCACAGGAATACTTTCCCCGGAAATAGCTGATTCGTCAATACTGGTGGAGCCTTCGGTAATCACACCATCCACAGGAATCCTTTCCCCTGGCCGCACCACCACAATATCGCCAATAACAAGGCTCTCCACAGCCACCAGCTGCTCAGCTCCGTCTCTTATAACAGTAGCCTGCTTTGGCGCCAAATCCATGAGCTTTTCCAGAGCTCGACTGGTCTGTCCCTTGGCCCGGGCCTCCAAATATTTTCCCAGGGTTATCAGGGTCACAATCATGCCCGCCGACTCAAAATACAAATTGGTACTGTACTCGGTCACCAAGGCCATATCACCATGTCCCAGACCATATCCCATACGGAAAATGGCAAAGGCACCAAACAGGGCTGACGCCATAGAGCCCATTCCCACAAGGGTATCCATATTTGGCGCTCCCTGGACCATGGTACGAAACCCCACAATATAGAAATGGCGATTAAGATACATAATCGGCAGCACCAAAAGCAGCTGGGCAAAGGCAAAGGTTATGGCATTTTCGGGCCCGTCAAAAAGCTCCTTTATAACCTCTGGAACCGGGATTCCCAGCATATTCTCCAGCATCCCATGCATGGCAATATACATAACGGGAATTAAAAAAGCAAAGGACAATATAAGCCGCTGTAAAATTTCTCTGGCCTGTTTATCCGCCACCTTTTCACTGTTGTCAGCCCGTTCTGCAGCCTTTTTTTGCTGTCCCTTTACGCTGGCTCCATAGCCGGCCTGCTCCACTGCGGCAATAATAGCCTCCGGATTCGTCACAGACTCATCGTATTCCAGCTGCATACTGTTGGTTAATAAATTAACGGCAACCTCCCGTGTACCAGCCACCTTTTCCACGGCCCGTTGCACCCGTGCCGAGCAGGCTGAGCAGGTCATGCCCGTTACATCAAACTTCTCTTTTTTCAAAATATACCCCCTGGTTATTTCATAACCTTCTGTAAAAGGCAGCAAAGCTCATCCACAACTGCGTCATTACCACTACGGATGTCCTCCACCACACAGCTATGAATATGTTGATTCAACAGCTCCTTGGTAAAGGCATTTAATGCGGACTGCACCGCACTGACCTGGGTAAGAATATCCACACAATACCTGTCCTCATCCACCATATTGTGAATCCCCCGGATCTGTCCTTCAATACGGTTGAGGCGACGAATCAGTCCCTTATATTCCTCCCCATCCTTATCCCGGAATTTATGCTTATGAATGCCATCAGCCTCTGCACTTCCACAGCAACAGCAATGCTTTTCCTCTGTATTTATATCACTCATTGTAAACTCTCCTCATCGCACACGGCATTAATATACCTTATGGGGGTATAATATACCTTATGGGGGTATATGTCAACATCCTTTTCCCTATTTTTCTATGTCATAAAATTATCCAAAAAAGTTTTCTATACCCTATTGACATAGTTTAAAAAATGAGTATACTATGAAGCAACAACATACATGGCAATGACGCCCTATGAAATCAGGTACCGGGTTTCGTGGGGTATTTTTGTTCTCCTGTAGGTTGTATTTCTCACAAAACCAAATAGAAAATGCCTATACTGTCACACAAGAAATAAGATCTCCTAGCTTTTTCTTCAGTATAGGTATAAGACAATGGCGTCTTATGGTTCTTCCTTTAAAAAAGGGGGGGATTATGAGACGCCATTCTATTTGGGAAACATTATTGGAATAATCTATTTTTTATTTAAAGTGGAAAGGACTGATTATTATGATTAATACCGGTGATACAGCCTGGGTCCTCATCAGTGCGGCCCTGGTATTTCTAATGACTCCCGGCCTTGCCTTCTTCTACGGTGGCATGGTCCGCAGCAAAAATGTACTTACCACAATAATGCAGAGTTTTTTTATAGTTGCATTAATTTCCGTTGAATGGGTACTTATCGGCTATGCCATGACCTTTGGCGCTGATATCAACGGCTTTATTGGCGCTTTGGATAAGGTGGGGCTCGTAGGTGTAGGCTACAATGTCCTTGAAAATGGCACCATCCCGGAGCTGGCCTTCGTAGCCTTCCAGTGTATGTTTGCCGTTATTACCCCTGCTCTTATTACAGGTGCTTTTGCTGAACGCATGAAGTTCGCAGCCTTCGCTCTCTTTATTCTCCTTTGGGCCATCTTCATTTATAATCCAATGGCTCACTGGGTATGGGGCGGTGGCTTCCTGGCTGAGCTTGGTGCCCTTGACTTTGCAGGAGGTCTGGTAATTCACATTCTCTCCGGTGTATCCGGCCTCACTCTTTGTATTCTCCTTGGCAAGCGCGCCGGCTATGGCCGTACTGCCATGATTCCTCATAATCTTCCAATGACCGTTCTTGGTGCAGCCCTTCTCTGGTTTGGCTGGTTTGGCTTTAATGCCGGCAGTGCCCTTGGTGCAAATGAGCTGGCTGCCAATGCCTTTGTTACCTCCCAGGCCGCAGCTGCCGCTGCAACCCTTTCCTGGGTAGTAACTGAATGGCGGATCAGTGGCAAACCAACCATCCTTGGAGCCGCCTCTGGCTGTATCGCCGGCTTGGTAGCCATTACCCCAGCCGCTGGCTTCGTGGCCCCTCTCCCATCCGTTATTATCGGCCTTGTAGGCGGTGTGGTTTGCTACTTTGCCGTTGCTGTTCTCAAGGAAAAGCTGGGCTACGACGATGCCCTTGATGCCTTTGGTGTTCACGGTATCGGCGGTATGTGGGGTGCTATTGCAACTGGTATTTGGGCCACTACAGAAATTAATCCTGATGGTGCCAACGGTCTTTTCTATGGTGAAAGCCATCTCTTTATTGCTCAGCTCATTTCCATTGGTGTTGCAGTCGTGCTGGCAGTGGTTGGTACCACTATTCTCTACATGCTGGTTACTTTGGTGACCGAAGCCCGTGCTTCCGAGGCCGAGGAGCTTACTGGCCTTGACATCATTGAACATGGTGAGCGGGGCTATGCCCGTTCCATTCTTGGTGGCAGCCCTATTATGGGCAGCTTTGAGGATTCCTCTGAAATGCTGGCCAACACTGTATTGAATGCCACCGCCAACAAGGCGTGAGAAAGGACAGGTGATATTATGAAAATGACCAAAATTGAAATTATTACCCGTTCCAATAAGCTGGATGACCTTATGGGTGCCCTTAATGACATTGGGGTTCTCGGCATGACCGTAAGTCAGGTCTTTGGCTGCGGCCTTCAGAAGGGCCACGAGGAGGTATATCGGGGCAAGAAATACGATATAAACCTTGTACCAAAAATCAAGTTGGAAACCGTGGTCTGCGAAGTGCCTGTGGACAAGGTTCTTGAAGCCGCCCAGAAGGTCCTGCGCACCGGCAACTACGGCGACGGCAAGATCTTTGTATATGAGCTTACTGATGCGGTCCGTATCCGCACCGGCCAGAGAGGCGCCACCGCCATCATGGACATTCCTGGTGAAAAGAAAGAAGGCAAGAAATAAATTCTTTAACAGCTAAATAATATTATATAAATATTATATAATTATTATTTAACAATTATTAAAATGTTATTCTAGATTGTGTTAACCTAAACAATCTCAATAAAAATGCTGGAGCCTCTTTTGAGATTCCAGTATTTTTATTTTTTAAGCAAGCTTCCCCGGGTTACTCCCAGCTTGCCAAATTTATTATTTATATCATCTATGGCCTGATAGAGCTTGTCCTTTTTCTCGTCATGGAACAGGGACACAGCCTCCATTTCCCCAAAGCCTGTGGTGGAAACACCCAACAGCCTTATATTATTAGTAATATTTAAATGTTTAAATAACTCTTTTATAGCTGTATAAATATCATTGTCGAAATTTGATGCCTCAAAAAGCTGCTTCTGCCTGGTGTAGGTGGTAAAATCCCTTGTCCGTAGCTTTAGCTGTATGGTCTTGGCCTTAAATCCAGCTTTTCTCAGCCGCCAGCCCACCTTTACGGACAGCTCCAATAACACCTGTAAAGCATCCTCAGCGGTCTGCAGATCCTCCCCAAAGGTTACCTCATTGCCAATGGATTTGGCTCTGCCCCTTGGTGCCACCGGCCGCTCATCCTTCCCCTGGGCCAGCATAAACAAATGGGAGGCTGTTTTATCACCGAAGGTTTTATGAAGCTCCTCATAGGTCATTTTTCTAAGGTCGGCAATGGTCTTAATACGAAGTCTGTCCATTACCATGGCTGTTTTGGCCCCTACACCCCATATTCTCCTTACGGGCAACGGATCCAGAAACTCCTGCACCCTATCCCTGTCCACCACCACCAGTCCATCCGGCTTATCCAGATCCGAGGCTATCTTTGCCAGAAACTTGTTGGGAGCAATGCCCACAGAGGCCACAATTCCCGTTTTTTCCTTTATCTCCTGCTTCAGCTTCATGGCATATTGGAGGGGATTTTCCATAAGGCGCTCCATGCCGCTGATATCCAAAAAGGCCTCATCGATGGATAATGGCTCAATAAGAGGGGAGTAATGTTCAAAAATATCAAAAATCTGCTGGGAAACCTCACTGTAGCGGGGATAATTGCCCCGAATAAAAATTCCCTGGGGGCACAGCTTCATGGCCTTGGCAGTGGGCATGGCAGAATGGACTCCAAATTTTCTGGCCTCGTATGAGCAGGTAGACACCACTCCCCGGCCTCCAATACCGCCAACTATCAGAGGCTTTCCACGGTATTCCTTATGATCCAGCTGCTCCACCGATGCAAAGAAAGCATCCATATCCACATGCATAATGAGTCTGTCCATAAAATTCTCCAGAAATAATTACAAACATATCTTCTAAATGTTAATTTTATATGCTTTTCCCCAAAAAGTCGACCAAAACAGCTAAATTTATGTATATACTACAATTCCAAAAAACTTTTTAGGTATAGCCTCCTCCTTCGCCAATCACCATGAGTTTTATATGAGCTTGGTTAATTTTTTGATAATCTTTTTCAATATTTTCTCTTTAAACTATTGTATTTGCATATTACTGTGATATAATATGATAAAAATGTTATACTAAGTTATGTTTAAGGGGTGTTTTTATTTGGCTACTGTAAACGAAAACTATTTGAAATTACCAGGAAGCTATCTCTTTGCAGAAATTGGCCGCCGCGTGGCTGCCTTTAAGGAGGCCCATCCTGAGGCTGATGTTATCCGTCTGGGTATTGGTGACGTTACCCAGCCTTTGCCTGCTGTCTGCATTGAGGCCATGCACAAGGCCGTAGACGAAATGGCCCAGGCCGAAACCTTCCGGGGCTATGGCCCGGAGCAGGGCTATGACTTCCTTATTGAGGCCATCAGACAGACCAATTATGTAGGTCGTGGCATTGATATTGCGGCAGATGAAATCTTTGTCAGCGATGGCTCCAAGAGTGACTGTGGCAATATTCAGGAGATTTTCGGCACTGATAACAAGGTAGCCATTACTGACCCTGTATATCCTGTATATCTGGATACCAATGTTATGGCAGGCCGTACCGGTGAAATTATGGAAGACGGTCATTTTGAAGGTATTACCTACCTTCCTTGTGATGCCAGCAACAATTTCTCCCCTGACCTACCAAACGAGCGGGTAGATATGATTTATCTCTGCTGCCCAAATAACCCTACTGGCACTACCCTTTCCAAGGAGGAACTGACCAAGTGGGTAAAATACGCCAAGGATAATAAATCCGTTATTCTCTTTGATGCGGCTTATGCGGCCTACATTACCGAGGAAGATGTGCCCCGCTCCATTTATGAAATTGAAGGTGCAAAAGAGGTGGCCATTGAGTTCCGCTCCTTCTCCAAGACTGCGGGCTTTACAGGCACCCGTTGCGGTTATACTGTAATTCCTAAGACAGTTAAAGGCTTTACAAAAGAAGGCAAGGCAGTGGAATTTAACAAGCTGTGGAACCGCCGTCACACCACCAAATTCAATGGTACTGCCTATATAATTCAGCGTGGTGCAGCTGCCATCTACACTCCTGAGGGCCAGAAGCAGGTGAAGGAGCTGGTGGGCTACTACATGGAAAATGCCCGCATTATCCGTGAAGGTCTTGAAGCCGCCGGCATTGAGGCCTACGGTGGCATAAATGCACCATATATCTGGCTGAAGACCCCAAATAATATGCCATCCTGGGACTTCTTTGACAAGCTCTTAACAGAGGTAAATATTGTGGGCACCCCAGGTGCAGGCTTCGGCCCATGCGGCGAAGGCTATTTCCGCCTAACCTCCTTCGGAGACAGGGAAAACACCCTCCGTGCCGTAGAACGCATAAAAAACAAGCTTCATTTTTAAATTCAATATATTAAAATGGGGGCTACATTCTGTAGCCCCATTTATTTAACGCTATTTTAATATTTATTAATCACTAAAATATTGTTTTAAAATTGTTATTTTGCTATTAAAACAGAGCATGGTGCCTGCTCAAGTACATTGCGGCTGACGCTGCCCATGAGGATACCTTCCACCAGACTCAGGCCGCGACTGCCCATAACAATCAAATCAGTGGCGTTATCCTTGGCATAATCCACAATCTTCTCATAAGGAATACCCACATCAAGGACAGTTTCACACTCCAGCCCCTCTGGCAGGCTTTCCTTGATTTCCCCAAGGATTCTGTTCCCCTCCTCTGTTAGAGAATCGATTATCTCCTGACAAAGGTGTACAGAAATAGCCGCCTGCTGAATATTCACCACATACATAAAAATCAACTTACCAGGCTCCAGCTTGGCCAAACGTACAGCCTGCTCTATGGCCTTCTCGGATTCTTCGGATCCATCTACTGGTACTAAAATCTTGCACATATTTATTCCCCCTTAAATTACCACAGAATTAATGGGTATTTATTCAAAATCCCTTACACTTAAATTTTTACCCTTCAGCAGCCCTACCCGGCCTGTTTCGCCACTTTCAGGATGAACCAGCAGCCACTTGTTGATGGCAAAAAGCATTGCCGACTCCCCCTTGGCCTCCGGCACCACATCCAAAGCCTCGTTGGTACCACCAGGAAGCACTACCCCACTACGGAATTCCTTCCCATCCACACCACACGGTGCGTAATGCAGGGTTGTGGCAAATATCTCCACCACTGTACCCTTGGGTACAAAGAAGGCCTCCACCTTTGAGGTATCGTATGAATTATCCTCATAATCAATATCCCAGCGGTGCCCCACCATCAATATCATATCCGTTCCTGCAATATTGATTTCCGAATCCCTGTGGTACTCCAGACCGTTCAGTTTATCGTTAAAGCCATGGCAGCAGCCAAACTCTATTGGCATTCCCCCATATATCTCATCCATGAACTTTAAGAACAGCTTTGTTTGCTCAAAGGATGGAATAGATGCCTCATAAAGCACCTGACCCTGGGGAGCCGCTGGCAGCTTCTGAACCTCATCCATGAATTCAGTTGCATCCACATCCAGCACCCGGCCATACATCTTGAAGCCTTCATCCAATACACTTTTCATTACGTAACTCCTCCGATTCTCTTTATGCCTTTAAAATTCGCCAAAATACTTTTCAAATCCTGCCAATCATATAAACTTTTGTTGCCAGAGGCCCTTCTTGGTTCTATACTTAAAAATGTATGTGCTTGGGATTTGAAACTTATCCCAGAGAGAGAGGGTTTATTATGCAATCTGTATTAACTATTGCCGGGTCGGATTCCAGCGGGGGAGCTGGTATTCAGGCCGATATCAAGACCATTACCGCCCACAAGCTCTATGCCACCAGTGCAATTACGGCCCTGACAGCCCAAAATACCACTGGGGTGCGGGCCATTCACAACGCGCCGGCGGAATTTGTAGGGCAGCAATTAGATGCTATTTTTGAGGATATTTCCCCTGATGCGGTAAAAATCGGCATGGTATCCTCTCCTGATATTATTCAGATTATTTCTGAAAAGCTGCGGAATTACGGGGCCATGAATATTGTGGTAGATCCTGTTATGGTATCCACCAGCGGTTCCAAGCTCCTTGAGGATGAGGCCCAGGATAATCTCTGTCGTTTGCTGCTTCCTATTGCCAGTGTCATTACTCCTAATATCCCGGAGGCTCAGGTGCTTTCGGGCATGGAAATCAATAGTCTGGAGGATATGGAGGAGGCTGCAAAAATAATCGGCTCCAAAATCTATGGTGGTGTTCTCATAAAGGGTGGCCATTTATCTTCTACTGCCACAGATCTTCTGTACTATGATGGAGAATTTAACTGGTACCGCCAGGAGCATATTGATAATCCAAACACCCACGGCACAGGCTGTACCCTGTCCTCGGCTATTGCCTGCAATCTGGCCATGGGCTATGATTTGCCAGAGGCCATTGCCAATGCCAAGAAGTATATTACCGGTGCATTAAAGGACGGGCTGAATCTAGGAAAAGGATCCGGGCCTCTTAATCATATGTATGCGCTTTAAAAGCATTTTTTAAATATTTAATTAGACTCAATATAATGTTATTTTAATATTGATTTAACATTTTATTAAAATTAAAAGGCAGTGACTATGTCTGTAGCGCCGCTCATGGGTCTAAAACTTTTTGTCCTAATTAAATAGTGAAAAAAATCATAACTCGCTCACCATTAAATGGTTCGCTCAAACAAATGATTTTTTCCACTAATATTAAGGTACGGACAAAAGAGTTTCTTAACGACCCATTCGCTAATTGCTACAGACATTAGCCCCTGCCTTTTTTATTGTTCTATAATGCCAATACTATTAATTGTAGTATCACTAGCGCTACAGCCATAGCCCCTGCTTTTATTTTATCTTATTGGCTTAAATTCCAGATTATGCCTTATGCCCCAGTCCACCACTGCATCCTTAATTTCGCCCTTCAATATATGATTATGGTCTCCCAGAGCCTGGGTAATAACACCCTTTACCACTTCAATGCAGGCCACAGGCTGGCCATTCTTTTCCAGATAATAAATGGCGCATTCCCTGTTGTTCATCTTCTCTGTATAGAGATAAAAAACGCAGTTATGGAAAATCTCCGACAGCTCAAAAAGCTCCTTGCCATTGCGGGCAATCTTAAAAGAGCCCTGTGGTGTATCCTCCTCCTTCATGAGGTCACCCTTGGCCAATGTAAATTCTATTTCCATATAATGCTTATGACGGGCATTTTTTTCACGGCGCATCTGCTCAATGTCCTGCTCATACCGACGGCGCTGCTCCGCTGTCCACACATCATGGGTTTCCTTGGAAAATCCCGTGCGATAAATGGCCTGAACAAACTCATCCGTGAGTTCATCACTGGTATAGCTGTTAAACCACATATTCAGGCAGTCACGAATATCAGATGAACCGCCCTCCATGGCACTGTGGAGGATTTCTGCCACCCGTACTGGCTCCCACTTGTCCATAAGCCAGCTGCAAAGCATCTGCCACCCCACATAGGCAGGATCATACTCAGATCGCACATCCTTCTCCTGCTTTTTCCACCACCATGATATTTCGAAATTGCTTACATCTCCCCACCAATATCGCTGCCAGGCCCCTTTACGCTTGTAAAAGGCTCCAACTCGGTCAATTCCAAGCCTATCCAGATTTTGCCCCAAAAGGTGGTTAATATTATAGAAATGGGGCCATAAATTTATATCCGTAATGCCAATTTTCTGCAAAAAGAAGCATATAGCCAGTGACCGTCCATTTTCCCGATAGGCTTTCTGAAGCCCCTTGGTTTTAGGAAGCTGGAGATAATCGCAAATTAGATCAAAGTTTGTATCATTGGTCCTTATGATTTTACGGGCAAAATCGTAGCCAAGCATATCCACATACCAGCCCACATTCACATCCAGAGGGAACTGGGTAAAATACTTCATGAGCTTGGCTGGAGGTATATCCTCCGGCACAGTGGGAATGAAGCCAAATTCCTCCTGTGAAAGCTCCTTCAAGAAGGTCATAACCCTGTCCGCAACGATTTGAGGAATTTCCACAGAAAAATCAAAGCCCTCATCGGTCCAGTCGTATTTGTAATTAAAAACACTGCCACCGGACTCCGCCTGCTCTGACTTGGACGGAATTGCAGTGTACTGCCACTTACCATAGTCCAGCCGCAATGAATACTGCTTGCTTCCCCTTCTATGAAGCTCCACCCCATCAGGAGTGCCCATAACACTAAAAACATCCACCAAAATAATGGCCGTTTTTTGGGGTCTATATAGCTGTAAACGCCATCTGGCCGCGGCCTTCTTATATACACAGCTGTATCGGTAATCAAAATCACCTATATCCACATAGGCCAGAAGATGATCTGGGGACTGCTGCTCTGCCAGGGCATCAAGCTGCCTTTCACCCATTCCCTTATCAACTATGCTTAATGAAAATTTCTCAATATCCTTTTCTATCCAAGGCTCCTGGCACTCCACCCAGGCCCTGGATTTCCCGTCAAAATAATAATAGCTCTGTTCCACAAATATCCCGCCCATATATATTACAAAGCGCACCTCAAAAGAAGTGCGCAATTTAACCTTGACAATCAAAACATTATTTTAACATTAATATAATATTAATAAATATTTTATTAAATACTAATAAAGCGATTATTAAATGTTTATGTAACTTTTATTAAAGCCAATGGTTCTTTATGGAAAGCTTATTCCGTAAATTCGATTTTCTCCAGCTCCAGTAAAAACTTTTTCTTATCAATACCACCGGAATAACCCGTTATAGCCTTGCCAGAACCCAAAACGCGATGACATGGCACCATTATAGGTATTGGATTATTACCTACAGCTCCCCCTACAGCCTGAGCCGACGCCCGCTTGCCACGCTTTTCGCTTACCAGCTTGGCAATTTCACCATAGGTCATGGTTTTTCCATAAGGGATTTCCTTAACAACATTCCATACATCCATACGAAAATCAGTGCCCTCCAGAGATAGGACAGGCATAAAATCCGGGTTGCAGCCACTAAAATATAGGCTTAACCACAATTTTGCATCCTGAATAATGGGCAAATCATCACTAAACTCAATATCCTTGACATTAATAGGGAGCTGATTGCCCTCCTCCTGTTCAAAGATGATGTTAGTCAAGCCGTCCTCATGGGCCATAATATAAAGTTTTCCCAAAGGTGAATCATAGTACGACATGTATTGCACGGTGGTTATCACCTCGATTGGCTTCAATAAAAAATCCCACGTTTATTTTATTATAACCCAAGCGTGGATTTTTTTCACTTGGTTATGAAATAATCGTGGGATATTTCAAAATATTCTTTTTAATGATTTGTCATGCCTAATTTCTTAAGCAGTCCCATATCTTCTTTTATGGTGGTGCCGGAGGTTGTCAGCATATTACCGGTGATGGAAGCGGATGCGCCCCCCTGAAATGCGGTTGCACCGTTTTCCGGCAACACCTTTCGTCCCGCAGCCATACGGATATTTGCTGATGGGTTTATAAATCTGAAAATAGCCAATGTCCTTAGTGCATCATCTGATGATATAGGGGCTTGATGCTCCATGCCTGTTCCCGGAATAGGTACCAAAATATTGATTGGAATGGACTGAATACCTAACTCCTGTAAGGCAAAGGCCATATCTATACGATCCTGCCAGCCTTCCCCCATGCCAATAATTCCCCCGGAGCAAACCTCCAAGCCTTCAGCCTGGGCCGCTTTGATAGTCCTTATCCTATCTTCATAGGTATGGGAGGTACAAATTTCCGGAAAATAACGCTCACTAGTTTCTATGTTATGGTGATAACGGGTCACTCCAGCTTCACGAAGTTTTTTGAACTGCTCTCTGGAAATTATCCCATGGGATGCACAGAGTTTAATCGTAAGCTTATCCTTCATCAATCTATAGGTGGCCAAGGCTTTTTCAAAGTCCTTACCGCTTAATGCCCTGCCAGAGGTTACCAAAGCAATTCTGTTTACTCCTACGGCTTCATTGGCTTTGGCATTTTCCAGAATTTCCTCAGTGGATAAAAAATCGTACTCATCTACACCAGTTTTATGGCATGCTGCCTGGGCACAATAACGGCAATTCTCGCCACAACGTCCGCTGCGGGCGTTTATTATTGTACAAAGATCTACGTGGTTGCCACAGAAATGCTGCTGAAGCTTCAATGCCCCCTGTTGTAATTTTTCTAATGGTGTATTTAAGAGGAAGGATGTATCATCTTCGTTTTTTATCCTTTTTCCCCCTATAATTTCTTCTACAATTCTATCTATGTTATCAAAATTAACCTCACCCATTATATGCCCCTCACTTTATTTCGACATTTAATTTAACCAACGTCAATATTGTATGCCTGTGTTATTTTATTGTCAACCAGATATTGGATACTGGTTAACATATATCCTTTTCTGCCAATGAAACCTTGATATTATTTAAACATTATTTTTATGTTATTTTATTGTTATTAATTTGTTATTTTATACTTTATTTATTGTTTTTTTTTTGTTAATTATCCACTATTTTAATACTGCCAAATAAAAAGCTGACCTTGACTGCGAACAATCAAAATCAGCTTTAAAAATTGCATTATTCTACATATTATTCAATACAGGCTTTTAACACCTTTCCTGCAGCATCGTGAATCACCAGATCGCACCACTCGTCAGCCGGGGTTGCGGTCTTGTTTATCACAATAAGGTTCATGCCACGGAAATATCTTACCAGACTGGCCGCAGGATAAACCATAAGAGAGGTGCCCCCTACTATCATGGTATCTGCCTTGGTAATTGCTTCCTCTGCATCAATAAGGTCCTGACGATTTAGGGCCTCCTCGTAAAGCACCACATCAGGCCTTACCATGCCACCACATTTCGGACAGGTAGGAATCCCATCACTGTTTACTATAAATTCTGCATCATAGGTGGCGTGGCATTTCACGCAGAAATTACGGTGAACAGAGCCGTGGAGCTCAATGACCCGCTTGGAGCCTGCCATCTGGTGCAGTCCATCAATATTCTGGGTAACCACAGCCTTCAGCTTTCCCATTTCCTCCAGCTTGGCCAGAGCTTTATGGGCATTATTTGGCTTGGCATCCAGATAAATAAGATTTTTCTTATAATAATCAAAGAATTCCTTTGGGTGATCCTCCAAAAATGTATGGGAAACCATTTCCTCAGGAGTGAATTTTTGCTTTAGTCTTCTGTTATATAAGCCCTTGGCGCTACGGAAATCCGGAATCCCGGACTCGGTGGAAATTCCGGCCCCACCCAAAAAGACCATGGAACGGCTCTTGTCTATTATTTCCTTCAATTTCTTTATCTCTACAGCACCCATCCAAAACCACCTCACATTCATTGGATATTTGCGTATGCTATTAGCTTTTTCCGGTGAATCTTAATTTTAGTTTATTCTGCAAAATATAATAAAAATCCTGCTGAAAATTTCGCAATATAAGGAATATAATTTTTACAACACTCGCAATTTCTAAAAAAGAAAACACCTGCTGGCAGGCAGCAGGTGCTTCCCTCTAGGAAGGTCTTATGGGTTTATCAAAAATGGGATTATCTTTTAATGATATTATTATAATGTTATTTAAACATTTTTACAACTTTTATATAACCATTATATATATTTATTTTAATTATTATTAAACAGCACGCTTATAATTTTCAAGCTGCTCTATTCCCCTTGGCAAAGGCAGGCTGTCATAGGTGCTCTTAATGGAAGTATAAAGCTCCGCCTTTCTTTCAGTAGAGGTCTCCGGATTTCTCCATTCCTCGTACATCTTATGGGTTGCACGACTGGCTGCCAGAGTTTCCTGGGAATGAACCTGTATTTCAAAGGCCTGCCCGGATGGGCTGGTAGCATTCAGATGAACTGCCTTGTAGCGGCCATCCTTGTTGAGATATTTATTGTCAATTTCATCCAAAGTGTAGCCCTTCTCCTCAAGGAGCGCCACAGTGTCACGAACCTTATCTGCCATTTCATCGTGGTTTACCACCTCAGTATATCTGAGGAGATCACCGGTTTCAGAAACATATTCAAAATCCTGCTTTGGGGTTTCCCCTGCTTCCAGGGCCTTGTTGGTCTTGCGATCAATTTTGCTCTTGATACTGGAGGCTGTCTTAACGGAATACTCCAGCCCCTCCATGGAGGTACCCAGTCTATTGGCAATATCCAGCATATCCATAGTAATACGTGGTTCATTGGCCCGTGCCATATTATACGCCACCTGAGCCCGCTGCTGACATCCTTCCAGAATATTATCCCCCTGGGATGCACTGCCGGAAATTACAACCTTGCCGTTTCTGTTACGATAAGGAATACCACCAAGGCGCATACTGTCTGTCAGGGCAGTTGCTGTGCTCATAAGGCCCAGCTGTGCCGCCGAGGCACTATTTACATTACCAAAGCTGCATGTAAATGCAGACCAGGCAACCACGCCGGCAACGAGAAATGCCTTCCCTCTGCCAAGGTTGTCCAGCTTGGTTATTTCAATCATCCGTGATAAATCGTTGAGCTTGGTATTTTTCAAATATCTTCTCACCTTTTTCATGTAATTATTAACATCGTTTGTATCCATACAGCTTCACTTCCCCTCTGTAATAAAATAGCTGAGATACATTGCAATAGCTTTAATGCTATTGTCTATGGTTATACTATAGCAATGAATTATGAATTTTAGTTGAAAGATATCACCAAATAAATAAATTTTTCATTGCATCTTATTTTACAAGAATTAAGAGTCTAACATTTTATTTTTAATTAATACAGTATTAATTTAAATATAATGTATCCCATATTTAATAGTGATATGATGTTTCATATATAATATGATGAGGTGATGGGATTGAAAAAAATGGATTTGAAGAAAAAGGTAATGTACACTCTGAGCACTGGTCTGCTGGCGTGTACCTTTTCATTTGCTCCCCTTTCTGCGCCTTCAGTAGCAGAGGCTGCAGACTGGGGTTTAATCGGCAACATCTTTGGCACTGTTTCACAGGCTGCCATGGAATACGATCAAGTACAGACCTATTTGCTGAATTGGGGCAACAGCCCTGAAACCCAGCAAAAGACCCTGAATGAAACCGTTGAAAAATATGGTCTTGATACCTCTGTAGAGCACAACGAGCGGGTATCCCGGGTTCTGAACCAGCTTATAGACCACGGCCATTACGCCATGGAGCCAAACAGCCTGCCATTCAGATGGCGTGTTATCAATAATGATGAGTGGAATGCGGCCTGCTATCCAAATGATTTTATTGAAGTAAATAGTGGCCTTCTGAATGATCTCCACAGTGATGACGCACTGGCAGCAGTAATGTCCCATGAGATGATTCATGGCCTTCATCAGCACATTGCAAAGGATGCCCCAAAGCAGGTCCTTTATAAATACGGTACAGCACTTCTCACCATGAAAGCAGATGTGCTCCAGGCTACTTTGGGATCTTATATTGGAAATTACATTTCCGTAAAAAACACCACCAACCTGTCTGAGGCTGATGCAGATGAATATGGCTTCTATCTCCACTGCAGTGCTGGCTTTAACCCTGGTGGCTTCTCTGCCATGACCCTAAATATGGCCAAGGGGGATAATACTGATCGCAACATTATAAAGGAAATTTTTACGGGAGCCTATAACCATCCAGCTTCTCAAAAGCGCTTTGAGCAAGCCCAGCAGCGTATGGAAGAATATGGCTACAACCATGTAAAGGTAAAAAATGGTACTGAAATTTTCATTGATGACAAGCATTTCATGACTGCAGGGGAAACACCTGAGCTGGCTGACTGGGAAAATGCTTATCTTATTGCCGGTGGTATCTGCAAGGGTATCCACGACTATTCCACCGTTGAGGCTTGGGGCTTTGGCACTCCTGATTTCCTCAGTGACATTGCCTATAAGGATCTGAAAAATGCCCTGAATGATCCTTCTCTTTCTGCCAGTCTTCAGACCATGCTTACTAATGCTTATGCCTTAGATATCCATGATAATGATTACAGGAGCACCAAGGCAAAGCTGAGAAAGGCTGAAAAGGAGCGCAATGACAAGATTACCAAGCGCCAAAAGGAGGTAATGTCCGCTGAAAATGCTTCCTCCTATGAAGGTCATTTTGAAGGTTACACCAAGCTTGGGCTTAATGTTTTGGCCTACAAGGAGGCTGAAAAGGCCTACAAGGCAGATCCAAACAGCTATATTCAAACTGGAAATATGTCCCGTGCCTTGAATGCCCTTAATGCCGAATACAGGGAAAAGCATAACACCTGGAATGATGATTATACCCAGAAGGCTATTGAATATACTGATAAGGCCCTTAAAATCTGCCAGGACAACTCCATTGATGATACCTACTGGCTTTACAGCAATATGGCTTACTATCAGATGCAGGCTCAGAACTACGCAACCTCCAACGAGGCAGCATTAAAAGCCATCAGCCTTAAGCCTGATGAAAAGAGCAACTATCGTTTTGTTGGTTACAATAGCTTAATGCTGGGGGATAAGGGCAGTGCAGTTAAGTATTATTCTCTCTATCTGAACCACGGTGGTGATAGGGAAATGGTGCCATCAGAGCTTTCCAATGAAGTTCAGGCAAATGCCAGAACCCTTGAAGAAATTTACGACGCCAACGAGTAAAATTTTATACACAGGCAACTTAAAAGGACGCAACTGAGTTTGCGTCCTTTTTTTGCTTTAAAATATTAAATTAATCCACAGTTTTCTTGGGAAATCCACAATTTATCAAAGGGTTATACAGAGTTATTCACAGGATATCTGTGGACTGTGTGGATTACTCAAGGATATCCGCTATGGATGTTTTACCAACGATGCTCTGAATCTCGGAAATATTCAGCTTGGCATCAAGACACTGCTGTAAAAATTCCTTGCTGATTTTCTGGCCATTAACCAGCACAGTAAGCACCAGCTGGTTTTTCAGAGCTTCCTTGACAGAGCTGCTGTGTTCCTCAACTGGAACCATTTCAGCCTCAGGCACATCCTCAACAGCATCAAGGATAGCTGCATCATCTGCCTCAAATGTATCATTATCCTCAGCATCTGGTGTTGCCTTAACTGCTTCAGCCTCAACCCTCTCCTGGGCTGCTGAAAATTCTGATACATTTTGGTCATATATAGACCCAACATTATCCATAAGGGAAGAAAAATCTCCCTTTTGATAGCATTTTATAAACTGGGCCTTGTCAATATCGCCCAATAATTTATCCACAACCTCGTCCATATCCCCAGCCTTGGCTTTGGCCATAATAACCTCCCGGGACATTTCACCAATGCCACGGGAAATAAGGAATTCCTCGCATGCCTTGTCGCTGCTGTCTTCCGCCATTTTATTCTGTTCGAACAAATCAAACTGCATGACAGCCTTCTTGGCATTACCAGCATAATCCTGCTCAATGGCCTTGCGCATATAGGCGGGAATATTCTTCACCCCGTGCTGGGTAAGGGTATACTGCACATTGTCCCTGATGCGTTTGGCGTCATAGTTCCTTATTAGACGGTTGGCCACGATTTTGCCAATACCATATTTAAGGAGAATATCCACCAGATCATCCTCAGCAACGGTAATATTGTCCTCAACATCCGGAGAATCGCTCTTTTTGCTGAGGTAGAACTTGAAGCCGGTAATGGTGCGGCTTGGCTTGATTTTATCATATTCGATATAATAGCCGGTATGGCTGTTTATATCATTAACGGAATAGTTTATAACGGACCTTATAAATACGGATACATTCTGGTATCTGTCTTCAACTCCCATATATTCACGCAGCTGTTCCAAAGAAAATTCACGCTCTATGACCCCAGAGTTTTTAAATTTCTCAAAGCCCTGGTACTGCAAAAGAAGCTCCAACAGCTTTATTGAATGGGTGGACTTCAGGGAAAAGATAGAGCTGGCTGAAATCTGGGTATAAGGCTTGCCCGCCAGTTCCAGTACATAAGGGGCAAAATCCTTATGCAGCTCAATGGAAAGCATACCCTTGGCCTTATCAAATTCAAATTTTGGAAAAGGCACCACAGATATGTATTTTCCTTCTTCCTCGTTGTCCTTCAGCACAGCCTGCATACCCTGAAGGTTACGACAAAAACCCTTCAGACGTGAATAGTACACGTTGTTGCCACCAAACATCTTGATGACCTCAACTGAAGGAATACTTACTACTTTGTTTTCAGTAGGCTCACCAGCCTTGAGCTGGGGCCTCAGACTGGCCAAGGCCAGATAGAATAGCCTGGCCTCCATGAGATTTGAAAAGATGGAGGGGGACTCTATCAGGGTGTTGGCCTGAAGTATTATTTGCTTGGTCTTTTTCTTATGACTGCTAAGTTTTGTATTCATCCCTTTGCTTTCCTTATATGTAAAGTTTAGGTAATCCGACCGTCTTGTATCAAACTTTTCATTTGGAAAAGGATACACGACCTCAATGTATCAATCTTACGCGACCATTATAACATTATATGAGTAAAATGTATAATACTTTTTGATATTTTTTTCATAAATGTTACATTTATGTCGTGTGTCGTATCGTCCCGTGTTGTGTGGCTTCGTGCAGCTTCGTGTCGTGTTGTTTCATGATTTTTCATTAATACATAACCTTATTGTATAAAAAACTTCTAAAATCTATGATACAATTAGGTCATATATGAACTAAAATGTAACAAAATTTCATATAGATGACTGAATTGTATCTTTAAATTTAATTACATGACTTGATTGTATCATAATCTTCAGCTTATAACACTAATATTTATGTTACAATTCAGTCATGTATTCTAAATTCATGATACAATACAGTCATATATAGGTTATACATTACCTAATTGTATCTTTTTTTAGTGATTTCATTTAAAACTAATGATACATTTCAGTAACCTATTGTTACAATTAGGTCATTTATACTCTTTTTTATCATTTTTCTTCTATATTATATGATACAATCCGGTCATGTTTTACTGATTTTAGCCTTGCAGCCAGTCTTTTCAGGCCGAGCCAGCTCTATATTACACAAAAAATGGTAACTATAACCTCCTTTTTTTCTGTCTGCTGAAATTATGCTACACTCTTAATACTAGAATAGGGGATGAAATTACATTTAAATAGATGACCATAATGTATCATCTGTTTAAATTTCCTTTTCTGAAAAGGACTATAGGAGACCAAATTGTATCTAAGCTTCACCTGTATCCCTGATAACTACTGACTTTTCCACAGATACATGACCTAATTGTATAGTTCATTGGTATTTTTCACAGTCAATTATGTTATATATGATACAATTCAGTCATGTAATACTACAATAAGGTAATCTTTAAGATACAATTCCGTCATCTATATGATACATTTTGGTACGGCTTATGATACAATTACATCAGCTAAAGTATACATTTCAGTCGCATATAATGGCTGTAACCCTTGATATATAAGGATTTACCGCCAGGTAAAAACTATAAAAACATATAAAATACATATAAAGAAATAAAACACACAGATATCAACAGAAATCTCTGGATAAGAAGATGGGGGAGTGGTTGCTGTGTGTTTTTTTTTATTATTTGTAGTAAGTAATGTAATTAGGGACTTGCTTTATTTTTAAAAAAATACTAATATAACAGTATTATAGTAATATTAAAGTTATAAATTAACATTTATCTAACATTATATAAATGTTTAATTACTGTAAAATGAGGTGTATAAATGGAAATAATTGCGTTTTCAAACAAGAAGGGTGGTACAGGAAAAACCACCTCTGCCATTAATTTTTGTGCAGCACTGGGAAGAAAAGGATATAAGGTATTGGCCATAGATCTCGATCCCCAGGCAAACTTCACAGCTGATTCCGGGGGAGAGGCTATTGGTACAGTAGCAGGAACCTTTGATTTTATTTTGGGAGCCCCTTTGGAGGATGTGGTACAGCACAATGAGTATTATGACTTTATGGGTGCCGATAAGCGCATTGAGAACCAGAGAAATAAGTTTGAGGAAAAGGGCTCAGATTTCTTATTAAAGAAAGCCTTGGCTAAGGTAGAGGGCTATGATTTCGTGGTTCTGGATACAGCTCCTAGTATGTCCGGTATCGTATTTTTGGCACTGGTGGCCTGCAACCGGGTTATTGGCGTATGTGATGCTGATCAGCGAAGTGTTACCGGGCTTGGTGATTTGTATTCTGCAATTCAAAGTGCAGCTGATTATAATCCAGGACTGAAAATTGACGGTATTCTTATTACGAGGGATGTTCCCCGGACCCAGGCAAACAAGTTTGCAGTGGATGTATTCCATCAGGCTGCAGCCCAAATCAACAGTATTGTTTTTAATACACATATAAAGGAGCGTACAGTATTCCATCAGTGTACTGCCCTTCATACCAATGTATTTAATGTGGACGCCAGATCTGATGGTGCCAAGGATTATG
Source organism: Anaerovibrio lipolyticus LB2005 (assembly GCF_000621545.1). Taxonomy (GTDB): domain Bacteria; phylum Bacillota; class Negativicutes; order Selenomonadales; family Selenomonadaceae; genus Anaerovibrio; species Anaerovibrio lipolyticus_A. The sequence goes on from NZ_JHYA01000003.1 coordinate 222,593, forward strand.
AGGCATTTACCGATGAGGTCCTGGAGCTGTTTAAAAAAGATTAAAAAAGCAATATATTAATTTTTAATAAATGTTAAAAAAATGCTAATTTAAAGATAGAATAACATTAAATTGAGGTGAAAATAATGGCAAAGAAATTAGACCTTAATAATACTGCAGCGGCATTGGGAGATTTTACCGGCAGAGCAAAACCAGTTGTTCCACTTCAGCAGGAAGAAGAAAAAATTACTGAACCAGTGGTGCAGGCTGCTTCTATAGCTACTATAAATGAAGAACAGACACATGACCAAAATGTATCAGAAAATAATGTGGCACCTAAAAGACGTGGACGGCCAACAAAGGCAATAAAAAAAGATTCCAGGCTGTCCGTCTATATGACTGAGGAATTAAAAGGACGTTTGGAAGCATTGGCAGATAAAAAGAGTATGAGCATGAATACCATAATAACAGCTGCTCTTATGGATTATTGTGAAAGCAATGGAATGTAATATCAATGCTATATAAAATGTAAATAAATATTAAAATAATGTTATTAAAATATTTATTTAAGAATAAAATAATGGTTTTATAGCAAAACAAAAGGCTCGTCCCCAACAGGGCGAGCCTTTTAAAATACCCACAATTTACTAATACTTTTTGCCATATACATCTTCTTCCTGTCCAATTTCTTCTTCTTCATCAGGAAAATGGCGATCATCAATATCAGGATGCAGAGGGTCTGCGTCCTGCCAGGCTTCCTTTTCCGAACCGTCATATTCCTGCCACCATTTCTTAGGCCCTTTCATATCGCTCCCCTCCTTTCCAAAATTTTTCTTATCTAATTATACCATTTTCAAAACAAAAAATATCAGAAGTTTTTGAAAATTCAGAGGTACTAAAAAAGAAGGATTTTGATAAGAAATGTAAAATATATTTAAAGTAAAGTATTAATGTGATTGAGTCCATCTTCCTTCTGTACAGGAGGCGAATATCATGGATAAAGCTGGTTCATTACAAAAGCAGGTAATGGCTTTTCTGATAATTACCCTGGTGCTTTTAACGGCATTGCTTAGTTTTGCCGCCTTTGAGATAGTGGGCAATGAAAAAGACAGGGATATCGCCATCGAGATGAACACCCTCACCGCCACCGAAGCTGAGAAACTTAATCATGACTATATCAGATTTGAAGATGCAGTAAACCACATGGTAGGAATCACGGATTTTTACATAACCAGTGTGGATGATGTTATGGATCCAGTAAAAAGGGAAGAAATTAACAAAAATCTTCAAAAAATATATGATATATTCTCCCAAACGACTAATATGTCGCTGAGCTATTATTGCGTATATAATCCGGATTTGGTAGGAAAGCAGCAGGGATTTTTTTATACCCGTAATGCAGCTGATAATATGGAAAAACGTGAGATGACGATTATCAGTGATTTTAATCCGGAGGATATTGAGCGGGTGGGGTGGTACACGGTTCCGATAAAGGAAAGGAAAGCTGTTTGGCTGCCACCTTATTACAACAAAAATACAAGGCGTTATACTATATCCTATTGCGTGCCATATTATAAAAATGATGTTTTGATAGCAGTAATAGGTATGGATTTTAATTTCGAAATATTGCTGAACATGGTGGATCAGATTCATTTCAGCAAGAATGGTTACGCTTATTTAAAGAGTGCTGATGGCACGGTTCATTATCATGCCCATGATTTTATGTTGGGAAATGTACATGGTGATGAAATTCTTAAGAAGGTTAAAAATTCTGATTTACTTTCCAATAATAATTCTGGAAATAATGTAATTCAGTATGAGATGAAGGGTAGTGAACGGGTACAGACCTTTGAAACTTTAAGATGCGGACTAAAGCTGGTACTTTGTGATGATTATGATGAAATATACAAGGACAGGTACGAGCTGGTGACCATGGATATTATAGTTATTGTTACCTGTGGATTTTTCATTATTATAATGATGGTGTATTATACCAACCGTATAATGCATCCCGTCAGAATGCTTACCAGAGCGGTGTATGCAATAAAGGATGGCAACTACGATGTGGAGCTTCCTAAAAATGCTCCGGGGGAGATTGGTGTACTTTCTCAGGGTGTGGCCATGGCAGCGGCAGCCCTTGAGGAGAAGCAACGTTTGAATGCCTCGGCCTTGGCGGCACAAAACAGAAAACTGGAGAAGGCCGTAAAAAAGGCAAAGGAAGCCAGCAGGGCAAAAAGTGATTTTTTGTCCCGGATGAGCCACGACATACGTACGCCAATGAATGCCATTGTGGGTATGGGGATGATAGCAGATTCCCATAAGGACGATCCGGAAAAGCTGTCGGAATGTTTGCGTAAAATATCCAATTCAAGCAAATATTTGCTTAATCTTATTAATGAAGTATTGGATATGAGCCGTATAGAAAGCGGTAATCTAAGTATCAATAAGGCAAATGTGAATCTTACGGACCTTATCGGAAGTATTGTTGCCATGTTAGCCCCTCAATTTGATGCCCATGATCATCATATCCAGACAAACCTGGATAACATCATACACGAAAATGTAATCAGTGACTCCCTGAGAATACAACAGGTGTTTATTAATATTTTAGGTAACTCAATTAAATACACTCCTGACGGAGGGGAGATAAGCCTTTCCGTTAGAGAAGAACACGTATCGGCCAATAGGAGCCTGTACATTTTTAGCTTCAAGGATAATGGAATAGGCATGTCAAAGGAATTCCAGGAAAAATTGTTCCAGCCTTTTGCCAGGGAGCAGGATGATCATGAAACTGAGGTAAAGGGCACTGGTCTGGGAATGTCTATTACCAAGGCCGTAGTGGATTTACTTGGGGGAACAATCCGAGTAAACAGTGCTCTGCAAAAGGGAACGGAAATTATTGTTCAGCTGGATCTGGAATTTGTTGAGGATGTTGTATCCGACAAGAAACAACATAGGCAGATGGATTTTTCAGAAATCAGATTGGATGGGAAGCGGATTCTCCTTGTTGATGATATATCCCTGAATCTGGAGATAGCAGAAAACCTTCTGGAAATGACGGGAGCTGTAATGGACAAGGCCATCAATGGCAAGGAAGCAGTGGATATATTCAAGGAAAAGGGAGAGGGCTACTATGATTTGATTTTCATGGATGCCAGAATGCCGATAATGGATGGTTATGAAGCCACAAGGACTATCAGAGGTTTGGGTTCTGAATATGCAGCAAAGCTTCCTATTATTGCCATGAGCGCTGATGCCTTTGCAGAGGATATTGAGAATTTCAAAAAGTGTGGCATGAATGACTATGTATCAAAGCCGATAGATCTTAAAAACCTGGCCAGAGTTTTACAGAAGTACTTGCTTTAAGAGTAAAAAAATACCAAATAAGTGGTATTTAAACATTTAATAAATATTTGATAAATACTAAAACAACAATAAAATAACATTAAAAAAGCACTGATTAAGCGGTAAAAATACCACCTAATCAGTGTTTTTATTTCATCCTATAAATCTGACTTATCCAGACATCATAGTAGACATAAAAAATGCCGCTAACACCATAAGGGGTAGTGTCGGCGGCCATGGGTGAAATGCTCTGGGGAAGAGCAAATCGAGAGAGGGGTTATGGGGGATATAATTGAATCCATATATCCACCTAGAAACAACATTAGCAGAATAACATTATTTCTTTAGAGCATTATATATTAAAATACAGTTTGTGTAAACAACCATTAACTTAAAATACTGTATACTTAATGAAACACCCTAAATTGTAAACCTACCTCCCTATTCACCGCTTGCGTCTGTCAATACCCGCTCTGTAGTAATAAGCAGCCTTGTCCTTATACATTTCCTGGTCTGCAACGGAAACCATATCGTTAAGACTATTATAAGAGCCTTCATGATTATTGGCATAACCAATGGCTACAGACAGGTTCTTTACGAGCTTACCGGACCATCCGTTAAATGATTCCTTAAGACGCTGCAGAATATCTGGCCAATCATCAATATCATGGTACAAAATGGCCATAAATTCATCGCCACCAACCCTGTAGACGTTGCCGTAAGGGTTCAGCACCTTCTTCATACAATCTGCGGCACCAATAATGAGCTCATCACCAGCCTCGTGCCCCTGCTCATCGTTGGCTTTTTTCAAACCATTAAGATCCATGGCTACAACAATTACATTTTTTTCTTTAAGCTCCGAGTTCATATTATCAACATCATCGTTAAAGCTGCGTCGGTTGAAAAGTCCCGTAAGCCCGTCGTGATGGGCAATATATTCCATTTGGGCACGATTTTTGTGGATGAGATATATATAAGCCAGAAGTCCACTTACGGTGGCAACAATAATGCCAACTATTATTGTAAAAAGAATAAAGTGCTGTAAAATAAAATCCTTAAGGGTCATGGAGGTCATTTGGCTGGTGTAGGTATAGGTGGAGGTAAAACCAAAATCTGAAGGCAGATTGGTAATTCCCCGATTAAGTATTGATAAAAGCTCATTGTTGCCCCGTTTTACTGCAAAACAACGACTGCTGTAATCCCTCATTGGAGCAGTCTGAAGCATACTGTAGCTTGGATGGATGAGGAAACCGTCTTTACGGAACTGGTTCAGGATACAGCCATCCACATCACCATTTTTTACAGCCTCCAGCATGTCATCAATTTTATCATAATACAGGATTTCCGAATCAGGGAAATGACTGCGAATATAAATATCAGCAATGGAATTGCCCTGCTTGGCGGCCAAACGTCTCAGCTGAAGATGTGAATAATCTCCCTTGTATACGAGATACATAGGGGTAGAAATAACCTCTGTGGTCAGGAATATATTGTTCTCCTCGGCCCGGGCCACATCATAATTAATAGGAAAAGCCATATCGATGGTACCGGCCTGAAGAGAAGCAACTAAGGCCTCATAGGTTTTATATGAGGTAAATTGAAACCTCACATCATCCTTTATTCTTATTTTTTTGCAAATCTCATTAAGCAAATCTGTGATGATACCGTATACTTGTCCTTCCGCATTTGTGTCAGAAAATGGCAGATAGTCGTCCAGATAGCCAACGGTTATTACGGGATGCTCCCTAAGCCAGATAATTTCATCTTCCTGGAGTTTACCGCTGACGGCCAGCTCAGAAAAATAGGTATTGGATAGCTTTTTTGTAAAATATGGATCTGTGGAGGTGATTTTACTAAGGGCAGAATTAAGCTCCTGTACCAGATCAGGTCTGCGATGGTTAAAGGCCAAATAATATTCGGTCTGTCCAATTCTGGTAATAGGAACCATGTAATTGTCACGATTTACATTGTTATCGGTATCCACCGTGGCATCTGTTTTGCGGGAGTCGAAATCCCTGTAACGGGAATCATTGCCACTGTAGGTGACAATGTTAACTTGATGGTTTCCATCATTATTCCACTGGTGCAGCATGTCCTCCATAACAGTATTGCGGTTGACACTGATGGTACGGTTCATAAGGCCGGCAATCCCTTTGGAGGCCAAAGGACTATCGGAATAAACGTAAATGTAATAATTTTCCAGCCCCATGGAATAATCAGGGAAAAGCAGCTTTTCCATACGTTCGGGAGTCTTGGATACTCCTGCCATAACGTCAATTTCCCCATTGTAGAGCTTTTGGAGCATAGTGTTCCAGTCACCATATACGTAGTCGTAATCCCAGTTGGTATAGTAGGAAACCTTTTGGAGATAATCGTAGGCAAGTCCTGATTTTACAGCATTATCATCCATGCCCTCCATAAAGTTTCGGCTTTCCACATAGCCCACTCTAACTATTTTTGAAGTGTGCAAATGTGGAATCTGGGCAGCAGAAGCAGTGCTGCCGGTAGATAGACAGGTATTGTTGGTTTCAGGAACACAGATCTGTACTAAAAAAAGGCACAAAAAAGTAACCAGAAAATAGCAGCTTCTGGTATAATTTTTTAGCCTTTTACGTGTATTTTTTATGGACAGATATTTCATGTCATATACCAGTCCTTTTTATGTGATAATTCGTCGTTATAATTTATTCTTATGATTATTATAAATGAATTTCTATTAAATTGTAAGCGTTATTAGGAAATATTTTTAAAATATTTTAACTGTTAATGAATGTGGTGATAGATAGAGGAATTTTCATTGTTAATGAAGAATAATACACCATTGAAGTGTTGGGAAAAACGATTTTTGTAATTATTTTTGTAGTTTTTAAGGCGGGTTTATTATGAAGAAAGATTCAAGCAGTATAGTGAAAATGCGTTCCGGAACATGGTATGGAGAATTGGATGAAAATGCCCGCGTGGAAAAAGCTACTTTTTCCGAAGAATTACGACAGATGCTGGGCTATGACCAAATTGATTTTCCAGGAACCTTTGACATCATGCTGGAAATAGTGCATCCAGATGACAGACAGAAAATGTTAGATGCAACAGGTGCCACCATTAGAGGCGAGGTCAGTTCCTTTGATACGGAATTTCGCCTAAAAAAACAGGATGGCAGCTATATGACGGTGAATGCTACTGGTACGGTCACTAAAAACGATGATGGTATCCCTTTTATTATGCATGGCACAATTTTTGATATATCAGCGCTAGTGGAAAACCGTATGGCTTATGAGCAAGCTATGCATCGTTTGGAAGCTTCCCAAAAATTGGAGAATGATTTAAAACAGTTTGGTCCTATAGCGGCCATTTATGAAACGGCCAGGTTCCGCCTCGAATATGATGAGCATGGAAGACGGGTATCAGTAAGCTGGAATGATGCTTATCGGGAGCTCTTGGGCTATGACAGTGATGAGGAGTTTCCTCAAACGCTACAGAGCTTTTATAATCGTATTGTGGCTGAGGATTTGGAGAATGTGGGCCATGCCATGGACCTGTTGGAAAATGATGTACATTCTGATTCAACCTATGATGTGGAATTTCGCATGTATAAAAAGGATCGGTCCATTGTATGGATACGGGCCGCGGCCAAGCGCATTATCGGGTCTGATGGCAAAGCGATGCATTCTATCGGCCTTTTGACGGATATTACAGCACAGAAAAATCTGGAGCTGCAAAAAACCATATATGAGGTCTTTTCCCAGGAGTTTCTGACGGTAGGTATTATCGATATTTTCCATAATCAAATATGGCTGTTACGGGATAATATGATAAATGATACCTTTATCCAGTCCTATGAAAAGGGTGCCCATAATTATGACAATTTCCTCAAGGAATATGTCAGCAAGCATGTGGCAGAGGAAGATCGGGACCGGGTGTATCGTGGTAGTCGGGTTTTCCATATAGTTATTGAGCTAAAGAAAAATGACGTATATCGTATCAGATATAAGTTCCAAAAAGAAAATGGGGCTATACAATATGTTCAGGGAACATATTTGTGGCTTAACAAGGATGGGGACAAGCGAAAGGTAATATGTGGCTTTCGTGATGTAACGGACCTTATACGCCGGGAGCAGGAAAAGCAGGAGGTATTGCGTAAGGCCCAGGAAGAAGCCGAACTGGCCCGCTATGAGGCTGAGTCAGCCAATCAGGCCAAGACCTCCTTCTTGTTCAACATGTCCCATGATATCAGGACTCCGATGAATGCCATTACGGGGTATAGGGAGCTGCTGGAACGGGAGCAGGAGGACCCGGAAAAGCGCCAGTATTATCTGGACAAGATGGACGATGCCTGTAAGGTACTGATATCAATCATAAATAATGTATTGGAAATGGCCCGTATAGAAAAGGGCGTATTGAAGCTGGATGAGATACTATGGAATACTGATCAGTTTAATGATGGCCTGTATTCAATTATAAAGCCAATGATGGACAAGAAGAATATCAAGTTTACCCAGGAAATGGTTGTTTATCACCAATATTTCTTTGGTGATGGGGATAAGCTACGTGATATATTCCTGAATATTTTGTCCAATAGCTACAAATACACTAAGCCAGGTGGTTCAGTTCATATGAAGCTGGAGGAGCTGCCTCATGAAAAGCTTGGTTGGGCTTGGTATAGAACCACGATTAGCGATACGGGAATCGGTATGAGTGAGGAATTTTTACCTCATATTTTTGACTCCTTTACCAGGGAAAACAATACCACCAGCAATAAAATTGAGGGAACTGGCTTAGGAATGTCCATTGTAAAGCGGCTGACGGATTTTTTAGGTGGCAAAATTGAGGTAAAGAGCAAAAAGGGTGAGGGTACAACCTTTATTGTAGATATGCCACACCGCTTGGGGCAAAAGCCCGATGAAGGATATTCAGTGAGTGAGCATATGGAGGTTGACCCTGGTGTATTTGTGGGGAAACGGGTTTTGCTGGCTGAGGATAATGAGATTAATGCCGAAATTGCCCTGGAGATTTTGTCTTTGGCTGGTATGACGGTGGAACATGCCAAGGATGGTCAGGAATGCGTGGCCATGCTGGAAAATACAGATGGAAACTATTATGATTTGATCCTTATGGATGTGCAAATGCCAAGAATGAACGGCTATGAGGCCACTCGGGCTATACGTGGGTTAGCGGATGAAAAAAAGGCGCATATTCCGATTGTAGCCATGACCGCCAACGCCTTTGAAGAGGACAGAAAGGAAGCCTTTAAGGCGGGGATGGATGGCCACTTATCGAAGCCAATCGATATAAGGGAATTAATGCGGGGTATGGCTAAGGTGTTCAGATAGCACAGTAAAAAAGCAGTGATATTAAAGGCTGATGTAGCCCGTCATATCACTGCTTTTATTTTTTGACATTATTTCGTGGTCTTATTGGCGCCGGCCAATGGTTTGGCCAATTCAGGGTGCTCACAATAGAACTGCACAGTGGTCCAGTAGTTTTCATAGGCCTGGCTGTAGCTAGTTTCACCGATTTCAACCCAGCCCTGACGGTCTCCTGGCTGAACATTTGCCATCGTAAGAGGATCTGGATAAATCACCTGCGGAGTCTTGGCAGCCTTCTCCAGCTTTTTCTTTTCAGCCTTTGCCATTGCCTCTGCCACAGTATCATCTACGTCCTCAACTACAGGAGGAAGCACAGTCCAGATGGATACGGTTACGGTATCATCCAACTCAGGGGTAAAACGGAAACGGGCATTTTCAAAGGATTTGTTCTTTATGGCAATTTTTATCCACGCATAATAGGAACCTCCGGCCTTGCGGACGGTTTCAGTCTCAAGGTAGTGCATGGTATTGTCGTCACCGTACACCAGCACCTCATGGGCCTGTGTATTATTTGGAGCCAAAGCCTGGCTGCCGCAAAAGAGGGCCAGGGCGGCCACAGCAATAGCAAAAAAACGCTTAAACATAATATAATTCTCCCTTCAAGTTCACTATATAACATTATACTATCAAGTTTGGATTTTGCAAAATTAAAAGGCCACCTTTTCAGATGGCCACTACACACACAACATCGGCTTCAATCAACTACTTACTACATCTCTCTTAGTATAGAAAAGAGGTACCTGACGTCGTCGGACATCCCAATCGGGAGTGAAGCATTGATTAATATTCGGGTACTAACGCTACCACACAATCCACTGTCACTAACATCTACTACCAGACAAATCTACTACCAGATAACTAAGTGAGATTAATGAATATCGGCGCATCAACGTCAGCTGGGAAACCGTTTCTAATATGTCAAAGCGCTGACGGTGCAAACATCAAGTACCTCTCTATTTGTGTATATTATATTACGGATGGAAAAACTTTGCAACAATATTTTGAATTGTCTGACAATAATTTTGGGCTATGTAATTTATTCCATTTCAGCATGATAGGCTTCCTTCATGTTATACATACGCTGGTCGGCAATTTCCCTCAGCTGCTGTGGATCTGTTCCGTCATCAGGGTAGAAGGCATAGCCTATACTGATGCTGACCATCATATTATTGGACCCGCTGACAATGGAGCGATTAAAGGCCTTGGTCATTTTAGCTGTTATGGTTTCATAGGCGCTCTTTTTTATGTCCTGATTTACCAGAATGGCAAATTCATCGCCGCCTAAGCGGTAAACATTGAATTCGCAGGCACCCTTCATCCTTAAGGCCACTTCCTTCAGCACATCATCCCCGGCTCTATGGCCATAGGTGTCATTAATGTGCTTGAACTTGTTTACATCAATATAGAAAATACCGTGTAGCTTGTTGGTGCGGACCAGAGTAGCCATATCCTCCTCAAAACAGCGGACATTGTAGAGTCCGGTCAGCTGATCCCTGAGGGAGATATTGGAAAACAGGGCTCTGTCCTCTGCCAAAAGCAGCACCATGTAGGTGAGCAGGGTGAGCAGCAGCACCAAAAACAGACCAAATAAGGCATAAGGAAGTAAAACAGAAGGGTGGATCCAGCCTTCCTCAGGGGCAATGGCCAATCTCCAGGATACCCCGGCAGCATCAAAATCCGCCACTACAGGGTCCTCCAGCATTCCTTTGGAGGAGGAGATAGGGCGCATTTCTTCGTCGAAGGGGTTGGTTTTGTATAGGGTATAATCATAGCCAAAGGTTTTTAAGTTGTCGGTGGAAATCTGGAATACATCCGGCACCTTAATTATGGCAATGGCGAAGCCCCAGAATTGTTTTATTCCGTTACTGTCACGGACGTATACAGGTTCCCGCAGCTCCATGCCGATTTCCTTGTGCTGGATTTCAAAAGGACCCTGGAGAGTCATGGTGCCTGTATTTTTACTGTAGGCAGCTAAGGAGCCGTAATGCTTTTCCTCAAAAAGGTTTATGAGATCACCCTCGTAGCCCTCCATAGGGTAAATGGAGGTTACAGTTCCCATAGGTGCCAGCTGGAGGCAGGAAATATATTTCCGGTCCTTCATAATGTGTCTGGCCACATTGTTGAAGTCTTCCATGGTTCCTTCAGCATTTTGCTGTAAAATGAGATTCATGGTTTCAGTAATGCCACAGCATTCGTTAATTGCGTATTTTATCTCGCTGACACGGTTTTGAATATTTTGTTTGGCCAGTGTCTGTTCCTGGGTGGTCTGCTGTCTCCAAATGCCGTTTATGACAAGGCTCAGTACCAGCATACTTAGCAGGAAAACTGCCGAGACAATGGTTATGCGGCTTGTTTTACTAACATTATTTATGTTCATGCCTTATCTCCTCAATAAATAAATCTTTTCTTAATTATAACGCAAATGTTCAATTTTTTCTTTATAATTGGAAAGAAAAATTTCCAATTAATGTATTTCTAATAAAGTTCTAATTGTGGGGAAAAGGGGCTGGTGGTAGAATGAAAGAGCATTATTATAACTAGCATTATTATTAAAGAGAGGAATTTGTGAAATCCATTATGAGAAATCTTAATAAGTTAAGTAAGAATATAGGCAAAAAAATAGTTAAAAATATAAGTAAGAAAATGGGCAGAAAGGTTATAGCTCCTTTAATGGCAGCTGCCTTTTTGATGACGCCTGCCTTTGCTCTGGCGGCAGAGGATTTTAGTGGCCTTACAGATTCTCAGGTGTATGAGCTGGGAAATTCCTTTATGGAAAAGCGTGACTACGGACGTGCTATGGAGGCTTATAACCATGTGCTGAGTGAAAACAGTGGGTGGGCTGTGGTATATACCAGCCGTGCCAGAACCAAATTCATACTTGGGGACAGGGAAGGGGCAGAGGCAGATCTGAACACTGCTCTCAGCTACGATCCTAATCTTCCTGATGCCTACTATGTAAAGGGCAGCTTCCTCTATATGGAAAATGATTTTGCAGGAGCAGAGGAAAATTTCAATCACGCTTTGGAGCTGTATCCTGATTATGTGGATGCAATTACCATATTGGGAAAGCTGTATTTCGATACGGGGCGGGAAAATGAAGCGGTTAAGGCCATGAGTCTGGCCGTGGAGAAGGCCCCTTCTGCAGCGACCTATGTAAACCGGGCCATTATTTACTCTAAAATACCGGATGCCTCTGCGGCCAACCTTGATTACAACAAGGCCTTGGAGCTGGACCCAAATTGCGTGACGGCCTATTTGAACCGTGGCATGCTGTTTGTGGAGCAGGGGAAATTCACCGCGGCCCGTAGCGATTTTGACAGTGCCATTAAGGCGGATCCGAAAAATGCCAGTGCCTATATAAATAGAGGCTACTTGTCCATGGAGTCAAAGCAGTATGAGGATGCCATGGCAGATTTCAACAAGGCTGTTGAGCTACAGCCGGATAATGCCCTGGCTTACAATGCCAGAGGCCTGGCCAATCGCAAGGTAGGCAGCTCTGATGAGGCATTACGTGATTTTGACAAATGTATTGAGCTGGCTCCGGATTATGAGGTGGGGTACCAGTCACGGGCCATGCTTCACAGGGATATGGGAGAATATGATAAGGCCCTGCCGGATTTTGAAAAAATAATTGAGCTAAATCCAGATAATCCTTTGGCACATTATGACAAGGGGTGTCTTTATTTGGAGATGCAGCAGCCGGATAAGGCTTTGGAGCTTTTCAACAAGGCCATCGAGCTGGACGGTGGAAATACATACCAGTTTATTATGAATAAGGCTGTGGCCGAAGCATATCTGGGACAAAATGAAGCCGCGGTGGCTGATTTTACAAAGGTTATTGATATGACTGGTAATTATGTAATGGCCTACCTTTATCGTGGGATTGTCTACAACACTATGGGTATGAAGGCTGAGGCCAAGGCGGATATTGACAAGGTGCTTATGCTGGAACCTGAAAATCAGCAGGCCAAGGAACTGATGAAAAAGCTTAAATGATATTTCTTAAATGACATTAATGGTGTGAATTTTTTAACTGGAAATGACGATATAGTATATGATATAATACCGATGTTATTTTTGGTATTGCTTGGAGGTTCACGTTGATGGATCCAATTTATTTATCAATTATTATTCTTGTGGCATCCCTGGTGGTCTTTTTCCTGATTTTCAAAGCCTACAGAGATGAAGGCAAGACGCCAATGTTTCACAGAAAGGCTGCTATTTTGTTTGGTGTTCTTACAGTGCTGAATGTTGCCGAAGCAATGGTGCGAGGTGGAGCTGACATCATGCTCATAGTTTGTACTGTACTAACCTCAGTGGCTGCTGCAGTGAATTGGCGTATATACAAGAAAGGGGAGTGAATCCTATGGATATAATGAGCATTGCTTCTATGTCAGTAGAAATGCATCAGCAAGAGGATGCAATGAATATTGGCACAGCTGTAATGAAAATGGCCATGGATACCCAGACTGAAATGATGGATGGAATGCTGGATGCAATGGGTGCTGCTGAAGTGGCAGCTATGACCGGCGTTGGTCAGAACATTGATATCATGGCATAAGACTGCCATAAGGTGAAAAGTCCACTACCTACCTATTAGGTGGTGGATTTTTTATGGCGAATATTAGCAAATTAGCCAGATATTGCTTGCTATATAGGGTTATTTAATGGCAAAATAATAGGGTATCTGGGAAATTATAACGGATAAAATAAAACTATACTATTTTTGATAGGTTTTAAACGCCGGTCAGTATAGAAAAAGGAGTTATTATGAGTACAAAAAAGACGGTGTTTGCGGGATTTTTTGTGGCATTAGGTGTGCTTTTGCCCATAGCTTTTCATGCTTTTGGGCCCGTGGCCAGGATTTTATCCCCCATGCATATTCCCGTGTTTTTGGGTGGTCTGATTTTAGGCCCTGTATATGGACTTATCATAGGTGTGGTTACACCAATTATCAGCAGCTTTTTGACGGGGATGCCTCCATTGATGCCTATGCTGCCAATGATGGTGGCAGAGCTGGGAGTGTACGGCCTGGTTTCCGGGCTTTTGAGCCGTAAGCTGAATCCATGGCTGGCCATGCTGGGGGCCATTATCTGCGGTCGTGCTATGATTGTATTGGTTTTGCTGTTATTTGGGGAAATGCTGCAGATTAAGGCAGAGCCAATAGCTTATGTGTGGGGCGGTATTGCAGCAGGAGCACCTGGTATTTTGATACAGCTTTTGCTGATTCCGTTTATCGTAAAGCAGTTGAAAATGGCCTTTTCTCACCATGAGTTATTTAAATAGGAAATAATTGCATTTTAGAAATGATGCAACTTGAAGGAGCAAGGAAATGAGCAAGTGGAAGATTTTAAGTGGGTTGTTGTGCCTTAGTCTGGTTACTGGCAGTGCATTTGCCGCGGAGGTAGCGAATTACGGCGATGAAGAAGTGGTGGTATATGGTGATGAGACGACTGATAATCATGTGGATACCATCATAGATTTGAAGGATTATAAGGGCGAGGTTAAATCAGTGCCTGAGCTGCTGCGTGGTACAGCGGGCATTCAGATTCAGGAAAGGCCTGTAGGTGGTGCCGAGGACCAGAGTGTTAAGCTCCGTGGCCATGACAGCCGTCGTTTTCTTGTATTGGTGGATGGTGTACCCCAGAAAAATTCCGGTGTAATGGGCGGCAGCTATTTCAGCTGGGACGCCATGCCAATGGATATGATTGAGAAAATTGAGATTATTAAGGGTGCTAAGTCCTTTAAGTACGGCCAGACCGATGGCGGTGTAATCAATATTATCACCAAGCGCACCAACGGTGGACAGCTGAAGTTTGCCATTGGCAGCAGAAGACTTCGCCAGACAGCCTTCAACTATAAGGGCTCTGCTGAAAATCTTGATTTTGGCATTAACTATTTCTTTGAATCCCAGGATGCTTACCTCAGAAATGCTGATTATGGCAACAAGCTCTTTGGCTTGAGTCTGGGATACCATTTCAGCAAAACTGACACCTTAAAGGTGAATTTCCAGCATAACCGCACCCATGTGGGCCGTGTGGTTCAGAATATTCCAGGACAGCCGGGATATAATCCTTATTATCCTACTACTCTCTTTAATGATGCCTTTGGTAATGACAATGGCGCAGCTCCAAAAGATGGTAGCCATACCATTGCTACTGGTAACCGTTTTGATATTTCTTATGAGTCTAAGAGAGATAGCGGTAGTGACCTACTTACCTACTGGAAAAATAACGAGGACCTCCACGAGGTAAAAATAGCAGGTGCTGATTCCTACGATCGCCATAATTCCAGTGACAAGTCTTCCGGTTATATTTATCGTGGTACCCAGGTGCTGGATGACAAGCACGAGCTGGCCTTTGGCGGTGAGTACACCCGCCTCCGTTATGGCTATGGTTGGTATAACGGTAATAAGGGTTCGGGCAATGACCTTTATCCTTCCCAAAAGGCTGATGTTTGGGGCCTCTATGTGGGAGACACCTGGACCATGGACAAGCGCTGGACCTTGGAATATGGCCTTCGTTATGATACCATGCGGGCTGATCGGGATGATGCCAGAGCCACAGCCGTAAAATCCTACAGTGATAGTGGGTTTTCTCCAAAGCTGACTGCCACTGTGAAAAATGATGAAAAGACCACTACCAGCTTTTCCATTAATCGCATTTGGCGCAGCCCTTCCATGGCGGAGTTCTATTGGTATTATCAGGGTATGCAACTTCCACCTGCTATGGGGAACCATAATAAGGATGCAGAATTGCGCCCGGAAAAGGGTTGGGGCTATGATTTGTCTGTGGCCCACAGCTTCAGTGACAAGTACGATACCAAGGTGTCCTTGTACTATCAGAATTTCAGCTCCTTTATTAACTTTCTCCACACTAAGCCATTCAATGTTTATATGCTGAATGGAGTGAAGGTTTGGGGCTTTGAGTGGGAAAACAGCTATAAATTTGACGATTATTCCTCTGTTTATCTCAACTACACTAACCAGCATACTTCAAAGGATGGGACCAAGAACTATGATAAGGTAGCTTTATCTGACGAGCTGGATTATCGTCCTCGCCACATGCTTTCCCTGGGCTATAAATTCCATAGGGACAGCTGGACCTTCCAGTATGATATGAACTATGTGGGCAGCCAGAAGGCTGTTGCCGGTTATCCGTCAGCTGCTCCAATGGAGACCAAGGTGGCAGAGCTGGGAGGCTATGCTGTACACAATATTTCTATTACAAAAGAATTTGATAAGCAGACAAGCGCCAACTTTACGGTGTATAATCTATTTGATAAAGACTACAGCGAAATCTATGGCTATCCAATGGAGGGCCGCACCTATGTGCTGAGCTGCAGCTATAATTTCTAAATTTGAATATGGGATTCCTTGGGAGGCTTTTTTACGCATGAAAAACTTTATGAGAAAGTATCATGTAAAGAGAAATATTTTAAAGTACGCTTTGATTGTTCTGGGCTGTTTTATCGCCAGTGTGGGCATCAATGCCTGTTATGTGCCGGCGCACCTTTTGACAGGAGGCGTTACGGGTATTTCCATGATTATGCTGTTCTCCTTTGGTTTTCCTCTGGGTATACAGTCCCTTCTATATAATATCCCACTTTTGATAGCCGCCTATTTTTTCTTGGGGAAACGCTATCTTATGGATGTTTTTGTGGGAACCATGGTGTTTTCCTTCTGTCTGGACCTTACAAAATTTATGAATGACTTCCATCTGGTGCCTGATCATATGCTGTCTGCGATTTTTGGAGGCGTTTTGTGTGGTATCGGATATGGTATTGTCTTTAGAAATAATGCCAGTACCGGTGGCTTTGATATTATCGGTGCCATTGTGAAGAAATACTATTCCTTCGATATGGGTGTGGTGATTTTTTCCTTTAACTGCATGCTGATGGTGGTGGCTGGAGCCCTCTTTGGCGTTACCCAGGCTATGTTCACCCTTATTGGTATGTTTGTGGCAGCCAATATAACAGATAAGGTTATTGCTGGTATTAACCACAGAAAGGCCATTCTTATCGTGTCCAACAAGTCCAGGGAAATTGCTGATGGTATTATCTATGAAGTTGGTAGGGGAGTTACCTTTATCCACGGTCAGGGCGCTTATAGTCAGGCCGAGCGGGATATTGTCTTTGTGGTGGTGAAAACTACCCAGATTGCCAAGATAAAAGCCATTGTAAATACGGTGGACAGAGCTGCCTTTATGCTGATTGTTTCCGCCAATGAGGTGCTGGGCAGAGGCTTTAGCCTGCCTGGTATCGAGCTGGATAAGCTGCGTCAGGGCAGAACACCTGTGGAGACAGATGACTAATATGGCGGTTTTTGGTTTACAACTTTACACATATTTGCTATAGTTATGGGTAGAGTTTGTTAAATGAGACTCGTTTAGTAGGAGGTTTAAGTATGCTACAACAGATTTCTCTTTTCACGGAAAACAAGCAGGGGGGATTGGTAAAGATTACCTCTGTTCTCGCCAAGTCAAATATAAACATTTATACCATGCTGGCTAATGACAGTGCTGAGTTTGGTATTATCCGCCTTATAGTGGACAGACCTGATGAGGCCATCAAGGCCCTGAAGGATGCCGGTTACCAGTGCCGTCTGGACAAGGTTATTGCAGTAACCATGGAGGATGTGCCGGGGTATCTGGACAAGATTTTGTCCTCCGTGGATGGAGCAAATATTGATATCTGTTACCTCTACATTTCCTTTGACCGTTCCACCGGCAAGCCAGTGGCCGTATTTAAAACCAACGAGCCGGAAACAGCCACCTTCCTTTTGGGCAAGGGCTTCAATCTGGTGGAAACCTTTTAATTTTTTATGTGTAGGTTTTAAAAAAACTATATGAAGTAACAAAAAAGCAGAGTCATGGTTATTGGCTCTGCTTTTCTTAAAAGAGGTGAAATAATGTCAGTTGAAATAATACAGGGTCTCCTGATTCCATTTTTGGGCACAAGTCTGGGAGCAGGCTGTGTATTTTTTATGAAGGAACAGCTAAATCCTCTGGTGCAGCGGGGCTTGCTGGGATTTGCGGCGGGTATAATGGTGGCAGCTTCTGTGTGGAGCCTCTTGATTCCTTCCATGGAGCAGGCCATTGACAGCTGGGGAGATGTGCTAAGCTGTATTCCTGCTGTAACGGGCTTTTGGGCGGGAATACTGTTTCTGTTGCTGTTGGACTATCTGATTCCCCATCAGCATTTAAACAGCGACGAAAGTGAGGGCATGAAATGCAAGGCTGCCAAATCTACAATGATGGTGCTGGCAGTGGTTCTTCATAACATTCCTGAGGGCATGGCAGTAGGCGTTTTATATGCAAGCTGGTACAACGGGGCAGCTGACATCACCTTGGGGGCGGCTATAGCCCTGTCTGTGGGTATTGCCATCCAAAATTTCCCCGAAGGAGCCATTATCTCCATGCCACTTAGGGCAGAGGGGCTGTCAAAGGCCAGAGCCTTTGTATACGGTGTTCTTTCCGGTGTGGTGGAGCCAGTGGGAGCTGCCTTGACAATTATATTTGCCAGTATCATTATCCCGGTGTTGCCATTTTTGCTGAGCTTTGCCGCCGGGGCTATGCTGTATGTGGTGGTGGAGGAAATAATCCCCGAAATGTCCGAGGGTGAACACTCCAACATAGGTACCATCATGTTCGCCGTAGGCTTTTCACTGATGATGGTTCTGGATACCACTTTGGGATAAAGTAGAAATCCACATTATGGATTCTTGCATTTATTTGTAGATTATATGCGAATTCAAAACAATATAAAGTATATTACTAAAATTTCATTGAAAAATTAGGAAAGCTGTAATATACTTATATATGCATAATGATGATATTGAGGATGCGCATCAATAATTGGTTATGCTATAATCTAAACAAGAATGAGGTGCAAGTTTGCCCATGAAATCTTATGATGAACTGACCATACAGGATAATTTTATTTTTCAGAAGATAATGCGCAATAAGCGTATTTGCAAGCAGACCCTTGAGCGGTTGCTAAATATCGATATCAGGGATATTTCCTATCCGGAGGAGGAAAAGACCATCGATGTCCGTCTGGACAGCAAGAGTATCCGCATGGATGTGTATGTCAATGATGACAAGGGGACGATCTATAATATCGAGATGCAGACCAGCAAGGATATGGAGGAACTGGTAAAACGGGCCAGATATTATCAGGCCTTGATAGACATTGATTTGTTGGAAAAGGGGCAGGATTACGAAACTCTGAATAATACATTTGTTATTTTCATCTGCACCTTTGAGGTATTTAGTGGAAAGCTCCACAAATACACCTTTAGGAATTTATGCGTGGAAAATCACGGCATCGAGCTTGAGGATGGGACCACAAAAATGTTCCTCAGCACCAAGGGTGAGGCTGATGATATAGCCGGACCACTTAAGATTTTCCTCGATTATATGGATGGCCACGCACCAGCTGACGATTTTACCAAGGAAATTGACAGCGAGGTGGTCGTGGCGAAAAAACGCGAAGAATGGAGGCGAGAGTACATGACTTTGGCTTTGGAAATAGAGAAAGAGAAAAAAGTGAGTAAAATGGAAGGACTAATTGAAGGGAAAAGCGAAGGAAAAAGCATAGTAAATCGCCTAAATCAGATACTATTATCAGCAAATCGTTATGATGATTTAGAACGCGCAACAAATGATGCTGCTTATCAGGAGGAATTGATTAAAGAGTTACTTCCAGATGAACAATAAATATAGACGGGAGTTTATTACTTGAATAAATACAAGGCGTGCTTTGGCACGCCTTGGACTGTAGACAAATAGAACAAGCGCCCTCGCTCATGTTATAATTATCATGAACGGGGGTGCTTTTGTTATACAAGAAGAAAAACAGAGAGAAACAAACGCAGATTCAATTTATAACCAGTTGAAAAGATGAGAAGAACCCCTGAAGAGTGGCCGCTCTTCAGGGGTTCGTTTTTGTGTGCTATAGCTACACTAATCTCTTTTTGGCTGATTAAAGTATATCATCAGATATAGTATATTTCAAGCAAAGTAAATGCACTTACTTCACCTTTTCAATCAAATACAGATAAGGTGCAGTGGAGTCGTGGTTGGTGAGCTGGGATTTTACTACGGAATACTCATCCTTTGGCAGCTCCTCCAACAGAATCATCAGGTGTACGCTTTCTTCCTTGCCGGCAGGGTGGCCGGGATAAACCATGATGGAAATAACACCGTTTACTGCCAGCTGCTTCATGGAATTTTCCACTGCCTTGACAGTTACCTTTGGTACAGTGGTAATGGAGTGGTCTCCACCAGGGAGGTAGCCTAAATTAAATACTACCAGATCCAGCTTTTCATTTACCACCTGGCTGATATTTTCATGACTGTCCAGTACATAGGTGATGCCATCCTTGAATTCCTCGGTGGTTTTCTTGGTTTTCAGCATGGCTGTTGGCTGAACATCAAAGGCGTAAATATGGGCATATGGCTTTTTGTGCTGGGCAAGATATAATGTGTCCTTGCCGGCACCGGAAGTGGCATCTACAATTACCTTGGCTGTTTCCAGAGATTTTGACCATACACCCTGGGCGATGGTCAGCATATTTACCGCAGTCTGCATAGAAAGTCCCTCCATTAAAATTATTAAGCGTTTTTTATAAATTAAAGCATATCTGCCAAATCCAGTAGCAGGCGTTCAGTCTTTTCCCATCCCAGACATGGGTCTGTAATGGATTTGCCGTATACGCCGCCATCCACCTTCTGACAGCCGTCCTCAATATAGCTTTCTATCATAAGTCCCTTTACGATATTTTTGATATCAGGGTTAAGATTGCGGGAATTAATAATATCCTTGGCAATGCGTATCTGCTCCAGATATTTCTTGCCGGAGTTGGCATGGTTGGTGTCCACCACGATGGCTGGATTTTCCAGACCCCGTTCCTCGTACATCTTTATGACCTTGGTCAAGGTTTCATAGTGGTAGTTTGGCAGGCTGTTTCCGGCGGCATCTACATATCCGCGGAGAATGGAGTGGGCGAAGGCATTACCTTTGGTGCGAACCTCCCAGCCACGGAAAAGGAATTCCTGGGAATGCTGGGCAGCTGCCACAGAGTTCAGCATAACGGACAAATCGCCGCTGGTAGGATTTTTTAGGCCCACCGGGATACCAACGCCACTGGCAATCATGCGGTGGAGCTGGTCCTCACTGGAACGGGCACCAACTGCTGCATAGCATAAAAGATCGGAGAGATAGCGGAATACCTCAGGGTAAAGGATTTCCTCTGCGCCTGTAAGGCCTGTTTCTTCAATGACACGGACATTTAGCTTGCGGATGGCAATAATACCCTCCAGCATGTCCTCCTCTCCCTCAGGAGAAGGCTGATGCAGCATACCCTTGTAGCCCACGCCGATGGTGCGGGGCTTATTGGTGTACAGACGTGGTACGATGAAAATCTTGTCCTTGATTTTTTCCTGGAGCTTTGCCAAACGGGATACATAATCCACTACAGCATCCTCGTTGTCACTGGAGCACGGTCCGATAATAAGGGCCAGACGATGGTCCTCGCCGGAAAAGATATTCTTGATGGTTTCATCACGTTCCATCTTTATTTCCTTGTATTTCTTTTTGATAGGGTAATCCTCCATCAGACTTTGAGGTGAAGGGAGGACCCTGATGAATTCCATTTCCATGCTCATATTTATCACTCTTTTCTTGCAAAAATTACCAAAAAAACATCATACGAATATTGTAACATAGAAAAAGAGCTGCGTCCTAATAATATTTTAGGTCACAGCTTTTTCTCTTAGTAAGGCTTAAAAATTATAGAATGGTTAGAAGATAAAGATGTATCAGAAGTTTTCTTTTACAAAGCTCTGGGCGAAATCCTGGCATTCCTTAAGACCGTCGGCATCAGGGGTGTTGTTTATCATAACCCCATCCTTGTATACCTTTGCCCCGTGCTCTTTGCAGCGCTGATGCCAGTCCTGAAGCCATTCCCCGGAGCCCCAGCCATAGGAACCAAAGAGTCCTACGGGGATATTGGCGATTTTATTTTCAGCCTCCTGGAAGAATGGCTCAAATTCAGCCTCCTCAAGTACCTCACAGCCCATGGCAGAGCATCCAAAAAGGAAGCCATCATAGCCATCCATTTTGTCAGCGCTGAACTGGTCAACGGAATAAATGTCTGTTTCAGCCCCAGCAGCCTTGGCCCCATCCAGCATGGACTCAGCCATGGCCTTGGTATTTCCGGTCCCGGACCAGTAAACAACAGCAATTT
Organism: Anaerovibrio lipolyticus LB2005; assembly: GCF_000621545.1. GTDB lineage: Bacteria > Bacillota > Negativicutes > Selenomonadales > Selenomonadaceae > Anaerovibrio > Anaerovibrio lipolyticus_A. Next base: position 244,529 of record NZ_JHYA01000003.1, read on the forward strand.
TCATAAACTATCAACTCCTATGTAAACATTAAATAAATAAGCTAACTTAAAGATATTATCCAATTTATGCGGCACCCATGACCTCCAAAAGGCTTTCCCCGGCCCTGAGTCGGTCACACATGGCATTTATACAATCGTTGTAGCACTGGAAAAGGTGCTTTTGGGCGGCTTCATTGGTGTACACCTTCCAAAAACCGCTGTAGAGGAAATTCTGTCCCTTATTATCAATGAAGGCCTGTACATCTGCCGGCGGATATCCCAAAAAAATACCGATTTCATGGGGAAAACCCTCACAATTAGCGATGCGGTTTTTAAGGTGCTCCAGCAGGGCAGGGAGAGTAGCCTCATCAATTCTCTTTTCCACAGGATAATCAAAGCTTTTTAGAATATCTATAGCCAGGGGGCGACGAAGAAGGCGGGTCAGGAGCTGTGGCCTGTAAAAAAACATCAGGGTGTGATTCCTTTGCCGTGAAAGCTGGAGGTATGCTAACCCGTGGCACTGGAAGCATTTGGCGTGACTTTCCAGAAAATTCCGGAAGGAGTTATCAGAATCAACTGTAAAAGCCACCATACTGCCACACTTAATTCCCTTAATGGTAGGGGCACAGTGATATGCCATCTGATGTTCATAATTATTGTAAATTGATTTATTCATGGAAATCACCCCCTTGGCTATTTGATATCCTTTCTCAATTACAAGAAAAGTATAGCATATATGAGAATGGTTATCAATAGCAAAAACAAAAATATATCAAAAATATTTTGTCTGTCCTTGATATTAAATACAGAAAAAAAGGATTCACCGGGTTGGTGTCGAAGTATACTCTAAAATACTATTGATTGTTGCCTTGAAAAATTAATCATGAAATATGAATAATTGTCAGCGCAAAGGAGGCTACCTTTGATGCGAAATAATAAATTTTACATTATGCGAATATTAATAGCGGCACTTATGGTTTTTGTGCTGCTTCCTTCCCATGTGCTGTATGCGGACGAGATTCCCGATACCCGGGAGCCAGTTCATGTGGGCGTTGTTTTGCAGTCTGGTGTAGCCATGACTACGGATTCAGGGGTGTACTACGGCTTTGACGCAGAATTTATGTATAAAATTGCCCAGTATGCCAATCTTAAGCCAATTTTTCATCCATATAAGGACAATGTTGAAATGTTCAAGGGACTAGATGATGGGGACATACAGATGGCCCTCGGTATTTCACCTAATCCTGAAAGACTTGAGAGGTTTTTATTTGGCAGCCATGGATTATTTACCAGTCAGGCCAGCATTAGGGTGCGTGACGATGACCCACGATTCAGCTATGGCAATCCCACCGAATACAATGGCAAGGTTTTGGGTGTAGTGAAATCATCCATTATGTATGATCGGGCCAGGGAGTGGGCCAGCAAGAACGATATTCATCCAATTTTTAAGACCTATGACAACGATGATGAACTGCAAGAGGCTATGGATAACGGAGAGTTGGATGGAATTGTGACCTATGGGTCGAAGCTGACCAACAATTATCGGGCTTCCTTTAATATTGTTGCAACTACCTATTATCCTATTTTTTCAAAGGACCAGATGGCTTTGAAAAATAAGGTGGATGCTGCCATGAGCAGGATTCTCTACGAGGATGTGCGCTATCCTGAAAAGCTCTACGATAAATACCGTCATTTCCATTATCAGGATAGTATACCTCTTTCTGTTGAGGAAAAAGAATATATTGCCAATCATCCGGTGCTGAAGGTGGCAGTCCATGGAATGAATCCACCTATTTCCTATGTGGACAGCAATGGGGATATCCGTGGTGTAGCACCTGACCTGTATAAGCAGATAGCTCATGAATTAAATTGGCAGGTGGAGTTTGTTGTTTTTAACGATCGTGAAGAGATAGCCAGGGCTCTTAAAGAGGGAGAGGTAGATGTTTATGGCGTGACCTCTCAGGACATAATTGGCAGTGAGAATATTGGCCTGGCCATAACAAAGACATATTTTACTCTTAGCATTTTATGCTTGCGACGTTCTGATGTGGCAGAAATCCATACAGCCGCTTTTGTGGGTATGGTACCGCCAAATGTGGAAAATGCCATAAGGGAAGGGGCACCAAATATGGAGCTTATTTCCTTCCCAACCATTGAGGAATGCTATGAAGCCATGAGCTCCCATAAGGTGGATGCGATATATTGTAATATGGCACAGCTGAACTGGCTGACGGCAAAGCATGGTTCCGGAAACTTTACGGTAGAAGGCGTGGATGATCTGGGGACCGAGTTCAGCGGTCAGCTCATGCCAGGTAATTCCGTCCTGAATTCTATTCTTAGCAAGACTGTCCAGGGTGGTAAAATTAATATTACCAATATCCTCAGCAAAAACCTGTATACTGATCAGACCGTTATGGACTATATCCGTTCAATACCAGCCAGACTGATATTGATATTATTTGCACTGTTTGCTGCTATTATTGGCATGGTTGGCTATACCATGTATAAAAACCACCAGAGCAGAGTCATAGCTGAGCTTAACGCTAAGCAGGCTGCTTTGGATGCTTCAGAGCAGGCCCGTAAGGCAGAGAGCAGCTTCCTGTCCACCATGAGCCATGATATGCGCACGCCGTTAAATGGTATTTTGGGATATACAAGATTGGCCCGTGGTTCTCATGATATGAATGAAATCCAGCAATATCTGGAGCGTATTGACAGCTCCAGTAAGCTGATGCTGGCCCTGGTAAATGATGTTCTTGACCTGTCCAAGCTGTCCAGTGGCAAGATGGAGCTTCGTGAGGATAGAATAGTGCCTCATGAGCTGTTTAACATTATCAAGGATGCCATTACCATGAATGCCAATAATCACCACATTGATTTTAAGGCTGATCTTCATGTGGATGATGGTGTAATAGTATATTCTGACCGTCTCCGTTTACAGCAATTGGCCATGAATCTTCTCAGCAACGCGGTGAAATACACCCCAGCAGGTGGTCATGTGGTATGGGATGTTCATGTCCAGGTAGAAGGGGATAAGTCCAGCCTTGTGGAAATAGTCCAGGATGACGGCATTGGCATGAGTGAGGAATTCCAACAGCATATGTTTGAGGTTTTCAGCCAGGAAAATCGTGCAGAGACAGTCAACGCCCGAGGGACTGGATTGGGACTTTCCCTGGTACATAAGTTCATCAACATGATGGGAGGAACAATAGAAGTAGAAAGTAAGCTGGGAGAAGGTACTACCTTTATTTTTAGCGTGCCTATAAAAACCGTCAGAGAGGATGCAAGGGTAGTGGCTGCTGAGGGACAGCCTAATGCAAATAACATAGAGGCAATATCCAAGAATGTATTGCGGGATACGCCTATATTATTGGTGGAGGATAATGAAATCAACGCAGAGCTGGCTCAGCTTATGCTGGCAGATTATGGGGCCAATATGATTGATTGGGCCCATAATGGTCAGGAGGCTGTGGAGATATATAGCGCCAGTGAGCCATCCCATTATAAGCTGATTCTCATGGATTTAAGGATGCCGGTTATGGACGGACTTACTGCCACCAGAAAGATTCGCATGCTTCATCGCCCTGATGCAGGCGTTGTGCCAATAATCGCCATGTCCGCAGATGCCTACGAGGAGGATGTTCGCAACTGCAGGGAGGCTGGTATGCAGAATCACATAAGTAAGCCGGTGGATATTAATAGGCTTATGAGGGCTATTGTGGATGTGCTTTGATTTTTAAGGGAACTTTAGAAATTTTTGTGATATACTTAATAATTGGAATGGTTGTATAGAGATTTCAAGGAGAATATTTATGGATGAGATAAGGATGCCGGTCATTTTTTCCGGACATGGAAGCCCCATGACAGCTCTGGATTTGAATGACATTACCGCAGGGATGCGGGCTGTAGGAGAATCTGTCCTTAGAATATTTGGCAGGCCTAAGGCAATATTGGCTATTTCTGCCCATTGGTTTACAGAGGGTACTTATATTCAGAGTGCCCCTCAGCCAAAGCAGGAATACGATTTTCAGGGGTTCCCGGAGGAGCTTTCCCAGGTTGCCTATCCCGTAACGGGATGCGGTGATTTGACTCAGCGGGTGCAGGAGCTGTTGGGGGACAAGGTGTCTGTTAATGATGACTGGGGTATTGACCACGGGACCTGGTCTGTGCTGGTTCACATGTTTCCAAAGGCAGATGTTCCTGTGGTACAGCTGTCTGTAAATAAAAGCTTCACTGCCCAGGACTGCTATGATTTGGGCAAAGCCCTTGTCCAGCTTCGCAGCGAAGGCTATCTTATTTTCGGCAGCGGCAATATTGTATATGATCCAGAAAAGGTAGGCTATACAGCTGATAAGGCGGCCCTCAGAAATCGTGAGGGCACTCAGGAGGCTATTGCCTTTAACAACTACATTTGCCGTGCTGTTGAGTACCACCACGAGGATAGGGCTCTTAATTGGGAAATTGGTCCAAATTCTGAGTATGCGGTTCCAACGGTTGACCATTATTGGCCGCTACTCTATACCCTTGGGGCGGCAGATGGCGATGACGGTGTGGCAGTAAACAGGGTATTTACCATGGGTTCTGTGGCAATGACCATGTTTGCCTTTGGTATGTTCCCGAAGCAGTAAGAAGAAAAATCGGAACAATGGAGAGAGAGCACCTTAAAAGGGATGGGGTTGTATATGAAAAAATGTAAGCTCCTGCTTTTGGCCGTTTCCATGGTGTGGGGAGGTCTTTGCCTTTCCTTGGGGACTAATCATGTAATGGCGGCAGAAGCATTGGATAAGGCCGAAACGGTGGAAATGGAGGAAAACACCTATGCCGTGTCTGATACGGCATATCTGAATCTTGATTGGTTGGCCGGGGCCGGCAATGAGGATGCAGCTACCATTTTGAAGCTAATCGGCAATCGTACTATTGCTGTGGACAGCAGTTTGCCGGATTTTAAGCGCATAAATAACATGAATCAGACCCTTCGGCGGATAAACTACGATGCCCTTAATCTGTATTGTCTGGCCAACGGCTATACGGAAATAATGGAGCTGGGCTGTGGTTATTCCCCAAGGGGAATTTATATGTGTGAGCGGGGAAAAAATTACACGGGCTGTGATTTTGCCTCGGTGGTAAGGGATATGAGAAAGCTTACTTCCTATCTGACTCCCCAGGAGAAGAAATTCCTCCATTACAAGATGGCGGGGGTAACCAGTGAGGCGGAAATGCAGCAGGCTGTCCAGGATATCAAGGCCCCTATGTGCATGGTTTCAGAAGGTCTTTGGATGTTTTTGGGCAATGGGGAAAAGAAGAAGGCCCTTGAAAATATTAAAAAGATTTTAGATGCCAAGGGTGGTTGTCTTATTACTACGGATTTTAGCTTTAAGGAATATGGCTGGAATGTGGCGGAGGCCCTGTACCCGGGTCATGGGGATGCCATAATGGATGAAACCATGGAGCTTTACGATGTGGTTTCCAGAGATGATATAGGAAAGAACCTCTTTAAGAGTCCTGAGGAGGCGGTGAAGTTTATTAACTCCTGTGGCCTTCAGGTGAAGCGTGTACCTCTGATTTATGGCAACTACGAAATGGACCCATATAGCTGTCTTTCCGACGATCAGGAGCATCAGCTGCTGAACGTGTTGTCGGAGCATTATTTGTGGGTGATAACTTCAGACAGCAAACGACCTAAATGAAAAATTTAAATTAAAATAGCTGAAAAACAAAGGCAAGGTCAATTGAAGGGGCCTTGCCTTTAAAATGCATTAAAAAGCTATTAAATTTTTGTTATAGGACTTATGCTTTGGCTGTAAAAATACGATTATAAGGTCAAATAAAGCACATACAAGTAGTTATGCTTTACAAATGGGATTGTATAATTACTTCAGTGCACAAAAGCGGCGAGTAATCCCCTAAGAAGATGCTGTTTACGGGCGGTATCCTCTTAGGGGATTACCAATTTAAGGGGATTTTCCTTTTTGATTTTCGAAAATCGGTTATTTGTCCTATATATTTGCTAGTAAATATATAGGGTTGATGTTAATATTAAATGGGAGATTTCGATAAAATTATTAGAAAGGATTCAAAGTTTAGAGAAGGAGTCTCTGTGTCATGGATATTATTTCAACTACTTCCAAGCCTCGATACCGTGTGGGGAATGTAAGCTCCACCATGATGGAGGAGCTTCGGAAGATATATGGCAATAATATAAAGGATATTGTGACTGTGGATGAGGAGGAGTTGAAGGTCCTAAATGAAAAGGGCCAGCACTCCAGAGCTGCTGTTCAGGCCATTTTCCGGGTAGGGGGCAGAATTGCTCCTGTGTCCTATTTGGGCTTTCTCCGTGATGAGGTTATGAGCGACCCTTATCTGAGGACCAATTATTATTTCGGCAACGGCAAGCTGTGGCGAATTATTTTGAATTCCAATACCATCCAGCCCGTGTTCAGGGCGGCGGATTCCCTGGATCCAAATGATTTGATGGACACCATGCACCGCATTGCTGAGGCGGACCGTCGCCGTCCCTTCGATTTGCGGAAGGGAAAGCTGCTGCGTATATACATTTTCCGCATCAGTAACGAAGAGTATATGTTCCTGCTGAGCTGGCCACTTTTGATAGACAAGCATTGGACCCCTCACAATTTGTTCCACCATCCGATGATTACCTACAGCAGAATGGAAGAATTCAGTGTTGCTGAGACCGTTACCATGGAAGCCAATGAGCTGGAGTACAACGTGGGACTTCTCAGCGAAACCCCGCTTCTGCTTAGCTTGAATAAAACCCAGATTCGCTCTCTTCTGGATTCCTGCTGGGTGACTTCCTACCAAAAGGATGACGTTATCCTTAATGAAAATGTGAACCAGACAGCTATGCTGGTGTTGCTGACAGGCAGGGTGGCCCGTTTCAGCAAGGGGGATGACGAGTGGATGAAGCCTCTGGATGAGGTGGAGGAAGGACAGCTTCTAAATCCACAGGTGGTGCTGGGGGTACCGTCCTCGTTTTTGCTGGAGGCTGTGGAGGAATGTCAGATTTTGCACATTCCGAGAATGCAGTTCAAGCATTTGCTGCAAAACCACAACGACGTGGGCTGGCAGGCCTTTAAGGCCATTACCAGGGAGCTGGACCATTATCAGAAGTGTTGGACCAAGGCCCAGGAAAGTGTTAAAAATAAAAATAAAGCTCCAGAAGATCAGGACGATAAAGAGGAAAAAGAGGATAATGTAGTTTGACACCCGTTGTGTTGATGGAGAAGCCCCATAGGGGAGATAATCGGCACCAGCGGGTGTTTTGTTGGGAAAGCAGGTGTGGTATATGACAAAATCGGCAGTTAAGATTATTTTGAGACTTTGCCTGATTTTATTGGGATGTTTTATAACGGCAATGGGATTTAACCTATTCCTTATACCGGCCCATCTCCTCACAGGTGGTATCAGCGGTATTTCAATGATCGTGTACTATCTGACGGGGTTGCCGGTGGGTGCCCAGAATCTGGTGTATAATCTGCCAATTTTATACCTGGCCTATAGAATTTTCGGCAAGCGCTATTTCATGGATACCATTATTGGCACAGTGGCCTTTTCTCTTATCCTTGATGCTACGGCATTTGTTATTGAATGGAAGGTATGTGCTGATCCCATTTTAAACGCAGTATTTGGCGGCGTATTAAGCGGTATCGGCTTCGGTCTGGTGTTCCGTGCCAATGCCAATACCGGGGGCCTGGACGTGCTGGGGGCAGTTATAAAGAAGTTTTACTCTGTGGATTTGGGTACTGCGGTGGCGGTACTGAACTTTGCCATTGTGTCAGCCTCTGCATTTATGTTTGAGCTGGAGGAGGCCCTGTTGTCCTTTGCGGGAATATATGTAACTGCTGAGCTTACCAACCGCGTGGTGGCAGGCTTTAACAGGGAAAAATCCATTGTGATTATTTCACCTAAGTCCAGCGAGATATGTGATGAAATAATGTCCGGAATTCATCGCGGGGTAACATACATCAATGGTCGGGGCGGAATGTCCGGGGCAAGCTGTGATGTTCTGTTCACAGTGGTGCGCCTTACTCAGGTGGCCCAGGTGAAGGCTATAGTGGATCATTATGACCCCCAGGCCTTCATGATAGTCTCCGATACCTCTGAGGTAAGCGGCAGGGGCTTTACCATGGAGTGTGAAAGCTATGAGGAAGCCTGTAAAAAATGGTCCCATAACGTCTGATTTTTAAAATTTCATACCAATCAAAACATATACAATTCGGATCCGCTTATGGGTCCGGATTTTTGTTTGAAAAATAATTTGACAACTATATTCAAAAAACGTAATATATAAATATATTAAATTAGGAGGCGAAATTAATGATTGAAGATATGAAATTTTTGGAAGAGCAGGCAGAGCTTTTGAAGGTTATTGCCCATCCCGTTCGCCTTTGTATAGCCCGTGGCCTTTGGCGCAGTGGCAGCTGCAATGTGACCCACATGCAGTGCTGTCTGGAGGTGCCCCAGTCTACCGTTTCCCAGCATCTGGGTAAATTACGCCAGGCTGGAATTATTGAGGGAGAGCGAAATGGTTTGGAGATTACTTATAGATTGAAGGATGAACGGGTTAAAGCAATTTTATCCTGTTTATTTTCTCAGTGATTATTTTTATGATGTTAAGCTTGTTGAAAAACTTAGGAGCTTGTTGAAAATTTTAGGAGTGAACTGATATGAAAAAGTATTTAATTGTTGGTGGTGTGGCCGGCGGCGCAACTGCGGCTGCCAGACTTCGTCGTCTTGAAGAAGATGCAGAGATTATAATGTTCGAGCGGGGCGGGGATGTTTCCTTTGCCAACTGTGGGCTGCCTTATTATGTGGGAGGCACAATTCAGCATAGGGACGACCTGCTGGTTATGGATCCAGCAGCATTTAAGAAACTATTTAATATAGATGTACGGATTTATAGTGAAGTGGTTTCCGTGAATCCTGAAGCTAAATCAGTACAGGTGAGATTTGGGGATACCCAGTATGAGGAGCACTATGATGCTTTACTGCTGGCTCCGGGTGCTAAGCCTCTAACTCCGGGGATTCCGGGTATTGAGCATAAAAATATTGTTACCCTTAGGAATGTGCCGGATGCAGATATTCTTCATAAGCTGAGCCACGACTATCCTTCCGGCAGAGCTGTGGTCGTAGGTGGTGGTTTTGTGGGCATCGAGTCTGCAGAGAATATAAGACAGCAGGGGCTGGAGGTAACTATTGTGGAGGCGGCACCTCATATTTTGGCGCCCTTTGATACGGATATAGTGGTGCAGGCGGAAAATGAACTGCGAAGCAATGGGGTAAATCTAAAGCTGGGTGACGGTGTGAAGGAATTTCATCACGAGCCGGATGGCAGCATTAAGGTGGAGCTTTCCTCCGGGGAGATGCTGGAGGCAGATTTCGTGGTACTGTCCATAGGTGTGCGCCCGGATACGGGATTTTTGCAGGATAGCGGTATTGACTTGAATGACAGGGGCTATATCGTTGTAAATGAATATATGCAGACTAATTTCAAGGATATCTACGCTGTAGGAGATGCTGTGCAGACCTATAACGGGCAAACCAGTGAAGCTGGTTCACTGGCCTTGGCAGGACCTGCTAACAGTCAGGGACGGCTGGCAGCTGATAATATAAACGGTGCCCAGAGAAAATATCGTGGCTTTGTGGGCAGCTCAATTTTGAAGGTATTTGAACTTACAGTGGCCTCCACCGGCATGAATGAAAGGGCCCTTCAGAGACAGGGGCTGGTGTATGGTAAGGACTACAGATTTACGGTTACCTTCCCGGCAGATCACGCCACCTATTATCCAGGAGCCAAAAATTTTACCTTGAAAATGATCTTCAGCATGAAGGATGGCAAGGTGCTGGGAGCCCAGGCCATTGGCCCAAAGGGTGTAGACAAGCGCATTGATGTAATCGCCTCCGTGATTCGCTTTGGTGGCACTGTGCAGGATTTGATGGATTTGGAGCTGGCCTACGCTCCACCATTTTCCTCAGCCAAGGACCCTGTAAATATGGCGGGATACTACGCAGATAACATTATACAGGGGATGACGAATCCGCTTCTGCCAAATGAATTGGAGGCTGAGCTGAATAAGGGGGCACTCCTTATTGATGTGAGAAATCCTGAAATGTTTACGGCAGGCCATATAAAGGGGGCTGTAAACATTCCGGCTCCTAAGCTAAGAACTCAGCTGGATAAGCTGGATAAAAATCGTCCTATTATCGTTAGCTGCCGGGTGGGAATCAACGGCTATTATATGGAAAGAATGCTTACACAACACGGGTTTACAGTGCGTAATCTGATGGGTGGCTTCTCCTATGCCAGATGGTTTGCCCTGGATATACAGAACTGATCAGGAGGAGGAGCTTTAATCATGGGAAAATTATCACCCCGTCATGCGGTGGTGGATAGCAATATGTGTGTGGCTTGTGGAACCTGTGCAGACGTTTGCCCCACTGGCGCTATGGAAATAGTCAGTGGCGTCTTTGCCAAGCCTACAGAAGAAAAATGTGTTGGCTGCGGAATATGTGCTAAGGAGTGTCCTGCATCGGCCATTAGGGTGGAGGTGCGGTCGTGAAGAAGCAGCAACGCCATTGGTACCATTATCTTTGGATTTGGTCCATCATCTATTTTTCTTTAGGATTTGTGAACATTTTATTTGCCTGGCTGGGGCTTATCAGCTTCTGCCTGCCACTGATTTTTGCCATTGGGGGCGGCAACAAGCTATTTTGCAACCGCTACTGTGATAGAGGCCAATTTCTGCGGGTAATGGGAAGTCAGGTGGGACTCTCCCTCCGTCGGGAAATGCCGGACTGGATGAAGGGCAAGGCTTTCAGATATGGCTTTATGGTTTTCTTTTTCGCCATGTTCTTCAATATCATCTATGTATCCTGGCTGGTGGGCAGTGAAATACAGGGGATTCAGGAGGCAGTAACTGTGCTGTGGACCTTCCAGCTGCCATGGAACTGGACATATTCTGCGGGAATTACCCCATGGGTGGCCCAGTTTGCTTTCGGGCTATATAGCCTGATGCTTACCTCTGAAATTATTGCTATTGCCGCCATGCTGATATATAAGCCCCGCTCCTGGTGCGTCTTTTGTCCAATGGGCACCCTGACCCAGACCATCTGTAAGGCTAAGTATGTGCCAACAACAATATAGATTCAAATAAACGTTTTTTAAAGTATTAAATAACATTTAAAAAACATAAAAAAATAAAAGGCAACCTGCCATATATCACATGAGATATATAGCAAGGTGCCTTTTTGCTGTCATAAAGCAATTTACATCAGCATCTTCGAGTATTTCTCTGCATCACGCTTCACGCGCTTTATTGCAATAAACTGGAAAATTGTGGTAAAGACGAGGCAGACTAAACCAGCTAAAATCCATATTCCTGTCCTTTCATCATCTATGTTATTGATAAAGATGGCTGGATTGAATACGGTGCAGACATCATAAATGGTATGTAATATCACTGGTACAGAAAAGGCAATCAGATATTGGAGCTTATATGGAAGACCATTTTTCTTGTTGTACTGTCCAATACCGATATACTTACCCATGATGATACCAAATATGGTATGAACCCCAAGAGTAATTAATCTTAACAGGCCTTCGATGTCCTCACCATAGACGAATTCCTCGAGTAAGGTAATACCGATACCCACCGCGGCACCAGTCAAAATGTATTCATAAATATTTTTAGGCTTAAATAACCATATTGCCAAAATAATCATCAGTAATCTGGATATTTCCTCAATTAATCCGGCTCGCCAAAAGGATGTTACGAAAGATTTTATAACCACATTTTGTATATTTTCTATGGTAAACCCCATGTTCATAAACGTAAAGGCAATTCCCAATGCAAATACCAGGGTTAGCATAGTGGCAAGAACTCCTAAAAAGATTGGTACAAATGCCTGCTTTTTATTAATGGACATATCACATTCCCATTTCAGCATTTTCTTATAAACTATTCCCAATATGATAGCAGTTAAAAGCAACTGAATAATCATCATTTTAGACAACCTCCTTTGGAGTATAATTTTACTACTATTTTTTATATCCATATAGGTTTAAAAGTGTTACTGATTTGAAAAATATTTATCTGGAAAAAGTAGAAGGAATTTTTCCATGTAGGTGGAATAATCATTTTATAAAGTTTGGGAATAATTGTATTACAGAAAAAAATTAGGAGGATTTCGTCATGAAAAAGAAGATTATTGGCTTATTATCCGTATTAACTATAGGAACTTTCTGCATTAGCACGGCCAGTGCAGCTGAAAAAATGGTTGGAATGCCAAACCCTATGGTGTCTTATAATACTGTGGCAGAGGCAAAGGCAGAAGCTGGTTTTCAGCCTTTATACCTTCCATCCATAAGTGGCTATCATGTAAATCAGGTCTGGGTCATAGGCGGTGACATAATAGATATAGAGTATTGTTCAGATAGTCAGCCAGCGGGAAAATTCCGCCTTCGCACAGCCCGTTGCACAGAGCTGACGAATGACAATATCAGCGGCATATATGGAGCTACCTGGAACAAGGAAAAAATCAATGGTTTGTCTGTAGCTATAGCGGAGATTTATTACGAGAAGGATATGCCGATTGACTATGCTGCCCATTGGACCCACAATAATATGCTGTTTTCTGTAAGCGGAGAGAAGCTGACCTATAGGGAGTTCTGGCGGTTATTGGAGCATGGTCTGGTGGAGCTCAGCCAGAATTATTTTTAAGATAGCATATATTTAGGTATTCCGTTGGATAACGAGGGGAGAGGTAAAATGAAGTTTGATTTTGATGAAATAGTGGATCGGCAGAATACCAATGCACTGAATACTGATGGCTTTAGGGGCTATATTTTCCATGCGGGGCCCGAGAAGGTTTTTCCATATAAGGACGAAGATTTTGTGCGGATGTGGGTGGCAGATATGGAATTTGCTACGCCTCAGCCTATTATTGATGCTGTAAAATCGCGTCTGGACCGCCGTATTATGGGCTATACCATGATGTTTAAGGATGATTATTATAATGCCTTTGCAGCCTGGTGTAATAAAATGTATGATTGGAGCTTCCCAAAGGAGGAGCTGACCTTTTCAGCAGGGGTGATTCCTGCTTTGTATCAGCTTATAGAGCTGTTGGTGGCAAAGGATGAAAAGGTTATTATTCATACCCCGGCTTATGGATATTTTCAGCACGCCGCAGAATACAATGGTGTAGAGTATATTAAGGCACCTCTTCTAAAGGAGAAGGGGGAATTCAGTATTGATTTTGATGACCTTGAGAAAATCGCTGCTGATCCAAAGGTGAAGCTACTTATTTGGTGCAATCCTCACAATCCATCGGGGCGGGTGTGGACTGAGGCTGAATTGAAGCGTGTAGCGGAAATAGTGGAGAAAAATGATTTGTGGATTGTTTCCGATGAAATTCATTGTGATTTACTGCGTACAGGGGTGAAGCATATTCCTACCGCCAAAGTTATGCCCGATTATCAAAGGCTGATTACCTGTATGTCTGCCAGCAAGACCTTCAATATGGCCGGATTGATGTTTTCTAATATTATTATTCGTGACAAAAAGCTGCGACAAGATTTTAAGGGAAGGGACAAGAATATTGGCATGCTGAATCCCCTTTCCATTGCAGCTCATCAGGCAGCCTATGAGCATTGTGGAGAGTGGCTGAAGGAGCTTAAGGAATATTTGGATGCCAACTTCCGATATGTGGATAATTTCCTAAAGGATAAGCTGCCAGAAGCGGTATTTAAAATACCTGATGCCACATATTTAGCTTGGGTGGATATGGGGAAGTGTCTGCCGGGAGTGGAAAATTTGGCGGATTTCTTTGCCAATAAAGCTGGAGTGCTCCTGGAAGGTGGCGACGACCTTTTTGTAGGAAATGCCAAGGGCTATATCCGCCTGAACCTGGCTATGCCACAGGCAATAATCGCCAAGGGCCTTGATAGAATGTATGAGGCTATCTGTGACTACCGCTCTTAAGGGAAAAGGCAAATAATTAGCATAATAAAAAGGCTTTTGCAGTGCTGCGGGATTTGATCCTACAGCAGGCAAAGGCCTTATTTTTGTGTTGTGAAAAGCAAAAAATCATGGTTGAATACAAAACATAAGTTTTGTATAACGTAGTTAATAGATTGTTTGTTCGGTAGTATAATTATTATCTGGGAAATTTACCAGATATAAAGTGAGCTTATAGGAGGAAAAATGATGACAATAGTAAATAGAAGTATTGATGTAAAAGTATTAACCATTAGGGCCAAACTATCCAGTAAGGGTGATGATTATATTTCGCTTACGGATATTGCTAAATACAAAAGTGAACGTCCGGCTGTAACTGTAGAACATTGGCTGAGGCAATACAATACAACCGAATATTTAGGGGTATGGGAGCAATTACATAATGATAATTTTAAAGTCTCCGATTTCGAGGACTTTAAAAATCATTCTGGTTCAAATGCATTTACTCTGTCACCTCAAAAATGGATTAGTTCAACAAATGCTATAGGTATAGTATCCAAATCAGGTCGTTATGGTGGTACCTATGCCCACAGTGATTCCAGATATTCCTTGGTATCGATTTTGTTGGCTATACAAGCTTCTATGAAGCTGTATGCTGCGGCACTGGCTTCGGTATAAACTGGCGAACGAAAAATACCCAATTTTTGAGTCAATTGTGAACGGGAGATGCTTCTTTCAGCAGGAATAAGGAAAGAAATTCGAAATAATTTAGAAAAGTAAAGTTAAAATTTGTATACATGCGGAGTATATTATGTGAGCACGTTTATAATAGATGCTTTTAGATTGAGGCATAGTCTATATTTATGTAAAAAAATAGCACTTGCTGATAAATTATGCAAATGCTATAATGTGCTTAGAAAAAAGGTGCCGCCTAGCGGTCGCCCTCGTAGTTAATCGTTTTTACACGGAATAACCGCTCGGTCTGGCCGGACTAGGAGCGGTTATTTTTTGTTTCCATGATGATGAGCAGAATTAATAGTAAAACCACTATAACACTGTCGTTCATGGGCATCACCCCCTTAATAAAGAGGGCAAATAAACCGCCAAACAGCACCCAGCGATATTATACCAAACATATGTTAGCAAATCAATATGTGGGAATATGCTAAACGTAGTGGTATAAAAGAATTTAGATGACAGCACTGGTTCATTAGAAAGGATATCATTATGGCTAAAAAAATAATTGCACTATTTGTGGCGTTGCTGATTATTGCTGTTTCGGTTCCAACCATGGCGGCCTCGGTTATAAACAAGGACGGATATTATAAGGGCATCAGGCTCAATGGAAAGGTAAAGGTAGTGGACCATTTCCCTGATATCAAGGTAAAAGTGGTGGATGCTTTTCCCGATATACGGGTGAAAACTGTTGACGCATTTCCAGATAAAATCGGGGAGTGGCAGTTTGTAGAATATGGTGAGGATTTTACCATTCAGTTTGTGGAGAGCTTTCCAGACATAAAAATAAAATTTGTAGATGCGTTCCCGGGAGTTGACTGATAGAACATCTTTTCAATGAAAAAGTATTGAGCAATTGCTTTTGAAAATGGAGGTTATATAATTATGGATCTGACAGCAATTAAGGATAATATTACAGTTTGTAAAGTAAGTGATATATCGGAAATAGACATGACAAAGGATTTTTTCTTTTTGGCCAAAACCAATGATGAAATATCTCTTGTATGCAAAACGGAGCAGGCACCTGAAAATTGTATAAGCAGGGAAGATGGCTGGAAGGGCTTTTACATTGATGGAATGCTGGATTTTTCCATGGTGGGGGTATTGGCAAAAATTTCCACTATTCTTGCTGAAAATGGTATCAGTATATTCTCCATGTCCACATATAATACAGATTATATTTTGGTAAAAGAACATAAATGGGGAAAAGCCATGTCCGTGCTGATGAAAGCTGGATATAAATTAAAATAATAACCAATGCAAAATTTTGTAAGGAGAAAGACTAAATGCAAGAAGCAATAATTCGCTCTGCTACGGTAAATGACGCGGAGCGCCTTTTGGAGATATATTCTTATTATGTGACGGATACAGCTATTTCCTGGGAATATGATGTGCCTTCAGTGGAGGAGTTTCGGGGGCGTATTGAGGACGTACTAAAAAAATATCCATATTTGGTGGTAGAGGAGAATGGGGTTATTTACGGCTATGCTTATGCTCATCCCTTTGTCGGGCGGGCTGCCTACGACCATTCCTGCGAGCTGACAATTTATCTTGATAAGGATGCCAAGGGTCGGGGCTATGGCCGAAAGCTGTATGATGCTTTGGAAGCGCAGCTAAAGGAAATGGGGATTTTGAATATGTATTCCTGCATTGGGGACCCTGTTGAGGAAGATGAATATTTGACCAGAAACAGTGAATTGTTCCACCAGCATCTGGGTTTCACCAAGGTGGGGACATTTTATAAATGCGGCTATAAGTTTGGTCGCTGGTACAACATGATCTGGATGGAAAAAATCATCGGTGAGCACCGTTAAATCAAGGGATTCTGTTTAAGAGAGCCGTGCTATTTCCTATTGCATTCGTAGGTTTTGTGCTATATAATTTATCCAATACTAACGGGTACCATTTTTATAAAAAATAGTGAGGGGGCTATTATATGGAATTCAAAAGTGTAGTTCAGAATCGTTTTTCTTGTAAAAAATACAGTGATCGTCAGGTAGAAGCTGAAAAGCTGCAGGCCATTTTGGAGGCGGGGCGGCTGGCTCCAACTGCAAAGAATCTTCAGGAGCAGCGCATTTATGTGATTCAGAGTGAGGAAGCTCTGGCAAAGGTGGACAAGGTGACGCCTTGCAGATATGGTGCGCCTACTGTTTTGATTGTGGCCTTCGATAAGAATAATGTATTCACCTATCCTGGTGACAAGCGTGATTCCGGTGTTGAGGATGCGGCTATTGTTACCACCCACATGATCCTGGCAGCGGCTAATGAAGGCGTAGACAGCTGCTGGCTGAATTATTTTAACCCTGATGAGGTGGCCAAGGCCTTTGATTTGCCTGAAAATGAAGAAGTGCTGATGCTTATGGACCTTGGCTATGCAGCTGAGGAAGGCAAGCCATTGCCAAATCATTTTTCCAGAAAGCCAATAGAGGATACTGTAACATATATTAAGTAGTATAAATTAGGGCGTAGCTGAAGGGTTACGCCTTTTATACATTTAGTGCACTTAGGAGTGAAGGATTGGTATGCTTCAGATATATACAGGCAAGGGAAAGGGGAAAACCACGGCGGCTATTGGGCTGGCTATCAGGAGCCTGGGAGCCGGACATCAGGTGTATTTTTTGCAGTTTATGAAAAGCCTTGCCTATAGCGAGCAGGAGGTCCTGAAAGGATTTTCACCCAAGCTGCAGCTTAGAACCACGGGAAAGCCCTTCTTCGTGGCGGCTGAGGGAATGCTGTCTGAGGAGGAAAAGGCAAAGTGGGGCGATAAGGTGGTGATTTTTCCGCCGGGTCATCCACCAAAGGGTTATGTGGAAATGATAGGGGAGGAATTCAAGGCCGCAAAAAAAGAAATTTTGGCCATGAATCCTGATCTTTTAGTGTTGGATGAAGTAAATGTAGCATTGTTTTTCAACCTACTAACTAGGCAGGATATTGAACCCCTATTGGATGAATTGCCAAAATCCACAGAGGTGGTATGTACGGGCAGAAATGCTCCACAGTGGCTGCTGGATAGGGCGGATCTGATTACGGAAATGAAGGAAATCCGTCATTATTATACCAAGGGCGTTAAGGCCCGCAAGGGAATAGAAAATTAAATAAAAAGACCGAGGAACCAGTAAAATTCTGGCACCTCGGTTTTTTTGTCATAGTGTAGCAGGCGGGGTAAGGTGAATTGCTTGAGGCAGTTTCCTGGCGACCTCCTCATCATGGGTAATAACCAGTAGAGCTTTTTGCGTTTCATGGGCATGGGCCATAAGTGCATCCACCAGTGAAGCCGCGGTGTATTTGTCCAAGCCGTCAGTTGGCTCATCTAAAATTAGATATGGGGCGTCACTGGCCAGGGCCAAGGCGGTCAACAGGCGATTGCGTTGGCCACCGGACAGGCGATGGCCATTTTCTCCCAATGGTTCCTCCAGCTCTAGAGGGAATTGGCGAACGGTATCACCTAGCTGGGCGATATTTAACGCATGCCATATTTTTTCCTCGGTAATATGGGGGTGGAGACGGGTAAAGTTGTCCCGGATGGATTCAGCAAAGATATGGCAAGGCTGAATGGAGGCTGAGAAATATTTACGCAGTTCAGGTGTAGGCCATTCATTATAAGCTATGTGGTCAAGGTGCAATTCGCCAGTGGTTACTGGCCAGAATTTGAGTAGCAGCTGGGCCAGGGTAGTTTTGCCACTGCCACTGTCCCCACGAATAGCAAGCATTCCGCCAGGGGGAAGGGCAAAGGAGAGAGGGGAAAATACTGGCGTGGGATTTGGTCCGTCATCATTATAGGTGAAGGTTATTCCTTCACCTCTGAGAATTGCATCCGTGGTTTCATGAGCCTCTGTGATGGTGGGGGAAGGTAGGGGCTGGTCATCATGGCTGGATAAATCTTCGGCAGTAAATATGCGGTGGGCAGCTTTTTGGGCTTTATGCAGGTGGGGAGCTGCTGATGACAGGTCATAAAATTCGCCGAATAGTCCCATCCCTAACAGGACCCACACAGCTAACCAGCGAGGCTCCAACAGATGTACGCTTAGTGCATTGGTGAGCAGGCAAATATAGATAATAAATCCTACGTGACGAAGTAAGGATAAAAGGGTATCAATTCTTTCCTGACGCAGCTGAACCTGTGTATAGGCATAGCTGTAAGTAGTAGCAGCTTTATCCAGACCGTCTATAAAGCTGTTCATGGAGCCTGAGGTTATCAGCTCATCCTGTCCCATGGCATAATCCACCAGCTTGTCCCGATAAGAGGCTTCTTGGAGACAAGCATTGGTGTATTTGCTCATAAGAGCTGGGATGATAAGATGTAGGGCAAACAGAAAGCATAGCAAACAGGCTGCTGGTATGGAAATGGTCTGGAGCCATAGGGTAAGGCACAGAGTTAATAGGCCTGTGCTGGCAATAGGCAAAAACCAGCGAATATACATATCCCGCAGGGTTTCGGCATCATGGCTGAGTTGTTGAAGGTATTGGCCCTGCTGGGGTAGCCCTGTGCGTAATGGTAATTGTTTGCACATAGCCCCATAAATTAGCAATTGTAGCTGCTCATAGGCTTTAAAGGCCAATTGGTGGGAAAAAAGGCGCATGAGATAGCGTGTAGCTGCACGGCTTAGTCCAAAGAAGCGCACGCTGGTTATGCCGATGGTCAGGGCATATAGGGGCGGCTGAAGGGCGGCATAGCTTATAATCCAGGCGGCGGCCCCCATAAGGCCAATGCCAGTGAGACCAGAAAGGAATCCGGCGGCTATCATTAACAGCATATTACTGGTACCAGCTATGGATATGAGTTTGTTTAGTATAGGGATATTATTCATGATGTACCTCTATAGCAATATCGGCCCATTGACGAACGGTCTGGTGATGGGAAATTACAATGATGGTTTTCCCCTTGGCAAATTGGCTTAACAGCTGTAGGAGATTTTGCTCTTCCTTTGCTTCTAATCCTGAAGTAGGTTCATCTAACAGGACTAGGGGGCGATTTTGGTAAAGGGCCCGGGCTAAGCCTATTCGTTGCCGTTCTCCGTGGGATAGATTCAACCCACCGGCCCCTAACGGAGTATCTGGCGATAAATGAAGCCCCACGTCATTTATAATTTGAGTAATTTTTAGCAGCATTTCATCAGTATAGGAGGCCCTTTCAAAGAGGCAGATATTATCCGCCAGTGAACCTTGAAATACATGGGGGGATTGTGGAACATAGGTAATCAATTTATGTCGGCTGTCCAAGGATATTTGCTTTAGCTCTTTATCCTCCAGCTGGACGTGGCCAGTCTGTGGCTGGAGTAATCCCGCCAACAGCTTTAGGAGAGTGGTTTTGCCCATACCGCTGGTTCCATATATACAGGTGATACTTCCTGCAGGAAAATCCAGAGATAGATTTTCCAAAGTAGGTAATGGTGCATCGGGGTAAGTGAAGGAAGCATTGGTGAGGTGAACTCCAGGTGGTAGGCGTAGTGTATCCTGATGTTCAGTTATGGATTGATTTGGCTGGTGGAATATTTCCTGTAGATTTTTCCAGGCGGTCTTTACATCGATATAGGCATGAAAGGCCATACCGCTTTGCCGTAATGGCTGATAAAATTCTGGTAATAAAAGTAAAAGGAAAAAGGCCAGCTGAAAAGATATTTCCCCATATAATAGCCTAAAGCCGATGGATACGGCCAGAATAGCAATGGTAAGGGCAGTAATAAGCTCTATAGTAAAGCTGGAAATAAAGGCCAGACGGAGGACCTTGAGAGATGCTTGGGAAAATAAGTGGCTAAGGGTTGCTAAATGGGATTTTTGGCGGTTTTCCTGGCGGAAAATTTTTAGGCTGATAATTCCCGCCAGAGTGTCTTTAAAGGCCAGGGTCAGTTCATCCAATTGCTTCCATTGGTCTACTGTAGCACGTCTTGTCATATGGCCGATAAGCCATAACAGGATAGGAGCTATAGGCAGGGTAATCATCATTATTAGAGCTGACCATGGGTAAAGATAAAGAATGGTAATAAGGATTATGGGGAGTAAAAAAATGAGGGATAGAATCGGTGGAGCAATAAAAATAAATATCTTATCCAGGACTTTAACGCTGTCTAAGGCGAGGAGCTGCAGTCGATGGCTGGGCAGGGCATGATAACCTATACAGTGGTGGAGGCGTTGGCGTAATACTATTTGGAGATGCTGGGAGCTATTATGGAGGGATTTTTTTAAGCAAAAGGTTAGCAGAGATTTTACCAGCAAGAAAAATAACAGCAGTCCCAAAGTGACTGCTGTATAGCTATAATCATTATTAATGAACACATCAAAAACCACCTGGTTAAGCTGCCAGGCTATACCCAGAGTTAAGAATGAAATTATAAGCTGAAGCAGGCACGTAGTAATTAGTGCCTGCTTTTTGATAGGAAATGACTTAATATTCATGGTGTGTATCAATTTTTATCCGATGTCTAAAGGTCCAATAGGTCCACCCTTGATAAATGAGCACCACTGGTACAAGGCACAGAGCTGCAACAGTCATTATTGACAGGGTGTATTCTGAGGAGGCGGCATTGGTGATGGTTAGACTCCAGTCAGGATTTAGATTGGAAACCATAAGCCGTGGGAACATGGCCAAGAAGAAACCGGCTGTTAATAGGATAATACTGCCACCTGTCGCAATAAAGGCCCGCTTTTCATGGAGGTGCTTTAAATCAATGGCACTGGCCAATAGAAGGGCTATTGCCAGCACAAACACCACAATTTCAGCTGACTGGAAGGACAGCAGTCCCTTTGTAATGGGAATAATCAGGAGAATTAGGGTTAGGATAAAGGCACCAAGGAAGCTACGCAGACCTGCACGCCGAATGGCTACATAAAGCTGTTCGTTGTCCAGCTTTAAGGCCAGGAAATTTGCCCCATGGAAGGTGAACAGACACAGCGTCATGAGACCACCCAGTATAGAATATGGGGTGAGCAGATCAAAGAAGGTTCCTTGATAAATCATGCTTTGGTCAATGGGGAGACCTACCATAAGGTCAGTCATCGCCACACCCCAAAGGAAAGCGGGTACAGCTGAGCCAAAGCATATAGCCTTGTCCCACACCTGATGCCAAACCAGAGAATCATGACGGTGACGAAGCTCAAAGGCTGCCCCGCGTAGTATAAGGGCTATCAGCATCAAAAAGAGGGCCATGTAGAAGCTGCTGAACATGGTGGCGTACACATGGGGGAATGCGGCAAACAGGGCACCACCGGCCGTAATCATCCACACCTCATTGCCATCCCAAACAGGTGCTATGGTGGCTAAAATCTGACTGCGTTCTTCCTCCCGCTTCGTCAGTAGGGGCATTAAAATACCAACTCCGTAGTCAAACCCCTCAAGAAAGAAGAAGCCGGTAAATAGTACCGCAATGAGGATAAACCAAAGTACGTTATAATCCATCATAAAGCCCTCCCTTCATCGTTAGCCGTATCAATGGTAGTCTGATGGATAATACGGCATATAACGTAGAAAGCAATTATCGCCAAAATCAGATAGACAATGGTAAAGCCGGACATGGTGATGAACACCTCTCCAGGGGTTAGATTAGGGGATACCGCATCGGCAGTCTTTTGTAATCCGACCACAATCCATGGCTGGCGACCAGCCTCGGCGATAAACCAACCAGCCGAATTAGCCAAGAATGGTAATGGCAGTAGGAAAGGCGTAAGGGCCAGCAGATATTTGTATTTTAATAACCAATCCTGCTTTACCCATGCCAAGCCACCGATGAGGAAGGCCAGACCGGCGATGGCACCACCGCAGGCAATCATCAGGCGGAAGCACCAGAAGAGCCCGGTTACATCAGGAATATAGTTGCCGGCACCATATTGCTGTTCTGCAGCGGCCTGTAATTGATTTATTCCCTGCACAGCCCCTTCTGGCTTGTTGTACAGCATAAAGGAAAACATGCCAGGAATCGTTATTTCTGTATCGTTTTGCCGTTTCTCCTGATTAATATCCGCTACTATGGCGAATGGGGCGGGGTCTTCAGTCTCCCATAGGGCTTCCATGCTGGATAGCTTCATGGGTTGAGCCTCTGCCAGATATTGGGTATGGACGTGACCTGTGCCCATGGCCCCCATTATGCCGATTATCAGATAAATGGAGACGGCCTTTAGGGCCTGTAGGAATACCTCTCTGGACGCATCATCAACAGCGTATTTCCAGCAGCAGATAATTAACAGGACAAAGCCGGCTGTAGCGATACCAGAGAATAGGGTGTGACTCATTTCACCAATTACGTATGGATTAGTAATAAGGGCCATAAAATCGGTCATTATAGCCCGGCCATTTTCTATGGCGTAGCCAACCGGGTGCTGCATAAAGGAATTGGCGACTAAAATCCAGAAGGCCGATAAATTACTACCAATGGCCACTAGCCATATACAGGCACAGTGGAGCTTTTCCGGGAGCTTATCCCAGCCAAATACCCAGATGCCGATGAATGTCGACTCCAAAAAGAAAGCCGTGAGGGCTTCCAAGGCCAATGGTGCACCAAAAATATCCCCCATGAAACGGGAGTATTCGGACCAGTTCATACCGAAGTGAAATTCCTGAACAATACCCGTGACCACGCCCATGGCAAAGTTTACCAAAAAGATAGCCCCGAAAAATTTTAGCAGCTTTCTACAAGGCTCCTTCCAATGAGCACGCTTTGTGGTGACGTAGCAGGTTTCTAGTAGGGCTAGAAACAGGGTTAGCCCCAGGGTTACAGGAACAAATAGGAAATGATAGATGGTAGTAATGGCAAATTGCCAACGGGAGAGTAATACTATATCCATAAAACCACTCCTTTCACATATTGTGACCATATGAACAAGATCATTATTATTCCTATGTAAATAGTAGCATATATTGGCTCGGATTCAAATGTATACATAATAAAAAAAATAAGGCACAAAAAAAGGAGCTGTGATTTTTCACAGCTCCAGAGGAACATTTGATTAAAAATATTACAGCATGTGGGCTCTCAGCTCTTCGCCGGAAAGTGGGCTCAGATATGCAGGTGCAATGTCAAATACAGTTTTGCAGCCAATGTTTCCTTCCTGATGGAGGCGGTTAATGGCGCGGGCATAAGCTACAATTACAGATGCAGTAAACTCTGGGTTGGAGTCCAGCTTAAGACTGTATTCAATAACGTGCTTGTTTTCGTTGTTCCAGCCAGTGGTACCGGTGCGGAATACAAAACCGCCGTGTGGAATACCGCTGTGATTCTTCTGCAGCTCTTCCTCGGAAATAAAGTGTACAGTAGTATCATAGTCGGAGAAGTAATTTGGCATTTCCTTGATTTCCTTTTCAATGGCCGCCTTATCTGCACCCTCCTCAGCCACCACGAAGCACTCACGGGTGTGTTTCTGACGGGTGGTGAGGTCAGGGTTTTCACCGGCACGTACAGAAGCCAGTGCGCTGTCTACAGGAATGGTGTACTGCTTGCCATTCTTTACGCCCTTTACACGGCGGATAGCATCAGAATGTCCCTGGCTGACGCCTTTGCCCCAGAAGGTGTAATCGTTGCCATTAGGCAAAATAGCGTTGGCGTACAGGCGGTTCAAGGAGAACATACCTGGGTCCCAGCCAGCGGAAATAAGGGCAATATGGGCACTTGATTTTGCAGCTTTATTTACATTTTCAAAATGCTCCGGAATGCGGGCATGGGTATCAAAGCTGTCGATTACATTAAAATGCTTTGCCAATGCAGGAGTCATCTCAGGCAAATCAGTGGCACTGCCACCACAGATTATCATGACGTCAATCTTGTCAGCAAATTTTTCCACGTCCTTGGCAGATGCAACGGTTACACCGGCAGTCTGAATCTTAACAGTGGATGGGTCCCGGCGGGTAAATACAGCCACCAGCTCCATATCTTCGCTATTCTTTACAGCACATTCAATACCACGGCCCAGATTGCCGTAACCATAAATACCAACCTTCATAGTAAATCACCTCATTAAAATTCTATGCTTAACTAGTATACCACTTTCAATATTTATAACGCAATAGTTATATTATGTATACATTATTTATTATTGTAAAAAAAGACGGGGAAAAACATCCTACATATTAATAGCCATGTCGTTATCTTATATGGTAGAATGACCTAAAGGGGTGTCAGATATGAACGAAAACGACAATGTTCAGCAGAATACTGCCAAAAAAATGAAGGGCGCAGTGAATATTGACCCGCTAACGGGCTTACCGCTGATGCGCTCTTATTGGGATCTTGTAGCAGAAAAGATAGAGAGCAATCCTGTTTGTAGCACTATGATGTCCGTGAATATACTGAACTTTCAGTATTTCAACAAATGGTACGGACGTGATAAGGGAAATGCTCTGTTGGCAGAGCTGGGCAAATATTTCCAGCAGCTGTGTCATGACCATGATATGATTGCCGGATACATGGGCAATGACTATTTTTCTGTATTTTTTGAGGAAGATGCTGATTTGGTTGATGCTCTCATCGAGAGCGTTAAACTGATTGTAGGCAGATATATGACGGACCCGTTGTTCCGTCCGGTTTGGGGTGCCTACAAATATACTGAGGATGATACTACTGATGCCATTGATATGTATGATTATACCATCATGGCCATTGGAAAATGTTATATCTATTCTTACGCCGATATTAATTGGTTCAGCGAGGGTATGGCCAGGGACTTGGCTACTACTGTTGATTTGATGCCTCGCATTCAGCGTGCTATGTCCAATAACGAATTTACCATTTACCTCCAGCCAAAGTGCCAGATTGTGGATGGGCGAATCGTGGGAGCAGAGGCCCTTGTACGGTGGATAACTGCCGATGGGGAAATGATTTCGCCTGGTAAATTTATTTCCTTCCTGGAAAAGAATGGCTATATTACGCAGCTGGACCAGCATGTGTGGGAAATAACCTGTCAGACCATACGCCATTGGATGGATACAGGGCTTCCAGTGGTTCCGGTTTCTATTAATGTGTCCCGTATTGATATCCAGAATATGGATGTGGTACGGATTCTCACTGAGATGGTACATAAGTACCAGATTCCTGTAAGCACTTTGGAGATAGAGATTACTGAAAGTGCTTATGTGGAAAATGAAGGCGTTGTAAAGGAAACGGAAGAGGCGCTAAAGCGTAATGGCTTTAAGATTATTATTGATGATTTTGGCAGCGGCTATTCTTCCTTGAATATGCTTAAAGACGTTGACGCAGATGTGTTGAAGCTGGATATGCGATTCCTGGATTTTTCCAATGGTAATCGAGGGCGTGGCATTAACATTATTTATTCCATCATCGATATGGCGCGACAGATCGATTTG
Organism: Anaerovibrio lipolyticus LB2005; assembly: GCF_000621545.1. Lineage (GTDB taxonomy): Bacteria > Bacillota > Negativicutes > Selenomonadales > Selenomonadaceae > Anaerovibrio > Anaerovibrio lipolyticus_A. The sequence continues at coordinate 270,503 of NZ_JHYA01000003.1, forward strand.
CCAATTATTGTGGAGGGCATTGAAACCCTGGAACAGATTGAGCTGTTGTCCATGATGGGCTGCGAGTACGTTCAGGGCTATTACTTCTATCAGCCAATGTCCATTGAGAGCTTTGAGACATTGATTTCCGATAAAAATAATGTTACTACATCTAATATACACAAGCGGAAAATGACCCGTTCCTACTTGCAGGATATTACCGCCTACTTCTGGAAGGTTGCTGAGGTAAATCCATGGACAGGGGAATATCACTTCATTAAGAAATCTGATGAGAAGGACGTAATGATGAGCCCTCGTCCACAAACTATTGAGGACTATTCAAAGCGCTATGTTGAAAATGGCATGGTACATCATAGTGATAGTGATAAGTTCATCCATGAGACTTCTATCGTGGCAACTCAGCTGCAAATCGCCAAGAAACAGCATCGTCGCAGGGTTCATTTGCGGTGCATGAAGGAAGGGCGTTACGTTTGGATTACCTTCGAATGTATAGTGCCAAATGTGTTCTCCAAGAGCAATCCATGGGTGCTGTACACCTGGAAGATTGCCGATACTGATGTGGCTGCCCGTCAGGACACCATGAACTTAATCGACAAAACCTGTAAGACAATCGTGAAAATGGATGGTTATACTGGTATGTGCGAAATCATCCAGATTGATGGTGAGGAGGAGAATCTTGGCTATCATATTTCCAAGCATTTCGATACTTGGAATCACAATATTATAGATAATAATCTTATCCATCCGGAAGAGCTGCAGGCCTATAAGAAATTTACGGATATGAAAACCATGACGGAGAGGCTTGCTTTGTCGGATAATCCGTTACGATTCCAATATCGCCGTATGGTAGGAGATATTTATCGTTGGGTTTGTATGACAGTATCCAGAAGCCTTGACTACACTGATGAACATCCGATATTGATGGTTATGGTTCAGTATATTAATTATCTGTACGAGCCATATTCGCCTGAAGAGTTCTCAGAGACGGATTCGGTGAAATCTATACTTAATAATTTGGTATTTACATCACATATTAACATAACCAAGGAGACCTTTGTTTCAGCCCAGGATCTGGCAACGGTGGAGGTAGCCACTGGTATTATGAGTGATACAAATTATATGGTAGGCATAAGACGGCTGGTGAAGGAATTGGTACTGCCAGAATATAAGGAAGCCTATTTGACTTTTATGAACCGTGAGTGGCTTTTGGAAAAATTCGGTGAAGGGCATACCAGTCTTTTCTTTGAATATCAACGGTTGGTTGATGGTGAACCTAAGTGGCGCCTTATATCCTTAGTTCTATACCGGGATAAAAAGACAGGCCATATAATGGGTACGAAATATGTCTACAATATAGACTCTCAGAAACGTATAGAGCTTGAACTAAAGGCATCTGTGGCCGCATCTAAAAATTAGTTTAAAATTCACTTTACAAAACCCTGACCATATAATACAATGTCATTCGTTTGGAAAACCGACAGTCAAAAATTGCGGTTACAGTTTATGACAAAGGGGATTTATAATACAGTGGTTTTGGAAGATTTGCAGGCCATGCGCCAGGCAAAAGGATATAGTATTCACATGGTTGCTGAGATGCTTAATATTTCAGTGGACAGCTACTTGGAGCTGGAGTATTCCGTAAGGGAAGCCAGTGACCAGGAAATGAACATGCTGGATATAATTTTTAGCGAGTAGCTTGATTTTGGATTACTCTTGTGATAAAATATATGGTATGCGATAATGGATTAAAATACCTGAGGGGAGTTTTGATATGCTGGATGTCAATACAACAAAAATTCGTTGTTCCGGAGATGTAACCGATAAAACTCATGGTCAGTTTATATGCGGACCTCTTGATCGTGGTTATGGTACTACCATTGGTAATAGCCTCAAGAGAATTCTCCTGTCATCCATCCAGGGTGCAGCAGTTACTGCTGTGAAGATTGCTGGTGCTACCGCCATGGACAGCAAGCTTTCTGACACCCATGAAGATGCAATTGATATAGTTTTGAACGTAAAGAGCCTGTGCATTGAGCCTGTTGAGAACGAATTGGTGGCTCATATTGATGTTAAGGCTGATGGTGAGGATTTGGAGGTTACTGCTGCTGATATTACTGCAGACAGTGAGCTTCAGATTATTAACCCTGAGCTTCATATTGCCACTGTTAAGGCTGGCAAGAAGTTCTCCATGGATCTGAAGATTCAGAATGGTTGCGGCTACATGTCTGCCGACAAGAATACTACTGCAGAAAAGGGCATGTTCCCTATTGATGCACTGTTTTCTCCAATTGATCGCGTAGATTATGTGGTTAAGAATACCCGTGTTGGTAACATTACCAACTATGATAGCCTGACTCTGGATATTTTCACCAATGGTTCTGTTATGCCTGCTGATGCTTTGAAGCTGGCAGCTAACATTATGATTGAGGGCTTGAACCCATTCCTGGCTCTGTGCGAGGATACTGTTGTTGATGAGCCAAATCCTGAGAGCTATAGCCTGTCCTCCGATGATGGGGATAATGCCCATGAAGCAATGGAGGAGCTGTTGAATGCTCCTATCAGCGAGCTGGAGCTGAGTCAGCGTTCCACTCACTGCATGCAGCGCAACAATATCTTTACTATTGGTGATCTTGCAGCAAAGACTACTGAGGAGATTATGGGCTTCAGAAATCTTGGTGCCAAGTCCTTCAAGGAGATTTGCGACAGATTGGCTGAGCGTGGCTTGTCCTTAAAGTCTGGTAGCTCTGTTGATTAATAGTTATTGTTCTTATGAAAATTTTGATACGCCGTTCATTCTGAGCGGCGTATTTTAAATTTGCAGGATTTTTGTTTCGGATGTAGTAATATATAAAGAAGGTAAATTTTAAAATTACCAAGTTTTATTGAGAGAGGGTTCGGATATGCATATCGCTTGCCTGGATACTGAGTCCACCAGTACAGGAATCAGCAATGAGATTTTGGAGTTGTCAATTTTAAACGAGCAGGGGGCTCTGATACACAATCAGCTTTATAAACCAAAGAAGGTTCATAAATGGCATTATGCCGAGAGGGTACATGGCATTACTCCTGAGATGGTGGCAGACAAGCCGTATTTTGTAAAACACATACCTAAGGTTCAGAAAATCTTTGACAAGAGCGAAATGATTTTGGGTTTTGCAGTAGACAATGATATAAGGGTTCTGGAAAAATATGGTTTCCAGAATTTACCGGAAAAGGCCATGGATGTCCGTGACCTCTATTGGGCTGTCTTCCATGAGGAAAAGGATTTTGATTATTATCATGTGCCACGACTTGTGATCTGTGCCGAGGAATGCGGTTATGTATGGCGGGATGGCTCTGCCCATTCTGCAGCGGCTGATGCTGAGGCCACACTGTTCTGTTTTAACTATCTCATCAAGAAGTTTGTGGAAAAGTACAATCTCTTTGAACTGCAGGATAAGCCTCATCTTAGTACAGAGGAAATTAATATTGTGTGGGACTACCTGCGGAAGCTGCTTCGCGAGGAACGCCACAACAAGGCTGTGGAAAAGGCCAAGGGTATGCTGTATTTGGTGGATACACCTCAGGGCTACGCCATTTATGCCCGTAAGCGTCCTATGACAGAGGAGGATCAGGAGCGTTTCAAGGAAAAGAAGCGGAAGGTTATTTCTATCGTTGAGCTGGCGGATTCCCAGAAAGGCTACGAGGATTTATTGGCCCGTTTTGCCCCAAAGATGATTGGTGGGGAAAACTATTACAAGGCCTTCTATCAGCTGGACGACCAGGACATCGAGCTCTTTAGGAATTATACCAATGAGTTCATAGACGAGGCCTATTTGGAGGAACAGAACTAAGCCTTCGGTTGACAAGAAAATCCCTTTTGGTACAATTTACAATGAGGGATAGAGACGGAGGCTTTTATGACATTAAAAAAGAAGATTATTTGGTCCACGATTTCAGTATTTGTGCTTTTGTGCTTTTATGTGTGCTATGTGGCGCGACCGGTGGATGTGGCCACTGACATAGAGGTGGAGGGCTTAAATAGTGAGGTGGAGCAGATATTGTATTATGCAGGGCTTGCCCCAAGCTCTCATAATGCTCAGATGTGGGATGTGAAGGTATATCCTGCAGAGGGGAAGATAGTTATTTCCCCGGATACTTCCAGACTTTTGTACGCAGTTGACCAGGAAAGCAGAGAAGCCTATATTTCCATGGGTGCCTATGCCCGCAGCTGTATGTTGGCTTTCGAGGCTTATGGATATAATACTAGTCTCCATGTCAGCGACAACGGCCAGAGTATCACTGTAATTTACACCAACAGCGGCATGGCCAGAGATGAGGGACTCCTTAATTTGATGAAGCGCCGCCATACAGACAAGCGGGAATATACATCGGCTGCTATACCTGAATTTTTTCAGGAGGGTCTCAAGGGAATAAGGGGGGCCGTATTTGTTCCTGAGAATACTGAGGCATTCTCTCTTATAAAGGATCAGACATTGTCTGCGGCTGAGGAACAGAGGGATAATCAGGAAATAAGGGATGAGCTGGCTGATTGGCTTCGTTTTTCCAATTGGGAGGCTGAAAAGAAGAAGGATGGCCTTACTGCAGAGCAGAATGGCATTACCGGCTTGGGAAAGGTTATATATTATACCTTCGGTACTCACTGGTTTGCCAAGGGAGATACCTTTGCTCAGACTGGATATGAAATGGCCCAAAGACAGGCGGAAAATTGTGCAGGCTATCTTTTGATTATCTCAAATGATACCAATATAGGTTACATTGAGGCTGGTATGCATCTTACGGAGGCGTGGCTTTATGCTGTTCGTAATGATATTGAGGTGCAGCCTATGAGCTTTGCTGTGGAAAACAAGGCTCGCCGTTTTGCCATTCAGAATGCCCTGAAACTGCCATATACGCCACAGATGGTGCTGCGTATAGGGTATGTGGATGGTGCCTACGGCACAAATGCGTTGGTTCGCCGTGATTTAAAGGACTATATAGAAGTTAAATAAACGTATTAATTGCCTAAAAATACCGTTGTGGAGTAGCAAAACTCTGCAGCGGTTTTTTATTACTAACATCCTTTAAAAAACTAAAGTATTTCTTTGCTTTCCTGTCCACCTGTGGTAGAATAATTGTGTTGTCGTGTAAGTGTGTGTATCGTTAGAGAAAATAAATGTCGTTAGGAGAGATACAGATGCATCAGGAGTTTTTGATGGGCAATGAAGCCATTGCTATGGGTGCCATTGCCGCCGGTGTAAATCTGGTGGCTGGATATCCGGGGACCCCATCTACTGAAGTGCTGGAGACTGTGGCGAAGCGCAGGCCACAGGACACCTATGTGGAGTGGTCCATTAATGAAAAGACGGCCATGGAGGTAGGGGCCGGGGCTGCCTATACGGGGGCCCGCGTTATGGTAACCATGAAACAGGTGGGGCTAAATGTGGCTACGGATCCACTTATGTCCCTTGAATATATAGGCGTTAAGGGTGGTATGGTGGTTTTGGTTGCGGATGACCCAGGCCCTATATCTTCCCAGACGGAGCAGGATACTCGTCATTTTTCCAGATTTTCAAAGCTGCCATGCTTTGAGCCTTCCACGGTACAGGAAGCATATGAAATGGTACAGGATGCCTTTGAATATTCGGAGAAATATAGGACACCTGTCTTTCTCAGGTCCACAACCAGAGTTTCACATGGATATGCTTCTATTAATGTGAAGGATGAAGGTGAATACAAACATAATAAGCCAGAGGGATTTATAAAGGACACCAAGCGTTGGGTTATATTCCCCAAGCTGTCCTATCAGGCTCATATAAATATTGAGGCCCGAAATGTGGAGCTTTCCAAGGATTTTTCCTCTTACCCTAAGAATTTGTTGCTTAATGTTGAAGGCAGCGAATTTCCCAAGAAGGGTATTGCCACTGGCGGCTTTAACTATACCTATGTTTCCGAAGCATTAAAATCTTTAGGTGATGTGAGACTGTTAAAGGTTTCTACGCCCCATCCTTTCCCAGAGGAACTGGCTGTAAAGTTTCTGACGGGCCTCGATGAGGTGATATGTATAGAGGAATTGGATCCAGTGATTGAGCGGGAGCTTATCTATATAGCGGGAAAATATCAGCTGCCTGTGAAGGTATATGGAAAGCTGACACTGGATGTAAAAAATTCCGGGGAAAATACCCTTGATTCTGTTATGGGAAATCTGACAAAGTTTTTGGGTGTCAAGCCTCCGGAGAATGCGGCTCTTACTGAGGCTGACATGGCAGAAATGCCAGAGCTTCCAGTTCGCCCGCCAGTCCTTTGCGCCGGCTGTCCTCATCGTGCCTCTTTCTACGCTGTAAAGCAGGCTATGAAGGGGAAAAAGACACTGTTTGCAGGAGATATTGGCTGTTATACTATGGGAAATGCCATGCCTCTTGATATGGTGGATACATGCCTTTGCATGGGAGCCGGGCTGGGAATTGCCCAGGGAGTGGACCATATTGAACCGGATACCAGTTGCTTTGCCTTTGTAGGTGATTCCACCTTCTTTGCGGCGGCAATCCCGGGAGTAATAAATGCTGTTTATAATCAAGCGGATATGACCCTGATTGTTTTGGATAACTCTACCACTGCCATGACTGGCCATCAGCCTCATCCTGGTACTGGTCAGACTATGATGGGGGATGTGGTTAATAAAGTTAGTATAGAAAAAATATTAAAGGGCATTGGCCTGGAATTTGTGGAAACAGTTAATCCGTTGGATTACAAAAAATCCGTGGAAACAGTAAAGGGTGCTGCGGCGTTGCCTGGGGTTAAGGCAATTATCTTTAAATCTCCGTGTATCGCTATTGTCAAATTCGATAAAAGTCTGTCAGTGGACCATGAAAAATGTATAAATTGCCGTAAGTGTATTCGTGAGATTGGCTGTCCGGCCCTTGTAATACGTGATGATAAGGTAGTCATTGATGATTCCCTCTGTACTGGTTGCGGACTTTGCAGTCAGATATGTCCGGTGGGAGCAATTGGAGGTGATCATCATGAGTAAGAACATTGTACTTTGCGGTGTTGGCGGCCAGGGAACTATTTTGGCATCAAAGCTCATTAGTGGAGCAGCCATGAACAAGGGGATTCCCGTTAAAAGTGCCGAGACTATTGGTATGGCTCAGCGTGGCGGCAGTGTATTCAGCCATTTGAGGCTGGGTGATGATGTGGACTGCCCAATGATTGCCAGTGGCAGTGCTGATATAATCATAGGCTTTGAGCCGGGAGAAACGGTTCGTATGCTTCCATATTTGAAAAAGGGTGGCCAAGTTATTGTAAGCAGTCGCCCTGTGATGCCGGTGACGGCTGCGTTGGCAGGCTCCAACTACAATGGTAGTGAAATGCTGGACTATATCAGAAATAAGGTCGAAAAGGTTATTGTTATAGACACCGAAAAGGCTTGCAAGGAATTGGGCTCTGCAAAAATCGTAAATCTTCTTCTTTTGGGGGCGGCCGTAAACAGCGGGGCCTTGGGACTTGATGATGAGGATATTCGGAAGGTTATCCGTACAAAAATCCCTGAAAGATTTCACGAGCTTAATTTTAAAGCTCTGGAATATGCTAAAAAATGCAGCCATTAATATACTTATATAAATTAGGCAACCTAAAATAATTAACTGATAGGGGAATTCATAATGAAGATAACAGAGGAACAGCTTAAACTTGTAAATGATCGCATAGATGCTCTGGAGGCTGCCAACAGCTTTTATGGCAAGAAGCTGGAGGAGGCCGGCATAAATCATGTATCTTCTCCAGAGGAATTTGAAAAATTGCCCTTTTCTGAGAAAAATGATTTGCGGGAGGCTTATCCATTGGGGCTGATGACAGCACCCCAGGAGGAAATAGTACGCATTCATTCTTCCTCCGGTACCACGGGAACTCCTGTAATTATTCCATATACCAAGAAGGATGTGGATGATTGGGCAACTATGTTTGCCCGTTGCTATGAAATGGCAGGAATTACAAATAAGGATGTTATTCAAATTACTCCGGGTTATGGACTCTGGACTGCTGGTATCGGATTTCAGGCAGGCTGTGAAAAGCTGGGAGCCATGTGCGTTCCTATGGGACCAGGAAACACGGATAAGCAGCTTCAGATGATGCAGGATATGGGCTCTACAGTATTGTGCGCTACTTCTTCATACGCATTGCTTTTGGCTGAGGAAATTGAAAAAAGGGGTATTAAGGATAAAATACATCTCCAAAAGGGCGTTATTGGTTCTGAACGTTGGGGTCAGAAAATGCGTGAGCGCATTTCCACGGAGCTGGGCATAGAGCTTTATGATATTTATGGTCTTACTGAAATTTATGGACCTGGTATAGGTATTAACTGCAAGCACGATAAGGGAATGCATTACTGGGATGATTTCATTTATCTTGAGATTATTGATCCACAGACATTAAAGCCGGTTCCTGATGGGGAGTGGGGTGAGATCGTTATTACCACCTTGGTGAAGGAAGGGGCCCCGTTAATTCGTTATCGGACCCATGATCTGTCCAGAATAATTCCAGGTGAATGCCCATGTGGCAGTAAGTTCCCACGTCTGGATGTTATCGGCGGTCGTACAGATGATATGATGAAAATCAAGGGTGTTAATGTGTTCCCTAAACAAATTGAGGAAATATTGGCAGAGTTTCCAGAGCTTTCCAGCGAGTATCAGATTCGTATTTCCCATCTGGATGGCAAGGACACCATGCGTATTTATGTGGAAACAAACGGCAGTGTGGACTTTTTGGATATGGCCAAAAGAGTTGCATCCAGAGTCAAGAGCCGCATAGGCTTTACTCCTCTGGTAAAGGTTGTGGAAATTGGTCTGCTGCCTAGAAGCGAAAAGAAGAGTAAGCGTGTTATTGACGAGCGCTACGACTAAAATAGCAATATATTAATGGCAAAATAGAAATGTAATTTTTAGGCGCATCTGAAAATTTGTAAAAATTTTTGTTGACAAAATTTCAGATGCGCTGTATTATTATCATCGTTGTCGCAACAACAGGTTTTGAAACGAACCATAACGACACAAAATAACGAGGTTACCACCTCGTTGAAACGCTAATAGGAAGAATTTTCTTTTAGAAAAAAATTTGAACGATGGCGTTATAATATCAAAAAAGTTCTTGACATGAAAGAATAAATAAGATATTATAAACAAGCTGACTCACGAAGCAAATGCTTCTGAGAAAGCGGAGTGTTCTTTGAAAACTAAACAATGCAACAAGAATCATGCACACATGATTCAAGCCAGATGATGGTACTGTTTTTATAAACAGTAAACATACATAATAGTTTGTGCAAAACTAT
>NZ_JHYA01000004.1 GCF_000621545.1 Anaerovibrio lipolyticus LB2005
CATCTGAAGGGCAGGTTGCCTACGCGTTACTCACCCGTTTGCCACTAGGCTAGGAAGAGCAAGCTCCTCTTCGCCCCGTTCGACTTGCATGTGTTAAGCACGCCGCCAGCGTTCGTCCTGAGCCAGGATCAAACTCTCCAAAAAATTATTTTGAAGAACCTGAATGGCTCTTAAAGTTTCTAGAATTACCTTTTAATAAAGGAATTTCATAGTTTTGCACAAACTATTATGTATGTTTACTGTTTATATAAACAGTACCATCATCTGGCTTGAATCATGTGTGCATGATTCTTGTTGCATTGTTTAGTTTTCAAAGAACACTCTGCTTCCTCAGAAGCATTTGCTTCGTGAGTCAGCTTCTATATAATATCTCAAAGAAGCTATTATGTCAAGCATCTTTTTGAATTATTTTTGTTGTCAAATTTCATACTAAAATGAATTGCAGTGACAACGTTGATAATATTACTACCATTTCAAGATATTGTCAATATAAAATATTAATTTTTCGTTTTATTTAATAAAATTAGGACACCGATTTAAAACCGATGTCCTTGATTTTTACAATATCATTCTATCCCTTATATACTCTTGGCACTCTAGGACTAAGCATACATGGAAGCTCGTAATTAATGGTTCCCAGCCAACTAGCTACTTCGTCCATGGTAAGGTCATCAGAGCCATACAATACAACTGTATCCCCTTCCTTTATACCCTTTATTTCCGTTAAATCTACCATACACTGGTCCATGCAAATTCGCCCTGCTATCGGAGCCCTCTTGCCCTTATACTCCACTTCTGCCTTACCACTGAGCATTCTGGTATATCCATCGGCATACCCAACTGGCAATGTTCCAATTAAGCTTTTGCGTTCAGCTGTCCAGGTACAGCCATAGCTTACAGAATCACCCGCTTCCAGTTCCTTCAAAAAAGCCACCTTGGCACACAGTTTCATCAATGGCTTTAATTCAATACTTCTATTTACTTCCTCAGAGGGCCATAGACCATATAAAATAATTCCGGCACGAACCATATCAAAATGGGTTTCCGGCATCTCTAAAATGGCTGCAGAATTAGCAATATGCTTTAATTCGATATTAATTCCTGCTGCTTCTACCTGATCAATAGCCCTTTTAAAGCTATCAAGCTGCTTATAGGAATAGGTTTTGTCTTCATTGTCTGCCAAAGCAAAATGGGAGAACATTCCCTCCAGCTTTATACCTGGCAACGCTGCTATTTTTTTTGCCATTTCCCCTGCATCCTCTGGCTTAATTCCAATACGGTGCATCCCAGTATCAATTTTTAAATGTATCTTGGCTGTTTTGTTTCGTAATACGGCTTGTTCCGATATTGCTTTAGCCTGTTCATATTCAAAAACGGCCTGGGTTATATCGTAATCTACCAACATACCAGATGTATCCATAGGAGATGCCCCCAGAATAATGATTGGCGTAGTAAATCCTGCTTTACGCAAAGCAATAGCTTCGCTTAGAACTGCCACTGCCAAATAGGAGGCTCCCATCTCCACACATTTTCTCGCTATTGCCAACGCCCCATGACCATAAGCATCAGCCTTCACTACAGCACACCATTTAGTATTACCATTAATACAAGTTTTTATATTCTTTATATTGGACTCCAGAGCATTTAAATCTATTTCAGCCCATACTGCTCTCATTGGCATGTATTATCCCCCTCAAAAAAATATAGCCCACCAACAAGGGTAGGCTATATAGTGATGAAAAAATTACAGTTCTTCCTTTTTGATAACCTCTACGCCACCCATATAAGGAATCAATGCCTTTGGAATACGGATAGAACCATCCTCATTCTGATAATTCTCCAAAATAGCTGCAAAGGTACGTCCCACTGCAAGGCCGGAGCCATTCAGAGTATGGACAAACTCTGGCTTACTCTTGGCATCGCGACGGAACTTAATATTGGCACGACGGGCCTGGAAATCAAGACAATTGGAGCATGAAGATATTTCACGATAACAATTCTGAGCAGGCATCCAAACCTCCAAGTCGTAGGTCTTGGCAGAGGTAAAGCCCATATCACCAGTGCAAAGGAGAACAACATGATATGGAAGCTCAAGAATGCGCAATACATCCTCAGCATCATCAGTCATCTTCTCCAACTCATCCCAAGAGTCCTCTGGCTTACAGAACTTAATAAGCTCAACCTTGTTGAACTGATGCTGTCTGATAAGACCACGGGTATCACGTCCGGCACTGCCAGCCTCGGCTCTATAGCAAGCGGTATATGCACAATACTTCTCAGTAAGGGTGGAACCATCAAGGATTTCCTCGCGATGATAGTTGGTAGTTGGAACCTCTGCAGTTGGAACCATGTAATAGTCCAGCCCCTCCAGCTTAAACATATCCTCGGCAAACTTAGGAAGCTGACCAGTACCAATCATGCTATCTGTGTTTACAATGCATGGAGCCAGCATCTCCTTATAACCATGTTTGGTGGCATGCAGGTCCATCATAAAGTTTATAAGAGCGCGCTCCAAGCGGGCACCCAATCCCTTATAGAAGGTAAAACGAGCACCTGTAACCTTCGCGGCACGTTCAGCATCAATAATATCCAGATCAGCACCCAAATCCCAGTGAGCCTTTGGTTCAAAATCAAACTTAGTAGGCTCCATGAATTTTCTTACTTCAGGGTTATCGGTATCGTCAACACCATAAGGAACATCATCCTTTGGCATATTAGGAATATGCAGCATAATATCCTTAAGGCTTTCCTCCACAGTTTTCAACTGGGCATCCAGCTTGGAGATTTCTTCACCAACAGACTGCATTTCTGCTACTATGGAATCTGTATTTTCTCCTGCCTTCTTCATGGCACCAATCTGCTTGGATACAGTGTTACGCTTTGCCTTAAGGGTTTCTACCTCAGCCAGGATCTCACGACGGGTCTTCTCCAGGTCAGTGAATCCATCCAAAGACAAACTATTATTTCTCTTTTTCAGCATCTCCTTAACAGCTTCCAGATTCTCTCTGACAAATTTGATATCTAACACCTTAATGACCTCCATTATATCCAAAATATGTATAGGGAGCGAACTCCCATGATTTATCTCATCTTATTAATTCTACTATAAATTAAATGCTTTGTAAAAGAAGTTTAAATTCTTATTTCAAAATGTTTATGTGTATCATCATCCTTGTCATTGGCAGATGATTTAGCTGCATTTGCACTATGGGATTCTCTCTGGCTAAACTCAGCTTTATCTTTTTCTTTATTAGCTTCCTTAATATTTGTTGGCGTCACAGGTTCATGTTCTTTCTTCTTCAAATAGTTAAGCACGGTAAAACCAATAAATGCCGTCACAAATACCAACACAAAGGGCCATATACTTATCCCACCAAAGCTGGAATTATTGTTTATATGCAAGGCATCGTTGCCGGGATCCTTAGTTTCTGTTTGGAGGATCTTATCTGAGGGCATATCGCCTGTAAGTACAGCTTGAGGCTCCGGAAGCTGATCCCTTTCCTTTGTATTCACTTCCTTTTGCACCTTACCGTCTCCAGAAGTATTGGTATTATGTTGTTGATTTTGGTTCTGATTTTTATTGGTCTTGTCCTCGGGAGAGGAAATATTGATATGAATCCCAAAATCCTTGCCAGGTGCTTCCGCTCCTGTATTTGAATCATTATTATGCCCTACATCGCCACTGTCCTGTCCCTTAGGAGAAACTGGTGGTGTAGGTGGTGTTGGTGCAGTAGGTACTTTGATGGCCATAACCGATCCTTTCAACTGAAACCGTCAAAAATAAGAAAAGGCCTTTGACTATACCATCAAGGGCCTTCCATAATTATTTCACCTGTTCAGGATGACAACGCTTGCAAGGAGTATAGCCTTCAGCCTTTGCCTGCTTGTTGTTTTCCTCAGCTGTCTTTCCTTCATCAAAGATTATTGGCTGTAAAATTGTCTTTACCTTTGGGCAGCCTGGACGATGGTATACGCCGGTATAAGACTCTGCCACTCTTTCAATCTCAACCGTAGAAATGTTATTAAAATCATTTTCCAGGGAATCTGAATAAAGCTTATATCCCCCAATCAATAAAAGTACAATAATAACAAGTGCAATGCCTAATTTTGTGTATGCCTTTTTATCCATTTGGATTCCTCCTAATATATGCTTCCTTGATTATACCACTATCAACCCATTAAGTATATATCTATTAGGATTCATATTAAAGAAATACCCCTGCCCAAGGGAGGCAGGGGTAAAACTTTTTAGATAATTTTTCCTGTTATCGGATTATCAGATGATACCGAGAGCGCTGGATACTACATAGGCAGCAACACCACCGCAGAGTGGAGCAACTACTGGAACCCAAGCATAACCCCAGTTACTGTCACCCTTGTCAGGGATTGGAAGAATTGCATGAGCAATTCTTGGACCAAGGTCACGAGCAGCGTTCATTGCATAACCAGTGCAGCCGCCAAGGGAAAGACCAAGAGCCCAGATCAAGCAACCTACGAGATAAGGGCCAAAGCCAGGAGCAAGGCCGATGGAGCCCTGAACACCCTTGGAGAAGATGCACCAAATACCGAACATCAGGAAGAAGGTAGCGATAAACTCGCCGAGGAAACCAGTCATCTGGTTACCGCAAGCATTTGCAGTAGAGAATACACCAAGCTTGCTGCCTTCAGTCTCTGCCCAATGTGGGAGATATGCCAGGTAAACAATGATTGCACCGAGGATACCACCGAGAATCTGAACGATGGAAGTAGCAGCGAACTGATCCCAAGTGTAAACACCAGCCAAAGTCTTAGCGATAGTAACGGAAGGGTTGATATCTGCCTGAGGAGCACCGAGAGCAACGGAAGTGTAAACACCCATTACTACTGCGAAACACCATCCAGTAGTTGTGCAGATCCAGCCGCCACCGCGACCATAGCACTTGGCCAAAGTCATGTTTGCATTAACACCGCAACCAAATACCATCAGTACCATAGTACCGACGAACTCGCCTAACAAATTATCCATTTTTACATCCCTCTTTCATTAAAATAAATATGAATGAATACTATAATCCATATCTGACACCGGCACCCCTTACGAGCCGGTGCCAGATAATGAATCCACACTTAATCAGCAATTAAGCTGATACTTTGGAGTAAATATTACTCCTCATCCAGCCAATGCATGGAGTGCTTAACAGCCTTCTGCCAGCCCTTGTAGAGCTTGTCTGCCTCAGCCTTGTCCATTACAGGCTCGAAGCGAACATCAAGCTTCCAAGCGGACTTCAGGTCTTCCTTGTTTGCCCATACGCCTTCAGCAAGACCAGCAAGATAAGCTGCACCAAGTGCAGTAGTCTCGATGATCTGAGGACGATCAACAGGAACACCAAGGATATCAGCCTGGAACTGCATCATCAGATTGTTGGCAACAGCACCGCCATCAACCTTCAGGGAAGCCAACTTAATGTTGGAATCAGCTTCCATAGCACCCAGTACATCCTTAGTCTGATAAGCCAGGGACTCAAGAGTTGCACGAACGATATGAGCCTTGGTAGTACCACGGGTAATACCGATAATCATACCACGAGCATTCTGATCCCAGTATGGAGCACCAAGACCTACAAATGCAGGAACGAGGTATACACCAGCAGTGTCACGAACCTTCTTGGCAACCCACTCAGAATCTGGAGCGGAATCAACCATGCGAACACCATCACGGAGCCACTGAATAGCAGAACCTGCTACGAAGATGGAGCCCTCAAGAGCATACTCAACCTTGCCATCAAGACCCCAAGCGATGGTAGTAACCAGACCGTTCTTGGAATCATAGATATCAGTACCAGTGTTCATAAGCATGAAGCAGCCAGTACCATAGGTGTTCTTAGCCATACCTGGCTCGAAGCAGTTCTGGCCGAACAGTGCGGACTGCTGGTCACCTGCTGCACCGGATACAGGAACGGAAGCACCAAGGATGGATGGCTCAGTGAAGCCATAACGGCAAGAGGAAGGCTTAACCTCTGGCAGCATCTTAGCTGGAACCTTGAGGTAAGACAGGAGCTGCTCATCCCACTTCAGCTCTTTGATGTTGTACATCAAAGTACGGGAAGCGTTGGAATAGTCAGTAACATGTACTTTGCCACCAGTCAACTTCCAAATTAACCAAGTGTCAATAGTACCGAAGAGTAAGTCGCCTGCTTCTGCGCGAGCACGAGTGCCCTCAACATGCTCGAGAATCCAAGTAATCTTGGTACCAGAGAAGTAAGCATCAATGGTCAAGCCAGTCTTGTTCTTGAATTCCTCAGTCAGGCCCTTCTTCTTCAGATCCTCAGCGATGCTGGCAGTCTGACGGGACTGCCAAACAATTGCATTGTATACAGGACGGCCAGTGTTCTTGTCCCATACAACAGTGGTCTCACGCTGATTAGTGATACCAATGGCAGAAATGTCGTTAGCGGAAAGGCCACTCTCTTCCAGAGCTTCCTTCATAACGGTAGTCATTGTGCTCCAGATTTCATCAGCATCATGCTCAACCCAACCTGGCTGTGGGAAAATCTGAGTGAATTCCTTCTGGGAAACGCCTACAATCTTGGAGTTTTCATCAAAGATGATAGCTCTGTTACTAGTAGTACCTGCGTCTAACGCCATTACATACTTCTTTGCCATTTTAAAAATCCCCCTTAAAAATATAAAACTATTGCTAGATCAATGAGGCCTCTCTCAAACCTCATGATCCATATATGAAATGATTCAGGCGGCAAGGGGATTCAAAAGAATCCCCGATTATTATCTCCCTAAATAATAACTGCCCAAATCTTTTCACCAAATTTAGTGACTTACTGCTCGTAAGCCTTTGCCAGTACCTGAATTGGGTGAGTTGTCTTGGCATTTGTGCCATGCTTGATCTGCTCACGGCAAGTACCGCAATCGCAGACAACCTTATGAGCACCACTTGCATTAATCTTGTCAAACAGCTCAGAACCAATCTTCATGGAAGTCTCATAGTTTTCCTTATGGAAACCATAAGAACCGGACATACCGCAGCAGCCTGCATCAGCACTGTCGATATTTACTCCAATCTCCTTTAAGAGATCAACAGCTGGCATGCCCATACCCTGCGCACGCAGATGACATGGTGCATGATAGATGAACTTCTTGTCAGAAGAAACATGAACCTTCTTCAGCTCACCCTTCTCAGCAAGAATAGTAAGGAACTCGAATGCATCGTAAACGTTCTTTGCAGCCTGAGCCATTTCCTCCTGAGCAAAGAGCTCAGTGTACTCAGCCTTCAGCATCAAGGAGCAGGAAGTGCAGCATGCAATTACTGGAATATTCTTTGCAGCATACTCATTGATAATTGCAACATTATTGTCTGCATGGCTTCTTGCTTCATCCAGATAACCGCCTACAACCAATGGGGAACCACAGCACTTGAAGCGGTCATCCATCAATACCTTGTAGCCGTTAGCATTCATAACCTTAACGAAAGCAACGCCAACCTCTGGATCATTTACATCGATAAAGCAGCCAGGGAAGAACAGAACTTCCTTGGTAAGACCCTCAGGCTGCTTGATTTCTTTGTACAGCTCGCGGAAATACTTGGTAGCAAATCTTGGAGACTTACGCTGAGGTGCAATACCCATGGCACCCATCATGCCCATAGCTTCACCAATGGACATACCGATGTTTGCACAGGTTCTACCAAATGGAATGCTCTTAAGCATATCAGCCATCTGGAAGTTATGGCTCAGCATCTGGTCAGCCTGAGTATGCTTCTCAGGATGAGCCTTGTAATACTTAGCACGCTCCAGCATGTTAAGAGTTGCAACAGATACGCCGTTAGGGCAAGTAATGTCGCAGTTCTTACAGTTGGAACATAACTTTAAAGAATCCTCATAATCGCTCTCATCAGAGAAGTGCATACGGTTATGAGCAGGACCTACGAGTTTTGGTCCTCTATAGTCTGGATTAGCCTTGGTAACTGGGCACACTGCAATACAAGATGTGCAGGCAATACAATTATCGGCTGAATCTCTTGCTCTTTCTTCTAACTCCATAATATAATACCCCTTTCAATCAAGCCTTGGCTGCCTTATAAGCAGAAGCTAAAGCCACACCATTGCCGGAATGCTCAAAGCAGAAATCATAGCCACTGAGGTTACGGCCTGCAACATAAACGTTCTCGAGAACTACATTGCCGGACTCATTAACACCGCGGAGAGTTGCATCTACTCTTACGCCAGTCTTTGCGAAGGTCTGCTTCTTGTCGGAGAAGAGCTGCTTGTTAACCCAACGCTCCTCGACGCAGTCGCACTCAACAGGAAGACCGAATACAACTTCCTTAGCCTCACCAAAATCACGCATGGTGATACCACCGCTGTAGAAACCACCGGTAGCAACAATGAACTTGTCAGCATTGTAAGTCTGGAGACGAACCTCGCCACCAGCCTTAACAGCTACAGCCTTGCTGCCTTCGATAACAGCTTCTTCAGCCTTGGCATTCTCAATAACAGTGATACCCTTCTTCTTTAATGCACTCAGGAGTACATCACGGAGACGGAGACCATTTACAGAAGGTGGCATTGCAGTAGTCTCAACTACTGGGCAGCCTAACTCTGCAACAATTTTCTTATAAACTACATTGCCCTTCAGACCGAGAATCTGAGGAACAAGAATTACCTTGCCAGCGCCAGCGTTGCCCTTAACCTGGGAAACGAAATCAGCATAACCAGCTTCAGTATCCATCCAAGAAGCAACGTCCTTGGTGGTTAAGTCACGAGCACCCTGATAATGAGGATCTACAGTAACAACAGTGTACTTCTTGTCATTACCAAGCTCCTTTGCAAGGTTCTCTGCAACCATGTCTACATAATAATCCTTCAAGCCCTTAATGCCTACGAGAACGATCTCGGAAGCCTCAAAGCACTTGGAGCCCTGCATGGACTCTGGAACCAGGCAGGATGGCTTTAAAGTACCCACACCAGTAACAAGCCACTGCTGCTCATTGAGGGAACCTACATAAGGAAAGCCCTCAGCTGCAACCACATCCTGGAAGAACTTTACGGACTCTTCCAAAGCCTGGGTGCCAATCTTTTTATATGGATGCTCATCAGCAACTGCGCTAACAGCCTGAGCAGGGTTAGCTACAGCCTTGCCGGAGTCATCATAACCTAATACGTCGATAACGCCACTGTTAAGAGGGAAAGTACCCGCACCATAGGACAGCAGTGTTACCTTTTTGCCCTGGTCTGCGCTAACAAGAGCGGACATCAGGCCAGCAAAACCATTACCGATAACAACTACATCTGACTTGCTCATTAACGTCTACCCCCATTTACATTGAACAATACTTCATACATGCCTCTGGTCATTTCAGCCTCGCGGAGAGTCTTACCCGCCATAACAGGAGTAATACCCTTCCATCTAGCCTGCAGGAAGTTCTTCATATCGCTGAGGGAATCACCGCAACCCTCAAGCTTGTTCTTGAACAGCTTGTTTGCAATTGCAGCACTGCGGATTGCGCAGTAGTTACCCTGGCAAGTACCCATTCCAAGACGGGTTCTTCTTCTAACATCTGCTACACTATGGCTGGTAGGCTCCTGAGCAATACGCATAACCTCTGCCATAGTTACGTTCTCACACTCGCAGAGAACTTCGCGAGTCTCTGGGTTCTCCTTCAAGGTCTTAACAACCTCTGGGAACTTCTCAGTACCCAGACGGGTAGCAGCCAGATTTACGCCGTAGGATGGGAAGTACTGACGTGCAGCCTTCTTGTCAGCCTCGGAAACAGCCGGAACGAGATCCTCTTCTGCAGTACGGCACTTAGCAGTATTGCCAAGTTTTGGAGCCAAAACATCGCAGAACTTCTCAGCCATGAGACGGTAGGTAGTAAACTTACCACCGCAAATGGTCATCATACCCTTCAGACCATCTTCCTTCTCGTGGTCGAGAGTTACGAAGCCACGGGATGCATTACGGCCACCATCAGCTCCCTTAGGAACATACAGAGGACGGGAACCAGCGAATACACGGAGGATACGGTAGTCGCGCAGATGCTCGAATACGCCCTCACCAGTCTTCATGAGCTCCTCAACCTCATCCCAGGAAGTAGAAGTATCCTCAGGATCTGGGATAGTAATAGAAGAAGTACCAAGAATGGTAATGGAACCATGTGGTACGAAAATATCACCATTGGATGGCTTACGCAGACGGTTTACAACGCGGTTGGAAATTCTCTGGTTGAATGCAATCAGAGTACCCTTGGAAGGACTTACGGAGCAGTCCAAACCAGCCATCTGTGCCACCTTGCCAGCCCAAGGACCAGCAGCGTTTACCAGAATCTCGCACTCAATATCATATTCTTCTTTGGTAACATTGTCGCGAACGGTAATGCTCTTTACAGCACCGCTCTCAACATTAATCTTTATAAGTTCAGTATAAGTCTTGTAACGGCCACCATAACGTGCAGCAGACTGTACATTCTGCCAGGACATACGGAAACCATCGATGGCACCATCTGGAACCTCAAAAGCGCGAACCAGCTTGCGAGAAAGATTTGGCTCTAAGCTCCAAGCCTCTTCCTTGCTCAGCTCACGGGTCTTGATACCACTTTCAGCACAACCCTTTACCCAAGGATCTACGAAATCTGGATCATCACCCTCCACCTGTACGAACATACCGGAAATAGCCTCTACGCAAGACTTACCGATACGACGCAGAATGGTGTTTTCCTCGATACACTCTTTTGCTGCTTCCTGGTCTCTTACTGCATAGCGGGCACCACTGTGCAGAAGGCCATGATAGCGGGAGCTGGCACCATTAACCATATCAAGCTTCTCAATCAGCAGGGCATCAATGCCACGCATAGAGAGGTCACGCAGGATACCAACGCCTGTAGCTCCGCCGCCTACAACGACAACCGTAGCTTTGTCCTTTACCATAACAATCCCCCATTTTCATTAATACACATATAAGATTCGGGCACCCCCGAACCATTGAATTTTTGTACAATTGCACATCGATTCAAGTGTAATAGTCACAAAATTTCAATTACCTCGTACAGTTTATACCATAGTCCTTGATTTTGTCAATAAAAAAAGGACATTATAAGATAGCAATAAATAATAGTTGCAACGAAAATAAAGTATTTGTCAGACCAAATTCCCCTTAAAAATAGTAATGATTAGCCTTGAATTTGATAAATCTTGCTTATGCTAAATAGTTTTAAATAAAATACATAAGGTTATCCGGTTCTTTTTGTTTTTCTACATTATTTAGAATATCTTCCAAAGTAATTTCTTCCAAGCAGGATTTTACCGCATCATCAAGCTGTGAGAAAACTATTTCCTGCATGGCCTTGTCCAATAAAGGTTGCTTTTCTTCTACTGTAGAATCTGTTTTTTCAACCATGGCGATTTCAATAGCAGTCAACACATCATAAGCAGTTATACTATTTGGCTCCCGATTTAGAAAATATCCGCCCTGGGAACCCTTAATTGATATAACAAGTCCCGCTCGCTTCAACAAGGAAAAAACCTGCTCAAGATAAATTTTTGAAATGCCCATGGTCTCCGAAATGTGCAGCACGGTAATTGCCATTCCGTTTTTATAATTAGACGCCAAATATGACATGGCAGCAAGACCGTAACGACCCTTTGCAGAAATACGCATATAATCATCATCCTTCCTATTAATAATATACCAAATATATAATTTACTTCTCCGCAAAACTCATATTAATTATATATGTTTTCCATATTTTTTCAAATACCTATTGCTTTAGTAGGTATAATAAAGTATAATTCATAACTATAAAATATATTTGTATATTACCCACGCACTACATTAATCACGTACCTGGCTTAATATTATCCGTACTTTGCATTTACAATGAAAACAGGTATAATATTTTAGTGTATTATTAGATTTACAACTATACACATGGATTGAATATAGTATATATTTTTATCCATATAATAATGACAGGATGTGAGTAAGTTGATTGATTTATCTCATATTGAGAAAATCTATGACAGTGCCGCCGGTCCGGTTCATGCCCTAAAAGATATAAGCCTTCATATTAATAAAGGCGAGATTTATGGCATTATCGGCTTAAGTGGCGCCGGCAAGTCTACCCTGGTTCGCTGCATTAATCTTTTGGAGCGTCCTACCAAGGGAACAGTTACAATAGAAGGAAAAGATATCACTGCCATGAACAACAGTGAGCTTAGGGAAGCCCGCAAAGGAATTGGTATGATATTTCAGCATTTTAATTTGCTGTCAACTTCCACAGTATTTGATAATGTAGCATTTCCGTTACAGCTATCAAATACCCCAAAGGATAAAATAAATAGCCGTGTAACTGAACTGTTGGATATGGTGGGCCTTGCTGACAAGGCTGATCAGTATCCATCCCAGCTTTCTGGTGGTCAAAAGCAACGCGTTGGTATTGCCAGGGCACTGGCCAGCAATCCCCAGATTCTCCTCTGTGATGAAGCTACCTCTGCCCTTGACCCGCAAACCACAAAATCTATCCTACAATTAATTAAGGATATAAATAGGAAATTAAAGCTTACCGTGGTGGTAATCACACATGAAATGCAGGTTATCAAAGAGATCTGTGACAAGGTTGCAGTAATTGACAAGGGTGTGATTGCCGAGCAGGGGGATGTGCTGGATGTATTTATCACCCCTCAAAAGCCAATTACTAAGGAGTTCATCAGCGTATTGCTCAGCAACGAGCTGCCTGTTGACTTTAGACATATTGAGATTAAAGATGAGCCATTTGAAGACAGTATTCTTCTTATGAGACTTACCTTTATTGGCGAAACAGCCAATGATCCTATTATTTCATCATTGGTGAAGAAATATGATGTAAGTGCAGACCTGTTCTTTGGAAGCCTTGACGACATTAAGGGGGCTCCTTTTGGCAGACTTATCATAGGTCTGGATGGCAGTCAGAATGACATTCACGCTGCCATGGATTATCTTCGTGAACAAAAAGTAAAGATGGAGGTGATTGGTTATGTCAGCAGACATGCTTCCTCTCATCACTAAGGCTTTGGGCGAAACGGTTTACATGGTGGTTGTTTCCATGATTATTTCTTCCATTCTGGGCATTCCTTTAGGGGTTCTACTTCATACCACCTCCAAGGGACAAATTTTGGAATGTCTTCCTATTAATAGAGTTGTAGGCGCTATTGTAAACGCCATCCGCTCCATTCCCTTCATTATATTAATGGTAGCAATTATTCCGCTGACCCGCCTTATTGTGGGCAGTGCTATTGGTACAACAGCCGCCATGGTACCTTTGGTTCTGGCCTCTGTACCATTTATCGGCCGTCAGGTGGAAACCTCCCTTAGGGAAATACCATACGGTATAGTGGAAGCCGCCCAGTCCATGGGTGCTACTCCGCTGCAGATTATCCGCAAGGTTTTCCTGCCCGAGGCCATGCCAAATATCGTGGCACAGCTTACCACAGTTATCATCAGTCTCATAGGTGAATCTGCCATGGCCGGTGCCATAGGTGGCGGTGGTCTGGGTGATTTGGCAATCCGCTACGGTTATCAGCGTTTCCGTCCTGATATTATGATTGCCACCGTAATCGTCCTTATTATTATGGTTCAGATAGTGCAGTTTGCCGGCAACAAGCTGGCCAAGCATCTGGATAAGCGCTAAAACGGATGTGGCTCTCTTTATACTTTATAATGAGAGAAATATAAACACTGACTTTAAGGAGGTCTTTTAATGAAAAAGGTATTACTTATTTTATCAGCACTTGTATTTGCCATTGTGGCCCTGGCAGGCTGCGGGGCTGACAACAAGCAGGCATCCAACGACAGCAAAACACTGAAGGTTGGTGCAACTTCCGTTCCTCATGCTGAAATTCTTGAGCAGATTAAGGATGATCTGGCCAAGGACGGCATTAAGCTGGAAATTGTTGAGTACAGCGATTATGTACAGCCAAACCTGAATCTGAACGACAAGGAGCTGGACGCAAATTATTTCCAGCACATTCCTTATCTTGAGGATTTTGTAAAGCAGCACCCTGAGGTTAAGCTGGTAAGTGCCGGCGGTATCCACATTGAGCCAATGGGCGTATACTCCAAGAAGGTAAAGAGCCTTAAGGAGCTCAAGGATGGTGCCTCCATTTCTATTCCTAACGATCCTACCAATGGTGGCCGTGCTTTAGCCCTCCTTGCCAAGGCTGGTGTTATCACCCTTAAGGATGGCGTAGGTGTAACCGCTACTATTCAGGATATTACTTCCAACCCTAAGAACATTAAGTTCCAGGAGCTGGAGCCAGCACAGGTGCCTCGTACCTTGGATGATGTTGATGCAGCTGTTATCAACAGCAACTTTGCAATGCAGGTTCAGCTGAACCCAGTTAAGGACAACATCTTCATCGAGGATTCCACCTCTCCTTATGTAAACATCGTTGCAGTTCGTACCGGTGACGAAAACCGCCCTGAGATTCAGGCTCTCATGAAGGCCCTGAAGTCCGAGAAGGTTAAGAAGTTCATCGCTGAAAAGTACAACGGTGCTGTAGTAGCCGCATTCTAATTGAAAATGTAAACAAGGCCGCCAGCTCAAGGGATAACTCCCAAGGGCCAGCGGCCTTTATTTATGCTTTAGGTTTAAATGAAGTATTACTTAATGGTCAGTGGTTTAATATTTATTTTATCAACATTTAACACTATTTTAATCATAAATCTTTTTTCATGGCTGTGGCCTTAAAACTCATATCTATTAATACTTCCAGCATTTTCTTATTGGCTTTCCGTAAATCAAGACTAATCCAATGCTGCTTGCTCATATGATAAGCAGGATAAATACCATCCTCTCTGAGTAAATCCTCCCGCATGGATACAGGGGCCTTCATATTAATCACTGTAATAATATGGTCGTCATCTATACCCAAATAACTGGCGGAAATATCCATAAACAGACAAAACCATTTTTTGCTGACCCGATGGCGGAAAACAAAAGCATCCGAGTCATCCCATGGATAGTCTTCCTCTACGCCATATGTGCTTCGTATATATTCTATAGCCTGTTTCTTGGTCATAATATCACTGCTTTTCCTTTTCCACGTGGTACATAGCTGCATACATGGTAGGTAACACCAAAAGTGTCAGCACTGTTGCCACAAACAGGCCACTGGCAATAGCTACTGCCATTGGTCCCCAGAAGGTACTGAACATCAATGGTATCATACCGAGAATTGCAGCTGCCGCTGTAAGCATTATCGGTCTGAAGCGCATTACCGCCGAATCCACTACTGCATCCCAAGGAGTTTCACCATCCTCCAAATGCTTTTGTATCTGGTCAATCAAAATAACCGAGTTACGTATTATCATACCGCTGAGGGCCAGAACACCCAGAATGGCAACAAAGCCCATGGCCTTGTTAAACAGCAGCATTCCAGCCGCTACACCAATAAGTCCCAACGGCGCAGTAAGTACGGTTAGAATCATCAGCTTAGCGTTTTTAAGCTGGAACATAAGCAAAGTCATAATTGCAAATATCATAGCTGGAACAGGCTTCGTAATATTCCCCATGGATTTTTGGCTGTCTTTTAAAGCACCGGCAGCCTCAATCCTATAACCTGGAGGCAGATTATCTGAAATGTCCTTAACAGCTTCCAACGCCTTTTTAGTTGCGTCATTAGCAGTGCCGGAAAGAATATTGCCCTGAACAATTACGCATGGGACTAATCTCTCGCGACCAATAACACCATTTTCAGTTCTAAGGGAAATATCCGCCAGCTGCTCCAATGGCACATAGCCACGACCAGTATAAACAGGCAATTCTTTCACCTTGGATATATCAGTGCGATCTATCTCTGACATCTCCAGAACTATATCCACCGTACGGTCCCCCTTATAGAACTGGGCTACCGTGGCACCGGTGAGCTCAGTATATACCATCTTGGAAACAGCTTGGGCTGTCAACCCCATGGACTTCAACTTATCTTGATCATATTCAAGATGAAGGACCTTGCTTTTTTCGTGCCAATTAAGGTGAATTTCTGTGTTATTTTCATCCTGGGCTACACGATCAGCCACCTGTTCACCAATTTCCCGAACCTTCTCCTTATCACTGCCGTAAACCTTCAGCATAATAGGATAATCTGAAGGCGGACCAGTCTGAATGAACTTTATATCATGACGAGCCTCAGGGAAGTTATTTTCAAGCTCCTCCCTGATTTTCCTGGTCAGTTCTGCTCGATGTTCAGCGTCCTTGGATACCACAATAAACTGGGAATAATTGTCGATTGGAGGCTCTGGAGTGAAAGGAAGCACAAATCGTGGAGCTCCTTCTCCCACATAGTAGCTGTAGTTTTCAATTTCATCAGCGTGTTGATCCAGAAAATCAGCAAAGCGTTTGGACACTTCCTCGGATTTTTTTAGGGAGGCACCATCATTTAGACGCATGGAAATAATTATTTCCGGCCTGGTGGATGGAGGGAAAAATTCATTACGAACCAACTGCATTCCCACAATTGAAATGGCAAATATTCCCACAGTGGCCGTAAGAACCAGCTTTTTGTGAGTCAGGAACCATGTTAAAACATTGCGGAATAATGTATAGAATTTGCTCTGATACTGAACCGTCTCCCCCTCATCATTGCGCTTAACATCTACCTTAATAAGATGATAGCCATATAAAGGTGCTACCATGACAGACACAATCCAGGAAATAAGCAATGCCATAGAAATAACTGGGAACAAGGCACTACAGAATTCTGATGCCAACCCTGCAGAAAATCCGACGGGAATAAAGCCGGCACATGTAATAAGGGTACCTGTAAGCATTGGCTTGGCCGTAGCCTTAAAAGCATAGCAGGCCGCCTCGAAACGGTCCAGCCCGGCTTCCAGCTTTACGCTCATCATCTCTACGGCTATTATGGCATCATCAACCAATAAACCTAAGGCGATAATCAAGGCGCCAAGGGATACCTTTTGAAGGTCAATGCCCAACATGTACATACCGCAAAAAACTGCGGCTAGCACCAAAGGAATACAAAGAGCCACTACCATGCCAGTTCTGACGCCCAAACTTAGGAAGCTGACGGCCAGCACTATAATAATGGCCTCCCGTAGCGTGCTGATAAATTCATCAATGGATTCCTCAACCACCTTTGGTTGGTCTGAAACCTGATGAACTTCCAGTCCCACTGGAAGCATTTCATTTACAGATTTCATAAGGCTGCCTAAATCTTCACCCAAGGTAATAATATTCTGCCCTGGCTCCATGGATACGGCAACACCTACTGCTGGCTCACCATTATAAAACATCTTTGGGTCAGATGGCTCTGCATAACGTATTTCCACCTTGGCAATATCACCCAGACGAAGCACCTTACCCCCCGCATTAATAGGGGCATTTTTTATATCATCAATATTTTCAAAGGTTCCGGAATATCTTAAATAAACATTGTCCGTACTGGTCTCTATCATGCCGGAGGGGGTCATCTGATTTTGCCCCTTTAATGCATCAGACAGAGCTGTTGGACTTATGCCCAGCTCAGCCAGCTTGGCACTTTCTATTTCCACATAGACCTTTTCAGTCTGAACGCCAACCAATTCAACCTTCTGAACGCTTTTTACATTTGCCAGAATCATGCGGCGAATTTCTTCCGCCTGCTGTCGCATTTCCTCATATGAAAACCCATCGCCGGTTACAGCATACAGGGAACCATATACATCATCAAAGCGGTCATTGAAATAAGGGCCATAAACACCCTCGGGCAAATCCTTTTCCACATCGTGACAGAAATTTCTTACATCACGCCATGAATCACGAACATCACCATTATAATCATCCTTTAAAAGCACATGAATAACAGTGGTACCATCCCGGGTGGTGCTCTTAACATAATCTATACCCGGCAAATCATTTATTTTTGATTCCAGCTTATCAGTGACCTGCTGCTCCATCTGCTCTGCAGTGGCCCCAGGCCAGGCGGCAGTAACTACCATATCCCTGATAGTAAAATTAGGGTCCTCCATGCGTCCTAATTTTATATAGGAAAAGATGCCCCCTACCACAAGTACAATAATGAAGTACCATACCAGTGCCCGGTTTTTCAGGGATACTTCTGTTAGATTAATCATATTATTGGTCCTCCATCAGTCTTACCTTCTGGCCCTGGCGCAGCTTGTGTACACCTGCTGTGACCACAATATCTCCAACATTAAGGCCCATTACCCGCACGGAATTATTACCAATTTCTTCAAATTTTATGTCCTTGAGACTTACAGTGTCCGTATTCTTATCAACCACCCAAACCTGGGAGGTGTCGTTAATCTGATAAATAGCAGACAGTGGCAATACCAGTCCATCCCTATTATCTCTGTCTCTCTCCTGACACTTTACACTGGCAGTCATGCCCAGCTGCATTCCCTTTGGCGGATTTTGAATGGAAATTCTGACCTTATAGGTACGGGAAACAGAATCAGCCATTGGGGAAATTTCCCTAACTGTTCCATTTACATTAACGCCTTTTAATGCCCAAAAGGAAACCTGGACGGTCCTGCCCAGCTCCACATCACCAAGGTGGTTCTCCGGAATATTTATTTCCACCTCAAGCTCATTGGTCTGCACCAAAGTCAATACAGTCTGACCAGCGCCAACCACCTGGCCCGCCTCAGCTGTGACGGATGAAATTACTCCTGAAGCAGAGGCCACCAGTGCTGTATAGCCTAAAGCATTATGGCCGGTTGTAGCACCAGCTACTGCCTGATTGTACTGAGCAAGAGCAGAATCATAAGCAGTCTGATACTGGTCAAGAACCATGGCTGGAATTGCTTCCTGGGCGTAAAGCTGCTGATAACGGCTCAAATTTGACTGGGCCAAATCAAGCTGTGCTTTGGCAGCTGCCACCTGGGCATCCCCCTGGTTAGACTGCTGCACCACATCACGAGGATCAATGGACATAAGAACATCCCCGGAATTTACATGGTCACCCACCTGAACATTACGATTGAGAATTCGTCCCCCAACCTGAAAGGACATATTTGTTTCATAACGGCCTCTTACAGTACCAGTATAGGTACCCTCCACATTTATATCATGCTCCCCCACCTGCTGGGTCTTAACCAGCTGAGGCTTCTGTTCTTCATTATCCTTACCACAGCCGGACAACAATGAGGCCATCAATAATATAGATAGTAAAATAGCTATGAGCTTTTTCACTTTATGTCACTCCCCTTTTTTCCAAACACCGTCTCGAAATTTGCCATGCCCAAGCGTGTAGCCATAATACCTATTCCTTTAATCATAAACTCGCTTTCGTCTTTAGAAAAGCCACCAGCCACATAGTCCATGATTTTCTTTACTATGTCCTTGATTACAGGCTCCAATTTCTTTCCGTCCTCAGTTAGAAACAGCCTTTTCAAGCGACGGTCCACCTCATCACGTTTGCGGTAAAGCATACCCTTTTTCTCGAGGATTTTAATCACCCGGGTTATAGCCGCCTTATCCACATGAAGTAATGAAGTCATATCATCCTGACTACAGCCCTCCTT
This sequence comes from Anaerovibrio lipolyticus LB2005, assembly GCF_000621545.1. GTDB lineage: Bacteria > Bacillota > Negativicutes > Selenomonadales > Selenomonadaceae > Anaerovibrio > Anaerovibrio lipolyticus_A. Next base: position 19,510 of record NZ_JHYA01000004.1, read on the forward strand.
ATCGTATAACATTAACATCAAGGAAAATTCCGAATAGGTCAGCCCTAAATCCATAGTGGCTTCCACCACCAAAGACTGAACCCGTCTTCTTATTATTCCAAAATTGATAGATGCGTTATAATAGTCCATGTATTTGCCTCCGAAATTATATTAATCAAGATGAAAGCATACGGGCTTTCATCAGCCCTTACACGAAATCTAAAGTTCATCTTCATCCTTTAGATTCGATTCACTAAGATTTCATAGTAAAAAGAAGTTGATTATTTCAACATTTACATTCTTAATTCTAACAAACTCATAATTCATATTCAATAAGAATGGGATTAAATCCTACTATTCTCCCGTATAATTAAAAAATAACTACCTAAGTTGAGTGACCATATATTTTTAGACACGAAAAAAGCTGTAAAAACGATAGGCGTTCGTTTTTACAGCCTTTTTCTTCCATTCATTTATATAATGAAAGTGGGTAAATAAAAGAGAGGGGTTTATATGCGACACAGGGGAATGTCGCTTATAAGGGGTATATCAAAGTTCAAGCAGGAGAAAAAGGATTATATCTGGGGATCAGATGTTGTCCTTGGCTTTCCCTTTGACATGTCTTATTATATGATTATCTTATGAGTATGTCAAGGAACTTTTTGGATTTTTTTTGATTTTTTTTAAAAATTCTTGGAACATCTTCCAAAATGTACATATATAAAGCACTCAAACTATCCCATAACATCCCCACCATTACCTTTGAACCCCAGCATAATACTCCTTATAAATCCTTTACCTATAGGTAATTACACAATTAATGGTTATATTTTGTACACCTATCTATCTAAGCTGCTGGTGATCCAATATAGCAATTTTACCCAATAAAAAAAGTGGCACTTTTTTGAGTATCTTTTCCAAAAGTACCACTTTATCAACAAGCAAAATACTATTTTTACACAATCCTACGCCATTTTTCCCCTAGTTATCCACACTTATGAACAGTTATTCACATAAAAAATGTGGATAACTGTGAATAATGCTTGGCTTCTGAAATCTTAATACCGGAATAATTCCCTAATAACCCGGCACAATGATATTTGATCAGCTGCCCCCATAGTCTCTCTGGCAGAGTGCATAGCCAAAATAGGTACTCCTATATCCACAGTACGTACAGGAACCAGAGCAGATGCTATGGATCCCAAAGTGGCACCTCCGGGCATATCAGAACGATTAACATAGTGCTGACAAGGTATATCGTTCCCCTGACGGCACAGGCCCTTTACCATGGCTACAGCCTCTGCATCACAGGCGTAGCTTTGAGAGGAGGCCTGCTTAATAACAAAGCCCTCGTTCAACAAAGGACGATTGGTAGGATCAGTCTTATCAGGATAATTTGGATGGAGACCATGGGCAACGTCCACAGACAGCATAAAGCCACCATTGATCCCCTGCCACATCTGCTCCCGGCTATAACCCATACAGGTATATATACGCTCCAAAAGCTGCATAAGGTTGGCCGAGGCTGCTCCCTGCTTGGTACGACTGCCGATTTCCTCATTATCAAAGAGGGCTATTATATTTAGTCCTGCCCCCAGTGTTTCAGTTATACCCTTTAGACAAGCTACCACAGAGGTAATATTGTCAAGGCGTGGTGAGGAAACCAGTTCTCCTGCCACTCCCAACTGACAGCCGGCTTCGTAAGGATAAATGTTTAGCTCGTATGAAAGAATATCCTCCTTGGACACAGCCAACTCACTTACCAGCAGATCCTCCAAAAAGGCCTTGGCTGTATCCTTCCCATTTTCTTTACCAAATACTGCCGCCAATGGCAGCATATCCTTTTGTTTATTAAGAGCCACACCCTCATTGATTTTCTTGTTCATGTGGATGGCCAGTGACGGAATGGTGATCAATGGACGGGCAAAATCTATAAGCTCAGTCACGGGATTCATGGCATCCTTTCCCGCCAATACCACCTTCCCCGCAATAGACAGCGGCCTATCCAGCCAGGAATATAATATAGCCCCACCATATCCCTCAGTATTCAACAGACCGTAGCCATCCTTAATAACACCGGCCTCCGGCTTAATGCGAAAGCCGGGAAAATCCGTATGGGCTGCTGCCAGCTTCAGACTGTTCTTGGCTGTAAGATCACCATTTCCCAAGGTAAAGGCAAAAATAGACGAGCCATAAACCTTGGTGAAATACCTTCCATATCTTTGAAGCTCCCAGCCCTCAGTCCAGTCCAGCTCCTGAAAGCCTGCATTCAAAAGCTGCTCTGAGGCAGCACTGGCTGTATGCCAGGGAGAGGGAGATTTCTTAATAAATTCCAACAAATCTATTATATCGCCGTACATATTCCTACCTCCAATATAGTCTCCTATTCAAATTTCAGATTAAGCCCCTTGTTCATTACTGTGTACAGGAATAATATACCACTGACAGGTTATTATAGCCAGCACAAAGCCTATAAGCATCATTACTGCCATGGGAACACCGCTGTCAGTGCCAAAAATACCCACAATCGGCATCATTACTGCTCCTAATATCATGGAGGAGCATCCCAGCATAGCAGAGGCACTGCCCGCATTTCTGCCCTGGGATGAAAGGGCCAGGGAAAAGCTGGCGGCACCCACAACAGATAAAGGTGCTACAGCAAACAAAAGCAATGCTACAATCACTGCAAAGGGAGCATTTAAGAAAAAAGCCCCTATCAGAAGTGCCGACATTACTGCCTGAATACATAGAGAATATTTCAGCATAATCTCATCCCGTACCCTGCCAGCTAACTTGCTGGGTATACCCCCCGTAAACAAAAGGGAAGCACCAATGCCTCCAAAAATATAGCTATACACCTGAGGAGAAACCTCATATATGCCCTGTAATACAAAGGATGAACAGCCTATATATGTAAAAAAAGCAGCAAATTCAAACATTTGTACAAAGCAATGGCCCATAAAATACTTATTTCTCATAAGTATAGGAAAGGTCAAGAGAGTTCTGGTGATATTTTTCAGTCTACGCTCCACAGGCAGACTTTCCTTGAAGATTACCGTTGCCCCGGCCATAACAAGGCCGATAATTGCCAATACCATAAAAACATGGCGCCAGCTGCCAAAGGCCAGTATCTGACCGCCCAAAACCGGAGCCAAAATAGGAGCCAGACCATTTACCATCATTAATATGGAAAAGAATTTTGTCAGCTCAGCACCCTTACACATATCACGGGCAATTGCTCTGGATATTACAATTCCACAGGCACCGGCAAAGCCCTGGATAAAGCGGGCCGCCAGAAAAACCCATATATTGGTTGCCACAGCACAAACTACAGACACTGCCATAAATACCAGCATTCCCAATAAAAGTGGCAGCTTGCGCCCCTTCATATCGCTAATAGGTCCTGCAAATATCTGACCAATGGACATACCCAGCATGGTCATAGTCAAGGTCATCTGTGCAATTGAAGTGCTGATGGCATAATCCTCCTGCATCACCGGCAGGGCTGGCAAATACATATCTGTAGCCAATGGTGCCATGGCAGACATTATTCCCAAAAATATAACCAGCCAAAAAGAGCTCTTTGATTTACTCATTAAACTACCTCCTGAATTTAAAGAAAAAGAAGCCAATCCCTGATCAGCTTCCCCTAAAATATACATATAAAACCATTGTCTGTGGCTTAATTATATACCAAATAGTACTCCTTTGTAAGCAATTTTTTCTTCCGCGGGTATGCTGCTCCATTATCTTCTTTGGATTTTTACATGAATATGGGCAAATATTCTAATAATTGTGATAATGATATACTTTTGGTATTTTTTATTATTCTATCTTGTATTAACTGGTACATTACGATATAATTAACACAAACATACTCATAATATTATCATCTTTTTATGATTACTTTATGTGTGAGTATTTGATGAGTTTATTTTTCGTTAGAATACAGGTGAATGAATGAAAATCAATCGTCTCCGTAAAATTCAGGAACTGCTTGAAGAGAAAAAAAGCATTTCCATTAATGATCTGTGTACCACCTTTGATGTATCCAAAAATACCATACGCCGTGATATTGCCGAGCTGGAAAAGCGGGGCACCATCAGCAAGGTATATGGTGGCATTGTGCTTCAGGAGCAGGAGGCTCCACAGGCCAAAGCTCCAACCATGGTACCAGAAGATAACAGTGACAAGATTCACAAGCAAAAAATTGCCCGTATGGCAGCCAGTCTGGTACAGGATGACGATGTTATCTACATAGATTCCGGTACCACTACCATGCACATGATGCCTTATCTGGAGGATAAGCACAACATTACCATCGTTACTGCCAGCATTCACGTTATAAACATTGCGGCGGCATCTGCAAAATTCAACATTATTGCCACCGGTGGCACCATCTACGCCCCTACCAAGGCCTTTGTGGGACCAAGCGTGCTGAACTGTCTGAAGCAGTACAACATTTCCAAGATTTTCATTTCCAGTACAGGGATTTCCATAGAAAACGGACTTACCACTGCTTCTCCACTGGAATGTGATATCAAGCGTTATCTGGTGGACAAAACCGGTAAGAAAATTCTCATGGTGGACAGCACAAAAATTGATTCCGCATCCCTTATTTCCTTCTGCAATCTGGACGAAATTGACTGCATTGTAGTGGATAAGGAGTTGCCAGCCCGTTATAAGGAATTCTTCGCAGAACATAATATAGAAGTTATCGTATGTGATGACTAAAGGATAACAAAAATGCGACCTGCAGATATTGAATCTGTAGGTCGCATTTTTATTGTCATATTATAATAATATGGCGAAAACCATCTTTGGACCGCTCGCGCTTAGTATTTTGCCTAGCGGTACTAAGTTCACCCTGCGCTTTCAGCTTGGATTCACTAAGTACCAAGGCAAAAAATGTCCTTCAGATGGTCCCCGCCATATAAATATTACTTGTTATATGTGCGATACATCTTGATTGGCTCAGGATTGTCATTTATACTCCATACACCACATGGGCATACACCAGCACAAATACCGCACCCAATACATTTATTTGGATCTGATACATAGGTCCAGGAGCCATCCTCATTTTCTATGCGGCTGATGGCCTTTTCCGGACATGATTCCAGACACATCTTACAGTCACGGCAAGTACCGCAGCTTACGCAACGGGTATGATCATCTGCCGGGTCCCCCAGCTGACAATGATGGCACTTTTCAAAATAAGCCTTGGAAAGACGCTCTGCCGGAATCTTTTCCTTTTCAGGAAATGGAACATATTCCTTTCCCATTACATACAGATCAGCATAGTAAGCGGCCTTGATACCATCACCAATGGCATCGGTTAAACGACCAGGCTTAATAACATCACCGGCAGCAAAGACCCCCGGCAAAATTGATTTATCCTTATTGGTAATCAGCCAGCTGTCCCGGAACTTCTTAATAGAATCATCCTCTGGCAGGAAATCCAAAATTGGTGCCTCACCTATGGATACAATTACCTCATCTGCTGGGATAAAGCGTCCGTCATTGGCATAAACTCCATCCTTGGTAATCTTCTCCGTGAAGAACGGCCATACCAGCTTGCCGCCCCGGCCTTCCACATACTGAATTTCATCAGCAAAGGCCGCCGGCTTCTGCACATCTACAGCCACCACGGATTCAGCCCCCATATCAAAGGCCGCACGGCAGGTGTCCATACCGGAGTTACCGCAACCGATTACCACAACACGCTTGCCAACCTTTGGATTTTCACTACGATTTACCTTCTTAAGGAAATCCAAACCCATAGTAAGCAGCTCCTTGCCCTCCCAGTTAAAGTAACGGGATTCATGTCCGCCATTGGCAATTATTACTGCATCATAGGTATCCTGAAAATGCTTAAAGCTATCCTTGTCCACCTTGCAATTTGGAACGAATTTTACACCTATTTCTTCTATGCGTTTTAATTCTGCCTCCAAAAGATCATGGGAAAGCCTGCCTCTAGGAATAACCTGCTCCAGCTTACCACCCATTTTCTCTGCATCATCAAAGACGAATACCTCATGTCCCTTACGGGCCAGCTGCCAGGCTGCGGAAAGACCGGCTACACCACCGCCTATGATGCCCACCTTCTTGCCAGTGGACACAGCTGGCTTCTTCACCTTGGTAAAAGCAGAAAGATAACCCAATGGACCAATCTGAATTGCCTCATCAATGGTGCCACGGGTACAGCCATCCATACAAGGGTTAGGACAAACACTGCCACATACAGAGCCTGGGAATGGAGTGTACTGAAGCTCCAGCTCAATGGCCTCCTGCAATCTGCTCTGACGAATCAAATTATAGCGAAGCTGGGTAGGAATGCCAGTAGGACAGCTGAACTCACAAGGAGCCGCATACTTGGCATTATCCCAGCTTGGAACTCGTAAACGATAAAGGCCATTGGAAATGGTGTTATGAACCGCAAAATCATCCATGGCAACGTCAGAGAAAATACCTCCCTTTACCCATTCCTGGGTGCGGAACTCCTTTATAGTCATTTTCTTTGATGGAGTGGCACTCTTTTCCTCAAAGGTAAGAGGACGGAGCTTTTTCCACTGACTCCACTGGGAAAGCTCACCCTTTAACTCCTGACGCTCTATTTTGCCAAGGAATTCATCCATGCCGGAGTTGAGGAAATCAATATCCTCCTGCTCCAGCTCCAGACATTTAATGTCCTTTGGATAGGTGGATACAGGACCACGGACGTAAACCACGCCACCTACCATGCCTACGCAGGCCCGCTCCCCGAGAACAGACTCAAATTGTTCTGAATCGTAGCCACAGACGATGGCCCGGCCCCCTCCCATAAACTCAAAGGAGAAGGAACCTGTATTTTTCAAAATCCAAAGCTCCGGCTCTTCGTAAAGTGGGTCATGCTTCATCAGAGAACCACTGCGGGTACCAGCACGACCACCGATGAAAATCTTACCACCAGCGGAGCAATGGCCCGCAGTATCACCAGCGTCACCCTTTACGGTGATAACGCCACCAGCATTAAGCCAGCCCACATCAGCGGAGGTGGAGCCTTCCACCACGATCTCCGTATTTGGCAGGCACATGGAGCCCACACGCTGACCCGCATTTGTAACGTGGAAGGTGAGTTTTTTTCCTTCACTGTTCCATAACGGACCACCTATATCATGCTGACCAGAAGCCGCAATTTCAAACTCAGTTTCTCCAGACCGTACAGCTGCTTCAATTTGAAGGAGCAGGTCTTGGGTGGACATACGCTCATGTCCCTTCATTGTATCAATTTTAAACATATCTTACCGCTCCTTCCTTAGCATACATACTGAATTCCCAGCTTGTCCGCAATGGCCTTGTCAGTAGAAACGAGGGCATCACTGCGGCCCACAGGCAATGAGCTGTTGCCAATAGGAGCCATCAGCTTTCTCAGCTCGGCATCAAAGGCCAAAACATAATCCACAATTTTCTGGGCACCCTTATCCACATCAAGACGCTTAACCAGACGAGGATCCTGAGTACAGATACCCATTGGACACTTGCCAGTATTACAGGAATTACAGCGACCGTGTTCATTGCCCACACAGCCTAAAAGCTGAATGAGTACCTTACCCACAAATACGCCGTTGGCACCAAGGCAGATCATCTTAAAGGCATCGGCTGCCGCATTGCCCGTAAGACCAATACCACCGCCGCCATAAAGAGGGATCTGACCCTGAAGGCCCTGCTTAACGGCCGCATTGTAGCAGTCACGAATCTTGGAAACCACAGGATGACCAGTATGATCAAGGGAAACCTCATTGGCAGCACCAGTACCGCCCTGAATACCATCCAGGAAGAAGCCACCGCAAATCTTATAGGGATCACGGAGCAAATTGTTATATACGGATACGGAAGTGGCAGAAGCCGCACACTTAATGGCAACAGGTACTCTGAAGCCAAAAGCGGCATTAAGTGATAAGTGCATCTTCTGCACAGATTCTTCTATTGAATATAGGCCCTGATGATTTGGTGGTGAGGAAAGGGTTGCCTTTGGAACACCACGAATGGCCTGTACATGCTCTGCAACCTTGGCTGCCGGCAAAAGACCGCCATCACCTGGCTTTGCACCCTGTCCAATTTTAATAAGTACACCGGCAGGATCCGTTACCATGTGGGGAATTGCCTTTATAATACGGTTCCAGCCAAAATGACCGGAGGCAATCTGCAAGATAAAATATTTTAGATAATCTGATTCCATTAATTTAACCGGCATACCGCCCTCACCAGAGCTCATACGAACTGGCAGACCGCACTTCTCGTTGAGATAGGCACAGGCCAGGGCCACAGCCTCCCAGGCACGGGTGGACAGAGCACCGATGGACATATCAGAAAAGATAAGAGGATAAATCCAGTTTACAGGTGGAGCCTTATGGTCCATAACCATCTTGCCATTTTCCAGTCTGAAGGGCAGCTCCTTTGGTGAAAGAACCCGTCCCAATGGGGAACGGATATCAAAGGTATGGCGGGCAGAATCCAGGGAAGGGTCTGTCATCTGAGAAATACGGCCAACCACAATGCTGTCCAATGTACGCTGAGCATTAAGATTTGTACGGCCACCACGCTTAATTGGACCGCTGTCCTTGGAAAGGAGCACCTGGCGAGTGTCCACATTGCGTACAGGACGAATGGCGTTGTTAGGGCACACCTTTTCGCACATGCCACAACCACGACAATAGTCAGTAAGACTTGCCTTCTGGGTAATAATAGGACGGGCAATATGACGATGCTCCGGATTTGGCTGGCTATCCGTGGATACCACGATGGACTGGGCCTGGGTCTTTACCTCAATAGCCTTGAAGGAACAGGTGGCCACGCAGCTGCCGCACATGGTACAGCGGTCAGCATGATATTCGATTTTCCAAGAAAGGTCATTTACAGACACATCCTGTGTTTTTACTGCTTCCATCTCTGTACCTCCAGTTCATTATCGATAACAATTACTTCACGCTCATTAGGATAGATATCCTTTTCCCTGTCACGGTCCGGCATTATTTCATTAAGACCGCAGACCTCAGAGGAAATGGCTATCATATTTTCATCCTGGCCAAGAACGACCGGACGGAGCTTCTTGGAATCACAGCAGGTAATCATTCGATTATCTGGCAGGGTGGCAATAATTGTATTTGGGCCATTGATTTCAAGATGGGCCAAAGACTGACGAATTGCCTTAAGCACCTCTTTATCCTCACGCTCCTCGATTTCCTCAAATGGCAGTGGAGTAATAACGTGCTTGAAATAATTAATAGGCCACTTCAGCTCGTGAAGGACATAATGAAGGGTATACAGGAAGCACTGGGAATCGGATTCAAAACCGATGTAGCCACGATGGAGGGACTTCTGAAACTCCTTATTTTTTGTATAGAAGGTATTCTCGCCATTGGCACAGAGGGTATAGCCCTGCAAAAAGAAAGGGTGGGCCGCATAGCGAACAATATCATAATTAGTATTCTGACGGCACTGAACCACGATATTTTTCGCCATGAGTCCGCCATGATCATCCCAAAGATGGAAATAGGTGGCAATATCGCGGGGATCTCCTATTTCCTTTAAAGTAAGCACATCCGGCCAGAAGGAATAAACAAAGCCTTCCCCTGCCTCCTCCAGCATCTTGCGAAGGGCCAGACGGGTATCAAGCAAAAGGTTCTGCTTCTCTTCCTCGGACAGCTCATTGTAATGCTCCGGAAAATCGTAATTTCTGAAAACATAATATGGCATAGCCTGTATATCAAGTCCTGGACGCTTATCTGGAATAGGAATCCACTCAGCCAGCTGCACAAAGTTATGGGCATCCATGTATTCCTCTACCATCTGGTTGCCCTTCTGGGTACAGGCCATGGAAAGGAGTGGTTTGTCTTTATAGTTGGCAAAAGTACCATATAAATCCTGCATTACCATGGCGAAGCCTGAATTATCATGCCCCTCCTGCTGAGGAAGCATCAAATGTAAGGCTTTAGATGGATGAACAGGCACCTTACTTTTTATTGAACCAATTCTACACATCGTAACACTCCTCCAATACACCTTAATCAGATTTTTAGTTAAAAATGACAACTAAGTTAATTTTTAAAATACTCAGCAAAGACATTTGTTTTTCTGCAATACATCCCGTTTGAGTAACAAATATAATTATATGTATCATTATTCTAACTGTCAATATAATTATTCATATATTATTACAATAATATCCTTATTTTTATTGTATTTATATGTTTTTCGAATAACTCTATAGTGTATATTTATACATATTTTATTCTCTGTTATACAGGAATATAAAAAAAATATTGTATACAATACCAGTGAACCCTTGTCCTGTCTAGTTCGACCTAATTATTACAATATATCATATTATGTATGTTTTGTATTGTTTTTCGGTATACAAGCTAAATATTCTGTCATTTTACACCATATACATCTATTGGTATACTATAGCCCATGTGTAGGACAAAAGCCTTCTTATTTTATAACGCCATTGTTCAAACTAAAACAGACGCAAAAGCAAACGTAAATTTTTGCGTCTGTTTTTGCGTCTGAAAGTAACTGTTAAATATTTTATTGCGCCTTCCCCAGGGCTTTGGCCATGAATTTCTCCTTCATTACTGCAAAGCGTTCATGGGTGCCGGAGCCGATTTCTTCCCTGTCATCAAAGGCCTTCACCTCAAAGGTTATCTTTCTGCCATCCACAGCAGTTACCCGGGCCTCGGCCCTTACATTCAGGCCAGTAGGAGTTGCGGCCTTATGTTTAATATTCAGTGATATGCCCACAGTGGTCCAGCCCTCTGTTAATAATGGCTCCAGTGCCTCTGTGGCGGCCTTTTCCATAAGACATGTCATGGCCGGGGTGGCATAAACCTCCAGACTGCCACTCCCCATTGTTTTGGCTGTGTTTTTATCTGTAACCCTTTCAGTTACGATATTCGTCAGCCCCACCTTTATTTCTTCCTTCATGAACTCCATTACAAAACACCTCTCTCGCTTGTAATACTTAAAATAAAAGAAAAGCTGTGACGAAATGAAATCATTTCATCACAGCTTTATTACTAATTAATCTGCAAATACTGGCTCTGCAGCTTTGAAGGTCATCTCGCTGTGGCCCTTGAATACGCCACCATCCTCAATCTTCAGGCTGCCAACCTTAACATCACCAATAAGGGAGCCAGTAGAATAGATGGACAAGCCATTTTCAATAGTTGCATTGCCCTCAACCTGACCGGAAACCATCAGCTCTGGAGCTACAATATCGCCCTTAACACGGCCGTTTTCACCAATAAGAACGTTGCCAGAAACTGTTATAGAACCTTCAACGGTACCATCAACACGAAGATTGCTGCTACCATTAATCTCTCCTTTAATAATGGTGTTCGCACCAATAATGGTCTCTATATCATTTCTGTTAGTACCTTCCAACTGCTTCTTCATGCTACCAAACATTGATCTTCTCCTTATAAAACGATCTTACCTAATATATCCTGACGGATTAACAACCTGACCATTAACCCTAACCTCATAATGAACATGAGGGCCAGTGCTAAAGCCAGTGCTTCCCATATATGCAATAACCTGACCACGCTTAACATGATCACCAGCGCTAACTACAACCTGCTGGGCATGTCCATATCTGGTCATGAAGCCGTTGCCATGATCAATATCTACCATGTTGCCATAACCGCCGGAATTCCAGCCAGCCACAGTAACGATACCATCAGCAGTAGCCACGATAGGAGTGCCATAATCATCAGCAATATCAATGCCTGGGTGAAAATCACTGCCACCCCATCTCATACCAAATGGAGAGCTTACATCACCAGTGGATGGCCAAATAGAAGGAGTAGATGCATTTACACTCTCCTGCTGCTGAATCTGACGATGCTGTTCATTTAAGATATCTCTTAATCTGGTAAGGCTCGCCCTGCGCTGAGCAACCCGCTTTTCCACATTATCAAGAGCATTGCTTACATCCTTCAGATCCAACTGCTTATATGGACCACCCTGACCATTATGGGTGCCATCACCAGCATTGCTGTTGGCATCACCAGTATCATCACCTGGAACACCGGAAAGCTGACGAAGCTCTTTTTCTATCTGACCGAGCTGTTCTACTTCATCCTGAAGGTTTGTTGCCTTCTTTGACAATTCCAGGAGCTGTTCCTGTTGAAGGCTGTTTGCTTCCTTAAGTTTCTCAATCTGTGAGGCTTCATTTCTCAGGGAATAACTACTGTACACGGAGTAGCTGAAGGCACCAGCCAACAATATAACCACTGCTGCAACAGAGAACAGTGCGTACTTAATCCATTGCATTGGCAAATGCACACTTCGTACATCAGATCCCTGATGAGGGATAATCTTGATAGTATACTCGCGATTATCCACAGTATTTCCTTTCTTGTCCAAATAAAATCCTCCAAACAATTCATCACAATAAAATAGACTCTATAGCTGAAACATTATATCATAGAGTCCATTAATTTTCAAATAGTAGAAATTATTTATCTTTTTATTAATTATCGCTGAGCCATGGCTTGTCTCAGGGCATCTTCCTCTTCGCTGGTCATCTGATAAGTGGATTTTCCTGCAGTAATAGGCTTTACATAACTGCGGGAATCCTCACGACCAAAAATACTGGACATTACAACGCCGTTATTATCTGAGTCAAGCATAGCAACAGCATAGCTAAGATCACTGCCCATATCCTCAAAGGCGCGGAAGCGGACAACAGCCACCTTTGTAATGGCCTGCTGAAGAAGAGCTTTTATATCCTCAATATTACGCTTGATTTCCTGATTTTCCTCGGATACAGCCTTAGCGTCATCCACACAGCCAATTATAAGGCGTTCAAGATTGGCACCATCCACACCAGTCATCATTTTCTTGTAACGCTTCTTCATATAATTGATATTATATATTACATTTATCATCATCAGATACATGACAATCATCAACACGCCCAGTGCAGCCACCATATAGCTGAGATTATTAACGACGAACTTCATTATTTCGGTATTATCCATTTACTGTAAACTCCATTTCATATTAAACGTTAAACTTTCCTGTAGTGGAAAATTCTCTTAGCTTTTTCAGCTTTTCAGCATTATCATTTGCCCTTACCTTTTCTGTAAGCAAATCAATGATTCTCTCCAAATCATCCTGGGAAGTAAAATCAATTTCCAGCTTTTTCTTCTTGCCTGTACCCTTTATACGAACCGACGTGCCGAGAACCATTTTTAACTTATCCTCTGCATCCAAAATAAACAGCTGAGCAGGATCTGTATCCACACCCTTGGTATCCACCGGCTTTTCATCAAAGTAATCAGGATGCTTTAACAGCTGTTTTACCAATGCTTCAACCTTACGTACAGACAAATCATTGTCTATTATAAAGTTTGCAGCCTTTTCTTGCAAGTCGATATCCTCAATGGCCAAAAGTGGCTTTGCCTGTCCCATGGAAATTTTGCCTTCCACCAGCATAGCCTGAATCTTCTCAGACAGCTTCAAAAGGCGAAGGAAATTGGCAATATGTGAACGGCTGCGGCCCACCTTCTTGGAAAGCATATCCTGGGTTAGACCATAATCAGATAAAAGATGATGGTAAGCATGGGCCTCTTCAACAGGATTCAGGTTTTCACGCTGAATATTCTCAATGAGGGCAATTTCTGTCATCTGGGCATCGTTGAATTCCTTTATAATAGCAGGAATTGTTTGCTTTCCAGCAAGCTTTGAAGCCCGAAGTCTTCTTTCACCGGCTATAAGCTCATATCCCTTGGCAGTCTTTCTGACAATTACTGGCTGAAGAACTCCATATTCCTTTATAGAATCCTGAAGGGCATTTAAGGCTTCCTCATCAAATTCAGTACGTGGCTGATTTGGATTTACCTTAATTTTACTTACTTCTATCTCCTGTGGTGAAGCTGTTACCGCTGATACCTCAGATTTGCCGTCATTACTCTTTACAGCATGGAGCTGTTCCTTTTTGTTTTCCTGTGGCTTTGCAGGCTTATTTACTGTTGCGCCACCAAGACCTAAAGCACCAAGGCCACGGCCGAGGCCACCTTTTTTCTTAACCATTATCTATAACCTCCTGTGCAAGGTCCATATATGCCTGTGCTCCCTTGGAAGAAGGGTCATAGGCAAAAATTGGGCAACCATAGGAAGGTGCCTCACTAAGCCTTACGTTTCGTGGAATAGTAGTATTATATACTCTGTCACCAATATGATTGCGAACCTCTGCCTCAACCTGCTGTGAAAGGTTGGTACGGGAATCATACATGGTGAGGACAACGCCCTCAATGTAAAGATTTACATTAATTTTGGACTTAATCATTTCAATAGTATTGAGAAGCTGGGAAAGTCCCTCCAAAGCATAGAACTCGCACTGCAGTGGAATAAGAACAGAATCTGCCGCAGCTAAGGAATTAAGAGTCAAAAAGCCAAGGGATGGTGGACAATCAATAATTATATAATCATAGTTATCCTTCACCTTGCTAATTGCCTTTTGTAGTCTATACTCTCTGTCCTCCAGAGAAGCCAGCTCAATTTCTGCACCAGCCAGACCAATCTGGGATGGAGCAATATCTATCTTGTATTCAGTCGGTAATATAATATCGGAAATTTCCCATTCATCGATTATAATATCGTATATACTGAGCTCCAGCTCCTGCTTGTTGATGCCAAAGCCACTTGTTGCGTTTCCCTGAGGATCACAGTCCACCAGCAATACCTTTTTTCCCTTTTCTGCCAAAGCAGCACTTAGGCTGACGGAGGTTGTGGTCTTGCCTACGCCGCCTTTCTGATTTGCAACAGCAATTACCTTGCCCATTTAGTCACCGACCTTACTATACATAGTTGAATTTTTCGTACTTATACATTGTACCATTAATAGGAATTTTTTTCGATATGAAAAGTAATTGTTTTTTATTTTTCTTCATGGCAAAATAGAGTGAGATTATTTACAAAATGTTTCACGTGAAACAATTTGAATACGAGGTAATACTATGGCAATCTTCAACTCGCCTTTTTTTGAAATAGACAAATCAGAAACAAAAAGATATGCCGGTCTCAGACAATCAGAATTCGATGAGAAAATAATTGAAGAAGCCTGTGAACTGGCGCGGTTAATTATTCACCCCACTGGTAACTGGGAAATATACGATTATGATGATACGTCCCAAACCATCGCTTCCACTCCCCCATTTCATATTCAGGGGGAATCCATCAAGAAGCATCTCATGGGATGTGATAAGGTGGTGCTGTTATCCGCAACTGTGGGGCAGGAAATTGAGGACAAAATAACTTCTTTATTTAAGGAAGGAAAGTATGCCCTGTCACTAATTCTTGATGCAGCAGCTACATCAGCAGTGGAACAAAATGCTGATTTAATGGAGAAGGCTATCTTTGAGAAAGTATCCCGTCAGGGATATAAAATGAAATGGCGTTTTAGTCCCGGCTATGGAGACTGGCCAATAGAGCAGCAGCCTGAAATGATACGTACATCAAAGGCTGATATAATAGGAGTCCACCTCACTGAATCCATGATGCTGGAGCCAAGAAAATCCATAACTGCAATTATAGGGCTATATATAATAGAAGGAAACTGTACAAATGAAGCAGAAAAACACAATTGTGCAGCCTGTGATAAAACCAACTGTTTAGCTAGGAAATAGCTTGCGTGTGAAGCTGGAAACCTATATACTGTCTAGTATATACCTATTATGTAGCTAATATTGATAATTGTTATGTCATGAATGGAACACCCACATGACAGGAACCTAACTAATACATTTACACATAATATAAGGAATGATTTTATGATTCACATATTTGACGGTGCCATGGGCACAATTTTACAGCAAAAGGGACTTCTGGCTCCAGGCTATTGCCCCGAGCTTCTGAATGTAGATAGGCCGGAGGAAATTACTGCTGTTCATCAACAGTATATTGATGCCGGATCCACTATAATAGAAACAAATACCTTTGGTGCCTCACCATTAAAGCTGGCTCATTATGATCTCAGTGAACGGGCCAGAGAAATTAATATAGCTGCTGTTAAAGCTGCCAGAGCAGCAGCAGGCGATAAGGTAAAAATTGCCGGCAGTATGGGACCAACAGGAAAATTCATAAAGCCATTAGGTGATTTGGATTTCGAGGATGCCTATGAAAACTATAAGGTACAGGCCGCTGCCTTAGCAGAAGGTGGCGCCGATTATATTCTTATAGAAACCTCCATTGACCTGCAGGAAATGCGTGCAGCTTTACTGGCTGCCAAGGAAGTTACCAAACTTCCAGTTATTTGTCAGCTTTCCTATAGCGAAGATGGCAGAACTGTTACTGGTACTGACCCACAAACAGCGGCCATTACCTTAGATGCAATGGGGGCAGATATTATTGGTATAAATTGCTCTCTTGGTCCTGAGCAGCTTGTGCCCATTGTAAAGATCCTTTCAGAAAATACAGAAAAGCCTATTAGTGTACAACCAAATGCGGGACTTCCACAGCTGGTTAACGGAAAAACCACCTTCCCTATGGGACCTGAGGATTTTGGTAATTGGGCCCCTAAGCTGGTGCAGGCTGGTGCGACCTATATTGGTGGCTGCTGTGGTACATCCCCGGCTCATATAGCAGCCATAAAGGATGCCCTAAAGGATTTCCCGGAACCAACCTTTAAGCCTCTGCGCCGTCGCCTTATGTTATCCAGCCGCAGTAAAACTGTAGCTGTTGATAAGGAGCTGCCAACAGTATTAATTGGGGAGCGAATCAATCCCACTGGACGTAAAAAGCTGGCAGCTGAAATCAAGGATGGGTCCTTCCTTTCCGTAAAGAAGGAAGCAATGGACCAGGTGAAGGCTGGTGCCAAACTTCTTGATGTAAATATGGGAGTTGGCGGTATAGACCAGGCCAAAGCCATGAAGAAGGCCATAACGGAAATATCCCAGCTCACTGATGCACCATTGGTAATCGACACCAGTGACCCAGAGGTTTTAGAGGCTGGCTTACGGGCTTATCCCGGCAGAGCATTAATCAACTCTGTCAGCGCTGAAAAAGAAAGACTTCGCACCTTTATCCCATTGGCAATAAAATATGGTGCAGCTATACTCTGTCTGCCATTAACTGATGATGGTATTCCCAAAACTGCCGAGGAACGCCTCAAGGTTATGGATATTATTATTAGTGAAGCCAAAAAGGCAGGCTTAAAGGACGGAGATTTTCTTTTGGATGGTCTGGTAATGACTGTGGCTGCTGACCAATATGCCTGTGCCCATGTGCTTAATACCCTTAGACTGTACAGAGAAAAATACGGTTATCCTGCCACCATGGGATTAAGTAATATTTCCTTTGGTCTGCCTAACAGGCCCCTAATAAACAGCACCTTCTTTGCCATGTGTCTGGCTGCTGGCCTGGATGCGCCAATTATGAACCCTTATGATGAGCAGATGCAAAATGCTCTTATGGCCAGCATGGCGCTCTTAGGCAAGGACCCTAATGGCAAGGACTTCAGCACCAATGAAAAAAATCTCTCTGTTCCTAAAAAGGCTGCTGTAGCAAAGCAGGAGGATTTAGCTCCCCTGGAGGCTATAAAGCAGGCAGTTATTGAAGGAAATGCAGACGCCATGCCAGAGCTTCTTGAAAGAGCATTTGCCGACAATATCGATCCAAATAAGCTTACAGAAAAAGCCCTCACTGCTGCCATGAATGAAATAGGCGTTGACTTTGGGGCCGGACGAGTATTCCTGCCACAGGTTTTGCTTTCTGCAGAGGCAATGCGCAGTGCATTTAATATCATAAAGGAAAAATACCCTGCCAAGGAAGGTGAAGGCAAAGGTACAGTAGTCCTGGCCACTGTAAAGGGTGATGTCCATGATCTCGGTAAGAATATTGTTGGTGCTTTGTTGGAAAACAGTGGCTTCAACCTTATTGACTTAGGCAAGGATGTACCTGCAGAGGAAATTGTGGCTAGTGCCATAAAAAATGACGCTGATATAGTTGGTCTTTGCGCATTAATGACCACCACCATGACGGAAATTGATGAAGTAATTCGCCAGTTAAAGGAAAGTGGAAATACTTCAAAGGTTATTGTTGGTGGTGCTGCACTGACCCAGGATTATGCAGACGAAGCCGGGGCCGACTTCTATGCCCAGGACGCAGTCATCGCGTTAAACATCGCAAATGATATAATTTCTAAGTAAATTTTTAGCGGTGAAACTTTTTCGGCTTCATCCCTCCGTCCAAATCATCATGTACTAAGTGTTTAGTCTTCTTCGAAGGCGACACAGTCGCACATACATCGATGTGTATATGTATTTAGTACCCATGATGAGCCTACGGCATAAGGACTCCGATCTTGCAGGCGAAAAAATTCCCCCGCAAAATCATAAAGTAACGGGTGGCATTGGATAAGGACATGAAGCATGCTGAGCTCAAAATGACACATCAACTCGTAATCTATTTAAGCCAATATGAAGTGGCGGACGGCCGCGAAGCCCGTCCATACTAATTTAAGTATATAAATAAAATTGATGTGGCACTGCGAAGCAAATGAATGGCCTATCCCATGACAGGACCCGAATAAAATTATATGAAAATGTTTCACGTGAAACAATTTCATATACACAAATACCCTGCTCATATTGAGCAGGGTATTTTAATATAGTATATTGAATTAATAATTAATGATGGAACAGGCGAATATGAGTAAATGCCATGGTCATTCCATATTTATCTGCAGTTTCAATTACATTATCATCACGGATAGAACCACCGGCCTGGGCGATGAACTCTACACCACTCTTATGTGCACGCTCCACATTATCACCAAATGGGAAGAATGCATCAGAACCAAGGGCTACACCACTGATGGTCTTTAAATATGCTTTCTTTTCCTCTCTGGTAAGAGGCTCTGGCTTTTCAGTGAATACCCGCTTCCAGTCATCGGTTTCCAGCAGGTCTTCCCACTCCTCACCGATATATACATCAATAGCATTATCACGGTCTGGACGACGAACCTCATCCTTAAATGGCAGCGCCAAAACCTTTGGATGCTGACGAAGATGCCACACATCAGCCTTGTTACCAGCCAAACGGGTACAGTGCACACGGGACTGCTGACCGGCACCAATGCCAATGGCCTGTCCGTCCTTGGCATAACAAACAGAATTTGACTGGGTATACTTTAGAGTAATTAATGCAATAAGAAGATCACGCTTTGCTGCTTCAGTGAAGGATTTTGACTTGGTAGGAATTTCCTTCAGGCATTCCTCGGTAATTTTCACATCATTGCGCTTTTGCTCAAAGGTAATGCCGAATACTTCCTTCTGCTCCAGCTCAGCTGGCTTAAAGTTTGTATCCATCTGAAGTACCAGATATGTGCCCTTGCGCTTGGTTTTTAAAATCTCCAGGGCTTCAGCAGAATAGGATGGTGCAATGATGCCGTCAGAAACCTCTCTTGCCAGAAATGAAGCAGTCTGGGCATCGCATTCATCAGAAAGGGCCACGAAATCACCATAGGAAGACATACGATCAGCACCTCTTGCTCTTATATAAGCAGTGGCAATAGGTGAAAGCTCAATACCTTCTACGAAGTAAACCTTTTGAAGAATTTCCGGTAATGGAGTGGCAACGGCAGCTCCAGCAGGACTAACATGCTTAAAGGATGCGGCTGCTGGAAGACCGGTGGCCTGTTTCAGCTCCTGAACCAACTGCCAGCTGTTCATGGCATCCAGCAAATTAATATAGCCTGGCTTGCCGTTTAATACTGTAAAAGGAATGTCCCCATTCTTTACAAATACCCGGGCAGGTTTCTGATTAGGATTACAACCGTACTTCAATTCTAATTCTTGCATCTTTTTACTCCTTTATTTAATTTATCAACTGCGCTATAATAATTCCAAGGACGTTTCAACTACGTCATTATAACGCCATTGTTCAAATTTTTCTTCTTCAGAAGAAAAATCTTCCAATTAGCGTTTCAACGAGCTGGTAGATATGCTCGCCAGCTGTTGTAGTTTTTTTCCCTCCACCTAAAGAGGAAGGGAACATATTAAAGCTCGTTATTACAGCCACGAATTTACTGTAACATCAGTATGTTTTTTTGTCAATTCATTAGTGTGGGATTAACTAGTGATAAGTGATACTTAAAATATTTACAGGGGGTATAGAATATGTTAAAAAGCATTGGCGTTTTAACCAGCGGTGGCGACAGTCCTGGAATGAATGCAGCACTCCGTGCAGTTGTCCGTACTGCTCTCTTTGAAGGGGTAAAGGTTTGGGGTATTTACAATGGCTACCGTGGTCTTTTGGATGAAGAAATGGAAGAAATGACCTCCCGCAGCGTAAGTGATATTATTCAGCGTGGTGGAACAATTCTTGGTACAGCCCGCTGCAAGCGCTTTATGACTGAAGAGGGCCGTATGCAGGCCTATGAAAACATGAAAAAACGCGGTATTGAAGGTCTTGTCATTATCGGTGGTGACGGCAGTCTCCGTGGTGCTACCCAGCTCAGCCTGGAAACCGGAGTTCCTATTGTGGGACTTCCTGGAACTATTGATAACGATGTATGGGGCACCGATTATACCATTGGTTGCGATACAGCGGCCAATACCATTATTGATGCCATTAACAAGCTCCGTGATACTGCTTCCTCACATAACCGCATTGCGGTAGTTGAGGTAATGGGACGCCACTGTGGCTGGCTGGCCATGCTGGCCGGTATTGCCGGTGGTGCAGAGTTTATTCTTGTCCCTGAGGAAGAGTATAATCTTGATGACATCTGTAACGGTATAATAAAATCCTACGAACAGGGCAGAAGGTATTCCCTTATCGTCGTTGCTGAGGGTGTGGGCAGCTCCCTTGATATTGGCAAATACATTGAAGAAAAGACAAATATGGATGTGCGTGTATCCGTACTTGGTCACATTCAGCGTGGTGGTTCCCCTTCTGTGCGTGACCGCGTAAAGGCAAGTCAGCTTGGAGAAAAGGCAGCCCTGGCATTAATCGCTGGTCAGTCCGACGTGGTATTTGGCTTTAATCAGGGTAAGGTTGTAGCAATTGATCTTCACGATGCTATTACCAATAAAAAGCACATGAATGATGAGTTTATGCGTTTGGCAAAACAACTCAATTAATCATGTAATTACTGACGTATAAATTGGTTTTTAGTGACAATTATTCACAAGTTAATAACAGCTTACTATTAAATTAAAAATCCTGTAGACCCTTGTAATATCAAGGTTCTACAGGATTTTTTGTTTCCCTGTGGTAGACTTTTTAATAAGTTATCCACAATTTTATTCACATATTCACAAATATGTTCGATTTTTTTGTGGACAATTCAATATTTCTGTGAATAATTAAATCTTGCCCATCTTTATAACTTCCTTCAATACCCTTACACTGAAGAGACCGTCAATAATTTCATCAATAGTCTTCCATGTGTTATCCTCATTGGACTTACCATATTTATCAACAACTGCATGATATACGGTATCCTCCACGCTTTCAGGAATCAAAGGCTCCCAATGCTTGTGATCGTATTTCCTCTGCTTTATATTGTTCTGAGGTCTGCCCCCTTCAACCTCTATCTCACACAGAAATTGAATTTTCTTGTTCTGGGGATCCACCAGATAATGCTCCAGGAAATATCTGGAATCATCCGCCTCAGGACTATACATTTCATAGGTTGCGTATTCATAAGGCACCATCTTAACCCAGGCTTCAATAACGTATTTATCCATGGTATATGGTCTTCGTACCCATCCGGAATCCTTTTTGTCTAAATAATAAACATAGGACTCATCCTCGGCAAACCTTATAAATCTGCTTGGTGCCTTTTCAGCAGTATCCTCAGAAGAGCTGTCTGAGCTACCAGGTGGCTGTTGAACGCCATCGGCACTTACAATACTAAAGCTGCATAATATGGATAAAACAGTAAAAAGCAGTATGATACTTTTCTTCACCATAATCACATCCTGTCTGTGTAATCTATATAACATATCATATAACACTTCTATAAAAAATCCAATAATCCTTTAGAATCAAAGAGGATTTTTATCAGGAGTTCCCGCCTTTCGTGGATAAACCTTTGGAGTGTTTTTTTCCTTTTTTATATAAATCACAGCCCGCTTATCTTCAAGGTATGGCAGCTTAACCTCCACACATTCTGCCTTGCCACCACCCAATATGGACAGGGCCTTTTTGGCAGCTTCAGCCTCCTCTGCAAATTTCATTCCCTTTAGGGCAGCAAAGGTACCGTTTTTCTTTACAAAGGGCAGACAATATTCTGCCAATACAGGAAGTCTGGCCACAGCACGGGACACCACCAAATCAAAGCTCTCTCTCAGCTTTTTATTTCTGGCACCCTCCTCAGCTCTGGCATGAATGCACTCCACATTTTGAAGTCCCAATTCGTCCACCACAGTCTGGAGAAAATTAATTCTTTTATTTAGAGAATCCAGAAGGGTGAGCTTTATACCAGGCTTAAAAATTTTCAAAGGAATACCGGGAAATCCTGCTCCGGTACCCACATCTATTACGCTGATATCCCCCATAAACCTTCCATCGTCCCAGCAGGTCAGAGAATCTATCATGTGCTTTATGGCCACTTCCTTTGGCTCAGTAATGGCAGTAAGATTTATTTTTTCATTCCATTCAATAAGAAGCTGAAAATATTTATCAAACTGATCTATCTGAACTTCATTTAAGGAAATACCATATTTATCTGCTGCATCCTTCAAGTTCTCCTTAAAGCTCATTTTTTGTCTCCTCTATCCTTTTTTGCTGTTCCAGATATATCATCAGCACGGAAATATCAGCCGGGGATACACCGGAAATTCTGGCGGCCTGACCAATGGAAATAGGCCTTATATCAGCCAGCTTTTCTCTGGCCTCATCTCTAAGATTAGCCACAAGAGCATAATCGATGGATTCCGGAATCAGCTTCTCTTCCAGCTTCTTCATCTTCTCCACCTGTTCCAGCTGCTTCTTTATATAGCCCTCATAGGTGATGGAAATTTCCACCTGCTGCTTTGCTTCCTCATTAATCTCTGGCAAGCCGAATATTTCCTTCAATTTATCATAATTAATATCAGGACGCTTCAGCAAATCGTAAAGACTGATGGTATTGCGGATTTCCTCAATGCCATTATCTGCCAGAAGCTTCAAGGTCTCCTGATTTGGATTCAGCTTTCTTTCCTTTAATAAATCAACAGTTTCATTAATAACCGCCATCTTTTTGGTAAATCTCTCCCAGCGATCATCCTTTACAAGGCCAACCTTTCGACCCAATGGAGTCAGCCGCTGGTCCGCATTGTCCTGACGTAAAATCAGACGGTACTCTGCTCTGGAAGTCATAATTCTATATGGCTCACTGGTACCCTTGGTAACCAAATCATCAATAAGCACACCAATATAGGCATCAGAACGCTTTAAAATCAATGGCTCCTTGTTCTGCACCTTCAAAGCTGCATTTATGCCCGCAATAATACCCTGGGCTGCAGCCTCCTCATAGCCAGAGGTACCGTTAGCCTGTCCTGCGGAAAATAGCCCTGATATTTTCTTAAGCTCCAGGGTTGGCTTCAGCTGCAATGGATCAAGGCAGTCATACTCAATAGCATAGCCCGCACGCATGACCTTGGCATGCTCCAGACCAGGAATGGTGTGGAGAAAATCTATCTGTACATCCATTGGCAAAGAGGTTGACATTCCCTGTACATAAACCTCATTGGTATGCAGTCCCTCCGGCTCAAGAAACAGCTGATGTCTTTCCTTATCTGGAAATCTTATGAGCTTTGTTTCAATTGAAGGACAATATCTTGGGCCGATGCCCTTAATAATACCATTAGCCATTGGCGCCCTATCTATATTATCCATAATAATTTTATGGGTTTGGGCATTAGTATAAGTAAGCCAGCATGGAGTCTGCTCCCTTGTGGTAATATCACTCATAAAGGAGAAATTACGGGCCTCATCATTACCCGGCTGAATCTCCATCTTATCATAATCAAGAGTTCTGGCATCTACTCTGGCAGGAGTACCAGTCTTAAAACGCATCAGCTTAATGCCTGCATCCAATAGAGACTGGGACAGCTTTTCCGCTGAGCGCTGACCGCTAGGCCCACCGGAATATGTATGAAGACCGATAATAATCTGGCCCTTTAAATATGTTCCCGTTGCCAAAATAGCCGCATCACAAAGATACTGCTCCATATTTTCGGTGATAATACCCTTTATCTCATTATCCTCAATAATGAGCTTATCAATCATCAGCTGCTTAACATCAAGGTTTTCAGTATTTTCGCATACTTCCTTCATGCGGAACTGATAATGCTTTTTATCAGCCTGGGCACGTATGGCATGAACAGCAGGACCCTTTCCGGTATTCAGCATCCTAAACTGAATACATGTCTCATCTGCATTAATACCCATCTGGCCACCAAGAGCATCCAGCTCCCTTACCAAATGTCCCTTGGCAGGTCCCCCAACAGAAGGATTGCATGGCATAAGGGCAATATTATCCATACTGAGAGTAGCCAACAATGTGCTACAGCCCATACGGGCAGAAGCCAAAGCAGCCTCCACTCCCGCATGACCGGCACCAATTACAATTACATCATATTTTCCAGCTATAAACAGCTTGTCAGTTGCGTTTTCCATTTATAAAATACCTCATCCGGCTGCCAATGGCAGCTACCGTCGGAGCTCTGCTCCTAGTACCTTTAGGTGCTTCCCCAGAGGGGAAGGCTATTTATTTTCCAATACAGAAATTACTGAATATCTGATCTACAATATCGTCCTCAATGGTTTCTCCGGTTATTTCTCCCAGCTTTTCCCAGGCACTGCGAAGATCAATGACGATAAAGTCCTCACTCATACCCATATCAATTGTATTTATTGTTTCATCCAAAAGATTAGCTGTCTGACGGAGAATTTCCCCCTGACGGGCATCACAAAGAGCCTGACTCTCCACAATATTAGTATGTCCGCCATAAACTATATCCTTAAGAAGGTTCTCAAGGGTATCCTTTCCTTCACCGCTCTTGGCGGACATAGGAACAATGCCACGAATCCTTGCATTGTGGCAATTCTTTATTTTTTCACTAATAATATCGTTATTTGTATCAGCTGACAAGTCCATTTTATTCATTATAACAATGACATTTCCCGGACAATTATCCATGAGCTGAATTATCTCCTCATCCTCTGAATTCAGCTCCTCATTGCTATCAAAAACTGCCAGCACAAGCTCTGCGTCATTGGCGTATGAATAAGCCTTTTCCACACCAATTTTTTCTACGATATCATCGGTATTGCGAATCCCTGCAGTATCAATCAGACGTAAAGGAATACCACCAATATTTACATATTCCTCAATGCTGTCACGGGTAGTACCGGGAACATCAGTAACAATGGCCCGCTCCTGTCCCAAAAGAAGATTCATAATGCTTGATTTTCCCGCATTAGGTTTACCAATAATAGCGGTTTTAAGTCCATCCCTAAGAATAATCCCCGTATTGGCTGATTCCAGAATTTTTCTAATTTTATCCTGCAGCAGCTTAACCTTTTCACGGGTATCCTCAAAGTCCATTCCCTCAATATCATCCTCTGGAAAATCAATGGAGGCCTCAAGATGGGCAATGATGCTCAAAATATCATTACGAAAGGCCTTTATTTTATCGGAAAAGCCACCTGAAAGATGACTCATGGCCATTTGTAGTGAAGCCTTAGTCTTGGCATTTATTACATCCATTACGGCCTGGGCCTGACTTAAGTCAAGTCTGCCATTTAAAAAGGCCCGCTTGGTAAATTCTCCCGGCTCAGCAGCTCTTGCCCCCATGCGATATGTAAGGGATAATATTTCCCGCATAACAATGCTGCCACCGTGACACTGAATTTCCACCACGTCCTCGCAGGTATATGAATTTGGAGCATTCATCACAATACAAATAGCCTCATCAATGATCTTGCCCTGTTCATCCTGGACCTTACCATAAATAGCCGTTCTGTAGCCATATTCCTCAATGGACTTTGCAGCAAAGGGTCTGAAAATCTTATTGGCAATGGAAATGGCTTTTTCGCCGCTGATTCTAATAATACCAATACCGCCTTCTCCGGGAGCTGTGGCAATGGCACTGATGGTTTCATCCATCAATTTTTTCTCCTGCATAAATCCTCCAAATTCATATTTAACAAAATATAGAAAAGGCTGTCCCCAAAGGTGAGACAGCCTCTATAAATCATATTTCCTGGAGAGAATTAATCTTCTCTGTCCTTGCGCTCATGATAATCGCGACGGCCACCACGCTTCAGTTCAATTACAACCTTACGATAAGGCTCATCACCAGAGCTATAGGTAGATACGCGATAATTATCCTGCAATGCCATGTGAATAATCTTTCTTTCATGACGATTCATTGGCTCCAGAACAATGCGTTCTCCAGTTCTTCTTACCTTGTCAGCCAATCTCATAGCCAGACGGCGCAGGGTATCCTCACGACGGCTTCTGTAGTTCTCAATATCGATAATAACGCGAACCTTATTATCAGTGAGACCGCGGTTAGCAGCCAGATTTGAAAGGTACTGCAAAGAATCAAGAGTCTGACCATGCTTACCAATCAAAATGCCCAAATTATCGCCAATAAGATTGAAAATAGTACCATCCTCAGACTCGCTCTTTTCAATCTCTATATCCAGCTTCATAGCCTTAAAGATATCACTAAGGAATTTTTCTGCCTTTTCAATAGGTGAGAGTTCACGAACTACGGCCTTAACCCTTGCTGGCTTGCCACCAAGCAACCCCAGGAACCCCTTAGTTGGCTCCACAACCTCTACAAATTCAACTAAAGCAGGGTCAACACCAAGCTCACTCAAGGCAGCCTGCTTTGCTTCATCAACTGTTTTACCAGTCTTCTCAACTTCTAAAGACATTAAATCAAGCAGCCTCCTTCTGGTCTTCTTTTCTGAACATATACCACTGCTGAGCCATCTGACATATATTCATTACTACCCAATACAGTACCAGACCTGCTGGGAAATTAATGGAGATGTAACCAATAAATATTGGCATGATGTACATCATCATCTTCATCTGCTGATTTTCCTGACCATTCATTGCCATGGACTGACGCTGAGCCAGATAAGTAGTCAACGCAGAGAGAAGAGGCAATATATAGGTTGGGTCGGAATCAGACAGGCTGGACAACCATAAGAAGGTTGGATCACCGGAATACTCCAATCCGTACAGAGAATAATAAACACCCATGAGAATTGGCATCTGTACCAGAAGTGGCAGACAGCCTGCCAAAGGATTTACCCCAGACTCCTGATAAAGCTCACCCATCTTCTGCTGCATGAGCTGTGGGTTATTCTTATAATCCTTCTGGATTTTCTTTAATTTTGGCTGAATCTCCTGCATTGCCTTCATGGACTTAATCTGCTTTGCATTTAAAGGATAAAGACAAAGCTTTACGCAGATAGTCATGAGAATGATGGCAACACCATAGTTTGGAAAGCCGGCCGCAACAGTAATGTTGTAAAAACCGTCCATAATAAGGCGGAAAAGATTTACAACAGGCTCAAATGCCGATGCTAAAAAATCCAATTTAACACATCCTAATTTCTACAGTATAAAAACTGTCAAAAAAATAAAATCCTATTTTACGGAACCGGATCATATCCACCTTTATGAAATGGATGACAACGAAGAATTCTCTTTATTGCCAGATATCCACCCTTCACGGGTCCGTATTTTTCAATAGCAATCATCGCATATTCCGAACAGGTGGGAACATAGCGACAGGAAGGCGGCTTAAGTGGTGAAATATAAGAGCAATAAAACTCGATCATGAATAACATGAATTTCTTCACCAATTATTCTCATCTCCCAAAAATTTCGGCCTTTCTGCCCAAGTTGAGAAAAGCCTTTTCGATAACATTGTATTTAACTTCCACAGCTGGTTTCCTGCCAACCAAGAGGATACAAATATCCCTCTTTATATCCTGCTGGTGCAACCGGTAACACTCACGCATAAGACGCTTGACTCTATTACGCGCTACTGCATTGCCCAGTTTTTTTCCGGCAGCAAAGCCAACCTTGTCCTCCAGCCCGCTTGCTGTGAAGACATACAATACTAAGTACCTGTTTGCATAGGATTTCCCAAAACGGTGGACCTTTTGAAAATCGTTCCTACGACGCAGGATCCGACTTTTAGGTAACTTGTACATGGCAAAATCCTCATTTCAGCAAATAGAACATAGAACCAGATACATAACTCATAAAAATAACGAGTATAACTGGTTCTATAGAGAAAAATAGGCCACCGAAGTGACCATATTATTAAGCTGAAATCTTCTTTCTGCCTCTAGCACGTCTTCTAGCTAAAACCTGACGGCCACCCTTAGTCTTCATACGCTCACGGAAACCATGAGTCTTCTTCTTCCAATGATTGTTAGGCTGATAAGTCTGCTTCAATGTTGGCACCTCCTTATATTATTACGAGCAAAATACTCGGTCAAACCGCAATTACACATAGTCCTTGGATTTTAACTAACAAGATTATAGACCACGCATTATTGTAGTGTCAAGAAAAAATACTAGGCAGGCTGGGTATAAGTCAATATTTTTGTGGATAAATCCTTCTTTTGAATTACATATACACCATTTTTTGTTGATAACTCCAAGATATTCTGCTATTATTATGAAGGTATTTCACATATACTTATCAACAGAGTCCGAGCTATACTTTTCGGATATATTATATAGAAGAAAATCATAAAAATATAATACACAAAATACCCAAACACTTGATTTATCCACATACTTATTAACAAATGTGGATAAATTTATTTATCTGTTGATTATTTTTCGAGGAGAATTTTAGAGATGAATCAAGACCAGCTTAATGAAATTTGGGACAGAATAATCACTGAGCTTCAGAATACATTGGCACCACAGGTAATTGAAAACTGGTTATCAATGCTGAGCCCTATGGATTATGACAATAATGTGATTGTTTTAAGTGCTCCAAATGATATTGTAAAAAAATTCATTGACGAGCGTTACATGACTATTATTGTGGACGCCTGCAAAAACACCCTTAACAAATCTGATGTTTCTTTTGAAATAAAGGTTGTTGAAAAGGCAGCTCCTGAACCTGAAGAACCAGTGGAAAATCTTTTCAATGACAATGATGGCAAGGCTTCCTTTGTGGCAGCCTATGATACCCCTGGTCAGATTGCACCTGGCGATGCTTCATCACTGAATCCACGTTATATTTTCGATACCTTTGTAGCCGGCAGCTTCAACCGTATAGCCTATGCCGCTGCCCAGGCTGTTGCCAAGAATCCTGGTAAAAACTACAATCCGCTGTTCATGTACGGCGGTGTGGGACTTGGCAAAACCCATCTCATGCATGCCATTGGCCATGAGGTATTAAAAAACAATCCTGAAAAGAGAGTTCTCTATATCACTTCTGAGAAGTTCACCAACGAGCTTATTAACTCCATTCGTGATAACACCACTGAGGCTTTCAGACAGAAATACAGAAATATTGACCTATTGATGGTTGACGATATTCAGTTCCTTTCCAAAAAGGAGAGAACCCAGGAGGAATTTTTCCATACCTTTAATGCTCTCCATCAGGCCAACAAGCAGATTGTACTGTCCTCAGATAGACCTCCACATGAAATCAAAACTCTGGAGGAGCGTCTTAGTTCCCGCTTTGCCGGCGGTATGCTGACAGATATTCAGCCTCCTGATTTGGAAACAAGAATTGCCATTCTGAAAAAGAAAACTGAAGCAGAGCATATTGATGTGCCAAACGAAGCCCTGGTTTACATAGCCAGCCGCATTGATAACAACATCCGTGAGCTGGAGGGCGCTCTCACAAGAGTGGTTGCCTACTCCGAGCTTATTGGTGAAAAGATCACAACTGATTTGGTGGCAGATACATTAAAGGATGTATACCCTGAAAATCACAATAAGGAAATCACCATGGATGTTATTCAGGAGGTTGTGGCCAACCACTTTAATCTTAAGGTGGAAGACCTTAACAGCAGTAAGCGCACCAAGGCACTGGCTTATCCAAGACAGATTGCCATGTATCTCTGTCGCGAGCTGACCAATTCTTCACTGCCACAAATTGGTGAATTCTTTGGTGGCAGAGACCATACTACGGTTCTTCATGCCCACACCAAGATTAGCGAGGAAAAGGGCGAAAACATAAAACTTGATAATACTCTACAGGAACTTACCAAGCGCATTGAAAGACTTTAAGCAATTATTCCACATTTTCTGTGAATAACTATGTATATTCCCTGTAGAAGAAATGTAGATAAAATTAAGGGAAGGATTATTCTGTGATTACTGTGGATATCCTTCCCTGTTTTATCAACTTTTTATAAACATGTGGACTTTCTTTTTTTTCAAAGACTCCATCCACTTATCCACTTTTCCACAGGCCCTACTATTACGACTACTATTTTTTATATATATAATCATCATAAATACATAAGGGGTGCATAACATGAAATTTATATGCCAAAAAAACGATTTACTCCAGGCAATTCAAACTGTATCAAAGGCAGTTTCCTCAAAGCCTCAAAATCCAATCCTTTCAGGAATCTATATAAAAGCAGAAAATAATACCTTGGAGCTTCAGGCCACAGATTATGAAATCGGCATTATCTGTAAAATAGAGGCTGAGGTATCAGAACCGGGCAATATTGTATTATCTGGCAGATATATTCAGGATGTTATAAGAAAGCTCCCTGGTGTTACTGTGGAATTTGAATATGATCGTCAGGAGAAAATCTCCCATATTCGCTCCAATCGTTCCCATTTCACATTGCTCAGCATGTCTGCTGACGATTTTCCTATTATTAAGAAATTAGAGGCAAATAAGAGCTTTACTATAATGGATAATGTGCTTCAGGAGCTTATTGGCAGAACCACCTTTGCCTGCTCCAATGAAGAAGCAAGACCTGTATTTACAGGCTGTTTACTGGAACTTAACGATGCTTCTGTAGTCATGGTTTCCACTGATACAAAGAGATTGGCTATTCAGTCAAAGGTTCTGGAGGACTTTGAGGGCCAGAGCAAGATGATTATTCCTTCAAAGATTTTGAATGAAATTCATAAGCTGCTGTCCTCTGATATGCCACGTCCTGTAAATATCAATTACAATTCCAACCAGATTAGCTTTGAATTTGATAATACATATATTTCTTCACGTCTTATTGATGGACAGTTCCCTGATTATCATAGGGTAATGCCAAGTGATTTTGGTACCAGAATAAAGCTGAATACCGAGGAGTTCCGTTCCGTTGTGGACAGAACTGCTCTTATTTCCCGTACCAATGATTACAACGTAGCCACCATGGAATTTGCCAATGGTATGGTTCGTATTACCTCTGATAACCCGGAAATCGGTAATGCCGATGAGTCCCTTACTGCTGAAATTGATGGTGATGATATTGTTATTTCCTTCAATGCTGACTTTGTTTCAGATGTATTGAAGATTATCAACACCAAGGAATTCTATATGTCACTTAATAATTCACTGAGCCCTGCAGCTATTCGTATGCTGGATGATGAATCCTTTACTTATATCATCACACCAGTTCGTACTCCGGGCCAGTAATCAAAGAGGTAAGCTATGTCTAATATTGAAAAAATAGAAGTAAATACTGAAACTATACAGCTGGACCAGTTTTTAAAATGGGCCGGTGTTTTGGAATCCGGTGGCCAGGTGAAGCTCATGATCGAGGATGAGATGATTCTGGTAAATGGGATAGTGGAAACAGCCCGCCGCAAAAAGCTCCATGACGGTGATGTGGTAGAAATCAAGGAAATGGGCTCATGGCAGGTTGTTTTCAAGGGAGAATAACAGGTCATGAAGCTGAAGCACCTGAAGCTTGTGGGATACAGGAATTACGAGGACCTGTCCCTGGATTTATCTGATGGAACGAATATATTTATCGGCAGAAATGCTCAAGGAAAGACCAATATCCTTGAGTCTGTTTGCTATGCCTCCATGGGAAGCTCCTTTAGGACCAGTACGGATAATGATCTTATTATGTGGAATCATCCTGGAAGCTCTGTGTCCATTGATTTTCAGCGTATGGGTGTGGACAATAAGCTGGAATTTATTTTTCAGCGGGAAAAACGACGTCAGATTATTCATAACGGCAGTAAAATAAAGGCCAAGGAGCTTATTGGTATAATTAATGTGGTGCTGTTTTCTCCTGAGGATCTTACCCTTATAAAGGGGGCTCCTTCTGAGCGCAGAAGATTTCTTGATATGGAAATATCTCAGGCCAGTCCTGCCTATTATGGTGAGTTAATAAAATATAACAGATTATTGCAGCAGCGGAATACCCTTCTAAAGAGCATCAGGGAGGGAAAGGCCCAGGCTTCAATGCTGGAAATGTGGGACAGTCAGCTGGTGGACAGTGGCATAAAAATCATTGGCAAGCGTCTGGAAACGGTAAAAAAACTAAATATGCTGGCAAATCTTATGCAGAGGCGAATTTCCACCAACGAGGAAAATCTGTCTCTTTCTTACTGTATCAAGGGATACACAGGACTTGTGGATAAGATAGATGAAAACATGATTTTATGGTATAATGAGACGTTGCGTGAAGTAACACGTGAGGATATATATCGTGGTTCCACCAGTATAGGTCCTCACCGTGATGATATTCAGATTTATGTAAATGGCATAGATTTGAAGGCCTTCGGTTCCCAAGGTCAGCAGCGTACAGGAGTATTGTCCATGAAGCTGTCAGAGCTGGAATTTATCCGTTCTGAAAAGGGCGAATATCCAATTTTGCTTTTGGATGACGTTATGAGTGAGCTGGATATGAACCGGCGGCAGCAGCTTTTGGAATTCATCAAAAAGGAACATATACAGACAATTATTACCGCCACTGACAAGGCTTATTTCCCGGAGGATGCTAATTGCGTATTTTATAAGGTGTCCGGGGGAACCGTTGAGGTAAGTGACAGGATGTGATACCATGTCAGCTCCCAGAAAAGGCAAGCTGGAGAAAATGAATATTATACTTCCCCAGATTGTGAAGTCTATGGGAATTGGCAAGGAATTTTCTTCCCACATGGTGATGTTTTACTGGCCGAAAATTGTGGGAAAGCATATTTCTGATAATGTATCACCTGTGAAGCTGGAATTTAAGAAGCTGTTTCTTTATACTTCTCATCCTATTTGGGCTACCCAGCTTTCATACATGAAGGATGAAATAAAAAATAAAATAAACAGCTTTATGGGTGAATATCTGGTGGAAGATCTGGTATTTACCAACATAAAGCCAGAAAAAATTGATTTTGATGATAACGGCAATGAAGTTGATATGGGCCGGGAAATTCAGAGGATGGATATTTCTGATGAAAATGTCAGTGAAATATCCCGTGACCTTGAGGGAGTAAAGGATGATGACCTTAGAAAAATTCTTCTGAAGGTCCAGATTAACGATGAAAAATTTAAAAAATACCGCAAAAATACCAATTGGCATCCCTGCAGCAAATGCAATACCCTGTGTCCGCCAGAGGATCAGCTTTGTGACAGCTGTAAGCGGAATGCCAATATAGATAGGCTGAAAAGCATAAGAAGATACCTTATGGATGTACCCTGGGCAAGATTTTGCGATATTGTAAAAACTATTCCCTGCACTGCAGAGGAAGTAAATGAGCAGCGTATTATACTGATGCAGATACTGGCATCAAAGATAAGCTCAACAAATACTGATTGCATGGAGGCCACCATACTTACCATGCTTTATAAATCTGTTTCTCCGGATAAGCTGACTCCGGAGCTGAGACAGAAAACTATAGAAAAATTCAAATATGATTTTATGGACAGCTTTGCCATGAAAACGGGCAAAAAATACCATAAGAACATAAAGCATAAGAATGTTTGATTTGGAGGAGAATTAATTCATGGCCACTGAAAATGAAGCTTTGATTAATGATGAAGAAGTACAGATACACGTGGAGGAAATAGGTACCGAGGTATCTGCTGTTGACGGTGATTATGGCGCTGATCAGATTCAGGTTCTTGAGGGTCTGGAGGCAGTAAGAAAACGTCCTGGTATGTATATTGGCAGCACCTCTGAGCGCGGTCTTCACCATCTGGTATATGAGGTAGTTGATAACTCCATTGATGAGGCCCTTGCTGGTTACTGTACTGATATTGACGTAACTATTCATAACGACAACAGTATCACTGTTGTTGATAATGGCCGTGGTATTCCAGTTGACCTCCATGAAACCGGTAAGCCAGCTGTAGAGGTTGTTCTTACTGTGCTTCATGCCGGCGGTAAATTCGGTGGTGATGGCTACAAGGTATCCGGTGGTCTTCATGGCGTAGGTGTATCTGTAGTTAATGCCCTTAGTGAATATATGGATGTTCAGGTAAAGCGTGATGGCAAGATTCATGAAATTGCCTTTAAACGTGGTGTTACCACTTCTCCAATGACTATTACCGGGGATACGGAAGAAACTGGTACCAGAGTTCATTTCATGCCAGATAAGGAAATTTTCAGTGTCACTGAATATAATTTTGATACCCTTAAGCACAGACTTAGGGAGCTGGCTTTTCTGAACCGTGGCATTACAATTAATCTCAGCGATGAGCGCAGCGGTAATCGTGAATCCTTCCATTTTGAGGGTGGTATCCGTTCCTTTGTGGAGCATCTGAACCGCAAAAAAACCAAGATTAACGAGACTCCTATTTACTTTAATGGTACAAAGGATGATATCGTTGTGGAAATTGCTATGCAGTACAACGATACTTATCAGGAGAATATTTATAGCTTTGTAAATAACATCAACACTGAAGAGGGCGGTACTCACTTGGCTGGCTTTAAGATTGCTTTGACCCGTGCTGCCAATGATTTTGCCAAGAAGAATAATATTATCAAGGGAAATCAGCAAAATCTTTCCGGTGAGGATGTACGTGAGGGTCTTACCTGTGTTATCAGCTTAAAGATCCGTGAGCCTCAGTTTGAGGGTCAGACCAAGACAAAGCTGGGTAACTCCGAGGTAAGAGGTATTGTGGACTCCATCGTATCAGAGGGGCTTAACGAATACTTTGAGGAAAATCCTGCTATTACCAAGCGTGTACTTGATAAGGCTGTTATGGCTTCCCGTGCCCGTGAGGCTGCCAGAAAGGCCCGTGAGCTCACCAGAAGAAAGAATGCCCTGGAGGTAAATTCCCTTCCTGGCAAGTTGGCTGACTGCTCCATTAAGGATCCTGAAAAGGCTGAAATCTATATCGTAGAGGGTGACTCTGCAGGTGGCAGTGCCAAGCAGGGACGTGACCGTCGTTTCCAGGCTATTTTGCCTCTTCGCGGTAAGATTCTCAATGTTGAGAAGGCCCGTCTTGACAAGATTTACAGCAATGCAGAAATTCGTACCATGATTACAGCCTTTGGTAGTGGTATCGGTGATGAATTCGATATTTCCAAGCGTCGCTACGGCAAAATTATCATTATGACAGATGCGGATGTTGATGGTGCCCATATCCGTACTCTCCTTCTCACCTTCTTCTATCGCTATATGAAGCCTTTGATTGAACGTGGCCATGTATATATTGCTCAGCCACCTCTTTATCAGATTCGCAAGGGCAAGAAGCACTGGTATACCTTCAGTGATGAGGAGCTGGAGGCAAAGCTGAATGAGGTGGGCCGTGATGGCGTAAATGTTCAGCGTTATAAGGGTCTTGGTGAGATGAATCCTGAGCAGCTTTGGGAAACCACCATGGATCCTGAGACCAGAACCATGCTCCGCGTTGATATGGAGGATGCTCAGGAGGCAGATGAGCTCTTTAATATCCTTATGGGTGACAAGGTTGAGCCTCGTCGTCAGTTTATTGAGGAACACGCCAAATATGTAAGAAATCTGGATATTTGATTTTTTGACATTTTTTAATTTATTTTTCAGAATTGTGATATATACTCTCTATAAAGAGGTGAATATTGACTATGAATACATTAAAAACAACAGTATTAATGGCCCTGCTTATGGGTATTATGATAGCCATCGGCAGTGCCTTTGGAGGACGTCATGGAGCTATGCTTATGCTGCTGATTTCCCTGGGTATGAACTTCTTTACTTATTGGTTCAGTGATACCATGGTATTGAAAATGTATGGTGCCAGGGAGATATCCCAGGAGGAGGCTCCACAGCTGTTTAATATGGTTGCCGGTTTGGCTGCCAATGCACAGCTTCCAATGCCTAAGGTTTGCATTGTAAATAGTGCTATTCCTAATGCCTTTGCCACTGGCCGTAATCCTTCACATGCAGCTGTGGCTGTAACTACGGGAATTATGAATGCCCTGTCTCCGCAGGAGTTAAGTGGTGTTCTTGCCCATGAGCTTTCTCATATTAAGCATCGTGATACTCTGATTTCCACTGTGGCGGCAGCTATTGCCGGTGTTATTTCCATGATTGCCAATATTGCCCAATGGTCCATGATTTTTGGCAGCAGCTCTGATGATGACGATAATGGTAATATTGTTGGTCTTTTGGCCACCATTATACTGGCTCCGTTGGCTGCAGCACTGATTCAGATGGCTATTTCCCGCTCCCGTGAGTATGAGGCGGATAAGTCAGGGGGAGAAATTTGCGGCAATCCAAATTATTTGGCTGATGCCCTGCAGAAGATTGAATATTATTCAATGCATGCAAGACCAATGGAACAGGCTACTCCAGCCACTTCCCACATGTTTATAATTAATCCTTTGGCTGGCTCAAATATGAAGCTGTCCACACTTTTCAGCACTCATCCTGCTACCAGCGAGAGAATTCAGCTTCTCCGTCAGCAGGCAGCTGCCATGGGAAAATAAACTAAAAAAGCAATAAAAAAGACTGCTCTTTGATGTGAGCAGTCTTTTATTTTTTTTAATGCCATATTATGAATTGATTTTGGTGACCTGGGTTTTACCTATGAGTCCCATGATTGCCATAAGCTGATCAAGGGATTTTTCTTGGTCCTTAATATTTTTGATAACAAAATCAGTGTTTTTCCAGTTATCAAACTCACCATTATTTTCTGCATATTCAAGATGATACTTCATGTCCACATTGTTGTGTCCCATCTTGAGCATACGATCAATAAGAGTAACATAGTCAACCATGATAAATACTGTTTCCAGATTATTGGTCAACAGCTTGCTGACCTGCTTTACACCATTAATGGTAAGCATGGTAACAGAAATCTTTTCAGTTTTTAGAGCATTAAGCACATCATTTTTTAAAAGGCCGTAATAATCACCCTTGTAAGTGACCTTCACTATCCAATCCTGTTTGAGAAAGTCACTCTGGCTCAGAAACTTGGTTGTAGTACGATTTTTGTCGAATTCCATAGGTGCCCTGGTGGTATAAACAGGAATGTAGTGAACTCCCATCTCAACCAATCTGGATATGAGTGTTGATTTACCACTGGCATGAGGGCCTATTAATGCATAAATTTTCGAGGTCATATACATCACCATCAATTCATTCTGTAAAAAACGATACTTCTTATGGTACTATATATTCATTTTATCACAAAAAAAAACAAATAAGTAGAGGCAAATCAAATTAATTTCAAAAAAATATTAACGAAAACACAAAACGGGCAGCTACCGAACGCTACCCGTTTCATGCCATCTACCTATTTCCACCAAAACACTGTCCCCACAGTGTTCACCCAAAATGATAATAACATAATTTCATACGAAATTCAATTATTCTATGATATTATTAAATAAAAGTTTTGAATTTTTTATAAGGGGCGAAAAAAATGATTCAGGGGATTATAGATATTGGTTCAAATACTGTTCGCATGGCAATTTATGAAATTGAGAATGGTGCCATGGAACTTATTTTAAAGAAAAAGCATATGGTGGGATTGGCAGCCTATCTTAATGACAATATTATGAGTCAGGAGGGTGTGGACAAGGTCTGTCAGGTTCTGGATGAATATAAGGAATTTCTGGATGTATTCAGCATAAACAATGTTATGGCCTTTACCACTGCTGCTCTAAGAAATTGCAAAAACAGCCAGCAGGTGGTGTCGGAAATAATCCAACGCACTGGTATTAATATCGTGGTTATATCCGGAGACAAGGAAGCTGAATATGATTTTGTAGGTGCCACCAGAAATATTGATATGAGTGAGGGGCTTCTTGTGGATATTGGCGGTGGCAGTACGGAGCTGGTTTATTATGAAAATAACCAGATTACTCATAAAATAAGTCTGCATATTGGCTCCTTGGGATTGAAAAAGGAATGCTGTGCTTCCTTTATGCCAAATAGTGACGAAGTTGAAAAAATGTATACCAGATCCCAGGAAATAATAGACAGCGCCAGTGATTTTAAGGATATTAAATCAAAGGTAATCTGTGGCATTGGGGGGACATTTAAGGGAACCAGAGCACTTTACAATGCCCTTTATAGTACTGACAGGAGAAATAAGGAGATAGATACGGCCAAATTGTCTGACATGATAAGACGTTTTGTATCCACGGGAAAGCTGACGCAGGCCGAGTCCGTTATTCTCATGAAAAATATTCCTGACAGAATACATACCATTATTTCTGGTATGGTTATCGCAGATGTGATTGCCAAAAGGTTTGCCGCTGAAAAGGTTATTTACAGCGATTCAGGGGTTCGGGAGGGCTTTATCTATTCGGAAATCATAAAATGATAACTTGTTCAGAAATAATGACAAAACGAGGCTCCTTATTAGCCATAAATGCCTATTTATCAAAGGATTACAGGGATTTAATCTTTATATATTGGGCAAAATATGGTATAATAAGGAGCTAATTGATTTTGTATTAAACTTTTTGAGGTGAGATAGTGGAATTCGGCGAAGGTAAGATTTTACCGGTAAATCTGGAACAGGAGATGCGTAATTCTTATATTGATTACGCCATGAGTGTTATTGTTTCCAGAGCAATACCAGATGTTCGTGACGGTCTGAAGCCTGTACACAGACGTATTCTTT
Organism: Anaerovibrio lipolyticus LB2005; assembly: GCF_000621545.1. Taxonomy (GTDB): domain Bacteria; phylum Bacillota; class Negativicutes; order Selenomonadales; family Selenomonadaceae; genus Anaerovibrio; species Anaerovibrio lipolyticus_A. The sequence goes on from NZ_JHYA01000004.1 coordinate 58,497, forward strand.
ACGCTATGCAGGAAGCCGGCATGACTCCTGGAAAACCATATAAAAAATCCGCACGTATTGTAGGCGAAGTATTGGGTAAATATCACCCACATGGTGATAGCTCCGTATATGATGCTATTGTTCGTATGGCTCAGGACTTTTCCATGCGCTATATGCTGGCAGATGGTCATGGTAACTTTGGTTCCGTGGATGGCGACCCTGCTGCAGCAATGCGTTATACTGAGGTTCGTATGTCAAGAATTTCTGAGCTTATGCTTCAGGATATTGACAAGGAAACCGTTGATTTTACGCCTAACTATGATGAATCCTTAAAGGAACCAACTGTACTGCCATCAAAGTTCCCTGAGCTTTTGGTAAACGGTACATCCGGTATAGCTGTAGGTATGGCCACCAACATTCCTCCTCATAACATGAATGAGGTTATTGATGGTGTGCTGATGCTTATTGATAATCCTGATGCTACTGCTGAGGAGCTTATGACCGTTATTAAGGGACCAGATTTCCCTACTGGCGGTCTTATTATGGGTACTGCTGGCATTAAGAGTGCTTATTCCACCGGTCGTGGTCAGATTAAGATGCGTGCCAAGGCAAATATTGAGACCATGTCCAATGGCAAGCCTCGTATTATCGTTACTGAGCTTCCATATCAGGTGAATAAGGCACGTCTTATTGAAAAGATTGCTGAGCTGGTTCGTGAAAAGCAGATAGAAGGTATTACTGACCTTAGAGATGAATCTGACCGCAGCGGTATGCGTATCGTTATGGAGCTTCGCAAGGATATAAATCCTGATATTATGCTTAATCAGCTCTATAAGCATACCCAGATGCAGGAAACCTTCGGCGTTATAATGCTGGCTTTGGTGGAAAATCAGCCAAAGGTGCTGACCCTGAAGCAGGTTCTCCACTACTACATTAAGCATCAGGAAGATGTTATTACCAGACGTACCCGCTACGAGCTGGCTAAGGCCGAGGCAAGAGCCCACATTTTGGAGGGTTTGAATATTGCTCTGGACCACATTGATGCAGTAATTACCACCATTCGTGAGTCCCGTACTGCTGATATTGCCCGCACTGCCCTTATGGAAGGCTTCAGCCTCAGTGAAAAGCAGGCACAGGCTATCCTTGATCTGAGACTTCAGCGCCTCACCGGTCTGGAGCGTGAGAAGATTGAGGAAGAATACCAGGAAATTTTAAAGAGAATTGAATGGTTGAAGTCTGTATTGGCTGATGAGTGGAAAATTATGGAAATCATCAAGGAGGAGCTCACCGAGGTTAAGCGCAAGTTCGGTGATGAGCGTCGTACCAATATTACCCACGATATGAGTGAGATTGATATTGAGGATATGATTGCTGATGATGATGTGGTTATTTCCATTACCCACAGAAATTATATCAAGCGCATTAAGCTGGATACATATAGGAGACAGAATCGTGGCGGTACCGGTGTAAATGGTATGCCTACCAAGGAGGATGATTTCGTTGAAAATCTCCTGATTACCACCAACCATCACACCATCCTGTTCTATACCAACAAGGGCCGCGTATATTATCTCAAGGCTTATCAGATTGCAGAGGCCAGCCGCACCGCCAAGGGTACAGCTCTCATTAATCTGCTGAAGCTGGATAAGGACGAGAAGGTTAGTGCTGTTATTCAGGTAAGGGATTATGATCCTGATAAGTACCTCTTTATGGCCACCAAGATGGGTGTAGTTAAGCGTGTAAGCCTGTCTGACTTCAATACCTCCCGTAAGATTGGCGTTATTGCCATCAGCCTTCAGGAGGATGATGAGCTCATCGGTGTTAAGATTACCAATGGTCAGCAGAAGATTATGCTGGGTACCAAAAATGGTATGGCCATTGCCTTTGAGGAGGACCAGGTTCGCGTTATGGGCCGCGTAGCCAGAGGCGTAAAGGGTATCAGACTTACCCCTGGTGACGAGGTGGTGGCTATGGACAGCCTGAAGGAAGATGCTGACGTGCTTACCGTTACTGAGTGTGGTTTGGGCAAGCGTACTACCATTGACCAGTACACCGTTCAGCACCGCGGCGGTAAGGGCCTGATTAACCTTAAGGTTACTGAAAAGACCGGTAAGGTAATTGGCATGGCTGTGGTTCAGGAGGATCATGAGCTGCTTCTTATTACTGAGGGCGGTGTGGTTCTGAGAACATCCATCAGCGGTATCAGCCAGATTGGCCGCAACACCCAGGGTGTTATCATTATGAAGCCAAGTGAGGGAGATAAGGTTTCCTCCATGGCAACTCTGTTGCAGAAAAATGACTAGCATTTAATTAAATTAGGGGATGTCGCACTGAGAGAAATTAGTGACGATGTCCTCTTTTTTGGTGCAAAAAAATATGGGCGACTGCACTAGGCAATCGTCCATATTTTTTTTAAAGTTTAATTTGCGGTTTTTCCGGCACTAGGTACTGTAGGAGATGGAGTTGGCCCCTTGGTTTTTGGCTTGGTTTCCTGCACCACAGGCTCCTGCTTCATTGATGACTCCTCTTTTTCGTAAGGGTCCTTTCTCAGCTTTTCATCAGTGGACTCCCTCTTGGTAATTTGCTTTGCTCTTTCTATATCCTCAGTGTTCTCATGACGATATATTTCCCTTGCCTCCTCAGCATTGAGCTCCCGGGCATTGTTTGGAATGGATTCCTCATATTCACGGGTATCCTCTGCCAGATCATCTCTGAGATTCTTATCCAGGGTAGTATCAAGGGTATTGGCAACAGTAGTTCTCAGCTTGCCCAGATCAGGAATCCAGTAGCTTACACCATCTATATACATTGGCTTTCCAGGCAGCATTTCTGCCTGCAGCCCTGATTTTTGGGCATCCTTAAGGGAGGTGGCAAATTCAATAAGCTGCTTTACAGAAAGGTCTGTCTGTACCGAGCCCACCACTTCCTTGATAATAGACGGAATACGTGGAATAATAGCCGGGGATGTTACCTTATCCATTACGGCCTGCATGAATTTTTGCTGGCGTCTGATACGGCCAATATCACCCTCCTCATCACGGTAACGTACATAGGTAATGGCAGTATCGCCGTCCATGTGTTGTAATCCTGGCTGAAGGTCGATGAGAAGGCCACCATCATCATCCCATACATCCTCGTAGTACATTCGCTTTTCTACGTTTATATCCACGCCTCCTATGGCATCAATAATTTTCTTGAAGGATTTTATGTTAATCAGGATATGGTGCTCCATGTGAACACCAATTAGATCCTCCACAGTGTCCTGAGTCAGCTCATAGCCTCCATAGGCATAGGCTGCATTAATTTTATCAAAGCCATATCCCTTGATTTTTACACGGGTATCACGAGGAATAGACAGGAGAGCCGCCTTTTTCTTTTTAGGGTCCAATGTGGCTATCATCAGAGTATCTGAACGGCCCACATCACCTTCTCGCTCATCCACACCCATAATCATAACGATAATTTTATCCTTGGCCGTCATAAGATTTGTCTTTTCCGGCTTGGCAGGCTTATCAAAGAGAACGGATGAAGCAAACAGGGCTCCTGCCACTGCCGCAATTGCAAAGGCACATAGGAGCAGGAACATTGGCCAGAAATTGCTTTTCTTTTTCCGGCGTCGCTTAGAGCGGTAGATGGGTGGCTCTTGATTGTATTTATTATTTGGCAATATCTTCGCTTCCTTTTTTTATATGAAAGAATTGTATTTTAAAATTTAAACTGCCCAAATAGTATATTATTTTCAAATAACTTATGCAACTAATTGTGGATAATATTTCCGTTTTTTCAAGTATAATTTTGAAAAATGAAAAGGAGATGTAAAATATCCACAAGTTTTATTGGATATTTTTGAAAAAATGAACCTATATATTGTGTTTTTGATGGAAAAAGCCACTATATATTGAGTTATTCACAAAGTTATCCACTTTATCCACAGAAATAGAACACATATTATGTGTATAAATGATAATATCTGTGGATAATTATTTCAAACGGTCATAATGCTGTCTGGCCTTTTCATTATTAGGGTCAAGCTCTTTGGCTTTGCCAATATCCTGAAGGGCCTGGTTGATATTACCCATTTGTTCATAGGTAAGTCCCCGATAAAGGTAGGCCTCTGCAAAATCACTATCCATGCTGATTGCCTTTTCCAATGCTTCCATTGCTCTTTCGTATTCACCAGTTGCCAGATATATTTCACCTAAAAGACAATAGTCGTATTTCTTCGGTTTATTATTGGACATTTCCTTCTGTACATTGCTTAAGGCATCCTCATATTGCTCCATGGCCAGATAGGTTCTGGCTATATATCTATTTATACCAGGGAATTTAGGATTCAGGCGAAGAACCCTATTGTAGTTTTCCATGGCCTTATCATAATCATGGTATACATCGTTATAAAGCATACCCAGATTGCAATAGCCATAATCGTAGGAAGGGTCTATCTGTACAGAGGTTTCAAAGCATTCACGGGCCTTTTCATAGTTCATCAATACATCTTCATAAATTATTCCCAGATTGTTATATGCCTTGACATACCGAGGATCGTAGCTAAGAGCTTTTTGATAGCATTCAATGGCGTTAGAATAATCCTTGTTATTATCATAATCAAGGCCATCATTATATGCCAGCTTTGCCATTGCTGTATTATATGTAGATGAAGTATGTGGTTCATTTCTCATAAATTTGTCTCGAAGCTGCTTCATACGGAAGCGGATATTCTGCTTTTCTATTTCGCTGTAGGCCCGGGCATATTTATGCTTCAATTCATCCATTTCACGTATCAGACGGTTACGCTCCTCCCTTTGTCGACAGCTTTTCTGGATAGACTCAATAGAAGTGTGCTTAAAGTCGTTGGTGTCTACCACCGCAACAAGATGGCAATAATACATGGTACCATTTCCTCTGGTTGAGCTGGTAAATTGTGGCAATCCCTGAACTTTTATAACGCTGGCAGCATAGCTATGTAATTCAGAAAAGGTCAGCTGGTCAAAATACAATTCAGGTGAAGTGTCAACAAAAATAGCAGCCTGCTCGCTGGCAATTTGCAATGCCTCATACTTGGCACGTTCTTTGGCAAGTGCTTCATCTTCAAGCTCATTGTTTATCAGGAAGTAGGAGCCATCACCTTCTACCTGATGCCTCTCTGCAAATGCTGATGTGGAAAGAAATAATGGCAATAATAGGATTATTCCCATGATTAATATGTTTTTCTTGAGTGTGTTTAGGCTATTCATCTTCAGCACCTCTACTCCCTTATGATTATCTTGTGAAAATATCGTTATGTTATTTATATACATTAAGCTACATAAGTGTTATAAAAAACTCCCAGCTGGTGCCGGGAGTCATTTAAAAGCAAAATATTAAATTATAGCATTTTTCTTGCCAATTTCTTTTACTTGTTCAACGGTGAGCTTAGTGGCACGGGCAATCATTTCTATAGATAATTTTTCTTTGAGCAACTCTATTGCAACCTCAGCTCTACCTTCAGCTCTATTTCTCTCAATTACCTCACACATCTCGCTCACTCCTTCCTCAGTAGTCTTAAATCTACGTTTACGACTTGATGTAGCGGGGAAACGAATATCATCATACGCATTATCCTCTGTAAATATATTCATAAGTAATGCCACATTTGAGCCATCACTTGTTATCAACAATAAAAGTGGAAAGGCCAGCTGCTTCCCATCACTCCTGGTAGTGATGTCGATTAAACAGAGGGTTAAAAAGCCAGGCGCCAAGACTGCTTAGTAGCCCGTTCCGGTTCAGTTGATATGTATATCGTAGCAGATATTTTGGTTGATGGATAATTGATATGTTTAAAAAACAGACATTATAGCAAAATCTGACGTTCATACAGCCTTACCTTTTGTTTTTTCTTCAACGCGTTTGGTAGCCTTACAAATAAATTCTATGCAGGCCTTCAAAATAGTGTCATATTTTACCTCATCATATTTATTTCCGCCTTGCGTCCAGTGGTATAATAATAGCAGATATACATTTCAAGGAGTCAAGCGAATGCATACGAATAATTCCTTTAACGGGCTGGTGGAAAATACTCGCACCATTCATGAAGTCACCTCCGGCTGGGCCAAAAGTGCGGTCAACCAGTCCCTGACTGCCCGGAACTGGGCAATCGGTTTCTATATTGTGGAATATGAACAGAACGGCAATGACCGCGCAGAGTATGGTACCAAGCTATTGGAAAAGCTGGCGGCCCGCCTTTCCATCAAGGGCCTTGACCGCTCTATGCTCAATTTATGTCGCCTGTTTTACCTGCGCTATCCCCAGCTGGGCGAAGCGGTGACCAAGCGACTCATGCAGACCGGCGGGCTACAAACGCCTCTTTTGCCCAAAACAGCCACCCCGCAGATTTGTGAGTCAGTGAATCACAAATTCACCACGACCCCGGAAACGCTGCTCAGCCACCTGTCCTTTACCCATATTCGCGAGATTATGTCCCTTGAAGATGACTTCCAGCGGTTCTTCTACGAAACCGAATGCATCAAATGTGGCTGGAGCGTCCGGGAATTGCGGCGGCAGATTGCCACTAACCTCTATTTGCGTGCGGGAATCAGTCAAAAGCCGGAACTGCTGCTGACAAAAGGAACACAGGACTTAACCGTCAAAGAGCCTTTCGCTTTGGAATTTTTGGGTTTGGAGGCCAAAGAGGCCGTATCGGAATCGGACTTGGAAAATTCGCTGATTGCCCATCTGGAAGAATTCTTGCTGGAACTGGGCAAAGGCTTTTGTTTTGAAGCTCGGCAAAAGCGGATTATCATTGACGATAATTATTATTTCCCGGATTTGGTATTCTATAATCGCCTGCTTCATTGCCATGTCATCATTGAACTTAAAAATGACGAGTTCCGCCATGAATATCTTGGCCAGCTTAATGCTTATGTGGCCTATTACAAGGAAAATGAAATGACGCCGGGAGATAATCCGCCTATCGGCATCCTGCTCTGTACGAAAAAAGGCGCAAAAATGGTGGAATACGCCCTGTCTGGCATGGACAATCAGCTGTTTGTGTCCACCTATATGCTCCAGCTGCCCGATAAGGCCATGTTGGAAAAATTTCTGTTAAAAGAAATAAATACCGATTAATCTCGATGTTAATTTCAGATTGAGTATAAACATAGTTAGCAATCTGATTGTAATCCTTTCTATTATTTACACCAATAAAGAATGTTCCTTGTGAAGAATGTGAACAATGTGGCGAAATTGAAATATCTAACGAGGTCATGCAAAAACTGGATAAAATCATTGATACTGCCAAACAGCTTATGCAGGAAGTAGCTGTTATTGACTATAAAATGACTGCCTAATTCTAAAAGATTAAGGACCAGCTTGTAAGTTGGTCTTTTTTTATACGATTAGCGCAGTTATCCACATTTCTTGTGTTGATAGATGTTAATAACTGTGGATAACCTGTGGAAATTGTGTATAAACAGGGCTTTTGGGCTTTGGAAAAAATGAATTGATAAAATTATCCTTATCGAATAAAATATACCTAAGTAGTATCGGTATTATTACATTTGTAAAATATTAAGCAAAGGAGCCATGAAATATGTTAAATGAAGATATTTGCGACACTATGGTTAAGATGGCCAAGGATGCCCGCCAGAAAGCCTACAGCCCTTATTCTAACATTAAAGTTGGTGCTTGCATTTTAGCATCTGACGGCACTTTGTATGGAGCTTGCAATGTGGAAAACGGTTCCAGCAGCTTGTCTGTATGCGCTGAAAGGGCTGCGGTTTATAAGGCTATTTCCGATGGCAAGCAGGAGTTTGATGCAGTTGCCGTGGTGGCAGATACAGAGAATCCATTTGTGCCATGCGGTGGCTGTCTACAGGTTATGGCGGAATTCGATATTCCGGAGGTTGTTATGGCCAATCTGGATGGTGATATCCGCGTAATGAAGCTGGAGGAGCTGGCACCATTTGTTAAGTACATGGGTATCAACCATGTTAAGGGACGCTATGAATCCCATTTCAGTGTATTTGATGAGCTGGAATAAGCAGCTGAAATTTTAAAATTTGATATTAAAAATAAGGCTATGACCGCTTGGCATCATGTGATGCACCTGGTCACAGCCTTTTTGTTTGCTTTTAATGTATGGATTTTTTCTTGAAGCGGCCGCCTACTATGTCGTGAACGGGGTTTATGGTTATGAAGGCGTTTTCATCCTTGTCGATGGTAATATCCTTCAGCTTGTCCACCTCCAGGCGGGTCACTACGCAATAAATAACCTTTTTGGGATCCCCGGTGTAGGCCCCCATGCCCTTTATAAAGGTAACACCACGACCAAGGCGGTGCATCAGGGCATCGGCTATTTCATCGCTTTCCTCGGAGACAATCATTACAGCGTAGGATTCGTCCAGACCCTTGATTACCACATCAATCATCTTGGAAATAATGAAGTATGCCACCAGTGAATACATGGCCTTGTCCCAGCCAAATACGAAGCCGGCGGCACCAAGAATAAAGATGTTGAAGAACAGCACTACTTCTCCAACGGAGAAGGTAGTACGCTTGTCCATGATAATGGCCACGATTTCTGTACCATCCAGGGAGCCGCTGTTTCGGATTATCAGTCCCACACCAATACCGGCCACAATACCACCGAAGATGGCGGCTAAAAAGAAGTCATCCGTCACCTGGGGTACCGGCTTAAAATATTCAGTCCACAGAGATAACAACAAAATAGAAACTATAGTGGATATGGAAAAGGTTTTGCCGATGTGTTTATATCCCAAATATAGGAAGGGAATATTAATGACTACCAGGTACACACTGAAGCTGATTGGGGTAAGGGACGCAGCCATAATGGATATGCCTACCACACCACCATCAATGATATTGTTGGGAATAAGGAAGGTTTCCAGACCCACGGCATAGAGAAAGGCACCAAAGCACAGTATGAAAAATTTCTTAACATAGCTGCCAAGAGTTTTTCTTTTGCGCACGAATTCCTTTTTAACTTGTAAATCAATTATTGGTGAGTCTTCCTCTTTGATAGGGGCGTTTTCGTTTATTTTATTCTGGGAAGAAATCTCTGATTCAGATGCTTTAGAGGCATCTGCTTTATCTGAAATTTTGTCAATTATTTTCGGTTCTATATCACTGTTTTCTATATGCTCATTTTGGGTTTCATTCATATTTTTTCACCTCTAATATTTATTAAAGCACAAGAATATAGATGGCACAAGTAATCTTTAATATAGTAGCTAATAATAGAAATTCACTTTTTGAAAAAAGTTTCAGTAAATTTTAATTATTACTTGATTTTTACATTTGTAACATAGATAATGAAATTGTGTTTACAATTATGCGAACGATTTTTCTGGCATAATAGAAATTAGGGGGAAATAGGGGTATGACTCGTGACAGGGACAAGCTATCCATTAACGTGGCCAAGCTGTATTACCGCTCGGAATACAGTCAGCAACGGATAGCGGAGGAGCTGGGCATATCGAGGCCGTCGGTGTCGAGGCTGCTGCAATATGCCAAGGATAAGGGCTATGTTAAAATCCAAATTATGGACCCGGTGGAGGATATGTCCAATATGGAGCAGATGCTTGTGGAAAAGTATCATCTCCATGAGGTGCGTATAGCTTCTTCCACCATCAACGATGAAAATGAAATCAAGAAGTACATCGGTATCAAGGCAGCCGAGTATCTTGATTCCATTGTGCAGGATGGGGATATTATAGGCGTTGGTTGGGGGACCACTCTATATGATATGTCCTGTTCATTGTTGCCAAGGGTGCTGAAGGGCTCACAGATTGTGCAGCTGGAGGGTGGTGTGACCCATTCCAAGTGGCGCAACTACGCCAAAGATATTTTGGAGAATTTTTCCAATAATTACAGCACCATTGCCCAATATTTGCCGTTGCCGGTAGTGTTTGGCAGTCGTGAGGTAAAGGAAATGGTGGATCAGGACCGTCATATCAAGAGGGTTCTGGAAATGGGCTCTCATGCCAATATTGCCGTTTTTGGCGTTGGTACGGTTCGTCCAAATGCCTTGTTCTTCCGTCTGGGCTATACTGACCAGGAGGAACAGACAAGAATTCAGCAGATAGCTGTGGGGGATATTTGTTCCCGTTTCTTTGATGCAGATGGGCGTATCTGTAACAAGGAGCTGGATGCCCGTACCGTGGGTATCACCCTTGATGAGCTTAGGAATAAGGAGCACAGCATTATGATTGCCGGTGGTGAGGCAAAGGTGCCTGCCATCAGGGCAGCTTTAAAGGGTCATTATGCCAATGTGTTCATAACGGATCAGTTTACTGCCAAGGAGCTGCTGAAGGATTAATAACTGAATATGTGAGAAGAAAAAAACTCTTCCCGATGTGTCAATGGCGACACAGCTCACGGGGAGAGTTTTTGTTTTAGTTTATGCCCACCAGCTTGAGCAGGAACTGAGCGTTGGTGGTTTTACACGGGCCATCCTTCATAGTGTAATCAAAGAGAAGTTTATCTTCATGGAAATGCTCCTCAAAATGGTAATTGTTTACAGGCACCTGCTCTGATTTAATGTTGCACAGCTCAAAATCATGGGTGGAAACCAGGGTAATGAGATTAGTACGGCTGAGATGCTTCAGTGCAGCCTCTGCCCCTACGATTCTGTCAGCGGAGTTGGTACCCTTAAATATTTCGTCGATAACTGCAAGAACAGGGATACCCTTATTTGCAGTTTCAATCATATTTTTTATACGTATAAGCTCAGCATAGAAGGTGGATATGCCGCTGCTAAGATCATCATTAACCCTTATGGAGGTGAGAATATGTACAGGAGTCAGCTTAAAGCCCTTGCCACATACTGGTGCTCCTGCGTAGGCAAGAACACAGGAGCTGGCCAGAGTCCGCAGCCATGTGGTTTTACCGGACATATTGGAGCCGGTAATAATGTTTAGGGAAGGCTTTAAAGTAAGGGAATTTGGTACAGTCTCTCCATAAGGAATAAGGAGATGGCTAAGCTCATTTGCCTCTATATGGGGGTCGTTAGGGTTATCATTTACAAGCTCCGGCATAATGGCATCTGGTCTGATATGGCCGATAACGGACAGGCTTATGGCAGCTTCTGCCTCATACCAGATGTTCAGCCACGTTTCCAGCTTATGGCCATATTCCTTCTGCCAACTTATAAACATTCTTACCACGTGAAAATCCCATAAAACCAGGGCATTGAGTGCAAACAGCAAAATGAAATTATGGCGCACCTCTGCCATGGCACACAGCTTTCCCAGACTGCGGATAGGCTTTAGGGCCTCATCAATTTCTGCGGGATCAAGTCGTCCCATTTTTTCAGGCAGCATGGATTTCATGGTATATAGCAGCTGACAATAGGTAATTAATTCTTTATTAAGCTTATAAAGGGGTGTTATATGAACAGCATTTTTTCCCAGGGATGCTAAGGCAATACCAAGTTGTATGATAAATATTACTATGGACGCTTCCATGGGAATCAGATTCATCAGGCCAGCTCCAAGAAGTATAATGGCAGCCGCTGGCAGAATAAATATAAATTTATTAGTAAAGGAACCAGGGTCATGCTGTCTGTCCTTAAGGTAGTCCAAAAGGTTTTGGACACTGTGCTTTAAAGGAATCTGACGGCTGATGGCCTGTAGCTTAATGGAGTCCTCCACCCTGCTATTAAAGAAGGCAGTTTCATCCTGACGCAGCTTCAGTTCATTGGTGTTAATAGGATAAGGTACAAGACGGCTGGCCAGAAGGCGGCGGCCCTCAAGGGTACGGGCTGTATTAAGGTACTGGTAAATTGAAGCCTCGCCTAATATATTAAGGTCAATGTCCTGGGTAAGATTCCTATCAAGGAAATCCTCTCCCCTGTCTTCAAATTTTTTCCAGTCACCTGTAAAACGGCTAATATAATCATTAATAACGGCTTCCCGGTTTATCTCGTAATTAAGGTCATCGTGGAGGCGGCTATGGCCCCGTATTAAATAGAAGAAATAGGCAAAAATCAATATTCCAGCCAAAAGGGGCCAGGGTGAATTCATATCATATGCCACTGCCACCGTCACCAACAGTGCCAAAAAGGATAGGGTGCGCTTGGTGGTAAAAAGCTGGCTTTTCCTTTTGTATCCTTCTATAGTTGCCTGGGATTCCCGGCGTAGCTGTTCAAAATAAGACAAATCCATAGTTGGCCCTCCTTGCCAGTATTCACAAAACAAATTATACAATTTATGAGGTGAATTAACAAATTATCTTAAAATTTATCAGACAACCAGTCTTTTTTAGATAGACATATTAAAAAAAGTATGTATGGAGTATACAAAACAAAAAATACTTGCTATAATGAAAATGTGTAAAGCTGAAAATAGTGTGAATTTTCAGCGAATTTATATCATTTATCTCATTATGTTTATTATTAATGGAGGGATGAAAAATGTCAGAAGAAGAAGGTAAGAAATCTATTCTTGACAGTCTGGGCAAGTGGATTATTATTGCCACAATCCTGGGTGCTGTCGTAGGTCTGGTAATGGGGCCACCAGCCCACATGTTTGCTCCAGTGGGTGATTTGTTTATGTCACTCATCAAAATGGTAGTTGTACCTATGGTTTTCTTCTCATTAGTAGGAGGAGCTGCTTCATTGGGAAATTCCAAAGGTGCAGGCAAAATCGGTCTTATAACATTTATTTATTATGGCGTAACCACTGCCGTAGCTGTAGCATTGGGATTGTTCTTCAGTGAGATGTTCAAGCCAGGTGCTGGCATCAATATGGCAGCAATTTCTGAGGCAGCTATCGATATCGATATGTCCCAGAGCGGTCAGATTCCAGGCTTCTGGGAGACTGTAATCGGTTTCGTTCCAACTAATCCATTTGCTGCCCTGGTTCAGGGTAACATCCTCCAGACCATCGTATTTGCACTGTTTGTAGGCTTTGCCTTGGCTATGCTGGATGAGGATAAGAAGAAGTTCATGATGAACATCTTCAATTACTTTACCGAGATTTTCATTAAGATTATGACTGCCATTATGTGTGTGGCTCCTATCGGTGTATTTGCCCTGATGGCTGATGCCACTGGTACCTTTGGCTATGACGTATTGGTTAAGATTATTAATCTGATTGTTCTCTATGTAGTTGTACTGGCCATCGTTACCTATGTAATGATTGGTGGTTCTGTAGCTCTCTTCTCCAAGAAGGTTGGCTATGTTCAGTTCTTCAAGAGCATGTGGAAGTGCCAGGTATTTGCCTTCTCCACTGCTTCTTCCATGGCTACCTTGCCATTGAACATGAAGACCAACGAGGAAGAATTTGGCCTTGATAAAGGTACTGTTTCCTTTGCCCTGCCACTGGGTGCTACCATTAATATGAATGGTAATGCGGCATACTATGCAATGGCAGCCACCTTTATTGCCCAGATGTTTGGTATGGAGCTGAGCTTTGGACAGTATATTGCCATTATTATTACTTCCACCTTGGGTGCTGTTGGTCAGGCCGGTGTGCCTGGTCCTACCCTGTTGGTAGTTGCTGTATTGGTAGCTGCTGGTATTCCTATCGAGGCTTTGCCAATTCTCTTTGGTGTAGATCGTATCTTCGATATGCTTCGTACTGCTGTTAACATCACTGGTGATGCAGCCTGTGCATGTATCGTTGATCGTTTCCGTGAGGAATAAGTTCAATAAGCTAGGAGATATTTTAGAGTGTCGTCTTTTGACGGCACTCTTTTATTTTTTTGTACAACACGTTATAATGTGTTAGATAAAAATAAAAGGTGGTAGAATCCATGGCTCTTAGTCAGGAAGTTAAGGAAAAGCTCCAGAAGCGTATAGACGAATTGAAGAAGCGTATGCAGTATGATGCCAATGATCTGGATTATGAGACTCATCTGCACCAGGTGCGGGAGCTTCAGAAGCTCATTAATAATAGTAAATAGGGCTGGGAATATCCGGAAATAGCTGAGAAAGTATAATGGACGGCTGGGGAAGATATATGCGGACATATTTTACCTTGGTACTTAGTGAATTCAAGCCTATGGCGCCGAATGAGCTTAGTACCATTAGGTAAACTAGAGAGCGCGAGCGTTCCGCATATACTTTCACAGCCAATACATGTATATAGAATTTCATTAATGAGGTGAGAAATATGAAAAACACTACTTTGAATATGATTGATGATTTAGTTAAACGCTATCCTGCATTGGCGGTGTGCCGCAGCTCCATTCAGGAGGCTGTGGAGTCCATTTGTGCGTCTTACAGCAAGGGTGGCAAGGTGATTGCCTGTGGTAACGGTGGCAGTGCCTCTGATGCGGAGCATATTGTGGGTGAGCTGATGAAGGGATTTATTTTGAAGCGCCCAATTGATGATGAGCTATATGGCAAGATGAAGGAAGTATGTCCAAATGAGGCGGATTATTTACGGGATAATCTCCAGGGGGCTTTGCCAGCTATTTCCCTTATGAATGCAGTGGCCCTGAACAGTGCCTTTGCCAACGACCAGGCTCCGGATTTGGCCATGGCCCAGCAGGTGTTGGGACTGGGAACTAAGGAGGATATCCTTATTGGCATCAGTACCTCCGGCAATTCCACCAATGTGATTTACGCGGTGCAAATGGCCAAGGTAAAGGGCATAAAGACCATCGGCCTCCTTGGTGGTCGTGAGTGCAAGCTGAAGGGCCTTTGTGATATTGCCATCTGCGTTCCTGAAATGGAAACCTACAAGATTCAGGAGCTTCATTTGCCTGTTTACCACGCTTTGTGTATGGCAGTGGAAAATGAATTCTTTTTAAATTAATTTACAGCATAAAAAATACGCCCCTATTCATGGAAAATAACCATGAATAGGGGCGTGTTTGCTATATTTTGCTATATCTTAAAACAAGACTCCACTGTATTGGAGGAAAATACGGAAACCATCTGTTTGAAGTGTTGGAACAAAGTCTACAACATTTCTCGCAAAGAATGCCTCGACATTATCGGAATAATCCCTTTCTGTCCAGTCTACAAAACCATCACCAAAATTTCCTTTTTGGCCAGAAATATTCACAAGATGAGCCAGTGGCCGTCCATTAGACGGATCCTTAACAAATATTAAAGAATAGTCATGCTTCTTTGTTTTGTTGTCATATATGTAAAAAGTATTTGTGTCAAAATCAAAGTCGAAGCAAATATAATGATATTTCTCCGTCGGACTTTCAGTAACTATTATGTATGTCCCATAATCGGTCACATTGTTTCTTTGCAGTTGGTTACGTGTATAATCTATGTTTTCTGGCATTTCAAGTTTCCACTCTTTATACGAACAATAATAAATAACATTATTGCTCCAATATGCTGCTGCATCTGCAACAGTTTTAGAATGTTGGAAGCGGTCAGGATGTAATGATTCCCAAAGCTCATCACGGAGATTGTGACGTGATGAAGGATTCTGCGCAATGGCATCACACTCGCTGTTGCAGGCATAGGTAGTTCTACGCACTGGTGCAGCCGCTATCTGAGGCTCATTTACAGCAACAGCAGCTGCTGCGGCAGCCTCTTCAGCCTCTACTTCTGCCTTCAGCTGTTCATACTGCTGCTGGTACACACCATTTTCATAATTATTACGAACTTCCTGAGGAATTACCTCCTGGTAGAACTCCTCACCTTCATCGTATTTGATTTTTTCAGTATCGATGATAATGGCGTTTGCAGAGTCAAATACTGTCCTCTTTGGGAACTGGGATGCATTATTACATACATATACAGCATCGTTGAGCTTCTTTAAAGTGTCTTTGTACTTGTTCAGCTTCTGCTTATGTGCTAACAGATTCTTTGCAACTATCTGACTTTGCTGGTTCGTAAATTCTGTTTTGTCATCAATTATTTCATTATCATATTTCTTGGCTTGTTTATAATCAGCAGTGCTTTTATCTTTATTGCCCAGAGCTTCATAACACTTGCTGCGATAGAAGTAGGCATGGGCAAATTTATCATCGAGCTTTATAGCCGCATTAAAATCAGCAATAGCCTTGTCATATTGGCCTAATTCATAATAAATACTGCCACGGGTATCCAGTATATAAGCATTATTTTTATCCTTAAATACCGCCCATTCAGCATCCTCCAGTGCCTTATCATTTTGTCCTAACAGATAATACCACCATGCCCGCGTATTATAAACATCACCTGAAGGGTTTATCTCAATCAACTTGCCAGCCCATTCAATAGCTGCATCAAAGTCGCCTGATTTCCAGGCAGACTCTGCCAAATTATGAAGCACTCCCTGAGACTGGCAACCCTTATCGTAGGCTTGTTTCAAGGAATTGTACTCTGTTTTCCAATCCTCATCCTTTTGGGCTGCAATGGCCTTGGAAATTTCATTACCGTATTTTGCGCTAGCTAACTGGTTGTCCGTGAGCACTTCCTCACAAAGATTAGGGAAGGAATCTCTTATGGCCTTATAGGCATATTGAGACTCGCCTCCGATGTCCTTTAAATAACTCATGTCATACCAGCCTTTATCCGCATACGGCTGGCTTTCGCCCCAATACAGCATTTTGTCGTTTAGTGGGTCAAACCAGGCATAATATGGTCCACTCTGAGTTACATAGGGAATGCCATAGGGAAGCATCTGCTCAAGATGTCTGGTATATGAGCATTCGATAAAAGAATAACCATAGTACTCAACTTTTTTTACGCTAGGCATATTCAATCTGTAATACCCATGATCTATATAGGCAATAATTGGATTATCTGTATTCTCGGCATAACAGGTGCCAACTAACAGTAGCAGAACTGCCCAAAGTCCCGCCAAAATTTTTCTTAATTTCATTTTCCATCCTCCTTAGACACCGACCAGATAACAGCATCAAACTATCACCTGGTCGTTCATTTTAATACCTCCATGTATTACACTTTTCCATGTTCACAAGTATAGCACCTATGTCCCCATCCAGCAAGACATAGGTACTATGTCAATTCATTTTTAATACAACTCTTAAAGGGGTTTAATATTAATTTTATCAACATTTAATACTATTTTAATTATGAAATCTGATATACTAAGGTTATAGTTGGTAATAGAAAGGAAGTTTTTGATTTTGGCTCAAATTAATGATTTAAAAGAAACATCATCTATAAATGGCAGTAAATGGGCACATCTCTTAGCGGGGATTGCGTGTGGGGTATTATTCTTTGCTGCATTCTTCTATCTTTTAGCTCCAAACTTCTTCAGTACAGGTTTTTCCATCAGAACACTTATAGCTCTTGGTGTAGTTATGGGAGTAGGCGTCATTGCAAATCAGCAACTGAATTTATTTAATAGAAGCTCTATGATAGAGCATAGCTATAAAGTAACAAACAAGGTTTTGTCTGGATTGCCTGACTACTATACTGTTTATAATAATGTATGCATCGGTGAGGCAAAAATGGACCATGTTGTGGTTGGAAATAATGGCGTATTTATTGTATTAGACAGAAGCGTAAAAGGCGTAGTCCATTGTAATGAAGATGAAAAGCGTTGGACAATAGACAAGACAGGCAGACAGGGTGGTAGCTATACTTCATCCATGGGAAATCCATTAAAACAACTAAAATGGCAAATACATACATTGGCTAAGTATCTAAAAGACAATGGTATTAATATTTGGATTGATGGTTGTGTATTCTTCTCTAACGCGGATTCGGATTTAGTTAACAAGCCTTCTGGATGCTTTGACTCTGATAGAGAGGTTGTGTCCTTCATTATGAATTATTCTCCGAAGAAAAACATTAATCCACAGATGATTAATAGAGTAAAAGACCATTTAGCAGTATAAAAAGTACATATGAAAAAGCCCCTGCTTTGAGCGTTCTGTCTTGGCTTTGCCAAGGATTCAGCTCCAGAGCAGGGGCATTTTTTATTTATTTACCAGCTGGCTCCTGTCTGCCAGAAGGATGGCTTCAACATAACCAGGAACAGGAATATTTCCAGACGGCCTACAACCATAAGACCGCAACAGATGTATTTTGTCAAATCATTCAAGGTGCTGAAGTCGTTGGCAGCACCAAAGGCCACGCCTGCATTTCCTATGGCGGAAAAGCCCAGTACAATGGCATCCATAATAGGCAGTCCCTCAATGGTAAATACCAGGGCACCCATAAGGGCCAAAAATACATAGAGGAAGAAGAAGCGTCCCACTCTGTTAACCACAATATCCAGCCGTTCCACCGTATCGTATTTCATGTGAATTATCTGATTTGGGTGGAGCTTCTCCTGAATAATATAATGAATCATCTTAAACAGCAGCAGGAATCTGGCTACCTTCATTCCGCCGGAGGTGGATCCGGCACAGCCTCCTGTAATCATTACTATCAGCAGGCAGTATTTGGAAAAAGCGGGCCATGAGTCAAAGTCACTGTTGGAAAAGCCCGTGGTGCTGATGGTGGCCGCAGTCTGGAAGGAAGCATAACGAAAGGCCTCAAATAGATTCATATCCATGGCAGCGAACAGATTGGTGGTAATAGCCAGGGATAATAAGCCAAAGAGGGCCATATAGGCGATGAATTCCCCGTCCTTTAAAATCTTGTGATAACCCTGCTTCCAGGCAATCAGATAAAGGGAGAAGTTGCCTCCTCCCAGCAGCATGGCAATGGTAAGCACCACCTCTGCCGGCAAATTATCAAAGTAACCGATGCTTTCATTTCTGGTGGAAAAACCACCAGTGGCAATGGCAGACATGGCATTATTTACGGCGTCGGAAAAGCTGAAGCCGCATAACAGCAGCAGCGCAATAATCAAAAAGGTGAGGAATATATACACTATTAGCAGGGCATGGGCGGTATCCTTAAACCTTGGTAGTGGTCTGGTTTCCGTTGGTCCCGTGGTTTCCACCTCAAACATTTTCAGGCTCTTGGTGCCTGTCTGGGGAACGATGGCAATAAAAATAACGATGATTCCCAAGCCTCCCAGCCAGTGGGTAAGACTGCGCCATAGCATAATACTGGTGGGCAGCCCCGGAATATCCCTTACCACAGAGGCACCACTACCGGTAATTCCTGATACACCCTCGAAAAGACAATCCACAAAGGGCATATAGTGTCCCGTCAGAAAAGGCAATGAAGCAATTATGGAGGCAAAGAGCCAGCTAAGGCCAGTAATGGCAATTCCCTCACGGATACTAATGTCATTGGTGGTTATCTTTCCACGGTTACTGAAAAATACCGCCAAGGAGAGACTGCATAATATGGCAGCCAAAAAATCCAGCTCATTATTTTCATTAAGCTGTATTGCCATAAAAAATGGAATCAGCAGGGTGACAGACATGGCAACCATCAGGCGGCTAAGCATATAATATATCACCGGATAATTCATGTTGCACCCCCCTACCAGTGTTTATGCAGCAGCTGCTGGCGGCTGCCAAAAATAAGAATTAAAAAGGCAAAAATATCCAGCTTGCCCAGAACCATCAAAAAGCAGCAAAATAGCTTTACGATAACCGGCAGTGCCAATATTTCACTGTGGCTGGTATGAAACAGCATAATGGGTCCTGTACTTGTGATGCAGGCTATGGCAATATCCATGGATTGCTGCATATCCAGTCCCGCTGCGGAAATTACCAGAATGGAAATGGCAATGGTAATAAATACGATAAAGAAAAAGCCTAAAATTCTGTTTATTACCTTTGAAGGCACGATTTCGCCATCGATTTTCATGGTCATAATAATATCGGGGTGAATGGTTCTGGTCATTTCGTTGGCACAGGATTTAAAGAGAATCATAAGTCTGAGAATCTTGAAGCCTCCTGCCAGGGAACCAATACAGCCACCGATGGAAGCCACCACGATAAGCAGCATTTTGTCGAAGTCTGTCCACGTCAGTACCTCAAAGGGCGGGGCTCCGGTGGTGCCGGCATACAGGGCCACGGAGAAAAAGCCATAAAGCAGACTGTCAGACAGATTGTAGTAATTATTGTGATATAGATGTAAGCCACAAATCAGACCGATTACCAGGATAATCAGCACGAAGATATGAAACTCCGTATTGCGGATAGTTTTTTTCAGCATGGAATACTGGCGGCGTTTAATAGCCTGCCAATATATAATTACATTACCTCCAGCGGCTATAAGGCCTACTATGGCAGCTGAGGCAAACCATACATTATTGTATAAGTAGGCATCAGAAAAATAACAGCCACCAGTGGAAATGGTGACCATGGCAAAATTAATGGCATCGTAGGTGCCAAGCCCCGCAATGCTGAAGAAGAATACGCCAATAATGGTTAATAGGGCGTAGAGAATGGAGAGACGGCGGGTGTTTTTCCGCAGTCTGTTGATGGTTACTACGCCGGTTTTCAGGGCCACCGGCATGGCAAAGCTAATGCCAAACATTCCAGTAATGGCAGGCAGTACAGTGGCAATAAACATGAGAATCATGCCACCACCCATCCATTGGGTCATGCTGCGCCACAGAATAAGGGCAGGATCCTGAAGGGAAAGAATATTGGTATAGCCGGTGGTGGTAAAGCCGGATACGCTTTCCACGAAGGCGTCTATTGGTCCCAAATAATGGCTGAAATAATAGGGAAGACCGCCGAAAAAGCCTATGGTGACCCAAATTGCGCACAAAAAGATAGCACCGCCGTACACAGACAGTGATTCCGGCGGATTAGTGGATTTTTTTATCAGCAATATTGCCATCAGCAGGGTAATACATATAGATTGTCCAAATACTCCCGTCATAAAGTTATGATGGAGATATATGCTGTAGGCAAAGGGAATGGCCATACAGGCTGAGCAAAGGAGCAATGCCCTGCCCATAAGATAAGGAATCAGTTTATCCATCGTTTATCCTTAGTTGTAAAAAAATTTTAAGACCTTGGTGGTTTCCTGTTTTTCAGTAATGATAATGGCTCTGCCACCGGCAGCCAGCACAGTATTACCATTAGGAATCTCCACCACATCGTCCTTTACAAAGGCACATACCAGACAGGACTTTGGCAGCTTGGCATTCATGAGCTTTTTATTGCAGACGCTGCAGCCATCCTGGATGGTTACCTCCGTAACCTCAGCTCTAGCGTCCTGTAATAGGGACACTGCGGAATTGCCCCGGACGAAGGCCAGCACCTCATTGGTGGCCAGCACTCTGGAGGAAAGGGAAATATCCACACCCAGCTCTGCCAAAATTGATTTATAGTCGGTTTTAGCCTGGCGGATAATGGTCTTTTTGACTCCGTGATGCTTGCCCAAAAGGGCCAACAGGAAATTAAGCTTATCATCATCTGTAAGGCAGATAAGGGCGTCAGCCTCGTTGATACCCTCCTCCAGCATTTTGTTGATATCTGCTGCATCAGCCCAGATGGCCTTGCCGTGGTATTTAAACATGGAGGCTACAAGACGGCACCGTTCTTTGTTGGTATCGAAAATTTTTACCTTTACATGCTGCTTGTCCAGCATGGTGGCCACGAAGCGTCCCATACGGCCTGCACCTACGATGGTGACCTTGCTCAGCTTTGAGTTGTTGCGCTCCACCAGATTTTTACTGAAATTATCAATATCCTGGGTCAAACCAATAAAGTAGGCATTATCTCCAGGCTGGAAGGAATCATCGCCATGGGGCAGAATCATGCGCTGACCACGGAAAATCATGGCAGCCATAATGGTGGTTGGCATATCCAAATCCTTCATTTTTATATTGGCCAAAGGTGATTTCTTCTTGATTTTGGTTTCAAAAAGACGGACCTGACCGTCGGCGAAGTCCTCAATGTTAAGGGCTGCCGGTACCATGAGAATACGATTTATTTCCATGGCCATAATCAGCTCAGGGTTCAGCATAAGGTCTATATCAAAGTTGGATTTAAGGTATTCCTTGGCTTCGGAAATGAACTGCATATCCCTTATACGGGCAATGGTGCGCTTAATGCCATGCTTTTTGGCAAGAATACAGGACACCATATTTACCTCATCGGTGGCAGTAACAGCTATAAGGACATCAGCACCACGAATGTCATCATTATTCATGGTAATAGGGCTGGAGCCGTTGGCTTCAATGGCCAGAACATCCAGACTGGCCTGAACATTTTGCAGGCGGGATGCATTGTTATCCACCACAATTACGTCATATTCTTCCTGGGAAAGGCGTTCAGCAATGGAATAGCCCAGCTTTCCCGCGCCAACTACAACGATTCGCACGATGGAACCTCCTATAAAATCTAACAATATTTCAAGCTATATCATACTCTATTTTGACAAAAAAAACCATCATTATGGATTATGATAAAAAGTTATATGTTAATATGAAAATAAATGTTAGCCATAATATGGAAAAGTGCTGTATAATATAAAGTAGACATAATATGATAACTTATTGGTAATGAAAGGGGTGAGGCTATGATAAAGGAACAGCGGGGAGCGGTAATTATTCTTTTTGCGGTGCTGATTCCATTTTTGATGTGCTTCGCCGGCTTGGTGGTGGATTTGGGAAATTTATATGCCCACTATTCCAAACTGCAAAATGCAGCAGATGCTGCGGCTCTGGCTGGAGGAAGTGCCTATGCGGAAAGTGGTGGCGATCTGGATAGAGCAAATGAGTTTGCCCAGAATTATGTGACTCAAAACGATCCAAAGGCATCCTTCAAATCACCGCCTAAAATAGAAGAGAAGAACAGAAAATTCTATTATGTGGTGGTTCTCAAGGAAAGAGTTCCTCTGTATTTTTTGCGTTATTTTCCGCAAATTGGGTCTGATACGGAAATAAGTGCCGCTGCCTGCGCCCAGATTTCTGTACAACGGCAGGCTTCGGGAAATAACAGCGGTGGCTTTGTCCTGTTTGATAATCTGTTTACTGCCAAGCAGGGCTTTGATTCGGTTAATTCCATTCAAAATCCTGATAATCATGATATTGCCCAAAATAAAAATAACTGCTCCACCTATCATGGAAACATTGTTATTGGTGACGAAAGTGCCTTTAATGAGGCTTCAAAGAATGTCTATTTGCAGCCAGAGGCCTTTGGTACCGACGGTAATAGTCAAACTACTGTAAATGAAGCTACAAGACAGGGGTACATCAATATTCCGGAATATAATGGCAGTCTGGAGGTAACAGATTATTATCGTGACACAGTGCAGCAGCTGATGACTGCGGCTTCTACCTATAAGATTACGAACCAAAACAAGAACTATCTAGATAGCAGTTCTTTAGATCAGCTAAGCAGCCAAGGGGTGGATGTGATTTATTCTAATATTCCCAACTTGGATATAGGTCTCACCAAGGCCATAATTGGTGATACAAATAAACCGCTATATATTATTTGCGATAACATTAACAATTTTAATACCTCTGCCGATATGACCGGAGGTAGGCCAATAGTGCTTATATATAATGGGTCAGGGAGTTTTGCAATGAATTGTAATGACGGTACTTTTATGGGGGATATTTACGCCCCCTTTGGATCTGTCTTTATTAATGATAATCATCATCTTTTCTATGGCAGTATCGTGGCGGGTAATAGGATTCAGTTGCAAAGTCAGGGATATTATATTCAAAGGAACTACACTGCTACAGGCAGTGGGGGCAGCGGTTCCGGCTCCGGGGGGGCTGGATCTGGAGCTGGTGTCAGCTACAGAGTAAATCTTGTAAATATAAGTGAAGTGCTCTAAATAAAAGGAAGAAAAAAAGAACCGGATTCTCCGGATACTTAATGTATCACGAGGATTCCGGTTCTATTTTTATGTTGGTAAGTGCCTCAGGGGTAAGACGGCTTAATGTTCCTGCAGGAAGCTCGATGGCTCCCTTGGCCCCCGGAGCAACACATATTCCCGTCCAGGGCTTTAGGTTTGTGGCCACCTTCACCACATTATATTCCTCATCGTAAAAGATTACGTCAATGGGAAAACGCATAAACATCATGTGAATGCTGTTGCATGGGGCCAGCAATAGTCCCGTATTAGGCTCCAGCCTGAATCGCCCCATAAGCCCCAAAAATCTTTTTAAAAAGTTATCTGCCACCGTAAGCCTAAATTTTTCCTCAGGGTCACAGTTCATGGTTAAAATCATCATTTCACAGTCCTCCGGTATTAGAAATGCTTAATCATATTCAGTATAATTGGCACCAATATTACCACGAACAGGGCCGGGAATATAAACATTACTAAAGGAAAGAGTATCTTTATGGGAGCCTTCAGGGCTTCCTCCTTGATGGATTGACGCCGCCGTTCCCTCATATTGTCAGCCTGAATAGTAAGGGTATTGCTGATACTGGTACCAAGGCGCTCTGCCTGTACTATGGAGGATACGAATAAGGATAGCTCTGGCACCTCACAGCGGTTGGCCATACTCTTAAGGGCCATACGTCTGGCTACGCCCATGCTCATATCGTCCAAGGCTTCCCTTAATTCGTCAATGAGAGGACCATGGGTGCGCTGGACTATTTTTTTTACGGCCGCATCAAAGGTGAGACCTGCCTGTACGCTGACACACATCAAATCCAAAACCTCCGGCAGCTGTTTTACTATTTTGGCCTGCCGCTTGGTGATTAGTGAATTAAGTATCATCAATGGCAACGAACCACCCACAATAAAACCCAATCCCAGCCAAAGGGCAGTCTGTATAAGAGGCAGACTGTGATAGCTGGCATATCTGTAGGCAAAGTAGAGGGCAAAGCATACAAAGATGGCCCAAATAATGGAAAAGCCACCTACAGACAGCTTTTGCTTAAGACCGGCCACCGTCAGCTTGTGTTGAATAGTGCCCGTAAGTGAAGATGGGGTCAGCTCAAAGAAATTATGTTCCAGCATGTCCGTCAAGGGTTTAATTACTCTGTTGTAGAAGGAAAGGTCCTCCTTTTCCTGTTCCCTGTTTATGGGCAGAGTGTTCATTAAGCGGCTGGCATCCACTGTGTTCAGTTCATTAATGGAGTTAAGACGCTTTTGATATGTGGATTGTGGCACCACATATTTTTGGATGAACCCAAAGCAAAGGAAAAATATTAATAAAGCCACGGACATGGAAAAAAGAAGGGCTAAAAACATCAATACATTCCCCCCTCATCTCCCATATTCTGGAACATTTCATCAGGTAGCTCAACACCGTTGGCTTGGAATTTATCCAAAAAGCCAGGCAGCAGTCCCGTAGCCACAAAGCGTCCCGTAGCTTTGCCGGTTTCGTCCATACCCGTCATCTGGTAATAGAACAGATCCTGGGTAGTAATGGTATCACCCTCTAAATGCTGAACCTCAGTTATATGGGTAATCTTGCGGCTGCCATCCTTTATGCGGGACTGATGGAGTATCAGGTCAATGGCAGAGGAAATCTGCTCTCTAATGGCCTTTACAGGCAAATCAAAGCCAGACATGAGCACCATGGTTTCCAAACGGCTGAGAGCATCTCTTGGGCTGTTGGCATGGGCGGTGGTAAGGGAACCATCATGGCCCGTATTCATAGCCTGCAGCATATCCAGAGCCTCACCGGAGCGCACCTCTCCCACTACAATGCGGTCAGGACGCATACGCAAGGCGTTTCTTACAAGATCGCGAATGGTAATCTGCCCCTTGCCTTCGATATTGGCAGGGCGGGATTCCAGAATTACCACATGGGGCTGCTGTAACCGTAGCTCTGCCGCATCCTCAATGGTGACGATGCGTTCATTGCTTGGGATAAAGGAAGACAGGGCATTGAGGGTGGTGGTTTTACCAGAGCCGGTACCACCTGTTACCAGTATATTAATTTTGGCCGCCACACAGGCCTGCAGAAATTTGGCCATCCTGCGGTCCAAGGTACCAAAATTAATGAGATTATCAAAGGTCAACGGCTTTTTGGAAAACTTACGGATGGTTACCACCGGTCCCACCAAGGAAAGTGGAGGGATAATAATATTGACGCGGGAACCATCACTAAGACGGGCATCCACCAATGGGGAGGCCTCATCAATGCGGCGTCCCAGTGGGGAAATAATCCGCTCGATTATATTCATCAGGTGTTCATTATCGTGGAAGGTAATATCTGTCAGCATCAGCTTGCCCATACGCTCCACAAATATTTTCCGGGGACCGTTTACCATTACCTCTGTGATGGAATCATCCTTTAAGAGGCCCTCAATAGGCCCCAGTCCCAGCATTTCATCCCTAAGGTCACTGATGACTCTGCTCCGCTCACCCCTAGGAATGGCAAAGGGATTTTCATCCAGTACCTTTTGGACATAGGAATCTATGATGTGCTCGATTTCCAGCACATCCTGATTTTTAGTGGATAAAATCCGCTGCTCCTCCGGAGTCATTTCTTCCACTATGCGATGATGTATTTTTAATTTAATTTCCTGAAAGGAATTGTCCACCTGATCCACGGAAAGGGAGGCAAAGATTCTCACCTGTACATTCCGCTGATTGGGGCGGCCTAATCTTTCCAAAAGTGACAAGGTAACTTCACTCCACTTCAAATCACCACAAAAACTGCCCGTTAATTCCCACTGGAGTTAAGGCCAGGAGGGCAGTACATGGTATATACTATATTGACCCCCTTTTTGCTAGGGGAGATTTTACTAAAGTTTTTCATAATTCTTCCAAAGTAGGAACTGGAGGAATAATCCATATGGGAGGTTACCACAACATCCATTCCTTTTTGGGAGGTATTGTCTATATTCTTATATTCAACCTTTAAATACTTAGTATCATTAGGTTTCCATATAAATATATCACTGATAAATGTTAGGTCTTTGGTTTCTCGTTCAATGAATTGTTGTACTTTTGCCTGATCCTGAACTATGGATGCCTCATGGGCAATGCTTCTGGTGGTATTACTTACGGTAAGATAATCCGCAAAAGCAAAGCCAAAGTAAAATAATCCCACCATAAGCAAAAGAAATAGAGGCAGAACGAATGCAAATTCCACAATGGCTTGTGCTTTTTGGAATCTCATAATTCTGCCTCCTCAGTTTTAATTTTTCTTTTAAAGATTTCCGAATGCAGTCACTTCAACTAGCGTTCCTCCGCTGATGTAGCTTCTAATACATCCAGAGGAATTAGCTAGCTTCATTGACACTGGTGCCACTCTGATCTTTTGTTTTATTAAGCTGCTGTGTAACGGACGAAAAAGTATTTTTGATTGCCTGTCCTAAACCGTTATCACTCTGAAGTGCAACAGCTGCAATACCAACTACAAATGCCAGAATGAGCGCATACTCCACCATACCCTGAGCCTTCTGTTCCAAATAACGCATAACCTTCATAGTAAGCTCCTCCTTTCAAGATAAACCAATGTTGCTACAATTGTCATAAAATAATTAACAAATAATAGCTATGAAATAATAATACACGTTTTCCCTAAAAAAGTCACGGGGGAAATGAATTATTATTTACTTATGTATCGATATTTACGATCCGTTTAATAACTATAAAACCAATAATTTCTAAAAAAATTGCAATTCCTATGGCAATGTGGCCGATTTCCTCCTCAAATAAAGGATTTAAATAGCTGGGATTAACGGCATTTATAAACACCGCCAGGGCAATGGGCAACAGGGCCAGAATAATTCCCGACATTCTTCCTTGGGAGGTAAGGGTTTTTATTTCCCGACGCATTCTTAGCCGGGCATTAATGGTATTACTGATGCTGTCCAGTATCTGGGACAAATTACCTCCCACCTGACGCTGAATCAGCACGGCGGTTATTACCAGATCAAAGTCCTTGCTCTTGACTCGTGAGCTCATATTTTCCAGGGCTGTTTCCAGAGGTACTCTGAGATTAGTTTCCCGCATGAGCTTTTCTACTTCCCGGCTGGCCGGGGCATCCATTTCTCTGGCCACATGCTCCATGGCCTGCATAAAGCTAAAGCCAGCCCGCATGGCATCTGCAATCATCTTCAGCATATCGCTGAGCTGGTTGGTAAAGGCAGCCTGTCGCCTTTGAATGTGTAAATTAAGTACAGTCCATCCCAGCAGGGCACCAAAAATAAAGCCAAAAAACACACTGACTATTTGGTGGGTATAGGCGAGGAACCCTAGGGCACCTAATATGCCCAAGCTAGTCAGAACAAGCTGAAATTCCGGTCCTGTAAGGGGCCAGTCAGCCTGCTGCATCTTCAGCTCAAAAGAATTGCTTCTCTTAAAGGGCTCCAGCATTTCACCTCCACGGTGAAACAGGTCCTTTATAAAATCCCCCAGAGTTTTTTTCCTGCCAGAAGCTGTATGGCCTGCTTGGTAGTCGGCAAAATAAGCGATACGCTTTTTGATATTTTGTTTTTCGCTGTTCTTGCGGCCCAGAAAAAACATAAATACACTAAAAACTATAAGGGCAGCAAGAAGGGCCATCATTAGCTTAAAAATCATCGTCGTTATCCTGCTTTTCCTTGGTGATTCTCCCCGCCAGATAGTTAATTCGCTGACTGAGAGGGCTGTTTGGTTTTAAATCAAGAGCCATACGGCCGTCATCGGCGGCGGTGGCCACATCCAGATAGGCATTAGGAATAATACCAACCACCGGATAGCCGATTAATTCCTCCATTTGTTGCTTGGAAGTAATAGTACAAGGCTCTACACGAGTAAGAATAATCTTCACCCTTTCCTTGTAATCAGGCCAGGTGGTAAAAATATCCAGAGAACGCTGAATATGTTGCACCTCGAACCCACTGCCATTCAGCATGGTAACAATGTAGGTGGTATCAGACATTTCCGCTGCTGCAATGGAGGTGGGATTAAAGCCTGCCGGAACATCAATGAGCACGTACTGGAACATGGTTCTGGCCATATTTATAATAGTTTCCAAAGAGTGTATGCTCACCTTGTCAATAAGGCTTGGCTCCTTGGTACCACAAAGGATAGAAACGTTCTTGTCCACGGGCACAAAGTAGGAATTAAGGGACACCGGAGAAAGGAAATCCGTATCTCTGGCAGCCTCCACAATGGTGCTTTGTGGCTTTAGGTTGAAAAAGAAGGCCATATCCCCAAATTGTAGGTCGGCGTCAATAATGCCCACACTGGCATTGGTTTTTCTGGAGATGGCCATGGCCAGATTGGCAATAAGGGTGGTCTTGCCACTTTTTCCCTTAGGGCTGAAGAAGGTCATAACCTTGGCTTCCTTCCCTCCGGCTGCCGGCTTGCTGAAGGCAAAGATGGCATCCAGCAGCTCCTCAGAGGAAAAAGGCTTTACCAAGAAGCACTTGGCTCCTGCATTTACATAGAGGCTGGAGCTTTCAGCGGACCATTTTTCACCGGTGCATATTATATCCGCATGGGGATACACCCGATGAAACTCCTCCAACAGACTCATAATATTAGGATTATCTGCATCCAGCAGAATAATATTGGGGGTAAATACCATGCCCTGGCCCAGAGCATCCTTGGCATCCCTAAAACGGGCCACCAGGGTGACGGTTTCTGTTTCCCGAATTATGTTGGAAAGCTGCTCCAAATAAAGGCGGTTGCCCTCCACCAGCATGACGTTGTTGTTAATCATTGAGAAGGCACCTCCTACCTAAATATCTTGGACAGCCACGAGTTCTTCTTTTGAGTTTCTGTGGTCTGGTAGCCCTTATTGGTATATCTTGCCACCAAAGCACGGAGCTCCTGGGTCAGCTCGCTGTCCTGACCGTTTAATACCAGGGGAATTCCACTGGCAATGGATTCACTGGCGGAAATGAAATCATTGTGGAGAATGTGATAGAAATCCTCACCCAGTATGCTTACCACATCCTTCAGCTGAATATGGGTCTTGGAATCACTGCGGTTCAGCACCAGACGAATCTTGTTGGAATCATAGTTCAGTGTACGGAGGGTTTCATTACCTATCTTCATATTTTTTATGGTTGGTATGAAATCCACAATTCCCAGGAAGGTAACGATGGTACTAATATCCAAAAGGGCCAGATTCAGCACGCTGAACATGGATGTGGTGTCCACGATAATATAGTCATATTGCATCCGCAGATTCTTCAGCACATCAATGATGGTTTCGGGACTAAGATTGTAGGCCTCCTCCAGCTTGTTGGGATTTGGAATCACCTGAAAGGCTACCCCTTCGTAGGCGTAGGTGGTGAGCATAGGCATCAGAGAGCTGCCTGAATCCGCCTTTATCCTGTCACAAAGGTCCGTAATGGTATATTCAGGGTTAAGGCGCAGATAATTTCTGATGTCTCCAAATTGAAGGTCAAAATCTGCCAGGCACACACTATAGCCCTCTCTGGCCAGCTCTGAGGCCATATTGATACTTATGAGGGTTTTTCCCACAGCCGAGGCTGTACTAAAAAAGGTTATAATGACACCGTTAATTTGTTCTTCAGCCATACGCTCATCTCCGAAAAAACTGCATCATAATTATTTTTCTTCATAGTTGTTCTTTACGATATCCAAATCATTTGGACTTACTTCCTTCATGGTGGCATACTCCTGCTTGGCCTGCTCCACTGCATTGGCAAATGGCTGGGAAACCTTTAATGGATCATCACTGTTCACGATGGTAGGAGTGATAAGGATAACCAGCTCATGACGGTCTCTGGAGGTGCTGGTGTATTTGAAGAATTCACCAATGATAGGAATGGAACTGAGAAGTGGAATCTTGTTTACATTCTTGCTTTCACTGTTGTTCATAAGGCCGCCAATGGACATGGTCTCACCATCAGGAATAGTAATAACGGTGGAAGCCTTACGGGAAAGGAGGGCAGGAATGGTGCCCGCACTGGTGGTTACAGCATTGCTGTTATCCAGGGAACTGATTTCTGCATTTATCCCTGTAGTAATATTGTTGTCCGGGGTGGCAGTAGGCTTGATATGGAGCTTAATGCCGTATTCACGCCAGGTGATGGAAACATCACCGTTTTTGTTGGAAGTAGGCAATGGAATCTCGCCACCTATGAGAATTTCGGCTTCCTCACCGCTCATGGTGGTAACATTCGGTCTGGAAAGAATCCTGGCCTTTCCCTGTTTTATAAGAAGACCGAGCTTAAAATTAATGTTGTTGTATACATGGGGGCCAAACTGCTTGAAATCCTGACCGCCATAGAAGCTGCCAAAGGATATTCCGCTGAAATCCCCGGCTTCAGTCCTGACAGTACCGCTGGAGCCTGTCATAACGCCCAAATCCTTGGCGTCAGCGTTGGAAATATCAATTACCATGGCTGCCAGATTAATCTGGGTAGGGTTGTCCATTTCCAGCATATTGATGACGTTTTCAGGATTGCTTACGAACATAACGGCTACGCTGTGGGCCTGCTGCTTTTCATATTGGTTTTTAACCTTTCCCTTCAGGAGAATTCTGTCCCCCACCTTTTCCACAGTGATTCCGGGAATGTTTATGGCCTGCTTGATGGCATTTGAGGTGCCGGAGTCCTTGTTGGAAACATTTACTATAAAATCCTGCTGCATACCATCATCGGTCCATACTGTAAGGCTGGTGGAACCAGGAGATACGCCGATAATATTAAGGGTTCTGTTGTTGATAACATTTACATCCGCAATGGCGGGATTTGCAATGGCTACCCTGATAATGTCAGCATAGCTGGAGGCATTAAAAAGGGTAGATTGATTTATCTCCAGATAGAGAGGCTGAACGTAGGCTGCTGCCACAGAGGTGGACAGAAAAAGCATAAATGCGGTCAGCATGGTGGCTATATGAAGTTGCCAATTATGTATAGTATTTTTCATTTTTAGGCTCCCTCTCTGGTAACTTTGGTACCGCGAATAACTTCAACTGAACCATAGGATTGGGCTGGTGCCGGTGCTGCTGCCCCGTTGGATACAGGCTGACTGCCACCTGTCGGCATAGGCTGTCCTCCCTGTGGTGTAGCCCCCTTATTAGTTACCTTGGAATATTCCGTGTTAGTAGTAAATGTATCTCTAGGCTTATAAGGTCTCAGTACCAGATATACGGTGCCGGACTGGGCTGCTGCGATAAGCTCCATGGCATCCCTAGGTGATACTGCCAAAGTAGCGGTGGCTACGCCTGAGGAAGCGGTATTACTAGGTGCAGGCTGGTTGTTGCCCAGAACACTGCCGTTATTATTGTTATTACTATTATTATTTTTGTCCCCCTCGCCACTGGCTGGTGTATTTACCACAACATTTCGCTGACTGTACATCGGTGTTTTGTTTATGGCCAAAAGCAGGATATTTTGCAAAATAATGTTGGAGGTAATGCGGTTATCACTGTTACTGCCGGATACCACCAACACATCCACATAATCTCCTGGCTTGGCGAAGCCGGAAATGCCGGTAACATCGTTAATGCCTATGGATATGGCCCGACAATCCGGTGGAATGGTGCCGGTGAAGCCAGCCATCTTTATATCCATCAATACCTTTCTGTCGGTAACGATATCATCGCGCATAATCTGGAATTTAGCAGGCTTGCCTACAATATCCTTTACATCGGTAATGGCATCATCTGGCACAAATTCCACGGGAATTTCCTTTGTAGTGAGCATATTTGATTGAATAAGGGTCCGGGGGGCAATATCTGTGGCCGCCACAATGACTGTGGCCTTTTCCCCGTTATAGGCGGGCACCGGTGTTTCTGGTTTTTGCTCCAGATAAATAAATAACAGGATGCCAAATAACAAGCTGGCAATGGCGGCGAAAATTATCCAATATTTGTAGCTGATTTTTTCAGCCATTTCAGAAAATTGTTTTTTAAATTCTGGTTTCATTTTTATGCCTGTCCTTATTTAAAAATTGTTTTATTGTATTTAATATTCTAAAATAAGCTATAGATATATTATAACGCAATTGTTCAAATTTTTCTTTAAAATTTGTTAGCAAAAGAAAAATATTATCATGGTTTGCAAAAAAATATTTTAAGCAGGTGATTATGGTGTTGAGTCACATTTTTTTAAATAACATTTTGATTATTTCCCTAATGTTAATTCTAGGTTATTTTGGTAGCCGTGGTCTGCTGACCTGGTCCGAATATCTAAGCTGGGAATACGAGAATGAATTGGATACCTTCATTCCCGTCACAAGGCCAGTAACAGAAAATAAATGGCTTATGCTCATAGCAGCCATAGTGCCTTTGATATGTGTTGCCATAGCTTGTCACTTATATGGGATTCAGTACCCTATTATTCTATATGTATTTGCTGTTTCCCTTTTTATGGTGCAATTTTCTTTAACAGATTTTTTGTGGCAGGTGATTTTTGATAAACAGCTGGCCCTGTTTGCCATTCTGGGCATCAGCAGATTACTGGTAACAGGTGATGGTCTGGTGGACTGCCTTGTGGCATCAGTGACAGGCTTCGTGGCATTTTTCCTGCTGGCGGTAATTACCCGGGGAGGCTTCGGCGGCGGTGATGTGAAGCTCATAGGTGCCATGGGACTGTGGCTTGGTTCGGATCTTCTTCTTACCACTGTGATAGTGGGCTCAATTCTTGGAGGAATTGTGGCCCTGCTGCTGTTAATTACCAAAAAAAGAGGCCGCAGGGAATATTATCCCTACGGACCCTATTTTGCCATCACTGGCATGATATTGTTTTTGTTGACACTTAACTGATCATTTGTTGAATGCTTATTGGGCTGCTTTAAGAAAAGAGGGGGGTGGACAGATAGCGGTCACCGGTATCTGGCAGGAGAACCACAATGTTCTTGCCCTTGTTCTCAGGCTTCTTGGCCTGCTGAACTGCTGCAGCCAGAGCTGCACCGGAGGAAATACCGATGAGAATACCCTCACTCTGGGAGAACTGACGGCCAAACTTAAATGCATCCTCGTTTTCAATAGGAGCGATTTCATCGTAAATCTTGGTATTAAGGGTATCTGGAACAAATCCTGCGCCAATGCCCTGGATCTTGTGAGGGCCTGCAGTGCCCTTGCTGAGAACAGGAGAAGTAGCAGGCTCCACAGCCACTACCTTCACATCTGCCTTCTGGGACTTCAGATACTCACCTACACCGGTAAGGGTACCACCAGTACCAACGCCGGCAATAAAGATATCTACATTACCATCGGTATCATTCCAAATTTCTGGGCCGGTGGTCTTTTTATGTGCTTCTGGGTTAGCAGAGTTGGTGAACTGGGATGGGATAAAGGAATGTGGGGTGCTCTTTGCCAGCTCCTCAGCCTTTTCAATGGCACCCTTCATACCCTTGGCACCATCTGTGAGGACAATCTCTGCACCATAGGCCTTTAAGAGATTGCGGCGCTCTACGCTCATGGTTTCCGGCATGGTGAGGATGGCCTTGTAGCCACGGGCTGCAGCGAAGCTGGCCAAGCCGATTCCAGTGTTGCCACTGGTAGGCTCGATGATAACGGAGTCAGGGGTGAGCTTGCCCTCTGCCTCGGCCTGTTCAATCATAGCCTTGGCGATGCGGTCCTTAACACTGCCTGCTGGATTGAAATACTCCAGCTTCACAAGAATATTAGCCTCAAGGTCATTGGCCTTGGCGAAATTGTTTGCCTTTAAAAGAGGGGTACCACCGATAAGTTCAGTAACACTGTTGTAGATTCTAGCCATAATAAACGCCTCCTAAAATATCATTTATTAGTTCGTTGGTGAAAACATATATGTTTAGTATGTTTGTATTTTAATACCTACCATTTTGGTTGTCAATAGACTTTTTATTATTTTTAAAAAATTTTTGGACACAAAAAAGCCCGATTATCCATGGAGATAAATGATATGGATAAATCAGGCTTTAAATTTGAACGATAAACTATGTCATTACTGCATCTTGGACAAGTCGTTGAATCTGGTAAATTCCTTTTTGAAGAACATCTTAACCGTATCCACCGGGCCGTTACGATGCTTGGCTACAATAACTTCCGTAATGTTTTTGTTCACTGTTTCCGGATCATAGTAATCCTCGCGGTAAAGGAACATTACGATATCCGCATCCTGCTCCAGGGAACCGGATTCACGGAGGTCACTGAGCATAGGACGCTTTATCTGACGGCTTTCCACGCTTCGGGAAAGCTGGGAAAGGGCAATGACGGGAACATTCAGCTCACGGGCCACTGCCTTTAGGGAACGGGAAATTTCGGATATTTCCTGCTGACGGTTATCTGTGGCCCCCTTGCCGGTGCGTCCCTGCATCAGCTGGAGATAGTCGATGATAATCAGATCCAGTCCCTTTTCTGCTTTCAGACGGCGGGCCTTGGACCGCAGCTCCATTACGGTGATACCAGCGGTATCATCAATATACAAAGGCGCCTCTGCTACTTTGTTGGCCACGTTTACCAGCTTACTCCAGTCAGTTTTGTCCAGTTCTCCTTTACGGAGCTTTTGGGAGTCAATACCACCCTCGGAGCACAGCATACGCTGAACCAGCTGCTGCTTGGACATTTCCAGGGAGAAGAAGGCCACGTTCTTGTGTTCCTTTAGGGCCACATGGGCGCCTATGTTAAGAGTGAAGGCGGTCTTACCCATACTTGGGCGGGCAGCCACCAAAATAAGGTCAGAGGCCTGAAGGCCGGAGGTGAGCTTGTCCAAATCCGTAAAGCCGCAGGGAATACCAGTAAGTCCCCCCTTGCTTTCGTAGAGCACATTGATTTTGTCAAAGGTCTCCATTACGATGTCCCGCATTGGGGTAAAGGCACTGACATTTTGGCGGTTGGCCACCTCCATAATCATCTTTTCCGACTTATCAATAACGTCAGCCACATCGTCGGAGGACTCGTAGGCCATGCTCGCAATGTCTGTGGCGGTATTTATCAGGTGTCTCAAATCAGACTTTTCACGCACTATCTTGGCATGATAGGTAACATTGGCTGCCGTTGGAACAGTATTGGCCAAGGCAGTAATAAAGGTAACGCCACCCACCTTTTCCATAAGATTCTCATTGTTGAGATAATCGGAAACGGTGACGATGTCCGCCGGCTCGTTTTTGTTAAAGAGAGTCAGCATAGCTTCATATACGATTTTGTGGGCATCACGGTAGAAATCCTCAGGTCTTAAAATCTGGGAAACTTCGGCGATGGCCTCTTTTTTTATTAGCATGGCTCCCAAAACAGCCTGTTCAGCATCTATGTTTTGAGGCGGAACTCTATCAATCATTGGCATCTGCTAATCCTCCGATTTTTCTGGCTCTGGAGCCAGAAGTAAATCAAATGCTTCCTTGGCAGTGGAAACGGGGTGAATATCCAGTCCCAGATGCTGCTTTGGAATATCCTTGCTGTTTTCCTTTGGAATAATCAGGGTCTTTATACCCGCCTGTTTGGCGCCATAAGCCTTTTCGAAGACGCCACCCACAGGACGGACGCGCCCCTGAAGAGAAATTTCTCCTGTCACTGCCACATCCTGACGGATAGGACGCTTGGTGATGGCAGATAAAATAGCGGTTAGAATGGCGGTTCCGGCACTTGGGCCGTCAATATTGCCTCCCCCAATAACGTTAATGTGAATGTCGTAATCATGAATATCCTTACCCGTAATCATGCGCACCACGGAGGCCGCGTTAAATACTGAGTCTTTGGCCATACTGCCGGCGGTTTCATTAAAGCGTACTGTCCCCTTGCCCTTTTCACGGGCTTCAAAGGCAATGGCCTCGATTTCAATAACGGATCCCAGAAAGCCTGCTACTCCTAAACCGAAAATATGGCCGACCTCCAGACGGTCTGACGCCTTTTTGGTTACATAAGGACTTAGGCGGCTCACCTGGGCCACCCTGTAAATGTCCGCCTTTTCAATGGAAACTGTGGCGTCAGCCTCCTGGTCCAACTCCTGCTGGGCATTACGCTCTAAAGCAAGACTGTAGGCATCGGCCAAAATATTGATGGCTTTACGGCCTTCGATGGTATATTCACTTATAAGCTCTGCCACCCCATCCCCTAAATCTGCGGAGAGCTTTTTGGCGGCATTTCGTACGATTTCCTGAATATTGGCAGGAGTCAGTGGCTCGAAATATATTTCCGCACATCTGGAACGTAGAGCCGGATTGATGTGTGATGCTTCTCTGGTAGTGGCACCAATGAGTACGAAGTCAGCCGGAGCCCCCTCCTCAAATAATTTTTTGATATAAGGAGGAATCTTCTCGTCAGCCGGATCATAATAGGCGGATTCAAAGAAGGCCCGCTTATCCTCAAGAACCTTAAGGAGCTTGTTTTGGAGCATAACATCCATTTCGCCGATTTCGTCAATAAAGAGAATACCACCATGGGCATCGGTAACCAGTCCGGGCTTTGGCTCCGGAATACCAGTATCAGCTAAATCCCTACGGGCCCCCTGGTAAATAGGGTCATGGACAGAGCCCAGCAACGGGTTGGTCATGTCCCGGGGATCCCAGCGTAAGGTCGTACCATCTGTTTCAATGAAAGGTGCATCATCAGCAAAGGGAGATAGCTTCCGCCTTTTAGCTTCCTCCAGCACCAGACGGGCGGCAGTGGTTTTGCCCACTCCCGGTGGCCCGTACAGGATAAGATGCTGTGGATATGGGGAACTGAGCTTGGCCAGCAAGGAGTCCACAGCCCTTTTCTGGCCTACAATTTCATCTGTGGAGGATGGTCGTAAAAGCTCCATAACAGACTGGGTCAGACTAACCTTCTCCAGCTCCTCCAAATGCTCCCGCTTCTTCTGCTCCAGAGGAGATTCCACATTCTTTTTCTCCTCTTTGAGAATCTGCATTTTTATGTCCTTAACGTAATCCTGATGATTTTCCTCAAGGCGCTCTGCCACCTTCTTCTCCAAATCATCCTCCACCGAGCGGCGGGCCAGAATATCGGAGAACTGCTCCGTAAGCTGCTCCAATATGTTCAGCAGCTCATCATCCTTGGGTACCTCCTTGATGGTGGGATTTTCGTTAATAATTCTCTGTAAAGCAAGTACACGCTCACCTCTTTTAGGTGAGCGCACGTACTGTAAAGCATCCATTTTGCCTGCCTTGATAACCAGCTTGTCGGAGCCGTAATAGTCCACAAGCAGATTAAACAGGGCATCTATTTTTCTGTCCACCTCATCCCGGGGACCCATTTCAGCCTCCAGAGCTGCCTTGGCAGAATCCAGATTGGCATCCCGGTCCTGGGTTTTGAGATTTAACAATTTTGAAAAGAAATTTTTCATGAATAAAACCTATTAACCCTGTACGACTTCTACCTTAATGGTGGAGGTGATTTCTGGGTGTACCTTAATGATTGCCTCATAGGTGCCTACGCCGGAAATTTCAGTCTTGAGGGAAATCTTACGCTTATCAATATCAATGTTGTGCTTTTTTTTCAATACCTCGGCAATGTCCTTGCCACCAACGGAGCCAAAGAGACGACCGTTTTCACCGATTTTTACAGGAATGGTAACGCTGACCTGGGAAAGCTGGGCAGCCATGAGCTTGGCCTCATCAGTGTCCTGGGCCTTCTTGCGGGCAGCGGAGCCAGCCTGGGCCTTGGCAACATTTATATTGTTGGAGGTTGCTTCCACAGCCACCTTCTTTGGCAGCAGAAAATTGCGGCCGTAGCCGTCGGAAACCTCTACGATATCACCTTTTTTACCTACGTTCTTAACGTCCTTCTGCAGTATTACTTTCATTGCTATCAAACTCCTCTATAAAGCTATTTGTATATTCCAATACTTGGTTATAAACATCATCCACAGTGCCGTCCTTCAGCTGGGTTCCAGCCACATTCTGATGGCCGCCGCCACCAAAGTTTTCCATGATAAGCTGAACATTTATATCCCCTGCGGAGCGGGCACTGACACCTACAGTATTCTGAGTCAGCTGGAATACCACTATGCTGACCCGGACCCCTTCGATTCTCAGCATGGAGTCCGCCACCTGAGCTGCCACCACCTGAATATTAGGCATGACTTCAGGACATTTTGTAATAATAAGGCCATTTGGCAGCATATTGGCTGTGGACTTGGCCTTGGCCTCTGCCACCTCAGTGGCAAAGTCAGTTCTAAAGAGCTGGCGGACAGCCACCAGATCAGCACCCCAACGGCGAAGATATGCTGCCGCTTCAAAGGTGCGCACACCCACCTGAACAGCAAAGTTCTTTGTATCCACCAAAATACCGCAGTACAGGGCAATGGCCTCTATGCGGCTGATTTTCAGCTCATCACCAAAGTACATAAGCAGCTCTGTAACCAACTCACTGGTGGAGCTGGTGGCAGTTTCAGTGTAGGCAATTTTTGTATTTTTGATGCAGTTTTCACTGCGGCGATGATGGTCGATTACCACCACCTGCTCAATGCGATCCAGCATTTCCGGGGCGGCAGTGAGATGAGGAATAAAGGTATCCACCACGAAGAGTACAGGATTCTGGGCAGTAATGTTTACCACCTTGTCGTTAGGAATAAAGAGTCCTGCATATTCCTCACGGGAGGACAGCAAATCGATAATCTTATCAATGCCCTCGTTCATGTCGCTGAGGATAATGTGAACTGGCTTTTCAAGGATTTTGGCCATGCGGGCCACACCCATGGCAGCACCAAGAGCATCGAAGTCCTCGTTGTGATGGCCCATGATAAATATCTCATCGGCAGTCTGCATGAGGGCTTTAATGTTGGAGGCCATAACTCTGGCCTTAACCCGGTTCTGCTTTTCCAGTGCCTTGGTTTTTCCACCAAAGAAGCTGGTCTGGCCGTTCATCATAATAGCTGCCTGGTCACCGCCACGGCTCAGTGCCAAATCCAGCATAGCCTGGGCTTGCTGGCCCAGCTCAATGTAGGTCTGACGGTCAGCCACGGAAATACCCATACTCAAGGTAATTGGCAGCTTGCTGGTGGTGTTAAAGAGATTGTGAATCTTGTCTAAAATATCAAACTTTTCACCTATGGCCATATCCAGATTGCGGCGCTCAATAACCGCAATATACATATCGTTGCTGATACGACGGGTATAGCCCTCAAGGTGTGTGGTCCATTCATCAATCATCTTGTTGGCCTCAAATATGAGACTGTTTTTCTCCGCATCATTCAGGCCCTTCAGTACGTCATTGTAGTTATCAATCTGAATGTACATGAGGACTGAGCGGCTGTTGGCGTGAATACGCTTCAGCAGCTGAAAAGGAGTGTCATCAATAACATAAAGGGCCATAAGTCCACAGGAGTCATCCTTGGTGGCGATAGGCACATATTTTACTTTGTAATGGACATTTTCATGGATAAATACAGTTTCCCCGTTTTTACCCCAGATAGAATTCAAATCCAGCTCCGGCCAAAAGGCATCATCGCCCTTGCTGATGGACATACCATATTCCGGAATAACCCTGATGTGCTTTTCCAGCTCCTTGTTAAACCACTGGAGTCGTCCGCTTTTATCTGTGATGACAATCATCTGTGGCAGATTATCCAGGGCGTAGTTGGAAGCATCATTAACATTGCTGATTACAGTATGGCAATAGTGGGCAAATTCCTCACTTCGATAGCGACACCGTTCATAGCCGAAGAACAAGGTGGCGCACCATACCATCAGTGATGCTGCACCGATATACCAGTTGTATAAAAACAGTACAACCACCAACAAAAGGGCAGCCAAATGTATAATGGCAATATCAATCCAGGCATTTAGATTTCTAGGCATTTTAATAAACCTCTGTTTCTAA
The DNA here is from genome assembly GCF_000621545.1 of Anaerovibrio lipolyticus LB2005. Lineage (GTDB taxonomy): Bacteria > Bacillota > Negativicutes > Selenomonadales > Selenomonadaceae > Anaerovibrio > Anaerovibrio lipolyticus_A. The sequence continues at coordinate 98,840 of NZ_JHYA01000004.1, forward strand.
TTAATTGCGTCTTGCAGAAAAACGCTTGCGATAATCAAAAATCATATCAAACAGGCCCACAAATGCTAACAGCTGAGCCAACAGTCCGTTAATAAATATGAAGCCAATGATAATCCAGAACATCCATCTGGAGATTTTGTTCCTAAGTAGGTTGCTCAGTATGGCCACTCCTTGAACAAAACCAGTACAGGTGGTGAGGAAAAATGCATTGTAGGAAATCTGAGTCAATAATGAGATATTGCGGGATTCCCCCCAGTAAATTCCCACCAGAGAAAAACCAAAGAGATAAAATAGGGCTACAGGCAAACGCCACTGATCAAGCGGTGGCAGTTCTGGGAGATTGTAGCCTAAACGGGTCAGCACTTTGCGTCCCATAACATAGTTAATGAGGGTGGTAACAAGGCCGGAGCAGATTATTATCAGTGGCATGAGCATCCCCACCAGCTTAAAGGCCTGGCCGAAGTTGTCTTTCATCTCGGCCACCTTGTCAGCTGGTACTCCCATGGCTTCATAAGCTGAAATAGAAGAATTGAAGGTATCCTCCATCATCTCCAGCTCCATGTTGAATGGATTAATACCCGTAACGGCCAAAAACAGTCCCAAGGCCAACAGCATGGAAATTACAGCTGTTACCAGGGATATGAGCAGGTTCTGACCAGCGGGCAGAGACCTTCTGAAGCCATATCCAAGGGCAATAGCTGGTGGGGCAAAGCCCAATACCAGTCTGATAGCCGACATTGGTTCAATCAGTATGGTCATAATAATTCCAGCGGCCAATACACTCAGCAGGGCCCACTTTAGGCCGTGCCGTACCTCCAGAATCAGAATGGGCAAAGGCCAAATTAAAATAGCCACTTCACCCAACAGGGGGATATAGACTCCCACTAAGGCTACTATAACAGTGATAGCCACCAACAGGCTGCTTTCTGTCATAGATTTTATTTTTATATCTGCCATGCTTTAATTCTCCTTAAATAGTAACGCGAGATGGAGACTACCCCGCATTAATACATCATTATATCATTTTATAAAAAAACATGCCACCTGTGTACTGTTTGTGGTACTAAGTCTTCAATTGCGTTATAACTCGGTGAAAAATGTTCTCACCGAGTTGAAACGCTAGTAGGAGGATTTTTCTTTTATTTAAAAAGAAAAATTTGAACAATTGCGTTATAATACTAGATGTAGAAAAAAATACCCTGGAGGTGTTCAATATGGACGAAAAAATGTTGTTAAAGCTGCAAAATGGCAGCGATATACGCGGTGTTGCCATGGAAGGTGTTGAAGGCGAGGAGGTCACCCTTACTCATGACGCTGCCAATGTTATTGGTGCAGCCTTTGTTAATTTTTTGGCAGAGAAAATCGGTAAGCCAGCCAATAAGCTGAAGATTGCCGTTGGCCATGACTCCCGTCTTAGTGCTGAGAGCCTGAAGGAAGCAGCAATACAGGGGGCTATGAACTTGGGGGCACGGGTTTTTGACTGTGGTCTTTCCTCCACCCCTGCCATGTTTATGTCTATTGTTTTTGAAGACACCCAGATGGACGGCGCCATCATGATCACCGCCAGTCATTTGCCATATAACCGTAATGGTTTGAAATTCTTTACGGCTGAAGGCGGCTTGGAGAAAGCTGATATTAAGGCAATTCTCAAGGGGGCAGCCAAGCTGGAGCCTGCGGATTATGATATCAGTGACGTGGAGACTTTGGAGCTTATTGATCTTTACTCTGAATATTTGTGTGACAAAATCAGAGTAGGGGCCAATCTGGAGGAGAACTACATGCAGCCTCTCTCTGGTATGAAGATTGTGGTGGATGCAGGCAATGGAGCTGGTGGCTTCTTTGCGGACAAGGTATTAAAGCCATTGGGGGCAGATACCACCGGCAGTAAGTATCTTGATCCTGACGGACGGTTCCCTAATCATGTTCCTAACCCTGAGAACAAGGATGCCATGGCTTCTATTAAAAAGATTGTTAATGATTCCAATGCAGATTTGGGGCTTATTTTTGATACTGATGTGGACCGTATGGGGGCAGTGCTGCCAGATGGAAAGGTTATCAGCCGCAACGCCCTTATCGCCATGATGGCGTCAATTTTGGCTCCGGATTATCCGGGCAGTACCATTGTTACAGATTCTGTAACCTCTGATGAGCTCACGGAATTTTTGGAGGGAACCCTTCATTTGAAGCACCATCGCTTTAAGAGAGGCTACAAGAATGTTATTAATGAATGTATCCGCCTTAACGAGGAAGGCACTGCATCCCCATTGGCCATTGAGACCTCTGGTCATGGTGCCCTGCAGGAAAACTACTATTTGGATGATGGTGCATATCTGGCTGTTAAGCTGATTATAGCCGCTGCCAAGGCTAAACGCGAGGACAAGACTCTTGCCAGCCTTATTGAGGAGCTGGGTTACCCGGCAGAGGCCAGAGAGTATCGGTTATACATCCGTGGGCTGGAGGATTACAAGACATACGGCAGAGGTGTGCTGGAGGAGTTTAAGGAGCTGGCTGAGGCCCGTGGAATTCAGGTAGCATCACCTTCCTATGAGGGAGTTCGTCTGGTATTCCCTGGTGAAGGCTGGATTCTTCTTCGCCTTTCCCTCCACGATCCAAATATGCCAATGAATATAGAGGGCAAGCATGCCGGGGACTGCGATAAGCTCACCAGCATTGCCAAGGAGCTGGTATCCGGCTTCGTTCATCTTGATGACAGTGTGATGTATTAAGGCCTTGTATACATGGCGGAGCGGTTGACAGTGCCTTCTGTGTAATGCTATGATGTATGCGGATAACAATGGGGTGAACAATGTTTTCCCCGCCTGGGTTACCCAGGCAATAGAAGCTGTTTTCTTTTTAAGGAGGAATTGCATCAATGATCGAACGGTATACCAACCCTGAAATGGGTAATATCTGGACTCTGCAGCATGAGTTTGAGGTTATGCTGGATGTGGAAATCGCCGCTTGCGAAGCTATGGCAGAGCTGGGGGAGATTCCAAAGGAGGCTGCCAAGAACATTCGTGAAAAGGCCCATTTCGAGCTGGATCGAGTAAAGGAAATTGAGAAGGAAACCAACCATGATATTATTGCTTTCCTGACCAATGTGGCTGAGTATGTAGGCGATGATTCCAAGTATATTCACAAGGGATTGACTTCCAGTGATGTTAAGGATACTGCCCTTGGCATTATGATGAAGAAATCCGCCGAGCTGATTATTGATGATTTGAAAAAATTCCGTGAGGTACTGAAGCGCCGCGCAGCTGAGTTCAAGCACACAGTTTGTATCGGCCGTACCCATGGCATTCACGCAGAGCCAATGACCTTTGGTTTGAAGCTGGCTCTCTGGATGAATGAGATTGACCGTGACATTGAGCGCGTGGAGCATGCCAAGAAGATTGTTTCCGTTGGTAAGCTCTCCGGTGCTGTTGGTACTTATTCCAACATTAATCCAAAGATTGAAGAGCTGGTTTGTCAAAAGCTGGGTATTACTCCTGCTCCTTTGGCTACTCAGGTTATTCAGCGTGACCGTCATGCCGAGTACATGACTACTCTCGCTATCGTAGCAAGCTCCTTCGAAAAGTTCGCTACTGAGATTCGTAACCTCCAGCGCACCGATATCCGTGAGGCTGAGGAATATTTCAGCCCAGGTCAGAAGGGTTCTTCTGCTATGCCTCATAAGCGTAATCCTATTACCTGTGAGCGTATTGCTGGTATGGCCCGTCTGGTTCGCGGTAATGCTCTGGCATCCATGGAAAATATTGCTCTCTGGCATGAGAGAGATATTTCCCACTCCTCCGTAGAACGTGTTATCCTGCCAGATTCTACTATTAATGTAGATTACTGCATAAAGAAGTTTACCAACATCATTGACAAGCTGCTGGTATATCCAGATGCTATGATGGAGAACTTAAATAAGACCGGCGGTCTGATTTTCTCCCAGCGCATTCTTATTGCCCTGGTATCCAAGGGCGTTCTTCGCGAGGACGCTTACAAGTGGGTACAGCGTAATGCCATGAAGAGATGGCTGGAGAAGGAAGACTTTAAGACCAATATCAGCAAGGATGAGGATGTAGTTAAGTACCTGTCTCAGGATGAGATTGATGAGTGCTTTAAGGTAGATTATTTCCTACGTCACGTTGACATGATTATGGCTCGCTTCGGACTGTAATAAATTGATTTTTGGAATTTGTTAATAAAGGGGGGCCGCCAAGCGGTCCCCTATACTTTTTTATAAATGTATCGGGATGCTCCCGATACTGTTTTTGAGGGGAGAGACCTTTATGGCTTCAGTAGTAATCCTTGGAACCCAGTGGGGTGACGAAGGCAAGGGCAAAATCGTTGATTATTTGGCACAGCAGGCAGAGGTGGTTGTCCGTTCCCAGGGCGGCAGCAATGCAGGTCATACTGTGGCTGTTGATGGTGTAGAATATAAGCTCCGCCTTATGCCATCTGGTATTTTGTTTAAGGGTACCTTAAATGTGGTGGGTAACGGCGTTGCCTTTAATCCAAAGGTTATGCTTCAGGAAATGGATGGCATGATTGAAAAGGGCATTGATGTTAGTGGTATCCGTATCAGCAACCGTGCCCATGTGGTAATGCCATATCACTGTGAAATGGATGGCTATCTGGAGGAGATGAAGGGTGCCAACAAGGTTGGTACCACCAAGAACGGCATTGGTCCATGCTATGTTGACCGTGACGACCGTATTGGTATCCGCGTATGCGACTTCATTGACAAGGAAGAGTTCAGAAAGCGTCTGAAGGAAAATCTTGAAATCAAGAATAAGCAGGTTGTGGGCATGTATGGCAAGGAGCCATTTGACTACGAGGCTATCCTTAAGGAATATGAGGGCTATGCTGATCGTCTTCGTCCTTATGTATGCGATACTATTGCTCTTCTCCACGATGAAATCAGGGCTGGCAAGAAGATTCTCTTCGAGGGTGCTCAGGCTACCATGCTGGATATTGATTATGGTACTTACCCTTATGTAACATCTTCCCATCCTGTATCCGGTGGTGTGTGCGTTGGTGCTGGTGTGGCTCCACGGGACATTGACAAGGTTGTGGGTGTAGTAAAGGCCTATTGTACCCGCGTTGGTGAGGGTCCATTCCCTACTGAGCAGCTTAACGAAATCGGTGATAAAATCCGTGATGCAGGCCATGAGTACGGTACAGTTACCGGCCGTCCACGTCGTACAGGCTGGCTTGATGCTTGCGTAGTCCGCTATGCTGGTATGCTTTCCGGAATTGACTATATGGCCATTACCCGTCTGGATATTTTGGATATTATGCCAGAAATCAAGATGTGTGTAGGCTATAAGTACAAGGGGGAGTTGCTTAATGAGATTCCGGCTTCCCTTAAGGTGCTGGCCGAGGTTGAGCCTGTTTACGAGACCTTCGAGGGCTGGCAGACTGATATCAGCGGCATCAGAAAGTATGAGGATCTTCCAGAAAAGGCCCGTATTTATCTGGAGCGCATGGCTGAGGTTACTGGTATTAAGCTGGGCATCGTATCCGTTGGTCCTAACCGTGATCAGACCATCATCATCGCTGATGATTTATTTAAATAAGACAAAAATACAGTAGGAAGAGGTCCACATGAGGACATCTTCCTACGTTTTTCTAATGTATACACATAGGAGCTGGACTGGAAATGCAGTCCAGTTTTTTTGCTATGAAATCTTAGAGAATCGAATCTGAAAGATGAAGATGAACTTAGATTTCGTGTAAGGGCTGATGAAAGCCCTTATGCTTTCATCTTGCTTTATGTTATAATAAAAAGTGTGTTGTTTTTTGTGCCGTGAGCACATTTTTTTCAAGGAGAGTTGCACTATGCTTGAGCTAAAGGATTTAACCTATCAGGTTGAAGAAAACAATGAGATTAAGACGATTATTGACCATCTTGACCTCAACATAGATGATGGCAAATTTGTGGTTATTACCGGGCCTAATGGTGGTGGTAAATCCACCCTTGCCAAGCTGATTATGGGGGTTAAGGAGCTTACCTCCGGCAAGATGATTTTTGACGGCGAAGATATTACAGAGTGCTCCATTACTGACCGTGCCCGTAAGGGAATTAGCTTTGCCTTCCAGCAGCCAGTTCATTTTAAGGGTATCAAGGTACTGGATTTGCTTCGCCTGGCCACCGGAAAAAATATTTCCGTAAATACGGCTTGCGAATATCTGTCCAAGGTGGGCCTCTGTGCCAAGGAGTATATTGACCGTGAGGTTAATTCATCCCTTTCCGGCGGTGAGCTGAAGCGCATTGAAATTGCTACTGTATTGGCCCGTGGCACTAAGTTCTCCATTTTCGATGAGCCGGAGGCTGGTATTGATATCTGGAGCTTCCAGAACCTTATCCAGGTTTTTGAAAATATCAGAAAGACAGTGAAGGGCACTGTGCTTATTATTTCCCATCAGGAGAGAATACTTAATATTGCTGATGAAATCATTGTTATTGAGGACGGCAAGGTGAAGAAGCACGGTCCAAAGGATGAGGTATTGCCAGAGCTTTTGGGCACTGCTGATGCGGTAAACAGGGCTTGCAGCAAGATGAGTTAAGGAGGCATTTTAAATGTTAGATAATATTCAGAAGCAGCTGCTGAAGGAAGTGGCTGACCTTTATAAGATGCCAAAGGGTGCTTACAATATCCGTGCCAACGGTGAGAAGGCAGCCCGTAATACTACGGAAAATATAGATATCGTTACCAAGGAGGATAAGCCTGGTATCGATATTATCATTAAGGATGGCACTAAAAACGAGAGCGTTCACATCCCTGTCGTTCTCAGTGAGAGTGGTATCAAGGAAACTGTATATAATGATTTCTATATTGGTGAGGACTGTGATGTGGTTATCGTTGCTGGCTGTGGTATCAGCAATTGCGGCAGTCATGATTCGGAGCATGATGGTGTTCACCGCTTCTTTGTGGGCAAAAATTCCAAAATTCGTTATGTGGAAAAGCATTACGGTGAAGGGGATGGCAGTGGTAAGCGCATTTTAAATCCTGTAACTGAGGTTTATCAGAAGGAAAACAGCTATGTGGATATGGAAATGGTGCAGATTAAGGGCGTGGACAGCACTCATCGGGTTACCAAGGCGGAGCTGGCTGAAGGGGCTACCATGATCGTTCACGAGCGCCTTATGACCCATGGTGAGCAGAAGGCCACCAGCGTTTACGAGGTGGAGCTTAACGGGGAAGGCTCCAGCACTGATGTTATTTCCCGTTCTGTGGCCAAGGATAATTCTGAGCAGATTTTCGAGGCGGCTATTATTGGTAACACCGTCTGCAACGGCCATGCGGAATGTGATGCTATTATTATGGACAATGCCCATGTGGTGGCAGTGCCAAAGCTGGATGCCAGAAACGTGGATGCTGCCCTTATACATGAGGCAGCCATCGGCAAAATCGCCGGTGAACAGCTCATTAAGCTCATGTCTCTGGGACTTACCGAGGCAGAGGCCGAGGAGCAGATTATCGGTGGCTTCTTAAGATAATACAGAAAGGGACTGCAATAGCGGTCCCTTTTTAGTCAAGTAAGAGGATAAATGGAGGCTGGGTATGAAACATCTGAATTATTTGCAGTATATGGGCAGGCTTATGTTATGTGTGGCATTTGTTTTGGTCTTGGCTGGCTTTACCAATGGCTGTAAGGCCCAGGAGGGGCAGGAAATTCATCATCGCATTACTCACTACAGGCCTGTAAGCAGCTGGGAAGGGCTGGAGGACACGGATAAGGTGACCATTATGGGAGCGCCTTCCATAAGTCAGGAGCAGATGGTCCAATATATTCTCTCCCGCAATTCCAATCCAAAGCTGAACTGTACATTGGAAGAATTGGTGGCCTACTATTATGAGGAGGCTGGCTCTGAAGGGGTCCGTCCTGATATTGCATTGTGTCAGGCATTGAAGGAAACAGGCTTTTTTAAATATGGCAATGATGTGAAGGCAATGCAGAACAACTATTGCGGCTTGGGGGCCCTTGGCAACAACGTGCCGGGATATAGTTTTTATTCTCCACAGCGGGGGGTTCGGGCCCATATCCAGCATTTGTTGGCCTATAGCACTACCCGTATGCCAAATAAGGAGCTTGTAGACCCGCGTTTCATGGTTTTGGTGGAAAAATATCCACAATATCGGGGCGCAGCTAAGTATTGGCCAGATTTAAACGGACGTTGGGCAGTGCCGGGAACCACCTATGGTCAGGATATATTAAGGCTGTGGCGGGAAGCAAAGCATTTTCAGGAGCTGGAAAAGGGCTTAAACAAGGCTCTGGATACAGCCCAGCGCCAGGCGAATAGTGTGGAGGCCTGGGAACGAGTTTATAGTTTGGCTTACGGTGATGTCAATTATGATATAGCTATCTTAAGCATTGACAATATCCTTAAGCTGGATAAGAAGAATGTTGATGCTTATGTTAAGCGGGCCAATATTTATCGGGAGTGGGGCTACAATGAAAAGGCTCTGGCAGATTATGATTCTGCCCTTTCTCTGGATAAGAATAATTATACTGCCCTGTCTGGCAGGGCGTACCTATATGCGTCCATTCAGGAGAATAAGAAGGCCTTGGCGGATTATGATACTCTGCTTGATATTAATCCGGCTGATACAGTAGCCCTTTATAATCATGGCTGCCTTTTGGCTGATGAGGGATATTACAATGAGGCCATGGAGGATTTGACCATGGTGCTGACTCTTGAACCGGACAATGAAATTGCTCAGCAGGCTGTAGATGACTTAAGGGCTTATTTAAAAAAATAAATAACTAGGATTTACATCCTTGATCCCGTCTTTATTTTGAAGGCGGGATTTTTCTGTGGCATTATTTCCTTTTTATTTCCGACAAATTTGGTAGGAATTATTGACATTGAGAAAAAAACACCCTATTATAAAAGCGTGAATTAATTCCGAGTGAATTAGTAAGAATAAAATGTGTTTATAAATATGTGTGTTATATGAGGAGAGACTACCATGGAAAAATTGCTTAATATCAAGAATTTGCAGGTAACTGTGGCTGATAAGGAAGCCGAAGATACCAGCAAGGAAATCCTCAAGGGTATAGACCTGCAGGTAAATAAAGGTGAGATTCACGTTGTACTGGGGCCAAATGGCTCCGGCAAATCAACCCTGATGAATGCCATTATGGGGCATCCAAAGTATGAAATTGCCGGCGGAAGTCTGGAATTTGAGGGAGAGGATCTTACTGAGCTTAAGACCTTTGAACGGGCCCGTAAGGGAATTTTTCTGTCCTTCCAGACTCCGGAGGAAATACCCGGCATTACAGTGGAGAATATGATTCGTACAGCCAAGCAGGCTGTAACCGGTGAAAACATCAAGGTGGTTAAGTTCCGCAAGGAATTGAAGGCTGCCATGAAGGAGCTGCAGATGGATGAATCTTATGCCCAGCGTTATATGAATGTGGGCTTTTCCGGCGGTGAGAAGAAGCGCAACGAGATTCTGCAAATGCTGATGCTTCAGCCAAAGCTGGCCCTTTTGGATGAAACGGATTCCGGCCTTGATGTGGATGCGATTCAGATTGTATCCAACGGCGTCAAAAAATTTCATAATGAGGATAATGCCTGCCTCATCATTACTCATAACACCCGCATATTGAAGCAGCTGAATGTGGACAAGGTTCACGTTCTGATGCAGGGAAAAATTGTAGCTGAGGGTGGCCCGGAGCTTATTGAGAAAATAGACAAAGAGGGCTTTGGTTTTTTGCAGGGAGCTGAGTAAATATGGCACAGGAAAAGACTTATATAGAGGATATTGAGCGTACCCTCTATGATATAAAAAATGTAGATAAATCAAAATATAAATCCCAGTCAGGTCTTACGGAGGACATCATCCGAGATATATCCGCCAGAAAAAATGATCCTGATTGGATGCTGGAGTTTCGTTTAAAATCTCTGGAGGTGTATAATCAGCTGTCCCTGCCAAATTGGGGCCCGGATCTTTCAGAGCTGAACATGGATGAAATCGTCACCTATGTACAGCCAGATGCCAAAATGACTGGCAGCTGGGATGAGGTGCCTGAGGACATAAAGGAAACCTTTGACCGTCTTGGCATTCCGGAGGCGGAGCAGACATCATTGGCGGGAGTTGGTGCCCAGTATGATTCTGAGGTGGTATATCACAGTATTCAGGAGGATCTGGTTAAGCAGGGGGTTATCTATACAGATATGGAAACCGCCCTTCATGAGCACGAGGAAATCGTAAGGGACCATTTTATGAAGCTGGTACCTCCAAAGGATCATAAATTTGCGGCCCTTCATGGTGCTGTATGGTCTGGCGGTTCCTTTGTGTATGTGCCGGAGGGAGTTCATGTGGAAATTCCTCTTCAGTCCTATTTTCGTTTAAATGCCGCAGGAGCAGGGCAGTTTGAGCACACCCTTATTATTGTGGAAAAGAACGCCAGCCTCCATTTTATTGAGGGCTGCAGCGCTCCCAAATATAATGTAACCAATTTGCATGCCGGCTGTGTGGAGCTGTTTGTCAATGACGGGGCAAGACTTCGCTATTCCACCATTGAAAACTGGTCCAGAAATATGATGAACCTGAACACCAAGCGGGCTGTGGTAGGAAAGGACGGCGTTATTGAATGGGTGTCCGGTTCCTTCGGCTCCCATGTATCCATGCTGTATCCATGCAGCGTGCTGAAGGGGGAAAATGCCAAGTGTGAATTTACTGGTGTTACCTTTGCCTCCAAGGGGCAGAATCTGGATACAGGAGCCAGTGTTATTCATTGCGCACCTCATACTTCAGCCAACATTAGCACTCGTACAATTTCCAAGGCCGGGGGCAAGGCCACCTACAGAAGTGCTGTGAAGGTTACGAAAAATGCTCCCTATGCCAAGTGCTCTGTAAATTGTGAGTCCCTGATGCTGGATGATATTTCCCGTTCCGATACCCTGCCAACCATGGATATTGAGGGTGACGAGGCGGATATCGGTCATGAGGCTACCATTGGCCGCATCAGCGATGAGGCAATTTTCTATCTAATGAGTCGGGGAGTCAGTGAGGATGAGGCCCGTTCCATGATAGTCAGGGGCTTTGTGGAGCCAATTGCCAAGGAGCTGCCGCTGGAATATGCGGTGGAAATGAACAATCTGGTTAATATTGAGCTGGAAGGCACCATGGGTTAAGGGAGGCGTTTGGAATGAATAAAGAAATTTTTAGTGAGATTCCTATGCGGACCTGGAACTGGCTGGGTGTCAATGAAGCCGTTGTGGATAAGGACCTGCTGGTGGAATCCCAAAATTTGGATATAAAAATTGAGGCTGATCATCAGGAAAAAATGCTCGTGGAATATCGTAAGGAATCCTACGGTATTGTAAATATAAATATCGGTGAAAATGCATCACTGAAGCTGACTCAGCTGCAGCTGATGCCACAGGACTGTGATCATGTGAATGAGATAAATGTTGTTCTTGAGAAAAAGGCAAGACTACAGCTGGTGGCTGTGGAAACTGGGGCAAAGTCCTTTGCCTCCAAGGTTAACATTATTCTCAAGGGTGATAAATCCCAGGCGGATGTGTCCTTGCTTTATTTTGGTGACGGAGACCGCAGTCTGGATATGAATTATGTATTGGAATTCCAGGGCCGTAAAACCGTGGGCAATTTGGAGGTTTATGGTGGCCTTATGGGGGAGAGCCAAAAGATTTTTAGGGGAACCTTAGATTTTAAGCAGGGTTCCAAGCAGGCCAAGGGCTATGAAAAGGAAAATGTGGTGGTGCTCTCCTCTGGGGTACGGAACCGCTCAGTACCAATTATGCTTTCAGGAGAGGATGATGTGGTGGGAAACCATGCTGTATCCTCCGGCAAGATTAATGAGGATAAGCTACACTACCTTATGAGTCGTGGGCTAAGTCCGGCAGAGGCCCGTAAGCTGGTGCTGGAGGCTGCCTTTAATCCAGTGCTGGAATTAATTGATGATGAAGCACTTCGGCAGGAGATTGATTCTTATATAAAGGAGCGTCTTGAAAATGAATAATACCGTAAAATTTAAAGCAGACTTTCCTTTATTAGGCAAGCCAATGGGAAATAATCCCCTGGTATATCTTGATAATGGGGCCACCACTCAGAAGCCCCTGGAGGTAATCAAGGCTATTACGGAGTATTATGACAGCTTTAATGCCAATCCCCATCGGGGGGCCTATGAGCTGAGCATTAAGGCCACGGACATCTATGAAAATGCCCGTATCAAGACCCAAAAATTCATTAATGCCAAATACTCCCATGAGATTATTTTTACCAAAAATGCCACAGAATCCTTAAATTTGGTGGCCTACAGCTATGGCCTTTCCCATGTGGGGGCGGGAGATGAGGTGCTTATTGCCATTTCCGAGCATCACAGTAATCTGGTTCCTTGGCAGTATGTGTGCCAAATGAAGGGTGCCACCTTAAAATATATTTATCTCGAGGAGGATCATAATCTTTCCCAAAGGGATATTGAGGAAAAGATTACCGAAAAAACTAAGGTAGTGGCCGTGGCCCAGGTGTCAAATGTGCTGGGGCTTATTAACCCCGTAAAGGAAATCGTTGCCAGAGCTCATGAGGAAGGGGCAGTAGTGGTTGTTGACGGCTCTCAGAGCGTACCTCACATGGCTGTGGATGTACAGGATATGGACGCGGATTTCTTCGTATTTTCCGGCCACAAAATGCTTTCTCCTATGGGAATTGGAGTCCTCTATGGTAAAGAGAAGCTGCTGAATGATATGCCGCCTTTCCTGATGGGAGGGGACATGATAGATTATGTGGAGGAGCAGCATACGGATTATGCTCCCCTGCCTGCCAAATTTGAGGCGGGTACCCAGAATGTTGGTGGGGCAGCTGGTCTTTCTGCTGCCATTGATTACCTTAATAGGGTGGGGTTTGAGTATATCGAAAAGCAGGAAAAGGAGCTTACGGAATACGCTATCAGTCGCATGAAGGAAATGGATTACATTGAGCTTTATGGCTGTGACAGTTCCCGGGATAATAAAACTGGTATTGTTACCTTCAATGTTAAGGATGTACATCCCCATGATGTATCCACCATTATGGATGCCCATGGAGTGGCTATCAGGGCAGGCCATCATTGTGCCCAGCCTCTGATGATTTACTTGAAGCAGAATGCCACCTGCCGGGCTAGCTTTTACTTCTACAACAGCAAGGAAGATGTGGATAAATTTATCGAAGCATTATCAAAGGTGAGAGGAGTGTTGGGCCTTGGAGCTTGACAGTATTTATACAGAGCTGATTTCGGAGCATAGTCGCTCCACAGAGCATAAACATCATTTGGAATGTCCTAATATGTCTTTAAAGGGCAGAAACCCCAGCTGCGGTGACGAAATAACCTTGGAGCTGCAGGTGGAGGATGGTTATATAAAGGATGCCTCCTTTGTGGGAATTGGTTGTGCAATTTCCCAGGCCTCTACCTCCATTATGATTGACCTTATAAAGGGTGAATCCGTGGCTAAGGCCAGACATTTGGCCAATCTTTTTCTGCGCATGATTAAGCGGGAGGAGCTGACAGAGGATGAGGAGGAGGAGCTGGATGAAGCCTTCGCCCTGAAGAATATCTCCAATATGCCCGCCAGGGTGAAATGTGCGGTGCTTTCCTGGCATACACTGGAGGAGGCGTTCAAAGAGGCTGAGGGAATACAGTAAATTCAGTTGTTGATGATAAATATAAATAGCGAGGGCATTGCCTCTAGCATGAATCCGTCACTAAAATTTTTTCTTGTTCTCATATAGTGGAAAAAATTACAACTCGCATCGTCCTTTAAGGACTCGCTCAAACAAGTAATTTTTTCCACTAATATATAGGTAAAACAAGAAAAAGATTTCTTTACGTTCCGGCTTCAACTGCTATCGGCAATTGCCCTCGCTTATTTTTTGCTATCGGCAATGGCCCTCGCCTTTTCTTTTTGATTGTTATATAACTGACTACGTTATTATTTGCTTTCTGCCAGCAGCTTTCCGATGACGAAGAAGCTGCCGCTGGCCTTGCAAAACAGCTTTCCATCCTCATTTTTCAGCTCGCATTCGCACATCATGGTGCGGGAGCCGTTGTGTACCACATGGCCGGTGGCAATGAGCTTTTCACCTAAAGGCACGCCCTTTATAAAGCTCATGTTAAAGGACAGGGTTACTACCTTTTTATTGTGGGAAAGGCAGGCGGCACCCATAGCAGTATCAGCCAGACTCATTAAGGCGCCACCGTGGGACATTTCATAGAAATTGGTGTGCTTGCGGTCAATTTTCATTTCCAGGGTAACGGAGCCCTCCTCCACATTGTCCACCCAAATGTGTAACAGCTCCACATAAGGATTTTCCTTGTAAAAAAGTCGCAGATGCTTGGTTAGTCGGTTTACAATACTGTCTGTCATTTTAATACCTCGCTAAATTTTTCTTATGTCATCTATGGTATAATTACATATTATAGATTAATTATACATCTCATGAACTAATTATACGCCAACTGGCTGGAAAAGGAAAAAGTAGATGAAGTATAAGTATTATTTTTTTGATTTTGATTATACCCTGGTAAATTCTGAAAAGGGTATTGTGGAATGCTTCTTGCGGACCTTGGAGGAATTTAACATACCTGCAAAGCCCTGGGATGAAATTAAGCTGACCATTGGTATGCCCATGATGGATGCCATTACCCAGGTTACGGGATTAACTGATGAGGGGGAGAAATATAAATTCCTTTTGTCATATAAAAAATATGCGGCGGAATTAATGACTCCCAATACCCATTTCTTCCCAGACGCCATTGCCACCTTGAAAAAGCTGAAGGCAGCAGGCTGTACGGTGGCTATTATTTCCACTAAAACCCGTCATCGCATAGAAGAAAAATTTCAGCAGGATGGCCAAACTCATCTTATTGATTTTATTATTGGCAGCGAGGACACCACTGCCAGCAAACCGGATCCTCAGGGCATCAATATGGCTCTTAAGCGCACCGGAGCAGACACAAAGGAAGTGCTTTATGTGGGGGACAGTCTTTATGATGCCGGGGCGGCGAAAAATGCCGGGGTGGATTTTGCCGCTGTTCTTACGGGTAACACAAAAGGAGAAGAATTTGCCTCTTATCCTTCAGTGCAGATAATAAATAGTTTAAGTGAGTTGCAGTGATTTTCTATTTTTCCATGAAATGGGAGATAAAAATATGACTTCAAAAATAAACAGGCGGTCATTTTTAAAGGTCTTTTTTACAGGCATTGTGTCAGCGATAATGGGGAAATTCAATAAATCCTCTGCTGCAGCGGCAGGCACGGATATTTATATGCCCCGCCAGATTGTAACAAAGGACAGCACCACTTCCAGAACCATTATGTGGCATTCCCGCACCCCACATAATTCCTTGCGGGTAAATGTAAGGGACAGTGGAGGAAATGTAACCTCTTATATGGGAAGCGGCGGCCCTTTTCAGGATGATGGGGACAGCTTCTATATAAATAAGGTTTTGGTTAATCGACTTCAGCCCCAAAGTAAGTACACATACCAGATTGTGCAGGACGGGGCCACAACCCCTTGGTATCCACTGGAAACAGCTGGCAGTAATGCCATGGAGGCCTTGATTTTCCCTGATTCCCAATGCTCTGATGGCTACGAAACCTGGAGAAAAGTGGCTTCAGGGGCCTTTAATGCCCACCCTAATATTAATATGTTCATAAATATGGGGGATCTGGTGGATAATGGTGAGGCGGCCTATCAGTGGCGCCAGTGGTTCAACGCCATCAGTGCCTATATGCCTTCCAAAATATTTGTGCCACTTATGGGCAATCACGAGACTTATAATCTTAACTGGAAATGCCGTATTCCCCATGCCTTTTTGAATTTCTTTTCGGTGCCGGACAATGGAAGCAATGCCTTTCAGCGGTATTATTATTCCTTTGATTATGGCCCGGTGCATTTTATTGTGCTGAATACCCAGTTTGAGGAGCTGGACCCTATAAAGCCAGGGCTGATGGAAGAACAGCTTCAGTGGCTGGTCCAGGATGTGGCGGCTTCAGATAAAACGTGGAAGGTGGTGCTGATGCACAAGGATATTATTAATTATGATAATCTTGACAGCAGTGAGCCTCTGGCAGATATAGATGAAGTGGGGAAGCGGTTTATGCCATATTTTGATGCGCTGGGAATACATCTGGTTTTTACAGCCCATCAGCATACCTATAGGCGTCACGGTCATATATATAATTTTGAGCCCTCTGATCGGGGACCGGTGTATATTGATACCGGGGTGGCGGGAAATTGTCGCTACAGTGTACCCCGTACTAAGAGATTTGATAAAATTATGTTGCCTCAGCCGGAAACGGATAATTATCTGACAATTAATGCCAGCAATAAGGACATAACAGTACAATGTTTTCTCCCTGATGGACAGTTGGGGGATTCTTTTGTATTGACTAATAGTAAACAAAAGTAACTAATTTTAAACTTTAGGGTAGTAAAAAGTCCTATTTTTTTTGAAAAATATTGTTTTTATTACTTGACATGGGTATTTGAGAGCCGTATAATGTATACACAAGGTCAGGAGAGGTGGCCTCGTCGTTTTACATAGGGAGATTACGGCGGACGTCACAGACCTAAGCAAAGGCGGATTTAAATACCGCCTTTTTCTTTTTGCAAAAAATTTGTCAGACAATTCGAAACAATAAAATCATAAGTCAATACAAAACAATTATATAGACTCAAAAATGAAATCTGATAGGAATAAGATGAATTGTACAGATTAGCTGTAAACCAGCCAATTCTTTTCTATATAAAATTAGCTCCTGTTAATAAATAGAAAGGATAACTTAAATTATTCCTTATATTATTCGTATTTCGGAATATAATTAGACCTAGACTTTACAAAAATAAGGTTTCGTAATATACTCTTTAATATACATTTTGTATAGTTTGGGCAATGAAGCCCGTAGCCCTAGTATTTGCTGGAGTTGCGGTATTTTGCCCGCAACACTTGATGAGGTCGAGCTGCTAGCGATGATTGAGTTTAGTGATGCTCACTGAAAAATGGGCTGCTGATACAGTCCATTTTTGTTTTGCATCTTTTTCAGGTGATGACAATTGCTATAGGGAGGATAGGTTATGGATTATGGACTTATAATAAAACAGGTCAATGATTTTGTATGGGGACCTGTCATGCTGGCGTTGCTGGTGGGTACCGGTGTTTTTCTTACGGTGCGGCTGAAGTTTAAGCCTTGGCTTAATTTGCCATACGCTCTCAAAATGATTTTGGCCAAGAAGGATTCATCAGAGGGTGATGTTACTCCTTTCCAGTCACTTATGATTGCCCTTTCTGCTACAGTGGGAACCGGTAATATCGTGGGTGTGGCTACTGCTATGGTTTTAGGTGGACCGGGTGCTTTGGTGTGGATGTGGATTTCCGCCGCCTTTGGTCTTTCCACCAAATATGCTGAATCCGTTTTGGCGGTTAAGTATCGTGAAAACAA
The DNA here is from genome assembly GCF_000621545.1 of Anaerovibrio lipolyticus LB2005. GTDB lineage: Bacteria > Bacillota > Negativicutes > Selenomonadales > Selenomonadaceae > Anaerovibrio > Anaerovibrio lipolyticus_A. The sequence goes on from NZ_JHYA01000004.1 coordinate 116,286, forward strand.
TAATAGGGGAGAAATGGCCGGTGGCCCTATGTATGCCATGAAAAATGGTATTGGTGGCTTTATAGGTAAGACCATGGCAACCCTGTTTGCGGCCTTTGCCGTATGTGCTTCCTTTGGAATTGGCAATATGACCCAGGCCAACTCCATTGCCGCTGCCTTTAATTCCAGCTTCCATGTGGATCCGGCCTTTGTAGGTGCTATTCTGGTTATTCTCACCATGGTGGTACTCTTTAAGGGTGTTCGCTCCATTGGTGCTGTATCCAGTATTGTAGTGCCTGTTATGGCTGCTTTTTATATGATAGTAACTGTAGTGGTTATTGTTGCCAATGCCGCAAATCTTCCAGCTGGTGTTGCTGAAATTTTCACCATGGCATTTGCCCCTGAGGCTATGGCTGGTGGTGTGGGCGGTTCCATTGTGGCTACTATGATGTCAGCCATGCGTTGGGGTGTTGCCCGTGGTGTTTTCTCCAATGAGGCGGGCCTTGGTTCTGCCCCTATTGCGGCGGCTGCAGCCCGTACAGACCACCCATCCCGTCAGGGCTATGTAAATATGACTGGCACCTTCTTTGATACCATGATTATCTGCGTGCTCACTGGTCTGGTTATTGCCTCCTCCGGTGCCCTGGGAACCATTGATCCGGAAGCTGGCAAGGCTGTATCCGGCGCTCATCTGACTATTTTGGCTTTTTCCACCGTATTTGGGGAGCATGCCAGAGTGATTATTTCCTGTTCCTTGGCCCTCTTTGCCTTCTCTACCATTCTTGGTTGGGAGTATTACGGCGAAAAGGCTTTGGAATACCTGTGGGATAATCACGACCTCACTGTAATGTACAGAACCGTTTATGCTTTTGTAACCTATATCGGTGCCACTCAGGCCCTGGATATGGTATGGGATTTCTCCGATACTGCCAACGGTCTTATGGCCATTCCAAACCTTATCTGTCTACTGTGGCTCAGCAAGGATGTGGCCCGGGAATGCTTCGATTATGAGGAGCGGGTAGCAGTTCGGGAGAAGAGGGGCGAAAAGGTTAATCTTAATCTTGAGTCCACGGACTATGCAAAGAAGAGCTTAATTTAAAAATAGAATTTAGATAAAAAAAGCTAGGGTAAATGCAGTACAAATATGTGCTACATACCCTAGCTTTTTTATTGAATAGTTATGGATAGCAGAGCGTTTCCTGTAGCAAGAACCCGTCACTAAATTTTTTTCTTTCCCTCATATAGTAGCAAAAATTACAACTCGCTTCGCCCTTACAGTACTTGCTTCGCTCAAACAAGTAATTTTTACTACTAATACATAGGTAAGGCAAGAAAAAGAATTTTTAACGCTCCGTGTTCAACTGCTCCAGGAAATCGCTCTACTATCTATCTCATATTGCCTCTAAAGCCTGCTTCAGATCATCGATAAGGTCATTTTTGTCCTCAAGACCGCAGGACATGCGCACCAGTCCTGCTGGAATTCCAGCAGCTGTAAGCTGTTCCTCTGTAAGCTGACGATGGGTGGAGGTGGCAGGATTCAAACAACAGGTTCTGGCATCTGCCACATGGGTTTCAATGGCTGCCAGCTTTAAATTCTTCATAAAGGTCTCTGCTGCCTTACGGCCACCCTTTAATTCAAAGGATACCACGCCACAGCCACCCTTTGGCAGATACTTCTGGGCGAGGCTGTTATACTTGTTGCTCTTGAGTCCAGGATAATTTACGGAAACAACCTGTGGCTGGCTCTCAAGGAATTCAGCTACAGACTGGCCATTTTCCACATGACGGGCCATACGCACATGGAGGGATTCCAGACCGAGATTCAGCATAAAGGCACTCTGAGGGGACTGAACGCAGCCCAGATCACGCATAAGCTGAACAACGGCCTTGGTAATAAAGGCTCCCTCCTTGCCGAATTTTTCTGCATAAATAAGGCCGTGATAGGACTCATCAGGGGCAGTAAGGCCTGGGAACTTGTCCTTGTGGGCTATCCAGTCGAATTTTCCGGAATCGATAATGGCACCGCCTACAGCAGCACCGTGGCCATCCATATACTTAGTGGTGGAGTGGGTAACAATATCTGCACCCCACTCTATTGGTCGGCAGTTTACAGGGGTAGGGAAGGTGTTATCCACGATAAGCGGTACTCCGTGGGCATGGGCCACCTTGGCGAATTTTTCAATATCAAGAACAGTAAGGGCAGGGTTGGCAATGGTTTCGCCGAACATGGCTCTGGTATTTTCCTTAAAGGCGGCTGACAGCTCCTCCTCGGAGGCATCAGGGGAAACGAAGGTGGCTTCGATGCCCATTTTTGCCATGGTTACTGCAATAAGGTTAAAGGTACCACCGTAAATGGAGGATGATGCCACAATATGGTCTCCTGCTTCACAGATATTGAATAGGGCGAAGAAGTTGGCTGCCTGACCGGAGGAAGTGAGCATGGCGGCACTGCCTCCCTCTAAATTGCAAATCTTGGCTGCTACAGTATCGCAGGTAGGATTCTGCAGACGGGAATAGAAATAGCCAGTGGCTTCCAGGTCAAAGAGCTTTCCCATATCCTCGCTGGTATCGTATTTAAAGGTTGTGGACTGGATTATTGGAATCTGACGTGGCTCTCCGTTGCCGGGAGTGTAGCCGGCCTGAACACATCTGGTGTTAATGGAATAATCATTGTTCATATACAAAACCCCTTTTTATCAATATGAAATAATTATAACGCCATTGTTCAATTTTTTCTTCTAAAAGAAGAAAAAAATTCTAATAATGAAGAAAATGTGTAAAAAAAGGCACTGGCCGAAGCCAATGCCCTTTAAAATTTTAGTTTAAATTTTACTGCACGTTCAGTGTAAGAGGAACGAACATGTTGGAGAGCTGTGCTCTCTGGATAACTTCCTCAGTGATAGGGTCGCCTTCGTTTACGATAACGACACCAGTTGGAGAAGTAAGGGTACGGCGGGCAGTCTTGCCAAGGATAAACTTGCGCTGTCTATCAATGGTAGTGTTGTTTGCCGCCTGATGCATGGAATCATGGGCTGCAACTGGTTCAGGTGCAGGTTCTTCTTCCTTAACCTCTTCAGCTGCTGGCTCTTCCTCTGGCTGAGCCTCCTCTGCAGGAGCTTCCTCCACAGGAGCCTCTTCAGTTGGTTCCTCAACTACTGGTTCCTCAGCTGCTGGCTCTTCCTCTGGCTGAGCTTCCTCTACAGGAGCTTCTTCCGTAGGAGCCTCTTCAGCTGGTTCCTCAATTACTGGTGCCTCTGCTGCTGGTTCTTCAACGACAGGAGCTTCCACAGCAACCTCAGTGGATTCAGCAGGAGCTGCACTTAATTCATCAGTTTTTTTTTCCGAGTCGATGATGGTTACCTGCTTACCAAAAATGGAAATCTGGTCAGAGGTGATTTCAGACAGGCTGCCATCTGATGCTTCGATTTCGCACTTTTCGATCTTGCCGCCTTCACCGACATAAATCTCAACTACATTACCCTGGATAGTACCGGACTTGGTGATGGCCTTGGTGCCGATAACCTTTACGTTTTCGTCCATCATGGTCTCATAGTCACCGGCATTCTCAAGGGTGAGAATGGTTTCGCTGTTAACAACGGTTACAGCGTCTTCACCGATAGCTACTACAGAAGAATATGGGAGAAGCTTTACGCCTCTGTACCAATCCTCGTCCTCAATAATAATGGCAGCAATGGCACCATTCTTGGCATCAACCAGCAGGCCCTTGCTCATGCCCAGTTCACGGCCCTCAGTGATACTGATGACTGGCAAACCGATAATTTCTACACTCTTTTTCATGGAAAAATCCTCCCTAATGATTTATCAAATAGAGCGAGCCTTTCTCTCATTGTAGATAGACTCGATTTTTGACATATAGTCCTTTGGAATATCGAAGAATGGGGTATCAGGCTGATTTTCTGATATCAGCACCTCTTTGGTGGCCTCAAGATAAATCATACTGTCCTCAAACTCCGCCAGCATGTCAGGACTGTCCGCAACTGCTGGTATTTCAAGTGCATCATAGAAGCACTGAATTGCTTCGTCATAACGTCCGTGATCCTTGTGGATATTGACAATTTCCAGTACAAGGAATGGGGCGTAGGCATCGTCACGATACTGCTCCAGGGCATAATTGTAAGCCTTCAGAGCACTGCTCCAATCAGAAGAGCCCTTTAATTCAAAGGCATAATCCAGAACATCGTCCAATGTAGCAGTGTCGGCCAGCTTTTCATCCACGGAAGGTACTGGCTCAGCCTCAATCATAGGCTCTGGCTCTGGAATTTTTTCTTCTGGCTCTGGTTCAGAAGTATCTTCAAGCTCTATTTCAACTTCAGCCTCAGGAGCTTCCTCCTCAACTACAGTCTCGGTTTCTGTTTCTTCAGGAGCTTCTTCTTCAGCCACATCCTCAATCACAGGCTCTGGTTCCGAAATTTCTTCTTCTGGCTCTGGTTCAGACGCTTCTTCAAGCTCTATTTCAGCTTCAGCCTCAGGAGCTTCCTCCTCAACTACAGTCTCGGCTTCTGTTTCTTCAGGAGCTTTCTCCTCAATTACAGCCTCGGCTTCTGTTTCCTCAGGAGCAACTTCCTCGACAACAGCCTCAATCATAGGCTCTGGCTCTGGAATTACTTCCTCCACCTTTGGCTCAGCTTGAACAATAGGCTCTGGTTCCGGCTCCTTGTCCTTGGCAATTAAAGCCTCGACCTCTTCATCGGAAAGAATGGCTGAATTGACCACTGGAACCAGTTCTTCCTTAGCTGGAGCAGCTTCCTGCTTCAGCTGGCTGTTTTCGCCATCAGTAGCTTCCAGCTGCTTTCGTCGTTTGCGGATAAAGAAATGATTAATACTGGTTATAACTATAGCCGCAACGAGAACCATGGCGCCCAAAACGGTGAAACGGTATTCCGTAAGAAATGGTGCCACTGGAATTGACAGGAAATTTATAAGCAGTGCGCAAACACCACAACCCACCAGGGCCGGAAGGCTCAAGGCCCAGTCCAGGGCACGGGCTACCTTATACACGACCAAAATGGCCACTGTCATAATGATAGCCGTCATAATAAAGAACATCAAATAAAATCACCACTATAGAATTGTAAGTATAGTTTGTGGTTATAACTTGTAGATATTATTCCCCACAATAAAAATATATTCGACAAACCACAGGAAAATCCTTTAAAATAAGCAGAGGAACAATAAAAACTGCATTTCCTTGCAGGGGATTTTCCCATTGTGTCGAATATACAGTTTTGCATTACAAGTATAATTTTATCATAACAATTTAAATAAGCATAGTAGGAAAAGAGGTATTTTTATGCAGGAATTAAATTTGAAGGTATTAAACAAGCCAGGATTACATGCGCGTCCAGCCAAGGAACTAGTAAAATTCAACAAGGGAATTGAGTCTGATGTGGTAATTAAGTTCAATGGCAAAAGTGCCAATATTAAGAGCATGATGGCTGTTATGGCTTTGGGTGCCAAGCAGGATGCTGAGGTTACCGTTACCATTGAGGGTCCAGATGAGGCTGATGTGGCAAAGGCTGTAACTGAAATGTTCGCCAATGGTTTTGGATTCCCTGAAGAGCTGTAATTAAATACTGATCCGTGGGGGGAGGATTTGTTTATGTCAGAGAAAATTCAGGGGAATATTGCCATCCCGGGAATTGCCATCGGAAAAATAATGAAGGTGGGCCAGTCTCTTGATGGGTATATGGCAGCCTATAATCCAGGCAGTGCAGAAGAGGAACTCTCCAAGCTGGAGGAGGCTATTGATACAATATCTGCAGCTATTGATGAAAGCGTTGAGGCCATGCGGGCAGCAGGGCAGGATGAGCAGGCTGAAATTATGGAGGCACATTCCTTCTTGCTGATGGACCCAATGCTTACTGATGGCATGAATGATAAGACCCGTGAAATGGGCCATGCTCCAAAGGCTGTTTTGGAGGCTGCCCAGGAATGTGCTGAAATGCTGGCGGGTATGGACGATGAATACATGCGGGAGCGTTCTGCTGATGTAAAAGACATTGGTCGTCGTATTGCCCGTCATTTGTTGGGGGTCAAGGAGCCGGAAATCGGTGAGGAGCCAGTGGTGCTCTGCGGCTTTGAGGTGGAGCCATCTGCCATTGCCAATATCTCCGATGATAAAATTGCCGGCGTTATTATGGGCCAGGGCAGTACCACCTGTCATGCCGTTATTATTGCCAAATCCAGGGCCATTACCACTGTTGTAGGTCTGGAAAACCGGGTGGAGGATATTCCTGAGGGGGCCAAGGTGCTGCTGGATGGCAACGAAGGCCTTGTGCTGGTAAATCCGTCTGCGGATGAGCTGGCAGCCTACGAGGCAAAAATTAAGGCCCAGCAGGAGGAGCAGAAGCGTCTGGATGCTCTGAAGGATCTGCCGGCTGAAACCACTGATGGGGTGAAGGTGCAGCTGGCTGCCAACATTGGACTTCCAGAGGATGCAGAGGCTGCAGCCAAGTTTGGCAATCAAGGTGTTGGCCTGTTCAGAAGTGAGTTCCTTTTCATGGGCCGTGAGAATATTCCGGATGAGGAGCTGCAGTTTGAGGCTTATAAGCGGGCCATTGTGGCCTGCAAGGGGGAGACCTGTGTCATCCGTACCATGGATATTGGCGGTGACAAGCCTCTGGCATATTTAAATATTCCCCATGAGGACAATCCATTCCTTGGTTATCGGGCTATCCGCATAAGTCTGGAGCGCCCTGACCTGTTCATGCCACAGCTGAAGGGCATTCTGAGAGCCGGTGTATACGGTAAGGCCGCTATTATGGCCCCTATGGTTATCAGCGTGGATGAAGTAAAAGGTATTCGGGCTGCCATGGAAAAGGCTATGGCGGAGCTGGAGGCTGAGGGTAAAGAATACTCCAAGGACGTTGAACTGGGTATTATGGTGGAAACCCCGGCGGCAGCTGTAATGACTCCGGTACTGGCAAAATATGTGGATTTCTTCAGCATTGGTACCAACGATCTGGTACAGTACACTTTGGCAGTGGACCGTGTAAATCCACAGATCAGCAAGCTCTATGATCACTTTAATCCTGCTGTGCTGCAGCTGATTTACCGCACCATTAAATCCGGTGTGGAGAATGGAAAATGGGTAGGCATGTGCGGTGAAATGGCCAGCGACCCTTATGCAGCTGTTATTCTTATGGCTATGGGGATTACTGAGCTCAGTATGAGTGCGCCTTCCATTCCAAAGGTAAAGGAAAAAATCCGTTCTGTATCTATGGATGAGGCCAAGGCCCATCTTGAAAGGGTTATGGCCATGGAAACAGGTGCAGAAATTCGTGAATACCTACATAGCAAAATCTAAAAATAGTGGGACTGCGTTTGCGGTCCCTTTTTCTATTTTCATTTGCTGTGGTATACTTCTTTTTAGGTGATAGTTGTGAGAATTTTTACAAATGATTGGGAACAATATCTGCTTCCTGAAATGGAGAAGCCGTATTATAAAGAGCTTCGACAGTTTCTTATAAATGAATACCGCACCCGGCAAATCTTTCCGGATATGTATTCCATATTTAATGCCCTGCATTATACCAGCTTGGCGGATACCAAGGTGGTTATCTTTGGGCAGGACCCATATCATGAGCCGGGGCAGGCCCACGGACTGAGTTTTTCTGTATTGCCGAATGTGCCACCACCTCCATCCTTGCAGAATATTTTTAAGGAGCTGGAAACGGATTTGGGCTGCAGCGTGCCGGATAATGGCTGTCTGGAGCCATGGGCAAGACAGGGAGTATTATTGCTAAACACTGTTTTGACGGTGCAGGCCCATAATGCCAATTCCCACCAGGGAAAGGGCTGGGAAATTTTTACTGACAGGATAATTTCCATTCTTAATGAGCGGGAAAAGCCTATGGTGTTTATTTTGTGGGGGGCACCGGCAAGACGGAAAAAGGCCATGATTACCAATAAGGCTCATCTTATAATTGAGTCGCCCCATCCAAGTCCTCTTTCTGCTTATCGGGGCTTTTTTGGCAGTCGGCCATTTTCCAGAGCCAACGAATTCCTGAAGTCAACAGGCCAGGAGCCTATTAATTGGCAGCTGCCAAATATACATTAGATTTTATTGGGCAAATGACTAATGGCTTTCACGCCGTCCCTGTGCTAAAACTTTTTCTTGCTTTTTATATAGCGGCAAAAATCATAACTCGCTTCGCCCTAAAGGACTAGCTTCGCGTCGCTCAAACAGATGATTTTTCCCACTATGATTAAGGTATAGCAACAAAAAGTTTCTGAACGCACAGTGACTAAATGTTCAAGCCACTAGTCATTTGCCCATAAATCAAATATTAAAAAATAATTGTTGACAAGCTGCCACCTTTTAGATATAATTCTCGTTGTCTGAAAGACTAATAGGGGTATCGCCAAGTTGGTAAGGCACTGGATTCTGAATCCAGCATTCGTAGGTTCGAGTCCTGCTACCCCTGCCATTTAACTTCAAGAGACTGCGTTGCAGTCTTTTTTTTATGCCTTACCCTATGGGGAAGGGGAATTGTCCCAGTCTTTTGAGACGTTGGATGAGGTAATAAAAAATATTTCTTGCATCGAATCTTTCAGAGTGATATAATTTTCAAGTCACAAGGACAAAGATAGTTTCAAATTTTCGTTTGATAACTTTCTCTGCTCCTTATGTAATAAGGAGCCAAAGACCAAAGAGGGAGGTGATTTCGTGAGAAAGTACGAAGTCATATTCATTGTTAAACCAATGGAAGAAGAGGCAACTAACGCTGTAGTTGAGAAGTTCACTAAGCTGTTTGCTGCTAATGGCGGTACTGTTGATTCCGAGGATCGTTGGGGCAAGAAGCGTCTTGCTTATGAGATCAAGGATTGTACCGAAGGCTACTATGTTCTGCTTAACGTAACTGCAGAGCCTGCTTGCGTAGCTGAAGTTGACCGTGTTATGAAGATTACTGATGATCTTCTCAAGCACATGGTTGTACGTGTAGAAGAGTAATAGTTTCGGGAGGTAAACCATGAACAAGGTTATACTGGCAGGCAGATTAGCTCGTGATCCAGAAATGCGTTATACCACTTCTGGTAAGGCAGTTGCATCATTTTCTTTGGCAGTAAATCGCCGTTTTGGCCGTAATGCCGGAGATCAGCAGCAGACTGCGGATTTTATTCCGATTATCGCTTGGGAAAAATTAGCTGAAATTTGTGGTAATAACCTCATAAAAGGAAGTCAGGTATTGGTAGAAGGCCGTATGCAGGTGAGATCCTACGATGCCCAGGACGGATCCAAGAGATACGTTACTGAGGTAGTTGCGAACGAGATTGAGTTTATGGGATCAAAGCAGCAGCGTGACCCTAATGGTGGTGGATTTGCTCCATCCCCTGCTGCAGCACCAGCTGAAGCAGCTCCTATGGGCGGTTTTGGTGGCAGCCCAGTACCGGATGACGATATTCCATTTTGATAGGAGGGAATATACTTGATTAAGCGTGATAGAAGCAGAAGACCTCGTAAGAAGGTTTGCAGTTTCTGCGTAGATAAAGTAGAAGTTATCGACTATAAGGACGTTGCTAAGCTCCGTCGTTATATCACCGAGCGTGGTAAGATTTTACCTCGTCGTATTTCTGGCAACTGCGCAAAGCATCAGCGTCAGGTTACCGTAGCTATTAAGCGCGCACGTAACATCGCTTTGTTGCCATTTACTGCTGAGTAATAAAATGATAAGGAGGTGTCACTTCGGTGATGCCTCTTTTTATTATGTTCCCTTTTTGAGAGGTTTTTATGGCAACCACAGAAAGATTAATTAAGGATATAACACGGGAACGGCGCTTTCATTTCCGTTTATTTATAGAAGGAATTATTGTAGGTATTTTTGCAGGCTGTGTCATCGCTCTGTTCAGATACCTGTTGGGGGCTTCGGAAATCCTGCGGCCCATGATTTATAACATGGTGGCAGACAGCTTCGTGGCTGGTGATTATTCATTGCCCCTGCTGTACATCGCCACCTTTGTAATAATTGGCTGGCTGCTTATGAAGATAGTTCAAAATGAGCCCATGTGTACCGGCAGTGGTATTCCCCAGATAAAGGGTATACTCATGGGGCGCATGAATATGCGATGGCTGTCCGTGTTGGTTTCCAAGCTCATTGGTGGTGTGCTGGCCATTGGCGCCGGTTTGTCCCTTGGCCGTGAGGGCCCTAGTGTTCAGCTGGGGGCATGTGTGGGGCAGGGAGTGAGCCGCAGACTTATCAGAACCCGTTACGAGGAACGCATATTGATGACTGCTGGTTCCGGAGCTGGCTTGGCGGCTGCCTTTAATGCACCTTTGGCCGGGGTGATTTTCGGTTTGGAGGAGCTTCACAAGAGCTTTTCCCCGGTGCTACTTATGGCTTCTATTACTGCGGCAGTAACCGCCACCACCTTTACTCAGGTTATTTTTGGGGCGGGACCCGTATTTCATATTGGGGATCTGGCAATTTTTCCCTTAAATATGTTTGGTATCCTCATTTTATTAGGTGCTTTCATTGGCCTGTTGGGGCGCATTTTTAACCCCTCCCTGCTCTTTTCCATGAATACCTATGACCGTTTGGGGCTACGCGGTATTAAACGTCCGCTGCTGCCTCTTTTGCTGGCGGCAGCTCTTGGCTTTATTTTGCCGGATATTTTAGGGGGCGGCAATCGGTTGGTGGATGCCCTTTCCCATAATTGGTATCCCCTTTATTTTCTCATAATACTATTTGTGGGTAAGTTCCTCTTTACCATGGTGTGCTTTGGTTCCGGAGTACCGGGTGGCATATTCCTGCCTATGCTGGTGCTGGGGGCTGCTGGAGGTGCAGTATTTGGTAGTGTACTGGCCAGCTTCGGAGTATTGCCTTACATATATGTAGGGGATATTATCGTTTTCGGTATGGCGGCGTATTTTGCGGCGGTGGTAAAATCTCCGATTACTGGCAGTGTTCTCATTATGGAAATGACAGGCTCCTTCCATCATTTGCTGGCCCTTATATGCGTATCCATGACAGCCTATCTGGTGGCGGATCTTACGGGGGGTAAGCCTGTATATGAGGAGCTTTTAAATCGTGCCATCAGACTGAAGGAAAAGGCTCACGGAATAGGTGCCAGCTCCTCTGGACGACGTATTGCCCTGGAGCTGGTGGTGAGCTCCGGAAGCGTTGTGGATAAGGCACTTATCAGGGATATAAAATGGCCTGAGCAAACTGTTGTGGTGGACATAAAAAGGGGGCTGCAGCGCATAAACCCCATGGAGGATGCCCGACTTTATGCAGGGGATTTTGTGTATTTGTTAACCAATGATACTGATATTTCCCTTTTAAAAGATATGATAGAAAAGGAATCTACCCCGAAGCGTTAAAAAATAAATTTTTTCAGTTGTAGTATTTTTTGAAATTTCGTGCAAAAGAATATGAAATATGATAAAGTAATAACGAGTTAAAATGACTGTTGTCTCGTTGAAACGCTATTTTGAAGATTTTTCTTTTTGCAAAGAAAAATTTGAACAATGGCGTTATACCTGGAAAATTGAGACTCATTTAGGATTTTATATAAATTTGATTGTAAGGACGTGGGATAGATGTTTTTGGAAGAGCGCCAGGAAAGCATTATGAATTTGCTTAATGCCGAGGGTAAGGTTCGGGTTAAGGAGCTTAGTGCCAAGTTTAACGTTACAGACGACTGTATCCGTAAAGATCTAGGGTCCCTGGAAAAGCAGGGCCGTCTTAAGAGAACCTATGGCGGCGCAGTGGCTATCAGAGAGAATATTCACGCCATCGAGGTCAGCAAGCACAAGGGCTCCGATGTGGATGCCAAGCGTCGCATTGCTCAGGCGGCAGTTAAGCTCATTCACGAGCACGATATGGTTTTTTTGGATATTTCCACCAGCAATCTGGCCATTGCGGAGCTCTTGATAAAGGACCAGCGGGAGCTTACCATTGTTACCAATATGATTGATATTCTGATTATTCTGGCCCGTCACCCTAGGATTCGCGTTATCTTTGCCGGTGGCAAGATTAACAAGAGTCGTGATGGCTTCTGGGGCGGCATGACCATGGATTTCATCTCCCATTTGAAGCCGGATATTGCCTTTGTGGGGGCTGTAGGTGTGGATGTAATGGAAAACAGCGTATCCACCTACGATATTGAGGATGGTATCAATAAGTCCCGTATTATCCGGGTTAGCAAGCGGGCCTATGTTGTGGCTGAGGCCAAAAAGCTCAGCACCGACGGCAACTATAATTATGCCACCCTGGACACCCTGTCCGGTCTAATTACTGACGCCCTGCCAGATGAGAAAATCCGCAAGGCGGCTGCTGACTATGGCGTGGACATTATTGTGCCATAAGATTTTAATCAAGGAAGTAATATGACAAATAGTAATAAGAACCAGTTCAAGGACTGGAATAATTATTATAATCTTATAATCAAGGGGCTGAAGGTATTTCTTTTTTATCTCTCAGTCCTTTCTCTTTGCCGTGTGATATTTATCGGCCTCCTTCGGGATTACATGGGTGCTGATGCAGCCTCTGCCGATATTTGGCTGGCCATTTTCGGGGGGACCCGCTTAAGTATACAGACGGCTGGTCTTATGACTATGGTGGTGGGATTGCCATCAGCTGTGGCTGCTGTTTTCAGCAGAAAAGGCGGCAAAATACTCTTTAAGGTATTAAGTGCTTTGACAGCGGCTGTTACCATGATACTGTTCTTTGCCAGCATACCCTATTACCATCAGTTCCATTCAAGATTTCATCAGATGCTGTTTAATACAGCCAACGATGATGTTTATGCCCTTTTTGTATCTCTTGTTCAGGAATTTAATCTGCCACTAAGGCTTGCCGGGGCTTTGCTGGTGGCCTTTATGGTGTGGTGGCTGCTCAATAAATTTCTTGAGTTCCAATTTACGGAACGTCTTTGCATAAAGGGAAAGCTGGCATCATTTGGAAGGACCGGTATTTGGGCAGAGAAAATATTGGTAATTGCTGTCTTTTATTTGGTGGCCCGCCTTGTATTTTTCGGTGGCAGCCTTAGCTGGGAAAACTCTGTCAGCTGGGAAAATGCGGGAATTACCAGGGATGCCTTTTTGAATGAGGCTATTTTGGACGATTATCAGGCCATTTATCGTGGGTATCGTATGAACGGGCGGTTACTGTCCTCTGAGGGATTGGATTTTACCCCTCAGCAGATTCAGGAGCTGGCTGCTCACATGGTGGGCAAGAACCCGGACAGCAATAATCTGGAGGATTATATTACCAGAAGCGCCCAGGGTCCCCAGATTGAGAAGCCAAAGCATATCTTCTTAATAGTTTCTGAAAGCTACGCCAACTGGCCTCTGCTGGATAAATACAAAAATCTTCATATCGCCGATGGTATGAGGTCTGTTATCAAGGAACAGGATACAGCCTATTGTCCGGCATTTTTGCCTAATGGGGGCAGTACCGTTTCTGCTGTAACTGGCATTGTGACTGGGCTGGCGGATGCCAATCTGTATCTTACCACTATGCCCGAGTCCTTTGCGGCTCCGTATCCAACCTCCATTGCTCCACAGATGAAGGAGCTGGGCTATGATACCACCATGTGGTACGCGGGGCCTTCCACCTGGGAGAGGATAGAGCCATTTGTATTGGCCCAGGGCTTTGACCATTTTCGGGGCAAGGGCAGTATGCCTCAGGAGGCCACCGGCAGTGTATGGGGTGTTGATGACGAATACCTTTATCAGGCGGTGCTGGAAGGGGTTGACCCTGAAAAGGACAGCTTTAACGTGATTCTTAATGTTTCAAACCATTCACCATTTAATGTGGATCTGAAATCGAAGGGCTTTGATTCCCAGCAGGTTATTGACGGACTGCCTGAGGAGGCCAAGGGAGATGCTGAGCTGATTAATCAGCTGGGACATTTTTGGTATGCGGACCGTGAAATGGCAAAATTTATCAAAACCATCAAGGAAAAGTATCCTGACAGTTTGGTTTTGGTGGTGGGTGATCATGCTGAGCGATATAACATCGATAAGACACCTAACATTTATGAGCGCTATGGTGTGCCTCTTATCATTACTGGCAAGGGGGTAACCCCAAATCTTATGATTCCAAAGGCAGCGGGAAGCCAGATAGATATTGCTCCAACTATTTTGGAAATGATAGCCCCTAAGGGCTTTAAGTATATGTCCATAGGCTCCAGCCTTACCCGCCAGAATACCATGGGGGTTAATTATGCCGTATGGTTCACAAGGGATTATTACGGTGAGGCGGATATTTATCCTCTCCAGCCAATTCCTATTGATGCCAACGGGGGAGCAGAGCCAATGGATGTGTTGGAAATGCAGATATATTGTGATACAGTTCGCTCTATTTCCTGGTGGCTGCCAAAATACGGCAATATTATGGATGAGAGTCTGATGGAGGCAAAGAAATGAGCGGCATTTTAGATAATGGTGTAGGGGATTTATTGGCAGACTGTTCCATATGCCCCCGCCTTTGCCACGCTGATCGCGTAAAGGGAACAGGATTTTGTGGAGGGGGCCTTAAGGCCAAGGTGGCTTTGGTGAGCATTCACCCATGGGAGGAGCCGGTAATTGCCGGAGAAAAGGGAGCTGGAACGGTTTTCTTTTCCGGCTGTAACCTTCGCTGTATGTTTTGTCAGAATCATGAGATTAGTCACGGCCATAAGGGCATTGAGGTATCTGATGAGCGCTTGGGGGAAATTTTCTATGAGCAGCAGCTGCGGGGCGCATCAACTCTTGATTTGGTTACGCCTACCCATTACGTTCCCCAAATAATTAGAGGATTATTTTTTGCAAAAAAGAAGGGTTTTTCACTGCCCGTGGTGTATAATTCAAGTGGATATGAAAATATCTCCACTTTGGATTTACTTGGAGATATGGTGGACGTGTTTTTGCCGGATTTAAAGTATTATTCGGAAGATTTGGCCGGTGAGTATTCCAAAGCACCGGATTACTTTCGGGTGGCCAGCAGGGCCATCAGAAAAATGGTTCAGCTGACAGGAGCTGCTGTGGAAAGGGGCGGTATACTCCAAAAGGGGGTGCTGGTACGGCATATGGTTTTGCCTGGAGCCCGAAAGGACAGTATGGCTTTGTTGAAATGGTTGTGGGAAGAGTTTGGTGACAGCATTATGGTGAGCATAATGAATCAGTATACTCCAGCCTATAAGGCCCTTGCCCACCCAAAGCTAAAACGGCCTTTGACCACCTTTGAATATGATTCTGTGGTGGATTTTGCACTGGATTTGGGATTTACCAGATGCTTTGTACAGGAATCCGGGGCGGCAAGGGAAGAATTCATTCCCAAGTGGACAGGCCAGGGAGTTGAAACTTTCCATATATAATTTAGTTGTCTAAACTAATTATTAAAGGTATAATGGTATTATCCATCTTTTGACGTAATTTGAGAGATCAATTTATCGTGTGTTAAAAACAAACTTCACAGGGAGAGGTGCTTATTTATGGCAGATTTAGAGAATATTCGCGTGCAGGATATTTTTGACATGGACTTCTTACAGAAATTCCAGGATACATTCGCTCGTGCAGTAGGCATGACAGCAGTAACTGTTGATGCAGATGGTAAACCAATTACCAGACCTACTGACTGGTCCGATTTTTGTATGAAGTACACCCGTGATTCCAGAGAAGGCTGTCGCCGTTGTGAGGAGTGCGACAAGCGTGGTGGTGAGACTGCAGCCAGAACCGGTCGTCCATCTGTATATGAGTGCCATGCTGGCCTTATGGATTTCGGTGCTCCTATTCTTCTCAATGGTAAGCAGATTGGTTCCATTTTGGGCGGTCAGATTTTAACTGCTCCACCAGATGAGGAAAAGTTCCGCAATTATGCACGGGAGATTAATGTGGACCCGGAAAAGTACGTTGAGGCTGTTCGCAAGATTCAGATCGTTCCAAAGGCTCGTCTGGAGCAGGCTGCTGATTGCCTTTTCCTTATGGCTACTACTCTTTCCAATATTGGCTATATGGAGTACCGCCTGAAGACTTTGGCCAGCTCCATTAATGACGCCGTTCTTCATTGCTCTGCAGCAATGGAGGAGCTTGCAGCTTCTGCCAATGATGTAAATGATAACCAGAAGGGTCTGAATGTTGAAATTCAGAACGTATCCGATATTTCTGGTAAGATTAACGAGTTTACCTCTCTTATCCGCGATATCGCCAAGCAGACCCGTCTCCTTGGTCTTAACGCTTCCATCGAGGCAGCCCGTGCAGGTACTGCAGGTGCAGGCTTTGCCGTTGTATCCGAGGAAATCGGTAAGCTGGCTGACAGCTCCCGTGAGACTGTAGACAA
Source organism: Anaerovibrio lipolyticus LB2005 (assembly GCF_000621545.1). Classification (GTDB taxonomy): domain Bacteria; phylum Bacillota; class Negativicutes; order Selenomonadales; family Selenomonadaceae; genus Anaerovibrio; species Anaerovibrio lipolyticus_A. The sequence continues at coordinate 132,548 of NZ_JHYA01000004.1, forward strand.
GATTCAGGAATTCACTGACCGCATTGGTGAGTCCGTTCAGGAAACCGTTGCCAAGGGTGAAGCTACCTCCGATATCGTTGGTCAGCAGTCTGCTGCTATTTCTGATGTAGCTCAGGAGCTTACTTCCCTTTCTGAGACTGCATCCCAGCTGGTTGCTTTGGCAAATAGCAGTAAATAATATTTCATAGTATAAAAAGTTATCCCCATCAATGGATATGCATCCGTTGATGGGGATTTTTCGTTTACAAATTTTTTAAATTTATGAGTGCAGTTTACTTATTTTACGATGTGCTTTCCGGCGGTAAAGGCCTTCTTCCAATATTCATTGGAAAGCTCGTCTATGCGGATACCCTTACTGGAGGAAGCATGGATGAATTTACCGTTTCCTAAATAGATGCCGCAATGGCTGACGCCACCAGAGCTATCGGTGTGGAAGAATACCAGGTCCCCTGGCTCCAGCTTGCTTACAGGAGCGTATTTTCCCAGCTTATACTGCACATCTGCAGTACGGGGCACATCAAAGCCGTTCTGCTTAAAAACATACTGGACATAGCCGGAGCAGTCAAAGCCCTTTGGCGTGGTGCCACCGGAAACGTATTTTACGCCAATATATTTCTTTGCTGTGGCGATAATTCCATTTACCTTGCTCTTTGGCAAAAACGGTTGACTTTCCGGAACGTATTTTGGTTTTGTAGTGGCAGCCGGTTTATCGGTTTTGCTATTTGTATCAGCGGATGGTTTTACTGCAGGCTTTGGGCTCTCAGTTTTTACTGTCCCTGGCCTGAGAGTGTTAATGGCCTTCATGGTTTTTTCGTCCACATTGCCACTGAGCTTGATTTTATTGTCTCGCTGAAAGGCCAGAACCGCCCGTTTCGTGCTGTTGTCGTAAACACCGGAAACCTTCTTGATGTTGTAGCCCAGATCCTTCAGCTTCTGCTGTACTGCCACTACCTCCGGTCCGGAGGAATTCATGGTAAGGGTTTGGGCCATAGCTATGCCGGAATTAAGGGTAAACACTGTTGCCAGTGCTACGCCTGCAACCAGTGCCTTCCTTTTTAGGGATAACCAGTTTGTTATCATGGGGCAATCACCACTTTTCTAAAAGTAACTTGCTTAACAACAGAATTCTGTGGATAAGTCACGGTTTATTCAACTAAAAACACAAGTTATCCACATTGTTATCCACTTTTGCGAAAAAATGTGGATAAACTACTAAAAAATACTTGACAATAATTATATAGAACATCCAGATTAAAATCAGATTAGAAAATCTTTAGAAAACCTTAACAACATCGTAACCCGCATCATTTAAGGCCTTGGTGAGCTTCTGAATGTGGTCATGGTTGTTGGTTTCCACGGTAATTTCCAGTTCTACCTTCTTGAAGCTGTCAGTAACCTTGGACTGGTTGTGATCCAGCTTAATAACATTGGCATTGTTGTCTGCTATAATCTTGGCCACATTCACCAGCTGACCAGGCTTGTCCGGCAGAAGCACGGAGAAGCAGAATACACGGCCTCTGGCAATAAGTGCCTTGTCGATAAGGGCTGAAATTGTGGAGATATCAATGTTACCGCCACTGATAATGGCTGCCACCTTCTTGCCCTTGAATGGCAGCTTGTTAAGGGCTGCAAGGCTAAGTACACCGGCGCCCTCTGCAATGAGCTTATGCTTTTCGATAAGGGAAAGAAGAGCAGACATGATTTCCATTTCGGAAACAGTAATAATCTGGTCCAGATACTTTTTGCAGAAGGCGTAGGTAAGGTCACCAGGGGTCTTTACAGCACAGCCATCAGCCACAGTTTCCACAAAGGAAAGGCTGGAAACCTGTCCCCGGGCAAAGGAATTTTCCATGCAGGCGGCGCCCTCAGGCTCAACGCCAATTACCTTCACATGAGGATTAACAGCCTTGGTGGCCAGGGCTACACCACTGGCAAAGCCGCCACCGCCGATTGGTACCAGAATGGCATCCACATCCTTTAGCTGGTCAATTATCTCCAGAGCAGTGGTACCCTGACCCAAAAGAACCTGCTTGTCATTAAATGGATGGATGTACACATATCCCTTCTTCTTCTGCAGCTCCAGGGATTTTGCATAGGCATCATCGAAGCTGTCACCATGCAGTACAACCTCAGCCCCCATGGCCTTGGTGGCCTCCACCTTTAAAAGTGGAGTGGTGGCAGGCATACAGATAACTGCATTTACCCCCAGCTTCTGGGCAGCAAAGGCCACTCCCTGGGCATGGTTACCGGCAGAAGCAGTAATTACACCAATCTTTTTTTCCTCATCGCTGAGCTGACTAATTTTGTTGTAGGCTCCACGGAGCTTAAAGGAACCCGTATTCTGCAGGTTCTCCGGCTTCAGATAAACGTTGTTGCCACAAAGATCAGAGAAAAAAGGACTTTCAATGAGCTTTGTTTTCTTTGCCACACCGTCCAGCTGCTTTGCAGCCTTATAAACGTCAGCAATAGTGGTATTTTCCAGTATTTCCTCTACGGTACTTACTTTTACTTCTTCTGCCATGTATGTTTCTCCTTACATAATTACGTGATTTGTCTTAAAGTGTAGCATCTGGAAAAAAGGGTGTCAACGCAGGCAACAAAAAGTTGCAAGAAAAGGGGAAGAAGGACACTGGAAAAAGTGGAAACAAAAAAGCGGGGAAAAGGCTCCCCGCCAAATAATCACTAAACATCATATAGTACAATGTCATTTTCTTTTAATGTTTTCTGTACATCAATAACCCGTTGATTGCTGCTTCCCCGGAAGCTGAGGGAAATATCGCGCTTCCATTCCTGATATGGGCCATCCACCAGAACATCAAGCTCCTTCAGCAGTTCCACCTGCTGTGGGGTTCCCTTTAAGAGCTGTTCTATGGTATAGCCGGTGTAACACCAGACATCCAGACCATGCTGATGAATCTTGCGAGCCAAATCAGCCAATGGCGCCGGCTGGCAGAAGGGTTCGCCTCCACTGAAGGTGACGCCCTGCAGCAGCGGATTATCCAAAATAGTCCCCAGTATATCATCCGTATCTTCCACATGACCTCCGTCAAAATCATGGGTCTGGGGATTGTGGCAGCCAATGCAGTTGTGAGGACACCCCTGGGTGAAGATGGTAAAACGGTACCCTTCACCGTCTACAACTGAATCATTGACAGTACCGGCAAGCTTAATTGAGGCCATGCTTTACGCGATCATGCTCCTCGGAACGCTTGGCATTGTTCCAGCGATCAATAGTACCAACCAGATAACCGGTGATGCGACGGATACGCTCAAACTTTGCAGGCTGTAACACGTAATCAAGGGCTACGGAGCCATCCTCTGCCGGGGAAATGGTGAGGCTGCTGAGATCCTCATCGTTTTCCTCCTCCAGCATGTCGATGTAGCTCATGATTTCCTGCTCGCTGACATCATTCAGTCCCTTTACTGTTACATCAATTCCATTTACTACCATTTTTTTACACTTTCCTTTCATATAAAATCACACCTAATAATTACACGCGTGTATTACTTGTCATATTGTGGTCTGCGAACAATCCGGCGCATCTTGTGAGCTGCTTCACTGCGTCCGCACTGAGGGCAAACATCATATATTATACCGTTGTAGCCGCAAACCGGATCCCGGTCAACAGGATGATTTACTGAGCCATAGCCAATGCCATTATCGTGCATGCAGCGAATAATGGCTTCAAAGGCCTTGAGATTCTTGGATGGATCACCGTCCATTTCCACATAGGAAATATGGCCGGCATTGGTGAGAGCATGATATGGACCCTCCAGCTCCAGCTTCTTGGCAGCGGCAATCTTGTGATAAACCGGAACATGGAAGCTGTTGGTGTAATAATCCTTGTCGGTAACTCCCGGGATTTCACCGTATTCCTTGCGGTCAAGACGCACAAAGCGGCCACTGAGTCCCTCGGCAGGAGTAGCCAGCAGGGTGAAGTTAAGACCTGTCTGCTGGGATTTTTCATCCATGCGCTTGCGCATGTGTTCTACTATTTCAAGACCCAGCTGCTGAGCTTCCTCGGATTCACCGTGATGCTTTCCTATAAGGGCGATAAGTGTCTCTGCCAGACCGATAAAGCCCATGGAGAGAGTACCATGCTTTAATACCTCGGCCACGCTGTCGTCGGTTTTCAGCTTCTCGCTGTCAATCCATACACCCTGTCCCATGAGGAAAGGATAATTGCGGACTGTCTTGCTGCACTGAATCTTGAAGCGGTGGAGAAGCTGGCGGAATACCAGCTCAATAATGCTGTCCAGCTCATTGAAGAAAACCTTCTTATTGCCCTTGGCCTTAAGAGCCAGACGAGGCAAATTGATGCTGGTAAAGCTGAGGTTACCGCGCCCACAGGTCACCTGACGGTTCTTGTCGTGGACATTGCCCATTACTCTGGTACGGCAGCCCATATAGGCCACCTCGAAGTTGTAATCCCCCTCCTTGTAGAACTGGAGATTAAATGGGGCATCCAGGAAGGAGAAATTAGGAAACAGCCTCTTGGCAGAGGTGCGGATGGCCTGCTGGAACAAGTCGAAGTTAGGATCGTGCTTGTTGTAGTTGACCCCTTCCTTAACCTTAAAAATCTGAACCGGGAAGATAGGGGTTTCACCATTGCCCAACCCTGCAGTGGTGGCCTTTAAAAGATTTCTGATAACCATGCGGGCCTCAGGGGAAGTGTCAGTACCATAGTTAATGGAGCTGAAAGGCACTTGGGCACCAGCACGGGAATTCATGGTGTTGAGGTTATGGATAAATGCCTCCATAGCCTGATAGGTGGCATCCTCAGTGGCATCCACTGCAGTAGCCACTGCGTAATTATGGGCCCTTTCTGTCTGATTTGGAGAAATGGCCTGATAATTGTGACTCTGCTGATGATATGGCAGAAAGTCCACCAAATGATGTAGATACTCATCGGTATTACCAAGGCGGATATCCATAGGGATGCAACGCCGGATTTCCTTGGACAAGAGCTTTGCATCATTGGAATTCATGCTGAGAACTGCTATAAAGAAAGCAGCCAGAGCCTTGAAATACTCCTTGGCAAAGGTTTTGGCCACACCAGGTGCCATGGCATAATCAAAGTTTGGAATAGACTGTCCACCGTGCATTTCATTTTGATTAGCCTGAATGGCAATACAGCCAAGAGCCGCGTAGGAACGAATGCCGTTTGGCTCCCTCAGATAGCCGTGGCCTGTGGAAAAACCATCCTTAAATAATTTAAGCAGGTCAATCTGGCAGCAGGTCTCGGTGAGCATGTAAAAATCCTTGTCATGGATATGAATGTCGCCGTCAATATGGGCAGCGGCAATATCCTTTGGCAGGATGTAGTTATCAATATAATATTTGGATCCCTCGGAACCATATTTCAGCATGGTTCCCATGGCAGTGTCCGCGTCAATATTGGCGTTTTCCCGCTTTATATCGGCATCGGCTGATTTTTTAAAGGTCAGCTCGTTATATATATCCATTAGGTTCCCCTGAGCCTCACGAATCTTGGTGTGCTCTGCCCTATAGATAATATATGCCTTGGCGGTGCTGGCAAAATTGTTGCGAATCAGTACCTTTTCAACAGTGTCCTGAATAAATTCCACAGTAGGAATATCCTGGGCGGAAATGGCCTCTGTTACCTCGTTGGTGAGGCGTTCCAGTTCCTTTGCTGTAAAGGTATCATCAATGGATTCCAGATTAGCCTTTCTGATGGCATCTGTAATCTTCTGCGAAATAAATGGGACAATGTCCCCATTGCGTTTTCGTATATTCTGTATATAACTTGCCATGTAAACTTACCTGTCCCCCCTCTATAATCTACAGATGATTTTACAATATATAGTATCTAGTGTCAAACTGAAACACTACATCTTGTGGTTTACCTTATCCACAACCGCATATTAGTATATGTGAGTATATTGCATAAATATGCAGAAAATGAAAGAAGACCGCTAATAAAAGTCGGCCTTCTTATTGTATATACAACACATGTATATGAAATTTTGGGGATAAGTTAGTAAGTAGAAATCTTTAGTATGTTAAAAGAGTATAAATAGGTATAGGCATTACTCTTTTACCTCATCCCAGAAGCTCTGTCCTCTTGTGGCATAAGGAATACGCATAATTTTGGAAACAGTGGCGGCAATATCAGCAAAGCTGTGTCTTGTTCCCAAATCAACACCCTTCTTTATTCCCTCACCATAAATCATCATTGGTACATATTCTCTGGTGTGATCTGTGCCGGCACCTCTAGGGTCACAGCCATGATCGGCGGTAATAATCAGCACATCGCCCCGCTTCATCTTAGGAAGGAATTCTCCCAGCTGCTCATCGAAACGGGTGAGGGCAGCTGCATAGCCGTCCACATCTCTGCGGTGACCGTATTTCATATCAAAATCCACCAGATTTACGAAGCAAAGTCCGTAATAATTTCTGTCAAGCTCCGCAATGGCCTTTTCCATGCCATCCTCATTGCTGGTAATTGCCACATGGCGGCTAATACCCCGTCCTGCAAATATATCATTGATTTTACCAATACTTACCACGGAATTTCCTGCCACCTTCAAAAGGTCCAGAATAGTATCTCCCGGTGGCTCCATGGAATAGTCGTGACGTCTAGGGGTACGCTCAAAATTAGGGAATTCACCAATAAACGGACGGGCAATAATACGGCCTACGGAATGTTCACCACTCATTATTTTCCGCGCTTCCTTGCAATATTCATAAAGCTGCTCAACAGGCACTACATCCTCATGGGCGGCGATTTGCAATACGCTGTCTGCTGAGGTGTATACTATGAGGGCACCAGTTTCCATGTGCTCCTTGCCGTAATCTTGAATCACCTGGGTACCGGAATATGGCTTGTTGCAGATAACCTTGCGTCCAAAGGCAGCCTCCAGCTTTTCAATGACATCCTTGGGAAAGCCATCAGGATATGTAGGTAGAGGTGTATCGGAAACAAGGCCGGCAATTTCCCAATGACCAATGGTGGTATCCTTGCCCTTTGATGCCTCCTGAAGTCTGGCGAAGGACGCATCGGGATTCGGTTCCTTTTCGCCATCTTCCACTCCATCTATGTTGAAAAGCCCCAGCTTCTTCATATTTGGAATGTTTAATTTATCTGAGGTCGTAACGCTCTTTAAGGTATTTACGGTGTCTGCATCACCGAATTCATTGGCATCAGGCTCAGCACCAATGCCAAAGCTGTCCAATACTATGAGAAATATTCGCTTGAATATCATAATAAAATCCCCCATTCGAAAAATAATCTTTATCTTACTTTAATTCTACATTTTTCCGCCGTACCCTGCAATTTTCTCTTTTTACAGGAAAATTTCCAATAATTGGGTTATACTTACTATTGAGCAAGTATGAAATAACAATGAGATACTATTGAAGGAAAATGAATGATGTATCTCGGTTTGGAGGTAATATATGTTTGATTTTACAGACTTTGATGTGCATTTGTTCCGGGATTATGTGGAGTCACTTAATCCCCATGAATTATTCCTTTTATTTTTGCCACCGATTATAGGTCTTGTGCTGGCCATATTTGTGGGCTGGTGCTGCAATAGATATGTGAGCAATCAGATAGAGTCCCATCCTACATTACAGAAGCTGACCTGGAAGACCGCACTGATTCGTGGACTGAAAGGGGCCCCTATCCTCATAGTTGTTTCACTATATCTGAGCTTCGTTACCAAAATGATGAGTATGCCAGAACCGGTAGAGCATCTGCTGACCTATATTTTCTTCATTATTTTAATTATTACGGTAATGCAGGTTATAGCCCGCACCGCCACTGCTATTATCAACAATATAATAGTAGCCAGAAATGAAAATATTTCAGAGACTTCATTGCTTACTGATATGGTAAGCTGGAGTATATATGTAATAGGAATTATCATTATATTGGCAGAATGTGGAATATCCATTACACCTTTTATTACTGCCATGGGTGTTGGTGGTATGGCTCTGGCTCTTGGTATGCAGGAAACTCTGGCCAGTGTCTTTGCTGGTTTCACCATGATTTTTGCTCCCCAGATCCGTAATAATGATTTTGTTCGCCTCAGTAACGGCCAGGAGGGGCGTATTGTGGATATCGCCTGGCGGTATACCACCATTGAAAACCTTGAGGGGAATACTATTGTGGTGCCCAATAAGCAAATTGCTTCTGCTATACTTACCAATTACAGTGTTCCGGCTCAGGACATCAAGGTGAAGCTGCAGTGCGGCGTAGCCTATGACAGTGATCTTGATAAGGTGGAGCAGGTGGTGTTGGAGGTGGCCCAGAAGATTCAGGATGATGTAACCAAGGATATTCTGGCCTCCAAGGGGAAGATAGCAGCGGATGCTTCAGTGACAACAGCCAAGCCGGGAATATTCTTTCATACCTTTGGTGACAGTGCCATAGAATTTAGCGTAACCCTTAACTGTAAGGCTTTTACCCATCAGTACCGCATGAAGCACGAATTTATTAAGGCCCTGACCAAACGGTTCCGGGAGGAGGGCATCGAAATTCCATTCCCTATTGTGACTGTACAGCAGACCAGGGACGATGGAGAAAGTAGTAATTGATCGAAAATTACACGAAAATAAAAAACGACAGCAGAGATCCCCTTCTGCTGTCGTTTGTTTTCTTTTATAAATCCCCTATAAATTTAATAATAAAATCTTTACTTTAACTGATTTCCCCCGTAAATCATGGTAGTGGCCTTAAGACTAGGCAACATCAGCTTCATTTCTTTGAAGAAGCTATCCAAGGTATTCGTGTTTTGGGGATTAAGGGACAACATATAATCATAGCCTGAGCTATAATTGCTGTAGCAATTCTGCACAATGTTGTCCTTAAGGAAATAATCCAAAAACAGTTTCTCCTCCTGTGAGTTTTCGATACTTACATACATGTGGGCCTTCAGACCGGGATCTATATGTAGTTGCTGTTCTTGAGTAACAACAGAATTTTTCCTCCTCATAATAATAAACCTCCCTTAAAAATAAAACTTATATGATAAATAAATTTATCACGATGATTATTATAGCACTATTGTCCCGTAATTCAAGAGGATTTAAGAAAATAATCAGGAAAAACTATACTTGTTTAGAATATTTAGTATAACAATTGATGTTAAAGTATAAATAACTAATAATTATAGATATAAATTCTTAATTAATTTCTTTTATTTTAGTAATGGTACAAGTCCAAAATCATGGAGTATTATATTTATATCAGAAACACCAAGATGCTTTTCCAGCCCGTACCATATAACCCTGTCCCAGGAATTCTTTACGTAGAGCTTTTCCTCTTTGGCATAATATAATAAGCGTTGTACTTCTTCGTGGGAAAGCTGCATAGCTACTGCAATGGCCAATAGCTTTGGGCGTCCAGGATTTTTGTCTCCTGAGAATATTTTATAGCCGTAGGTACGTTCCAGATTTGCTGCTTTGATTACATCCTTGGCTTCCATTTTGTGAATTTTGAGCAATTCTTCCAGATATTGACTTACTGAAAGCTTCGGGATTATATTTGAAATATTATTAACGGATTCAATATCATTGGAGGCAGATATTTGATTTTCCAATTCCCTGGTATCGATTTCTTTCATAATGGATTCCTTTCCCCTTGATAGCTTGTATATTTTGATGGTTGCATTCTATTATATTATGGGGTAAGAGTATTTAACAAGGTAGGTGTACCATCCTTGCATAAACTCACTATGGACTTTTTGCAGGAACAATATAAAAAAATAAAATTACTCAGAAGCTCCAGCAAGGGTGAGGTGTGGCTGGTAACTCAGGCAGATGATATAGTTTTAGGTTGCCTGGTGGGCAACCTTTTTGCTTCTGGCTCCTGTATACTGTTTATTAAGCAGGAAAGTTATATTATGTTGTAGAAATGTAGCTAACGAGGGAGGACTAATCATGAAGGATAAAATTATTGATGCAGATTTCAGCGAGATTGAGGTAGAGAATTATACTGAGAAATATTCTGAAGAAGATTTTTGGACTAAAATAAAGAATAACGTCACCAATATTGGAATCAGCCTAATTTACAAGGCGTTACAGCTTTATTATGTGACACAATCACCAAAATGTCCTATGAAGGTTAAGGCCGGAATTTACGGTGCTCTGGGATATTTGATTTCTCCGTTTGATATTATCCCTGATTTCACCCCAATCGCTGGTTATACTGATGATGCGGCAGCTATTGGAGTTGCCCTAATTTTGGCTCAGATGTACATAGATGATAATATTAGGGCTCAGGCCAAAGGGAAAATAAAGGATATATTTGGTGCGAAGGCTCTGGAAAAGCTGGACGAAGACTAAGGGTGTTGCTATGGCTGAAAACGTTTTAAGCAAAAAGAAAATTGATATTAGGGATATAGCCTGTGATGGCTATGGCTTGACTGCAGAAACATCTGGGCTTAACAGATATATGTCGAAGTACCTGGAAAAAGTTATGGCAGAATCAGAGCATAAGCCTGCACATCCTGAGAAAAATGGCATCGAGCGACAAGATAAGTGATAAAGAATTGCTACTTGTAAAATAAAAGTAACTGCGTGAGGCAGTTAATTACCTCATTTAATGAACTGCATGGAAGGTAAAATCCCCGCTAAGGCTGTATGGTCGTACAGTCCCTAGCGGGGATTTTTGCAATTTATTTGTAAAGTCGTGGCAAATCCACCATAAATATTTTTTTCTTTTGTGCATTAGTTTTAACCCAGTCAGAGAAACCACTCTTGGAGAAAAGCAGGTATTGGACTACTTGATATTTTTTATTAAGCAAATCCTTTCTTTCTTCCAGTTGTTCAAAGACGCTCTTATCCAATAATTCATTCTTGTATTTACATTCACCAATAATAGCCTGTTTTCCAATAGTATCAATACCTACTACATCAATATCAGTTTCTTCTTTTTTGGCTGGGTTAGTGCCCCACCATTTTCCGACCTTCATTACCATACAAGCCAATTCACCAGTACAACCTGCATCCATAGTAAAGTAACGGCACATATCCTCAAAAACACTCCCCATATAGTGGGCAATGTTATTTTTTACCACATTTTCGTAATATACATCTCCACGTCCATAGTCAATCATGCTAACGCCCGGAGAAACAAACTGATACCAAAACCTGAACATATTGTCAGCTAATACATACTGGACTTTACGCTTATTGCTCTCATCAGTAATGGCATAGTCTTTACTGAGTATTCCTGTACTAACCAAATTCGCTACTGCGTGAGAAACCTGGGTCTTTTCCATGTGTGTAAGGTCAGCAATGGTGACAATTCTGTTTCTGCCGGATGCTACAGCTTCAATGATGGCATTATAAAGAGCTACATTTTTAAACTCCTGTGTCAGAAGATTATTAGGCTCCTCATACAAATATCCTGTGTCGGAGAAAAACAGATTCTTAAGGTTATCATCCAATGATAATCCATCGTCAAACATAGCCAGATACTTGGCTATACCACCAGTAACACCATATACAACAGCTTTATCTTCAAAACTGTATTTTGGTACAAATTCTGCTGCTTCCCGATAGTTGAAGGCTTTTAATTTTAATTGTGATGTCCTGCGGCCGAACAGAGGACTCTTTTCGCTTAATACTTCATCTTCCATGAAACTGATTGAAGAACCGCTCAGGATAAAGAACATATTTCCTGTGATCCATTCTCTGTCGATATACTTCTGCAGCACTGAAAGCAGCGATTTATCCTGCTCAGCCATATAAGGGAACTCATCAATTATAAATATGATTCGTTCATTTCTGGCCTTTTCACCTATCCAATGAAATAATTGCTCGTATGAATCAAAGCTAATGCCCTGCATTTCTGGAGCCAAAGCCTCAACAACATAATCACTCAGAAGTTTAAGGTTCCTTTGACTGCTGCTTCTCACAGCTGTATAAAATATTGATTTCTTTCCTTCAATGAATTTCTGTAGCAATGTGGACTTACCAACCCGGCGCCGACCATAAAGCACCATCATTTGGAAGCCTTCCTTTTTGCAAATACCATCAAGAGCATTAAGTTCACGCTGACGACCAATAAATTCTTTCATTGTATTCACCTGCCCATCGGATTTTAGTTGAAAATGTTTTCAATGAAATTAACTTCAGCTTATTATACATTATTTTTGATAATATCAGCTACATTTTTCTTTTTCGCTCTCATTCTTCTGCTCAGAGTAGATTTTGAAATTTTTGCTTATGTCTGGCACACAAAAGGCCCTATGACATTTTCTGTCATAGGGCCTAAATTTCTTTCTGGAGCGGGCGAGGGGAATCGAACCCCCCTCTAAAGCTTGGGAAGCTTCCATTCTACCGATGAACTACGCCCGCGCTCAATTCCTTATTATAACGCATTTGTTCAGTTTTTTCCATCAAAAATGGAAAAAAATTCCAATTAGGCGTTTCAACGAGGCCAAATTATTTATGACTCGTTATAACGCATTTGTTCAGATATTTCCATCAAAAATGGAAAAATATTCCAATTAATCATCCAGGAAAGGACTCTTGGTGCTGTTTCTGGAACTGCTGAGAGCTGCGCTGAGTCCTGGAATGCTGTTAATCTTGTCCGCCAGTCTTTCCTGATCACGCTTGGCTGCCTCAGTCATTGGCGGTGCTGTAAAGCTGCCCTCAGTAGGGGATACAGGCATGCCATTGGAATCCAGCTGTGGCTTTGCAGGGGCCTCAACTGCAGTGGAAGCATCCTTTTCACCATTTCCTGCTGCAGAGCTGTGATGTGATTCTATATCGGAAATAATAACCTCCAGAGTATCACCGTTCTTAATAGGATCGGTAAAGTTCACCGGCTGGTTGTTTACCAGAATAGTAAAGGTCTTTCTGGAGGAAGCAGCAGGTGGCTGGAAGCCTACAGCCAGTAATGCATCACTGATGGTAGTGGTTGCCCTGAGGGACTTCATGTAACGTACCTCGGCGCCGTCCTCAATAATGGTTCCAGTGCTGGCAGGATGTCCATTTACCTCCAGAGAAACAGTGGCGGAAGGAATCTTATGCTCCTGTCCCTCGTAGTAGATAACCAGAGTTGCATCCAGCTCGGATACGTTCAGCACGTTGCCCAGCTTTGGCTCCTCGGACTCAATGTATTCAATATAATCCTTTTCATGCACCTCTGTGGACAGAGTAGCAGGATTATCATTCAGCAAAATTGTAGGGGACACAGTGAACTGGGACTCCTTGCCGTTAAGGGTGTATTTTATCTTACGGCCCATAGGTGGCATATTCAGGGAATTCAGCACCTCACCTAACAGGCGGGTGTCCTTGCTGGTAATAATATCCCCATCCTTAAGGAGCTGGCCTGGTTCTGCAGGCTGGCCGTTAATGGTGAACTGGGCGTCAATATGGCGTTCCTCACCATTTATATAAACAGTGTAGGAAGGCGGAATTTCCAGTACATCGTTGATAGTTACCTCTGGCTGAGTACCATCCTTTCCCTGGATAATCTCAATGTGGCTGTCTTCCTTAACCACGGTGTCCAAAGTAGCAGGACGACCATCAAGATTAAGCTGGGCCATGGTACCCATGGTGCCAGGAATGAATTTATTTTCCCCATTCACGGTGAGCATAACACCAAGGCCAGGACGGCCGTTCATTTTTTTCAGCTGAATACCCGCATTTAAGAGGGCATCGGAAACGGTGAGCTCACGGAAATTAAAGAGGCTGTACTCGTCATTATTTACGAATATTTTAAGGAAATGCAGGGAAGTAAGGGCGGCTACCTTCAAAATACCCAATGGAGTAACTGCATCTGGCAGCTTCAGCTCATCTGGAATTTCATTGATTCCGTCAATCTTTTCAGGGTGGCGCACTGCCACGCGGCCAGGAGCCAGTCCTAATATTTCTCCCACATAATCAGCAAGGTGTGGAGTAAGGGAACCGCCACCCACCATAATAACGGCCTGTGGCTGGTCGCTGCCATTCAGCTCCATAATCTGCTTGGCAATAGCATCTGCCAGATTTTTGATGTTTGGCAGAACTGGATCCAGAACATCCTTGGCGGAAAGATCGTATTCTGCTCCCAGAATATCGGTAAAATGAACATCCTTGCCATGGGCAGCATCCCGCTTTAATTGCTCGGCGACGTTAAAGTCCAGAAGGAATCGCTGGGAAATGGCTTCAGTGACCTCATCACCAGCCTGTGGTACCATACCATAGGCAATAACAGAGCCGTTTTTGGTAATGGCCACGTCTGAGGTGCCCGCTCCAACATCCACCAGTACCAGATTCAGGTGGCGCATGGTAGGAGGAATCAGTACGTTGATGGCAGCAATTGGCTCCAAGGTAAGTGCCCGCATATCCAGCTTAGTAGCCTGGAGAGCTGAGTGCATGGAGTCAATAACTTGACGAGGCAGGAAGGTGGCGATAACTGTAGCGTTGGCTATACGTCCGCGCTGTCCTACCAGAGTCTTTAACTGGGTACCATCCAAATCATATTTTATGGTGCTGTAACCAACACAGTAATACTTGGTGGGATCATCAATTGTCTTGGAAGCCGCCAGTTTGGCCTGGGCAGCCTGAACACCAGCAAAATCCAGTGCTCTTTCCTGCTCTGGGGTAATAATGCCATTGATTTCCATGTCAGCATCAGCAGTCATGGTGTAAAGGGCACGGCCGGCGGCGGCCACGGCAGCACTCTTAAGAGGACCAGTCCGCTTAACCAGAGCTTTTTTTACATTATCAATGATTTCGGCTACCTGAGGAACATCGTGAATCTGTCCGTCCAGCATGGCACGGGTTTTATGCTCCTGACGCTCGGTGGCCACGATTTTAAGACCGTTGGCTTCCTTTTCGGCTACGATACCAATAACGCTTCTGGTACCAATATCCAGAGCAAAGATGCGCTCCTTCCGTTCCTTCCTCGGCTCGGAAGTTTTCTTTTTGGTACCCCGTTTTTTAGTGGACTTGCCACGGGTGGTTTTTCTGGTTTTCTTGGTGCTCTCAGCAGTTTCGGTATCATCAGCCTCTGCTGATTCTTCCACTTGGGAAATAATTTCGATTTCCTCAGCTGCTTCCACGGCCTCAACTGGTTCAGGTGCTTCAACAGTCTGGGCTGTAGCAGATTTTTTGGATGCCCTGCTAGCTCTTGAGCTTCTGGTGGTTACCTTGGTTTCTGCAATCTCTTTGGTGTCTTTGGTAGACTCTTTATTGACTGATTTTGCCATTGTATTGTCCTCATTTATTCAAAATTTAAAGGTGATAAAAAAGGTTTATTCGAATATTTCGCGAATAACACAGTAGATTCCTTTTTTGGATTTGCAAAACATAACCTTATTATAACGTATTTGTTCTAATTTTTCCTTTACATTTTGAAAAAGGAGAAATATTCCTATTGGTATCGCGACGAGATGGTGGACATTTTTCATCGAGTTATATATGATTTTGAATGAGAGAATAAAGTCATTATGCTTTATGGAGGCATTAGCTAAAAATGGCAGACACGATTGATAACGATAATACAGGAGAAATGATAACGGGAAGTGACTATAAGCGCATGGTTTTGGGTGCTTATGGGGAGTTTCTCAACGAGTTTGAAAATATAAATGCCGTAAAAGAATCCTCTACATTTTTCTACTCCGGCAAGCCGGGCTCCGATGTTTTGCGTACTATGGGGGCGGCGGTGATTCCTTTGACCGAGGCGGTAAACGAGAGTATTGGCGGCTTGGCCAGGCGCGTTGCAGACGCGTCTGTTTTGGGTGCCCGTGGAAATGCGGGGGTTATTGTTTCCCAGATTTTAAGGGGTATTGCCAAGGGGCTTATTGGAAAGTACACTGCCACCTCCCAGGAGTTTGGCAAGGCGTTCCAATATGGTATTCTCTACGCCCAAAAGGCTGTGCCAGAGGAAAAAAATCGTCCTATAATTGTGGCCTCAAAGGTGGTGGCCAAGGGTGCCCATGATGCGGTGAAATCCGGGAAGCATATCAGCGATATTCTTTTGGCGGCCATTAAGGCCAGCAGCGAAAATAACTCTACCCATAAGGATTGTGGTGAGCAGATTTTGCAGGTATTTTTGGAGGGCTGCTTAAAGGGACTCCAGGGAGATTTAAACTTACCACCGATTGATGTGGGAAAGAAAATGTATGAGGCCAGGGGCATAGTAAGCCCTATCCATGACAAGGCCCGTCCTTACTGCGTCAGCTTTTTGGTGGCAAATCCTAAGCTGTCAGTGCCTCTTATCGAAAAAGAGCTTCAGGAGATCGGTAACTTTGTGGTGGTGGAACGCCGCTTTAAGACCATATTTATTCATGTTCATTCCGAGCATCCCGGCACTATTTTGGAGCGTGCTGTTGCCTGGGGGCACGTGGGAGAGATTCATATTAATATTATGGCAGAGCCTCATGCCATGGCCATGGTGCAGCAGGCCTGCATTATGCCACAGGCTCTGTTGACTGTGGCAGAAAATGAAGAATGGGCCCAGAAGCTCCAGGAGGCCGGGGCCATGGTTATTATTGACGGCAGTGATCCTTCGGGACCATCAGTGGAGGAAATCGTCAATGCGGCCCATAGTGATATTGCCAATAAATATATTCTGTTGACGGATTCGGAGCATCTGCGTCTTGTAATGCATCAGGTGAAGCGTATTATGGGTGACCGTGTCAGTGTGGTGGTGGCCAATAACAATGAGGAGCAGATTTATGCTGTACGGGCATTTTTCCCTGAACTTTCCATGGAGGAAAATGTGGCTCAAATGCGGGAGGCTATCCGCCGTATGTCACAGGACAGAAAAAAAAATATCCCTCAGGAAGATAAGGATAATTAACTGTATAAAAACAAGAAAGGAGCTGCTACCGAAGTAACAGCTCCTCGAAAGCGGGGTCCGCATATGCCGTAGTCCAACAGGCTAAACCTGTATGTTAAAGTGGGTATCCTAAGTAACAGGTTCTGCTATTCGTTCGGAGACGATCCAGCATCTGCTGCACAAAATCAGATTCCCTTATGAAAAAGAGTCGGCTAGACGATGAATGGAAGCTACGGTCAAAGAAGATTATCCCTCTTTAGCTGTATAATACCATAGGTTCATAGGAATAACAAGACTTGACAAAATGGTTAAAAGGTGGGTAAGATTAAAGAATAGTGTGGTAAAATTATAGTTACTATATACAAAATAGCATACAAAGTAGAATCTTTTTTATATGTAGAAAAAATACCCAAAAAAGCTGAAATTTAGGAAGGAAGATAAACAAGGATGAGTAACCAGCAGATGATGCGTGCCATATTGATTGAACCAGGCAAGGACCCGTCTATTATCAAGCTTCCAGCAGCTCATGGACCTCATGATGAGGCCATCAAGGATACTCTGGAGGGCAACTATGGTGCTGTGGAATTTTTCCAGATTCAGCCGGGTATTTCTTTGTTTATTCTGGTTAATGACTTGGCGGCAGCCCTGGGAATGAAGCCGAACCGCCGCTTCCCTGGGGCTGACAGCGACCAGATTATTTGGGGCAAGGCTATTTTTATTGCAGCCTATAATGGTGACGATGAAACCAAGGAAGGCACCTTGGATATGTCCGAGGAAACCTGCCTTATGTTTATAGAGCAAATCAAGCTGAATTTTCCAATGTGCGATGGCACAGAGGAACCACGGCCGGAGGATACCCTTTATTACGATGAGGATGAGGAGGGCAATCCTGCACCATATCGTTGGATTGAGATTTCCAAGCCTTCCGGCTTGCCAAAGCCACTGGAGGCCGGTCGTGTAAAGTTTTACCGTATGCCAGCCCAGGAGGTAATGGAGATAAATGATCGCTACTTTAAGAAGGTGGCGGTATATACCTCTGATTCAAAGCTGAATTAATGCTAGCCAAAATTGACTTTTGTAGTATAATATTAACGTCAATATGAGTAGTTAATTATGAATATATTTTAAGGGAGAAATAAAATGGAAGATAAAATATATAGCGTAGCTGTAAGCTGCCGTGGAGTTAATGGCTGGGTAGAATATGATTCCGAGGCTAAGACTGTAAAGGTATTTTTGGATGATGAAAAGGCTGTGGCTGATGCTGAGAAGTTCCTTAGCGAGAAGCATGTAATCAAGGTGCCTCACGAGTCATTGCTGGACTTTACCGAGGAGACCTTCGATCCTTTAGCAGACGTAAAGAGCTTCCAGACCGTGCTCACCAGACTGTGGGAGAACACCGAGGTCCACGTGGACTGGAGCCGTCCTGTGGAGTACGTAAAGGCTCACCCAACCCTAGATTAAGATGCATAATTAAAAGACAGGTAGAGAGTTGTGAGGGCACCTCAGAAATCTTACCTGTCTTTTTTAGTTGGATTATTGTTTAAGGAAGGGGCGATGTCGATTGACTAGAGCAGTTGAAGCCAGAGCGTAAAGAAATTTTTTCTTATCGTACCTATGTATTAGTGGAAAAAATTACTTGTTTGAGCGAAGTCCTATAAGGACGAAGCGAGTTGTAATTTTTTTTCACTATATGAGGAGAAGAGAAAATTTTAGCGATGGATTCGTGCTATAGGCAACGACCTCGCCGCTTTTATTAAACCTCTGAATCCATCTTGTCCTTTAAAAGCCCCACGGCGGCGCTGGCTCCGATGCGCTCACAGCCTTCAGCCAAATACTGCTTCATATCCTCCAGTGTGCGGATGCCACCTGCGGCCTTCATTTTCACATTTGGACCAATGTGGGCGGCAAAGAGCTTAATATCCTCATGGGTGGCTCCCCCTGTTCCAAAGCCTGTGGAGGTCTTAATAAAGTCTGCCTTGGCATCGGTAACGCATTTGCACAGGGCTTTCTTTTCCTCATCTGTAAGGTAGCATACCTCGATAATAACCTTCAAGATATTGTTCCCCACGGCCTTTTTTATTTCAGCAATTTCTTCGGTGATTTTTTCAAAGCTTCCATTTTTGGCATCCGTAATATTGATGACCATATCAACTTCTTTTGCACCATCTTTTATGGCCTGTTCAGCGGCGGTAATTTTTGCTTCCTTGCTGTCATAGCCCAAAGGAAAGCCAATAACAGTACAAATATTGAGCTTATCCCCAAATTCCTTATGAACCGGCGCCACATAGCTGGCAGGAATACAAACAGAGGCGGTTTTACAGCTAATGGCCTCCTGGCACAGCTCCTTGATTTGTTCCCAGGTGGCTGTTGGCTTCAACAAGGTGTGGTCCACGTGGGCAAGAATTTCAGATCCCTTCATAATAGAAAATCCTCCTATATCGTGATATATTTTAATTATACTATTTGTTAATTCAATGATGAGTTTAATTATATAACATAACATGGTAAAAATTAAGGTGAAAATATGAAGGTAATTGTTAATGGCAAACTGATTACTCCAGGTCCAAATGGGGACTTTCGGGTGGAGCAGGACAAGGTAGTTATATTTGAGGACAGAATACTTGAAATAATTGATAAAGCAGAATTTGATACGCGTGACAGAAGCTCCTTTGAGGAAGTATATTACGCCCAGGGACAGTATGTGTCACCGGGATTTATAAATCTTCATATCCATGGCTGTGTAGGCTCGGATACAATGGATTGCCGGGAAATGGGACTTCGTCGGATGACTGTTTTTCAGGCATCTACGGGAGTAACTTCCATGCTGCCCACCACTATGACCTATGATATGCCAAAGGTGAATGCGGCACTTAATCTTGTTCGTCAGGCTACATCCTACAGGGATGGTGCCAGAATTCTGGGGGCTAATATGGAAGGGCCTTTTATTAGTGAAAGCCATAAGGGAGCCCAGAAGGCATCCAATATTAGAAAGGCTGATTTTGAGCTGATAAAAGAATACAGTGATGTGATAAAGCTTATAACTATCGCCCCTGAGGAGCTGCCAGCTGGCAGTGATTTTATAAGTAAATGCCATGATGCTGGTATCATGGTGTCCTTGGGGCACACCTCGGCAGATTACGACTGCGCCATAAATGCCATTAATAATCAGGGCGCAACCCATATTACACATCTCTTTAACGCCATGACGGGACTTCATCACCGTAATCCGGGAGTGGTGGGAGCAGCCTTTGATTCCGATGCTTTTTGTGAGCTCATAACGGATAATATTCATGTGTCCCCGGGCGCTCAGCGCATAGTACATAAAGTAAAGGGAAAAGAGCGGACAGTTCTGATTACTGATTCCATGCGGGCCTGTGGCCTTGGGGATGGTGAATCGGAACTGGGTGGGCAGAAGGTTTTTGTCACCGGGCAACGGGCTGTTCTTGAGGATGGTACCATCGCCGGCAGTGTACTCACCATGGATAAGGGAATATATAACTATGCCCAAAATATCCATATTCCATTATGGGAGGCCGTGGAATGTGCCACCATAACCCCAGCCAGGGCCATTGGTATGGAAAAGGCTTTAGGCTCCATAGAAGTCGGCAAAATGGCAGATTTGACAGTTTTTGATGAAAATGTTCATGTAAGTATAACATTTTGTGCAGGAAAAGAAATATTTTTGGAATAAATTTGCATAGTTCAATATAAAAGTATATTATATATGTAATATATTATATACTGCGGAAGGTATGATTTTATGGAAATTAAAGACATGCAGGCGTTTTACGCCATTGTAGAAGAAGGCAATATCAGTCATGCGGCCATTCGACTGAATGTGGCCCAGCCGGCACTCAGCCGTCAGATGAAGCGTCTGGAGACTTCTCTGGGGGTAAAGCTCTTTGAGCGTGGCAGCCGCCGTATTCGTCTTACTGATGCGGGAATGCTTCTCTATTCCAGGGTAAAGCACATATTGGGCATGGTGGACGGCACCATGAGGGAGCTGATTGATATTGGCTCCGGCGTGGCGGGAACCATTAAGCTGGGAACCATTACTTCATCTGGTTCCATGCTTATTCCGGAGCTGGTGGAGGACTTCACCAAAAAGTATCCGCTGGTAACCTTCCAGGTATGGGAGGGTGAGGGGGCCCGTATGCTGGAGCTCCTTGACAGTCATATTATTGAGATCGCCATTACCCGTACCCAGGTGGATAACGCCTCCTATGAGTCCATTATCCTTCCGGATGAGCCGCTGGTTTTGGCTATGCACAAGAGCTTTTGTGACGATGACAAGAGTGAGTTTGTTCACATTCAGGACCTGAAGGACAAGCCACTTCTGGTGCCTCTTCGCTGGAAAACCGCCTTTATGTCCCATTGTCAGAAGGCAAAATTTGAGCCAAATATCTTAAGTGTCAGCGACAGCCAGATTCAGAATATGCTGTGGACCCAGCGGGGCATCGGCATTTCCCTGGTTCCATTATCTGCCCGTAGTCTGATGCGTTCCGATGATATCGTGTTCAAGCATCTTGAGGAGGCAGAAATCTATACCCATACTGTTGTATCCTGGCTGAAGAGCCGCACTCTTTCCAGCAGCTGTCAGCATTTTATTGAAATGTTCCGTCAGAAATACGTTAAGTAAGTTGATATTTAGTGAGGTATAAATATGGCAGATGGAAAAAAGATTTTTATAGTGGAGGATGAGAACCGCATTGCCCGTTTCCTGCAAATGGAGCTGGAGCATGAGGGGTTTGAAACTGAGACGGAATCCAATGGCAGCCGTGCCTATGAGCGCATTATCCAGGGTGACTTTGATCTTGTATTGCTTGATGTGATGCTGCCGGATATGGATGGCCTTACAATCTGCAAGAAAGTGCGTGAGCTTTCAGATGTGCCGATTATTATGCTTACAGCCCGGGATGACGTAAATGACAAGGTCCAGGGCCTTGATATCGGTGCTGATGACTATGTTACCAAGCCTTTTGCAATTCCGGAGCTTTTTGCCCGTATGCGGGTGGCTCTCAGAAAGCGTACTGCCCCTGAGCATTCCGGGGAGACCTCCAATGGTGAGGAGCTGAAGCTGAAAAATCTCACCATGAATATAGCCCGTCATGAGGTTATGGTGGATGATGTGCTGGTGGAGCTGACCAAAAAGGAATTTGACCTTTTGGAATACCTTATCCGCAACAAGCGCAGTGTGCTTACACGTGACCAGATTCTCTCCCAGGTCTGGGGCTATGACTATATGGGTGATACCAACGTGGTAGACGTTTATATCCGCTATTTGCGGGCCAAGCTGGATGATAAATTTAATGAAAAATACATTCATACCATGCGGGGGGTAGGCTATGTCGTCAAAGACTAGTCTCTGGAAAAGAATCATCAACTACCCAAAGCAGTGGGAAATTTCCACCCGTCTTACCCTCATTTATGCCGCGGTTATCACCATTCTTTTGGGCTGTGCCTGTATGGCCTCGGTTATCGGTATGTATTATATAATTTATCATCAGGCCGAAACGGAAATGACCATCAGTGTGGAAATAGCCCTGGATAAAATGAATGATCCGCAATTCATGAGCCAGGCGGAGGAAAAGCCCCATGAGGCCACCGAGGAAGTGCTGCTTCCGGGAGTGGTGCTGAGGGTAGCCGACGAGGATGGCAAAATCGTATATGATACGGATAAGCATTTTGCTTCAGTGGACAGGCTTAGGGAGAATTTTACTGATGACAAAATGTTTTGGGCTTCCGAAAAATACCAGCTGGTACGGCTAAAGCATTTTATGATTTATTATCATGAGGTGCCTATGGACTACAAGGGACATCACTATACCTTGATTTTTAGTCGCGTTATTACTGCTGAACGGCCAATGCTGGCCAAGATGCAGGAGCGTCTCATTTTAGGCGGTGCCATAGGAATCCTGTTTGTTATGCTGATTGTGTACATCGGTATAAAGCGGGCCTTCAGGCCTTTAAGGGATTTTATTGCTACGGCCAAAACCATTGAGGTCAGCGACTTGAGTACCCGTATGGAGGTGCCTCCAAGTCATGACGAGATGACGGAGCTGGCTACCACCTTCAACAGGATGCTGGACCGAATTGAGGAGGGCTTTAAGCTTCAGCAGCGTTTTGTTTCTGATGCCTCCCATGAGCTGCGTACTCCGGTGACGGTAATTAAGGGATATGCAGATATGCTGAGCCGTTGGGGACATTCTGATGCGGCGACTCTTGATGAGGGAATTAATGCCATAAAAACCGAGGCGGAGGACATGCAGGAGCTTATTGAAAAGCTGTTGTTCCTAGCCAGAGCTGACCAGAACCGTCAGATTGTGAACAAGGTTCCGCTGGAGATCAGTGAGTTGGTGGAGGATGTATACAAGAAGCTGAAGCTAACCGCCGTCAATCATACCGTGGAGCTTCTTCGCAACGAGGAAGGCTACATAATGGGTGACAAGGTCATTATGAAGGAGCTTATACGGATTTTCCTAGAAAATGGTATAAAATACACACCTGAGGGTGGTACAATCACCATTGACAGCCATGAGATGCCCCACTATATGTGTCTGGAAATTGCAGATAATGGCATTGGTATTGCTCCTGAGGACAGGGAAAAGATTTTCCAGCGGTTTTATCGTGTGGACAGCTCCCGAACCAAGGCTGCAGGACAGCCAGGGGGAACCGGGCTGGGACTTTCCATTGCCAAGTGGATTGCAGATAATCACGATATTGGTATTTCTCTGGACAGCGAATTAGGGAAGGGTACCAAATTTATTTTGATGATTCCGCTGATTGAGGAAGAAAACTAGTGGTAAATAAAAAGGGCAGATGGCAGTTGATTGGAGCGGTTGAACAGGTCGCGTTAAGAAAACTAATTTTTACATTCCTGCATTAGTGATAAAAATTATTTGTTTGAGCGAAGCGAGTTATAATTTTTATTGCTATTACAATAGTTGTAAAAAATAGTTTTAGAGTCCTGTTCTTGCGACAGACAACTGTTATCTGCCCGTTGCTATTACGCAAATAAAGAGAAGCCCGTTCTGCGGTGTGCAGAGCGGGCTTTGAGTTTTAATATGAATTTGGCAGTGGATTACAGAGTCTTGGAAATCAGAGCCATAAATACCAGATCTCCGGAGGAGGAGGCATTCTCGATGCCGTGGCCTTCCCCGTCAGGGCAGTAAGTGGTGGCGCCTACACCGATGGTCATTTCCTTGCCGTTATCGTTGTAGAGAGCCTCACCCTGAAGAATGTGATAGGTCTCAGCATTGCCATGGTGCTCATGGAAACCGATGGAGCATCCAGGTGGAATGGTAACCTTGGCGAACATGTCGTTGCCACCCAGCTCCTTTTCTCCCAAGAGCTTTTCAATGGTGATGGTACCCTTGCCGCCAGCCTTGTTCTCAGCCTTTACGATGTTGCTTGTTAATGTCTGCATAGTTCTTTCTCTCCTTTATTACACAATATGATAACCATATTATCTCACTTATGGTATATTATAACGTAGTTGTTCAAATTTTTCCTCTATTTAGGGGAAAAATATTCTTTATTGACGTTTCGTCGAGGCATAGGTTTTTCTCGACATAACGTAGTTGTTCAAATTTTTCCTCTATTTAGGGGAAAAATATTCTTTATAAATATCAGGGGAGTGGACTGCTGCGTTGAACATTGAGTACCAGTGCGTTAAGAAACTTTTTATTGCTATACCTTGGTTATAGTGGGAAAAATCATCTGTTTGAGCGACGCGAAGCTAGTCCTTTAGGGCGAAGCGAGTTATGATTTTTACCACTATATAAAAGCAAGAAAAAGTTTTAGTGCTGGGACGGCGTGAAACGTAGCAGTCTACTCCCCGAATAATCATTCGATATTTTGGAGCATTAACCATGATTTATATATTAAAATTTGGTGCCAGCCTTCTCATGCCACCGGGAATTTTTATTCTTATATTCTTGGCGTTGGGAATATGGCTTTGGCGGAAAAACGAGAAAAGGGCTGCTTCCGTAGTCGGGGCGGTAACAATAGTATTTTATCTGCTGTCCACCTTCTGGGTTTCGGGACTTCTTATAGGTTCCTTGGAAAATAAGTATTCTATGCCAGAAAAATTTAATGGTGATTGTATTGTGATGCTTGGGGGCGGTGCCTTGTCCGGAACACCAGCATTAGATGGTGAAGGCACTCTTTCCGGGGCGGCGGCCAGTCGTATGGCCTTGGTGGCCCAGCTGTATAAAAAGACTGGATTTCCCGTTATTGTCAGTGGTGGCCAGGTTTATGATGACAGCGGCAACGAAGCCCATATTGCCACTCGGGAGCTGATGCTTCTGGGGGTTCCGGAGGATAAAATATTTATCGAGGATAAGAGTCTTAATACACGGCAAAACGCCATATACACTTGTGAAATTATCAGAAAACATGGCTGGAACAGGCCAATTTTGGTAACCTCTGCCTTTCACATGGATCGCTCGGTGCTGAATTTTGAAAAAGAGGGAGTGGAGGTTATTCCTGCTCCAGCGGATTTTCGCACAAATCGTCCTCAGAGCTTTAATATGAATAAGCTCCGTCCAAATGCAGATGCCTTGAGCGACAGTGTAATTTATATGCAGGAAAAGCTCAGAAGTGTGGTGACTCAGTATCTGGGTTATTGATAATCATAGAAAGTAAGGTCTTATAATGACAAAAAAATTAACTGAAGGTAGTCCTGCAAAGCTAATATTGTTTTTCACTTTGCCGCTAATTGGCGGAAATATTTTTCAGCAGCTATACAGCTTTGTTGATACCCTGATAGTAGGCCGCTTTTTGGGGGTTGAAGCCCTGGCAGCTGTGGGCTGTACTGGCTGTATCATGTTTCTTACAGTGGGATTTATAATCGGCCTGTCATCGGGACTTTCCATATTTACTGGTCAGCGGTTTGGCGCCAAGGATTATGAGGGAGTTCATCACAGCGCTGCCGCTTGTTTGGTACTGGGCTTGGCGGTTGGCTTTGTTTTGGCGGTAATCGGCTACGTCTTTTCGCAGGATGCCTTGGTATTTATGGATACACCACCAGAAATACTGGAGGGGGCGGTGGATTTTATTTCCATTGTCTGTGCTGGTATTCCGATTACAGTGGTTTTCATGCTGGAGGCAAATCTTATTAGAGCTCTGGGGGACAGCCGTGCTCCAACCTATATTTTGGCCACAGCCCTTATTATTAATATTATTGTGGAGCCTTTGTTTCTGCTGGTTTTTGAGTGGGGTATCCCGGGAGCTGCCTACGGCATCCTGGTGTCCCAGTTCATTGGTGGCGTAATTGTGGTTACCTATATTTGGAAAAGGGTTCCTCATTTGATAATTCGCCGTCGGGACTGGCAGTATCTTAATTGGGACTTTATGAAAAAGCATCTGGTCATTGCCTTGCCAATGGCCTTTCAGACTTCTATTATTGCCGTGGGTACCATTATTGTGCAGATGGCCCTGAATCGCTTGGGACCTGTGGCAGTGGCAGCCTTTGCGGCGGCCCAGAAGGTGGAGATGATAGCCCTGATGCCAATGATGTCCTTTGGTATTGCCATGGCGGCATATACGGCACAGAACTATGGTGCAGGAAAATTTGCCCGTATAAAAAAAGGCGTGAACCAGTGTATACTCATGTCCGGAGCATTCAGTATTCTGGTGGGAGTGTTCATTGTTATCTTTGGGCCAAACTTCATGGAGCTCTTTGTGGGAGCCGAGGAGATTGATGTAATTGAGCTGGGGCATGTCTATCTGGTAACTACTTCTGCGTGCTATATTGTGTTGGCGCTGCTGTTTATTTACCGTAATACTCTGCAGGGGTTGGGACAGAGCTTTGTACCAACCTTTGCGGGAATTATGGAGCTGGTTATGAGGGCCATCGTTGGTCTGTATTTCGTGGATACATTGGGCTTCTGGGGGGCCACTATTGCCAGCCCCGCCGCCTGGTTTGGCTCCTGTATTCCTTTGGCTCTGGCCTACTATTATACCCTTCGCAGGATGAAGAAAAATATTCGAAAACTAAAAAGGGAACAAATAATTTCAAAATAAACAAGGACTTTTGAACTGAATAGAGAAATATGTAAGGTGAAAGACTTATAGGGGGGATTTTCTATGGAGTTAAAATTAAAATCCGGTTTTACCTTTGATTACGGCAATCTTGTGGGTGATGGCAAGGTTACTAAGGAAGATGTTAAGGAACTGGCTGGAAAGATTGATGAAGCCAACAAGGCCATTAAGGTTATGCGTGAAGAGGGCATAATTCGTGGGCATCTGTCCAAGGATGGCACACCGGAGAAGGTTTATTTCTCCCAGCTGCCTTATGTGGAGGAGGGGCATCTCAATTCTCCTGCATCCATTAAGCATCTGAAGGAGCTGACTGCTTCTGTAAAGAATCGTGTTGATGCTGTGGTATCCCTGGGTATTGGCGGTTCCTATCTGGGGGACAAGGTTATTTTTGATGTTCAGTGCGGTGAGTTTTGGAATTCCATGACCACAGAGGAACGTGGTGGTATGCCAAAGATTTACTTCAGCGGCAACAATATTGATCCACGTCGCACCGGGGATTTAATCAAGGAGCTGGAGCGTTCAGCCCGTATTGCCAAGTCCCATCTGAAGCGCAAGCTGGTGGTGGATTTGATGGTTATTTCCAAATCCGGCGGCACTCTGGATACCATGTCCAATTTCATGGTTATCTATGAGGAGCTTAAGAAGAATCCGGATATCGAGGTGGAGGTAATCGCGGTTACCGATCCTAACGAGGAAAAGCCTACTATCCTGAAAAAGCTGGCCATGGACAACAACTGGCCACAGTACAGTGTTCCAGATGGTGTTGGGGGACGCTTCTCCATTTTCTGTGATGTGGGCCTTGTGCTGGCGGCTGTATGCGGCTTTGATATTGAGGCTTTCCTCAATGGTGCCAAGGATATGGATATTGCCTGCCAGAACGAAGATGTATGGCAGAATCCGGCTCTACTTAATGCAGTGCTGAAATATATCGCCTCTGAGAAATATGGCCGCGATATGGAAGTTATGATGCCTTATGGTGATTATCTGAAATCTGTTTCCGAATGGTACATTCAGCTGTTGGCTGAATCCCTTGGCAAGCAGGTGGACAGAAACGGCAAGGACGTGTACTATGGCCGTACCCCTATTGTGGCTGTGGGTACCACTGATATGCACGCTCAGACCCAGCAGCATCAGGAGGGCAAGCTGAACAAGGTGGTTCAGTTTATCAGAGTGGAAAATTGGGATACGGATTTTGTTATTCCGAATTCATTCCCAGAGGTGAAGAAGCTGGCTGATATTTCCGGCGTAAAGATGAGTCAGGCTCTGGAGGTGGCCCGTCAGTCCAATGCAGATGCCTTGGCTTCCAACAACCGCTTCAATGCTCTGTTCTCACTGCCAAAGCTGGATGCCTATCATTTAGGTGAGCTCCTTTATATGCTGGCTTTGACCATTGCTTACGAGGGGGAGCTGGCAGATGTGGATGCCTTCAATCAGCCTGGTGTTGAGGCCTATAAGCGCATTATGGGACCAAGTCTGCAGGCACTGAAGAAGTGATCCGTATTTAATATTATTGCCGTGGGCAGGGAACTGCTGCGTTTCACGTCGGCCCAGCACTAAAACTTTTTATTGCTCTTATATAGTGGCAAAAATCATAACTCGTTTCGTCCTTTCAGGACTCGCTCAAACAAATGATTTTTTCCACTATAATCAAGGTATAGCAATCAAAAGTTTCTTAACGTACTGGTCCTAATTGTTCAACTCATCAGTCCCCGACCATGTAACTTATTTTTAAACTAAATAATTCAGTATTATATGGCAGAAATTCGCAAGCGTGTATCCTTTTGCATGGTTTTTCTGTCAGCATAATATGTCGAAAAGGAGAGGCAAAAATGCAGGGAATGATTCAATCCCTTGCTGAAAAGGCTGGCCGGCATTTATTGCAGTTAATGACATTGCTGAAGGAAAATATGCTGGCGCGGGTGGCTTTATTTACAGTCATCTGCGCCCTTATTTTTCTGGCATTTACGGTAATTGATGGCCTGGGAGATTCCTCTCAGGCCATTACTGCTTTTTCAGAGGGGAATTTAATGGAGGAAAATGAGGTTGTCAAAGGCGGCTTTAAGGAAATAAAGGGCATGAAGGAGGTTCGGGAGTTTAAGGGCCTGAATAATCCATTTGAGGAAGGACAAGGAAGGCAGGGGCGGCGAGATAGATTTAAGAAAAGTGATATAACGAAAGCTGGTAATAGAAATTTCGGCGGGGAAAATTCCTCCAGGGAAAATACGAAGGAAGCCAAGGATAAAAAAGCTCCGAAAGGAACAGCTCCCAGGATAAAAGGTATTGTGGAGGGGAGCAGTGGCCCGGCGGTGTTGCTGGAGTATGGCGGAAGTCAATATATGCTGTCAACGGGAGATGTGGTGGACAATATATTCGTGGAGGCAGTGGGAGAGAACAGTGTTAAGGTGAATGTACAGGGGAGAATAATGTGGGTAGAAAGATAATAATTATAGGGCTGCTCATGGCCTTAATGAATGTATTTTGGGGTACTTATACCATGGGTGAAGCCCTGTCCATGCGGGTGGCTGATGGCAGTGCAGCAGAGCTTATCCGCTTTGCGGCCCGGGAAGGAAATATTAATGTGATTATAGACAGCGGGGCGGACAGCCATGTGAGCGTAAATTTTCAGGATATCTCCCCGCGGGAGGCCATTGATAAAATCGTGCTGGCCAGTGGACTTAGCATCAGTGAGCGGGAAGGTACTTTAATAATTGGCAGGGGAAAAAATATTGTGTCCCAGCTGGGGCAGGTCCATGTGATACCGGTTGCCTATGGAGATTTGGAGGAGCTTAAAAGGGAAGCGGAACTGTATTTTCAAAACAAGTATTTAACGGAACCGAAAAAAGCAGCTAAAAACAAGGAGACCAAGTCTGGAAAAGCATCTGAAAATGCCATCAGCAATGATATCAATAAGGAATCAGGGAAAAGCTCCCAGCGAGTTGATGCGGCTGGAAATAGCAGTAACAGCGGCAGCAATATCAGCAAAAATCCCCGGGTGGAGGTGGACATTAATACCCGTTCTCTGTTGGTATATGGTACTCCGGAAGAAGCCAGGGAAATAAGTCAGCTTTTAAAGAGGGTGGATATTCCGGCACCTCAGGTGGCTTTGGAAGCCAAGGTGGTGGCTATGAAGCGGGAGGATCTGGAGAAACTGGGGGTGACCTGGGAGTGGACTAAAATTCCCCATGATTTTACCTATGATGCCACATTGGATTTATTAATTTCCAAGGGCAAGGCCAAGGTGCTGTCAAGACCAAATATCGTCACCATGCAGGGGCGGGAGGCGGTTATAAATATTGGTGGAGAGGTTCCTGTTCCCGAGGTTTCCATTACAAATACCACCACCACTACCTCCATAAAATACAGGCCAGCTGGTATTCTTTTGCAGTGCCGTCCCTTTGTAAACGAGGATGGCTATATTGATTCCCAGCTGAATATTGAGGTCAGTGCCCCCAGCTATGTAAAGGAAATGAATGCCTACAGCTTTCAAAAGCGCTCAGCCCAGACCAGAGTGAGACTCAAAGACGGGGAAACTCTGGTTATCGGTGGTCTCATTAGCAGGGAGGAGATTAAGCAGCTTCAAAAGATTCCATTTTTGGGAGATATCCCTATTTTGGGAAACCTTTTCAAGGCAAACTCCTCCAAAGTGACGGAGGAGGAACTCACCATCTTCATTAAGGCTACAATTTTGTGAGGCCACTAGAACAAAGGTCTTACAATAAAAGATAGTAAAAAAAGGCTATATGAAAAGCCTTCAACAGATAATTCAAATATGGTATAATGTTGAGGTGATGAGTGACTACACTTTTTGTAGTGAATGAAGTGAGGAATTACAATGGCGATAAGAGTGTTAATTGCTGATGATCATGCTCTTTTGAGACAGGGGCTTAAAAGAGTGTTAAATTTTGAAGATGATATTGAGGTTGTGGGAGAAACAGAGGACGGCCAGGAGACACTGGCTAGGACTTTGGTGTTGCAGCCCGATATTTTATTATTGGATCTCAATATGCCTGGGCTGAATGGCTTGGACGTAGCCAGCCAGCTTCAAGCTGCCAAGTGTAATACCAAGATTATTGCTCTGACTATTCATGATAATGACAATTATGTATTGGAAATGCTGAAGAATGGTGCTTCTGGTTATCTCCTGAAGGATGTGGAGCCGGATATGCTCATTAAGGCCATTCACATCGTCTATGAGGGTGGCGCCTATATTTATCCCGAGCTGGAGGAGCGCATTTTCGGCAGCCTTTGTGTGGAGGACGATATTAACGAGAAGGCCAAGGAGCTGTGGCGCACTGGTCGCGGTGAACGCCTTACCGCCAGAGAGCTGGATGTGCTGTCCTGCATTGCCAAGGGCTTCAGCAACCAGGACATTGCTCAGGCCCTGTTTGTCAGCGAGAAGACAGTTAAGAACCACCTTACCAACATTTTCCGTAAGCTGAATGTTAATGATCGTACTCAGGCCCTTATTTATGTTTTGAAGCATAATATCATGAAACTTGACTAAGGCAACCTATGAGCCATGGCATCGCCTGCTGTGGCTCTTTTAATTTGCCCGTGAGTGGTGTATAATTATAAAGATGAATATGATTCATTTAATTGCTTTTTGAAGAGGATAAAATGTATCCAATCAATTTGAAGCTTGATAACAGAAAATGTGCCGTGGTGGGTGGCGGTAAGGTGGCCTGCAGAAAGATAGGCAGGCTGCTGGAAAATAACGCCCAGATAACGGTTATATCCCCTGAGGCGGACAGTGAAATTCAAGACTGGGCCCGGGAGAATAAAATTACATGGAAACAGGAGACTTACAGTAAGGATTTGCTGGAAGGTTTTTTTTGTGTCTTTTGTGCCACGGATAATGGAGCTGTGAACCGTCAGGCGGCAATGGATGCCAAGGCGGCCGGCATTCTGGTGAATGTGGCCAGTGAGCCGGAGCTTTGCGATTTTACGGTTCCCGGCGTGGTAAATCGGGGAAGGATTCAATTTACCGTGTCTAGTGAGGGGGCCAGTCCCGCCTATACCCGATTGCTCAGACAAGATCTGGAAAAGCGGTATCATCATGGATTTGGGGAAATGGCAGATTTTATTGACAGCATACGTCAGGAGCTTATCCATGGAAAAAATGAGGACAAGGCTGCCACATCACAACAACGACAGAAAATTTGGCGTCAGGCACTGACACCAGAAATAATAGAACTAATTTACAATCAGGATTTGGATAGGGCGGAAAATGAAATCAGGAATGCAATTAATCGCGCTGGGTCTTAACCACAGAACAGCCCCCGTAGAAGTGCGGGAAAAATTCAGCCTGTCCCCGGAGACTATCCGGGAGGGCTTAAAAAAACTATATAAATATGAGCATCTCCACGAGGCCGTGGTCCTTTCCACCTGCAATCGTAGTGAGATATATGCGGTGGTTAGCCGGGGATGCAGCAACGCCTTGGCCAGCTTTTGGGGGGATCTGAACAAAACGGAATGCTCCCAGGAGTTTTTCCATCGCTACACCTATAAATATGAGGATGAGGACTGCATAGAGCATTTGCTGCGGGTTACCGCCAGCCTTGATTCTCTGGTTATTGGTGAGGGACAGATTCTCAGCCAGGTGAAGCATGCTTATGCCATTGCCCAGACTGCAGGGGCCACTGGTACTATTTTGAATCTTATGTTCAATAGGGCCATTGCTGCGGGCAAAAGAGTGCGCACCGAAACCAGAATTGCCTTTAATGCAGTATCTGTCAGCTATGCGGCAGTAGAGCTGGCAAAGGGCACCTTTGGAGATTTTTCCAATAGCAGTGTTCTGCTCTTTGGTGCGGGAAAAATGGCGGAGCTTACAGCCACCCACCTTATGAGCCATGGTCTGAAGAATCTCTATGTGGCCAATCGCCATATTGAAAGGGCAGAGCAGCTGGCGGATAAGTACGGTGGCACAGCTGTGGACCTGAATGATGTGTTTGAACTGTTGGACAAGGTGGATATAATTATCACC
Source organism: Anaerovibrio lipolyticus LB2005 (assembly GCF_000621545.1). Lineage (GTDB taxonomy): Bacteria > Bacillota > Negativicutes > Selenomonadales > Selenomonadaceae > Anaerovibrio > Anaerovibrio lipolyticus_A. Next base: position 165,323 of record NZ_JHYA01000004.1, read on the forward strand.
TCCACCGGTGCTCCCCATTATGTCATTTACAAGCGGGAAATGGTCCATGTGATGGCGGCCCGTCAGGGGAAGCCACTGATGCTTATAGATATTGCCGTGCCTCGTGATGTGGAGCCCGATGTAGGCTGTCTTGCGGGGGTGAAGCTCTATAACATTGACGACCTGGAGGCTGTAGTAGACGACAATCTCCACGAGCGACAGCGTGAAGCCGTCAGGGCCCAGCGCATAATTCAGGAAGAGGTGGACGCTCTCTTGGAGCGGTTTAACTACCTTTCCATGCAGCCAGTTATGGCTCAGCTTACGGACAAGGCAGAATTTATTCGGGAGCGGGAGCTGAAGAGAGCCATGCGGAAGCTGCCGGAGCTCACAGAGGAAGAATACAAGGTTGTTGATAAAATGACCCACATGATAGTGCGCAAGATGCTTCGGGATCCTATGCGCATGGTTAATAATACAGCAGGCACCTCGCGGGAAAGAGTGCTGAAATTTGCCATCCGCAAGCTGTTTAAGCTGCAGGAGGAATCCATAGATGAGTGACAATAAAAAAGAAAAAATCGTAATCGGCACCCGCAGCAGCCAGTTGGCCCTGTGGCAGGCGGATTACATTGCAGACAGACTGAGAAAACAGTATCCGGGTCTGGTGGTGGAAAGGGTGCTTATGACCACCAAGGGGGATAAAATTCTTGATGCCCCATTGGCTAAAATCGGTGGTAAGGGACTTTTTACCAAAGAACTGGAAACGGCCATGCTTAATGGTGATATTGATATAGCAGTACATAGTCTGAAGGATATGCCCGTGGAGGTGCCTGAGGGACTGAAAATAACTGCAGTTACCCAGCGTGAGGACCCGGGAGATGTACTGGTAAGTCCTAAATATAAGCTGTTCAGCGAGCTGCCTAAGGGGGCCAAAATCGGTACCTCCAGCCTCAGAAGAAAGGCCCAGCTCCTAAGTGCAAGGCCGGACCTTACCATTTGTGATTTACGGGGAAATGTGAATACCCGTCTGAAAAAGCTGGAGGAGGAAAACTTCGATGGCATCATTCTGGCAGCGGCTGGGCTGAAGCGTCTGGGCTTTGGCAGCCGAATTACCGATGTGCTGGACAAGAAGGTTTGTCTCCCAGCAGTGGGCCAGGGGGCCTTGGCTGTGGAGTCAAGGGCTGATGACAAAGAAGTCAATGAACTGGTGGCTTTCCTTAACGATGATGACACACTGACCTGCACCAAGGCCGAGCGGTCCTTCTTAAACCGAGTTCAAGGTGGCTGTCAGGTTCCTGTGGGCGTATATGGCACCATGGATGATGGTGTCCTCAATGTGGAGGGGGTTATAGCCTCTCTTGACGGCAGCAAGGTCTACAGAGACCACATCATGGGCCAGCCAACAGATGCAGAAGCTTTGGGACAGCAGCTGGCAGACCGACTTCTGGAAGCCGGCGGCCGAACAGTTCTTGCAGAGTTAGGTATAGAGCTGTAATAAAGATAAAAGAAGCGGTGAAACTTTTTCGGCTTCATGCGAAAAATTTCCCCCGCTTTATTAAGTGATAATTATAGTACATGAAGTGGCAAATGACAGTTGACTAGCGCGGTTGAACAGGTCGCGTTAAGAAAATATTTTTTACATACCTGCATTAGTGATAAAAATTATTTGTTTGAGCGTAGCGAGTTATAATTTTTATCGCTATTCCAATAATAGTAAAAAATATTTTTAGTGACCTGTTCTTGCGATAGGCAACTGTTATCTGCCAATATTAAGGAGATAACATAAGGAGAACAATATGGCAGGAAAAGTATTTCTCGTTGGCGCCGGTCCCGGAGACTATCGCCTCTTAACCATAAAGGCAGTGGATTGCCTTAAAATAGCCGATACCGTTGTATATGACCGCCTGGCAGACCCACGCATCCTTCAGTATGCCCCAAAGGATGCAGAATACATCTATGTGGGCAAGGCCTCCAGCCAGCACACCATGACCCAGGACAAAATATGTCAGCTTCTGGTGGATTTGGCCAAGGAGGGCAAGACAGTAGTACGTCTTAAGGGCGGCGACCCATTTGTCTTTGGCCGTGGTGGCGAAGAAGCCCTGCTTCTGAAGGAAAACAATCTGCCCTTTGAAGTGGTACCAGGGGTTACATCAGCCATTTCTGTACCGGCCTATGCGGGCATCCCTGTTACCCATCGGGGCGTAGCAGCATCCTTTTCCGTAATCACCGGCCACGAGGACCCTACCAAGGAAACCTCTGACATTAACTGGCCACAGCTGGCCAAGGCCACTGACACTCTCGTATTCCTCATGGGTGTGGCCAACCTGCCTAAGATTACTTCAAAGCTCATTGAAAACGGCAGACCAGCATCTACACCTATTGCCATTATCCGTTGGGGTACCAAGCTGAAGCAGCAGGTGTGGACCAGCACCCTGGATGATGCGACGGATATGGCTAAGCGTGAAGCCATTAAGCCACCATGCATTTTCCTTGTGGGTGATGTGGTAAATCTGCGGAAGGATTTGGCGTGGTTTGACAATGTGGCAATGAAGCCACTCTTTGGCAAGAAGATTCTGGTGACCCGTTCCCGGTCTCAGGCTTCCAAGCTAACCTTCCAGCTGGAGGAGTTAGGGGCAGAGTGCATGGAGGCCCCTGCTATTTCCATTAAGGCCCCATCAGATGATTACAAGGCTTTGGACAAGGCTATTGAGAGCCTTGATAAATATAACTGGCTTATTCTCACCTCTGCCAATGGTGTAGAGCACTTCTGGCAGCGTCTTGATAAGGCTGGTAAGGATGCCAGAGCACTGGCGAGTGCCAAAATTTGTGCTATAGGCTCTGCCACAGCAGATGCATTGAAGGCCCATGGTCTGGTGGCTGATGTAGTACCAGATCGCTATCAGGCGGAGGGAATTATTGATGCCCTTAAGGGCGAGATTAAAGAGGGCACAAAGGTACTCATTCCTAGAGCTGCAGAGGCAAGGGAAATCCTTCCAGAGGCCCTTAGAAAAGTCGGGGCGGAGGTGGATGTGGTTCCAGCCTATGAGACGGTTATGGGAGACGGAGATGCTGAGGAAATCAAGAAGGAACTGTCCGCAGGCAATATTGATGCCGTAACCTTCACCAGCTCTTCTACTGTAACCAACTTCCTCAAGCTGCTTGAGGGAGATACGGCTCTTCTTAACAAGGTGAAGCTGGGAGCCATCGGTCCGATTACCGCCGAAACCATGAAGAAAAATGGCCTTACTGTAAGTGTTGAGGCCAAGGAATATACTATTGACGGCCTTGTGGAGGCCCTGAAGGAGGCATTTTGATGATTGAGCAGAAGCTGCGCCCTCGTCGTATGCGTATCAGTGAAAATGTTCGTGCCATGGTTAGAGAGACTAACCTCTCTGCCAAGGATTTTGTTTACCCAATGTTTGTTATCCCAGGGGAAAACAAAAAGGAAGAAATTTCCAGTATGCCAGGATGCTACCGCTATACTGTGGATTTGGCAGTGAAGCTGGCCAAGGAGATTTATGAGCTGGGTATTCCTTCCGTGGAGGTATTCGGACTTCCAGAATACAAGGACGAAATTGGCTCCAGTGCCTGGGATATGAATTCCCCGGTTCAGCGGGCCATTAAGGCTATCAAGGAAGCAGTGCCAGAGCTGGTTATTATCGGCGATGTATGCCTTTGCCAGTACACCAGCCATGGTCATTGCGGTCAGCTTTGTGGCCATTATGTGGATAATGATGCTACATTGAAGCTCCTCCAAAAGGTGGCTGTAAGCCAGGCCCAGGCCGGCGCAGATATTATCGCCCCATCAGATATGATGGATGGTCGCGTGGCAGCCATTCGTGAAGCACTGGACGAAAATGGTTTTATCAACGTATCCATCATGTCCTATGCAGTAAAATATGCTTCTGGTTATTACGGCCCATTCCGTGATGCAGCGGATTCTGCACCACAGTTTGGCGATCGTCGTGCTTATCAGATGGACCCTGCCAACAGCCGTGAGGCCATGAAGGAAGTAGAGCTGGATCTGGCTGAGGGTGCTGATATTATTATGGTGAAGCCTGCTCTTGCCTACATGGATATTATTTCCAAGGTTCGTGACCGCATTAATTTGCCAGTGGCCTGCTACAATGTAAGTGGCGAATATGCCATGGTGAAGGCAGCTGCCGCCAATGGCTGGATTGACGAAAAGCGCATTGTGCTGGAAACCCTTACCAGCATGAAACGGGCCGGTGCCGATATTATTATTACCTATCATGCAATTGACGCCGCCAAGTGGCTTATGGAGAGGTAAAACATGAGACAAGTAAGGGTGATGATGTGTTGAACAATTAGTCACGGTACGTTAAGAAACTTTTTAGTGCTATACCTTGATTATAGTGGGAAAAATCATTATGTTTGAGCGGAGCGAGTTATGATTTTTGCCGCTATATAAGAGCAATCAAAAGTTTTAGTGCCGGGACGTCGTGAAACACAGCATTATCCTTACTGTACTGAAAGCAATTATATTTAACAGGAAAGGATTATAATATGCTTAATTTAGAGAAATCTGCCGCAGCCTTTGAAGAAGCGAAGACCTTAATGCCCGGCGGTGTAAACAGCCCTGTCCGTTCCTATAGAAATGTGGACTGCAACCCTCCCTTTATCGAGAGAGCTGAGGGCTCCCATATTTACGATATTGACGGCAATGAATATATAGATTATGTGGGCTCATGGGGCCCAATGGTGGTAGGCCATGCTCATCCTCAGGTGGTAAAGGCCTTGCAGGAGGCAGCCACCCGTGGCACCAGCTACGGAGCTCCTACCCTTATTGAAAGTGAGCTGGCCAAGCTGGTAATGGAGGTATATCCTTCCATTGAGGTTATTCGCATGGTTAACTCCGGCACCGAGGCCACTATGAGTGCATTGCGTCTGGCCCGTGGATTCACCGGACGCAACAAAATTTTGAAGTTTATCGGCTGCTATCACGGCCATAGTGACAGCCTTTTGGTTAAGGCTGGTTCTGGTTTGGCTACCTTTGGCGTTCCAGATAGCCCTGGTGTTACTCCTGGTACTGCCAACGACACCATTACCATTCCATATAACGATTTTGAAGCCTTTACTGAGGTTATGAAAAAGAGTGGGAATGAGATTGCAGCGGTTATTGTGGAGCCAGTGGCTGGCAATATGGGCTTGGTACTGCCAAAGCCAGGATATCTTGACCTTCTGAGAAAGCTCACCAAGGAAACTGGATCGTTGCTGATTTTCGATGAAGTAATGTGCGGCTTCAGAGCATCCCTGGGCGGCGCCCAAAAGGCCTATGCCGTTACCCCTGATCTTACTTGTCTTGGCAAGATTATTGGCGGTGGTCTTCCAGTAGCAGCCTATGGCGGTCGCCGTGATATTATGAATCATATAGCTCCGGCTGGTCCTGTATATCAGGCGGGTACCCTTTCCGGAAACCCATTGGCCATGACAGCTGGCTTGGAAACACTTAAGATAATCACTGAGGAGCCAGAGCCGGGAGAACCAGATTACAGCCGTGTTCTCACCATCAAGACCAAGAAACTGGTACTGGGCATTGCTCAGAAGGCAAAAGAAGCCGGTGTAACACTTCAGGTTCAGCAGGCGGGCTCCATGTTTGGTTTCTTCTTTAACGACAAGGAAGTAGTGGATTACGAAACCTCAGCTGCTTCCAATCAGGAGGCCTTCAAGGTGTGGTTCAAGGCCATGCTGGAGCAGGGCATCTATCTGGCCCCATCCCAGTTTGAAACCCTGTTCATGTCCGGTGCCCACACCGATGAAGACATCGATAAAACCATCGAAGCTGCAGGAGTAGCCCTTAAAAAGGTTGCAGAGTTTCTAAAATAATCATTCCGATAGTGACATTGCTTTCAGCAAGCAATTGCCCCTATCGAAAAGCTATAATCCAATTTTATTCATATTTTAATCAGATTTAAATGTTACCATTGTATAAGAGAGGCAGGGGGATACTGTGTTGAACATTTTTAGGAGTGGGGGAATTTTTTCGCCTGCAAGACTGGAGTCCACCCGCCGGAGGCTCATCATGGGCACGAAATAATTGAATGCCTCGATGTATGTGCGACTGTGTCGCCATCGAAGAAGTCAATAAAACTCAGTGCATGATGATTTGGACGGAGGGATGAAGCCGAAAAAGTTTCACCGCTTTATTTTAGTTGTGAAACACAGTATTATCCTGCCGTTCTTGAAAGCAATCATAATATACATTTACCACTGAATGTAGGAGGATTTTGAAATGCTTAAGAAATTATTCAGTATCTTTTTAAGCGGTGTGTTCCTGGTATCTTCTCTGGGCACGGCAGCAGCAGAGGTTCCAAACACCGCCAACGGCAAGCTGGGAGCTGTGGAAACCATTACCTACGGTCAGGAGCAGACCGGTGCCATCGTAGAACGAATTAAAAAGCTGGAAAAGGATTACGAGTGCAGCAACACCAGCGGTGGTATGATGAACCGCATCAATAACCTGTACGACACCACCTTTGATAATTCTTCCAGTCCATCCCTTATTACCCAGCTCAACGCTTTGGAGTGGACCATTTCCCACAAGGTAAGTGCAGACCCTATCCAGAAGCGCATCAGCGATATGGAGCTGCAGATTAATGGCAAGAATTCTGATGCTTCCATCAAGAAGCGTATCGAAGGACTGGCAACCTTTGCCTTTGGCAGCACCACTATTCCGTTAAGTCAAGTGAATGTACCAGCCAACACCTTGGTAAAGATTTCTCTGGTAACTCCAATTAATGCTAAGGAATTGAAAAAGGGTGACATTATTAAGTTCAAGGCAGCCGAGGATGTTATCGAAAATGATATGCTTCTTATAACTGCCGGTGCCTTGGGTGAAGGTGTAGTTACCGATGTTTCCCAGGCTCAAAACTTTGGCCGTGATGCCAAGATAAACATTGATTTTAAGGACATGGAGGCTGTTGACGGCACTAAGATTGACATGACCTTGGGCGAGGAAGCCAAGGAAAACATGGAACAGATGGGCATGGCAGCCGGTGCCAGCCTGGCCGGCATGATCATTCTTGGACCTATCGGTATCATTGGTGGTGCCTTTGTAAAGGGTAAGAATATAAATCTCCCTGAAGGCACTGAGATGTATCTTCAGACCGAAAAGGATTGTTCAATATACGCTATTCCAACCACCAGCGCCGAGCAGTTCTGATTTAGTATTGAAAAGCTAAAATATTCATAGAGCCTCTTCCGATAAATTATTATTATCGGAAGGGGCTTTCTTGTGTTATATGGTTAAATGGAGTATCATATAGTAGAGTATGTATGCAATTAAGGGCAACTGTGCCCATTTATAGATAGGGGATACATTTGATGAAGAGAAATACCAAGGCATTGTTGTGTGCCGGATTGATGGCTGTTAGCTTGGTTTTGCCTCAAGTAGCAGACGCATCCAAATATAATGCCAGTACTGATACAAATGCGGATGTACTGGATTATCTGGAAAACAATAAACGCTCCGCCAGAGAAAATGCCATTACCGATGAGCAGAAACAACTAGTGCATGATGCTTTTGAAATGCGAAAAAATCTACGGGACCCATTGGATCCTACCAAGAATGTTCCGGTGGCAATGGAAGGTGACGAGCTTTTTTATGATCAGCGTAATGGTGATTTTTATGCCATAGGACAAGTTAATATTACCTTCTTGGATGCCCAGCGTTTTCAGACTGAAGAGGTCAACGGTAATATACAAAATACTGAGGTTAATGTGCCTGGTAAGGGACACATGGTTCAGATGACTCCGGGACAGGCCAAAATTGTTATGGATGGCTATAAAATCCAGTATAACTATGGTAAAAAGATCGGCAGTATGGAAGATGCCAGTGGCAAGATTGACCATGAGTACATTAAGGGCAAGCGCATCGAGATGTATCCTGATAAAATCATTGTTTATGATGGCACCATGACCAAGTGTTCCGCCATAAATCCTGATTATCATACATCTGCCTCTAAGATTGAGGTTTATCCCGGGGACAAGATGATATGTTATGATTTGAAATTCTGGCTGGGACATGTGCCAGTTTATTCCACCAAGAAGCGGACCTTTAGATTGGATCAAGAGGATGACCAGACTGACTTGCCTAAGGTGGGTTATACAAATGATGATGGCTGGTGGATTAGCAAGGACTTCCGTTATAATTTAGCTAAACGGCTATATATTGATTCGGAGGTTAAGTACACAGGTAAGCATGGCTTCCGCAGTCATGCAGATTTGGTTTATGCCACCAGACTGGGAACCTTTAAAGTTTTGTATGGTTATTTTGAAAGCTCTAACAATAAGTGGGTAAAGAAGGAACCTTCATTTACCTATGAAAAATCAATACCATTAGGTGATTTACCATTAAGCTTAGGCCTCAATTATGAACGTGGTCGTTGGAATCAAAACAATATTCACAGTATGCATACTTACTATGGAATCTCCTTAAGTCACAATACTATTAATTTGGGTGGTAACCATCGACTTGATTTGAGTACCAGTTACTCCATAACCAATGAGTCTACTAATAGATCCAGTGTCAGAGGTTTCGGCTATACGGCTCTTTTGAGACGTGATGTGGATGACCGTTGGTCATACTACGCAAGGTGGAGTTATTCCCAGGCAAACACCAAGAATTCCCTTTTCGATTATGATTTGGACAGCTATTCTCGTAAGTTCGCTACTGGCTTTAGCTATAAGTTTAGCGACCATGACAGGGTTTTAGTAGGAAGCGCATTTGATGTGAATGATAGATCCCTGGCAGACATGGACCTTTACTGGTTCCATGAATTCCACTGTCTGCAACTTATTTCCCGCTATCGTGTAAAGAGACATCAGGTAAACTTTACTCTGCAGTTTAATCCATGGTAATTAAGGAGCCAATGATGGAAAAGGCTAAATTAATAAATGTAATAGAAAAAATCCAGGGCTCCGAGGTTCTGATAATCGGTGATATGATTGCTGATATTTACCTCGATGGTACTATTTCCCGCATTTCCAGAGAGGCTCCAGTATTGGTATTGGAGCAGGCTTCAGAAAAGGTGGTGGCCGGAGGTGCCGCTAATGTGGTAAATAACGCTGCAACCCTTGGGGGCAAGGTCCACGCTGCAGGATTATTAGGAGATGACAACGGAGCCAAGGGCCTTACGGAAATACTTGAAGGACGTGGGGTGGATGTGGCTGGTTTTATAAAAGATGTCACAAGAGACACTATCTCTAAAACAAGGGTCATTGCCGGGGGGAGGACTACTGTTAGCCAGCAAATTGTGCGCATTGACAAGGAGTCCAAGGAACCCATGTCCTCAGAACATGAGGCTGAGCTGTCTCAGTATTTGGCTGAGGTTCTGCCGAAGGTTAAGGGGGTAGTTCTCAGCGATTATGGTAGTGGCACTATTACGGAAAAGCTAAAAAATCAGATTTTCGATTATTGTCACCAGAATGATATTCCCACAATTGTGGATTCCCGCTATGATATTCTCCGCTTTAAAACTGTGGACTATATTAAGCAGAATGATGCGGAGTTAGCTGCAGCTGTTGGCAGGACCCTAAATAATGAGGAAGAGCTTATGGAAGCTGGCAAAGAGCTTCTGCAAAAAATGGAAGCTAGGGGAGTTCTTATTACTCGCGGTGAACAGGGCATGACTCTGTTCATGGTTGATGGTAGTGTAGAAAATATCCCAGTTTCCGATAAGAGCGAGGTTTTTGATGTTTCTGGTGCTGGTGATACCTGTGTAGCTACAGTTATATTGGCCTTGGCAGCAGGCGTGGAGCCATTGACGGCAGCAACCTTGTCAAATATAGCTTCCGGGATTGCCGTAAGAAAAATGGGTACTTCCACCGTAAGTGCCAAAGAGCTTAGAGATTATATTACTAAACATATGTAAGGGGTATTCCCCTGCTTTAAGGTATTTATTATGCTTATAGATGGTTCAAAAATAGCAGAATTTTGTAAGGTCCTGCGGGAGGGCGGACAGAAAGTGGTATTTACCAATGGCTGCTTCGATATTCTTCATGCAGGACATGTAAGATATTTAAAAAAAGCCCGCTCCTTTGGGGACTGTTTGGTGCTGGGCCTTAATAGTGATGCCTCCGTAAGGCGCATTAAGGGGCCTACCCGGCCTATTAACTGTCAGGAGGACAGGGCAGAGGTGGCAGATGCCTTGGGGTGCGTGGATTATGTAGTATTTTTCGACGAGCCTACAGCTGAGTCACTTATTACCAAGGTCCATCCAGATGTTTATGTAAAGGGTGGAGATTATACCTTGGAGACATTGCCGGAGGGGCAAATAGTAAAGGGCTACGGCGGTGAGGTGGAGCTGGTAACTCTCGTTGAGGGTCGTTCCACCACCAATATCATCAATAAAATTCAGGCAGGTGACAGCAATGGCTAATATAAAAAGTGTTCTTGTAGTAAAGCTTAGTGCCATTGGTGATGTGATTCACGCCCTGCCGGTGTCCTACGCCATTAAGGAGACATATCCGGATGCAAAAATTACCTGGGTAGTGGAGCCACCGGCTTACGATTTATTAAAGGATAACCCATATATAGACAAGATTATTGTTTTTGAAAAGAAGAAATTTAAGTCCTTTAAGGGCTTTTTAAAAAATTACGGACCTTTTTCAAAGATAATCAGGGCAGATCGTTATGATGCTTCCTTGGATTTACAGGGCCTCTTTAAGTCTGCTGCTATAGTTTGGAATGCCAAGGCCCGTCTTCGTCTTGGCACCTGCAACATGCGGGAAATGTCCCATAAAATAAGTCGCCCGGTAGTTGGTCCTAATTCCAATGGTCACATTGTGGAGCGTTATCTGGACGTGGTCAGGGCTCTGGGGTGTAAAGTGGAAAATGTGGTATTTCCCATGGAGATTACAGAGCGTGACCGTATAGGGGCTGAAGGAGCTATGCAGCAGGCGGGAGCACGTATGGAGAATCCCTATGTGGTGCTGGCTGTGGGAGCCAACTGGCCCAATAAGCGTTGGCCAACCAGATACTATGCCCAGCTGTCTGACTGGCTTTATGGGATGAAAATTATTCCAGTTATTATCGGTGGTGGTGTTTTGGACAGCACATTGGCGGCAGATATTGAAGCTGCGGCAGAAATTCCACCGATTAATTTAGTGGGTAAAACCTCCTTAAAGCAGCTTGCCTATATTATTCAACAGTCTCAAGCTGTAGTTGGTGGCGATACTGGACCGGTTCACCTCTCTGCAGGCCTTGGAAAGCCAACGGTCATGGTGATGGGGCCTACAGATGCTAACCGTAATGGTCCTTATGGACAGCTGGAAAATGCTATTGAGGCCAACCGTCCATGCAAGTATTGCTGGAAAAGGGCTTGTCCTAAGGGACTGGAGTGCCTGTCAGTGATTCACCCAGATGAGGTTGAAAAGAAGCTGTTGGCACTGCTAAAAAATGACAAGTAAAGGTATAAAAAGTATCTATGAGGAACTACAACAATATTCTGGTCATTAATCTTATGCATATTGGTGACTTAATGCTGGCTACGCCGGTCTTGAGAACATTGAGAGCAAATTATCCTAATTCCAGAATAACTCTGCTGGCGGATAAGAAGCTGGCAGATCTGGTGGTGCATAATAAATGGATTAATGAGTGCTTATTGATAGATAAAAAGGGTGCAGATAATGCATTGCCAGCCTTTGTAAAATTCATTAAAAAGGTTCGTCAGAAAAAATATGACCTGGTAATAAATCTTCATCGCAACGAGAGAGCATCAGCCTTGGCGGCCTTTAGTGGGGCCAAAACCATTGTGGGCTACAGCAAGCCCATATTTTCTCTGTGGTTTACAAAGGTAATGAACAACCCTTCAGTGGCTCATCATATCGGCTGGGGACCATTTCATTTGTTTCCGCCATATAAGTATGTACCAGGCTGGGAGCATCAGGTCCATGCCCATATTAATGTTTTAAAAGAATCATTGGATATTGAGAAAATTGATGACGGCGGACTGGAAATGTGGGTGGATGAAAAGGATACCGCCTCTGCTGATAAAATTTGGCAGGACAGCTTTCCAAATGATACCAAGGTGGTGGCCTTTAATATAGGTGCCAGCTGGATAACCAAACGATGGATTGATAGTTATTTTGCCCAGTGTGCTGACCAGCTTTTAGATAAGGGCTACGGGGTGGCGTTCTTTGGTGGTCCTATGGATACAGAAATTGTTAATAAGTGCATTTCCCAGATGAAAAATAAGGACAGTGAGCTTATAAAAGTATTTACTGGAAAGCTGTCTTTGGCAGAGCTGGCGGCCATGTTGAGAAAATGTGCCCTTATGCTCACTACAGATTCTGGACCAATGCATGTGGGAGTTTCCCAGAGTGTACCAGTGGTTACCATGTTTGGTGCCTCTCCGGTGCCGGGTTTTTATCCCTATGATGCCAAGGATGTGCTCATAAAGAGCCCTGAACCATGCCATCCATGTGGAATTCATCAGTGCCCACATGATAGGGATAGGAATTTGGCATGTATGAAGAATATTACAGTAGAAACCGTTATGAAATACGTATGGGAGCTGCTGGAAAAATACGAAGATCAGGCGGGAAATATGCCAAGAGAATATGGTGCATATCAGTGCCGTGTCGTAGAAGCAACAAAAGCGGAGTAAGGAGGAAGTAGTATCATGACCACAAATAAGGATAGATTAAAGGAATTTGTCACCTCAGGCATGTCCAAGGTGCATATTCTTGTGGTAGGTGATGTAATGCTGGATAAGTATTACTATGGAGAAGTAACCAGAATATCACCGGAGGCCCCTGTGCCAATTACCCGTGTGGTTGACACCAAGGACACCATGGGTGGTGCTGCCAACGTAGCCCATAACTTGGCCCTTCTTGGTTGTAAAACATCTATTGCTGGTTTTGTGGGTGATGATTACCATTGCCAGACCTTGGTGGATAAGTTTATTTCCCGTGGCATAGACTATAAGGGAATAATTTATCGTGAGGAGCCTACTACCACCAAGCTACGTGTTATAGGCGGCCACCAGCAGATGCTTCGTCTGGATTTTGAGGATACAGAGCCGGTGAAGCCTCTGTATGCAAACCGCCTCTTGAATTATGTGGAGCAGTCACTGGATGATGTGGATGCGATTATTCTCTCCGATTATGGCAAGGGAGCCTGCACTGATGAGGTTTGTGAAAGTGTCATTGAAATGTGCAACAACGCTCAGGTGCCTGTATTGGTGGATCCAAAGGGACGTGACTGGAGCAAGTATACCAATGCGGATTTCATTACTCCAAATGTAAAAGAAATCAATGAAATTTTAGAAAAGCCTATTAAGAATCGTGATGAGGCCATTAAGCAGGCGGCTACATACATCATGAGCAAATTCAAGATTAAGAATGTATTGGCTACCCGTTCTGAGTGCGGTATGTCCATGGTAACGCCAACGGAGACAGTTCATATTCCTACAAAATCTCAGGAGGTTTTTGATGTATCTGGTGCCGGTGATACTGTTATAGCTGTATTTGCATTGGGTATCGCAGGAGGTCTGATTCCTCGTGAAGCCGCATACCTTGCAAATTTGGCCGCCAGTGTTGTTGTAGGTAAGCTGGGTACTTATGCCGTAAGCAAGGATGAGCTTGAAGGTGTGCTTTTACAGACCATAGCGTCTGAGGAGGATAAATAGTAAATGATTATCGTAACCGGTGGTGCCGGCTTTATCGGCAGCAATATTGTAAAAGAGCTTAACCGTCAGGGACGCAGTGATATACTCATCGTTGACGATTTAAATAACCGCAAGGAGCAGAGTCAGTCCTACCGCAATCTTCGTGGTTTGCAGTTTATAGATTACATGCACAAGGATGACTTCCTCACTGCCATTCAAAATAAGGAATTTGATGGCGTTGATGTGGATGTAGTGTTCCACGAGGGGGCCTGCTCCGATACCATGGAGTATGATGTAAACTATATGATGAAGGCCAATTATGAGTATTCCAAGGCTGTACTTCATTTTTGCATGGAGCATCGGATTCCATTTCTTTATGCCTCCTCTGCCTCCACCTATGGTGCAGGAGAAAATGGCTTCCGTGAGGGGGACGAATGTGAGGATGCCTTGAATCCGTATGCCTATTCCAAGCTGTTGTTTGACCGTTATGTGCGTCAGGTGATGTCCGATACCCAGAGCCAGATTGTTGGCTTGAAGTACTTTAATGTATATGGTCCTCAGGAGCATCACAAGGGAAATATGGCCTCCATTTTCTATCAGCTGTATCATCAGGTGAAAAATGATGGAGTATGCCGTCTTTTTGAAGGCTGGGGCAAGTTCAGTGATGGTACCGATGTACCAAATGGCGGTCAGAAGCGTGACTTCATCTACGTCAAGGACGTGGTAAAGGTAAATCTTTGGTTCTGGCAGCATAAGGGACCAAGCGGAATTTATAACTGCGGTACAGGCAAGGCCCATACCTACAATGAGGTGGCTGACAGCGTAATCAAGGCACTGGGCACTGGTAAAATTGAGTACCGTGATTTCCCGGAGGTATTAAAGGGCAAGTATCAAAACTATACTGAGTCTGATACCACCAAGCTGTTGGAGGCTGGCTACGATCAGGGCTTCTATGATATGTATGAGGCTGTAAAGGAATATTGTGACTTCCTTGATGCCGGCGGCTACTTTAAATACGGCAAATAGGTATTTTTATGAAAAAGGCAGTTTTTTTTGACCGTGATGGTACCCTAAACGAAGAGGTCCATTACCTTCACAAAATCGAAGACTTTAAGTGGATAGAGGGCGCTATAGACGCCATAAAGTATTGTAATGACAATGGTTATTTGGCCATTGTCATTACTAATCAGAGCGGAGTTGCCAGAGGGTTTTATCCGGAAAGCGATATTATGAAGCTCTATGATTGGATGAATGCTGATTTGGCAAAGCATGGAGCCCATCTTGACGGTATTTATTATTGTCCTCACCATCCTGCTGGCAAGGTGAAGGAATATGCTATAGACTGCGATTGTCGTAAGCCAAAGCCAGGTATGCTCTTTAAGGCTCAGAAAGACCATAACATTGAGCTAAAATCATCTTATCTTATAGGGGATGGTGCCAGAGATGTGGAATGTGCTGAGACTGCTGGAGTGAAGGGAATCCGCTATATAGGTGGCAATCTTTATCAGGCCCTTGTGGACGGTATAAAACAGTAATTATTGATTTAGAATTGAGGATACATAATGAAAATTATTCAGATAGCCCATGCACTTACAAAGGATGATGCCGCCAGCCGGCAACTTATCAATATGGATTCCATGTTTCGCGAGCTGGGCTACGATACGGCTATGTATGCTCACAAGGTTGACAGCCAGCTGGGTGATGCTGTGCAGACAATGGAGGTTTTTCAGGCGGAGAAGGAAGATATTGTCATATATCATATGACCACTGGAACTTCCTTTAATGACTGGGTAGCAAAATATCCTCAGAAAATTGTTATGTACTATCACAATATTACTCCGGCAAAATTTTTCTTTGGAAATGCTTGGGGGTCTTGGTGGAAGTGTATTAAAGGCCGTCGTCAGCTGAAAAAGATAGTAAAGAATACATTCTTTTCCTGGGCCGCATCAGAGTACTCCCGCAAAGAGCTGGAAGAGCTTGGCTTAAAGCACACCAAAG
This sequence comes from Anaerovibrio lipolyticus LB2005, assembly GCF_000621545.1. Taxonomy (GTDB): domain Bacteria; phylum Bacillota; class Negativicutes; order Selenomonadales; family Selenomonadaceae; genus Anaerovibrio; species Anaerovibrio lipolyticus_A. Next base: position 180,928 of record NZ_JHYA01000004.1, read on the forward strand.
AACTTTCCATTGCTGTAGAGCCGGAAAAGTATACTCATTATGAGCCTATTCAGGAAATGCTGGATAAGTACAATGATGATGTTACAACTTTGCTAATGGTGGGCCGGGGAGTTCCACATAAAAAGCTGGATGAAGCTATTGCAGCCATTGCCTGGTATAAAGAGAATATTTCTGAGAAAATACGACTGGTATTAGCTGGTAATATAAAACCAAGCTATGGTAAAAAACTTCACAAAATGGTGCAGCAGCTTAAGGTGGATGAAAATGTAATTTTTACCGGGAAGATTTCCAATGAGGAGCTATGTACCTGGTTCCGTATTACTGCTGGAGTGTTGTCCCTTAGCGAGCATGAAGGCTTCTGCGTGCCATTGGTGGAAGGCATGATTTTTGAAAAGCCAGTTTTTGCTTATGCTTGCTCTGCAGTGCCGGAAACCTTGGGGAATGCTGGTGTGCTGATTCAAGATAAGTCACCAAAGAATATAGCTACCATCATCCATGATGTGCTTGAGGATGAAAATAAACTGGCAGAGCTGTTCAAGGGCAGGAAACAGCGTTTGGAAGAATTGTCTTGTAAGAAACTTTTAGAGCAGTTAAAACAAGACATGGAAGAAATAATAGAGCTGAAGAAACAACAGCTATAATAAGGATGTGTTCCTAAATATGCCTAAACTCACCGTATTGATTTTGGCCAAAAATGAAGAAAAGAATATTGAGGATTGCGTAAAAAGTGCCCTTTTTGCCGATGAGGTGCTGGTAATTGATGACTTCAGCACGGATAATACTGTGAAGCTTGCCGAGGCATTAGGGGCAAAAGTAATCCAGCATCCTTTGGATGATAACTGGGGCCAGCAAAAGACCTTTGGAATAAATGAAGCCCAAGGGGATTGGATTTTCTTTTTGGATGCAGATGAGCGCATCACAGAAGCATTGCAGACAGAAATAAGCAAGGCTGTAGGCAGTAATGAAAAATATGCCTATTATACAGCACGGCTGAATCATTTTTGCGGCAATGTGGTAAGGCATTGTGGTTGGTTTCCGGATTATGGTATTCGCCTTATACCTAAAGAAGGTTCCTCTGTTACGGGATATGTTCATGAACAGGTACATTACAATTGCCCGGAAAAGCATTTTCCCAAATCTGCCTATATGCTTCACTATACCTATGTATCTTGGGAACAGTATCTAAGAAAGCTCAATAACTACACCACTTTGGGGGCTAAAAAGCAGTATGATGCTGGAAAAAGGGCAGGACTCTTAGATATTATTTTTCACACATTATTTGGTGTAATAAAAATATTCTTTATTCAGCGGGCCTTTATGGATGGCATGACGGGGGTGTTTCTTACCGTTGGTCATGGTGTAAGCGTATTTATGAAGTATACCAAGCTCTACTATTTAGGCAAGGGTATTGGGGAGAAGAGTTGATATTCATGAGTGAAAACAAGCTTCAAAGCTATATTGCTTTGGGGAAACAGATATATGATATAAGCAAGACAAGGGAAGCACGCCGTTATTATGTGTTTTTGCTTCGCTCGTTGCGCTATAGGAGTAGGTTAAATAGTCTGCAGCGGCATTTTAACAGCGATCCGTTATTGAAAGAAATACAGAAATTATATCCATTCGTTTACGAGCAGCCTACCCGTGCATTTTTCTTTAATAAATCTACTTTTGATGAGCGGGCCAATATAGTTAAAAATCATTTGGATTATTTGGCGGATAAGTTACAGCCAGAGGTGTTGAAGGATTTATATCAGGAAAAGAACCTCACCATATGGGATGGGGGCGAAATAGATGGTCAGCACTTTCGGGCGGTTCTGTATTATGAAGCCGGTCAACGTAAGGAAGGCATGATGTCTGTAGTTTTACGCCTGGACAACAAGCCTCTTTATCAGATTATTTTTTGGATAGCTCCTGATAAAAAAGAAAATTGGTCCATGTGGATAGGGGCCATGCAGGGGCCCAATATGGACGATGCCAAGGAGATTGTTAAGAAAATAACCAACAGCTGTCATCGTTATCGAACAAAGAATTTGATTTTGTATATTGCTCAGGCTGTAGCCAGAATTTTAGGTCTGCAGAAGATATATGCTGTAACTAATTATGGATATTATGCCAATAATCATATCCGCACTGATCGTAAGTTAAAGACCTCATTTAGTGATTTCTGGGCGGAGGCCGGTGGGCATTCAACTGCGGATGAACGGTTCGATGAACTTCCGCTGGTGGAGCCACGTAAGACCATGGATGAGGTTCCAACTAGAAAGCGTGCCGTTTACAGACGTCGTTTTGAATTATTAGATACGATAGATGCTGCAATAGCAGAGTCAATAAAGAAAATGCTTCGATAGAAAATTAGCGTAAGAAAATGTTATAAATGAGTACACTGGGATGGTGGAAGATAGTGTTTAATTTGGATAAGTTTATTAATAAATATGTTACCAAACGGGAACAGAGTATGTTTCTCACCGATATTGAGGACAATAAAGAGCAGTTAAGTAGGAAAATATCTGATAAAACTGTTCTTGTTATTGGTGGGGCGGGCTCAATTGGTTCATCATTTATCAAAGCCATTTTGCCATTTAAGCCAGCAACTCTTGTCGTAGTGGATACAAATGAAAATGGTTTGGCAGAGCTGACCCGTGATTTGCGTTCAACGAAAGGAATGTACGTACCATATGATTATGTACCATACCCTATGAATTTTGCATATACGGTGTTTGAAAAGATGTTCAGAAGTCGTGGTGGTTTTGATATTGTGGCCAATTTTTCCGCTCACAAGCATGTCCGTTCGGAAAAAGATATTTATTCTGTGGAAGCTCTCTTACAGAATAATGTTTTACAGGCCAAGAAGTTATTGGATTTGTTGGCAGAAATTCCTCCGGAGGAATATTTCTGCGTTTCTACGGATAAGGCTGCAAATCCTGTAAATATAATGGGTGCCAGCAAGCGCATTATGGAAGATGTTATTTTTGCTTACTCCGATAAATTCCCAGTAAAAACTGCGCGTTTTGCTAATGTTGCTTTTTCTAATGGCTCACTTCCAGCGGGATTCATTGCCAGACTGCAAAAGCTTCAGCCTATCAGTGCACCCTCTGACATAAAGCGTTATTTTGTGTCCCCAGAGGAAAGCGGGCAAATTTGTATGTTGTCCTGTATGTTGGGAAATAACCGGGAAATCTTCTTCCCTCGTCTTGAAGAGGCCCAGATGATGACCTTTGATAAAATAGCCACAGCTTTTTTGAAAGAACATGGTTATGATGTATTGGAATGTGACAGCGATGAGGAAGCTATTGATAACGCTATTGAATTAAAGAATGGAAGTAATAAATATCCAGTACATTATTCTGGCTCCAACACCTCTGGCGAAAAGGCCTATGAGGAGTTTTATACAGATGCTGAAATGGTTGATATGAACCGCCTTAAATCTTTGGGTGTGGTAACTGGTAAAGAGATACCTGACAAGGCAAAAGTCGCGGCATTGTTTGATAAATTAACAGCTGTATTTGATAAAGAGAATACCACCAAGGAAGAAGTGGTGGCTATAATGGCGGATTATTTGCCAAATTTTGAACATATTGAAACTGGAAAGTCACTGGATAGCAAAATGTAATTTGTGGGAGATGTAAATGTGAACAGATTTGTACCTTTATCTATACCAAATTTCGAAGGAAATGAACGAAAATATGTAGACGATGCCATTGAACAAGGCTGGGTTTCCACTGGTGGCTCCTATATTACCAATCTTGAGAAAAAGCTGGCAGATTTTTTACATACAGATAATGTGGCTGCCTGTCAGAGTGGTACAGCTGCGTTACATCTTTCTATGGTGGAGGCTGGCGTACGCCCTGGAGATGTGGTATTGGTTCCACCACTCACCTTTATTGCTGCGGTAAATCCAGTAAAATATCAGTTCGCCACTCCAATATTTATCGACTGTGATGACAGCTTTTGTATGGATCCAATAAAATTACAGGCATTTTGCGAAAATGACTGCAGCTTTGATGGAAACCAGCTTCATTATCATAATCAAGCAGTAAAGGCTGTAGTGGTGGTTCACGTCTTTGGCAATATGGCAGATATGGTTGCAATTATGGATATTGCCAAGAAATATAACCTCAAAGTAATTGAGGATGCTACTGAGGCTTTGGGCAGTAAATATACAGTGGGTCCTTTTGCTGAAAAATACGCTGGCACGATTGGTGATTTTGGCTGTTATTCCTTTAATGGAAATAAGATTATAACCACTGGTGGTGGTGGTGCTGTTACCGCCAACGATACAAAGGTTGTGGATCATATCAGATATTTGTCTACCCAGGCGAAGGATGATGTTCATTATTACATTCATAATGAAGTGGGCTATAACTACCGAATGACTAATCTCCAAGCTGCCTTGGGAGTAGCTCAGATGGAAGAATTGCCAGATTTTATCCACCGTAAGCAGTCCAATTTTGAGCTATATTGTGAACTGTTTGAGGGCTTTGAATATGGAAAGATGATAGGATTCCGCGAGGATATTTACTCCAATATGTGGTTTTATTCTTTGGAAATCAATCGTGATAAAGTTAAAGCAAGTATGCGTGATATTATCACGGCACTGGAAAAGTGTGGGGTTCAGACCCGTGCTATTTGGGGGCTCATTAATGAGCAGATACCATATAAGAAAGAGGTAACCTATAAGCTGGAAAAGGCACCATATTATGCAGAAAGGATTTTAAATCTGCCGTCCAGTACTCAAATAACCAAGGAAGAAATTGAGTTTGTTGTTGAGCAGGTAAAGAAAGTGTTGGGGGAATTTGCTCATGAATAAGGAGCGAATAAAGGTGTTTATAAGCACATTACCACTAACAGTGGTAGAAGCTATGGCAAAAATAGATAGCCACGCCAGTGATGCGGGCATTTTATTTATTGTAGATAGTTCACAGGCCTTAATCGGTTGTATAACTGATGGTGATATTAGACGGTGGATATTAAAGGGTGGTGAACTAACAGCTTCAGCTGAAGCTGTTATGTTTAAAAATCCGGTTAGTTTACCTGTTCACGAAAAAAATAGAGCTAAATCCATAATGGTGGAAAAATCCATTACAGCGGTACCGATTTTAGATAGTCGTTATAGAATTATAGATATTGTTATACTGAAGGAGATTAGTAATGCATCCTTATCGCATAAAAGTCTCAAAGGCGTACCAGTAGTTATAATGGCTGGTGGCAAAGGTACCCGCCTTTACCCGTTTACCAAAATCCTCCCTAAGCCTCTTATTCCTATTGGGGACACTCCTATCGTTGAGCGTATAATTGACTGTTATGTAGAATACGATATTAATGAATATTACATGACAGTTAATTATAAAAAAGGGATGTTGCGTTCCTATTTTAATGATTTGTCACCTCAATACAAGGTAAAATTTGTCGAGGAAGATAAGCCTTTGGGAACTGGTGGTAGTATCAAACTAATAGAGGATAAGTTTGATAGGCCTCTTTTTGTAACGAATTGTGATGCATTGATAAGGGCAGATTATGCTGATATATATGAGCATCATATTAATTCGGGTAACGATATTACCATGGTCTCAGCATTAAAAAATATTACGGTTCCTTATGGTGTTGTTAATTCAGGAGTGAATGGTGAGTTGCTTTCCATGGAGGAAAAACCAACACTTTCCTATTTTATTAATACTGGTATGTATATCATTAATCCTGAAACTATTGATTTGATACCAGCTGATACCTTGTTCCACATGACTCATTTGGTGGAAAAAGTAATTAAGAGTGGCGGCAAGGTTGGTACGTATCCTATAAGTGAGGATTCATTCCTGGATATGGGTGAGTTTGAAGAAATGAAGCGAATGGAGCAGAAGTTGAATATAATTTCTGAGAAATGATTATGGAAGATATTGTGATAGTTGGCTTTGGTGGTCACGCGAAAAGTGTGGCTGACTGTATTGAACGGGAAGGAAAATACCATATAGTTGGTTACACTGATTTACAAAAAGCAGACTCGCAGTATTCCTATATGGGAACTGATGATGAGCTTCAAGCTATTTTTGATAGTGGTATAAAAAATGCTGCTATTGGTGTCGGCTATATGGGGAAAGGTGAAATCAGGCGGCAGCTTTATAGTAAGTTGAAAGACATTGGTTTCAAATTACCAATTATTGTAGATCCATCAGCTAGTGTCTCTGATACAGCTGCAATCGGGGAAGGGTCTTTTGTGGGTAAAGGTGCAATAATAAATACTGAGGCTGGTGTTGGCAAGATGGTTATTATCAACACAAAGGCTCTTGTTGAACATGAATGTGTTGTGGGGGATTATGCCCATGTGGCTGTTGGGGCAGTATTGTGTGGGCAAGTTAAAGTTGGAGAAGCTGCCTTTATTGGAGCGAATGCCACAGTGATACAGTGTCGTGAGGTAAAGGGTAATGCCATCATTCCGGCGGGAGCTACTATTAGATAAGGACGATTTTTATGCAAAAGGTATGTATTATCGCTGAAGCAGGCGTAAATCATAATGGTGACATAACAACTGCTAGAAAAATGGTTGATGCTGCTAAAAAAGCTGGTGTTGACTATATTAAATTTCAGACATTTGTGCCAGAGAAGCTAGTTTCCCGTTATGCTGAAAAGGCGGAGTATCAAAAAGAGACAACTGACTCCGCCGAATCCCAGTTGGATATGCTAAAAAAGTTGTCATTATCCAATAATGAATTTGTGTCTTTAAAAGCGTACTGTGATGAGATTGGAATAGGCTTCATCTCTACTCCTTTTGATTTGGAAAGTATTGATTTCCTGGAAAAGTTGGAAATGGATTTTTGGAAAGTTCCATCCGGCGAGATTACCAATTTGCCATATCTTGAAAAAATAGCCGGAACGGGGCGCAAAGTTATTCTTTCCACAGGTATGAGTGATATTCAGGAGATTAAGGAGGCTGTCAAGGCCTTGGAGAAAGGCGGTACACCGGAAATAATTCTTCTTCATTGTAATACGCAGTATCCTACCCCATTTGAAGATGTAAATTTATCAGCTATGAATACTATTGCTCAGGAGACGGGCAAGCCTGTTGGTTATTCTGACCATACCAAGGGGATTGAAGTACCTATTGCTGCGGTGGCTATGGGGGCAACAGTTATTGAGAAACATTTCACTTTGGATAAAACGCTGGAAGGCCCTGACCATAAGGCTAGTCTTGAGCCAAATGAGCTTACACAGATGGTAAGTGCTATTCGGCACATAGAAAAAGCTGTAGGTACCAGTATAAAAGGAACTACAGCTTCTGAAGTTGGCAACAAAAGCATTGCTAGAAAAAGTATTGTTGCGGCATGTAAAATTGTCAAGGGTGAAATTTTATCAGAAAAAAATATAACCACCAAACGACCTGGGAATGGTATTTCTCCAATGAAATGGTATGAGATTATTGGTAAAGTTGCTCCAAGGGATTTCAGTGAAGACGAGTTGATAGAACTATGAAAAAGATAGCTGTAGTTACAGCAACAAGAGCTGAATATGGACTGCTGTCGCCTGTTATAAAGAAATTGCGGTCGCTTGAGAGTGCAATGTTTAAGGTCGAGTTAATCGTGACGGGAACCCATCTTAGTGAACATTATGGTATGACTATCGATGATATTGATGACCGTATTGACCATAAAATACCTATATCAGTGCAATCAGCTTCTTGTGCAGACATTTCCTCTAATCAGGCAGAAGCTTTGGTTAAGTTCACGGATTTGTTTGCGGCAGAAAAATATGATGGTATTGTTATACTTGGAGACCGTTATGAAATGCTTGCTGTAGCTATTGCGGCCGGTAACACCCATACCCCAGTTTTTCACCTGTGCGGTGGTGACACAACAGAAGGTGCCTTGGATGAATGGATTAGACACTCCATAACCAAGATGAGCTATCTCCATTTTGTTACCAATGAGGACAGCAGGAAACGGGTTGTTCAGCTTGGAGAAAATCCTAATCGCGTTTTCAATTACGGTTCTACCAGTATTGACAACATACTCAATGTTGCTGATATGACAAAAGCTGAAGTGTTACAGAGTATTGGCGTGGATGATTGTAAATATGCTCTTTGCACCTATCATCCGGTAACAATGGAAGATAGCTGTGTTGATGGACATATAGAGTCTTTCCTTGCGGCGATTAAGTCTTTCCCACAATTGCAGTTCATTGTAACCAAATCCAATGCGGATCAGGGCGGTGCAAGGATAAATGAGCTGTTGGATGAAGCGGAAAAGAGAATAGATAATCTTCATGTGTATACTTCTCTTGGGGTGAGGAGATATCTTTCACTGATGAAATTCGCTGAATTTGTTCTGGGCAACTCATCAAGCGGGATAATTGAAACCCCAGCCTTCCATGTGCCAACAGTGAATATTGGTGATAGGCAGCGCGGTCGTTTACAGTCTGAAAGTATAATAAACTGTGGTGAAGATACTTGTAGTATTGCCATAGCTATAAATAAAGCAATGTCTGCTGCTTTTAGAGCAGTGTGTGATTCAGTTGTCAGTCCATATGGTGCTGGGAATACTTCTGAAAAAATAGCTAAGAAGATTCATGAAGTTGTCAACATAGATAATATAGATCTTAAAAAGAAGTTTTTTGACATTGAGGCAAATATATGAAAAACATTGCGATTATTCCAGCCAGGAGCGGTTCTAAAGGCTTGAAGAATAAAAATATAAAACTGCTAAATGGGAAACCGTTAATGTGGTATTCTATTCAAGCAGCTATAAAATCTGACTGTTTTGATGAAGTAATGGTATCTACAGATAGCGCAGGGTATGCTGAAATAGCAAAAGAATGTGGTGCAAATGTGCCATTCCTAAGAAGCGCTAAAGAATCCACAGATACGGCATCATCTTGGGATGTTGTTAGAGAAGTACTTGCTAATTATCAAGACGAGGGAAAAGTTTTTGATAATGTGATGTTATTACAGCCCACATCACCTTTACGCACAGATAAAGATATTGTGGGGGCGTTTAATCTTATGCAAGAAAAAAAAGCCAGCACCATCATTGGGGTATGTGAAACAGACCATTCTCCGTTGTGGTGTAACATTTTGCCTGAAGATGGTAGCTTAAATGGATTTATTCGACCTGAAGCAAAAAGTGCCTCTGGGCGGCAGGGATTACCAACTTATTACCGTATTAATGGAGCTATATATTTGACCAAAGCAGTATCTGATATTGGCAAAGATTTGTACAATAACCATTGTTTTGCATATATAATGCCTCGGAATCGTTCAATAGATATTGATACCGAACTTGATTTTAAAATAGCAGAGGCCCTTCTGAAATAATGGGATTACTGTTGGTTATAGAGATGTTAAGTAACAATCTAGTTCTTTTTCTGTCTTTGGAACAAAGAATTTACCTCTATAATTTTTGGTAAGCTTGTCATAGAGGGTAGTCAGAGCCGGATTGATATTTTGTGGCATCATCAAGTGGTGTAATAATATGTATTTATTTCCATCATTTTCATTGCCCAAAACTGCGTGATGCATAATAACAGAGCTGGAAAAAGGTGTTATGAAAAGCGTATTTTTTATACGATAATTTGCACTTATCAGTTCAAATGGGAGGTTTTTTTCAGCTAACACTTTTACATTAACATCGTGGTATTCACCCAGCATGGTTGTAGCATGTCTGGGATGAAATTTTATGTATGCTTCCCGCTTAGGCATGCCCCCGATTACTTTTTTAAATAGCCTAATTTCTTCATCGTACAATACACTATTTTTTATATGCTTTTTATAAGAATTAGCGAAAATAGTTTTTCTCAGTTTACCGGCATTGCTTAAATAAGGTGGCATTTTTTGAAAACCCTGATCACACATAATTATTGCATTGTTAATTTCAGTATGTGGTAAATCAGAGGCTTTAAATACTGCGTTAATAGTGTCAATGAATGCAGTTTCATCATGGTTGATTTTAGGAATTTTAACAGTACTTTTTATTGCTTCTCTATATATGGCATTATTTGGCTCATATAGATAGGCAGTATCAGCTTCAATTTCATCAATATCCATCCTAAGATATGAGCCAGCCCCTTCGTCAAGTAAATTGAATTTACAACCTTCGGGCTGGTTTTTTAAGTGACTAATTAACGACCTATATACTGTGCCATTAGTGAAGGCAAACACCTCGTCATAGGCAATGGTTTTGATTTGATCGAACCCTTTTATCCTTTGGGACAAGATTTCTTCGCTTCCCCAAAATTTTTGTCGCATGTTATCGTAACATAGCTTTGAGCTGTTCTGCAAAGCTTCAAATATTCCCATTCGCTGTTCGTTATTTTGTAAATCCCTTATATATTGATGGACTCCTTGCAGTTCATCTATAAATGAGTAAATGTTTCTAAATTGATTTGTCCCCTTAATTCTATCTATAAGATCTTTATCCTCAGGATGACGGTTATGGACTAAAATGTCAGCTGTATCATCCTTTAATAAATGATATTTAATATTTATGGCATTTAATAACTGAAATTCAGTATCACAAACAAATAAACAAATCACACTAATTTCCTCCTAAGCATTGGTTTTGACAGCGTTCTGAGATAAAACCACAGAAATAGTGTATAATAATTAGTATGTTAATACAACAATTGGTCGTGAATTTTATTTATAGAAAAATGGAGAGGATGTTATGCGCCTACTATTGGCTAATTTTACGAAAATGGTTGGAGATACTGGAGGCACAGCCAAAGTACATTGTAACTTTGCCAATGTTATGCAGCAAAGAGGCTATGATGTAGCCATGGTTTATCAGGACCACAAACAAGGGGCTTGCTTTTTCCCGGTAAATAAGGAAGTGCGTCAATACAATATATGCCATTATGATGGTCATGATTATACTTTGCCACTAAGCTATCGTATTCGACGTGAGATGGTTCGTGGATTCAGCAAAAAAATGGCTGCCACTATAGGTGATGAATTTATAGAGAATTATTTGTTGGATAATGTTCGGGCAATTTTGGAAAAGGAACAACCTGATATTATCATTGCTTTTCAACCTGCAGCTGCCAAGGTATTTCTGCAAGATTTAAAGACAGATATTCCTATTATTCTCATGTGTCATGGGGAGGCGGAGGACTGGTTTCATAATTATCCCGATAAGCAGGTACAGGCTATAAAGGATTGTGATGTGGTACAGGTATTGATGCCGTCCTTTAAGAAAGCAATTACCAGTAGATATCCGGATACTAAGACAGTGGTCGTTGGCAATGTTGTACCACAGTTCGAAAAAGAAGATATTGGTTCCCATACTGGACGCCATAAAATTACCTTTATTGGTCGTTTGGCACGCAAACATAAACGACCTCATTTATTAGTGGAGGCATTTATTCCATTAGCTTCAACTTATACGGATTGGGATGTTGAAATCTGGGGAAATGAGGATAGCCGAGGATATATTAAGGAAATGCAGGTCAAGATAGATAGTGCAGGTTTGCAGGATCGCATAAAAATTATGGGGACAACCCATGATGTGGAGTCAGTCCTTAGGCAGGGCGATATTTTTGTTTTCCCTAGTGCCTATGAGGGGTTTGGACTTACTATTGCTGAAGGCATGAGTGTGGGACTCCCTGCTGTGGCCTATGCCAGCTGCCCAGCTGTAAATGAACTAGTTCATGACGGTGTAGATGGTTTCTTGGTTGAAGATGGTGTGGAGCCATTGCGGGAAAAGATAGAGCTGTTAATGTCAGATATGGACCTTCGTGTAAAAATGGGTGCCGCAGCCCATGAGGCAATGAAGGAATACAGTGATGATAAAATCTGGGCTACTTGGGAAAGTCTTATTCAAGAAACAGTGAATAAAGCGGATAAATAAGAGCAAAAAACAAGCTGCTATCACATAAAAGTGATTGCAGCTTGTTTTTATATTGCTAATATTCAATTACTCAAACACAGGTCTCTTCACAATCTTATGTCCAGTGATGATTTCCTTCCGTTTGCAGTGTGGGCATTCGTTTTCAATAATGCCAGTGTAGCCACACACAGGGTCACGGTCAACAGGGTGGTTAATGGAGAAGTAGCCCATGTTGGCATCGTGCATGGCACGAACCAGAGCCTCAAAGGCCTTCACATTCTTGGAAGGGTCGCCGTTCATTTCTACATAAGCGATATGCCCCGCATTTTCCAGCTCGTGGTAAGGTGCCTCGATGCGAATTTTATCCAAAGCCTTAATGTCATAATATACAGGCACATGGGAGCTGTTGGTCATATAATCTCTGTCGGTAACTCCCGCAATTTTGCCGAATTTCTTGCGGTTTGCCCGTTGGAACTGACCGGCAGTGGACTCGGCTGGAGTACCAAAGCAGGTCCAGTTCATACTTTCTGCCTTGGTATATTCATCAGTCTTCTGACGGATATGCCCCACGATTTCCAGCCCCAGCTTCTGGGCCTCCTCAGACTCGCCGTGATGCTTGCCGATGAGAGCCACCAGGCACTCAGCCAGACCACAGAAACCAATGGAATAGGAAGCGTGCTTCAATACTTCCTCAATGGAGTCGGTATTCTTCAGCTTATCGCTGTCCATCCAGATACCCTGTCCCATAAGGAACGGATAGTTATAGACGTGCTTATGCTTAATGGTCTGCAGTCTGAAGAGAAGATAGTCGTGGCTAATCTGAATGTATTTATCCAAGAGGCACCAGAACTTATCCATATTTCTGTCAGCCTCCAGGGCCAGCATAGGCAGATTAATGGTGGTAAAGGAGAAGTTACCCCTGCTGCCCACCTCGCTAGGGCCATTTACATTACCAATAGTGCGGGTACGACAGCCCATGGTGGCAATTACGCTGTTGTAGTTGCCAGGCTTGTAGTACTGGAGATTATATGGAGCATCCACATTTACGAAGTTAGGGAACAATCTTTTGGCAGAGGTCTTGCAGGCCTGCTGGAAAAGATCATAGTTAGGATCCCCAGGATTGTAGTTAACCCCGGACTTAAGCTGGAATACGGAAATAGGGAAAATAGCGGTTTCACCATTACCCAGACCGCTCATAATAGCGTTCATAACCTCCCGCATGGCAAGGCGTCCCTCAGGAGAGGTATCCATACCATAGTTAATGGAGCTGAATGGCACCTGGGCACCAGCGCGGGAATGGAGGGTGTTGAAATTGTGAATCAGTGCCTCCATAGCCTGATGGGTTTCCTCAGTGGTATCATCACAGGCCAAGCGATAAATATTGGCAGCATCCAGCCTTAACTCCGGACTGGTCTCCATAATATCTGCAGGCAGCACCTTGCCCAGGGCTTCAGTAATAGCCTTAATGTTATCTTCCGTTGCTATTGGTTCACCATCGGTAAAGGTGCAGCGGTCGTAGTCCATAGCTGCCATAAAGGCCTTACGGAATTCCTTGGCAGCGATTAACTTTTCTCCGCCAAAACGATAAAGGCAGGCCTTGTAGGCTTCATCCGCAATAGCCTTTTTAAAGGTCTTGCGCACACCCTCAGCCATGGCGTAATCAAAGGCGTTGATGGACTGGCCACCAAACATATCATTCTGGTTGGACTGAATTGCAATACAGGCCAAAGATGCGTACGCGCGGATGGAATTTGGCTCACGCAGGAAGCCGTGGCCCGTGGAAAAGCCACCATGGAACAGCTTCAGCAAATCAATCTGACAGCAATTCAGGGTAATAAGGGAGAAGTCCTTGTCGTGGATATGGATATAATTTTCTCTGTCGGCCTTGGCAAATTCCTCAGGCAACATATAGTTATCCACGAAATGCTTGGCACCCTCGGCACCTAATTTAAGCATAATACCCATTGAGGCGTCGGTGTTTATATTGGCGTTGTCACGCTTCATGTCTGAGTCCACAGCATCAGCGAAGAAAATATCCCTGTAGCTGTTCATCAGATGCTTCTGGGCCTCACGGCGATTAGCATGACGCTGGCGATACATGATGTAGCGCTTGGCTATCTCATAGTAATCCTGCTCCATGAGGGTCTTCTCAACAATATCCTGAATATCCTCTACGTTAATATTTTCCCAGTTCTCAATGGCGGACTCCACCTGGTCCACCACTTTCTGAATATCCCTTGTAGATAAGGAATCATTTACAGCCTTGCTGGCTCCTGCAATGGCGTTAAAAATTTTGGAGGAATCGTAGTCCACCACAACGCCGGAGCGCTTTATAACATGCTTTAGCTTCATATATCAACACATTCCTTTCATGTATAGCCTTCCTCCTTGGGGAAGGTCCCTCCACAGGAGGGGGATGAGGTTCAAAAAACTATCCTATATAGAATATACCAAACAACAATGAATAACAATTCTTGATTTTTTACCGTGTTTGTGCTAGACATTCGTGGTACAATAGAATAGAATGTATAGGCTAACTATAATAGCTTTTTATTACTATTTTAATATACATAAACAGAAATAATGTAAGGAGTGTGCTGAGCAATGTTTAAGAAAACCAAAATCGTTTGTACCATGGGTCCTACCACCGATAAGCCTGGAGTTATTGAAGAACTGATGAAAAACGGCATGAACTGCGCCCGTTTTAATTTTTCCCATGGCGACCATGCAGAGCAGCTGGGGAGAATCGAGAAAGTTCGAGAGGCGGCCCGACACACCGATACCATTATTCCGCTTCTGTTAGATACCAAGGGTCCTGAGATGCGTCTTGGTTCCTTTAAGGATGGTAAGGTTCAGCTGGTCAAGGGCAACACCTTCCGTCTCACCCAGTCCGATGAGCCAGGTGATGAAACTGGGGCTCCTATCAGCTACAAGAATCTTTATCAGGAGGTTAAGCCAGGTGACACCATTCTTCTTTCTGATGGTCTTGTGGGGCTTAAGGTAAAAGAGATTGATGGTCAGGATATTGTTACTGAGATCCTCAACAATGGTCCAATGAGCACCCGTAAGCGCGTGGCTGTGCCAGGAGTAGCCATCGGTTTGCCGCCAATTTCCGAGCAGGATGAAAAGGATATCCTCTTTGGTATTGAGCACGACATGGACTTCGTGGCAGCTTCCTTTATTCAGCGTGCCAGCGATGTGGAGGCCATTAGAAAGCTCATTAAGGACAATAACGGCCACATGGAAATTATTGCCAAGATAGAAAATCTTGAAGGCGTAAAGAATATTGATGCCATTATCGCTGCTGCCGATGGTATTATGGTAGCCCGTGGCGATTTGGGTGTGGAAATTCCTGCTGAGGATGTTCCTGTTATTCAGAAGGATGTTATCGCCAAGTGTAACAAGGCCGGCAAGCTGGTAATCGTGGCCACTCAGATGCTGGAGTCCATGACCAGCAATCCTCGTCCAACCAGAGCTGAGGTTTCCGATGTTGGTAATGCAGTATTCGATGGCACTGATGCCATTATGCTCAGCGGTGAAACTGCCAGTGGTGATTACCCAGTAGAGGCTGTGCAGACCATGAGCACCATTGCCAAGCGCATTGAGGAGTCCATCCATTACGAGAACCGCTTTATTACCAAGGGTATGGAGCATAAAAAGAGTATCACTGATGCAGTGGCCCATTCCACTGTACAGCTGGCCTACGAGCTGGATGCTACTGCTATCATTACTCCAACTGAGACTGGCTTTACCACTCAGATGGTTTCCAAATATCGTCCACAGGCAACTATTATAGCCTATGCTTCCACCTCCAAGGTGGCCCGTCAGCTGAACCTTCGCTGGGGTGTACAGCTGGTTAACGGCCGTATCTGGGATGATGAGCCAGACCGTACTGGTGCCTCCATTGCGGCAGCCCTTCGCTCCGGTTTAGTCAACAAGGGTGATATTGCCGTGGTAACCTCTGGTATTAACATGAGCAAGGGTAACAACACCAACAAGATTCAGATCAGAACCATCGACTAATACATCTCTTGTATTTAATCATATATTGTGTTATGATATATCGAAGTTGATAAACTATATATACTTCGATGAAACGCTATGAGGTAATTTTTCCTCATAAAAATGAGGAAAAATTTGAACAATTGCGTTATACTATACTTTGAGATGGAATAGGAGGTCCGTAGAGTGCTTACGGTTTTGATGGTAATAGATGCATTGGTAGCTATCGTTCTGATTGGTTCAGTGTTAGCTCAGTCTCCAAAGTCTGCAGGTATGGGCCTGGGCGGCGGTAGTGACACAGTATTTAGCAGCAGTGCCCGCGGTATGGATGCACTTCTGGCAAGAGTAACTGTGGTCTTTGCGATTCTTTTTGCAGTAATCACTTTGGTGATTGCCAAGATGACCATGTGATTTGACACAAGGCGCTTACTATCCATCATAGTTTCTATGGTAGGTAGTAGGCGCTTTTTCTTTTTTGAAAGGATAACCAGCATGATTATTAACGGCGGCGAGCCTTTCTTCTTAAAGGGAGGCCCACACGGCATACTTTTAATTCACGGTTTCACCGGAGTTCCGGCAGAAATGCTTTTGTTGGGCAGATATCTTAATGACAAGGGATACACCGTACTGGCAGTGCGTCTGGCCGGGCATGGCACCACCACCGAGGATATGGCTCACATGACCTCGGAGGATTGGTATGATTCCGTGTGCGACGGTTATTCCATATTAGCTTCGATATGTGAAAAAATCTCTGTGGTGGGACAGTCTATGGGGGGCCTGCTCAGCATTCTTCTTGCCGCCAATGCCAGCGTAAAATGCTGTTGTACCTTGGCGGCTCCCATATTTATTCACGAGGATAAGCAGCTTTATCGTTTGCCGGCCAAGGAATATTGCAAAAATAAATACTGGCCTAAAAAGAAGCGGATGCATTTCGATGTGCCTCAGGTGTGTAATGCTTCCTACGGTGAGTACCCAATGGTGTCCGTACATGAGCTTCTGGATCTTATTGACAGAACCAAGCGAGAACTGCCAAGGGTAAAGTGCCCAATGCTGGTGATGCACAGCCACGGTGACCATACTGCCCGTGACCGTAGTGCAAATAAGATTTATGATTTGTCCGGAAGCTATGAGAAGGAACTGATATGGCTGGAGGAGTCCGGGCATCTGATAACCATAGGATGTGAGCGGGACAAGGCTTTTGAGTTGGTGGATGAGTTTATCCGTGAGCATTCATAAATATATAATGATTTAAGAAAGATAAATTATGAAGAGAAAATTACAACATAAGAAAATAGATAAGAAAATAAAACAAGTAAAGAACCAAATAACACATAGGGAGCCGATGGCAGAGGAGCTGGTTACAGGCGTTCTGTCCTTGTCCTCCCGTGGCTTTGGTTTTGTTACCCCTGAGGGAAAGCAGAAAAATGAGGATGATATCTTCATTTTGAAAAGTGGCCTTCATACCGCCATGAATGGCGACACCGTGCAGGTGCGCCTCTTTCCACAGTATGCCGTTACTCCCGGACGTTCCAAGGAGGGAGAGGTATATAAAATTATTAAGCGGGCCAACAGCAAAATCGTTGGTATTTTTTCCGCCAGCCGTAACTTCGGCTTCGTTTCTCCGGATGATACCCGTATAAGGGAGGATATTTATATTCCTTTAGGTCAGTTTTTGGGGGCCAAGACCGGTGACAAGGTGGTAGTGGAGGTTTCCCAATGGCCTGAGGGCGGCAAAAAGGCTGAAGGCCATATTGTGGAGGTGCTGGGAAAATCTGGTGCTCCCGGTGTGGATATCCTTTCTATTATGCGTCAGTATGATTTGGCAGAGGAATTTCCAGATGTTGTTCAGCAGGCTGCCAATGCTGTGGAGCAGTCCATAAATGCAGAGGAGCATATTGGCAAAAATGGCCGTGAGGATCGCAGACATCTTAAAATTGTTACCATTGATGGCGAGGATGCCAAGGATCTTGATGATGGCGTCTACGTGGAAAAACACGATGATGGCAGCTTCTTCCTTGGTGTTTATATAGCGGATGTAAGCTGGTATGTGCGGGAAAATCAGCCACTGGACATTGAGGCTCAGGCCAGAGGCACCTCTGTGTACCTTGTGGACCGTGTGGTGCCAATGCTTCCAAGGGAGCTTTCAAACGGTATTTGCAGTCTTAATGCAGGGGTGGACCGCCTGTCCATGGCCTGTGAAATGGAGATCAGCCCTGAGGGCAAGGTAACAAAATACAAGATTTTGCCGGTGGTGGTTCATGTATATCGCCGTTTGACTTATACCTTGGTAAACAAGATTTTGGTGGATAGGGATAAGGATTTCTGTCAGGATAATGAGGATATTTTGCCACTTCTTTATAATCTGGAAGAGGTGCGCAATGCCATGTACAAGTATCGCCATAATCGTGGTGCCATTAACTTTGAGGTACCGGAGATAAAGGTGAAGCTGGATGAAAATGGCAGGGCTGTGGGCCTTAAAAAGCGTGTCAGCAATCTGGGTGAATCCATTGTGGAGCAGTGTATGCTGGCGGCTAATGAGACTGTGGCAGAGCACATGTGCCGCCGTAAGCAGCCATTTATGTACCGTATCCATGAAACACCTGAGCCAACGAAAATCGAGGCATTAAATCGCCTTATGGGTACTTTTGGACTGCATTTAAAGACCTCTGCAGAGGGGAATATCCGTCCAAAGGAGCTTCAGCTTGCCCTTGAAAAAATTGCGGGGAAGCCTGAGGAAAAGATTTTGGGCACTGTATCTCTCCGGTCCATGCAACAGGCAAGATATGCTGCAGAAAATGAAGGACATTTCGGTCTTGCTGCCGAATACTATACACACTTCACTTCTCCTATTCGTCGTTATCCCGATTTGATAGTACATAGATTACTGCGGGAGAGCTTCCCAACAGGGAGTATTCCAAAGGGGCGCCGGGAGCAGCTGGTTAAGAAGCTGCCGGAAATGGCGGAGCATGCCTCTAAAAGGGAGCGGGTGGCAGTATCTGCGGAGCGGGATACCACCGACCTTAAGAAGGTAGAATACATGGAGCGGTTCGTGGGGGACACCTTCGAAGGGGTTATCAGCAGCGTTACCGGCTTTGGCTTCTTTGTGGAGCTGGATAACGGCGTAGAGGGACTGGTTCACATGACCACCCTGAAGGATGACTATTACGACTATGTGGAAAATCGCTACGCTTTGGTGGGGAATCATCATCATCGCAGCTACCAGTTAGGTGATACGGTTGAGGTTATTCTCGTACGGGCCAGTGTTGAGGAAAAAGCACTGGATTTTGTGGTAAAGGATAATTGCGACCCACGGGCCATAAATATGGAAAATTCCTCTGGCAGAAAAGCCAAGGAAAAAATCGCTAAAGGAAGCAAGGCTGGTAAAAAAACTGCAAAAACTGAGAAGAAATCCAGTAAGAAATTTGACAGAAAAAAGCCAGCTAAGGAGAAGAAAAAGGTTGAAAAGACTACTTCTGATAAACCTAAAAAGAAGACTAAGATTAATAAGAGAAACAAACATGATCATAAAGCTGCTAAACGACGCAAGAAGCGGGATATTATAGCGTAAATCTAACTTTTGAGGAGAGCATGGATGCTTTTTAATACATATGAGTTCATTATTGTTTTTTTGCCTATTGTTTTTGCCGGATATTATCTAATCGGGCGAAAATCATGGCAGTGGGGGATGTACTGGATTGTTGTTGCGTCATTAGCATTTTATGGCTATTGGGATATTAGATATGTGCCATTGCTCATGGCGTCAATACTTTTCAACTATTTCATGGGGCGTAAGATAGAAGCAGGATTTAATCGCAAGAAATGGATTGTTGCTGGCATTTGTGGTGATGTTGCATTACTTGGATATTTCAAGTATACAGCCTTTTTTCTGACTACTATAAATGATGTCCTGGGAACAGAATATTTTTGGGTTCCTGAGATTATTTTACCTTTGGGTATTTCCTTCTTTACCTTTACTCAGATTGCCTATCTGGTTGATGTTTATCGTGATGATGTTCATAGTGCCAATTTTGCCTCGTATTGTGAATTCGTTACTATTTTTCCACATTTAATTGCGGGTCCAATTATTAATAATCGGGAAATGATACCGCAATTTATTTCAGAGGAAACCTATAAAATTAATTATGATAATGTTGCCAAAGGCATGACCTTGTTTTTTTTAGGACTTTTTAAAAAGGTGGCAATTGCTGATAGCATAGCCCCATGGGTAAATGAATATTTTTCCCGTCCAGACAGCCTTCTGCCATTAGAAGCGTGGTTTGCTGCCATTGGTTATACTTTTCAGCTATATTTTGATTTTTCCGCGTACTCTGAGATGGCCATAGGTCTTGGACTTATGTTTAACCTGCGCCTTCCACGGAATTTTGATTCACCCTATCAAGCCACCAGCATTATTGATTTTTGGCGACGGTGGCATATGACATTGGGACTTTGGGTTAAAAATTACCTTTATATTCCCATGGGGGGCAATAGACATGGCTTCATTAGCAAAATGCGTAATTTGATATTGAGCATGCTTATTATTGGTTTATGGCATGGCGCTGGTTGGACATATATTTTGTGGGGTGGAATACATGGTGTGTATTTAGCTGTTAATCATTCATGGCGCACACTGAATTTTTCGTTGCCACGGATTATTGCTTGGCCTATAACCTTTATTGCCGTTGTTATGGCTTGGGTTTTTTTCCGTGCAGACAGTGTGGGCAGCGCATTGGAAATTATTTCCTCCATGGTTGGAATCTTTGATGGTTCGGTAGTTGGCTTGGTTTTCCATGGACCGACTGGGGTTCGCGTTCGTATGCTTGTGGCATTTGCAGTTTTACTGCTGTTTTGCCCCAGTGCACAGCGTTTGGTGGAAAAATATTACAGCCCCAATAAAGTCTGGCTGGCAGTGACTCTGTTGGCTGGATTTGTGTCCTTTTATTTCTTTTCCCATATATCTGATTTTTTGTATTTCCAATTTTAATGTGAGGATATATAATGACTTCCAAAAAGTATTGTTTGGCACTTTTTTTAGTAATAAGTGTGTTTTTTATAGCCAATATGGTTCTTTGGCAGACTGTATCCAGTAATTCTTTTTATGATGAAGATGGCCATGGTGATCTCAGTCGTATGGGCATGATAAACATGACCAGTTCATTGACCCATCCTATTGAATATCCCCAAAAGCATATAGAGTATAGTGAGGTGGCGGATAAATTAGAGCAAACTCATGTAGATATTTTAACTATCGGAGATTCCTTTTCTAACGGTAGTGGGGGAAATTATTATCAGGACTATATATGCTCTGAATATGGTGTATCGGTTATGAATGTTCCATGCCGGCCGTATAATGATGCTTTAAAAACATTTTATATTTTAAAAAATACCGGGCTGTTGGAGCAGATAAAGCCCAGGGTAATTATTTTAGAGTCCTTAACGGCTAATATGAAAGAGCGTTTTGGCATGAAGGAACCAGAGCAGTATGATTATACTGTTGAGGGCTTTAATCAGGCCCAGATGGCTGGACGGATAAAGGCTGATGTACAAGCGCAAATTGCTGAGGAAAAGCTCGCTCCCGGGATTATGGTAAAAGCCAATGCTGAATTCATAAAGTCGTGGCTCAGACGAATGACCAACGATGATGATTACCGGTTTAATGATGCTGTAGGTATTTGGAAGCTTAATATAAGAGCCTTTTCCAATCCAGGCTGGGAGGATAAATTACTGTTTCCTTTATCCAATGCTAATGTGCGATTTGAAGAGCAGGTTGTTTATAACATTAACAATAACTTAAATGATGTGGCAGGTTATTGCGAAAAACAGGGTATAAAGCTGATTTTGTTGCCGGTATCGGATAAATATGATGTCTATTCACCTTATTTTGCATCGCCACCTTCAGACTGGAGGGAAAATACCGTAATTAATGATTTGAAAAAACTGTCCCATCGTTATGCTATTATAGATACAACAAATTCCTTGCGTAAGGTAATAGAGTCATCCGACAGAAGTGAGTATACCGATTTATTTTGGGCAGATGATATGCATTATTCTTGGAAAGCTAATCAGATTATAGTTAAAGAAATAATGCAAAATATAAGTAATTGAGATTTATATTATTAGAGGTACCAATGGGAAGAAAAAATGCAGGAATGAAAATAGTCTGCGAAAACCGCAAGGCTCGTCACGATTATTTTATCCATGACACCTTCGAGGCAGGGCTGGTCCTTCAGGGAACCGAAGTAAAATCTCTCCGCGAAGGCAAGGCTAACCTTAAGGACAGCTACGCTGAAATCAAAAATGGCGAAATATTTATTGTGAATATGCACATCAGTCCGTACGATCACGGAAATATTTTTAATCACGACGAACGCAGGCCCCGTAAGCTTTTGATGCATAAACAGGAAATAATAAAATTATTTAGTAAGACCCGTGAGAAGGGTTTTACCATAGTTCCGTTGAAAATATACTTTGTTAAGGGCAGAGCGAAAATTGAAATTGCTCTGGCAAGTGGAAAACATAATTATGACAAACGGCAGGATCTTAAGGATAAGGCTGTAAAACGAGACATCGAGCGCGATTTACGCAATAGATGATATTTTTTGATAGGGGTAATTTCTTGAAGCGTTGGGCGAAGTGCGTTAAGAGACTATTTTTTGCATACTTACACAGCGAGAAAACATCCATTGTTTGAGCGAAGCGAGTTTGGATTTTTCTTGCTGACTAATTGAAAGCAAAATAATAGTTTTAGCACTGAGTCCCTTGCTGAAAGAAATACCCCTAATAAAAGAAACCATATACAGTAAGAGGGGGCATTATAAATGTTGCAGAATATAGCCGTACTCACCAGCGGCAATGACTGCCCAGGCATGAATGCCTGTATTCGGGCAGTAGTCCGCACAGCAGTCCATCAGGGTGTCCATATTTGGGGTGTCCACAACGGTTATAGGGGACTTGTTAATGATGAGATCGAGGAGCTCACCACCCGCAGTGTGGGAGATATGATTCAGCGTGGGGGTACTTTCTTGGGGATTGCCCGCAGCGGAGAATTCTTTGAGGAGGATGGTCGTCGTCAGGGCTATGAAAATTTAAAAAAGCATGGTATTGAAGGCCTTATCGTTATCGGTGGCAGTGGCAGCATCAAGGGTGCCGCCACCATGAGCAAGGAATTCGGCATGCCGGTTCTCGGGATTCCGGCCACCATTGAAAATGACGTGTGGGGCACGGATTACACCATTGGCTCTGATACAGCGGCCAATACAGTGGTGGATGCAATAAATAAGCTCCGCGATACCGCCTGTGCTCATCGTCGCATAGTCCTTATTGAGGTAATGGGCAAGACCTCCGGCTGGCTGGCCATGACAGCTGGTATCGCCGGTGGTGCTGAGTATGTATTGGTGCCTGAAACCAAGTCCAATATTGACCAGATTTGTGAGGAAATCCGTGCAGATTATGCCAAGGGGAAAAAGTATAGTCTGTTGGTGGTTGCTGATGGTGCCCTGAAGGGAATGGGCGTCACCACCACAGAGTTGGGCAAGCAGATTCAGGAGAAAACTGAGATTGACACTAGAGTTACTGTTCTGGGACATATCCAGCGGGGCGGCTCCCCTACTGTGGAGGACCGCATAAATGCCAGCATGCTGGGGGAAAAGGCTGTACTGGCAATGATTGAAGGCAAGAAAGATGTGGTAGTAGGATTCGATACGGGGGTTGTGGTAGAGATTCCTATAGATGAGGCCACTAATAACAGAAAGACTCTGGATACAGAGTTTATCAGACTTTCCAAGGTGTTAGCTTAAAAATTTAAATAAAAAAGAATGGAATAGGATGAAAGAGAGGTTTACTATTTCACAAGGGGGAAACTTAAGTGAACAATTTAAAGGTAACAGTCAAGATTTTGATTTTGGTAGCAATCAGTATTGTAGGCATGTTGTTTGTGGGGTACAGGGGGTATTCTTCCATAGACAAGGCCGCGGTGGAGCTGGATTTTCTTTATGCCAGAGAGCTCCAGAGCGTAAATATGCTGGGTAGCTGTACTGAGAAGATGAGAACCATTCAGGTTCGCTCCATGCAGGCCATTGCTGATCCATCCCGCTGCGATGAGGTTAAGAAGTCACAGGCCAAGGATATTGCTTCCTTTGATGAGGAGATCAATGAATATGCCGCATTGGTAAAGGACAACCCAGCAACTGATGCCAAGGTCAAGGAAATGATGGGGACATGGAATAAGTTCAAGACATCTCTGCCAGCAGTAATTGATGCTGTTAAGGCTGGCGGCTCCGAGGCTGGTACTGCTGAGTACAATCGTGCTGGTAAGGATGATACCACCAAGCTGCGTGACCAGTTGAAGGCTTTGACCAAGGATGCAGTGGAAGAAGCTGCTGCCGTTAATGCCGCCAACCAGGAGGCCAGTGCAAGCTCTACCCGTACCATGATTCTCAGCATTGTAGCGTGCTTCGTATTATTGCTCTTCGTAAGCCTGTATATTATCAAGGAAATTAAGGCTCCACTTACGGAAATGATAGAGACCTGTAATCGCCTTAAGTCCGGTAATTTCGTAATTCAGGGCCAAGCTTCTTCCCGTGGTGATGAGTTCGGTGATGTAGAGCGCGCTCTCTTCGAAATGTCCAAATCCGTAAATTCCTTCCTCAGTGAAGTGGCCAAGAGTGCCGAGCAGATAGCCTCTGCTTCTGAGGAGCTTACTGCCAGCTCCATGCAGTCTGCTGATGCAGCTGTATCTGTAGCCCAGTCCGTTACTGGTGCTGCCGAAATCGTTGAAAAGCAGCAGGGCGCTGTGGACAAGGGCAGCTCTGAGGTTACAAAGATCAGTGATTCCGTAGAAAACATTAGCAAAGAGGCTGAGACTGTGGCAGATAAGTCCAGACAGGCGGCCGAGAAGGCTTCTGCTGGTACTGTGGAGGTTGGTAGCTCCGTTAAGCAGATTCATAGCGTGCGTCAGAGCTCCGAATATGCTTCTCAGCTGGTAGACAAACTGGGTGAGCGTTCTCAGGAAATCGGTGCCATCGTAGATACTATTTCCGATTTGGCTGGCCAGACCAATTTGCTGGCATTGAATGCCGCCATTGAGGCAGCACGCGCTGGTGAACAGGGCCGTGGCTTCGCCGTAGTAGCAGAGGAAGTCAGAAAGCTGGCAGAGCAGTCCGGAGAGGCAGCTCAGCAGATTGCCCAGCTTATCAGTGGAATTCAGAATGATACCAGCAAGGCTGTGGATGCCATGGCCAAGGGTAACGATGCCGTTATCGAGGGCACTAAGTCTGTTGAAGGCCTCAGCCAGGTATTTGATGAAATCGCCGGCATTGTAAATCAGGTCAGCGACAATGTAAATCAGATGGCCGAGACAGTTCAGACCGTTGCCCGTCAGGCCGAGGGCATCACCGGTGAAATGCACGAAATCGATGCCGGTGCCCGCCGCGTAGCTGACGAAATGCAGTCCGTATCCGCCGCCACCGAGGAACAGTCCGCATCCGCCGAGGAAATCGCCTCCGCATCTGATGCATTGGCCAAGTTGGCACAGGATGTACAGACTGTACTGAGGAAGTTTAAGTTTTAAAAATATAAAGAG
This sequence comes from Anaerovibrio lipolyticus LB2005, assembly GCF_000621545.1. Lineage (GTDB taxonomy): Bacteria > Bacillota > Negativicutes > Selenomonadales > Selenomonadaceae > Anaerovibrio > Anaerovibrio lipolyticus_A. The sequence goes on from NZ_JHYA01000004.1 coordinate 206,317, forward strand.
TTGAATTAATAAGGCTGTGGGATCACATATGTTTTTCTCACAGTCTTATTTTATTTGGTAAATTATTGCTGAATGAATATGTATGTGGTAGTATGTGAAGGATGTCGGAGGTGAAAAGCGTTTTAGCGTTATTATGAATTTTAATTCTCAACAATATGCAATATTTTTGCCAGTAGTGTTTTTATTATATTGGGGGATGCCACATCGGTTTCGTTGGGGCTTGCTTTTGGTTGCCAGCTACTATTTTTACATGAGTTGGAACCCGCAGTATGTGGTATTGATATTGGGAACGACCATAGTATCTTATATTTCAGCTATTATATTGGAACGAACAGAATCGACAAAACAAAAGAGGCTTATTATAGCGGTAGCTAGCCTGATTTGTTTAGGGGTTCTGTTTGTGTTTAAGTATTTCAATTTTGTATTAGAATCGGTAGCCTACGTCTGTGCTCAGTTGGCACTGCCATTACATCCTGTTACTTTACAGGTATTGTTGCCGGTGGGAATATCCTTTTATACCTTCCAGACCTTGAGTTATGTTATCGATGTTTATAAAGGTAAGGTAAAAGCTGAACGTCATTTTGGACAATATGCAACCTTTATCTCCTTCTTTCCACAGCTCGTTGCAGGTCCTATCGAAAGAACTCAAAACTTATTGCCACAGATAAAGTCAGTTAAGACATTTAGTTATGATGAAGCTGTATATGGCCTCAGATTAATGGCATGGGGATTTTTTAAGAAGCTGGTAGTGGCGGATAATGCAGCCATTATTGTAGACAATGTATATGGCTCTTTGGACAAATGCACAGGTTTTGATTTACTGTTGGCAGTATTCTTGTTTACATTACAGATCTATTGTGACTTTTCCGGTTACTCTGACATTGCTATTGGTTCTGCTAGAATACTCGGTATTAAGTTAATGACCAATTTTAAAAGTCCATATTGGTCCAGTAGTTTAAAAGAATTCTGGGGGCGGTGGCATATTTCTCTGTCTACCTGGTTTAGAGACTATCTATATATTCCCATAGGTGGCAGCAGATGCTCAGCTTTACAACATAATATAAATATTATGATAACCTTCTTGGTGAGTGGCCTGTGGCATGGCGCAAGCTGGACGTTTGTATTCTGGGGTGGAATCCATGGGCTTATCCAGGTTATTGAGAATTTGTTGGGCTTTAATAAAATTGAAAGACGCGGTCTTAGAAAAGTCCTTTCAATAATGTTTATCTTTGCGGTTTGTAATATAGCGTGGGTGTTCTTCAGAGCCAGAACGATTTCGGATGCCTTTTATATTTTAGGTAATATCATTATTCCAATTGGTGGTATAGATTGGTTCATGTATAGTGGCGTGGGAATTACAATATTTGATGTGCCATCATTGCTTGTACCAATATTTGTGATATTTGCATTTGATTATGTGTCGCTTAAACAGGATGTTTTGGAGTGGGTATCACATCGTAGATTAATAGCGCGCTGGGGTATCTATATTGTCATTATCTATTGGACTATTTTAAAGATGCCATTGGCTACATCCTCTTTTATATATTTTCAGTTTTAACGAGGCGTAATTGTGAAAAAGTTTATTATAAAAATAGTATTGATAACTCTTATAACCTTTGTGCCAATTGTATGCTGTAATTATATTGTGGACCCGGCAAATATTTTTCATGATGATGTGGTCAACCAGATTGCAGAATATCTTAATGTTGGGCACATAGTGGAAGCACCTGCGAATATGGATGAAGGCTTATTGCAGGAGAGAAGAATAGCTTCTATGGAATGTGCACCGGAAACTGTAATAATTGGCTCCAGCCACGTTATGTATATACCATTTGATTATGAAAATATATACAATGCGGGGATGTCCGGGGCATATTTAGGTGATTACTATTCAATAGTAGGGCTTCTGAAATACTATGACAAAATGCCTAAACGGGTAGTTATTGGTGTGGATCCATGGGCTTTTTTGCGTGATGCTACCGCTGGTCGTCAGGCAACCATAAATAAATATGCCGTGTATTTGAAGAATGGCATTGAAAATGAGTCGGCTTTTGATGATAAACATTTGAGAAGCAAAATGGCGTACTCTAAATTAAAAGAATTGTATTCTCTTTCATATTTTCAATCGGCAAAAAAATCGTTGGAACAGAATGGTTTTAGTGCAATAGAAAAAACGGTATCATTGGCTGATGATGCAGAAATGGGAGCAAAGCAGAAGATATTACCAGAAGGTCGTTATGTTCCTCCTACTGCAGGTTTTCATAATACAGATGATATTGATAAAGAGATAAATGAACAAATAAAGTCAGGCTCAATTTATCAGCTGGGGCAAGGTTTTACTGATGTTCATTCCCAACGCTGGAAGGATTTTGAGCGGTTAATAAAATACTTGTTAGATAATGGTATAGAGATACAGCTATATCTACCAGCTTGGCATCCAAAAGTTTACGAGTTATTTGCTACTGATGATAAATTTCTTGGTGTAATAAAACTGGAAAACGATGTCCGCAAGCTGGGAGAAAAATATAATATCCCTGTACATGGCAGTTATAATCCAAAATTCAATAAATATAATACAGAAGATTTTATGGATTGGCTTCATTTGAAACCTAATAAAATGTATTTGGACTATCAGAGTATACATTAATAATGTTTGTTGATTGTAATAATTAAGGTGTAAGCCTCTTCTCGTGGTGATGAATTCGGTGATGTGGAGCGTGCCCTCTTTGAAATGTCCAAATCCGTAAGTTACTTCCTTAGTGAAGTATCCAAGAGTGCTGAACAGATTGCCTCTGCTTCTGAGGAGCTTACCGCAATCTCCATGCAGTTCGCCGATGCAGCTGTATCTGTAGCCCAGTCCGTAACTGGTGCTGCTGAAATTGTTGAGAAGCAGCAGGTGGCTGTAGACAAGGGCAGCTCCGAGGTTATCAAGATCAGTGACTCCGTAGAAAACATCAGCAAAGAGGCTGAAAATGTTGCAGATAAGTCCAGACAGGCAGCCGAAAGGGCCTCTGCCGGTACTGTGGAGGTTGGCAGCTCTGTTAAGCAGATTCATAGCGTGCGCCAGAGTTCCGAATATGCTTCTCAGCTGGTAGATAAGCTGGGCGAGCGTTCCCAGGAAATCGGTGCCATTGTAGATACTATTTCTGATTTGGCAGGTCAGACCAACTTGCTGGCATTGAATGCGGCTATTGAGGCAGCCCGTGCCGGTGAGCAGGGCCGCGGCTTCGCTGTAGTAGCAGAGGAAGTAAGAAAACTGGCAGAGCAGTCCGGAGAGGCGGCTCAGCAGATTGCCCAGCTTATCAGCGGTATCCAGAACGATACCAGCAAGGCTGTTGATGCTATGGCCAAGAGTAATGATGCCGTTATCGAAGGCACCAAGTCCGTTGAAGGTCTCAGCCAGGTATTTGATGAAATTGCCGGCATTGTAAATCAGGTTAGTGACAATGTTAACCAAATGGCTGATACAGTTCAGACCGTTGCCCGTCAGGCAGAGGGCATCACTGGTGAGATGCATGAATTGATGCCGGTGCCCGCCGTGTAGCTGACGAAATGCAGTCCGTATCCGCCGCCACTGAGGAGCAGTCCGCATCCGCCGAGGAAATCGCCTCCGCCTCCGATGCTTTGGCCAAACTGGCCCAGGATGTACAGACTGTATTGAGGAAGTTTAAGTTTTAAGAATAAAATAATACAACAAAATAAATGATATTTAAAAAAGGAACTCAAATTGTTTGGGTTCCTTTTTTTGTTACCCCTCAGCAAGACAAACGGATGTTAAAACCAATATAGAAAGTTAAAACTATTTAGTTATTTAGTATAAGGCCGATTTCCCGGCCGATGAAGATGCCGACCTGAAGGACAGATGTCTTGCGGAGGGGGGGCATTTGTGATAATATGAAGCAAGATGTATACATGTGGATATTAGAAAAATAGTTTTAGGGGGCACTGAACAACATGTTACCAATAGGCGTTATCGGTGTTGGCCATATGGGGAGAAACCATGTTCGCAATCTGAATGAAGAGAAATGTTTTGATTTGGTTGGTATATATGATAGCAATTATGATGCAGCTATGAAAGTGGGACAAAAATATGATGTACATGTTTGTAGATCAATAGAAGAACTATTAGAGTCTGTAGAAGCTGTTGTTATAGCTGTCCCATCATCCTTACACAAAGAAATTGGCCTAATGGCAGCTCATCATGGTGTACACGCTTTAATTGAGAAGCCCTTGGCAACTAATGCTGAGGATGCAAAATTTCTTTCTGAAGTATTTAAAGAGAAAGGCCTTGTATTGTCTGTTGGCCATATAGAGCGTTGCAATCCAGTTTTTGTTGAGTTGCAGAAGTTGGTGAAGCCTTCTGATATATTCTACGTTGAGGCATGTCGTTACAGTCCTTTTGTAAACAGTGGCCGGATTAGTGATACAAGTGTAGTCGAAGATTTGATGATTCACGATATTGATTTGGTATGTGAATTAATGAATGGTGTCCCGGTAAAATCCGTACAAGGTTATGGGGAAATCATTCAGTCTAAACAGCCAGATTTCGCCACATGTGTTCTTCAATTTAATGCTAATGCTCACGCAGTTATCCACGCAAGCCGTGTATCTCAGGATAAAGTTCGCACGCTGGAAGTTCATACAAAGGATTTTTGTATATATGCTGATTTGATTGCAAAAACCTTGTCTGTAAGTAAAAATACTCATTTGGTTGTCGATCAAAACAGAGATAATTCATATATGCAAGACAGTATAATTCAAAAAATCTATGTTCCGATACAAGAACCGCTTCGTGCAGAACTTATCATGTTTTATAACGCTGTGCGTAATGGTAGCCCAGTTTTGGTTGATGGTTTTGCTGGGACACGGGCTATTGACTGCTGTGAGAAGGTTATAAGGCAAATTAATGATAATATTTAAGGTAACGCTAAATACACTATTTGGAGGAATTAAAGATGAAGGTGCCATTTTTAGATTTAAAGAAACAATATAATAGTCTTAAAACTGAGCTAGAGCCAGTAGTTTTAGAGGTGATGAGCAGTTGTGCATACATTGGAGGCCGTTATGTTAATGATTTTGAATCTAAAGTTGCAGAGTATTTAGAAGTAAAGCATGCAATTGGATGTTCAAGCGGAACTGCAGCTCTTATATTGGCATTAAGGGCATGCAATATCAAGCCAGGAGATGAGGTTATTACAACTCCATTTACGTTTTTTGCAACGGCAGAGGCAATTGCGTGTGTAGGCGCCAAACCGGTTTTTGTTGATGTTCGCCCTGATGATTACACAATTGATCCAGAAAAAATCGAGGAAGAAATCACAGGAAAAACGAAAGCAATCCTTCCTGTCCACATTTTTGGTGCTATGTGCGATATGGATAAGATTATGGCAATAGCGAGGAAACATGGATTAAAGGTTATAGAGGATGATGCACAGGCTATTGGCAGTGAATATCATGGTCGTAAGGCCGGGACAATAGGTGATATTGGTTGTTTTTCATTCTATCCAACAAAAAATCTTGGTGGCTGTGGTGATGGTGGCCTGGTTACGACTAATGATGATTGTTTGGCAATAAACTTAAGATCGTTGCGTGAGCATGGAGCTGGTAAGAATGGTGCAAAAGCACGAGAGAATATGACCGGTGTTTCATCAATGATTTCTACAGGAGAGCAAGTGACGGAGCTTTACGATCCTTATAAGTATTATAATTATTTGATAGCTTACAATTCTCGTCTTGATGCATTGCAGGCGGCGGTTCTTTCCGTTAAGCTTGGACATTTAGAAGAATTTAATAAGCAACGTGATAGTATTGCTCAACGTTACATAAAAGGACTAACGGCTAATGTGCGTTGCCCAAAATATAAGAAGGATAACAAGACATGCTGGCATCAATTTGTAGTTTGTACAAATAAAAAACAGGAATTGTGTCAAGCTTTATCTGAGAAGGAGATTGGTGTAGGGACTTTCTATCCTGTTCCGCTCCATAAACAGGCGGCATTTGATGGAGAGAATTCAAGAGTAGCCAAGCAAGGGTGTCCAGTTGCTGAAAACCTTGCAAAAGAAACGGTTTGCCTTCCAATTTTTCCGGAGATGACCGATGAACAGGTTCAATATGTTATTGAGACAGTAAATGATTTTTTCGAGGGGGAAAAAGCGTGAGTGATATATATATCCATCCAACAGCAGAGGTTAGCAGTAAGGCATCAATTGGTGATGGGACCAAAATATGGAATCAGGCTCAAGTTCGTGAAGGTGCAATCGTTGGTGAGGGGTGCATTATTAGCAAAAATGTTTATATCGACGAAAACGTTAGCATTGGATCACATGTAAAAATTCAGAATAATGTTAATGTATATCATGGCGTGACTGTGGAAGATGATGTTTTTCTGGGGCCATCTATGACCTTCACAAATGATATGTTTCCGCGCGCCTTTAACAATGAGTGGCGTGTATCTGAAACCGTTGTAAAAAAAGGAGCATCCATTGGAGCAAATGCCACAATTCGTTGTGGTGTAACCATTGGTAGGTATGCTACTGTTGGTTGTGGAAGTGTAGTAACTAAAGATGTGCCCGAATATGCTCTGGTTGTAGGGAATCCTGCCCATCAAATCGGATGGGTGTGTGAATGTGGTTTCAAGTTGAATGATGGAGTATGTCCGGAATGTGGCAAAAAGTACAGTATGAAGGGTGAATAATAACATGAAAAAATATCCTGTTACAAAACCTTATTTTACAGATGAGGAAATTCAGCTTATATCTGATAGCCTTAATTCGGGTTGGGTGGCGCAGGGCCCTAAAGTGGCAGAATTTGAAAAGCAAACTGCTAAGCACGAAGGCATATCTGAAGGTGTAGCAACTACCTCTTGTACGACAGCTTTACATCTTGCCATGGTTGCATATGGACTTAAGGCTGGAATGGATGCTATAGCACCAGCATTTACTTTTGTCGCAACAACGAATGCTATTGTAATGACAGGTGCAGTGCCTGTTTTATGTGATATTCGTCAAGATACATTCAATATTGATACCGAAAATCTTCGTCAAATTATTGAAAATCAATATGAGTCTAAAAATGGTAGACTTATCAATAAAAAGACCGGCAATGTTCTTTGGGGTATTGTTCCTGTGCACGAATTTGGTTTGTGTTGCGATATTTATGAGGTTAATAAGCTGGCTACGGAATATAATCTTACGGTTATTGAGGATGCGGCATGTGCTTTGGGAGCTAAGATCAATGGTATCCATCAGGGAGCATTCGGAAATGCATCTTGTATTAGTTTCCATCCCCGTAAATCCATTACAACTGGTGAAGGTGGCATGGTGCTGACGGATGACAGTAATCTGGCCAAAAGAATGCGAGAGCTTCGTACGCATGGAAGTACGGTTTCGGCGGATGCGCGAGATAAAGGAAAAGGCTTTTTGCTTCCTGAGTTCAATGAAGCTGGTTACAATTATCGTATGACGGATGTACAGGGAGCAATGGGACTTGCCCAAATTAAAAAACTGGATACAATTATTGAGGAAAAACGTAAAGGTGCCGTTATTTATAATGAGTTGATATCGGATATTTTACCTGAGTTTATCACCCCCGTAGAACCGGAAGGATATTTTCATACATATCAATCCTATGTTTGTATGCTAAATCTTGAGGTGTTGGGTATTGGCTCTGTTGAAGAAGGCGGTAAGTACCGTAACACTCTTTTGGAAAAGTTGGAGGCTATTGGTATTGCTACTAGGCAGGGAACTCATGCAGTACATATGCTTGGATATTATAAAAACAGGTTTGGCTATGTATCAGAGGATTATGTAAACGCCTATGCTTGTGATCATTTATCAATTACTTTACCGTTATATGTGGGGATATCCAGGGATGACCAGGAAGATATTGTCCGCAATATCCGTAAAACGGTCGATGCAATGTAACGCAGAAGGAGAAAAAATATTATGGCACAAATAGAAGGAAAAAATGTATTAGTAACAGGTGGTGCAGGCTTTATAGGCAGTCATCTATGTGATGCACTGCTGGCAAATGGAGTCGGTAAGGTTGTTTGCGTGGATAATTTTTTCCTGGGTAAGATGGAAAATATTGCAGAGGCCATGACAAATGATAATTTTGTTCTTTATCGTGATGATTGCCGGCAGTTCGGTGTAATGCAGTCTATTATTGAAAGGGAAGAAATAGAAGTTGTATTTAATATGGCAACAATTGCACTGAACTACTCCTTCTTTAATCCTTTCGATGCATATTTGGTAAACGTACAGATTGCTAATACATTGCTAGAACTTCTTAAAGTAGGTGCTTACAAGACACTTATCCACACATCTTCTTCGGAAGCTTATGGAACAGCTCAATATTCGCCGATGGATGAGAATCATCCTACAGATCCTACCACTCCGTATGCAGCAGGGAAGGCGGCTGCAGATTTGATGGTACATTCATTTTCGAAGGTTTTGGATTTGGATATATCAATAATACGTCCATTTAATAATTATGGGCCAAGACAGAATGCAGAAGGTCCGCTGGCGGCCATAATTCCGGTAACGGCTAAGAGAATAAAGCATGGTGGCAGACCGGTAATCCATGGTGATGGTGAGCAGACCCGTGATTTTATTTATGTAAAAGATACTGTGAGAGGTTTGCTTCTTGCTTATGAAAAAAAAGAAGCTAGGGGCAAAATTATAAATCTTGGTTCCGGAAAAGGCATGACGATGAATCATTTGCTGCAGGGCATTTGTGATTATATGGGTTACAAGGGAAAATGGGATCATTTACCTGAAAGAACAAGTGATGTACGGAACCTTTGTGCGGATATTCGGCTTGCAGAGAAAATTCTTGGATTTGAACCGAAAATGTGTTTTGATAGAGGAATTAAAGAGACACTGGATTGGTATAAAAATAATAGCGTTATTTAACAGTTGTCGGGGGCAGCTAGTTATGAATATTCTTATAACAGGAACAAACGGTTTCGTAGGAAGCGCAATAGCGGAAAGATTTTATAATAAGTATCATATTGTGGGGTGTGGAACAAAAAAAAACTCTGAGACGCAAATTGATACGTATTATAGGTGGGATATGGGGCACGAAGAAATGCCACCGGAAATGGCTGATGAACATATGGATGCCATTATACACGTTGCTGCAAATAAGAGTACGAATGATATTAATCTTGAATTATCATATTCCAACATTGTAGGCACGCATAGACTAATAAATTATTGCATAAAACAAAAGGTAAAAATGTGTACACTCATTTCTGGTATACCAATATTAGAGGGGACTATTAATGGTAAGTACGTATATAATTCGAAATATGCACCACCAACGATGTATCATGTGACAAAAGCATCTCAAGAGATGATGTTTGAGCAAATGGAGAAGTATGGAATACGTGTGGTAATCTTAAGGATACCATCCCCAATTGGTCGTGATATGAAACAAAAAACTATTTTTACAATTTTTGGAGATCGTGCAATTTTAGGCGAAGACTTGATTTTGAATGGAAAGGGGTCTCGCAGACAAAATTATATTGATGTAAGAGATGTTGCTCAGGCATGTGAAAAAGTATTGGAAAATGCAGAAATAAATGGAATATATAATTTGGGATCTGCTCTTACAGTTTCAAACTTAGATCTTGCGCGCAAATGGATTGAGACTACTTCAAGCACATCGAAAATTATTTTTTCTGGCAACGCAGATCCTACAGATGGACAAAATTGGGAGATTGATATTGAAAGATTTGAAGCAATATCGGGGTATAGACAGGAATTTCAAATAGAGGATACTATGCGGGATTATGCAACGATGAAAAGGAGATTTTTAAAAAATGAGTAGTAGAACTAACTATAGGATTGGTGACATACCGTTTGTTTTTGCACCACTGAATGAGGCACATAATCCTGAGGGGATTCCTGATAGCATATCAATGAATTTAGAGTGCAGAGATGGAGTGGTTTCACAGGTTAAATCTGAAACGACAGAACGTGTGCTCGACAAAGCGTATTCATTAGGATCTGCCATTAGCGGACAAATGGATGATTTTGGTAATGGTAAAGATTATGCTAATGATTTTTTACATTGGATGGATAATGCTGGTGTAGATTTGAATGGCAAACGTGTTCTTGAAATAGGGTGTGGCACAGGATATCTTATGAATGAGATGGAAAGAAGAGGTGCTTCGTGCGTTGGGGTAGAGCCAGGAGATAGTGCCGAATATGGTAGAAAAAAATATGGTGTAAATATTAGACGAGAGTTCTTTAAGCCTGGTAATTTTAGTGAAAAATTTGATTATATTGTATTTTTTGGTGTTTTAGAACACCTATATGATAGAAATGCTTTTTTGACAGGTGTTAAGAGCCTTCTGAAACCTAATGGAGGGGTACTGATTTCCGTTCCAAACTGTGAAAAAAACATAGAGATTGGTGATATTTCAATGCTCTTATCCGAACACTGGAGTTATTTTACCCAAAAGACTCTTGAGTATACTTTATTAGGTAATGATTTGATTGGAGATGTGATGGTTTCTGATCTTGGCAATGTATTAAATGCATATGTAAAAAAATCTGATGATTCAGCAAGTAAAAGATTGTTGGAACAGATTCCGAGTGAAAGCGAAGCGTTATTAAAGGCATTTTATGAAAAATACACACTTAAGAAGGTGAAAATGGTTGACTGGTTCAGTAAAGAACTAGTATCTGGTAATAGTATTGGAATTTATGTACCTGGGCGATTTATTAATTGGCTAAATATTATATCCGAGTCTGTAGATAGTATAAATTTGAGATTTATTGATGATAATAAAATTTTATCAAATACATATTATCCAGGATTTGATAATCCTATTGAATCGCTAGAAGACTTTATGAAAAGGCCAACTGAAACGGTACTCGTTTGTTCATACACGTTTGAGGATAATATACGTAAAAAACTTATAGATGCAGGTTATAAGGGGAAAGTTACTTCATTACGAATTGTTCTTGAATAGAGGAAAACAAAAATGCGATATGCAATTTGCTCCGATGCGCATGGAAATAGAATCTTTTATGATTTGTGTATGAATAAGATTGAATCTTATTGCGTGGATAGAATCATATATCTTGGGGATATCTTTGGATATATGGATGAGGGACTATATATAAAAAGAGATTTGATTAATAGAGGCGCGCTTGTTCTAAAAGGTAATCACGAGGCAATGCTTTTGGGTGAACTCCCTATTGATTCAGAAAAAGATAAAATATATGGTCTCAAGAGCCAGATGATAGATATGAATAAAGAGGATTTTGAATGGATAAAAAAGTTGCCAGAAGAATATGAGTTGGAGACTTCGGAAGGAAAAATTTTTTTTATTCATGGTTCTGCAGAAAATCATATCAATGGGTATCTGTATGAGGATGACGAATCTTACGGATGGAATGAACCCGAATATAGAATGGTTTTTATGGGGCATACACATAGATCTTTTTTTAAAAAAGTGAATAATAGTACCATATTTGTTAATGTCGGCTCCATTGGTCTTCCTAGGGATATTGGAAACCGACCATCTTTTTGTATATTGGATACAAGTAATATGAGTGTTGAAATGGTGAATTTTTTGGTTGATGATGTTTTTTTTCATGATGTTTTTTTTCAAAATGTAAATAACAAGGTCATGGAGGTTTTAAATAGAAGATGGAAAAAGTGAACGTACTTATTACCGGTGCAGGTGGCGGTGGAGTAGGAGAACAGATAATTAAATGCTTAAAGTTATCAGAACTGTCTGTATATATGATATGTACTGACATTGGTAGGGCAAGCAAAGGGTTTGCTGAGGTTGATAAAGGTTATTTGGTTCCGAAAGCTGATGATCCTCGATATTTAGAAAAAATCCTAAAAATATGTAAGTCAGAGGGCGTAAAGATAATTTTTCCTGGGTCAGAGAAGGAACTTTCGATAATTAGTAACTATAGAGCTTTATTTGAATCAAATGATATATGCCTGGGAATAAACTCTAAAGAAGTTATCGATGTGTGCATGGACAAGAATAAAACCTTGGATTTCTTGGAAAAAAATTGCATTGAAATTCAGAAGCATTGGAATGTTGCAAGTCATGAGGATATGGACAAGATTGATGTTTTCCCTGTGGTTCTAAAACCGTCTGTAGGTGGTGGGGGGTCTGCTAATACTTTTGTCGCACAGGATAAGAAAGAACTGGAATTATTCGGTGAGTACTTGCTTAGCATATATGATGTGTTTACTGTTCAGGAGTACATAGGTGATCCTGAACATGAATATACAGTAGGTGTTATGTCTGGGCAAAATGGTGAGTATATTAATTCTATAGCAGTTAAAAAGAATATATTAAGTGGTTTATCTAATAGGATGAAAATCCCGAATAGAACGGGGCGTGCCGAATTAGGAGATATAATTGCAATTAGTAGCGGTGTGTCTCAAGGAAGAATCGGAAAATTTAAGGAAGTTACTGAGCCGTGTAAAAAAATTGCAAATGCATTGAAATCAAAGGGGCCAATAAATATTCAAGGCCGTATTCATAATGGAAAGTTTTATGTATTTGAAATAAATCCTAGGATATCTGGCACATCACCTTTAAGGGCAATGGTTGGATATAATGAACCGGAGATGCTTATTAGAGAGCGTATACTTGGTGAAACAATACAGAGTGACTTTGAATATAGAGAGGCTGATATAGTAAGAGGCTTATCAGAAATTCTCATAGATGATGAGAAAATAAAAAATATTACGGATTTCACTACTTGATATGGACATCATCCTGTATGGCAAATAAGTAATAATATACCCTGTTGCATACATTATTGTGGATGAAAAATTAATGCTTTAGAGAGGCGATTTTATGGATAACGCAAAAGGGCTATCTATTGTGGTGCCGTTTTTGAATGAGCATGAGACTTTAGGCTTTTTTTGTGAAACAATTGATAATTATGCAAAAGAAAGCCTTTTTCCAATTGAAATTATCTTTGTAGATGATGGCTCAACAGATAAATCTGTGCAAATAATTAAAGAATATAATTTTAAATGTATTAGTTCTGTTAAATTGCTTGAACTATCAAGAAATTTTGGGTTTCATGCCGCTGTTAGAGCTGGAATAAAGGCGTGCAGTTATGATATCTGCACATGGTTTGGAGCGGATTTGCAGGAACCGTTGGAAATAATAAAAATTGCACATGAAAAAATATCATCGGGTAGTACAGAAATTGTTTATTTTTCAAAGAAGACTATTGAAATTTCGCGCATTTCAAGATTGTTCTCAAGAATTTATTCGAGTTTGATGAAAAAGTATGCGATTAGTACATATTCTTCTGAGGGCACAGCAACAGTTGCTTTTGGTAGGAAGGTTATTGATCTCCTTAATGAAAATGTGGAAGCCAACTCACAGGTAATTTTGCAGATTATGAATATGGGATTTCGGTATGAAAATGTTTCTCTTGATTATAATGCAAGATCAGCTGGGGGGTCCAAATGGACATTGTCAAAAAAAATTAAAGCCTTCATAGACTCATTCGTTGCGTTCTCGTATATGCCTATTCGATTGGTGAGCTTTATGGGGATTATTATTTTTATTGTGGGAATGGTTATAGGCAGTATTACTATAATTAACAGATTTACCAATCCTAATGTACAGCTTGGATATTCGACTCTTGCGAGTATATTGGCTCTAGGCTTTGGCTTGACAAATATTTCTCTAGGAATTATTGCAGAATATATTTGGAGAACTTTGGATGCCTCTAGGAGTAGACCGGTTTATATCATTGCGAAAACATATAAGGTCAAAGGATGATGTCAGTAAATGAATTTTTTAACAGTTGATATGGATTGGGCCTTAGATGAGGTATTGGGCGATTTCAGAGTTAATGATTGAATTGAGTTAGACATACACCCTAATTACAATAACTTTTTTATTGACTTCAAAAAGAACAAATATTAGCCAAACTGCTTTAAAATATAAAGAGTATCGTTTTCTAGTTCTATAATTAAACATGAAATTATCCTAAAAAGGCGGACTTCACTTGTATTTGTTTAAAATGCTTTTTACTGTCAAGGTACATCGATGCTTTATTACTCAATTTGTATTTTTAAACCAGCAATGTTGGATGGCGTTTAGTAGATCGCTACCATCTTAAGTAGTAACCACATTAGGTGTAATTACTGTTTGCCTGATGAGGTTTATTCTTCTTAGGAATGAAATAAAAGAATTAAAAAAGCAAATAAAAGAATTAAATCATGACAGACAAACAAAAAGAAATAAAAAAATATGTCCTCTTATATATTGATTTAATTATATATTCTCTTGTAGCGGTAATGGCTAAATTTGCCGCTATGCGAGAGAATATTTTGATGATATCGTTGTTTATGGGAATAGAAGTAATTCTGCTTGTAGTACATGCCATCATATGGCAAAAGGTACTGAAGCATTTTGATCTCGTAATAGCCATGTCTAATAAAGGTGTTACGGTTATTTTGGGGCTGATATGGTCTGCACTTATATTTGGGGAAATAATAACAATATGGAATGTTGTGGGGGCCGTTATTATCGTATTTGGTATTTGGATAGTGACAAGCGATGAGTAGTTATGTAGGGATTGCAGTTTTTTCTGGAATATTATCTGCGTTTTCACAGGTATTATTAAAAAAGAGCAGCAATGTTGAGCGAGATTCACGAATAAAGGAATATCTGAATCTGTTGGTTATTATAGGATACGGGTTATCTTTTATATGCATGATACTGATGATAATTGCATTTAAGGGAATGCCATTGAAATATGGAGCAGTAATAGAGTCTTTGGTATATCTATATATTATGATATTAGGGAGAATTTTTTTGGAAGAAAAGATAACTCTAAAACGACTAGTTGGTAACATTATTATTATTGCAGGGGTAATCATTTTTTCGATGGCATAAGATAGCCACATTTTTGTGTGGGTGCTTGCTTTTTCTGGAATATTGATAAATGAATCCACATGTAATTATAGGGGCGGTATCACATTTTGCTGTATGATTATTGCGTATAGAGGCTTTCTGTATTGAATTGGTGCCGTCTTAGTTTCATGGGGATATATTACGATTTTGAGCAGGACATTTTAAAAGATAAGTGATCCATTCGAAGGATAATAGGTAACCTTATCATTGGGTGCGGAATTATTATTTTTTTTAGTGTAAACAAAAATGTATATGTGGTGTGAACATGATGGAAAAAAATGGATTAATAAATCAAAAGAAAGTTGATTTAGGATTTATCTTTACAACAATGGTGAGCATTGTATTTGTTTTTTTATTTGTGAACAGGCTTTTTTATGGTATTGAGACATCTGATGAAGCCTTCTATAATGTAACGGGATATAGACTACTTCAGGGCAATGTGCCTTATGGAGATATGTGGGAACTAAATGCGCCAGATGCGTATGTCATGCTTCCTTTTTTACTTCTCCATAAGATGATATATGGAAGCATGGATGGCGTATTTCTATTTTTGCGACTTTCCTATATATTTTTACAGATTATAGGTCTATGTTGTGTATATTTATACGCAAAAAAAGAAATCAACGGAAAGTATGCCTTTTTACTTGGCATTGCTTTTTGGTTGCATGCACCATTTAATCTTTATAATTTCTCATATAATAATATGTTGGAGCTTTTTTTTACTGCATCGATATGTATGATGTTGTTGAGGTTTGACTATGAACAAAAAAAATATGAATATTTGACCGGTGTATTTATGGGATTGGCAGTTCTAGTATATCCAAGCTTTATTTTTGGTTGTTTTGCTATTGCAGCTATCATTCCAATGGTAATTAGAAGTAAAAAGTCTTTAAAGTTTCTCATTATGTATGTTGTTGGTGGACTGACAGTGGCAATACCTGTTTTATGTCATATTGCTGTTACATATGGCTTGCAGAATGTAATTCATAATTTGTCTATAATTATGTCATCAGGTTCAACAGCATATATAGGGGAAAATCACTTGATAAAAAATATCTATGATGGAATTACATATCTGGGGGCTCCATTCATTGTAGGTGGGAAAGCTTTTGTATTATATTTTATTACAATACTAATATTAGGATTTATTAATAAAATAAGACATATTGGTAAATATTTTTTGGCATTATATCCGATTATTTGTTGTTATTGTTGTGTATTAAGTGGCAGGTATTATTTATTCCCTTTAGCGGTATGTGTGGTTGCCCCTCTGGTAATAGAGTACTCTGATAACCGAATGGAAATGTTAAAGAAGGTTGCTATTGAATGGGGATCTTCTATGCTAATCTATTTTGTTATAGCTTTTTCATCTAGTGGTGGAGCTTCAAATGCGTGTAGGAGCACAATGTTTGCCGCAATTGTTACTATAAAATTAATAATTGAAGTCATTCAGAATGATTTTTTGTTAAAATTTAAAAAACTTATTCCATATATCCCGCTTACATTATTTCTGTTTGGATTATTAATTATATTTTATAGCGGAATGTATAGAGATAATCCATATAAGGAATTAACAACAAAAGTTGAATCAGGGGTTTATAAAGGAATATACACAACCCCTCAAAGAAAACAACACATAACAGACTTGGAAAATATTATGTCACGTATTGAAAAAAAGGGAGAGACTGTGATGATATTGTATCATAGTTGTTACGCGTATCTTATGGTAGATATGGTGCCAAAGACTCCATCATCTTGGGGATGTTTTGATTATGAAGCATATGGCTATGATAATCAAGATTTATTTATGCATTATCTGTCAGATAGGGGGAATATCCCTGAAAATATTATTATTATAGATATTCCAGAACAGTTCGATTATGCTGGGCAACAAGTTGAAAAATATATGCCATATTATCCTATGTTAAATCAGTTTATAAAAGATCATTATATATATCAAGGGGAATATGAAGAAGGATTATCTGGCCAGGTCGTAACATATGAATTGGATAAGGGGACACTTGAGAATTAAGGAAATGATGGGGGCTTTGAACAAGTTCAAGACCTCCTTGCCAGCAGAATTTGACGCTGTTAAGGCTAATGGTCCTGTGACTGGTACTGACGAGTACAACAGAGTTGCCAAGGATGATACCACTAAGCTTCGTGACCAGTTAAAGGCTTTAACCAATGAGGCTTCCCGTGGTGATGAATTCGCTGGCATTGTAAATCAGGTTAGCGACAATGTTAACCTGATGGTTGACACAGTTCAGACCGTTGCCCGTCAGGCAGAGGGCATCACCTGCGAAATGCAATCCGCATCTGATGCACTTGCCAAACTGGCCCAGGATGTACAGACTGTACTGAGGAAGTTTAAGTTTTAAAAATAATACAACAACATAAATGATATTTTAAAAAAGGAACTCAAGTTGTTTGGGTTCCTTTTTTTTGTTCCCCTCTCAGCAAGACAAACGGATGGTCTTATGTCAATAAAGTGGACACCGAAAGTGCGACTTTACGCCGCACCCTCTTTGGCTCACATTTAGATTAGCATTTATACTGATTTTTAAAGATCATGTTGAAAAGGGGACGAAAATGATTCCGTTTAACCAACCACTATTTATAGGTAAAGAAATAAATTATATAAAACAGGCAATGGAAAACCATAAAATTTGTGGTGATGGCCCATTTACAAAGAAATGTAGCAAGTGGTTTGAGGAACAGACTAGTTCAGCAAAAGTTTTGATGACGACATCGTGTACCCATGCAACGGAAATGGCTGCGTTATTGATCGGTATAAAGCCTGGCGATGAAGTTATAATGCCATCTTATACTTTCGTATCTACTGCAGATGCTTTTGTATTAAGAGGTGGTGTACCAGTGTTTGTTGATATTCGTCCTGATACTATGAATATTGATGAAAAGCTCATTGAAAAGGCTATAACAAAAAACAAAAGCAATCGTTCCAGTGCATTATGCAGGTGTGAGTTGTGAAATGGACACTATAATGGATATCGCTCAAAAATATAATTTATATGTCATAGAAGATGCTGCACAGGGAGTTATGAGTACCTATAAGGGGCAGGCGCTTGGTTCTATCGGTGATTATGGTTGCTACAGTTTTCATGAGACAAAAAACTATTCAATGGGTGAAGGCGGAGCACTACTGATAAAAAATGAAGACATGATTGAACCAGCCGAGATTATAAGAGAAAAAGGCACTAATCGCAGTAAGTTTTTCCGGGGACAAATAGATAAATATACATGGGTGAACTATGGTTCATCATATCTCCCAAGTGAGCTGAATGCTGCTTATTTGTATGCTGAGTTGGAATGTGCTGAAGAAATTAATAAAGACAGATTAGCTAGTTGGGAAAAATATTATTATGGTCTTAGTGACTTGCAGGAAAGAGGATATATTGAGTTACCGGTTATTCCAGACGGCTGTCAACACAATGCCCATATGTTTTACATAAAGGCTGGTTGTTTAGCTGAGCGTACAAAACTTATAAAATATTTGAAAGATCACGAAATTAGTACTGTTTTCCATTATATACCATTGCATTCTTCACCGGCAGGCATAAAATTCGGTAGGTTTTCAGGAAAGGATATTTTTACAACAAAGGAAAGTGAGCGCTTAGTACGGTTACCAATGTATTTTTTAATGTCAAATGGTATTGTTTGTGATATAATGACTTGGAATTCTATGCAATATAGCTATGTAATAACAGGTGAAGCTGAAGATAATCCTTCTATTATGTTTCGTTACTATAAAAACATTGATAATATTCCTGATAAATACATTTATATTGATTTTGGACGTGACAAGATTTTAAGTTGTGATAATCCAACATTTCAGTTTAACAAGTGACTTAACTCATATTATGAAAAGGTAGATGATAAAAGGATAAACGAGCGTTTTTCTGCACACAAATATCAATACAAAGGTAATTTTGATGGGGATTACGATTGTTGGATTAATGGCTCTTAATGCCTGATAACAGTAAAACATAATTTTTTCTTTGGTCGACAGATATTTTTCTGTCGACCTCTTTTATGTGGCAAAATACATGGCTAAATGCCAATTGCGTTTACGAAAGTACAAGAGTATAATAATAATGAGTTTTTGTGAGCAAAATGACTCATATAATTCGTTTTATATAAAAATGAATGGATTTAATTGTTATGAATAGGTTCTTAAATATTAGTTTTTCTTTGATCACATACGATGCAATTATTTATTTGGTAGTTGCTTCGTTGATGTTGGCATTTTATCAGGGGGCTGGACGCCTAGATAATTACGGTATTATTCTGCACAGCGTTGTTGCAGCTATAATAATTTTTGGAAGCCGTCTGATGTGGAACATATATCGCCAAATTTGGCGTTATGGTGGAATACAATGCTATATAAGATTACTTTTGGCCGATGGTATTGCCATGTTTCTATACTTAGCTGTTGATAAGTTGCTTATAGTGCCAAGTATTTCAGCAGCTAAGCTCATTGCCTTGTGTTGCACGAACACATTGTGTGTTCTGACTATAAGAATGGTGTACAGGTATGCCTACAAGTGCGGTGGGAGAAATGATAAGCGTGGTGAAGTGTCCAGGTTACTGCTTCAAATATTTACTCGCGGTAAGGTAGTTGCTGAGCCGACTCCTGAATCTGGCAAGATAAAAATTGCCATTGTGGGGGCTGGCTCTGTAGGTGTGTCTTTGGCGGAGGAATTACGGGAAAATCCTTCATCAAAATACGCTCCAATGTACTTTATAGATAACAAAAAAAATAAGGTTGGCCGCACAATACATGGTTTGGAAGTTAAGGCTGAAGACAGTAATGATACTTTGGCGGAGATGCGGGAGGCTGGCATTAATCTTGTAGTTATGGCCATACCAAATATGGCGGCTGAACGGCGTAAAGAACTTTATAATTTTTACCAAAATAATGGTTTTAAACTGAAGATTTATGATTATCCTACAGTTCAGAATGCAGGCAACAAAAGAGTTCTTCGTTCCTTTGAGATAGAGGAACTGCTTTTCAGAAAAGCAATGAATGTATTGGATGATAATACCTATAACTACTACCCAAATAAGGTAGTTATGATTACAGGTGGTGGCGGTTCCATTGGTTCTGAGCTTTGCCGCCAGATTGCGGCCATGTCACCGAAAAAGCTAATAATTCTTGATGTCTACGAAAATGGTGCTTATGACATCCAGCAGGAGCTTTGTATCAAGTATAAGCAGATTCTTAATATGGTTGTGGAGATTGTGTCCATTACCAACAAGGAGGGCCTGGAAAAAGTTTTCGTAGAGCATAAGCCACAGATTATTATTCATGCTGCAGCCCACAAGCATGTTCCGCTCATGGAACGAAACTGTATTGAGGCAGTAGAAAATAACGTTTTTGGAACATTGAATGTGGTAGAGCTGTGCGAGCAATATAACGCGGAGCGTTTTATGATGGTGTCCACTGACAAGGCTGTAAACCCTACCAATGTTATGGGTGCCACAAAGCGTATGTGCGAGATGATAGTCCAAAGCTACAGCACATTTGGCAAGGTGAAATACAGTGCCACCAGATTTGGTAATGTACTTGGATCGGCGGGTTCAGTCATTCCACTATTTAAAAAGCAGATTGCCAGTGGTGGCCCTATCACTATTACAGATAAGCGGATTATTCGTTATTTTATGACTATACCGGAAGCCAGCCAGTTGGTGCTTCAGTCTGGGGCAATGGCTCAAAATGGCGAACTATTTGTACTTGATATGGGCGAGCCAGTAAGGATTCTTGATTTGGCCGAAAATATGATAAAGCTTAGCGGTGTGGATGGTATCGAAATAGTTGAAACTGGGCTGAGACCTGGAGAAAAGCTTTATGAGGAGCTGTTGATGGATTCTGCTGATTTAAGCAAAACCAGTAATGAGAAGATTTTTATTGAGCAGGATGAAGCAATTCCTTTTGAAGAGCTTAATACTAAACTGGATGTACTGCGAAGGGCCTGCACCGCAGATGACAACGCTGTGCGGGAGGCACTTCATAAGGTTGTCAGTACCTATAAAACACCGGACGAAGTAAACGGGCAAATAGATTAACTATAAAGGAGCCTAAAGAAAATGCCTTTGAAATTGATGTATATTACAAATGATCTTGCTGTGGCCCAAATTGCTGAAAAGGCCGGTGTTGACCGGATATGGATAGATTTGGAAATCCTTGGCAAAGAGGAGCGACAAAAAGGATTAAATACTGTAAAATCGCATCATTCAGTAGAGGATATTAAGAAAATAGCCCCCAAACTAACATCTTCGGAGATGATGGTTAGGGTAAATCCTTGGAATGATAATTCAGAGGCTGAACTTAATCAGGTAATAACAGCCGGTGCACAGATTGTGATGCTTCCAATGTGGAAAAATGTTACTGAGGTTGAGTCCTTTTTGCAGGCAGTATCGGGACGCTGCAAGACCAGCTTGCTGTTAGAAACGAAAGAAGCTGTTATGTGCATTGATAAAGTGTTAGCATTAAATGGAATTGATGAAATACATATAGGACTTAATGACTTACATCTGTCTTACGGTATGGATTTTATGTTTGAATTATTGGCAGATGGTACCGTCGAAAAGCTATGCAAGAAAATTGCTGCAACCGGTATACCATACGGCTTCGGTGGTATTGCGAAAATTGGTGAAGGTATTCTCCCAGCTGACTATATTGTTACAGAACATTATAGATTGGGCTCCACAAGAGTTATATTGTCCAGAAGCTTTTGTAATGTGGAAGAAATTAGTGATAATGCAGAAATTGAAAAGCTGTTTTCTTTGAATGTCAGGAAGCTTCGGGAGTTTGAAGCAAATCTTGATAAACTGACTCCCATTGAGTTTCAGGATAATCTAAAAAAAATTTGTGAATGTGTAAAACTAGTTGTGGATAAAAAGAGGAATAATCAATGAATATTAATGCGGAAATAGTTTCAAGTCTTAGAGAAAAATATGGTGAAGCATTCTATTTACTGGATTCGGAGCAGTTTAAACAGAATTATGTAGAATTAAGAAAAGCATTTACGGATATTTATCCTAAATTTAATATTGCATATTCATTTAAGACCAACTATATCCCGGATTTGTGCCATATTGTAAAAGATATGGGGGGATATGCAGAGGTTGTCTCTGAGATGGAGCTTGAATTGGCATATAGAGTCGGTTTTCCTGTTGAAAATATAGTATGGAATGGGCCAATTAAAACTGAAGAAGCAGAAGAAAAGTTCCTGCTTAATGGAGGCGTGCCACATATTGATGGAATTGAAGAGGCTGCATTTGTGGTTTCTGTTGCCAAGAAGCATTCTGATAAAACATTTAATGTAGGCTTACGTTGCAACTTTGATGTCAACGATGGTGTATTATCCAGGTTTGGTTTTGATATAGATGGAAATGATGTAAAAAAGGTATTATCCATGTTTAATGAACAGCCTAATATTCATCTGAAAACTATACATTGCCATTTTGCCAAAAGAAATATTGAATATTGGCCTGCAAGAGCAAAAGGGATTTGTGATTTTGTCAAAAGAACAGGTATTATTACGGACAGAATAGATATTGGTGGCGGACTGTTTGGAAAAATGGCACCATCTCTAAAAGAGCAGTTTCATTATGACATTCCATCATATGACGAGTATGCCAAGGCTGCCGCAACGGAGTTTAAGAAATCCTTTTCTGAACTTGACAATCATCCGGAGCTTGTCATAGAACCGGGTTCTGCTTTGGTAGGAGATTGTATGAAATTTGTCGGCACAGTTAAAACGATTAAATGTGTTCGGGGCAAGTATATTGCAACTGTTTTAGGCAGTCAGAAGAATATCAGTATGACAGGGGTTAATCCGCCGGCAGAGGTAATTGCCATGGGGGGGAAGCAAGCAGAATACCATGATTTGGATTTTGTTGGATTTACCTGTATAGAAGGTGATAACCTGTATAGAGGCTATAATGGCCCATTGTCTGTTGGAGACGCTTTAGTTATTAGCAATTGCGGCTCGTACTCTATAGTTATGAAGCCACCATTTATACTGCCTAATTTCCCGATACTTGATATTTGCGGGGAAAAGGTTAAAGTAATCAAATGTCAAGAAACGTTTGATGATGTATTCCATACATACAATTTGTAGGTGTTTTTGATGCAAGGTTTTAATAATGTTTTAAAGAGAATATTTGATGTAATATCATCGGGGATAGCCATTGTCTGTTTGTTGCCTTTATGGATAATTGTTGCACTGGCGATAAAGATGGATTCCAAGGGCCCGGTGATTTTCAAGCAGGGGCGACGTACCAAGAATGGCAGAGTTTTTAATATGTATAAGTTTCGTTCTATGGTCGTGGATGCTGAGAAAAAAGGTGCTGGGCTGTTTAATTATGAGAATGATCCCCGAGTGACGAAAGTTGGCCGCATTCTGCGTAATACAAGTATAGATGAATTGCCACAACTCTTTAATATTTTCTTCGGAGATATGAGCGTTGTGGGCCCTAGGCCTTGTGTAACCTATGAACTGGGAGACTTTGATACACTTAACAAGCGTTATAAAAAACGGTTTCAGGTGAAGGCCGGACTTACTGGATTGGCACAAGTAAAAGGGCGTAATGATATATCCTGGGATGATAAAGTAACCTTTGATAATCAATACGTTGATGAGTTTAATGATAAAGGTTTTATTGTTGATATAAAGATTATCATTGAAACTGTCATAAAAGTGTTTAAAAAAGAGGATATTTACGAAACAAAGTCGGATGAGAGCCTGGATGATGTTGAAGCTGCCAAAAAGGCCGAAGAAGAAATTATCAGAATTGCGCATTTACCGGATTGATATGGAGGATTTGCTGTGAAATATGATGTTGAACATAGAAGAATATGGTTTAAAGGTGACATTGTGGATGTCAATGATGCAAAAATAAATGTTTTGGCTCCAACCTCCCAGTTTGGCCTGAATGTATTTGAGGGCATTCCTTGTTATTGGAACGAAGAAGATAAGCAATTATATGCATTTAGGTTGGAAGATCATTATGATAGGTTGCTTCGTTCTGTGAAATTGTTGCAGCTGGATTGCAGGTATTCCAAGGACGATTTTAAAAAAGGTTTTATTGATGTTATAAAAGCCAACGAATATGATGAAAATTTATCAGTAAGGCAAACTCTTTTTGTTGACGGATTTGGTTCCTGGGGCAGTGAAGGTCCTGTAGAAATGTTTATTGCTCCGATTCCTCGGGGACGCACAAGTGCTGAATATAATAAAAAAGGTTTAAAATGTTGTGTTACCTCATGGCGCAGAATTAGTGATGACAATCTTTCTCCCAGGATAAAATGCGGAGCCAACTACATCAACAGTAGAGTTGGCCAGCGTGAAGCATTGAGAAATGGCTATGATACTTGTATTTTTTTAAATAAAAATGGCAATGTGGCTGAAGGTCCAGGTTCTTGCTTTTTTATGGTGAAAAATGGAGAGTTAATAACTCCTAAGCTGTCCAATAGCGTTCTTGAAAGCATAACCAGAGATACCATAATTAAAATTGCAAGAAATATTGGTATTACAGTTATTGAGAGAACCATAGAGAGAACTGAGCTGTATACCTGTGACGAAGCTTTCCTTTGTGGCTCTGCCATGGAACTGACACCTGTTTTAAGTATAGATGGGTATACTATTGGTAATGGTTCAGAAGGAGATATGGTAAAAGAATTACATAGAGAGTATTTATCCGTGGTCAGAGGTATGAATAAAGATTTTACTGATTGGATAACTCCAATTTATTGAGGTGTTATTAGTTGAGCAGTAGATATGTAGATGGAAGAGTTTCTGTAATAATGCCGGTTTATAATGCTGGCAGATTTATAGGCAGAGCTTTAGAGTCTGTATTTAAGCAAACATATAGGGATATAGAGATTGTTTTGGTGGATGATTGTTCAACCGATAACTCCGCAGAAATAATCAAATCATATCAGACTGAACATCCAGAGATTATTTATCATTTACAGGAAAAAAACATGGGGGCTGGAGTAGCCAGAAATATGGCTCTTGAAATGGCTACTGGGCGCTATGTGGCATTTCTTGATAGTGATGACGTTTGGCTGCCAGATAAAATATCTCGTCAAATAAGTTTGATGAAGCAAAAAGAAGCACAGTTTTCTTATGCGGCTATCGAAATGATTGATGAGAATGATATGGTTGTAAAAACTAAAAGGAGTATTAGAGAGGAATGCGATTATTATTATTTGCTTAAGAATACTATTATAGCTACTTCATCTGTGGTTGTTGATCGTGTGTTGGCAGGTGATTTTCGTATGTCACTGCGCAGGGGGGGACAGGATTATGCAACTTGGCTTAAACTGTTGCGTGGAGGTACTATAGCTCATGGGATAAACGAGGTATTGGTTAAATATAGATTAACTCCTGGCTCGTTATCATCAAATAAATTTAAGAGTATACGTCAGGTGTGGGAAATTCAAGTTAATGACGAACAAATAAACGTTTTTAAAGCAAGTGTTAATATTATATTTTTCTTAATAAATGCGTTAAAAAAATATTTATTTTAATATGTTTTAAGGGGATATAGTGATGGATTATAAAGAGATATATAAATATCTTATCTCTGGTAAGTATAAATTGGCATTGGTAGGTCTTGGTTATGTTGGAATGCCTATAGCTGTAGAATTTGCCAAGCATATAAAGGTAATCGGTTTTGACATCAATGAAAAGCGTATAGAAGAATATAAAAATGGTATTGATGCTACCAATGAAATTGGTGCGGCTATCAAGGATAGTACTGTGGAATTTACCGCTGACCCAAAGAAGTTGTCCGAAGCAAAATTTATTATTGTGGCAGTTCCGACACCTGTAAAAGAGGATAACTCTCCAGATTTAAGACCTGTGGAGGGGGCTTCAAGAACTGTGGGCCAGAATATTAAACCAGGAACAGTGGTAGTTTTTGAGTCTACAGTTTATCCAGGTGTAACTGAGGATATCTGTGTACCGATTATTGAAAAAGAGTCTGGTTTAAAGTGTGGTATTGACTGGAAAATAGGTTATTCCCCTGAGCGTATAAATCCAGGTGACAGAGTGCATACTCTCACCAACATCCAGAAGATTGTTTCAGGCATGGATGAGGAATCGGCCCATGTCATTAAGAAAGTATATGATATTGTCATTAAGGCTGGTACCTTCCCAGTTTCTACTATAAAGACTGCCGAGGCGGTAAAGGTGGTAGAGAATAGCCAGCGTGATATTAATATTGCCTTTGTAAATGAAGTGGCCATGATTTGTGATAAGATGGGAATTGATACTGCTGAGGTCATTGCCGGGATGAATACCAAGTGGAATGCTCTTGGTTTTAAGCCAGGATTGGTGGGCGGTCACTGCATAGGTGTTGATCCATATTATCTTACTAATGCTGCTGAAAAATATGGTTACCACAGTCAGATTATTATTAATGGCCGTAAGGTGAATGACAGCATGGGGGCCTATGTGGCCGATGCTGCCATTAAGCAGATGATAGAGGCTGGTATGGCACCGAAAAAAGCCACTGTGGTTATTTTGGGCATTACTTTTAAGGAGAATTGTCCTGATACCAGAAACAGCAAGGTGGCAGATATTATTAACCGCCTGAAGGAATATGATATTCAGCCAGTCGTAGTGGACAACTGGGCAGACAAGGCTATTGCCAAGCAGGAATATGGTGTGGATTTGGTGCCGATGAATGAAGTACCAAAGGCAGATTGTATTATTGTGGCTGTGGGGCATAAAGAGTACAGAAATCTTTCTATGATGCAACTTAAGGACATGTTTAAGTCTGAGCTTCCGGACGAGGAAAAGGTACTTATTGATGTAAAGAGCCTTTATCGTAAGGATGAATTGGATATTTCTGGTATGAGATACTGGAGACTTTGATTTTGGAGGTTTACAAGGAATGAAATACGCATTGATTGGCTGTGGACGTATAGCTATAAATCATGTTATTGCTACCATAAATAATAAATTGGAATTCGTGGCAGTGTGTGATGTGCTTCCGGAGGCAATGGAAAATTTGCTTGCCAAAAAGGAGCTTAATAATGACGCATCTATAAAAAGATATACTGACTACAGGGAAATGCTTGATAAGGAACAGCCTGAACTTGTATCTATTGCTACAGAGAGTGGTCTTCATGCGGAGATTGCTTTGTACTGTATAGAAAAGGGAGTCAATGTAATCATTGAAAAACCAATGGCTATGAATATTGATGATGCCCAGCGCATTATTGATTTGGCTAAGGAAAAAGGTGTCAAGGTGTCCGCTTGCCATCAGAATCGCTTTAATATTGCTGTGCAGAAGCTTCGCAAGGCTGTTGAAGCAAAGCGCTTTGGCAAGCTGTCCCATGGTTCTATTCACGTGCGTTGGAACCGCAATGAGAACTATTACAAGCAGGCCCCATGGAGAGGCACATGGGCCCAGGACGGCGGTGCTCTTATGAATCAGTGCATTCACGGTATAGATTTGCTCCGCTGGATGATGGGCGAGGATATTGTGGAGGTTTACGGTCAGACCCGTCAGCAGTTCCATGATTATTTGGAGGCTGAGGATCTCGGAATGGCAGTATTGACCTTCGCCAATGGTGCAGTTGCTACCATCGAAGGCACAACCAATGTATATCCACAGAATTTGGAAGAAAACCTTTATATTTTTGGTGAAACAGGTACTGTAAAGCTGGGGGGCAAGTCCACTAATACTATTGACGTTTGGGATTTTGCTGACAACCAGCCAGAGGATGAAGAAAATCGTGGTTTTCAGGAGCCAACCAGCAATGTTTACGGCAATGGCCACACAAAACTCTTTGCAGATATGATGGATGCAATAGAAAACAATCGTCAGCCATACGTGGATGCGATTGCAGGCAAGAATGCTCTGGAAACAGTATTGGCTATTTATAAATCCGCTGCTGAAGGTAAACCGGTAAAATTACCTTTAAATAATTGCAGTTCCCTTGATTTTGTGGGGAGGTTTAGTAAGTAATGGAAAAGGATTATTTTGTCCATGAATCTTCCTATGTGGATGATAATGTAAAAATCGGAAAGGGAACCCGTATCTGGCATTTCAGTCATGTCTCCTCTGGGGCAGAAATTGGCGAAGGTTGTAACTTTGGCCAAAATGTATTCATTGGCAATGGAGTTAAGATTGGTAATAAGGTAAAAATACAGAACAATGTCAGCGTATATGAGGGAGTAACTCTGGAAGATTATGTATTCTGTGGTCCAAGTATGGTATTTACCAATGTGCGTACTCCTCGGTGCGAATATCCAAGAAATACCTCGGCGGATTATACCGATACCTTGATAAAGCGTGGTGCCAGCATCGGTGCTAATGCTACCATAGTATGTGGTACCACACTTGGTAAAAATGCTTTTGTAGGGGCTGGCTCTACTGTAACTAAGGATGTGCCGGATTATGCCATGGTTTATGGTAATCCAGCGACCATTCACGGCTATATGTGTGCATGTGGTGATACTATCTTAAAAGCAGATGCCAAGCATTTGAAATGTGACCGTTGTGGCGTAGATGTAGATTTATAATTTGAAAAGAGGATAAATCGTGCAATTTTGTAATCTGGCTGCTCAGCAGCAAAAAATAAAAAAATCCTTGGACGAAAGAATATCCAAGGTGTTGGCTCATGGCGCATATATTCTTGGTCCGGAGGTAACTGAACTTGAACAAAAGCTGGCAGAATATGTAGGAGTAAAGCATTGTATTGCCTGTGCCAGTGGCACGGATGCCTTGCTTATTGCCCTGATGGCATTGGGAATAAAGCCGGGGGATGAGGTAATTACCACAGCTTTTACATATGTGGCAACTGGTGAAGTAATTGCTCGTATTGGTGCAAAGCCAGTTTTCGTGGATATTGATGCCAAGACTTATAATTTTGATCCTACAAAGCTTGAAGCAGCTATTACCGACAAGACTAAGGCTATTATGCCAGTAAGTCTTTACGGCCAGTGTGCAGATATGGATGCTATAAATGTCATTGCTAAGAAGTATAATCTTCCAGTAGTGGAGGATGCTGCCCAGAGCTTTGGTGCAACATATAAAGGCCGTAAATCCTGTAGCTTATCAACCATTGGTTGTACTAGCTTCTTTCCAACCAAGCCATTAGGCTGCTATGGAGATGGTGGTGCAGTTTTTACCAATGATGATGAGCTGGCAGCCAAGCTGGTAATTCTCCATAAGCATGGTCAGGACAGAAAGTATCATCATATTTGCATGGGACTGAACAGCCGTCTTGATACTTTGCAGGCTGCTATACTGTTGGCCAAGTTTGAAGTGTTTGAGGAAGAAGTAAGGCTTCGGGCTGAGATTGGCAAAAAGTATGCAGAAGCATTGAAAAATATTGACGGTGTAGTTACACCGTTCGTTGAGGAGCATAATACCAGTGTATTTGCCCAGTACACTATTCAGGTGGAAAATCGGGATGAAGTACAGGCAAAATTAAAGGAAGCGGGTATTCCAACTGCGGTACATTACCCAATCCCACTTAGTCAGCAGCCAATGTTTGATTACCTTGGTATCAGAGGTAGCGTACCTATTGCCGAAAAGGTAGCAAAGCATGTAATGAGTCTGCCTATGAGTGCTTATGTCAGTGATGAAGAGATAAAACTGATTGCAGAAGTTTTGAGGTAACAACAAATATTATGTTATTCAATTCCTATGAGTTTATATTGGCTTTTTTACCAATAACTTGTATAGTGTTTTTTATTTTAGGCCATCAAGGCAAGCCGCAAATGGCTACAATTTGGCTGGTGGTGGCCTCATTTTTCTTCTATGGGTGGTGGGATATTCGTTATGTTCCATTGTTGTTTGCATCCATAACCTTTAACTATATGGTTGGGCGTAAGCTTGAGAAAAGTCCAGGTCAGAAATCATGGTTGATATGTGGCATAGCTGTAAATCTACTTCTGTTAGGATATTTCAAGTATACTGATTTCTTTATAACTACGGTCAATGACATAGCAGGGGTGAATTATTTTGATTTACCACATATCGTTTTACCTCTTGGTATTTCTTTTTTTACATTTACACAAACTGCATATTTGGTTGATGCGTTTCGTGGTGAAGCAAAAAACGAATCTTTTATCACTTATTGTGAATTTGTGACAATTTTTCCTCATTTAATTGCTGGACCGATTATAAATCACAAGGAAATGATTCCGCAATTTATTTCGCCTATTACCTTTAAGCTGGATTACGAAAATATGGCCAAGGGTTTGACGATTTTTTCTTTGGGACTGTTTAAAAAAGTGGTTATAGCTGACAATCTCGCCATTTGGTCTAATAAAGCGTTTAGTGCTATTGATGCATTAACCCTGCTTGAAGCTTGGTGGGGGGCTCTGAGCTATTCATTACAGCTATATTTTGATTTTTCAGGCTATAGTGAGATGGCCATTGGCTTAGGTTTGATGATTAATCTTAACTTTCCAATTAATTTTAACTCCCCATATAAAGCGTGTAGCATAATTGATTTTTGGCGTCGGTGGCATATGACTTTGGGATTGTGGGTAAAAAACTATCTATATATTCCTATGGGAGGTAATCGTCACGGCGAATTAATGAAGATGCGTAATCTCTTGTCATCTATGTTATTGATTGGTTTATGGCATGGTGCTGGATGGACATTTGTCATCTGGGGGGGGATTCATGGCGCTGCATTGGTTATTAATCATCAATGGAGACGACTGAAATATTCGTTGCCTCAGGTCATTAATTGGCTTCTAACTTTTATTTGTGTAGTTTTCCTTTGGGTGTTTTTTAGAGCGGAAAATGTTCAAGATGGTTGGAAATTTGTAACGGCAATGGTGAATGTATCGAATATAGATGCTTCTTGGGTAACATTACGAAAGTTTCTGATATTGTGTATAGCAATAGGTTTAATGAGATATTTGCCAAATACCTTAGATTTGATGGATAAATTTCACCCAAGCAAGAAGTGGGCAGTCATTATTGCTGCGTTACTTATATATTCTGTAATGCAATTAGATAGTTATTCGGAGTTTTTGTATTTTCAATTTTGATGTTGTGCGCTGCAAATGACTTCTGGGAAGGATTATATATAGATGGAATATAAGCGTTATACATATTTTATTATTGGAGCTTTGTTATGTTCTTTGCTGTGTCTTATTAGCGTGTTTTATATTGTAGATCCGATAGGTATATGGGGAAGCTATGAGATTCAAGGATTTAATCAAGCAAAAGTAAAGCAAGGAAACTATCTTGATGTTTACAAGCCCTATGAATACGCTCGTGTACAGCCAGATGTAATATGGATTGGAACCAGTCGGGTGTATGTTGGATTTGCTCCATATGAAAGCGCAAATGAATATAATTTGGGCATGAGTTCAATTTCTCTTGCGGATGTCAAAAAATATTTGCAGTTTGTATATAGTGTAAAGAAGCCATCAAAAGTGTATGTCGGTCTTGATTTGTTTCAGTTTGGTCCAGAATATAAAAGAATGGCTTCAGATGAATTGGTGGATAAACGCCTAAATGCAATTAAAACTGGACATATATACCATTGGGCAATGGCTGTGAAAGATAGTTTTGGAGTCAAAAAAACTATTTTACCAACCATGGAAGATAGCCGAGATAACAATACGGTTTATTATCAACGAGGTTGGGATGTAAAACGAGGTAATGCAGATAGCATTAATGTTGATGAATACTACGCATCACTAAATATTTATGGGAAAACCTATAATGATTTTAGCTATGATCCAGAGGCAATGGATTGTTTTAGGGATATAGTAAAAGATGCAGCTGATAACAGTGTAGAACTGGTTGTATTTTTCAATCCCATAACTGTAGATTTGCAAGCCATGCAAGATATATATGATATTTCAGATGATTTTTACAGTATTAAGAAAGAAGTTGCCTCTATTCACCCAGTCTATGATTTTTGTTGGGTAAATGAATACACTATAGATAGACAAAAGTGGTTTTACGATGCATCACACTTTCGGGATAATTATGGTAAAATGTGCCGTGATGCTATGAATGGTGATGATAACAGAACGGCAATTTATTTAAAGAGCGAAAACGTGAATGAGATGATAGCGAGGGAACGACTTCTGTTTGATGAATGGAAAATTGTTAATATAACTTATTGTGATGAGTTATCTCGGCGAGTAATGGAAAATATAAGTATTGGAAGCTTAAAAAAATATATTGGGTTTTAAAATAGTTTTAATACAGTCATATTTGTTAGGTAAGTGTTTGATTGACCATATAGAAAAGAGTGTAATAATTGAACTTGAATGGTTATGACAACTTGAAGATTTGTAAATTGTGAAAACTATTTTGGTAGAAGATTTATATGATGTATTATAAATAATTGTAAGGTACTTGGTGAAAGGTGTTAATATGATTGGTATTGTGGACTATGGAATAGGCAATATAGGTTCTATTGCTAATATGTTAAAGAAAATTGGCTGTCTTGATGTAAAATTACTACATAAATCAGATGAGTTTCATAGTGTCGATAAGTATATTTTGCCAGGAGTGGGATCATTTGATGCGGGAATGAAATTACTAAATCAATCTGGCATGCGCAGGGAACTTGATCTACAGGTACTACAAAATAAAAAGCCTATTCTAGGCATATGTTTAGGTATGCAGATGTTAGGCAGAGGTAGCGAAGAAGGGTGCATTCCTGGGCTAGGTTATATTCCTTTTGAGTGTGTAAAGTTTAACTTTGATGATAATAGCTTAAAAGTTCCTCATATGGGCTGGGATTATGCTGAAATAGCAAAGCGCAGTCCAATTGCAGTAAATCCAAAAGATATGTTACGTTTTTATTTTGTACATGCATATTATGCTGTTTGCGATAATCATGAAGATATTTTAATGAAGTGTCAGTACGGTATTAATTTTGCAGCAGCAGTTAATAAGGATAACATATATGGTGTGCAGTTTCATCCTGAGAAAAGCCATGGTTTTGGAAAGTGGTTGTTGAAAAATTTTGTGGAGGAAGTGTAGTATGTACCTGCGCCCGCGTATAATACCGTGCTTGCTATTAGAGGATGGCAATTTGGTTAAATCAAAACAATTTAAAGATAATACATATCTAGGAGATCCTATTAATGCAGTAAAGATATTCAATGAAGAAGAGGCAGATGAATTGTGTCTTTTAGATATTTCATCACATAGAAATAACAAGGTAGATTTTGAATTGCTTGAGGATATCGTATCAGAGGCATTTATGCCATTAGCTTATGGTGGCCATATATCTTCATTGGATGAGGCTAAACGACTTTTTAGAATGGGATTTGAAAAAGTGATTTTTAATACGGCAATTATTGATAACCCTGATTTAGTAAGGGCGGTCGTTGATTTTGCTGGAGGACAGAGTGTCGTAGCTTCTGTCGATGTGAAAAAGAATTTTCTGGGACGCTATAAAATATATGTTGATTGTGGTAAAAGAAGCATAAGTCAGTCTTGCGAGGAGTACGTTTCTTTTGTGGAAAAACTTGGTGTTGGAGAAATATTTTTAAATTCTATTGATAATGATGGTATGATGAAAGGTTATGATATTAATCTCATAAAGAAAGTGTCATCTGGAACCAATTTACCGGTAATTGCCTGTGGTGGCGCTGGAAATTTGGGAGATTTGCGAAAGGCTATCAATCAAGGTGGAGCACATGCAGTTGCTGCCGGGAGTTTATTTGTTTATTGGGGACCAAGAAAAGCAGTTTTAATAAATTATCCTAAGGAAGAAGAATTGAAAGAAGTAGGATTATTCTAAAATACCAAATATAAGTTATAAAATATGACGATTCTGAATTATGGAGGAATATTTTATGTCTAATGACGGGTTTGCTAGAGATGTGGTGATGGTTATTCGTCGATATTATATTATTAGCTTTGTGATAGTTGCGGTATGTGTCGGCGGGGCGTGTTTTTTTGCAATATCTCGTCCTGATGTGTATCAAAGTGAATGTACGTTTTCTGTAAAAATGAATCAGCCGATATCCAAAGTGGGAGATACTAGACTTTCGGAAATATCCAAAATAGCTGAATCTGATTATGTAAAAAAACCTATAAAAGTTGAAAATAATAATGGGAACCATAGTACCGAATTACTGGATGAAGATTATCGTGGCAGTAACATTAGAGTACAGAATCTTCAAACGTTAAATTTATTCCGTTTGTTTGCTCATGGTAATACACCAGAAGAAGCCCAAAGAAAGTGCAGAGGTATGTATGAGCATATAGCTGCATTTTCAGAAAAGAATAATTGCTTTGAAATAGACAATTTAACTTCATCAAGCACGCTAGTGGAATATACCCGTAAAAATTATGAAAAATCCAAAAGTGCGTATAAAGAGTATATTGATACCTATGAAGATCTAAATGGAGCAACCATAACTACTTTTGATGAAAAAAAAGAAAGATTATATGATAATTATATTTGTTGGTTTAAACTTTATCAGGACGTAATGCTTGATGAATTAAAAACAAGATGGTATAACAGTTGGCAGGTTAATATTGTTGATGAGGCATCATTGCCTGAAAAGCCAATACCAAAACGTACTGGGTTTATTATTTGTATTGGTTTTATTATGGGGGCATTTTTATGTTTGCTATTTGGAATGATAATAGTCTTTAAGAATGAACATAAGGGTGGTTAACTGTTGAAGAATTGGAATGGTTTTTATAAGAATATTGCCGTAATGTTCTCGGGCAATATTGTAGCACATCTTTTGGTCGTCATATCTACGCCGGTATTGGCACGTCTTTTTTTACCTGATGAGTTTGGGTTATACCAGCTATTCTTATCTTTTACAAGTATATCTTCCATGGTGGCTACAGGAAAATATGAGTTGGCAATAATTGCTCCTAAATATGATTTCGTTGCAGTTTCGATAGCTATCGCAACCACTGTT
Organism: Anaerovibrio lipolyticus LB2005; assembly: GCF_000621545.1. Lineage (GTDB taxonomy): Bacteria > Bacillota > Negativicutes > Selenomonadales > Selenomonadaceae > Anaerovibrio > Anaerovibrio lipolyticus_A. Next base: position 241,171 of record NZ_JHYA01000004.1, read on the forward strand.
ATAAGTCTAGCCTTATCTTTAATTTTAGGCGTTGCCTGTAATTTATGTGTTGATAGTGTTGATTTTTTTAAGTCCATGTATTTTTCAGGTATCTCTTTTTGGATTGGAAGTTTTACTTTTGTGCTTTGTATATATCAGATTTGCTATATGTTATTTATAAGGCACGCTTGTTACAAGATTACTGTTACGGCGAATTTGATATATTCTATTGGATGTGTGGCTTTGCCAATATTGGCCTATTATTGTTCAGCTGATAATGGTTTGATTAAGGGAATGGTAATTGCAAAGTTTATAGCATGTTTATATTTTCTTTATAATATAAAAAAAATAGGTTTAAAAATCTATCGCCATGTAAATGTTAATTATTATATAAGAATTCTTGTACGCTATAGTGATTTTTTCAAGTTTGCATTACCAGGTAATGTATTGAATACATTATCAGCTAATGCACCTGCATTTTTATTAAATTATTTTTATGGCATGAATGTAACTGGGTATTATAGTATGGCAAATAGGTGTGTTGGTTTGCCTATAGCTTTAGCATCTAAATCAGTAGGTGATGTTTTTAAACAGGAGGCAGGTAAGGCATATCAGCTATATGGTGAATGTTACAGTATATTTAGTCGTGTTATGATAATGTTAATTAAAGGTAGTGCTGTTTATTCGCTAGTAATTTTATTATTGGCACCATACATATTTACAATTGTTTTGGGAGAACAGTGGAAAATTGCTGGTGTATATGCTCAATTATTGGTTTTGGCTGGTGCTACAGGACTAATATATTCTCCTTTAAGTAGTATTTTTGACTTGGCGGTTAGAGAATATGAGTATATGATTTTACAGTTGTTTTCTTTGATTCTTGTAGTGATGGCTCTATTATGTAGTGGAAAGTTTTTTAGAGTAGAATACACTTTGTTTATTTATGCGCTTGCAATTTCAATTATCAATATTGCAGGAATTATTTACTGCAGGGAGATCTCTAAAGGTGAAAAGAAATAATCTATTTTTTGTTATTTGTATATATAGGATATTGGTGGATATCTTATATAATTTTGGGTTAAAGTTTTCAACTTCACGGGTTGATTTTGTGTTTAGTTTCTCAATAGAATCTTACCTTATTTCATGGTTAGCTTTTTTGTTAATATGTGGAATATATATTTTTTTATTCTTGGATGAGAACAGATTATCATACAACTTTTCACAACAGTTTTTTGTATTATTATTTCTTTTATCTGTAATTCCGGTAACGGTTATGTTTGGTGGTGGAGGTATATCGGTTGAGTGCTTTAGGGGATACTTTTTATTAATAATATGGTTGTTGATTTTGCAATCAATTGTTTATGGACTTTTGCAACACGAAATATTAGATGAAGAAATAAAAAGGAATAAATGGAAAAAAAGTGTGTTCGCTTTTATTGGGATAGTTTTTCTTTTGGTTATTGTTGTGACTTTTTTTTACTTTAATGGTGGAAATTTTTATTCAGGAGGCCTTAATGTTTATAAGCAACGTTTTCTTTGGAAACAAATGGTGAGTGCTATGCCAATTGTTCTAACATATATGTTGATGATGGCAAATGTTATTGAAATGATGTTGTTATTGTTTTGTTTACGTCAAAAAAAGTATATAGTTGCCTTTGTGGTGCTTGTAATATGGTATATGCATTTTTCGTTAGGTGGAGATAAGATAGTTTTACTTAGTTTAATGATTACTGTTATTACATATTATTTTGCCAAAAGTTTATCTATTGAAAGAATTTTCTATGGTGGGTGTTGTGTAGTTTGTCTATGTATATTTGAACTTTGTTTATATCAATTTAAATTTTTGAATACTGATTTGGGGACCACATTGCTTAGAAGAATATTATTTGTTCCGGCTGGGCTACAGGACTGTTGGTTTGATTTTTTCACTAAACACGATTCAAATCTATGGGGAATTAATACTGATTACACAATAGGATATGGCCTGGAAAATATTATTTCAGATGTTTATTTGAATGAACCGCTGGGGCATGCTGATACTGGGCTGTTAGGGGATTGTTTTGGTAACTTAGGCTTATATGGTATAATTTTATATCCAGTTGTGTTGGTCGTAATACTTATGTTATTCGATTATGTTGTACGGCGAAAGGATTGTAGAATCTTTTTAGGTGTTTCCTTGTTATTTGTTATGAATATAATGGATAGTATGTTAACAACTGCGATGGTGTCTCACGGCGGATTTTTAATGATAATTATGTTGTGGCTTTTTCCTGCCCAAAATGATACTGAGGGAGCGTGAAAATTCTATGGAATACAAAATTTGTACTAGATGTATTATGGACAACAGCTCTGATCCTTTAATTACTTTTGATGAGCAAGGAGTATGTTGTCATTGTAAAGCATATGATAATGCTATAGCTGATTTACCTAAAACTGCAGAAGAAAAAAAAATTCAGTTTGATAAACTCGTAAATGAAATGAAAAATGCTGGTAGGGGGAAGGAGTTTGATTGTGTTCTTGGTATTTCAGGTGGAGTGGACAGTGCATATTTAGCGTATGTTGCCCATAATGCTGGACTGAGGATTTTAGCGGTTCATGTTGATGCTGGCTGGAATACAGATATCGCTGTGGATAACATAAAAAAAATGTGCTCTAAATTAAAAATAGAGTTACATACAATTGTAGTCGATTGGCCTACTATGAAGGAATTGCAAAGAGCATATATGTTTTCAGGATTACCTAATATAGATGTTCCGCAAGATCATGCGTTTTTGGCTGCCACAATAGCTTATGCTAGGAAATATAACATTAAATACATGTTAAATGGAAGTAACTTCGCGACTGAGGGCATTTTGCCATCAAATTATGGGTATAGTGCTTTAGATTTTCGCTGTATTGCTGATGTATACAAAAAATGTGGAAGAGGTAAATTGTCACTAAGAAAATATCCCAAAATGAATTTATTTGAATATGCTATGGTATACATGGCAAAGACTAGACGAATAAATCTTTTAAATTATGTTGAATACTCTAAAACAAAAGCAATAGAAGTATTACATCACGAGTTTGATTGGAATTATTATGGAGGTAAGCATTTTGAATCTAGGTTTACAAAATTTTTCCAATCGTATTATTTGCCTAAAAAATTTGGCTATGATAAAAAAAGGGCACACATTTCTAGCCTTATTGTTGGTGGAGAATTAACTCGTGAGCAGGGATTGGTAGATATGCAGGATTATTCAGAGTATAACGAAGTACAAATGTTAGAGGATAGAGATTATATTTTAAAAAAATTAGATATTTCCTTAGAGGAGTGGGAATATATTATGAGTACGCCAAACAAGACTGAGGATGACTACAGAAATAATAAAAGATTGGTAAAACTGTTGGTATTAGCCAAAGAAGCTCTTCATAGATAAAGTGTTATACAGTTCGTATTTTGAAAAATCTTCATAATCAGTAGTTTGAGAAGGGATGAACTAATTGTGATAAAGAAAATTTGTCATATGACCTCGGTACATTCATGGAATGATACCAGAATATATCTCAAGGAATGCCGTTCGTTAGCACTTGCTGGGTATGAAGTATGGCTGGTGGCTGAAGGAAAGGACCAAAATGTAAATGGAATAAATATAGTTGGATGTGGAGATAAGCCCACAAGTCGTAGAGAAAGAATGAGGTATTTTGCAAAAAAAGTTTGTGATAAAGCATTTGCTTTAGATTGTGATATATATCACTTTCACGATCCAGAATTAATACCATATGCATTAAAGTTAAAAAAATGTGGCAAAAAGGTAATATTTGATATTCATGAAGATGTTTCGGGGCAAATTTTATCTAAAGACTATATTCCATTGCCGCTTAGATATATTATTTCGAAATTATATAGTTATTATGAATTGTATGCCATAAAAAAAATGGATGCTGTTATAACGGCTACGCCGCATATTGCCTCATTATTTTATACAACCAATTCAGTAGTTGAAGTAATTAATAACTATCCTCTGTTTGATGACATCATTTTTCAAGATAAAGAATTTTCTGAGCGTGAAAGAAATATTTGTTATACCGGCTCCATTAACGATATCCGTGGTGAGAAAATTATGATAGATGCGATGAAAGGCATAAAAGATATTAGTTTGATATTAGCTGGTCCAAGAGATGAAAGTTCTGTAGGTTATGATTGTGATAATGTTAATTATACAGGGAAATATACTCGTGCAGAAGTTAATGAGATATATAAGAAATGCCGTGCAGGATTAATAATATTTCAGCCAGAGCCTAATCATATTAATGCAAAACCGAATAAAATGTTTGAATATATGGCTTCTGGTCTGCCAATTGTTTGTTCAGATTTTCAGTTGTGGCGTGAGATTGTTGAGGGGAATGGATGTGGGATATGTGTTGATCCCACGAACCCACAGGAGGTTCGGGAGGCATGTACATACTTGGTTAATAATCCGGATGTTGCGCAGGCAATGGGGAGACGTGGCTATGACGTTGTAAAAAATAAGTTTAATTGGAATAATGAGGAAAAAAAATTATTAGATCTATATAACAGAATTTTAAGTAATGGCAGTGTGTCATTATAAAATGTGTAAAAGTATGATGACATACATGATGTAAAGGTGAGTAGTGTTCTTATGTTAATAAACTGGAAATTTAAAAATATTGTTTATTGTATTATTTCGAATATGCCATTTGGCAAAATGATTTATTATATTCTGCAGAAGTATATTACCAAAACAGTGTGGGTAAGTGATAATCAATTTGAATCTTATTATGAAATGAAGGTGGTAAAACACTTAAAATTTATAAAAAAATATGGTCAATGTCCGATAGATAAAGCAATTTTTTTTTGAATTTGGGACTGGTTGGGATATGTTTGCTCCTATTGGTTTTTCACTAAATGGTGCAAAAAAATATATAACTGTTGACATAAATAGATATGTACATCCTGAACTAGTAAAAAATACGATAGAGGTATATAAGCGAAATGTTAGATGTGATAATGGAATCCAATCCAATGCTAAATTAGAGAGGTGCTTGGGGCGATTTGTAAAGTTGACAGATAAAGTAGAAGACCTATTACGGGAAGAGTTTGCAGTGGAGTATGTTGCACCACTAGATGCAGGCAATACCAATTTCGAATCCAACTCTTTTGATTATGTTATCTCTAATGTAACGTTGGAACATATCCCCTACAAGGACATCGAAAGAATTTTTGGGGAGTGTAACCGAATTTTGAAACCAGGCGGTCTGATATCTGCGACGGTTGATTATTCAGATCATTTTGCGCATTCTGACCCTAATATAAGTGTTTTTAATTATATAAAGTATTCAGATTTAGAGTGGGAAAAATATAATAGTTCAATTCATTTTCAGAATAGATTAAAAAGAAGTGATTACATAAAATTGCTAACAAATAGTGGTTTTGAAATTGTAAATTTATTCTCTATTGTTTCTAAAGAAAATGAATTAAAAGATATAAAGTTAGATAAAAAGTTTGCTAAGTATCCATTGGAGGAATTATTGGTAACACACGACCACTTTTTAGCACGAAAAAAGGTGTAGCTACTTTAAAAAAAGATAGCTATACGTGTAGTGATTATTTTCTGTGGGGGATAGTTGTTTGGTGGAGAAAATGAAAAATAATATTGCAGTGGCTGGTACTGGCTATGTAGGATTATCTATGGCAGTGCTGTTGGCACAGCATAATCATGTAATGGCAGTTGATGTTGTACCAGAGAAGGTACAACTAATTAATGCTAAGAAATCGCCTATTCGAGATGAATATATTGAAAAATATTTGAGGGAAAAGGAATTAGATTTGGTAGCTACTCTTGATGGGGAGAGTGCCTATAGTCAGGCAGATTTTGTCATAATTGCCACTCCAACCAATTATGATAGCACGAAAAATTATTTTGACTGTAGTGCAGTAGAAAAGGTTATTGAATTGGTACAAAAGGTTAATCCTAATGCTATGATGATTATAAAATCTACTATTCCGGTTGGCTTTACGAAACGAGTTCGGGAGAAATACAATACCAATAATATTATTTTCAGTCCGGAATTTTTGCGGGAATCCAAGGCTCTTTATGATAATCTTTATCCATCTCGTATAATTGTTTCTTGTGATGAATCAAGTCGTGAAAAGGCGGAAATATTTGCGGGCCTTCTTCAGCAAGGGGCAATAAAAGAGGATATAGATACCTTATTTATGGGCTTTACAGAAGCTGAGGCAGTAAAGCTATTTGCCAATACGTATCTGGCTCTTCGTGTGTCCTATTTTAATGAACTTGATACATATGCAGAAAGCAAGGGGCTAGATACTCAGCAGATTATACAGGGAGTATGCCTTGATCCGCGTATTGGAACACACTATAATAATCCTTCCTTTGGTTATGGTGGTTATTGTCTGCCGAAGGATACAAAGCAGCTGTTGGCCAACTATGCCGATGTGCCTCAGGATATGATCGGAGCTATTGTGGAAGCCAACCGTACCCGCAAAGATTTTATTGCAGACCAGGTGCTGAAAAAGGCTGGTTATTATGATTATTATAGTCGTGGTGACTATAGTAAGGATGAGGAAAAGGAATGTATTATTGGTGTTTATCGACTGACCATGAAGAGTAATTCGGATAATTTCCGACAGTCGGCTATACAAGGTATCATGAAGCGTATCAAAGCAAAAGGTGCAACCGTGGTTGTATATGAGCCAACTTTGGAGGCTGGAAGCACTTTCTTTGGCAGTAAGGTAATGGGGGATTTGGAGAAATTCAAGAATCTTAGTAAAGTTATCCTGGCTAATCGTTATGATGTAGCTTTGGATGATGTTAAGGATAAGGTTTATACCAGGGATATCTTCTGTAGAGATTAATAGCCATGGTCGGTGATGTGAGAGGTGAAAGTATGAAATTAATCACAGTAATAGGTGCTCGGCCACAGTTTATCAAGGCAGCTGTGGTGTCCAGAGCCATTGAAAAGTACAATAAATCAGCTGGTAAAACGGAAATAGAGGAAGTCATTGTTCACACCGGCCAGCATTATGATGCCAATATGTCTGAGGTGTTTTTTGAAGAAATGAGTATTCCTCAGCCTAAGTACAACCTTCATTTAGGTGGTGGTACCCATGGCGCTATGACTGGTCGGATGCTGGAAAAGCTGGAAGAGGTTATGATTTCTGAAAAACCGGATGTTGTGCTGGTATATGGGGATACTGACTCAACTTTGGCTGGTTCCGTGGCGGCGGCTAAACTGCATATTCCAGTGGCTCACGTGGAGGCAGGTCTTCGCTCTTTCAACACGGATATGCCAGAGGAAATCAACCGTGCGTTGACGGATAGAGTTTCTAAGTGGCTGTTTTGCCCAACGGAAACTGCTATGGATAATCTTAGAGCCGAAGGCTATGAAAAACTCGGTGCCAATATGCTGTGCATCGGTGATGTAATGTATGACGCGGCATTGTTTTATCGGGCCCAGGGCAAGGCAAGTGATGAGATAAAAGCGTTGGCAAAGGAAGACTATTACTTGGCCACCGTTCATCGTGCAGAGAATACTGATGATCCTGCAAGGATTAAAGGTATTTTTGAGGCATTAGAGAACATTGCACAGAAAACAAAGGTTATTTTTCCACTTCACCCTCGTACCAGAAAGGTATTGGAAAAGTTAGGGATGAAACTCCAACACATAACTTGTATTGATCCTGTGGGTTATTTTGATATGCTCCATTTGCAGGGGAATTGTCTGGCTGTGTTTACTGATAGTGGCGGAGTCCAGAAGGAAGCCTTCTTTGCTGAAAAGCCATGTATTACTTTGCGGGATGAAACCGAATGGGTGGAGCTGGTTAAAAATGGTTATAACACCTTGGTTGGGGCAGACAAGGAAAAGATTTTGGCTGCTGAAAATGATCTGGCCAACAAAAAACTGGATTTCTCCATGAATCTCTACGGCGACGGTCATGCCGGAGATAAAGTGGTTAAGATGATACTGGAAACGAAGTAATGGGAATAAGATGAAAATATTGACCATTGTAGGTGCTAGGCCGCAGTTTGTCAAAGCGGCCATGGTGTCTGATGCTATTGCAAAATGGAATACTGATAATCCTGAATGTCATATTGAGGAAATAATGGTTCATACCGGGCAGCATTATGATGATAATATGTCCGGTGTGTTTTTTAGGCAACTGGGGATTCCGGCTCCTAAATATAATCTGGGCGTTTCTGGTGGCAGTCAGATAGATAATCTGTCCCGTATGATGACTGGGTTAGAGTCTACGATAATAGACGAACAGCCAGATGCCGTACTTATATATGGTGATACTAATTCTTCATTAGCTGGGGCTCTTACGGCTGCTAAGCTGGGTTTTACGATTGTTCATGTGGAGGCTGGGGATCGTGCTGACAATAAAAATAATCCGGAGGAGCTGAACCGGACTATTATTGATCATATTTCTAATTTATTGTTGTGCACTACTGAGACAGCTAAGAAGAATTTAGCTAGTGAAGGGATAAGAGAGAATGTTTTTGCGGTGGGGAATCTTATGGGGGAGGCGTTGTTGAAATATGCTTCAAAACCTTGGGATTATAAATTATTGGTTGATTATTCCGGGGATAAGGTTTTGGCGCCCGATGAATACTATTATCTCACCTGCCATCGTCAGGAAAATACTGCCAATGATGATGCGTTGCGGGAAATATTGATGGCAATGGAATCTTTGGACTTGCCTACTGTATTTCCAGTACACCCTCGAAATAAAGAGCGTGCTACTCGCCTAATCAAGGAATTGGGCTGTACAAAGATATTGGCAGTGGAGCCAGTTGGATATTTTGAATCAGTTCATCTCATCAAGGGTGCAAAGCAGGTGGTGACAGATTCCGGCGGCGTACTGACGGAGACTTTTTTTACCGGGGTACCTTATGTGTATGTCATGGATATGCCCAAAATTCCAAAACGGACTCCATTCGACGTAGGCAGATTGGCAAGGCCATTAAAAGACGATATACTGGCTAAATTGCAGCAGCCTTTTGATGCCACTGTGGGCTTGGCATTATGTAAAAAAAATGCTGGTACAGGACTGAGAATTTTGGAGAAAATTGAAGAGTGGCACAATGTAAAGGAGCCATGATAGACGTTTTTGCGTTTTATCACTGAATATTACGATGGCCGGGAGCATAGCAATATGCTCCCCAAAGCCACCTTTTAGAACATATATGAATTTATAATATGCTCGAGAGAGCCATCCGTGTACAGAGGACACAGATGGCTGTCCCCAGCAGATTATAAATTATGGTTAATTATTCTCAGAGAGCCTTTGCCTCATGGAGACATCTCCATGGATGCTAATGGTGTAAGAATTTGGTGTGATGCGATCAAGAATTGAGTCTGCAATAGCACTGCCACCAAGCTGGTCGTGCCAACCTTCTGGGCTGAACTGTGAACAGAATATGGTGGAAGACCTGCCATCGCGGCGTTCCAGAAGCTCCAGAAGTATGCGTTGCTGGTTATCATCTGCGGGGATGAGTAGAAATTCATCAAGAACCAACAGCGATGCTTTTTGGTACTTTTTAAGAATCTCAAATTCCTTATGAAGGACTGCTGCGTTGGCGTATTCGATGAAGAAATCTGGAAGCCGAATGTAAAGAGAATGCCAGCCATCCCTGCAAGCATTAGCTGCTATGGCATTTGCCAAGAAAGTTTTGCCAGCACCTGTGGCTCCGAGAACCAATACATTTCGCTTTTGACTTATGAAATCGCAAGTTCCAAGCCTGTTTATGAGCTCACGGTTCAGCTGACGCTAATGTCACATATGCTGGCTTTAGTATATCCTGCATTCTCGCATTAACATGACGAGGTCGGTGGTGCGACACCGAGGGCCTCATAAATTGCCACCTGCTTGTTAAGAAGCTCTCCAAGCCTTAGCGCATGGCTTTTATCCTCGAAGCATTCAATAACATCCAAAGTGTCCAACAATTGCTGCATCGTATACATTTTGTATAAATTTGCTTCCTTCATCTTGTGATCAAGGTGAGAAATCAAAATCAGGGCAATGAACTCGTTAAAAATCTTGCCATCAAGATTCTTCTCAGATTTTGCCAGCAGACGATGCATATTCAGCCTGTCCTTAAGATTGCCGAATGCTTTTTCAACCACATCCTTCATTCTGTATAGATGAAGAGCTGTAAATGCGTCCATTTTCTCGTTGGTAATCAAGGCAAAATACCCAATATTCCTCCTGGCGGCTTTTATGACTTCATCCTTAAATGTGACCTGTCTACCACGCCTTGGTGTTTCCTTCACAACAAAGTATTTAGAGTATGCAGTGGCATGTGCTTCAACAGTATTGCCACTAAGCAGTTCCCTGTGCAGTGTGGCAATTTTCTTGTCGAAAGCCTGCTCTTCGTCAGCACCTCTTTCGATGCTGTAGTAATAATGAATGTAGATCCGCCTTTTATCCTTGATGGTATCGCCTTTATACGGTCTGTCCTGGGTATAATCCCAGTCGGTTGTCACAGTATAACCATAGGTGCTTAAGCCCTCATCGTAATTGTTAAACATGCGGATGTCATCATATACCCTGTCAAGATTTTTCTTAATGAAGCTCAGAGAAAGTTTAGCTCCCACAAGGAATTTAACATGTTCCTTGTATAAAACGTTGATGTTAGCCTCGGAATAAAAGCCTCTGTCCATGACGAATTTGGTCTTTCCAAAGCCTAATATATCCATATCCTCAAGCAAATGCTTAACTGTTTTGGAATCAGGAATGTTGCCGGCAAGCTTACGGTAATAAAATGGGCGACCAGATTTTTCACCAAATACAAGCAAGAGATTAATCTGGGGAAGTTTATCATTTTCCTTGTTATTTTCCCACTGAGCTTGCAATAAGGACTCGGAATAACTGGAAATACTGGTACTGTCATATGCCCAGTATTCCTCTTCCACGCGGCGTTTTGCTTGAAGGCGCAGGAAATTTACAATCTGGTCATAAGTAATTGCTGCAAATAGTTCACTGCTTCTCGGGGAGGCAATATCCTTCCCATAAGGATGACGATGTGTGAGATTCCATTTTTCAAATCTGTACAGTGGGTTATTATCCTCTAAAATGAGATAGAATGCTACTGACAACAGTTTGGTATATATATCAGGAAAACAGGCCTTTAAATCAGTGGTGAGACCAATCTGGTCAGCAAATGTTTCCAGCAGATAGGTTGCGCCGTAATATAGATGCCTGGTTGCCACAAAAGGTTTTGGACCCCTTTTGCTAGGAAGCTGGTCTGGAATCTTGGATTCACCTTTCCTGGCACGCCCTCTGGTGGGAACAATCACCCCAGTTTGCGGATCAACCTTGCCGACACATATACGTTTTGCCCGAGACTGTTTCTTTTCCTTGTCCCAACGATATGTTGTCTCGTAAGCATATGTAATACCTGAACGTTTGTCAGTTTGAGTAACAATACCCACGTTATCACCTCGTCATGTTTTATAAGTATATTATATAACATGACGATGAAAATTTCAAGTTAAAAAAGGCTCAATCACTAGTATTTATGCGGTTTTTTCGCAACGATAACCAAACAGCATCGTCACGTTTTACGAGAATCCAGGCACAAAGATGTATGCCTTGGAAACTGTTCCGGTTTCAGGATTGTGCAGCTGTAAGCATTTACCTGCCCAGTCCACCATCATCTTGTCGCCAGGCTTGTGACGAATATGCATGGTCAGATGATGGCGGTCTGCATAGTCACGGTAGAGCTTGCAGAATTGGGAATACTGAATGCAAAGTTGTCCGGTACTTCGACAACTTGATGTGTATTCTTCCCATAGTAGGCGCAAGGTGACTCCTGGCTTTAAAAGTTCTTTGTGAACATAGCAGTAATCTGGCATTTTTGCTGAGATGCTTGGCACCTCATTTGGGTAGAGTTTGCGGTGAAGTTCATCATCGTCGATGGCGTTGAACATCTCACTGGGAATGTCGGCTGATTTGTAGGCAGCAACAACTTTAGAAACAGTATTACGTGATACATGCAACCCTAGCGCAATGTTCCGCTGACTCATGCCAGTCTAGAACATTTGCAGGATTTCCCGTTCTTTTGACATTGTTGATCACTCCTTTGAACATATTTGGGGTATCCCCAATGTCCATTGTACAGTGACACCAAGTGGCTCTCAACATGAGATTCTGCTAACAGAAACGGTGGCTCCCGCCATCGGAACGACTGGCTCTCTACGTCAGATTTAGTGGCTCTATTTCGTCGTAATACTCACTATTACTAGCAATCAAAGATTATGTAATCCGAACAAAAAATAAGGGGGATATAAAATGAATTGGAAACTAAAAAATAATCTTTTTTTTATTCTTCAGAATATACCCTTTGGTATGGAGATTTACTATGTTTTACAGAAGTATGTTACTAAATCAGTGTGGGTGAGTGATAATCAATTCCCCAATTATTACAAAGAGAAAGTAGCAAACCACTTAAAATTTATAAAAGAATATGGTAAATGTCCAATAGACAAAGCAACTATATTTGAATTTGGTGCTGGTTGGGATATGCTTGCCCCAATTGGTTTTGCACTAAATGGTGCCAAAAAATATATAGCTGTAGATATAAATAGATATGCACATCCTGAGCTAGTAAAAAATACAATAGAATTATATAAACGAAATTTTAAAAATGATAATGAAACGGAATCAAATGTTAAATTAGAGAGGTGCCTGGAGGGATTTGTAAACTCGACCGATAAAGTGAAAGACCTATTAAGGGAAGAGTTTTCAATAGAATATTTTGCACCGATGGATGCAGGCAATACTAATTTTGAATCCGGCTCGTTTGATTATGTGATATCTAATGTATCGTTGGAACACATTCCATACGATGACATAGAAAGGATTTTTGGGGAGTGTAACCGAATTTTAAAAGCAGATGGCCTAATATCTGCGACAGTTGATTATTCAGATCATTTTGCACATTCTGATCCTAATATAAGTGTTTTCAATTATATGCAGTATTCAGATTCAGCGTGGGAAAAATATAATAGTTATATTCATTTTCAGAATAGATTAAGAAGAAGCGATTACATAGAATTGTTAACAAAATCTGGTTTTGAAATTGTGACATTATCATCTGTCGTTTCTGATGGGAATGAATTAAAACATATAAAATTAGATCAAAGGTTTGCTAAATATCCATTGGAGGAATTATTGATAACACATGACCATTTTTTAGCACGGAAAAAGGTGTAGTAATTTAAAATCAAATTAGTATATTTGATGAACAGAATTTAGAAATAATCATATTATGAGGAGAGTGTGTGGTGAGACGTTCAAGTTATAATATTGCGGTAGCTGGTACTGGCTACGTGGGCTTGTCCATGGCGGTGCTGTTGTCCCAGCATAATTATGTAATGGCTGTGGATGTGGTGCCTGAGAAGGTACGGCTTATCAATGAGAAGAAATCCCCTATTCGGGATGAGTATATTGAAAAGTATTTGGTGGAGAAGGATTTGGATATTGTGGCTACCCTTGATGGGGAGAGTGCCTATAGCCAAGCAGATTTTGTTATTATTGCCACCCCAACAAATTATGACAGTACGAAAAATTACTTCGACTGCAGCGCGGTGGAAGCGGTTATTGAATTGGTACAAAAGGTGAATTCTGGGGCCATGATGATTATCAAATCAACTATTCCGGTTGGTTTTACAAGAGGGTGTGGGAGAAATACAATACCGCCAATATTATTTTTAGCCCGGAATTTTTGCGGGAATCCAAGGCCCTGTATGATAATCTTTATCCGTCACGTATTATTGTGTCCTGTGATGATGCCAGCCGTGAAAAGGCGGAAATCTTCAGCAGGGGGCTATAAAGGAGAATATTGACACCTTGTTTATGGGCTTTACAGAGGCAGTAAAACTGTTTGCTAATACTTATTTGGCACTCCGGGTGTCCTATTTTAATGAGTTGGATACCTATGCGGAAAGCAAGGGACTGGATACCCAGCAGATTATTCAGGGGGTATGCCTTGATCCGCGTATTGGTACTCATTACAATAATCCTTCCTTTGGTTATGGCGGTTATTGTCTGCCGAAGGATACCAAGCAGCTGTTGGCCAATTATGCCGATGTTCCTCAGGATATGATTGGTGCCATCGTGGAAGCTAATCGTACCCGCAAGGATTTTATTGCAGATCAAGTGCTGAAAAAAGCCGGTTACTATGATTACTATAGTCGTGGTGACTATAGTAAGGATGAGGAAAAGGAATGTATCATCGGTGTATATCGCCTGACCATGAAGAGCAATTCCGATAATTTCCGCCAGTCGGCTATACAAGGCATTATGAAGCGCATTAAAGCTAAGGGTGCAATTGTAGTAGTTTATGCGCCAATCTTGGAAGCCGGCAGCACATTCTTCGGTAGCAAGGTAATCGGCGACTTGGAGGAATTTAAGAATATTAGTAGGGTAATCCTGGCCAATCGTTACGATGTAGCTTTGGATGATGTGAAGGATAAGGTTTATAGTAGGGATATTTTTTGTAGAGATTGCTAGACAATTGCAACTATTAATAAAATAACTTACTCTCTAACTTGCCCTCATGATACAATCAGGGTAAGTTAGAGGTTTTTAGTCCAAACTTAGGAGGATACTTATGGGGCTTCCGATTAATGTAGAAGATTTATTACATCAAAGAAAAGTTGAGCGAACTCGCATAGAATATAAAGCAGATTGGAATCCAGAACCCATTATACATACCATTACGGCGTATGCTAATGATTTTGACAATATGGGCGGTGGCTATATTCTTATAGGTGTAGAGGAAGAAAACGGTCGTCCATTATTTCCCCTAAAGGGAATTGACCCGGAATCTATTGACGAGATTCAGCTTAGCCTGCTGAACAAATGTAATTTCATTGAACCGTGTTATATTCCTGTAATCGAACCATATGTTATTAATGGAAAACATATCATCGTTCTGTGGGCACCAGGAGGAGAAGACAGGCCATATAAATGTCCAGAAAAAATCTATACAGATAAAGGTGGACAAAAAAGCAACAAATCCTACTATGTAAGAAAAGGGGCTCGTACGATTAAGGCAAATCACAACGAAGAACGTGAGCTAATATCGGCAGCTCGTGATGTCCCATTTGATGACCGCATCAACTATCATGCTAATGTAGCTGCCTTGAAATCAGCCCTTATAGCGGATTACCTGCATTCTGTTGGCAGTAATCTCTATCAGTCAGTTATGGATCGCTCTGTAGAGGACGTAGGTACAGATATGCAGATCGTCCGAGGACCATCAGAGTATAAAAAACCTGTAAATGTAGGATTGATGTTTTTTAATGATAATCCCGAAATTTATTTTTCTTGCGCCCGTATAGAAGTTATAGATAAGCCCGACCCTACCGGTAAGGGAATGACCGAAAAAATATTCAGAGGCCCATTGGATAAGCAACTTCGTGATGCTCTGGCTTATATCAAGAACTATATCATCAAAGAGTATATTACAAAAGTGCCAGACAATGAACTGGCCATCCGTGTGTTCAATTGGCCTTATGCAGCCGTTGAAGAAGCTCTTAGCAATGCAGTATACCATAAATCCTATCAGATACATGAGCCTATAACAGTTATGATAACACCAGATAAAATGGAAATTACTAGTTTACCTGGTCCGGATAGATCCATTTCTGATCAAAATTTAGAAAATAGAATTCTGGTTTCCAGACGATACCGCAACAGAAGAATAGGAGATTACCTAAAAGAACTTGACATAGTAGAAGGGCGCAACACAGGCATTCCAACCATTCTGGAGGCTATGGAAAAAAATGGTTCTGGACTTCCATCTTTTGAAACAGATGAAGATAGAAGTTATTTTGTGACATCATTACCCATTCACCCAGCTTTTTTAAATGGTACTGAAATTGTCTCCGCTAAAAAAAGGAACCACACACTAAGAGCAGAAGGAACAAAGAAGCTATAGGTGCCATGGTTATAGAAGCCTTGTCAAAATTAGGGAACTTATCCACCAATGAAGTAGCAATTAAGCTGGGCTATGCCAAGCCTACCGACACTTTGCGAAATGTCGTGAATGAGCTCATACAATCAGGGCAGGTAGCCTATTTATTTCCTGATAAACCTAGAAGTAGAAATCAAAAACTTTGTCTAAAGGTTGATAAAATGGACCAGCATTCAACAATATAAATACACTAATATGTATTTTTCACTGGATATTTCTCTCTCGCAATACAAATATCCATCCTAACGAGGTGATTGGCATCTATGCACCTTCAGCGGATTCTCATGGCGATATGGAACACTTCAAATGAGAATGAATTCCTAGAGATAATAGAAGAATGGTCATTTAGACTTGATGCATCACTTGATCTCTATATAGGGTTATTTGAAAAACTAAATAGAAAAGAAGATAGTGTATCTCAAGCTATGATAGATTTTGTAAGGAAACAAAAGATACCGCCGTTACTGATTTCTTAATTCTGGGTTTATAGAGTCAAGTGCGATTTTTCATGGCCGCTTTTCGTTTCAATGCGGTAATGAGGCTTAAGAAAATCTCTTTTCATATATTATAAAATGGGTGCTGTTAGTATGATTTAGTGGACACAAAAAGTGCGACACATTAAATTCTTGATTAAGAAATGATGTGTTTCACATGGCCCACAACGGCAACCGATACCCTGAAGAATTCAAACGACAGATTTTCGATTTGTACCTATCTGGCAAAACGGTTAAAGAACTCGCAGATGAATAAAGAAGTTTTACAATTATAATTGTAAAACTTCTTTTATTTTATCTAAAAACTCATTATAATGGATTTAGGTGATGGAAATGATAGAAAGAGAATTATACTTGGAAAAACTCAAAAAGTTTCAAAGAACACCGCTTATAAAAGTGATTACCGGTATGCGACGGGCTGGTAAATCTACACTGCTTGAGTTGTTCGCCTTGGAATTAAAGAAACAAGGGGTTACAGATGAGCAGATTATACGGATTAATTTTGAGTCAATGGCATTTGATGATATCAAAAATTATCGCCAGCTTTATACCTATATCAAAGAGCATCAGAAAGCAGATTACACATATCTGTTTTTGGATGAAATACAACAGGTGGAGTATTGGGAAAAGGCTATCAATTCACTGTTTGCGGAAGGAAACTGTGATATTTATATTACTGGCTCCAACGCCAATATGCTGTCGTCGGATTTGTCTACTTTACTGGCTGGGCGTTATGTGGAAATACAGGTATTCCCTCTTTCATTCAAGGAGTATATGTTATTTTTACCACCTAAAAAGCGGGGGAATAAAGCAGAGGCCTTTGAATCTTATTTAAAATACGGCGGACTGCCATTGGTGCCAAATCTTCCTCAGGAAAGCAACACTGTGGAAATGTTTTTGACGGGAATATATAATACGGTTTTAATGAAGGATGTGGTGCAGCGCAACGCTGTTCG
>NZ_JHYA01000005.1 GCF_000621545.1 Anaerovibrio lipolyticus LB2005
CAGCTGCCTGCTTCTTATTAGGTTTTTCTAACGGCCGTGTTTGCGACGAAGAATATGCCTAAATAACGAGCTTTAGTCTACGAGAGCAGTTCATTATGAGCTGCTCTTTTATTGTGCCATTAGGTATATTTTTGAATAAAAGAATGCCCTGACTTGTGTGATCTGGATTGCTGTCTCCTTTTTATCATTTTGGATTTAAGTCGTAAAATGATAAAAAATCATGGATTTAAAACAGCTAAGCGCTAGTATAAAGTCATGACATAAACGTGATATTGTGGTGCACCATATTGAAGAAAAAACAGTAATTACGGGTGGTTAGGGGAACTTTAAGTTAGGTGCATAGTTAAGTGTGTAAAGGGATAAAAAATTACATAGTATCAAGGTCAGATGGTCGTGAACCCGAGTATGAGAAAATTGATAAATTTTAAGTATAGGAAAAGTGCCTGACTGCCTTGTATTATAGGACTGTCAGGCACTTTGAATTATAGTAGGGAGAATAGCGGAAATAATGGATAGTTGTGTTAAGGGGCGGAGAAAATGTTATGCATACATTGTTAATGATACAATCATTGAGGTCCTTGGAAATGATTTACGGTTATAGCATTATAAAAACTTATATAAAAAAGGGTTTACTAAAAATGTGTAGAACTGTTACATAGGATTAGTTAGAAGATATTATCTTTGAACCTATATGTTTTATGTCCATGAAATGGAGGCTATTAGTATGAAAAAAGTAATCTCATTATTGTCTTTTATTGTGGTCATGTGCTTTGCAGCAGTTTCGTTCGCCAATTACCCATCACACCTAAATGGCGACAGTAATTTTATTCTGGTAGATGGCCATATGGGAGTCGCATGGTATGTTGATCGTTCATCATTGAATGTTCAGAAATACGCACCACCAGAATATATTATTGCAGTAAATGTTGTTTCTGCCGATAGTGTCATTGGTGATGAACGGGATTTTTACTCAGGAGGTCAAGGTAAAATAACAGGTGTAAAGACATATAGGTTTTATTATAACTGGAATACAAAACGGATGTATCATGATAAGAATGGAACGTGGGATTATCTAGATCCTTGGGGATCATGGGCAGCTACTGGTATTAGAATGCCAGCAGGCGAGATGGCCTTTTATTTGGCGTATAATCTGAAATTCTATGGTACGATACAGAAATATAGCGAATACAGTAAGTCGTATTATGGACCATTTTCAGAAGACTTTTACAGGAATGCGCAATTATAGTATTGTAATTAGAAAGACCTGTTGGATTATTCCAGTGGGTCTTTTCTTAGAATGCATACTCTTCGTTTTTATCATGTTTACGTGTGAAGTGAATCGGGAGAAGTATCCTGAAGTTTAGTAGGAATACAGATTTGTGAGGGTTGAATAGAATCATGGTCAGCTGGCAACCAAGAATAAGCCGGAGATATTACTGTTGGAGTAGGTAAATGAATCGTATAGAATTAGAAACAGAACGTTTAAGGATATATGTAGCATCATTGGCAGAAATGGAGCAGATTGTTGAGACACAAATTAGCGAGGAGCTCAAAAAAGCCTATAGGGAAATGCTGGATGGCTATCTTGGCCATCCTGAGCAGGGAGAGTGGTATGCAATTTGGCTGGTGGTACGCCATGACGGAGTGCGGGTCGGAAATTTATCTTTCAAGGGGCTCGATGAAGATGGCTCAGTGGAAATTGGGTATGGTATAAATGCTGAATATCAGGGCAGAGGATATGCTACGGAAGCAGTCAAGGCTGTTGTTGACTGGTCCATGAACCAGGCTGGAGTATTGCGTGTGGAGGCTGAAACAGAGCCGTATAACAAAGCTTCGCAACGGGTATTGGCAAAATGCGGTTTTGTTCCCAATGGAATCATTGGCGAGGAAGGTCCTCGCTATGTAAAAAAGGTATGAAAATATGTGTTGAATTTTAATGATACAAAGTTTGTGTGAATCGCTGTTTGGACAAGAAAAATAAAGAAACAATCAGATGCTGGGCATGGCAATTCTATGTCAACAGACAGCAAGAAATATTGGTCGGGGATTTTTTATTGCTTGGCACGGGCTGAGGGTTATTAATAGTAAGGGGAGTACAAAAGCCGTATGAGTGTAAAATTACGGTTATAGACAAAAAGTGCTTTGCGGATTATCAGGAGCTTCTATTTTGCAAAACGAAAACTATCAATTAATGTAAAAATAATTGATTATCATAATATTATTATGTAAAATATAGAATATAATTAATAATATTATGTAGAGGTGGTAATTGTGTTTGCGAAATGTTGTGGGGCTACTACTTTGGGGGTGGATGGCCAGATAATAGATGTCGAAGTGGATGTGGCCAATGGCCTCCCAGGAGTGGAGATGATTGGGCTTCCGGATACCATGGTGCGGGAGGCAAAGGAACGGGTAAGGACTGCGGTAAAAAACTCTGGTATAAAAGTGATGCCACAGAAAGTGACAATAAATCTGGCTCCAGCTGGCATAAGAAAGGATAGTCCTGGCCTTGATTTGCCTATTGCTATGGCTATGATGGCTGCTTATGGCATAATATCTCAGGAAAGCATAGAGGGGAATTTGTTTTCTGGAGAGCTTTCACTTGAAGGCCAGGTTAGAGGCGTTGCTGGGATTTTGCCTATGGCCATAAAAGCAAAGGAAATGGGGTTTAAGGGCTTTTTTGTGGCTGGGGAGAATGTGAATGAGGCCCTGCTGGTGGATGGGTTAGCGGTATATCGTGTGGAAACGTTGCAGGGGTTAATTGATTATCTGAACGGGAAGGTGTTTTGGGAGCAATCAATAGCTTCGGAAGATGAACAGGAAGGGAAAGAGGTGGTCGAGGAGGATTTTGCTGATGTTCAGGGCCAGTTTGTGGCCAAACGGGCCTTTGAAATAGCGGCTGCAGGAGGACACAATATTTTACTGGTAGGCAGTCCCGGAGCTGGAAAGACCATGCTGGCCCGCCGTTTAAATTCTATATTGCCTGAAATGACCCTTGAGGAGGCTTTGGAGGTAACGAAGATTTACAGTATTTCTGGAATGCTGAAGAAAAATAGTGGTCTTGTAACCAAGAGACCTTTTAGAAGTCCTCATCATACTACTTCAGCAGCAGCTATGATAGGTGGTGGCACTATTCCTCATCCCGGTGAGGTGAGCCTTAGCCATAATGGCGTACTTTTTTTGGATGAGTTGCCAGAATTTAGCAAGCAGGCTTTGGAGGCCTTGCGTCAGCCATTGGAGGATGGGGTGGTAAGCATTGCTAGAGTAAACGCATCGTTGACTTTTCCTTCCCGTATAATTTTGTGCTGTTCCATGAACCCATGCCCCTGCGGTTATTATAATGACCCGGAAAAACAGTGCGATTGCTCCTATCAGGAAATAAAGCGATACAACAGAAAAATTTCGGGACCGTTGCTAGACAGGATAGATATTCAAATCAGGGTGCCACGGGTAACCTACAAGGAGTTAACAGCCACAGAAAAGGCGGAATCCTCAGTTGATATTAGAAAAAGAGTGTCTGCGGCCAGAGATCGTCAGCTTCAAAGATTACGAAAATATGGCATTGTCTGCAATGCCCAAATGACCTCATCAATTTTAAAGAAAACCTGTAAAATTACCAAGGAAGCACAACAACTGCTACGTTCAGCATTTATTGATAAAAGTATGTCTGCACGTTCCTATGACAGAATAAAAAAGGTGGCTCAGACAATTGCAGATCTGGATAACAGTGATGAAATAAAGGGAATCCATCTGGCAGAGGCCATTCAGCTTAGGAATGAAATAGGAGTGTGAAACTGGAAATTTAATATGAGGAATAAAAAGTGGAATAAAAAATCGGGCCCTCACCATAGTGAAGGTCCGATCTTTTTTACTTACCCATGATTAACAGTTAGTGAATAGGAATCTCATGGGAGATTTCTTCAACAGGAGTGGATAGCTTTGGCATGGTAATTGTTAAGATACCATCCTTAAAATCGGCATTGCATTTATTCTCATCGATGTTATCGATGTAGAATGAACGGCTCATGCTGCCGCAGTAGCGCTCACGGCGAATGAAATTGCCCTGATCATCCTTTTCATCCTTTGATTCTTCCTTGTTGGCAGAGATGGAAAGATAATTGTCTTTATAGGAAAGGTGTACATCTTCCTTGGCAAAGCCAGGCAACTCAGCCTTGAGTTCGTAGCTGTCACCATTATCCTTCACATCCACGTTGAAGGACTTGCCACTAAAACCTGTGTCGCTGAAGATGCTTGCAATAGGTTGACTCATCCAGTTGAACAGGCGATCGAAGCCGTCTTCCTCACGTGCCAAATCATTTCTCATTGCGAATGGAACTAAGCCTAACATAATAACGATCCCCTTTCATTTAGATAATTGATTAATTTGGTGAGGTGGGGGATTTCTTCTTTTCCCCTTCCTCGATTATTATTATATACTTATAAGTCAAAAAGTCAATAGGTCAAAACGTAAAAAGTAAAAATTTTCATGTATGGATTTTAGCAGGGGAAAATGGCTTTATAATAAGGAAAAATATGAACAATGGCGTTATAATATAGACAAAGAAGAGTGTTGTGTATAGAGGGGAGGTAGTCAGTATGCGGGTTTTAATAACGGATTCTTATGATCAGATGGGATTGGAGGCAGCCAAGATTGTAGCTGGTCAGATTTATTTAAAGCCCAACAGCGTATTGGGATTGGCTACCGGCAGTACACCCCTTTCTATGTATGAGCGGCTTGTGGCGGTACACAGGACAGTTGGATTGGATTTTTCCGAGGTAACCACCTTTAATTTGGATGAATATATTGGTATGGGACCGGACAATCCTCAAAGCTATCACTATTTCATGCAGGAAAACTTTTTCAAACACATTAATATCAAGCCGGAAAATGTCTACATTCCTAATGGCATGGCCCAGGATATAATAGCCGAGGGAGAGCGTTATGAGCAGCTTATAGCTGCCAAAGGCGGAATAGATTTGCAGGTATTGGGAATCGGGCAAAATGCCCACATTGGTTTTAATGAGCCTGATGTGAAATTTGCGGCCACAACCCATAAGGTGGAGCTGGACGAGGAAACTATACTGGCCAATTCCAGATTTTTTAATAATGTGGATGAAGTGCCACGGTATGCCATCAGCATGGGGATAAAGACTATAATGATGGCTGAGCATGTTATATTGCTGGCTAATGGCAGGAATAAGGCAAGGGCGGTCTATAAGGCTGTTTGTGGTGATGTTACCCCAGAGGCACCGGCTTCAATTTTGCAGCTGCATAGGGATGTGGTGGTTATTTTGGATAAAGAGGCGGCAGAGCTGCTGCCGGCAAATGTTGTTAGCATCGGATAAATTATGTAGCTGTAAATTGAGCTTTGTATAGGCGTAGTAGCATTTTGGAAACTGGATAAGAATGGTTTATGAAAGGGCATTGGAAAATGACAGATATTGGAAAGATGCTTATAATTTTAGGAATAATTTTGGTTGTGGTAGGGTGTGTAATTCACTTTGGAGGTAAATTCATTCCCTTTGGCAAGCTGCCCGGGGACATTAACGTGGTGGGGGAAAACAGCTCCTTTCATTTCCCCGTAATGACCTGCATTATCATCAGTGTTGTTTTGAGTGTGATAGCCAATCTGTTTTTCAGGTGAGGTGCATTATGGAGCAGTTTAAGCTGGAGATTTACATACCGGAAAGTCATTTTAAGGAACTGCAAAGGGCGTTGCAGTCTGTAGATGCAGGACACATTGGCAATTACGACAGCTGCCTGTCCTATAGCCGTGTCAGAGGCACCTGGAGACCTCTTGCTGGTTCGAATCCATATATAGGGGAAGAAAATGTCATAAGTGAGGAAGATGAGCTGAAGGTGGAGGTAAATGTTCTAAAAGAAAATCTGCCTAGTACCTTGCAGGCCATCAGGAGTGTCCACCCTTACGAAGAACCGCTCATAAATGTTATCCAACTTTATGAGTACACAGAAGATGACTCAATGTAAAACCAATCCAAACCAAAAAGCCAAGAGTGTCAGATAAGCACTCTTGGCTTTTGCTTTTTGCATATTTATTTGGTTTCCTTGGCTAGCTCTTGTATTTCTTCTTGTGTTAAGTCAACATATTCCATAATTTCATCTACAGTTTTATTTTTGGCCAGCATGCGTTTAGCAGTACGGCGTTCAGCTATTTTTTCTCCGTCATTGCGGGCTTCCTGCATTTTCATTTCAAAGGTCATATAGCTCACCTTCTCCTTTTCTTGGTGCTTTAAATCGTTTATAAGGTTTCTGATTTCATCTACAAAATTATTGGTAACCGGAAGTCCTTTCATAAAATCAAGAAAGGCCTTAATATCCGGTGATACATCATCCAATGCTCCATCAGAGCAGAGAAAAATCTTTGTGGTCCCATCATCCAGTATAATGTTTTTGTCCTGGGAACAGTACGACCGAAAAGTGTACATGTGTCGCTTTCCATCAAACATAGCAAATGGGCACAGAAAGATAATAAAAGATTTCTTAAGTTCAGTATAACGCTTGGTTCCAGAAGATAATATATCCTTGTCAATCATTGACTGATAATATCTTGTGCGATACGCCAATTCGGTATCACCATAATCTCTGACTTGCATCTCAATATCGTAGATGACATTATTGCCTTCAACATACACATCAAGGCGAATGCCTTTTCCAGTGTAGCTGCTTTCCAGAGTCTTTTCCGTTTCAAGATATTTTATATGATTGATTTTGATGTTAAGAATTTTCTCGATAAGTCGTTGGCAAATACGAGGATGACGCATAACCAGCTTGAACATATAGTCATCGGCTATTGTCAGTTCCTCCCACGGTTTGATGGTACGTTGTGATTTCCCCATAATGAACTTCCTCTCCTTGATTATAGCATATTTGTTAATAATAATAGATAAAATTATATAAAAGGTTTAATATATATTTATGATACAACATTTATCCTAAATAATCTATAAACCAAGAGGGTGATTTTTTAAAATATTAATCAAAAATGTAAAACTAACAAAAAATATAAGCATAATGCACAGGGGAAAGGGAGAGAAAGAAAATATGTTCCACACAGAGGGCGTTTTTTTGCTCATTGTATTATTGCAATTATTGTTTAATAGGGTAAAATGAAGCTGTAAATGATTATTAACTAATCGTTATGTAATAAGATATAAGTTTAAGCGTTATATTTCTTGATAATTAAATTTAAAGAGTGGAAAAATGGCTATGTCTGATACATAATTCATAACAGGGGGGATTAATATGCTTTACTACACAGAAGTAGATTTAAGTTCATACGAAATCCCCGGTGAAACAACTTTGAATATTTATATTTCCGGTTGTCAAAATAGGTGCATAGATTGCCACTATCCGGAATTACAGTCAAATGAATATGGTGAGCCATTGAATTTGAATTTTAAAAGAATTATTGAATTATATAGTAACTATGCTACATGTATTTGCTTTATGGGAGAAGGAAAAGGAACAATAGTAGAGCGGGATGAAATGCAAGAATATATTGAACTTATACATCTGGCTTCAATGAAAGCAGCTCTTTATTGTGGGAGAGACACAACAATAGAATCATGGATGGAAGAATTTGATTATGTAAAAATAGGTAGATTTTATCCTGACAAGGGACCATTAACAGCTCCTACAACAAATCAGAAAATGTATATGAAGGAAAGAAATAAGTGGATCGATATTACATATTCATTTTATTGTTGATGCGATAAAGTATAAACAGACTTTTATTTAAGATGTTTCACCAGAGGTGAATGATATGATTAAAAGCATCATGGAAACAAGATATGAGGAGTATCTTTTAGAAGATGATACAGTTATAGAAATTGATGGAAAAACATTTTATAAAGCTGTCTATGTTGAAAAATTAAGTGAAATAAAAATGATGTTTATTACACTGCCATTTGCAATGTTTAACGAAAAATATGGTAATATCGAAGGGCAATTACTAATTGATGAGTTTGGAAATGTTTTCAAAATTAGAGGTTTAGAATAGATACGGTTTATAGGAAATACTCCAAGCTGGTATTTTGAATGTGGAAAAATTTTTATAGATGCTCCAGAAAACATTGATATGTCAATTGGAGAGTATTTTGCTTTGGAAAGTGGTGATCACAAATGAATATAGCAAAGAAAACAGGTAATGAGCCCATAATGGATAATTCTGGTAGAAAAGTGTCTATCGTTCGGGATTATTGGGCGTGGGCATATTCTTCTTTGATTGGTAATACTGAACGAGGTCGTTTTGCAGAATATTTGGTGGCTACAGCGTTGGGAGTTAATCATGGCGTTAGGTCAGAATGGGACAAATATGATTTAAAAACTGATAGTGATATTTCTGTTGAGGTGAAGGCATCAGGATATATACAATCTTGGAAACAGCGTGAACTTAGTAAGCCAGTTTTTAGCATAAAACCAACAAGAGCATGGGATAGTGAAACTCATAAATATAATGTCGAGGCAAAACGGCAAGCTGATGTGTATGTATTCTGCCTTCATAATTATGAGCATAAAGATGTAGGCTTAAATCCGTTGGATATGAACCAGTGGGAATTTTATGTAATTGCTACTAAAAAGTTGAATGAAATAATGCCAACCCAGAAAACAGTTTCACTCAGTAAATTAAAGCGTTTGAATGTTATACAGTGTAATTATGATAATCTAAAACAGACTATAGAAAATGCTGTTAACAAATAATACTTAAATATGGTGCATTTCAATATCGAAGTTTTTATATTTAGACTGGCAGATGGGGATGCCAGTCTTTTTGTTGCCGGGAGTTTTATTTTTCCTCAAAATAATGTCCATATTTAGGAGTTTATTCCTTTATTTAGGAATGTTTTTGGATTTCCTATTATGGTATAATATTAAAGATGTTCTTTTACTGGAAATAGATGTTTTTTGAGATAGTTTTGAGGTGTTTGGCTTATGATTACTGGGAAGACGAAGACGCTGGCGGTTATTGGCAATCCTGTGGCCCATTCACTGTCACCAGTGTTTCAGAATGCGGCTATTGAGGCAGCAGGGCTGGATTACATTTATACGGCATTTCCTGTGACGGATGGCAAGCTGGAGGCGGCAATAAATGGCATGAGGGCCATGGAAATTTCTGGTCTGAACGTCACTATTCCCCATAAGGAAAGGGTTATGAAATACCTCGATTCTATTGACAAGGATGCGGAAATCCTTGGGGCAGTGAACACCATTGTAAACAAGGATGGCGTTTTAACCGGTTATAATACGGATGTAAAGGGCTTTGTTGGCGGCATGAAGGAGAAGGGCTTTGAGCCAAAGGGGAAAAAAGCGGTTCTTCTTGGTGCCGGCGGGGCGGCCAGAGCCATTATTTGGGGCCTGATTCAGGAAGGGGTCGCTTCCCTTACTATTGGTGTACGCAATGTGCCAAAGGTTCGTCCTCTGGTGGAGTATTTTTCCAAATACATGGAAATAACCCTGCTTGACTGGAGCACTGCGGAGTTTGAGACTGCGTTGGAAAAGGCAGAGCTTCTTATAAATGCTACTCCACTGGGGATGTGTCCCTACGTGGAGACTATGCCGCCTGTGAACTGGGATAAGGTGCCAAAGGGGATTTTGGCCTATGATATTATCTATACGCCGGCGGAAACTCTTTTCTTGAAGACAGCCCGTGAGCATGGCTGTGAGACCCTCAATGGTGAGGCTATGCTTGTAGGTCAGGGGGCTGAGTCTATGCGTCTTTGGACTGGTATTGAGCCAGATACTGAGGTCATGAAGAAGGCCCTGCGTCAGGCTTTGGAAGAACGAAAATAATAAATCGGAGTTTTGTTTTTAGATGATTGGTTTTTTAAAGGGAAAAATAGAATACATTTTTATAGATTATTGCCTTCTAGATGTAGGTGGTGTGGGCTACAGGGTATTTGTGTCCAATAATACCAGAGCCAGACTCAGACAGGGGAAGGATGCCATGCTGTTCACTCATCTCAGTGTTCGGGAGGATGCCATGCAGCTTTATGGCTTCTCCACTCAGGAGGAGTATGATCTGTTTCAGCTTCTTATTGCCATTAGTGGCATTGGTCCAAAGGTGGCCATGGGGATTATTGGCTCCATCACACCTGAAGGACTGGCTCAAGCAGTTCAGAACAAGAATGTAAAGGCTCTTACTGCACTGCCAGGGATTGGCAAAAAATCTGCAGAGCGTATGATTCTTGAACTGAAGGATAAGCTGACCTTCAGTGGCAATGATGATGATATACAGCACGTTGGAGGTCTCTTCGGGGAATCCCAGGTGGGCGAGGATATCTTAAGTGAGGCAACAGCGGCCCTTATTTCTCTTGGCTACAGTCAGGCGGAGGTCAATACAGCCTTCCAGAATATGGGAAAAATTGACCCCGAGTCTGATGTACAGAATGTAATTAAGCTGGCGTTAAAGCAGCTTTCCAGGAGGTGATAGGGGATGGAGAAAATAAATTTTGGCGATGACCGAATTGTTACCATGAACGAGCAGTCAGGTGATGACTGGCAATATAGTCTGCGTCCCCGTCACTTGCGGGAATATATCGGTCAGGACAAGGCCAAGGATAATCTGGATATTTTTATAAAGGCGGCTCTCAACCGTCAGGAGGCCTTGGATCATGTGCTGCTTTATGGCCCTCCGGGATTGGGCAAGACCACCTTGGCGGGGATTATAGCCAATGAAATGGGGGTTAATTTTCGTATAACCTCTGGCCCTGCCATTAATCATTCCGGTGATTTGGCGGCACTTTTAACTAATCTTAATGAACGGGATGTACTCTTTATAGATGAGATTCACCGCCTTTCACGAAATGTGGAGGAGGTGCTTTACTCTGCCATGGAGGATTTTGCCCTGGACATTGTTATCGGCAAGGGACCAAGTGCCCGCTCCATACGTCTTGATATTGCACCATTTACATTAATTGGTGCAACCACCAGAGCAGGAGCTCTGGCAGCTCCTTTGCGTGACCGCTTCGGCGTGATTTCCCGTCTTGAATACTACAAGCCTGAGGACTTGGTGCTGATTATAAAGCGGGCGGCGGAGATACTGGATATTGGTATAGAAGACAAGGGAGCACTGGAAATTGCCCGTCGTTCCCGTGGTACTCCACGTATTGCCAATCGCCTGTTAAAGCGCGTCCGGGATTTTGCCCAGGTAACAGGGGATGGGGTTATTACTGATCAGATAGCGGATGAAGCCTTGATGCGTCTTGAGGTGGACAAGATGGGCCTTGACCACACTGACAGACGTATGCTGGATTCTATGATAAAGAAATTTGGTGGCGGACCTGTGGGTATAGATACTCTGGCGGCGGCCATCAGTGAGGAAAACGACACTATTGAGGATGTCTATGAGCCATATCTTTTGCAGCTTGGGTTTATAAACCGTACTCCAAGGGGGCGGATGGTGACCAGAGCAGGCTATGAGCACATGGGCATACCTTATCCGGAGATGGAATAATGAATTTATTGCTTCATATGTGCTGTGGGCCCTGCTCCTGTTATCCCGTGAAGAAGCTACGGGAGGACGGTATCGAGCCTACGGGATATTTCTTTAATCCCAATATTCACCCTTACAAGGAATGGGAAATGCGGCTTAATGCAGCCAAGGAATTTGCTCAGAAGGTGGATATGGAGATAATCACCGATGAAAATTATATATTGAGGGATTTTCTGAAGAAGGCTCTGGCAGCAGAGTCCGTGGAAAATGGTCGTTGTCGTATGTGCTACACCTGGCGCCTGGAGCAGGCGGCCAAGTATGCGGCGGAAAATGGCTTTGATGCATTTACATCAACACTTTTTTACAGCATTTATCAGCAGCATGAGCTTATGAAGGAAACAGCCCAGCATTTTGCCGATATGTATGGCGTGAAGTTCTATTATGAGGATTTTCGTCCCGGCTGGCAGGAAGGCATTGATATTAGCAAGGAGCTGGAGCTTTATCGTCAGCCATATTGTGGCTGTATCTTCAGCGAGGAAGAACGTTACAGCAAGGCCATAAGAAAACAGCGGAAAAAGGAAGCCAAGGCCAGAAAAAGGGCTATGATGGAAGCTGCAGAACGGGCTAATAATAAGATTGAGGTGGAGTAGATGATGAAAAAATCCTTACATAAAAAAATCGCACAGTGTATGTTGGCAGCGTTTATTGGGTCCATTGGAACCATGGTGCTGACCTGTGGCATATCTGCTACTGAGGCCAGTGTTATCACTCCGGATACCGGCACCAAACCAGCTGCAGTACCTAAGAAGACAGATCCGCCTAAACCAACTTCTTCTTCAACCCATAAGGATGAGAAAAAAGAGGAGACTGCTCCAAATTGGAAGTGCAATGTCGGCGTAGATAATGTTATCCGAATTGGTGTTGGCACAGGAGTAGTAAAGGGTGTTATTAGCTCCGTAAATGGTATGAATGCTCTTGGCGGTGATGATGGCAAAAAATATGGTGATTATAAGAGCAATATAGTTGCCAGCGTTTCTGCAGAGGGGAATAAGCTGGTGGTGAATGGTAAAAACACCGGTGTATCTTCTTTGGTGTTTGCCCCTGTGGAGACAGCATCCAGTAGCAAGATTAAATATAATGGACACGAATATCGCGGGCAGATGGTGGTCAGCGCTGAGGGAGGCAAATTGCTTATAGTAAATCGCCTGTCCTTGGAGGACTATATCAAAGGGGTACTGCCTTCTGAAATGACTCCATCTTGGAACAGTGAGGCCTTGAAGGCTCAGGCGGTGGCGGCAAGAACCTTTGCCTTATATACAAAAAATCAGAAAGCCCATCTGGGCTCCGGCTACGATCTTTGTGATTCCACTCACTGTCAGGCCTATGATGGATTGGCAAATGAAGCGGATTCAACCTCGGTGGCGGTGGATGCCACCTATGGTCAGATTATGACTTACCAAGGTAAGGCGATTTATGCACCATATCATTCTTCCTCTGGTGGTTCTACAGAAAACTCCGAGGATGTTTGGGGCAACTATCTGCCATATCTGCGTTCAGTGCAGGATGACGACAGCAAATCCCCTTATCATAACTGGTCTGTACGTTTTACTGCGGCCCAGGTGCAAAAGCTGCTGAGTGCTGCGGGGAAAAATATTGGTCAGCTTAAGGGCATTTCCATGACAGCTGTGAAGGGTAGCTCCAGCGTCAATGGTGTGTTGGCCTCCGGAAGAGCAAACGGAGTTAAATTTGTGGGTACAGGTCAGACCATCGTATTGAGTGGTCAGGATGTGCGGAAGATTTTTGGTCTTAAGAGCACCTATTTCAATATTCGCACAGAGCGGCCAGCTACCATACCGCCTATCAAGAAGGATGTTAAGGGCGCTGCTTCCACCCAGACTATTGATGCGGCTCCGGCAGCTATGCATGGCACAAATCTTAAGGTGGAGGGTGCCAATGTAGCCATAATTTTTGACGGACACGGCTTTGGTCATGGCTTGGGTATGGCTCAGTACGGTGCCAAGGCTATGGCAGATGCAGGTAAGAAATTTGATGAAATATTGCATCACTACTATACAGATGTGGAAATCACAAAGCTGTATTAATATATGGGAGATAACTTAAATAATGAAATTAACTGAATTTGACTATAATTTACCAGAGGAGCTTATTGCCCAGACCCCGGTGGAGCCTAGAAATTCTTCCCGTCTTATGGTGCTGGATCCTTTGGATGAAACTATAGAGCATAGACATTTTTATGATTTAAAGGAGTATTTGGAACCGGGGGATACCCTGATTTTCAATGATACCCGAGTTTTGCCAGCCAGACTTTTGGGGTGGCGTGAAGGCACTGGCGGTAAGGTGGAGGTTTTCCTTCTCAGACGCATTGACGGTGATACATGGGAAACCTTGGTAAAACCGGGCAGAAAAGCCCGTGAAGGTCAGGTGGTCCGTTTTAGCGATGAGCTTACTTGCACTGTGCAGGATAGTACAGATTTTGGCGGCCGTATTGTAAAATTTAATTACGAAGGTATTTTTGAGGAGATTCTTGATCGCCTGGGGGAGACACCGTTACCTCCATATATCCATGAGAAGCTGGAGGACAGCGAGCGCTATCAGACGGTATATTCCCGTGAAAAGGGCTCTGCAGCTGCACCTACAGCTGGTCTGCACTTTACCAAGGAGCAGATGGCAGAATTGAAGGATATGGGAGTAAATTTAGGCTTTGTTACTCTTCATGTGGGGCTGGGAACCTTTAGACCAGTAAGCGTTGATAACATTGAAGAGCATGTTATGCACAAGGAATATTACAGTATTTCTCAGGAGACGGCAGATCTCATAAAGGCCACAAAAGTGGCAGGGAAGCGGGTTATTGCAGTGGGCACCACCTCTATCCGCACCCTGGAATCTGCAGCTACATCCGTGGGAGAGATAAATGGACGTACTGATTGGACAAATATCTTTATTTATCCTGGATATGAGTTTAAAATAGTAGATGGAATTATTACAAATTTTCATCTGCCTAAGTCTACCCTTATAATGCTGATCAGTGCCTTTGCGGGGCGTGAGTTCGTGCTGAAGGCCTATGAAACGGCAGTGGAGGAGAAATATAGATTCTTTTCATTTGGGGATGCTATGATGATAAAACGGAAGGGATAATTCTATGAAGAAAAAAGCTGTACAGGCCATGCAGGATTTTCTGGAAGCAGTGGGAGTCGATCTCAAGGCTTCAGGAATGGAAAAGACCCCTGAACGGGTTGCTGGGATGTATGAGTACCTGTTCAATGGAATAGGTGTCAGCACTGATGATGTGTGGGGAGAGCTTTTCAAGGTAGAAAATGAAGGCATAGTGGCTGTAAGGGATATCCCTTTTTATTCCATGTGTGAACATCATTTAGTGCCATTTTTTGGTAAGGTGTCCATAGCCTACAAGCCCCATGAAGGTTCCATTGCTGGCTTTAGCAAGTTTACTCGCATGGTAGAAATTATTTCTCATCGGCCGCAGCTTCAGGAGCGCATGACTGAGGATATCGCCAGGGCTGTGGAGCAGGGCTTGAAGGCTGATGGCGTGCTGGTAATCGTGGAGGCACAACAGCTTTGCATGATTATGCGGGGAGATATGGCCCATGGTTCAAAGACAATAACATCTTCCACCCGTGGCTGCTTCAAGAGCGACAGGGAGAGCTATCATCAGGCCTGGAATATGTTAGGATGGGATAATAATGAGTAAGAGAGTTTATAAGTGGCCCGATGGAAAGCAGCTGGAGATTGGCTCCCGCACACTGATTATGGGGATTTTAAATGTTACCCCTGATTCATTTTCCGATGGGGGCAAATGGAATACTGTGGATCATGCCTTGCAGCACATGAAGGAAATGGTGGACGCAGGGGCGGATATTATAGATATAGGTGCTGAATCCAGCAGACCAGGTTTTAAAACCATGTCGGCAGATGAAGAAATAGAAAGACTGAGTCATTTCTTGGAGCCGGTGCTTAAAGAATGCCCGGTGCCTGTTTCCATAGATACCTTTAAGGCTGATACTGCTGAATATGCAGCCTCGAAGGGAGTACATATTCTGAATGATATTTGGGGCCTTCAGTATAAGGAGGAGCCGGGGAAAATGGCCCGGGTAGCTGCCAAATATGATTTGCCAGTAGTGGTTATGCACAATCGGGATTCTAAGGAATATGATATAGATATAATGGATTCCATGAGGAATTTTTTCAGTGATAGCATTAAGATTGCCAAAGCAGCTGGGATGAAGGAGAAAAATATAATTCTTGATCCGGGCATTGGCTTTGGCAAAACCGTGGAAGGTAATCTTTATGTAATGCAAAATCTGGAAAAAATAAAAAATATAGATGGCCTGGACTATCCTGTATTGCTGGGTACCAGCCGTAAGAGCTTTATTGGCAATACCTTGGATTTGCCTGTGGAGGAGCGCATGGAGGCTACGGGAGCCACCTGTGTTATGGGCATAATGAAGGGATGCGATATTATGCGCATTCACGATGTTTTGCCTATTTCCCGTATGTGCCGTATAACGGATGCTATTTTGGAGGCGAAAGCGTGACGGATAGTGTTTTTCTTGAGGGGATGGAATTCTTTGGCAGACACGGGGTTTTGCCGGAGGAACAGCGGCTGGGTCAGCGGTTTATTGTTGATCTGGTCATGAATTTGGATTTGCATAAGGCAGGGTACAACGATGATTTGGAGGCTACTGTTAATTATGCAGAGGTTTTTGCCCGGGTTAAGGAGATCGTGGAGGGAGTTCCAGTTAAATTGCTGGAATGCTTGGCGGACAGAATTGCCCAGGCAGTATTTGAAGGCTTTTCCATGGTGGAAAGTCTGGAGGTCACCATTCATAAGCCCGGGGCTCCAATACCCGGTATCTTTAAGGACGCTCAAATAAAAATTCGGCGTCAGCGACATGAATATATTTAAGTGTTTTAAATATAGAGAGAGTTATGTTTTTATGTATTAAGCGCAAGTAAAGGAATGAGTGAAATGAAGAAGACGTATGAGTGCTACATCAGTATCGGTTCCAACATGGGGGATAAGGAAGCGACCATCAGAAAGGCTATCAAAATGTTAGCTGCTTCAGACAAAATTCATTTAGTCAGTGTATCATCCTTCTATGAAACACCACCATGGGGGAAGTCCGATCAGCCATTGTTTTTTAATGGTGCCATGTGTGTAAGTACAGAGCTTGAGCCTCTGGAGCTTTTACATGTGTGTCAGGATATAGAAAAGCAGCTGGGGCGTGTTCGTCACACTCATTGGGGACCTCGGACCATAGACCTTGACCTTCTTTACATTGAAGGGGTGGAGATGGATACACCGGAGCTTACTCTACCTCATAAGCACATGCTGGATAGGGCATTTGTGCTGGTTCCTTTGTCTGAGATTGCTCCGGGCCTTCGGATAAAAGGTAAATTTATCGGGGATTACCTTCTTCATGCCAGAGACAAGGACGATATGGTGCTGATTAAGAGAATACGTCAAAGACAGGAAGCATAAGGGGTGAATAGTTATGATTTGTCAGAAGTGTGGCAGCCAGCTTAATATGGATGGTACCTGCCCTAATTGTGGGCAGGGTAATGTGCGTATTATGGAAAAGTCTGAGATTAACGCCTATGACGGCATAACTATTGAAGAAAACAGCTATGAGCAGGAGAATGCCCGGACTGAAAAAAATGATAGCTCTTTTGGCGGGTTTGGTGGTTTTGGAGGCTCTGATAGGGGGCCTCGCATCATCCGTTTTTCCTCTGGAAGCAGTACCCTTACCAAGCTGTTGTTTGCCGTAGCCATAGCTCTGCTGGTGGCAGGGGTGGTTTTTGTTGCCTTGCCCCTTATGGTTTTGGCTGTCATTGTGGGGTTGGCAGTCTATATGATTTACAGTTTTTTAACATAAAATTAATAAAAATACAAAAGTTTACATTTTTTGTTGACAGCCAGTGAAATTTATATTATTATAGCGGTGTTGATAATTGAATATTCAAATCATTGATTGGGAAATAGTAGCTATTCCAACTTTTGATAGCGAGCAGGTGCCGGGTATTATTCGGAGGTGGAATGACCTGTGAAAAGCGTTTAGTGAATGGTCCCGAGAGAGTCCACCGAAAGCATTGGTTGTGATTAGGCTGGAACGGTTGCCACCGTTATTGGGCTGCGGTATCGGACATAGTTCCCGTACTTAAGAGGGTGATATTACCAGTGGCGTAGACATTTTATCTCGGTAAGGGATAAAATGTTTTTTTATTACACGAATGATATCACTGAAATTGGGTGGCACAGCGAAACCATTTCGCCCCATGTATAACCATAAAGGGTTGTACATGGGGATTTTTTAATTAGCCTTCCCCTTTTAGGAAGCACCTAAAGGTACTAGGAGCAAAGCTCCGTCGGTGGCAGCCGAAGGCTGATGGATGAGGTAACAATATGATAAGAGTAAAGATATGTGGCATAAGGGATATAAAAGCGGCCCAAGCAGCAAACGCAGCTGATTTCATGGGCTTTATTATGAGTGACAGGTTCAGACGCTACTGTCCACCGGATATAGTAAAGCATATCTGCAGCACGGTGCAGGGGCCAAGAAAAGTGGGGGTCTTTGTGGATCAGCCTATAAATGAGGTTAATGAAATAGCCGAGTATTGTGGCCTTGACATGGTACAGCTTCATGGACATGAAAATATAAAGTACGCTGAGAAAATACAAAAGCCCATTATAAAAGCATTTCGCTATGGTGAGGATTTCTCACTGGAAGGGGCTGAGGCCTATCCTGCAGAGTATATCCTTATAGACAGCTATAGCAAAGCTACTGTGGGGGGCAGCGGTATCAGCTTCAAATGGCGGGAGGCCGCCAGTACCATAAAGCAATTGAAAAAGCCCTATATAATAGCCGGCGGGATATCTGCAGATACTTTACAGGAGGCCATAAAGATATTTAATCCTTATGGAATAGATGCTTCAGGGGCCATGGAAATAGAGGGAAGGAAGTCACCGGAGCTGATTAGGAAATTTTTGTCAGCGGCAGGAAAGAAAGTGGTGGAAACATGAGAGATTACTTAGCAGAAATTGTTGCCAAAAAACGGGATATTGTGGAAGCCGCAAAGGCTCAGCTTCCCTTGAGGGAGTTAAAGGAACGAGTGGAAAAAGGCAACTTCGCCATGTGCTCCCAGTTCCAGAAAAGAGAGTGGAACCTCATAGCCGAGTGCAAGCTGCAGTCCCCTTCCAAGGGAAAATTCAATCATCCCTATTCAGTTTTGGACTTGGCCAGGATGTATGAAAAAAATGGAGCCAGCATGCTGTCGGTGCATACGGATCCACATTTTTTAGGAAAGAATGAGGATTTGGTGGAGGTAAGAAAGGCAGTGAAAATTCCTCTCCTGCGTAAGGATTTCATTATAGATGAGTACCAGATTTACGAGGCCAGGATGCTGGGGGCTGATGCGGTTCTGCTGATAGCCAGAATCCTTAGCCAAAAGCAGCTGGAGGATTATCTGAATCTGACATGGAGCCTGGGAATGGATGCCCTGGTAGAGGTACATGACAGTGAGGACATGGAAAAGGCCATGAAAACACCAGCCAAGTTTATTGGTATCAACAACCGAAACTTGAAGCTGTTTAAAACCACCATTGATAACACCTTGGAGCTTCTGCCTCTGGTGGAGGACAACCGGACCGTTATCAGTGAAAGTGGTATACATACCCTGGATGAGGTAAGGATGCTTCATGAAGCTGGAGTAGACGGCATATTGGTGGGTGAGGGCCTGTCCACAGCAGAGGATGTGGAAAAAGCTACCCGGGAATTTGCCCTATTATGATAAAAAGAAAATTTAAACAATGAAGTTATAGAATGTGAAAGTGATTGGTAGGAGGAATAAATTATGTCAAAGGGAAGATTTGGAAAATATGGTGGTCAGTATGTGCCTGAAATTGTAATGCCTGTCTTGACGGAGCTGGAGGCAGCCTATGAAAAATATAAAAACGACCCGGAATTTTTGGCGGAGCTAAGAAAGTATTATGTGGAGTATGCGGGACGTCCTACCCTTCTATATTATGCGGAGAAGCTCACCAAGCATTATGGTGGTGCAAAGATATTTTTAAAGAGAGAGGATTTGCTTCATACTGGTGCCCATAAAATTAACAACGCTTTGGGACAGGTGTTGCTGGCCAAGAGAATGGGCAAAAACAGGGTTATTGCAGAAACCGGTGCTGGCCAGCACGGTGTGGCCACAGCAACAGTGGCAGCTCTCTTTGGAATGGAGTGCAAGGTGTTTATGGGGGCAGTTGACATGGAGCGTCAGAAGCTGAATGTTTTCAGAATGAAGCTCCTGGGAGCTGAGGTGGTTCCCGTTACCACCGGAACCTCCACACTAAAGGATGCCACCAGCGAGGCTATTCGGTACTGGGCGGCACATATTGAGGACACTCATTATATTATCGGTTCTGCAGTAGGGCCTCATCCATATCCAACCATGGTTCGTGATTTCCAGTCTGTTATTGGCAGGGAAATCAGAGAGCAGATTAAAGAAGAGACTGGTGGGCGCCTTGATTATCTCATAGCCTGTGTAGGTGGCGGCTCTAATGCCATTGGTACCTTCTATGAATTCAGAAATGACCAGTCTGTAAAGAAGTTTGGCGTGGAGGCTGCTGGTCGCGGCCCGGCAGTAGGGGACAATGCCCAGACCCTTTCCAATCCTGCCAGCCGTCCAGGTGTCCTTCACGGTGCTTATAGCTATTTGGCCCAGGATGAGGATGGTCAGGTTATAGAGGTTTATTCCATTTCCGCAGGTCTTGATTATCCAGGGGTAGGCCCGGAGCATGCCATGTTCCACGAGGAGGGCGTGGTGAAATATGTGGGAATTAACGATAAAGAGGCAATTGATGCCTTCCAGCTCCTTTGCCGTGAGGAGGGGATTATCCCGGCTGTGGAAAGCTCCCACGCTTTGGCATATCTTGAAAAGCTCATGCCAAATACAAAGAAGGATGAAGTGGTGGTAGTTACCCTGTCCGGTCGTGGTGACAAGGACGTACAGCAGGTGGCAAAGGTATTGGGAGAGGAGATTTGATTATGAGTCGTTTACAGGATAAATTTAATGAGCTTCAGTCTGCACATAAAAAGGGCTTAGTTATTTATCTTACTGCTGGCATTCCCGATGCTAATGGCACCCTTGAGGCAGTGAAAACAGCAGTTGATAACGGTGCAGATGTAATAGAGCTGGGGATTCCCTTCTCTGACCCTATGGCTGATGGCCCAGTTATTCAGTCAGCCTCCTATAAGGCAATTCAAAAGGGCATGACCCTAAAGAAGGTGCTGGAGCTGGTCCGTGAGATCCGTAAGTTTAGCCAGGTGCCTATATTGGGCATGGGCTATATAAATGTGATGCTTAATTATGGCTTTGAAAAGCTGGCGGTAGATGCCAAAACAGCTGGCCTTGATGGCTTTATTATTCCCGATGTGCCCCATGAGGAGTCAGGGGATATGAAAAGGGTATGCAAGGAGCAGGGACTTCATTTGGTGGAATTCGTAACACCGGGCACCACTGACCAGCGTATAAGTGAGACCTGCACTACAGCAGATGGCTTTATTTATTGCGTATCTGTAAACGGGGTAACGGGTGTCAGAAAAATTGATTACAGTCCAATTAATAAGGTAATTGAACACGTAAAAAAGCAAACGGATACCCCTTGTGCCGTAGGCTTTGGTATTGGTTCCCCTGAGGCAGCGGTGGACGCTGCTCAGAAGGCAGATGCTGTTATTATGGGATCCGCTGTTGTAAGACTGGTAATGGAAAATAAGCTGGATGAGGCTGGTAAACTCATTGGCGATATTCGTCACGCTCTGGATAAGAAGGTGAACTAAATGAAGCTGACACCATCATTGGAGGATTTTAAGGAAAAAGCGAAAAAAGCAAATATGGTGGCCCTCAGCATGCCAATTTCCACTGACCTCGATACTCCTGTATCCATTTTTTATAAGCTGGTAGGAGAAGAAAAGGGATTTTTGCTGGAATCTGTGGATGCCCATCAGAAATTTGGTCGCTTTTCCTTTATAGGGGCAGAGCCTTTTATAAAAATGCAGGTCTATAAAAATCGCCTTATGATTCAGGAGGAGGACGAAATGCGGGCGGTGGACGGCGACCCTGTAACAGCCATAAATAAGTATATGGCCGGTCTTAACAGTGCCATCGGCAATTTTGAGCTGCCTTTGGCCAATGGTGGCGCCGTAGGTTATTTTAATTACGAGATTTCTGCTGTATTTGACCGAGTGCGCAATGTTCAGGTGGAAGATGAGGAGCTGTTGGGGC
Organism: Anaerovibrio lipolyticus LB2005; assembly: GCF_000621545.1. Taxonomy (GTDB): domain Bacteria; phylum Bacillota; class Negativicutes; order Selenomonadales; family Selenomonadaceae; genus Anaerovibrio; species Anaerovibrio lipolyticus_A. Next base: position 21,765 of record NZ_JHYA01000005.1, read on the forward strand.
AGTTTATGATTTGCCGCATCCTTATGGTGTTTGATCAGCAGAAAAATGCCTCTCAGCTAATTTATCTGGCCAGTGTGAAGAATGGCCAGGATTTGGATGAGGTGTACGGAAAAGCACAGCAGCGGATGAAGGAACTGGAGGATAAGCTGTATGCCGCAGTAAAGACTCCAAAGGTAAAGGTGGCAAAGCGTAAGGAAAAGGTGGATTTTCTTGGGAAATACGGGAAGATGCCTGATGATTTTGCTACAACCATTAAGAAATGCAAGGACTATATTATAGCTGGAGATATTTTTCAGGTGGTGCCTTCAAGACAGTTTCGTGAAAAGATTACCAAACCAGCTTTTCACTTCTATCGTCGCCTTCGTCAGGTAAATCCTTCCCCGTATATGTTTTATTTGAATTTTGGCAAAAAGAAGTTTGTGGCGGCTTCTCCGGAGATGCTGGTAAAGGTAGCGGGGAAGCAGGTTTATACCTATCCGATTGCGGGAACCCGTCGCCGTGGAGCCTCTGAGGAGGAAGACCAGGCTCTTGAGAAGGAGCTGAAGGCAGATATAAAGGAGCGGGCAGAGCATTCCATGCTGGTGGATTTGGCCAGAAACGACATCGGCCGTATCAGTGAGCCTGGCAGTGTGGTGGTAACCAAGCTGCAGGAGGTGGAGCGGTTCTCCCATGTGATGCACATGGTATCTGAGGTTATGGGTACTCTGAAAAAGGGCTTTACACCAATGGATGTTATTAAGGCTTGCTTCCCCGCAGGGACTGTAAGCGGTGCTCCAAAGCTGCGGGCCATGGAAATTATTCAGGAGCTGGAGCCAGTAAAACGTGGGGCTTACTCGGGAACAGTGGGATATATGGATTTCAATGGCAATATGGATATGTGTATTACCCTGAGAACAATGGTCATTGACGGAGATAATGCCTTTATTCAGTCCGGGGCTGGTATAGTGTATGATTCCCAGGCAGAATTTGAGTATAATGAAATTTTGCAGAAATCCAAGGCTATGTTCAAGGTTGTGGAGGAGGTGGAGAATGATGTTGTTGCTTTTAGATAACTATGATTCCTTCACCTACAATGTATATCAGCTGCTGTGTGATTTAGGCGCCAAGGTGGAGGTAATCCGCAATGATATGGCCACAGTGAAGGAAATTGCAAAAAAGGGCTATGAGGCCATAGTAATTTCTCCAGGACCAGGTGTTCCCAAGGATGCGGGAATTACGGAGGAGCTTATAAATACCATGAAGGGCAAGGTACCGATTCTTGGGATATGCTTGGGGCATCAGGCAATTGGAGAGGTATTTGGCGGCAGGGTAATTGGTGCCGGTGAAATCTGTCATGGCAAGACATCCCCTATTAAACATAATGGAGAGGAAATATATAAGGGGCTGCCACAGCAGATTGAGGTGGGCAGATATCACTCACTTATCGTGTCACTGGATGGGTTGCCAGATTGTTTGGAGGTAACTTCAGAGCTGGCAGATGGTACTATTATGGGCTTAAAGCATAAAGAATACCCTATTTATGGGATGCAATTCCATCCCGAATCTATCCTGACCCCCCAGGGTAGAACCATGATGAAGAATTTTTTGTCATTGATAAATTTGAAATGAAAACTTTTAGATGGTGTTTCATACTTTATTTTTTTAGAAGATATTGTCATATCCCCCGACAATATCTTCTTTGTTTTCCTTGACGGCAGTGAAATAATGTGATAATACATAATAAATTGAAGTGTGGACGTTTTTTTTGCTATGAAATCTTAGTGAATCAAATCCAAAGGAGGCAGATGAGCTTTAGATTTCGTGTAAGGGCGTAGTGCAAAATATCATTTTGCACGGAGTTTACTATGTTGACCAGGAGGGATTTTCGTGGCATATGATTATATAAATGATGGAAATATTGATGCTGACGCCTTGCAAAAGGGAATAAAGGGCAATAAAAAGGCCCGTATGCTACAGCTCCTGAAAATGCTTAATGAAGAAACTGACGAGGAGCACCCTCTTTCCACAAATGAAATTATTGCCAAAATGAAGGAACTTGGGCTGGAGGTTAACCGTAAAACCGTAAAGGACGATGTGGACCTTCTGATTGCCTTTGGCTACGATGTGGTGATAATAAAATCCTCCAACAATTCCTTTTACATGGGGGAGAGAAATTTTGAGTTGTCAGAGCTCAAAATGATGGTGGATGCTATTTCTGCTTCTAAAATTATTTCCACCAAGGCCAGCAATTCCCTTATTGAAAAGCTGCAGCATCTGTGCAGTAAATATCAGGCGGAGGAGCTGCTTTGGAACAGGGATGTAAATATAAGCATTAAGCCATACAGTAAGAACGTTAATCTGATTATTGACAAGCTCACTAAAGCCATCGGCAAGAAGCGGCGAGTAAATTTTAAGTATAATGAGTATAATATAAATAAGGAGCTTCAGCCACGCCACGATGGCAAGGTTTACGATATAAGCCCATATTTTCTGGTGTGGAATGAGGACCATTACTATCTGGTAGGCAATGAGTACAGCACCAAAACCACCAAGACCTTCCGTATAGATCGTATCGATGGATCATCATTGGTGGTTTCCAAGGAACAGGCGGTGAGAAAGCCGGAACGCGACCTTCTCTCAAAGTATTCCCAGCGTACCTTCAGCATGATGGCTGACGAGAAAAATGAGCGTACGGTGGTGCTTCGCTGCAAAAATAATTTGATTACCATTATGGTGGACCGCTTTGGTGTTGATGTTGATACCAAGATTGTGGATAAAAATCACTTTGATTTGACGGCAAAGCTATATGTGACCAAGGGCTTTTTTAGCTGGCTTGCCAAGTTTGGGGATGATATCAAGGTAATTAGTCCTCCTCAGGTGGCCAATGACTATAAGGAATATCTTGAGAAAATACTCATGCAGTATAAATAGTTGAGAAGGGTGGCTGCTTTGACAGTCACCTTTTAAATTTATGGCTTTACAAAAATGATATAAATATCCTATAATGGAGTGTAATGAGCTGTTCGGATAAATAATCTTATTAGATTTGTGAGACGGTTAATACGGTTCGGATTTTATCATAAATATGTTTATATAACTAAATATGGAGGTGTGATTTTTGCCAAAAGAGAAAAAATTACAAATTATTCCTTTGGGCGGATTAGGTGAAATCGGCAAAAATATGACAGTGGTGCGGTACGGCGAAGAGATACTGCTTATTGATGCCGGTTTGATGTTTCCGGATGAGGAAATGCTGGGTATAGATCTGGTTATTCCTGATTTTACTTTTCTGGTGGAGAATCGGGAGCATGTTAAGGCTATTGTGTTGACCCATGGGCATGAGGACCATATTGGTGCACTGCCTTATGTGCTGAAGCAGATAGACGCTCCAGTGTACGGTACAAGACTTACCCTGGGTATCCTTGAAGGACGTCTGAAGGAAAATGGAGTAAGCAATGATATGCTCCGCCCTGTTAAGCAGGGGGATAGTATCAAGGCTGGCTCCTTTAACGTGAATTTTATTCGCGTGAACCACAGTATTCCTGATGCCGTGGGTCTGGCTATTACAACCCCTATGGGCACCATTGTTCATACTGGTGACTTTAAGCTGGACTACACTCCGATTGACGGAAAAATGACGGATTTCAGACGTTTTTCCGATTTGGGCAACAAGGGTGTACTGGTTTTGATGGCGGACAGTACCAATGCTGAGCGCCTTGGCCATACTCCTAGTGAAAGCACTGTGGGTGCTTCCTTTGAAAAGGCCTTCCATAATGCAAGTTCCCGCATTATAGTAGCTACCTTCTCATCCAATGTTCACAGAATACAGCAGATTATTAACACTGCTGTAACCTATAAGCGAAAAGTGGCTGTTTTGGGGCGCAGCATGGTAAATGTTGTGAATATTTCCCGTGAGCTGGGTTATATTACTGCTCCAGAGGGAACTATTATCGATATTGATGAGATTAATAATTATCCGGCTAATCAGGTGGTGGTTATTACCACTGGCAGTCAGGGCGAGCCTATGTCTGCACTGACCCGGATGTCCCAGTCTGACCATCGTAAGGTGGGCATTGTTCCAGGGGACACAATTATTATTTCTGCTACCCCTATTCCAGGCAATGAAAAGCTGGTTTCCAGAACCATAGATAATCTCCTTAAGCTGGGTGCTCACGTGGTATATGGCCGCGAAAACGGTATCCATGTATCAGGCCATGCCAGCCAGGAAGAACTTAAACTGATGCACAATCTGGTGCGTCCTAAGTTCTTTATCCCAGTTCATGGTGAGTACCGTCATCTGGTGAAGCATGCTAAGCTGGCCCAGGAGCTGGGTATGAAGAAGGAAAATATCTTCATCGGCGAAAATGGTCAGATTTTGGAATTTACCAAGAACAAGGGCGTAGTAGCCGGCAAGGTTACCTCTGGCCGTATACTAGTTGATGGCCTTGGTGTAGGTGATGTTGGTAATATCGTTCTTCGTGATCGTCGTCAGCTGTCCCAGGATGGTATTATTATCATCGTGGTTACTATGGACAAGGAACAGGGCGTTGTGGTGGCAGGTCCTGATATTGTCAGCCGTGGTTTTGTTTATGTTCGTGAATCCGAAGAGCTCATGGATGATGTCCGTACCCGTGTTGAGGAAGCTCTGGCTCGTTGTGAGGACGAGGGTATCACTGAATGGTCTGGCCTTAAGTCAGCCATGCGTGATGCACTGGGACGCTATATCTTCGAGCGCACCCGTCGCCGTCCAATGATTTTGCCAATTATTATGGAAATTTGATATTTATAAAAGGGGACTGTCGTGTACAGTCCTTTTTATATGGTAAATATTTTTAAGTATGGAGATTTCCTTGCGAAAAATCCCATAATGTGATATAGTTCTTTACAGTTGAATATGACCTTTGAAATTAGTCCTGTGAGGCTGATAAAGGAAGCTGGTAAGATAGTGCGCTATCAATATTTACTAGGATAACTATATCTAAAAGCAGATTTTAGCTTTCTTGTGCCTCGGCATGAGAAAGCTTTTTTTGTGCAAAAGTTATCATAACGTACATTTCACAGCTGGTGGGGTCAAATGAATAAAGGAGTGATTGTCTTGGATAATTCTAAAGTAAACCTTCGCGGTAAAGATGTGCTGGCTCTGGCAGATTTTTCCAAGGAGGAAATCCAGGTAATTCTGGAAAGTGCCAAGGAGATGAAAAATATTATTCATCGCGACATCAAAAAGGTACCGGCTCTTCGCGGCAAGTCCATTGTGACCTTGTTCTACGAGCCAAGTACCCGTACCCGTTCATCCTTTGAACTGGCTGGAAAATATTTGGGAGCCGATGTAGTAAATATTACTGCAGGTACTTCCAGTATTGTGAAGGGTGAGAGCCTTCGTGATACCCTGTATACTGTTGAAGCCATGGGAGTAGATGCCATCGTTATGCGCCACAAGGCCGAGGGTGCTGCTGAATACGCTTCCAAGGTGGCAAGCCCGGTAATCATAAACGCTGGTGATGGTGCTCATGCCCACCCTTCCCAAGGACTGTTGAATCTCTTTACTGTACAGGAGCATAAGGGACATCTTGAGGGCCTGAAGTACGTTATTTTAGGTGATATTACCCATAGCCGCGTTGCCCGTTCGGACATTCAGGGGATGCGGAAGATGGGTGTTGAGGTCCATTTGGCTGGTCCTAGAACTCTTATGCCAAGATTCCTCTTTGAGGAGGAGGGCATTGTGATTCATGACAATGTGGAGGATGCCATTAAGAACGCGGACGTAATCAATGTTCTTCGCATCCAGCTGGAGCGCCAGAAGGCTGGCCTTTTCCCATCCCCAAGAGAATATGCCCGTATCTACGGCTTAAATGATAAGCGTTTGGCTCTGGCCAAGGATGATGTGCTTGTACTGCATCCGGGCCCAATGAACAAGGGACTGGAAATTTCTCCATTCGTAGCTTATGGCGACCATTCCGCCATTCAGGAGCAGGTTCAGAACGGTGTAGCAGTTCGTATGGCTATTCTGACCCACGCATTGATTGGAGGTAACAAGGCATGAAGACATTGATTAAGGGTGGCAGAGTAATCGATCCTGCCAATTCATTTGATAAGGTTGCTGATGTATTAATCGAGGATGGCAAAATCGCCAAGGTGGCAGGCAATATTAAGAGTGTCGCTGATGAGGTTATTGATGCTGAGGGCAAGATTGTGTGCCCTGGTTTTATTGATATGCACGTTCATCTTCGTGAGCCAGGCCAGGAGGCCAAGGAGGATTTTGAGTCCGGTTCCAAGGCTGCGGCAGCAGGTGGATATACTACTGTAGCCACCATGCCAAATACCAACCCTGTAGTGGATACTGCGGCTATGGTGCGTTCTTTGCAGAAGCGGGCTGAGGATGCGGCAGTGGTTCACATTGAGATTATCGGTGCCGTTACCAAGGGCCAGAAGGGTGAAGAAATGGCTGAGATGGGGGATATGACCCAGGCCGGTGCTGTGGCCTTTTCTGATGATGGTCATTTCACCAAGTCTGCCAAGGTAATGCTTAACTGCTATGATTATCTGAAGTCCTTTGATAAGGTAATCATCAACCATGAGGAGGAGCCAAGCCTCATTGAGGAAGGGGTAATGAACGAAAGCCACAGAAGTGCCATGCTGGGCATGAAGGGCCGTCCAACAGTAGCTGAGGATATTGCGGTGTACCGTGATATTGCTCTGGCTGAATATGCAGGAGCAAGGGTTCATGTGGCCCACATCAGTTCTGCCAATGCGGTAGATCTGGTTCGTCAGGCCAAGAAGCGTGGTGTAAAGGTTACTGCTGAGGCTACTCCACAGCATCTCACCATGACTGATGATATGGTAAATCTCTTTGACAGCTCCACCAAGGTTAATCCACCGCTGCGTCAGCAGAAGGACGTGGAGGCAGTGCTGGAAGGTATTAAGGATGGTACTATTGATTGTATCGTGACTGACCATTCCCCACATGCCCAGGAGGAAAAGGATAGAGAATATATTTATGCACCAAGCGGCTTTCCAGGATTGGAAACCTCCCTTGGCTGCCTTATGACTGATTTAGTGGCTCCTGGCAAGCTGGATGTGGTTACCATGATTTCCAAGCTCACTGCTGAGCCAGCAAAGATTTTCGATTTGAATGCGGGCAGCCTCTCCGTAGGCATGCCAGCTGATATAACTGTAATTGACCCTGAGCTGGAATGGACTGTGGATGAAAAGAAATTCTATACCAGGGGCTCCCATTCTCCGTTTATTGGCCGCAAGTTCAAGGGCAAGGCTGTTAAGACCTTGGTGGACGGCAAGCTGGTAATGGACGATGGCGTAGTTTTGGAGGTGTAATCTTGAAAGGAAAACTTATTCTCGAGGATGGCAGCGTCTTCACTGGAGATCTGTTAAATGAATACAAAGCCACCGGCGAGGTGGTGTTTAATACTGGTATGACCGGTTATCAGGAGATACTTACTGACCCATCCTATTGCAGTCAGATTGTTACCCTGACATTCCCACTCATTGGCAATTACGGCGTGGCAGATAAATTTATGCAGTCCAGAAAATCCTTTGTAAACGGATTTATTATCGGTGAGCTCTGTGATGAGGGCAGTAACTGGCAGAAGGAAAATGAGCTGGCAAAGTTTTTGAATGACCAGAAGATTCCTTGCCTTTATAATGTTGATACCCGTGCGGTTACCAGAACCATCCGTTCCCAGGGCTGCATGAAGGGTATTATCGTATCCGAGGATGCCAGCCAAGAGGAAATAGATAAGCTCATGGCTGTGCCAATTAAGCAGGATGTGGTGGCTGAGGTTACTACTCCTGAAACCTATGTAATGGATAATGATGGCCCTCATGTTGTGGTGATGGATTTTGGCATCAAGCAGAATATATTGAATTCTCTCCATAATCTTGGCTGCAAGCTCACAGTAGTGCCTGCCGATACCAAGGCTGATGAGATTATGGCCATGAATCCAGATGGAATTTTCCTCTCCAATGGTCCTGGAGATCCAAAGGATGTTCCGGAGGTTATTGAGGAAGTGAAGAAGCTCATTGGCAAGAAGCCAATGTTTGGCATTTGCTTGGGCCATCAGCTGATTTCTCTGGCTCTTGGGGCAAACACCTATAAATTGAAATTTGGTCATCGTGGTTCCAATCAGCCAGTAAAGAATCTCCTTAACGGCCGGGTTCATATTTCTTCCCAGAATCATGGCTATGCTGTAGAGGAAGCATCTTTGAAGGAGCTTCCTTTGGAGGTTACTCACATTAATGTTAATGATGGCACTGTGGAGGGTATGCGTCATACATCTCTGCCATTGTTCTCCGTCCAGTATCATCCTGAGGCTTCCCCGGGTCCTGACGACAATATGTATCTGTTCGATCAGTTCTGGACACTTTTAACTGGCGAGACAAAGGGGGAATAATCAGTGCCAAAGAAGGAAAATTTGAAGAAGGTTATCGTTATTGGTTCCGGCCCGATTATTATCGGACAGGCGGCTGAGTTTGACTACGCAGGCTCCCAGGCTTGTCGAGCCCTTAAAGAGGAAGGCTTGGAGGTTGTATTGGTAAACAGCAATCCAGCCACCATTATGACAGATAAGCACATGGCTGACCGCGTATATATTGAGCCATTAACTGTAGAGTTTATGGAGCATATTATCAGCAAGGAAAAGCCGGATGGACTTTTGGCTACATTGGGTGGCCAGGCTGGTCTGAATCTTGCTGTACAGCTTTCTGAACAGGGCATTTTGGAAAAGTACAACGTGGAGCTTTTGGGCACTTCCTTAAAGGCCATTGAGCAGGCAGAGGACAGAGAGCTGTTTAAGGAAACCATGAACAAGCTGGGTGAGCCTATCCCTGAGTCCACCATTGTTGAGGACGTGGAGTCCGCCGTACAGTTTGCCAATGAAATCGGCTATCCTCTTATCGTTCGTCCTGCCTATACCATGGGTGGCACTGGCGGCGGTATTGCTGACAATGAGGAAGAGCTGGTGGACATCGTCATAAAGGGACTTAAGTATTCCATGATTGGTCAGGTCCTCATTGAGCGTAGTGTGGCCGGCTGGAAGGAAATTGAGTACGAGGTAATGCGTGACGGCAACGACAACTGTATTACCATCTGTAATATGGAAAACTTTGATCCTGTAGGTGTTCATACTGGTGATTCCATTGTTGTGGCACCATCCCAGACCCTTACAGACCATGAATATCAGATGCTGAGAAGCGCCAGCATTCGCATTATCCGCGAGCTGGGTATTGAGGGCGGCTGTAATGCCCAGTATGCTCTGGATCCTAATTCCAACCAATATTATGTAATAGAGGTAAATCCTCGTGTAAGCCGTTCTTCAGCATTGGCTTCCAAGGCAACTGGTTACCCAATTGCCAAGGTATCCGCCAAGATTGCTATTGGATACAGTCTGGATGAGATTACCAATGCTGTAACCCAGAAGACCAAGGCTTGCTTTGAGCCAGCCCTTGACTACTGCGTGGTTAAGTTCCCACGCTGGCCTTTTGATAAGTTCGTGTATGCAGACAAGACTCTGGGAACTCAGATGAAGGCTACTGGCGAGGTTATGTCCATTGACAGAAACTTTGAGGGAGCTATTTTAAAGGCGGTCCGTTCCCTGGAAATCGGTGTACACCGTCTTCACATGGAGGATATGGATGCCTGGGATGATGAAAAGGTTATTAAGGCTCTTTCAAAATGCAATGATGAGCGCCTCTTTGTAATAGCCGAGGCCATGCGCCGTGGCATTGCTGATGTGGATGGTATTCATAACATTACTAAAATAGATAAATGGTTCCTGCGGAAAATCAAGAAGATTACAGATCTGGAGCTCAGAATTCAGAATGAGCAGATTACTCCTAGTCTTATGCTGGCAGCCAAGGACGTTGGACTGGCTGATCGCTCCATTGCCGAACTGGCCGGGAAGACCACTGATGAAATTCGTACCCTTAGAAAGACCATGAACATTCTGCCATGCTATAAGATGGTAGATACCTGTGCTGCTGAGTTTGAGGCTGCAACCCCTTACTATTATTCTACCTTTCATGCTCAGGAGGATGAGGTGGATACCTCCAGCAAGCGTCGCAAGGTTCTGGTGTTGGGCTCTGGCCCGATTCGCATTGGTCAGGGTGTGGAGTTCGATTATTGCTCCGTACATTCAGTATGGGCTCTCCGTCAGATGGGCATAGAGGCCATTATTGTCAACAATAACCCTGAAACCGTATCCACTGACTTTGATATTTCCGATAGACTTTACTTTGAGCCATTGACCTCTGAGGATGTTCTTAACATTATTGACAAGGAAAAGCCAGAGGGGGTTATCGTACAGTTTGGCGGGCAGACGGCCATTAATTTGGCTGAGGACCTCAGCAAGGCCGGGGTTAAAATCTTCGGTACTTCTGTAAATGATATTGACCGGGCAGAGGACAGAGAGCGCTTTGATGAGGTGCTCACTCAGACCGGTATTCCTAGACCACAGGGCATCAGCGTAACCAATTTGGAGGATGCCATCAAGGGTGCAGCTGAAATTGGCTATCCTGTAATGGTTCGTCCTTCCTATGTATTGGGCGGCCGTGCTATGGAAATCGTGTATAACGAGGAAGAGCTTATTGACTACATGGGCCGTGCAGTAAAGGTGACTCCGGAGCATCCGGTTCTGGTGGACCGCTATATGCAGGGCACTGAGGTTGAAGTGGATGCTATTTCCGATGGTGTGGATGTAATAATTCCGGGCATTATGGAGCATATCGAGCGGGCTGGTGTTCATTCCGGTGACTCCATTGCGGTGTACCCACCACAGACCCTGCCACAAAAGGTAAAATATACCATTGTGGATTACACTAAGCGCCTGGCAGTAGGTCTCCATGTAAAGGGCCTTATGAATATCCAGTATGTTGTGGCCAATGATGAGGTCTTCGTAATCGAGGTAAATCCTCGTTCCTCCCGTACAGTGCCATTCCTCAGCAAGGTAACAGATGTTCAGATGGTGGATATTGCCACCCAGATTGCCATGGGCTCCACAATTAAGGAGCTTGGCTTCAAGCCAGGTCTGGTAAGCCCTAAGCATTATGTGGCAGTAAAGGCCCCAGTATTCTCCTTCAATAAGATGGCTGATGTAGATATATCCCTTGGTCCAGAGATGAAGTCCACTGGCGAGGTTATGGGTATCGACTACCACTATAACCGTGCTCTGTATAAGGCTATGACCGGTGCGGGCATGAATATTCCTGTAAATGGAACAATCCTGTTCACTGTGGCCAACAAGGATAAGGACGAGATGAAGCAGCTGGCCAAGGCCTTCTCTGAGCTTGGCTTTAAGCTGGTGGCTACTGCCGGCAGTGCCAAGGCCATCAAGTCTATGGGCATTGATGTTGAGGTAGTGGGCAAGATGCACGAACGTAGCGTGGACATTATCCAGCAGATCAAGAAGGGCCGTATCCACATGGTAATCAATACTATGACCCAGAATCAGGGCAAGAGCGTAGTACACGACGGCTTCAAGATTCGTCGTGCTACGGTGGAGCATGCTATCCCATGTCTCACTTCTCTGGATACTGCCTGGGAGGTGCTGAATGTACTGGAGTTCATGCGGGAGCGTCGCTTAGTTTATAGCCTGGCTATTCAGGATTATGTAGGCGGCGGCTACGATTTAGCTTAAGGAGGAAAAATGGCAGATAATCGTTTGATTGTAGCCCTTGATTTTCATAAATTTGAGGATGTGGAGAAGCTGGTGGATACTCTTGGTGACAGCGTCAGCTACTACAAGGTAGGCATGGAGCTTTTCTACAGCGAGGGAGCCAAGGTTATTTCTTACCTTAAAGAAAAGGGCAAAAATATCTTTTTGGACCTGAAGCTCCACGATATTCCAAACACTGTGGCTGAGGGACTTTGCTCTCTTATGGTACAGGGGGCGGATATTATGAACGTTCACGCTTCCGGTGGTTTTACCATGATGAAAACAGCGGCGGACAGAGTTCATAAGAAGGCTGAGGAGATGGGTATTCCATGTCCAAAGCTGATTGCTGTAACTATCCTTACCAGCATAAATCAGGAGGATTGGCAAGGACTTGGTATGCAGTGTGAAATTCGTGAGCAGGTGGTTCGTCTGGCCAAGCTCACCAAAGAAGCTGGACTTGATGGAGTGGTGGCTTCGCCTCAGGAGGCGAAAGCCATTCGTGAAGCCTGTGGCCCGGATTTTCTGATAATTACTCCCGGGGTGCGCCCTGCGGGAGCCAGCATTGATGACCAGAGTCGAATTGCCACTCCTGAAGCAGCACTGAAAAATGGCGCTAGCCATCTGGTGGTTGGACGTCCTATTCGGGCAGCTGAGAATCCAAAGGAAGCTGCAGAAGCTATAATTAAAGAAATGGAGAGTGTAAAATAATGGCAGAATTAAAAGCTCTTACAGAAAAAGAAGTAGAGGATATGCTTCTGGAAACCGGTGCAATTATGGAAGGGCATTTCCTTTTGACCTCCGGCCTTCACAGTCCGCGCTATGTGGAGAAGTTCAACGTACTTCAGAAGCCTGAATATACAGAAAAGCTGTGTCAGGCCATGGCAGCCAAGTTTGTTGATGCCAATATTGAGACAGTGGTGGGCCCTGTAACCGGCGGTATTCTGCTGGCTCACGAAACTGGCAAGGCACTGGGCACCAGAGCTATATTCACCGAGCGTGAAAACGGCAAGATGACCTTCCGTCGTGGCTTTACTCTCCATGAAGGTGAGCGTGTTCTCATCGTTGAGGATATTGTTACCACTGGCGGTTCCATCCGCGAGGTTATTGATGTGGTTAAGGAGCATGGCGGTATTCCAGTGGCTGTAAGCATGCTGGTGGACCGTAGCGGCGGCAGGGCAACCTTCGGCGATGTACCAAGCACTGCACTCTTGCACATGGATGTGCAGACCTATGAACCAGATAACTGCCCACTTTGCAAGCAGGGTGTGCCAATGACCAAGAGAGGCAGGACAGGAAAATAATTTGCTAACAGAATAAGAAAAGCTGTAGATACCGTCAGGGGAATGTCTTCCTCTGGCGGATTTTTTTGCTAATTATCCATTGCATAAAATTCCATAATAATGTATTATATTATGCGTTGGTGTTCTGAATTAAAATTCACTATTAACCCATATTTTTTGGATAAAAATTAATTTTATGTGAATTTTATGAATATAACGAGGTGAACATGTTTTCCACCTCGTTGAAACGCTGATTGGAATATTTTTCTTTTCTTGGAGAAAAGAAAAATTTGAACAATGGCATTATAGAAAAATTTGAACAATTAATTTATACACGAAGGGGATATTTATGCAGGCTATGGTAGAAAAGCAGGATGTAGCACAGCAGGAAACTTCAGAAAAGGGTTACAATATTTCGGATATTTTTAAATTTTTAGGGTGTTCATTATTTGGCTGCTTTATGTTTTTATATCCTTGGGATACCACAGGGGGGACATATAATACAGCTCTCAGCGTGCTGACGGAGGCACTGGATAAGGCCATTCAGGAAAATGTTCCTTGGCTCCTCACGGTAGTGGTGGTATTTTCTGCTATAAGTGCTTTGGTGGGCTGTTTCTGGAAAATTCAGAAGTCTGGCAGATTCAGCTGGATTTTTCCGCTGATGTTTGTATCGAAGCCCTATGCTCTGACTCGATTTATTGCCTTGGCAGTAACTATATGCGTTGTTTTTGAGGTTGGCCCTGAGGCAGTTCGCAGTGAGGACGTGGGGGGCAGCATGGTTTCATTGGCACAGACCTTGATTGCTATTGCTGTTACCCTAAGTTTTGTACTTCCCTTCCTTACGGATTGTGGTATTATGGAGTTCATGGGCATATTGCTGCGACCACTGATTCGCCCACTATTTAAGGTTCCGGGTCGTGCTTCGGTGGATCTTATTGCATCCTGGCTGGCTTCATCGAATACGGCTGTATTGATTACTGGCAATCAGCACCAGAATGGTTATTACAGCAAGCGTGAGGCTGCTTCCATTATGACCAATTTCTCCTTGGTTTCCATTCCGTTTTGTATGGTTGTTGCTGAAACTCTGAATGTAACCAATCATTTTCTGCTTCTTTATGGTTCCGTTACGGCTATAGGCTTGATGTTAGCTATGATAGGGGTACGCATTCCGCCATTGTCCAATATTCCGGATGAGTATTGCGGTGAGAAAAATATTAATGAGGAAGTGCCTGAATCCACATCCCTTGTGGGCTGGGCATGGATAGCAGCCATGAAGCGTGCCAAAAAGTTTGGCTTTATGAATGCGCTGGATGCGGCAGGCAAAATGACTATTGGTATTATTATGGATCTTATTCCAATTGTTATTGCCTGGGGTACCTTGGGTTCTCTGCTGGTTAATGAGACCTCCATTATGCAGTGGATTTCCTATCCTATGGGGGCATACATGAGCTTCCTTGGGGTTGAGGGTGCCTTTGATATTGCTCCAGCAACATTGGTGGGCTTTATCGATATGTTCATACCAGCTCTTATCACCAGCCCAGATTTGCCTGAGCAGACCCGCTTTTTGGTGGCAGGATTGTCTTTGGTACAGATTATTTATCTCACCGAGGTGGGAAGCATTATTGTTAAGTCTAATGTGGGACTTGATATGAAGCGTCTCTTTGTTATTTTCTTGGAGCGTACAATAATTGCTTTGCCATTGTTGGCTTTTATATCCAAATCTTTGTAAATTAATACATTATTTTAATGGGGATCGGGTAACGGTCCCCTTTTAATTTGTCAATGTATGCAAAAAAATACAATAATATGAATTTTTTTATTGTAGAATGGTGTTGAATGTAATAAAATACACTCTGAAAGTATATTTCATTATATTAGGTATACTTAATATTTATAGAAAAGGTCGTGTTAATGTGATATGAAAAGTTTCAGACTTACCGAAAAGGAAATGAACGCAATGGCAGAACGGATTCAGACCCCGTTTCTGGTAACATCACTGGATAAGGTGGCAGAGAACTACCGCTTCCTGCGGACCCACTTGCCTCGGACTGGTGTGTATTATGCTATTAAGGCAAATCCCACCCCAGAGGTTTTGCAGATGCTGGCAGAAATTGGCTCCCATTTTGATGTGGCCTCTGCTGGTGAAATTGAAGCACTGGCAGAGCTGGGGGTTGATGGTTCCCGAATGATTTATGCCAATCCTGTTAAGGATGCTAAAGGACTGCAGGCAGCTGTGGATAATGGCGTAAATCGATTTACCTTCGACGATGAATCCGAGATTTCAAAGATGGCCGATGCTGTTCCAGGTGCTGATGTGCTGGTTCGTATACAGGTTCGCAACAACAAGGCGTTGGTGGACCTGAATACCAAGTTCGGGGCACCAATGGATGAGGCACTGGATCTTTTGGAACAGGCAGAAAAGGCTGGACTTCATGCCAAAGGGATTTGCTTTCATGTTGGCAGTCAATCCCTTTCAACAGCGGCTTATGAAGAGGCTCTGCTCTTAGTTCGTAATCTTTTCGATGAGGCTGAGGCCCGTGGTATGCACTTAACCGATCTGGATATCGGCGGTGGGTTCCCAATCCCTGATGCCGATGGACTGGCCGTGGACTTGGTAGCAATGATGGAGTCCATTAACCATCAGCTTGATCGTCTTTTTCCGGATACAAAGGTGTGGATGGAGCCAGGAAGATTTATGTGTGGTACAGCAGTAAATCTGGTAACATCTGTAATTGGTACAAAGAATCGAGGGGGCAACCCTTGGTATATTCTTGATGAAGGGATTTATGGCTGCTTTTCAGGAATAATGTATGACCACTGGACATATCCTTTGCATTGCTTTGGCAAGGGACCCCTTAAGGCATCTACCTTTGGTGGGCCAAGCTGTGATGGCATAGATGTGCTTTACCGTGATTTTATGGCACCAAAGCTGTCTGTAGGGGACAGGGTATTGGTAACTGAAATGGGTTCCTATACCAGCGTCAGCGCTTCCCGCTTTAATGGCTTTGAGTTGGCGCCAAACTTTATTTTTGAGGAACAGCCTGAGTATTCAGCCAGATTGTCTGATGAGGAGGAAGAAACAGACGATATGGCTATTTAAAGTGTTAAATATATGATTACCTACCGCTAATTTGCTTGATTGGTCAGATTAGCGGTAAATTTTTTAAGGAAAAGGTATATGGAAATGCTAAATATTGGAAATCATGTGTCTTCATCAAAGGGCTATCTTGCCATGGGCAAGGAAATTACCAGCATAAATGGCAATGTATTTGCTTTTTTCACCCGAAATCCCCGGGGAGGTAAAGCTAAAGATATCAATGAATCTGACGTAAAAAAGTTTTTGGAATATAAGAAGGAACATAATATTGGTACGCTGGTAGCCCACGCACCATATACATTGAATCCTTGTGCTGCAAAGCCAGAGCTTCGTGAATTTGCCCACGATGTTATGGCTGATGATCTGGTGCGCATGGAATATACCCCGGGGAATCTCTATAATTTCCACCCAGGAAGCCATGTCCAGCAGGGTGTTGAAGTGGCTATTGGACTTATTAGTGAACTACTCAATAATGTTCTCAAAAAGGAACAAAGTACAACGGTGTTGCTTGAAACCATGTCCGGTAAGGGAACAGAGGTTGGACGCAGCTTTCAGGAGCTTAAGGCAATTATTGACAGAGTTGATTTAAAGGAACAGCTTGGAGTATGCCTTGATACATGCCATGTTTACAGCGCAGGCTATGATATCGTAAATGACCTTGATGGGGTACTGAAGGAATTTGACAGGATAATTGGCATAGACCGTCTGCGGGCAATTCATCTTAATGACAGTATGACTCCATTTGGATCCAACAAGGACCGTCACGAAAAGATAGGTGATGGTACCATTGGCCTGGAGGCTTTTGTAAGGATTATTAATCACCCTCAACTGAAAAATCTGCCATTTATTCTGGAAACTCCAAACGATAATGCAGGCTATGCCCATGAAATAGCAATACTTCGCAAGGCATATAAGGAATAAGATAAATGTCCCTACAAGACTTTTGAAAAAAGCTTGTAGGGATGATTTATATATGTATATTATTTATTGCAAAGATGTGGTATAATAATTTGTCTTAATAGTAATAGCAAAAAAGGAGCGATATGTATTGACTGAGAAAATACCTCATGTTGTTATAGTTGGTGCAGGCTTTGGTGGCGTTGCAGCCATGAAGGCCCTTAAAAATGTAAATGTAAAGATTACATGGGTGGACAGAACTAATTATCATCTGTTCCAGCCACTGTTGTACCAGTTATCCACGGCGGTGCTTTCCACAGATGATATCTCTTTCCCGGTAAGAGCCATGTTCCGTAAGCGGAAAAATATGGATTTATTTATGGCCAAGGCCACTGGCATTGATGGTAAAAATAAAATTCTCCATACAAACCACGGAGATATTTCCTATGATTATCTTATTGTGGCGGCTGGTGCCACTAATAACTTTTTTGGCATGGAAAATGTGGAGAAATATTCCTATGGTATGAAGACCATTCAAGAGGCCCTTCATATCAGAAATCATGCCCTTCACATGTTTGAGCGTGCCAATAAGCAGGAAGACAGCGAAGAGGAGCGCCGTAAAATGCTTACATTTGTATGTGTAGGTGGTGGCCCGACAGGTGTGGAGGAAGCTGGTGCACTGGCAGAGCTGGTGGCCGTTCAGAAGCTTGACTATCCGAATCTGAACTTTGATGAAGTTAGTATAAAGCTCATAGAGGCCACTGACAGAGTCTTGCCTATGATGCCTGAAAATCTTCAAAAATATACTCTTGATGTTTTGAAGAAAAAGGGTGTTGAGGTAATGCTGAATACCCAGGTGGCAGATTGCAGCGAGGATGGACTGACCTTGAAGGATGGTACTTTCATTCCGAGCAGGACTGTAATTTGGGCAGCCGGTGTCCGGGCACATGATTTGGCATCTACCATTGGCGCTGAGTGTGACAGGGCTGGTCGTGTAATAGTGGAAAAAACATTGCAGGTTCCAGGTTATCCAGAGATTTTTGCCATCGGTGATAATGCTCATTTCATACAGGATGGCAGGCCTTTGCCAACGGTTGCTCCGGTGGCTAATCAGGAGGCCAGGGCCGCAGCTGATAACATTGTTCGCATGATTAAGGGCGAAAAGTTGCGGGAATTTGTCTACAAGGATTATGGCAGTATGGCTACTATTGGCCGTTGTGAAGCTGTAGTTTCCTGGGGCTTCCTCAAAATTGGTGGCTTCTGGGCCTGGATGATTTGGATGTTCCTGCATTTGTTACGACTGGAGGGCGCCCATGAGGACATTACTGTAGGTATAAAATGGTTCTGGAACTTTATTTCTGGTACCCGCCTTGGTCGTATAATTACAAATATTAGATTCGAAGAGCTGGAAAAGTAAATAATAGCCTGAAATAAAAATGTCGCCGAACTGTTTTTGAAACAATCTGGCGACATTTTTTTAATCACGGTCAATATAAATCGGTGACATGGTGAAGTCCTTATTTAGCTCTGGCACGTTTTGACAGAGCTGATAAATATTGTTGTACTGCATATCATAATATAGTTGCCTGTGGAGAGGTGTTGGCAGGTTCTTGCTTATAAAATCACGACGGTTGATGTACTGGGTTATTTTTGTAATAACAGGTATGGAAGCCGTCTTTTTTATTTTCCTTATCATGTTTCGGCCACGATTATCAAAAGCCAGAACTCTTATGTAAGCTACTCCCGTACTATCTGCCTCATCCATCAGCTCTTTCTTTATGTCCAAAAGAATAGCGTGAATAAGGCGGTTGATTCTTGTCCTTTGATAGCGCTTGCCAATAAGCTGATTGATAAATTCTGTAAGAGTTAGCGCAAAGGCGGCATCTATCAGCTTGTATTCAAGCCCTTCATTGATGGAATATATTTCCCTGAGTTTTTCAGGAGGGGTGTGTAAAATTTTTAATTGGAGGGCAGGATAGAGCTTTTCTAATGATCCCATATCTTTGGTGGTTAGCTGGGACAGCAGTCTGAAGGTGGTTTCGGGTACAACCTTTGATAATTCATCATTATTTGACAGAGTTACCATTTGTCGTATGGCAGTGCCACTGGCATATCCTCCCACAGCTTCCATGTCGTTGTGGGCAGTGCCGATTCGTTTAAGTGGCATGACCTCAATGCTGGAGCCTAATGCCTTAAGTGCCTTTAAATATTCAATAGCCAAAATAGTATTAGGCTCCTTCAGAACATCAATGCTTGTGTCAGTGAGTTCAGCTATAATCTGGGCTGTAGCTACTGCATAGGAAGTGCCTTGCTTTAATAGCTCTTGCAGCTTATTTTTATGGATTGAAGTATTTATGGAAGCGGCCTTGGACAGCATGCTGATATCAGGATATTCTGTACTGAAAGCCAGCTTGTCTACTACGCCTAATTGATGTAGAAGAGAAACACCGCCAAAGGCAAAATGCTGGGCACTACGGCAGGAAAAAACAGCGGGGATTTCCAGCACCAGATTTGCACCGTTTTCAACAGCCAGAAAAGCCCGTTGCCACTTGTCCAATATTGGCAATTCGCCCCGCTGACTAATGCCACCACTGATACAGGCAATGATATCTGTATCGTTTCCTAATTTATCCCGAATTTTATTTATTTGATAGCGATGTCCATTGTGAAATGGATTGTATTCTGCGATTATACCCGTAATCATAGTTATCTCCAAGGTAGATAATAGTTCTTAGGTTATTTTAGCAGAGTTAAAAAGAATCATAAATGGTATGGGGGATATTTTTTCATAAAATGGAAAAATCCAAGTAATAGTCGTATAATAGAGTAGGTGTATAAGGTATGAAAGTTTCCTTAGGAGGTTTACTATATGAAGAAAAAAGTGGCTGTGGCCATGAGCGGTGGTGTTGATAGCTCTCTTGTAGCTACACTTTTAAAGGAAGAAGGCTATGAGGTTATTGGCATTACCATGCGTCTAAGTGATGAAGGGCGTGGTTTTTGTCTTTCTCCAGAGGCTGAGGCGGCAGCGCTGGTTTCTGTAAAGGATGCTCAACGAGTTGCTGAGCAGTTGGGTATTCAGCATTATGTGGCTGATTTCCGGGATATGTTTAAAACCAAGGTTATAGATTATTTTTTGGATGAATATGCTCAGGGGCGTACACCTAATCCTTGTGTGGCCTGCAATCCTCAGATAAAGTTTGGGGCCCTTTTAAATAAGGCCCAGGAGCTGGGAGCTGATTTTTTTGCCACTGGTCATTACGCCCGCATTAAGCAGGATGAAAATGGCAGATATGGTCTATATACTGGTGTAGATAAGCATAAGGACCAATCCTATGCCCTATATCGTATAAAACAAGATGTTTTAAAGCATATAATTTTGCCGCTTGGGGAGTTTACCAAAGTGAAAACCCGGGAATTGGCAGAGAAATATGGTCTGGTGGTGGCTAAAAAGGCTGAAAGTCAGGAGGTTTGCTTCGTTCCTGATGATGATTATAAGGCCATGCTGAAAAGGTTCCGCCCTCAATGTTTGAAGCCAGGTGATATTGTGGATCTTCAAGGCAATGTGTTGGGCCACCATGAGGGGGTACCTCTGTATACCATCGGTCAGCGCAAGGGGTTGGGGATTGCATATCCGGAGCCACTTTATGTAGTTAAGCTGGATATGGCTAAAAATCAAGTGGTTGTAGGCAATAATCAGGCTGTATTTGCAGAAAGCCTTATTGCTGAAAAAATGAATTGGCTGGCCTTTGATGAACTTAAGGAACCAATTAAGGTAAATGCCCGCATTCGTTATGGTGCAAGAGAGGGAATGGGGGTCGTGGCACCACTTGATAATGGCAGAGTAAAGGTTACCTTTGATAATCCACAAAGAGCTGTAACGCCTGGACAGTCTGTAGTTTTCTATAATGGAGACCAGGTTGTGGGCGGCGGAATCATAGTTGAATAATTATTATATATAAAGGGAAGTGTCTAGTATGAGCAGCTTTGCACAATCTGTAAAGTACAGACTATTTGCTATTCTGGCAGTGGCCGTAGTGGCTGTAATTGGCGGTGTATGGTGGTACGCGGCATATTATACTAATACGCCGGAATATACCATACAGATGATTCAGGAATGTATAGAGAATCACGACAAGGATAAGATTAAGAAATATATAGATTTTGACCACCTGTTGGATACCAGCAGCGATGCTCTGCTGGAAGGATTGGTGGATGCCAGCATACCAGCTGTGGGGGATGCCAAGGATGCAGTAAGCAGTTTTAGCCGTATGTTTAAGGCTCCTGTGATTATGAGCTTGCAGATGGCTATTGATAATTATGTTGAAAATGGTCAGTGGGCCAAGAGCAACGGTACTGAGGGTATGGGCACTATAGATGCAGATATGGTGCTGCAAAAGTCAGGCCTGGGGGCAACTTCCTTCAGAAAGCTGGACAGTATGGCTGTGGATAGTGATAATGGTACGGCTGTTGCCAAGGTACGGGTGTTCCAGGAAGAAGCCAACGAGGAATTTATCCTTGATGTGGAATTTGTAAAGAAGGATGATGGCGGCTGGCAGTTATATGAAATCACCAATTTAAAGGATTTTATTACCATGGTGAACCATTCCCGCCGTGATAATGTCAAGCAATATCTTGATCAATCCTCTACAATTATGTCCAATCATGATAGCAAGGTAATGTCCTTGGAGCAGGAGGTAAGTAGTATCCTTAATGGTGGTTCACTGGGAAACGCTGATACCAGAAAAGATCTTAAAAATATTATGGAAGACAAGGTGATTCCTGAGTGGCAGGCCAGAAAGAGCGAGCTGGAGGCTATGAGCGTGCCACCGGCAGCTGGCACACTCCATAGGCTCAGAATTAAGATTTGCGATTTGCATATTGAGTATGCTAAGGGCTATGCTAAATGGATGGATGATAAAAATGCTTCTACCATCAGAACAGCTGATGCCGCACTGAAGCAGGCCAGAACTCTGGAAAAGGAAGCAGAGCTCTTGACCAAGCAGGTAAATTCACATATTAAGTAATAATAAGGAAGAGTAATTAAATGAGTGACAATTTTGATAAGACCCAGCCTATACCACGGGTAACAGATGATATGGCAGACCAAAAAACTCAGCTGATTAATTATAATCAGGTGAGAAGGTTGGAGCCAATTAATGTAAACCAGAGACAGCAGTTAAATAACGGTGTAGGCCATCATCAGCAGACCCCACCGCCTAAACCACCCAAAAAGAGCGGTAAGGGAAAACTGGCCTTTACTCTGATTCTGGCCTTTGTAGTGGCTTTGTTGGCGGGGCTGTTTATTTCAGGATATATGAGTGAGCAGACCAGCAGGGAGACGCAGCTGAAGACTCAGCAGGAGCTCTCGGACCGTGAGGCCAGAAATGCCGAGGGAAAACAGAATGACCTCAGCTCCAAGAAAAAGCAGTTGGATCAGCGTATTAAGGATTTGGAAGCCCAGCAGCAGGCAGCAAAATCAGAGGCTGATAAGCTAAAGGGCAAAAATGAGCAGATTGATAAGGCCAAGAAGGATAAGTCAGGTGCTGAGAAGGTAATTGATAAATTTACCGGCAAGGACGCCAAGGATGAAAAGGCCGCCAAGGAATCTGCCAAAGAAGAGGAGCAGGCCTTAAATAAGGTGGAGGAGCTAAACCGCTCTATTCAGGAAGCCAAGGAAACCTATGAGGAGGTTAATCGTCAGCTGGATGAATTGGAGGCTATGCGCCAGAAGGCTATAAGGACCAAGGAAGAGGCTGAGAGGGTTTACAACGAAAACAAGGGGCTTATTGATACTATTGTTCATTATGTGGAGCAGGGGATATCCCTTTTTAGTAGATAATAGAACTGAATTGGCCTGGAAAAGGATTTGTTGTTAAATCAATATTAATATGGAGGTTTTTACATTGAAAAAATATTTATTGTTGGCAATATCACTGATTTGTGTTTTTGCAGTAATGGTATCTGGTTGTGGTAATAAGCAGTCTGATAAGGAATTGCAGGCCGTAACTGTTGGTGTAATGCCGGATATTGATTCTGTGCCAATTATTATTGCCCAGGAAAAGGGATATTTTGCTGAAGAGGGCCTTAAGGTAAATATTCAGCAGTTTAAGAGTGCCATGGATAGAGATGCAGCCCTTCAGAGCGGTAATCTGGATGGTGCCATTTCTGACCTTTTGGCCGTTGCCTTTGCCAAGAGTGGTGGCTTTGATGTTAAGGTAACTGCCTATACTGATGGCGATTACAAGCTCATCGCCGGCAAGAATGAAAATGTAGCTTCTCCAAAGGATTTGGCTGGCAAGGATGTGGCAGTGTCCAAGAATACCATCATTGAGTATGTAACTGACCAGATTTCTGTATCCCAGAGTATGAAGGAAGACAGCATTAACAAGGTAGTAATTCCTCAGATTCCAACTCGTTTGGAAATGCTTCAGAATGGCAAGCTGGCAGCAGCAACTCTTCCGGAACCAATGGGAAGTATTGCTGTAGCCAATGGCTGCAAGTTCATTACTGATTCCGAGCAGCTGGGCATTAACCCTGGTGTTATGATGTTTACTGCCAAATGTGTGGATAACAAAAAGGCTGAGCTTCAGGCCTTCTATCGTGCTTATAACAAGGCTGTAAAGTATCTTAATGAGCATCCTCAGGACGAATATATGGACCTCATTATTGAAAAGAGTGGTTTCCCGGCAATCGCCAAGACTGCCCTGAAGCTGCCTAAGTATCGTGAAGCAGGACTTCCACAGGAGAAGGATGTAGTTGATTGCATGAAATGGATGAATTCCAAGGGACTCATTAAGCAGGAATTCTCCTACAAGGATCTGGTTGTAGATTTATTTAAATAATCAGTTAGATAGTTGGTTTCAGACATGATTAGTATTGAAAATTTATCAGTGAATTATAAATCTGATAGTGATGTCTATACGGCTATATCCGGAATTAATCTTACAATTCCGGAGGGTGGCACCTTGGCGGTGATTGGTCCTTCAGGATGTGGCAAGTCCACGTTGCTGAAGGCTATTGCCGGCCTTATTCCGGAGTATGAAGGTACCATCAAAATAAATGGAGATGAGGTTAATCCTAAAAAGCAGACCATTGGCTTTATGCCCCAGAATTATGGTCTGCTTCCTTGGCGTACGGTTATTGACAATATAAGGTTGGGGATGAAGATAAAGCGTGCGCCGGAGCTTCTGGACCGAAAGGTTTTAAAGAAGCTGATGCGTCAGCTGGGCATTGAAGGCCTGGGACATCGTTATCCTACTGAGCTTAGTGGTGGACAACAGCAACGGGTGGCATTGGCCAGAGTCTTTGCCCTGCAACCGGATGTGCTGCTAATGGATGAGCCTTTCTCTGCTCTTGATGCCATTACACGGGAAGAAATGCAGGATATTTTTCTGAAGCTCTGGCAAAAGAATAATGTTTCCACAATTTTTGTTACGCATTATGTGGAAGAGGCACTGTACCTTGGTCAGAGAATTGCCATATTGTCGGCCAGCTCCGGCAATATAAACCGTATTGTTGACAATCCACTTTTCGGCGGCAAGGATATTCGTCAAAATCCTGAATTCTTTGAAATGAGCTTAAAGCTGAAAAATTCTATTAAGAAGGACTGGAATCAGGCATGGGAAAATTAGTGAGTTTATGGTATCTCCTGGCAGCTGTTGTATTGACCATAATTTGGTTTATTGTATCTCAACTGGTGGATTTGCCCATTATTCCATCCCCGGTTCTGGTGGTGGAGAATTTAGCTGATATATTTATGAAATATATCGCCATTCACAGCCTATATAGTCTTTGGCGTATAGGAGCGGGCTTACTCTTAGCAGTTGCTGTGGGACTCCCTTTGGGGGTAATAATGGGGTATTTTCCTCAGACCGACCGATTTTTGGCTCCTGTTGTCTATCTGACATATCCTATTCCTAAGATTGCCCTGCTGCCAATACTTATGCTGTTGTTTGGAGTAGGGGAGCTTTCCAAGGTATTTATGATATTTCTGATTATAGTGTTTCAGGTGGTGGTGGCTGTCCGTGACGGCATAAGAGCCATTCCCAATGAAACCTATTATCCCTTGTATTCTCTTGGCGCTTCCTTTAAGGATATTTTCTTTGAGGTTTTATGGCCTGCATCCCTGCCGAAGTTTATTACGGCCATCAGGGTAGCATTGGCCACAGCAATTTCCGTATTGTTTTTTACTGAGACTTTTGGTACACAATATGGAATGGGATATTTTATTATGGATGCCTGGCTTAGGGTAAATTATCTGGAGATGTATTCTGGAATTGTGGTACTTAGCCTGCTAGGGCTTATCCTATTTACAACTATTGATCTTATAGAAAGAAATGCTTGCCATTGGCAGTATAAATAAGATATAAATAAGGTAGAAAAGTACCAAGGTAAAAGTTTTGGTCTGATGAATTTCGTATATACTATGCAGTATAATTACTATATATAAAAATATATAGTTAAAATAGTTATAGGATGAATTATCCAAAAAACGAAAAAGAGAGAGATTTTTTTACCAAATAGTGAAAGGGGGATAGGATATGGCTGTAGAAGTTAAGAATGTGGTGGAAATCTTTGTGGACCAATACCTGGATAAAACCTTGGATAGTATTCCTGGAGTTTGTCGCTGTGAGCAGTGCGTGGCTGACATTAAGGCCATTACATTGAATTCCATGAAGCCTAAGTATGTCAGCAGTGCAAGAGGAGAAGTGCTTAGTAAGCTGAAGACCTTCGCCCAGGGGAATCAGGTGGAGCTGCTTTGTATCGTAAAGAAAGCAGCAGACATGGTTATGACCAACCCACATCATGATGTGGTGAAGAAAAAAGGTAATGTCCTATAGCTATTTTGGTAATCAAAAAGACCTATCGCAATGCGATAGGTCTTTTCTTGTTAGTTTAGGGTATTTAAAACGTTATGCGTACAAATTATCTATTGTTCTTGAAGAACTCCAATGCTACAGGTGGGAACAGAGCATAGGAGAGTACATCTTCCTCAGAAGCATTTGGATAACCCTTTTCAGCCAATTCCTTCTTGAAGTCAGCTACCTTAGGCTCCTTGGCATCTGCTACAGCACAGTCGGTAATCATATCCTCAGGCTTAATCTTCATAGCCTTGAGAACTTCTTCCTTAACTGGTTTTGGAGTCTTACCAAACTTACCACGGGCCAGATCCTTAACCTCGTTAGGAACCATGGTGTAACGTGGCTGACCGTTAGCCATCATAATAACGTTCATGGTAGCCATAGTACCAACAATCTGGGAAGATGGAGTTACAAGTGGAGGGAAACCAAGGTCTTCACGAACCTTAGGCATCTCGTCCAACAGCTCCTGATACTTATCAGCAGCGCCCATTTCCTTCAGCTGGTTAACCATGTTGGAAAGCATACCGCCTGGAATCTGGAAATCCAATACTTTTGGATTAACATCGAAGTAACCAGGGAGGTTGAATTCCTTCATAATTTCCTTCTTAACGCCCAGGAAGTGCTTTGCAATAGGCTCCATAACCTGACGGTCGAGCTTGGTATCTCTTTCCAGACCTTCCAGAGTAGCGATCATAGTCTCAGTACAAGGCTGGGAAGTATCGTTAGCCAGTGGAGAAAGTGCGCAGTCAATGATATCAACGCCTGCCTCGATAGCCTTCAGATAAGTCATGGAACCGAAACCGGAGGTGTAGTGAGTGTGAAGCTCAATTGGAAGACCAACCTGTGCTTTCAGCTTCTTAACCAAATCCTCGGCTACATAAGGCTTCAACAGACCGGACATATCTTTAATACAGATGGAATGAACACCCATCTTCTTCAGCTCAATTGCCAGATCAACGAAGGTCTGGTTAGTATGGAATGGGCTGATGGTGTAAACGAGACAGCCCTGTACATGTGGCTTCTCTTTTGCTTTCAGAGCAGCATCAATAGCTGTACGGAGATTAGTTACATCATTCAGTGCATCGAAAATACGGAATACGCCAACACCGTGCTCGGAAGCCTTGTTAACGAAGGCACGTACAACATCATCAGAGTAGTGGTTGTAACCCAGAAGATTCTGGCCACGCAGCAGCATCTGAATAGGAGTCTTCTTGAGGTGAGCCTTAAGAGTATCAAGGCGCTCCCATGGATCCTCATTCAAGAAACGAAGGCAGCTATCAAAAGTAGCACCGCCCCATGCCTCAAGAGCATTGTAGCCGATATTGTCAAGAGCCTCTAACTGAGGAAGCATCTGACCAATACGCATACGGGTTGCCAACAGTGACTGATGGGCGTCACGGAGAACGGTTTCAGTAATTTTTACTGGATTTGACATATTATAACATCTCCTTAAAAATATAATATTAAATTCCCCGAAATATATTGCTTATCCCCTTAAGCAATCTTCAATTCAAGTATAAGTTGTATGATAATTTTTGTCAAACAAATTTGCCAGTTATTAATACCAAATAATGCCATTCGCTACTAAATCAGTGTTGCATATTTTTTGGAAGCTCATCCACAATTTCAATATTATCCAAAACGGATTTCATATTTTCCCTGAAGCTCACCAGATATGCCTGACGAAGCTCAGTCTGGCGTTCCTTTTCTTCAGGGGTAAGGCCCACAGTGCGCTGTTTTCTGGATAAAGTATTTATTTCTTCAATCAGTTCTTTGGTAATCATGTTTCCTCCTAATAATATATCAATTCAAATACTGAGATATTATAACGCAGCTGTTCAAATTTTTCCATTTATGGAAAAATATTCTTATGCGGCGTTTCAACGAGACATTAGGTATTATTGTCGAGTTATAACGCAGTTGTTCAAATTTTTACGTTTATGGAAATTTGCCCACCATAAGTTTAAGAAAAGTGTTAATAAATAATCATAATTATGGTATAATCATAAAATACTGTAAAGGTATTCCATTACAGCAAAAAAATCGGATAAAGGGAGAGAATAGGAGTATGAAATTAGTAGTAACCATCTTTGGAAAAGACCAGGTCGGCATTATTGCCAATGTAAGTAATATCTTGGCTGCGAAGAAGGTAAATATTACCAGCGTAAACCAGAATATCGTGGATGGCTTTTTTAACATGATTATGATGGCTGAGCTTACCGATTCCTCTGTAAAATTGGCCGAAATTCAAAAGGAGCTCAAAGAAAAGGGGCATGAAATGAACCTGGAAATTAAGGTTCAGAATCAGGAAATTTTCAATATCATGCATAATGTTTAAATGTGTGGTGTGAAGCAGGATTCGAGATGAAAGTTAGTATTGAGCCATTTTGGAGGGCTGTTTTGTGATTACAATTGATAACATCTTAGAAACAAACCGCATGATTACGGAGAACAAGCTGGATGTCCGTACTATTACCATGGGCATTTCTCTTCGTGACTGTGCGCATCCCAATATTAATCAGTTCTGTAAAAATGTATATGACAAGATTACCAAAAGCGCCGAGTTTTTGGTAAAGACCGGTGAAGATATTGAAGCCAAGTATGGTATACCTATTATTCACAAGCGTATTTCTGTAACACCTATAGCCATTGCTGCTGAGGCCTGTGAAACAGACTCCTTTGTTCCTGTTGCTGAGGTTTTGGATAAGGCGGCAAAAGAGGTAGGGGTAAACTTTATTGGTGGATTTTCTGCCTTGGTGGAAAAGGGCTTTACCAAGGGGGACAAGATTCTTATTGACTCTATTCCACAGGCCCTGTCTACCACAGATGTGGTTTGCTCATCTGTAAATCTTGGTTCAACTAAGGCTGGAATAAATATGGATTGTGTGCGCCAGATGGGTGAAGTAATTAAGCGTACTGCTGAGCTTACCCGCGACCAGGATGCTTTGGGATGTGCTAAGCTGGTAGTATTTTGCAATGCTCCGGGGGATAATCCGTTTATGGCAGGAGCCTTCCATGGGGTCAGTGAAGCAGAGAAGGTTGTCAGTGTGGGTGTCAGCGGACCAGGTGTGGTGAAGCACGCCCTTGAAGATCTCAAGGGGGCAGATTTTACTGAGGTGGCTGAAACAATTAAGAAAACTGCCTTTAAGATTACCCGTGTGGGTCAGCTGGTAGCCCGTGAGGCTTCCCGTCGTCTGGGTGTGCCTTTTGGGATTATTGACCTCTCTTTGGCACCAACTCCGGCTGTAGGTGATTCTGTGGCCAATGTGTTGGAGGAGATGGGCCTGGAGAGCTGTGGTGCGCCTGGTACTACTGCGGCTTTGGCTCTTCTTAATGATGCGGTGAAGAAGGGTGGACTTATGGCATCATCCCATGTAGGTGGCCTCTCCGGAGCATTTATTCCGGTAAGTGAAGATCAGGGGATGATTGAAGCCATTGAGTGTGGTTCCCTTTCTATTGAAAAGCTGGAAGCCATGACCTGCGTATGCTCTGTAGGTCTTGATATGATTGCTGTGGAAGGTGATACCACCGCTGCAACGATTTCTGGTATTATAGCTGATGAGGCGGCAATTGGTATGATTAATAACAAGACTACTGCTGTCCGTGTTATTCCGGTACCAGGCAAGAAGGTGGGAGACAGTGTGGAATTTGGCGGTCTTCTGGGTCGGTGTCCTATTGTTAAGGTTCGTAACAACTGGAGCTCTGAGGCCTTTATTGCCAGAGGTGGCCGTATTCCGGCACCATTGCGCAGCCTGACTAACTAATGCTTCATTTAGGTGAAAAAATGAGAGTAACCAAAAAAATTAAGGAAAAACAGATAGAGATTCTTGGGCAGATTTATGCCGGGGCCAAGCCGGAGCTGGTATACAGCAATCCCTTTGAGCTTTTAATAGCGGTTATATTATCTGCCCAATGTACAGATAAACGGGTAAATATTACCACAGCCCGTCTTTTTGCCAAGGCACCTGATGCTCAGTCCATAGTTGATATGGGTGTTGATGCGTTGGAGCAGGAGATTCGTGATTGCGGTCTTTTTCGCAGCAAAGCAAAAAATATTATGGCCACCTGCCGGACTTTGGTGGAGGAATTCGACGGGGAGGTTCCGGAGGATTTTGATACTTTGTTGAAGCTACCAGGCGTGGGACGAAAGACAGCCAACGTGGTAAGCTCTGTGGCCTTTAACAGACCGGCCATTGCGGTGGATACCCATGTGTTCCGCATTTCCAATCGTCTTAAGCTGGCAACGGGAGAGACACCTATGGAGGTGGAGCAGGGGCTGATGAAAGCAATTCCCAAGGAGAAGTGGTCAGATGCTCATCATTGGCTTATATGGCATGGTCGTAAAATATGTAAGGCGAGAAAGCCTTTATGTGCGGAATGTCCATTAGCAGAGGTATGTCCAAGCAATGAAATGAAATAATAGCGTAGAGTTTTGGAGTGAGACAATTGATTTATCGTAAGGCAAAGTTTATTGATATAGAAGAAATATATGAGCTGGTTAATCATTATGCGGAGGAGGGACTGATGCTGGCCCGCTCACGCAATGCTCTCTATGAATCTCTGCGTGATATGATTGTGGCCATTGATGAAAAGGATGGTATCGTGGGAGTAGGAGGACTCCATATTACATGGGAGTTTATGGCGGAAATTCGTTCACTGGCAGTAGACCCTGCCCACAGCCGTCGGGGAATTGGCCGTGAAATTGTTCATAGACTCATTGAAGAGGGTAAAGAGCTGGGGATTAGCCAAGTCTTTACATTGACCTATCAGGAGAAGTTTTTTGAAAAATGCGGTTTTAAGGTAATCAGCAAGGATGAGCTTCCACACAAGATTTGGAAGGAATGTATTGATTGCCCTAAATTCCCTAACTGTAACGAAATTGCCATGTTGTTTGAATAATTTGCTTGACACTAAATAAACACATTGCTATAATTAGGCACATGAAGTGTAAAGCATGTTCATATTGAAAAGGCATTGAGCGAGAGAAGTAATCAGCAGAGCTTTTCAGAGAGCTGTGGGATGGTGCAACACAGCAGGTGAAACTGACGAAATACACTCGTGAGCTGCAGGCTGAACTAATAGTAGGCCTTGTCGGAAGCCCCCGTTATCGTAGGCTAGGGTATGTTAGTACCCGAAGAGAGTGGCTTGCCAAGGCAAGCAGGGTGGTACCGCGAGTGATGACTCGTCCCTGTTACAGGGGCGAGTTTTTTTATTTTCTGCCTGTACATTTTCTTCAAACTAACGAATTTTGCAGTATTGTTTATTTGAGGAGGAAAAAATTATGATTATTGTAATGGCACCAGGTTCAACAGCAGAGGATTTAGAGAGAGTAAAAACTAAAATAAAGTCTGAGGGACTTGATTATCATTTGTCCACTGGTACTTCCCGTACTATTGTTGGCGTTATTGGTGATAAGAAGGCTATCAGCGAGCTGGAGATGCATTGTGCTCTGCCGGGGGTAGAAAAAACTGTTCGTATAACTGAGAAATATAAATTGGTTAGCCGCGAATTCAAGCAGGAAAATTCTGTTATTGATGTTGGTGGTGTAAAAATTGGTGGACCGGAGCCTGTGGTAATGGCAGGGCCATGTGCCGTGGAAAGCATGGATCAGCTTATGGAAGCAGCTGAGGCTGTTGCTGCCGGTGGTGCCCAGTTCCTTCGTGGTGGTGCTTACAAGCCTCGCACTTCCCCTTATGATTTCCAGGGAATGGCTGAGGATGGTCTGCAGATGCTTCGTAAGGCCGCAGATAAATTCAACTTGAAGGTTGTAACTGAGGTGCTGGACCAGCGCACCGTGGAGGAAGTGGCAGAGTACACAGATGTGCTTCAGATTGGTGCTCGTAATATGCAAAATTTCCAGCTTCTGAAGGAGGTTGGCCGTGCTGGCAGACCTGTTCTTCTTAAAAGAGGTCTATGTGCTACCATCAAGGAATGGCTTAATGCTGCTGAATATGTTATGAGCTCAGGCTGTGATGATGTTATTTTCTGCGAGCGTGGTATCCGTACCTATGAAACCTATACCAGAAACACTTTGGATCTTAGTGCAGTGGTTGCTGTTAAGGAATTGTCCCATTTGCCTATTATTGTGGATCCAAGCCATGGTACTGGCCGTCGCAGCATGGTAAGTCCAATGGCAAAGGCAGCTATAGCTGCCGGGGCTGATGGCCTTATTATAGAGGTACATCCACATCCGGAGGTGGCTCTTTGCGATGGAGATCAGTCCTTGACTCCGGAGGAATTTAAAAAGGTAATGGCTGAAATTAAGCGTATGTCCGCCATTTTAAGGGAGGAATAGTCAATGGCCAGATTAAATCTTGCCATAATCGGTGTGGGGCTTATAGGAGGTTCATTAGGCCTTTGTTTGAAAGATAAGCTGGGAGATGATATTTACATAACCGGTCAGTGCCGTACCCTGAAATCCATGGATTTGGCCATGGAAATGGGGGCAGTTGATTTTGCTTCTTCTGATATTGAAGAAGTGGTTAAGGATGCAGATGTTATCTTCCTTAGTACCCCTGTATTGCAGATGGTGCCTATGGTGGAGAAAATGCTTCCATATTTAAAGTCAGGTGCTATCATAACTGATGCCGGAAGTACAAAGCAGTTTATTTGGAAAAATCTGCAGAAGATTTTGCCACCGGATATTTATTACGTTGCAGGGCATCCAATGACTGGCCGTGAGATGAGTGGCGTTACGGCAGCCAAGAAGGACCTCTTTGAAAATAAGTGCTATGTAATAGTAGAAAATACCGGAGCGCCTAAGGAAGCTACGGATAAGATTTGTGAGCTGGTAAGGCTCACCGGGGCGGATTTGGAAACTCTGGATATAGCTCAGCACGACCGTTGTGCTTCAGTAATAAGTCATATTCCTCATGTGGCGGCGGCAGGCCTGGTAACGCTTTTGAATCGCAGTCATGGTGATATGGAAGCCTGCCTTAAGCTGGCGGGAGGCGGATTTAAGGATACCACCCGTATAGCTTCCTCTAACGCAGATATGTGGGCAGACATTTGCATGACTAATCAGGAGGCTATAACCAATCATTTGAAGCTGTTGCAGGGGATTTTGGCAGAGGTTATTGTGGCCATAGAAAGCGGGGACCGTCAGGCGGTTCACGACTATTTTGCGGAATCAAAAAAGCGGCGTGACAGTATTTTGGAACAGACCAAGAATATGTATGAATTGATTTAAACAGAGTTATTTTTTTCTGGGAAAAGTCCTCTTTAAAAGGGGACTTTTTTTATTAATAATAATATTTTATTAAAAATATAGAAGGAAAAAAGACTGTTGATAGAGAATATTTACTTGCAAAACCTTTTTATCAAGTAGGGGAGGAAGTTATCATGCAATTAATGGATAATTTGAAGGTGGCCTATAAATTACTTATTTTGGCCGTAATTGCTGCCTTGGGCTTGGCAGTTATAAGCTTTTTCGGGTTAGGAGCCTTACAAAAATCACAGGATGATATGACTCATTTGTACGATGTTAATGTTATGGGATTGGTTCATTTGGGTGATGCCCGACAGGGAATGAGATCAGCTCAGACCATGACTGTAATCATGACTACAGTACAAAATGATCCGGCCCGTATGCAGGACCTTAAGCAAAAATTTGATAATGCAGTAAAGGAAACTAATGAGAGTCTTGAAGCATTTAACAAAGCAAATAGTGGAGTAGCAGAAACGGCTGAACAGTATGCAAAGACTGTTAAGGATTGGAATGAATTAAAACAGGGGCTGACAAACTCTGTAAATCTTTCCCAAAGTGGTCAGCAGGCCGCTGGTCTGGAAGCATATAATGCCGGTGCAAAGTCAGCAACTACGGTGGCCAGCGATTTGGTAAAGCTGGCCGATGATGCAGCCAAGGCTGCTGACGCCATTGATAAGCAAAATGATGAAGAAAGTGCAGCAGCCAGACGTAATATGATTGTTCTGAGTGTACTTACTTTGGTGATTTTGGTGGGTGCTGCCATGTGGATTACTAAGGCTATCACTTCTCCACTCAATAAGATGATGGGGATTTGCCGTAAGCTGCGTGATGGTGATTTCCGTACTGATAACAATGGTGTAGCTCGTGGTGATGAGTTTGGTGATATGGAAAGAGCTATTGACGATGTTTGTGTTACTCTCAATAAGCTGATGCGCCAGATTAGCCGTTCCTCCGAGCAGCTTGCTGCCAGCTCCGAGGAGTTGACAGCTTCCGCCGGTCAGTCCGCCCAGGCCTCCGATCAGGTGGCTCAGAACGTAACCACATCTGCCAGTGCAGTTATTGAACAGCAGCAATTGTTGCAGGATATGAGGGCTTCTGTAGATAAATCCAATGAGGCAGTTGAGAATCTTGGTAATGTTGCCGGGGCAGTTACCAACGAAGCCAAGTCTGCCAACGATCAGGCAGCGGATGGTACTAAGGCCATTGAATTTGCTGTTCAGCAGATTCTGTCTGCTGAGGCTATTGTTAAAGAGTCGGCTGATACTGTTAATAAGCTGGGGCAGAGCTCCCAGGAAATTGGTCAGATTGTGGAGACGATTTCCGGTATTGCGGGACAAACCAATTTGCTGGCTCTGAATGCTGCTATTGAGGCAGCCCGTGCAGGTGAGCAGGGCCGTGGATTTGCCGTTGTAGCAGAAGAGGTAAGAAAGCTGGCTGAGGAGTCACAGAATGCTGCTCAGCAGATTACCTCCCTTATTAAGGGGATACAGGATAATACAAGTGATGCAGTTGCATCCATGGAAAAGGGTAGCAAAGCTGTTCGCGAAGGAAGTGCTTCCGTTGAAAAGCTGCGTGAGACCTTCCAGGCTATCAATGCAGCCTCCAATGGTGTAGTAGAGCGTGCTCAGAACATGATTGAGGAGCTCCATGCCGTATCTGAGGATACCCAAAATATCAATGAAAAATCTGTGCGTATTGCCGGCAAGGGCGATGAAGTATCTCAGGAAATGGAAAGCGTTTCTGCTGCTTCCGAGGAGCAGAGTGCTTCTGCAACAGAGATAGCTGATGCCAGCCAGTCCTTGGCTAATTTGGCTCAGGAATTGCAGACTTCATTGCAGAAGTTCAGATTCTAAAGTAATCTAATAAAAACAACAAAAAAGGTATGTGTGAGATGTTTCCATTTCGGCACATACCTTTTTTAGTGCGGTGATTGATTAAGTTAATCCTCAGATTCAGGCTGGGGCTGTTCCTCTTTTTGAGTACAGATAATCTTATCAACTCTGTACTTATCCAGACGGCTTATTTCAAAGGTGAAGTCATCCCATTCAACCGTTTCTCCCTTTTTAGGAATATAACCAAAGAGGGAAGTGACGAAGCCACCCATGGTCTGGTAATAGTCCTGTTCTTCCTCAGGCAGTTCATCAATATCGAACTTTTCCTTAAAGTCATCAATGGAGCACATTCCGTCAATGTACCATTCATTGTCGTCCTTTGGCACAATCTGTAGTTGCTCCTGTTCGTTTACATTATTTGTATCCCCAATAAGCTCCAAAAGAATATCCTGTAGGGTAATAAATCCAATTACGCCGCCGTATTCGTCAAGCACCACCGCCTCATGGATACCTGATTCCTTAAACTGCTCCAGTACACGGAAGGTTTCCATGGAGCGGGGAATGAACATTGGTTTACGTATAAATGGCTCAAGCTCCAATGATTCATTATTTAATGCAGCGTTCAGAATATCCTTGGTATATATTACCCCGCAGAATTCGTCAAGGCTATCACGGCCTACAGGGATAATATACTCTGACGAGCTCTTTATCATATCAAGATTGTGTTCCAAGGAATCGTTTATATCCAGCCACATCATCTGGGTTCGAGGAGTCATTAGGGAATAAGCTGTTTGGTCACTCATGTGGAATACCCGGTCTACTAAATCCTGCTCGGTTTTTTCAAAGGTTCCATCCTCTGTACCCTGCTCGATAAGGTCCTTTACTTCGTCCTCAGTGACCACATCCTCATATTTCAGATTAATACCGAAGAAGCTGAGGAAGAAGCTGGCAGAGGCTTCAAGAATGGCTGTAATCGGTCTGGTGACCTTTACTAGAGTGCGCAATGTGCCTTGGCAGTTAATGAGCGTCTGCTCAGGATGACGCATAGCAATGGAGTTTGGCAAAAATTCGGAAAGAAGAAGGGTGAAATAGGTAACCACTACAATGCTAGCCACCAAGGCAACTGTATCATGATATGGCACGAAGCTAATATATTCTCCTACCACAGGTGAAAGCAGAACACTGGTGGCAACACCCATCAATATGCTGACCAAAGTTATGCCAATCTGAACCACAACGAATGCCAGCTCCGGTGCCTCGAAAAGCTCCAGGGCAGCTTTGGCATCCGGGACATTGTCATCAACCATTTTTTCCAATCGGCTTTTATGACTTTCTGTAAGAGCTGTCTCAGCCATGGCAAAAAAAACATTAATCAGCATTAAAACAAATATTATGGCAAATATGAGTGTGGGGTGATAGGTATCCAAAAAAAGCACATCCTTTATGTATTGAGATTTAAT
This sequence comes from Anaerovibrio lipolyticus LB2005, assembly GCF_000621545.1. Lineage (GTDB taxonomy): Bacteria > Bacillota > Negativicutes > Selenomonadales > Selenomonadaceae > Anaerovibrio > Anaerovibrio lipolyticus_A. Next base: position 58,044 of record NZ_JHYA01000005.1, read on the forward strand.
AGTTTAAATTATATTTTATCATTATTTTGGTAGTATATCTATATTTTCCTTGACATAGAAATAAAGTGATTATATTATAATTTATGTTATGTAACATATGTTGCATAACATAAATTATAGTAAGGAGAATATGCCATGCCACCACGAGTTAAATTCCAAAAAGAAGATATTGTCAGTGCAGCAGTAAATATCGCTAGGAAAAAAGGGATTGAGGCTGTTACTGCCCGTGAGGTAGCGGCAGAGCTTGGGGTATCCACAAGACCTATTTTTACATGGTTTGAAACTATTGAACAGCTTAAGGGAGAAGTATATAAACAGGCTCAGGAGTATTATCGTAGTTATATTCGGGATGGGCTTAAAGAGAAGATACCCTTTTTGGGGGTTGGCCATCAATACATCCATTTTGCCAAGGAGGAGCCGGAGCTGTATAAACTATTATTTTTAACCAAATCCAGTGATTCCTTAGGAGGTGCTATGGAGGCATTGGAGCTGTCACAAAATTTGGTACGGGAATCTATAATGAATATATATAATATGAATGCATATACAGCGGATTGCTATTTCCGTAATTTGTGGCTGGTAGCCTTCAGTATGGCTACCCTTATTGTAACTGATGATTGTCCTTATACAGATAAAGAGATAAGTAGTATTTTTACGGAGATGAGTCTTGCGGTGTGTAAGGCATATAAGGAAATCCCGGGCTTGGCAAAGGGAAACTATGATAGGGATGCAATATTCAAGGAATTGGTAAGGAAATAATATATAGTTAGTATTGGATTCAAGTCAATTTAAATATGATTTCTAGGGCGAATTGCAGATTGAAAGGATGGGGGATTATGAAAATTATAGGATTGCTCGGGGGAATGAGTTGGGAAAGTACAGTTACCTATTATGAGATATTGAATAGAACTGTTGCTGAAAAGCTGGGAGGCTATCACAGCGCTAAAATTATGATGTATAATGTGGACTTTGCCCCTCTGGAAAATAACATGGCCACTGGTAACTGGGCCGGCAATGCTGAGATTTTATCAAAGGCTGCTAAGCGCTTGGAGGATGCTGGAGCGGAGTTTATCGTTATTGCCACTAATACAATGCACAAGCTGGTGCCGGATATAGAGAAGAAAATTAATATACCTATTTTACATATTGCCGATACCACGGCTAAGAAGATAAAAGAGGACGGTTTGACCAAGGTTGGTTTCTTGGGAACCAAGTTTTCCATGACTCAGGATTTTTTACATGAGCGATTCAGAAAGGCTGGTCTTGAGGTAATCATACCTGATGAAGCAGATATTGAGCTGGTAAATAATGTTATATTTGATGAGCTGTGCTTGGGAAAGGTTTTGGAATCATCCCGCAAAGAGTATCAACGCATTATATCTTCCATGAAGGCGCAAGGAGCAGAGGGCGTTATCCTTGGCTGTACGGAAATTGGTATGCTGATATCCGCTGAGGATAGTGTACTTCCAGTATATGATACTACCCTGATTCATGCCCGTGAGGCAGCTTTAAAGGCTTTGGATGATTAAATGTAAGGGAACGTTAATTATTTTTGAAAAAGTGTTTGTTCATAATTTAGAGGGGAAAATTGGATGACTGTAATATTGTATGTTCATGGAAAGGGCGGCAGTGCAGCGGAGGCCGATCATTATAAGGCACTGTTCCCGGATGCTGAGGTTGTTGGCCTGGATTATAAGACCAGCTCACCTTGGGAAACGGGAAAAGAGATAAGGGCCTTCGTGGAGAAGCTGAAAACGCAGTATGACAATGTAATACTGGTGGCCAATAGTATTGGTGCCTTTTTCAGCATGAATGGAAATCTGGATGGACTTGTTCAGAAGGCCTATTTCATTTCGCCTATTGTGAATATGGAACGGCTCATTGAGGATATGATGATGTGGGCCAATGTAACGGAGGCTGAGCTGGAGGCCAAGGGGGTCATATCCACGGAGTTTGGGGAGGATTTGTCCTGGGAGTATTTGGACTATGTGCGGAATCATCCCATTAACTGGAATGTGCCGACCAGGATACTGTATGGCAGTGAGGATAAGCTGACTTCCCTGGCAACTATGGAGAAATTTGCAGAGATGCATAGCGCCCAACTGACTGTTATGGAGAAGGGTGAGCATTGGTTCCACACCGAGGAGCAAATGGAGTTTTTGGATAATTGGATTATGACAAATTAGTATTAGAAAGAAGCGAGAAAATTGAATAATAAAGATATAATAATTCGTCGGGAAACAGAGAAGGACTATCGTGCTGTAGAAAATATGGTACGGGAAGCATTTTGGAATGTGTACCGTCCCGGATGCGTGGAGCACTATGTACTGCATAAGCTGAGACATGATAGAGATTTTGTGCCGGAGCTGGACTTTGTTATGGAAAAGGGAGGCGAAATTATTGGCCAGAATATATTTATGCGGGCTAGTATTAAGGCTGATAACGGGGAAATGATACCAGTTATGGCTATGGGGCCGATATCCATTGCACCAAAGTATAAGAGGCAGGGATATGGCAAGCTGTTGCTGGATTATTGCCTTGAGCAGGCGTCAAAGCTGGGCTGTGGAGCCATGTGTTTTGAAGGTAATATTGATTTTTACGGTAAGAGTGGCTTTACTTATGCCAGCGAATTCGGCATCCGCTATCATGGACTTCCGGAAGGGGTTGACGCGTCCTTCTTTCTTTGTAAAGAGCTAAAGCCAGGGTATTTGGCTGGTATTACTGGTGAATATGCACCACCGGCAGGCTATATGGTGGCTGAGGAAAATCCGGCAGAGTTTGAGGCCTTCGAGGCTCAATTTCCACCAAAGGAAAAGAAGGTCCTGCCAGGACAGATTTTCGGGTAATGGTAAAGCGGCAGGTGTCAGAAATGGCACCTGCCGCTATTTTGATGTTATGTAGTGTTATTTAGTTATCAAAGTAATTAGTTTAATTATGTCATTTCTATATTTAATTTAGTCATACATTACAAAAATGACTAAATTAAAACTATTGACTACCAAATTGAAATGGATTATGATTAATGTGAATTAACTTTATCATGGTTATAGTAGGTGATAAAGCTTGATCGGCGTGAGGTAGTTAAATGAAAGATTATAGTTATAAAGAAAAATGGGAAAAATTACTAATCCCCGAGATTGTAAAGAAACTGACAATTATTAATGAGTTTAAGGGGGAACAGCGTCTTTTTATTGAGGCACATAAGGATGAATTAAAGGAGCTATTTGAACTGGCTAAAATACAAAGTACGGAAGCCTCGAATAGGATAGAAGGAATCTTTACAGTTGATGACAGATTAAAAAATTTGGTACAGCAAAAGACCACTCCACGAAACAGGGATGAGTCTGAAATAGCGGGTTATCGTGATGTTCTTAATACTATCCACGAAAGTTATGATTATATACCGATTAATGTTAATTTTTTCCTGCAATTACACAGGGATTTATATAAGTATATCGGCAGTGTTGATGGTGGCGTTTTTAAGACCTCAGACAATATTATAAGGGAAATAGATGAAAATGGTAATGAGAAAATAAGATTTAATCCAGTGCCTGCCTGGGAAACACCGGAAGCATTGGAAGAATTGTGCAAGGCTTTTAAAGAGGCTATGGATGATGTCGATCCATTGATTTTAATGGGAATGTTTATCCTGGATTTTTTGTGTATTCATCCCTTTAATGACGGTAATGGACGAATGAGCAGATTGCTTACATTGCTATTGCTTTATAAGTCAGGATTTATTGTAGGGAAATACATTAGTATAGAAAAGATTATTGAAGAAACAAAAGAAACATATTATGAAGCTCTACAAGATAGCTCTATAGGTTGGCACGAAAATACCAATGATTATAAGCCTTTTGTAAATTATATGCTGGGAGTAATAGTTGCTGCTTATAGAGAATTTGAATCAAGAGTAAAGCTGGTAGCAAATGCTAAACTTTCTAAGCCAGAGAGAATTCGGGAAATAATAAAAGCGCATATAGGTACTATAACGAAAGCTGAGCTTTTAGAAACAAATCCAGATATTAGTGATACAACAGTACAGAGGACTTTGGCAGAGCTCTTGAAAAATAATGAGATAAAGAAAATCGGCGGAGGCCGCTACACAAAGTATGTGTGGAATGTGGAGGATTAATAACATGATTACTGGTGAATTAAAAAACAAGATAGATGGACTTTGGGATATATTTGCAGCCGGTGGACTGGTAAATCCCCTTGAGGTTATTGAACAAATTACATACTTGATGTTTATCAGGGATTTGGATGATGTAGACAACAAGCGGGAAAAAGAAAGTGCTATGTTGGGACTGCCATATAAGAGTATTTTCGCTGATGATGTGAAAATAGGGGAACGCTCTATTAATGGGAAACAGCTTAAATGGTCTGTATTCCATGATTTTCCAGCAGGCAGAATGTACACTGTAATGCAGGAATGGGTTTTTCCTTTTATCAAAGATTTGCATGGTGACAAAAACAGTGCTTACAGCAAATATATGGACGATGCTATTTTCAAATTGCCTACACCGCTCCTGCTGTCTAAGGTGGTTGACTCATTAGATGAAATCTATGAACTGATGAATGCCAATCAATCTATTGATGTTCGTGGTGATGTTTATGAATACCTCTTGAATAAAATTGCTTCAGCTGGCAGAAATGGCCAATTCAGAACCCCTAGACATATTATTCGTATGATGGTAGAAATGGTGGATCCTAAAGCTGATGATGTGATTTGTGATCCTGCTTGTGGTACTTCTGGCTTTTTGGTATCTGCTGCAGAATATTTAAAAGACAACAAGAAAGAGGAAATATTTTTCAATAAAGAGAAAAAAGAGCATTACATGAATACCATGTTCAATGGCTTCGATATGGATAGAACCATGCTTCGTATCGGTGCGATGAACATGATGACCCATGGTATTGAAAATCCGTTTATTGAATATCGTGACAGCTTATCTGATCAAAATGAAGACAGTGAAAAATATTCCCTTATTTTGGCTAATCCGCCATTTAAGGGAAGTCTTGATGCGGATGCAGTATCTTCGGATCTGCTTAAAGTATGTAAGACTAAGAAAACGGAGCTGCTGTTTTTGGCATTGTTCTTACGGATGTTAAAAGTAGGCGGAAGATGTGCTTGTATAGTTCCTGATGGAGTGTTGTTTGGATCCTCCAAAGCACATAAAGCTATTCGCCAGGCCATAGTGGATGAAAATAGATTGGAAGCAGTTATTTCTATGCCATCTGGAGTATTCAAACCTTATGCTGGAGTGTCCACGGCTATCCTTGTTTTTACTAAGACTGGCCACGGCGGAACGGATAAGGTATGGTTCTACGATATGAAAGCAGATGGCTTTAGCCTGGATGATAAGCGCCAGCCTGTACAGGAAAATGATATTTCGGATATTGTTGCCAGATATGGCAATTTGGAGACTGAAGCAGACAGAAAACGCACTGAGCAGTCTTTCTTTGTACCAGTGCAGGAAATCAAGGATAATGACTATGATTTATCCATAAATAAGTACAAAGAAATTGAGTATGTACCAGTAGAGTATCCACCAACCAGCGAAATCATGGCAAATATTCGCCGGCTTGAACAGGAAATAAAGAATGAGATGGACGAGCTGGAAAAGCTGTTGAAAGTGTGAGGAAGGGTAATTTTTCATGGGAAACGATAAAATACAGTTATTTGAAGATCAGCCTATAAGGGTCGCGTGGGCCGAGGATGAGGAAGAATGGTACTTTTCGATAGTGGATGTGGTTGGTGTGTTGACGGAACAACCTAATACAGACGGAGCACGTAATTACTGGAAAGTATTAAAAAACAGGTTAAAAGAGGAAGGAAGTCAACTGGTTACAAATTGTAACCAGTTGAAAATGACAGCACAGGATGGTAAGAAAAGGCTAACTGATGTGGCAAATACAGAGCAATTACTTCGCCTGATTCAGTCCATCCCATCAAAGAAAGCAGAGCCGTTTAAAATGTGGCTGGCACAGGTCGGAAGGGAACGGTTGGAAGAAGTTATTGACCCGGAATTAACAATAGAACGTGCTTTAGAAACCTATGCCAAGAAAGGATATTCACGGGAATGGATAAACCAACGTTTACAGGCAATTCAAGTAAGAAAAGAGCTTACGGATGAATGGGATAGGCGTGGGATAAAAAAGGGTGTTGAGTATGCTATTTTAACGGATGAGATAACAAAAGCATGGTCTGGGATGACAACCAGACAATACAAGAACCTCAAAGGACTTAAAAAGGAAAACCTTCGTGATAACATGTCTACTCTTGAACTGGTGCTTAATATGCTTGCGGAAGCAACAACAGCTGAAATCTCTAAGCAAAAGCAACCGGAAACATTTGAAGAGAACCGATTTGTTGCAAAAGAAGGTGGAGCAGCGGCCGGTGAGGCAAGGTCTGCGGTGGAGAAAAGAACAGGAAAGCCTGTGATAACTAATAAAAATGCTGTCCAGTTACAGAATTTGCTTACTGGGCTTATTGAAACGGATATAGAGAAGAATGGGGGAGAATAATAGTGAATTATAATGATTATCCATACAATATATTCAATCAGAATTCATTACTTAATTATGGACAACAGATTTCATATCAGCAACATCAAATCGAGCAAGAATACTGTTGAAATGAACTGGTGACATATTGTCACCGGTTGAATTATGGGGGACTATATGAAAAAGGTTAGTGTAAGAGGCGGTTTTTCAGATCGTAATGGTATAAAAGCTGAAAATACAGAAATTCAAATAATAAATTTTGATGAAAAAACCCGAATTCAATTATTTAATACAATTATGAGACTATATGATATAGTATATGAACATAATTTGTACTATAAAAAAAGGCATATACAACAGTTTTTAAAATTTGTATTATGTGAGATATATTCTGAAGCTATAGATGTAAGAACGATATATTTTGATGATGATGTAATTGAAGCTATAAAAGAAACATTTCTACATGGCGAATATGATGATATTTTAACATTGGTAGAAGGTCTTATTAATTATTGGGACAGGGTATTAAAGGAGAATAGAGGTAGTCAATATCATTTAACACTTGGTTGGTCTATTTATGAAGTTGTTAATGTTTTTTTTGAAAGAGAATATATTGGCTATCGTTTTATTGATGAGAAAATTGTACCTATAAGCGACCCTTATGAAGTTGATGCAATTAAAGATACATTAAGTATTGAATATGAATCAGTTTATGAACATATTTCTAAAGCAAATAAATTCCTTTCAGATAGAGAAAATCCAGACTACGAAAATTCAATAAAAGAAAGTATAAGTGCTGTAGAAGCGTTGTGTGAGGTTATGACTGGTATATCGGGTAAGAATGCCACCTTGGGAAGTATGCTAAAAAAAGCAGAAGAAAGAGGTATGTTTATTCATGCTACTTTAAGATCTGCTTTTGAAAAATTGTATGGGTATACTTCAGATGCAAATGGAATTAGACATGCAGGTGATATTGGCGGGCCTTCTTCAACATTCGAAGAAGCAAAATTTATGTTAGTTTCATGCTGTGCGTTTATAAATTATTTAATCGCAGCTAACGCAGATTAGAAAAAAGTAAATTGAGATTTGTAGGGATGAAAGATGAAATTAGAAGATGTATGTAAAGTATTTACTGATGGGGACTGGATAGAAAGCAAAGACCAATCTGATAATGGGATAAGGCTTATTCAAACAGGAAATATTGGTGAAGGTGTATATCTTGAAAAAAGCGAAAGAGCAAAATATGTATCACAAGATACTTTTGCTGCTTTAAAGTGTACTGAGATTTATTCAGGAGATGTATTAGTGTCGAGACTACCAGAGCCTGTTGGTAGAGCGTGTATAATTCCGCCTAAATCGGAAAGAATGATTACGGCAGTTGATTGTACTATTTGTAGACCAAATGAAGAAATAGTATTAAAAGAATATTTATGCTACTTCATGCAATCTGATGTTTATTATAATCGGCTGTTGAATAATGTCACTGGAACTACTAGAAAACGAATCAGTAGGAAAAATCTTGGAAATGTCGAGATAAATGTTCCTAATATAGATAAACAGAGAGCAATTATAGCAAAATTAGATATTATATCCAATATCATTGATGAAAGAAAACGAGAATTAGAGCAATTGGATGTCCTTATTAAAGCCCGATTTGCCGAGATGTTTGGGGATGGTAATTATCCTGTGGTAAAGTTGGGTGAAGCGTGTAAAAAGATAACTGATGGAACGCATAAAACTCCAAATTATTTGGATGAAGGAATAACATTTATTTCAGCTAAAAACATAGTAAATGGTGAGCTCGATTTTTCGGATGTAAAGTATATTTCGGAAGAAGAGTATCTGGTTATTCAAAAAAGGTGTCAGACAGAAAAAAGTGATATTCTACTCTCGAAAAGTGGTTCTTTAGGTTTTCCTGTGATAGTGAAGACAGATGAAAAACTTGGTTTATTTGAAAGTTTAGCAGTTTTGAAATATGAAAAAGATAGATTCATACCGGAGTTCTTGTGTGAGCAGTTGAAGACAGACATGGTACAACGACAGTTTACTTCAGGAACCAAAGGCGTTGCGATAAAACATTTGCATCTTGGTGTAATAGCAAATACGGATATAATTGTTCCACCTGTGGAAGAACAAAAGGAATTTGCATATTTCGTCCATCAAGTAGACAAATCAAAAGTTGCGGTGCATAAAGCACTTGATGAAACACAAACTTTATTTGATAGTTTAATGCAAGAGTATTTTGGTTAAATTCACTTTTTTAACGATTTTGCTGAGGTCAGCAAAATCAATAATTAGTATGTTAAATGTAGGTTTACACTAATAGAATAGTTATGGTTGGAGGATGTTGGTATCTTGGAAGGGAGATACCAACATGGAAGAAAAAATAGCAGCAATTTTAAATGAGATGGCAGAGTGCCTGTCTGTGGCACAAATGCGTAAATTGCAGGAAGTTATGTTGAAAAACTTTGTATCTCAGCCTGAGAATGTCTGTGAAATATCAAATGAAGATTTCTTAAAAATGTTTTTAGATGCAAAGAGAATAGAGGGATGTTCTGACCGAACAATAAAGTTTTATCGCATGACCATTGATAAAATGCTGCAAAGTGTGTTAAATCCAATTAGAAAAATCACTATTGAGGATATGCGTAGTTATTTATCAGAGTATCAAAAGATTAATAATTGCAGTAAGGTTACTGTGGATAATGTTAGACGTAACATTTCCAGTTTCTTTTCCTGGCTGGAGGAGGAAAACTATATTTTGAAAAGTCCTATGCGGCGTATACATAAGATAAAGACTAACCAGCAGGTTAAAGAGATTATTTCGGATGAAGAAATAGAAAAACTCAGGGATAAGTGTAACTGTAGCCGTGACTTGGCAATGATTGACTTATTATATTCTACAGGTATTCGTGTAGGCGAACTGGTTAATCTAAATATAAATGATGTGGATTTTGCGGCTCGTGAGTGTGTGGTATTTGGTAAAGGTGGCAAGGAACGCCGAGTATATTTTGATGCTAAAGCCAAACTGCATTTGTTGAAATATATTGACAGCAGAGTGGACAATAATGAGGCATTATTTGTTACCTTGGATGCACCGCATCAAAGATTAAAAATAAGTGGTGTTGAGATACGAATGAGAACCTTGGGGCGTAGTATTAATCTCAATAAGATACATCCACATAAATTTCGTCGTACGATGGCAACTAGAGCCATAGATAAGGGAATGCCCATAGAACAGGTGCAGAAAATACTAGGCCATTCCCAAATAGATACAACCATGCAATATGCTATGGTAAACCAGAGTAATGTAAAAACATCCCATCAGAAATACATTTCTTAATGCAAATTGAGATTTGTAGGGGTATGAGATGGCAAAATTAATTGATATAACGGGAAAAGCTCTTTCTGGTGAATGGGGCACAGATGATGAAAAAGGCATAGGCATACCTGTATTGAGGACGACTAATTTTACCAATGAAGGAGTCGTCGACTACACAGATGTTATAACAAGAATTATTACCAAAAAGAATCTTGATGAGAAATATTTGAAGCCAGGAGATATTATTATTGAAAAATCTGGTGGAAGCGATAAGCAGCCTGTTGGTCGAGTAATCTATTTCGATGGTCCAGAGAAAAAATATTTATTCAATAACTTTACTGGATTATTACGAGTAAAAGAACCGAATAGATGGTTTCCCAAATATGTATTTTATTCGCTTTTTGGAAATTACCGAAGAGGTGGTACACGCCCATTTGAGAATAAAACAACTGGTTTACATAACTTAAAAACAGATGATTATGTATCACGGTATGAAGTAAAAGAAGCTAAATATTCCAAGCAGATTGAGATCAGTGAATATTTGGATAAATTATATTCTATTATCAAAATGAGGGAGAAAGAGTTAGTTGAACTTGATACCCTTATCAAAGCCCGATTTGTCGAGATGTTTGGGGATATAGCCATTGGTAAATATAAGTATGAAACACGCAAACTAGGTGAAGTGGCGGATGTAGGGTCGAGCCATCGAGTCTTTACATCAGAGTTTGTGGAAGAAGGAATACCTTTTTATCGAGGAACTGAAATAGGTGTATTGGCAAATGGGCAAAAGCCATCTGATCCATATTACATAACCATGGAACATTACAAACGTCTTGCTAGTGATGGGACCAAGCCAAAGATAGGTGACTTATTAATGCCTTCAATATGCGATAAAGGACAAGTGTGGATGGTTGATAGTGATGAACCATTTTATTATAAGGATGGTCGAGTTTTATGTATTTCGGCTGATAGAAATATGTATGACACAAGATACTTACAGTATTTTATGAAGGTTAAAACCGAGGTCGAATATCCTAAAATTGGATCTGGTTCAACTTTTGCAGAGTTTAAAATTTTTCTTTTGAAAGATTTTGATGTTTTAACACCACCTAGAGAATTACAGCGCAAATTTTCTTCATTTGTTAATCAAGTCAACAAATCAAAATTTGTCGTCCAAAAAGTATTGGATAGCGCATGAATATTGATTGTAAACGTTGGAGCGTTTTTTTAGACGATTTTGCCGAGAGCGGCAAAATCGTCTCTGTTATAAAAGTCTCTGTTTTTGGTAAATTTCCCTTAAATAATCAAACTTTCCCTTAAAAACCGAGGTATAATAAGGGAAAGTCTAAATACTATGGGTTGAACCATGACTTTAATAGTTCATTATTAGGAGATAGAGTAAAATGTACACTAATTTTGATTATCTAAAGCAAGACCCACAATTTAACAGCTTTTCTGATGTGGCAATTTCAGCAGAAAAAATAATATTGCTGGACCCTGAGGCTAGTATTATCAATAGCCGTAGGGCAATGGAATTCGCTGTAAAATGGATGTATTCCGTAGATAAAGATTTGTCTGTGCCATATCAGAATAATCTGCAAAGTTTGATGAACGCTGAAGAATATAGACAGATTGTTGGCCCTGATTTGTGGAAGAGGATGGATTTTATCCGTCGTTGTGGCAATAATGTGGCCCATGGAAGCAAAAAACTTGGCCGGGATGAGGCCACGTTATGCTTGGAAAATCTGTTTATTTTTTTGGATTATATCGCCTATTGTTATTCGGAGCATTACGAGGAACAGAATTTCAATCACCATTTGATTGAAGACAGAGTAAAAAAGATTAAGGAGTCCCGCCAGCAGAGTCAGGATGTTAAGGCGGAGCTTGAACGGGAAATAAAGAATTCTGCCCAGAAGGATGTAGATATAGAGAAGCTTCGTCAGGAAAATGCTGCGTTGAAGGAAGAATTATCTTCCCGCCGGGCGGAGAAGCAGCAGACCTATGTTGAAAAGCCACTGGATTTGTCCGAATATAAGACACGGAAAATTTATATCGACACTATGCTAATAGCTGCTGGCTGGACAGAGGGCAAGGACTGGATGAATGAAGTAGAGCTTCCTGGTATGCCAAATAAATCGGAGGTTGGGCTGGCAGATTATGTGTTGTACGATGAAGCCCATAGACCTTTGGCCGTTGTGGAAGCAAAGAGGACTTGCGTGGATGTGGCAAAGGGGCGGCAGCAAGCCAAACTGTATGCGGATATTATCGAGAAACAGTATGGCAGAAGACCTGTGGTATTTCTTACAAATGGTTTTGATACCAGAATAATAGATAATCAATACCCAGAGCGTAAAGTGGCAGAAATCTATTCAAAGCGGGATTTGAAAAAGCTGTTTAATTTACAGGCAATGCGCACCAGCTTAAAAAATATCTATGTAGATAAGGATATTGCCGGAAGATATTACCAAGAGGGTGCAGTTAAGTCTGTTTGTGACAGCTTTGACCGAAAAAATCGTCGAAAAGCACTGCTGGTTATGGCCACTGGCTCTGGTAAAACCAGAACAGTTATTGCTCTTTGTAAAGTTTTATTGGATGCGGGCTGGATAAAAAATATATTGTTTTTGGCAGATAGAAATTCATTAGTTACGCAGGCAAAGCGCAACTTTGTGAATTTACTGCCAGATTTGTCATGCACAAATTTATGTGAAGATAAGGATAATTATACGGCTCATTGTGTATTTTCTACCTATCAGACCATGATGAACTGTATTGATGTAATACAAGACGATAAGGGAAGGCTGTTCACAAGTGGCCATTTTGATTTAGTTATATGTGATGAGGCCCATCGTTCAATTTATAATAAGTACAAGGATATTTTTAATTATTTTGACGCGTGTCTTGTTGGCTTGACCGCCACACCGAAAGAGGATATTGATAAAAATACCTATTCTATTTTTGAGCTGGAAAATGGTGTGCCTACCTATGGCTATGAATTGGCGCAGGCGGTAAAGGATGGCTATTTGGTTGACTATATGTCTGTGGAGACAGTCCTAAAGTTTATTGAGCAGGGAATTAGCTATGATGAACTGTCGGATGAGGAAAAGGAAGAGTATGAGGCTACCTTTGAAGATGAGGATGGAAATATTCCTAAGAAAATCAGCTCTTCTGCTATTAATACGTGGCTGTTTAATGAGGACACCATTCGTCAGGTGCTTGATATCGTTATGAAGGACAGCTTGAAAGTAAATTATGGTGAGATGATAGGCAAGACGATTATTTTTGCCAAAAATCATAAGTATGCGGAGAAGATTTTAGAAGTATTCAATAAGGAATATCCACATCTTGCCAAGAATAATAATGGACAGGCCTTTGCCAAGGTCATTGATAATTACATGACATATAGTCAGAGTGCTATTGATGAATTTTCTGACAGCAAGAAAATGCCGCAAATTGCTATATCCGTTGATATGCTGGACACTGGAATCGATGTGCCGGAAGTTTTGAATTTGGTTTTCTTCAAGAAGGTTATGAGTAAGGCCAAGTTTTGGCAGATGATTGGCCGTGGTACTAGATGCTGTCCGGGACTTATTGATGGAGAAGATAAGAGTAAGTTTTATATATTCGATTTTTGCGGCAATTTTGAATTTTTCCGTATGGGAGAAGGAAAAAAGGCTGTAACCAGGATGGCTTTGCAGGGGGCTATCTTCAATTTGATGTTCCAGATTGTTTACAAGCTGCAGAATATAAAATATCAGACGGATAGGCTGATGGAGTTCCGTAAATCGTTGGTTGATGCCATGGTTGAGAAAGTTAAGGAACTGAACAGAGAAAATTTTGCCGTAAGACAGCATATAAAGTATGTTGATCTATATTCAAAGGCTGAAAATTACAATGCTATATCCTATGAAGATACATTGTTGGTGCGGGAAGAACTGGCACCATTGGTGTTGCCGGATAATGATGAGGCTACAGCAGTGCGTTTTGATGCATTGATTTATGGCTTGGAATTGGCACAGCTTGCTGGAGAGAAGTATGGAAAACTTAAAACAGACCTGATCAAAAAGGTAAAGGGGATTGCGTCTGTTGCCAATATTCCGGAGATTGTTGCTCAAAAGGAGCTTATAAACACCATTTTGCACACAGATTATGTGGAGCGGGCGGGAATTGATGAGTTTGAGCATATCAGGGAAAATCTTAGAAATCTTATGAAGTACATACCCCGTAACCAGGTGCGCTATGATACGGATTTTACGGATGATATATTGAGCTACGAATGGAATGAATCTGAGCTGGAAAATGACGATTTGAAAAACTATAAGGCCAAAGCTGAGTTTTATATTCGCCAGCATCTGGATAACGCCGTTATTGCAAAGCTCAGGACGAATCAGCCATTGACACGGTTGGATATAGAATCACTGGAAAAGATTTTATGGAGTGAAGTTGGTTCCCAAGAGGATTACGAGCGGGAATATGGTCACAAGCCTCTTGGCGAATTAGTGCGTGAAATTGTGGGCTTGGATATGAATGCCGCCAAGGAAGCCTTTGCAGAGTTTTTGGATGATACTAATCTTGATAGCAGACAGATTTATTTCGTGAACCAAATCGTGGAATACATTGTTCATAACGGCATGATGACTGACCTTTCTGTGCTTCAGGAGTCACCTTTTACTGACCAGGGCAGTGTAGCAGATATTTTTACTGATTTGTCAGTCTGGGCAGGAATCAGAAAGGTTATTGATGGTATAAATTATAATGCTGGGGTTATGTAGCTAAGTGGTGATATTTTATGATAATTAGTGCCAGCAGGCGGACGGATATACCGGCTTTTTACTATGACTGGTTTTGCCGAAGGTTAAAGGCGGGATATGTGGATGTGGTAAATCCGTTCAATCGAAAGCAGGTAAGCCGTATATCTTTAAAGCCTGACTATGTAGACTGCATTGTGTTTTGGACCAAGGACCCGGCCCCTATGTTAAAGAGATTGGATAATCTTAAAGACTACAATTATTATGTGCAGGTGTCCTTAACGCCTTACGGATATGATGTGGAGGCAAATCTCCGGGATAAAAAAGATATTATCATCACTGTGCAGGAGCTATCTAAGAGAATCGGTCGGGAAAGGGTAGTATGGCGGTATGACCCTATTTTGTTAAATGATGGTTATACAATAGAGGGTCATCTGGAATGGTTCAAAAATACCCTTGATTCCTTGGTTCCCTGTGTTGAGCGTTGTGTTATCAGCTTTATTGACCTGTATGCCAAGTCGAAAAAGAACACACAGGGGCTGAATCTCCATGAGCTTTCTGAGGAGGAAATGAATGAGCTGGCGGCAGGAATGTCAAATATTGCCAAGGGGAGTGGCGTTGTACTTCAAACCTGCTCTGAGGCCATTGATTTGGAAAGGTACGGAATAGGTCACGGAGCCTGCATAGATGGAGAATTGGTGGAACGCATAGTTGGCAGGAAACTTAACATCAGCAGGGCCAAAACACAGCGACCACTTTGTAACTGCGTGGAGAGCTTCGACATTGGGCAATATGACACCTGTATCCATGGCTGCCGTTATTGTTATGCTAATGCCAGCTTAGATCGAGCAAAACATGGTTTTGATAACCATAATATTAACTCGTCAGTAATAACCGGCAGTTTGCTGGGGGATGAACATATTACTGTGCATGAATAGTGTAAAATGCTGTATTAGATGTATAATAATGTTAGGTAGAATCTTTCCAAAAGAGGAGGCGAGAACTATGGGGATTATTAGTGGCTTGATGGGCAATGCATCCCAGACCAACATTGAAGATGTAAAAAAGGACTATGCCAAGCTCCTTGGACAAAATGAAAAGGTGATACAGGCTTATCAGTGGATCAGAGATTTGATGATTTTTACTGATTATCGGCTTATATTGGTGGATATCCAGGGAGCTACCGGCAAGAAGGTGAATTATCATTCTATACCATATAAAAATATTCGCCACTTTGAGGTGGAGTCGGCGGGGCATTTTGATTTAGATGCAGAGCTGAAAATCTGGGTGGCAGATATGGGAAGTACACCATTAGTAAAGACCTTTAGTAAGGATGCTGATGTTTATCGTGTTCAGGCCCTTTTGGCAGAGTGTATTGGGCGGTAATGGTAATTTAAGAAAGGATACAAACTTCGGAAAGTAGCAGGTGGATTACAATGAAAGAACACAGAACAGGCTGTATATCTGTGATACAGAACACCGCCAGGTCTGAGGGAAAAGGGCCGGCGTTTCTCTCCGAAGCGATTGTTGCCCAAGTCCAAAGGATTCATCGGGGATACCCTGATTATCACGAGACTCCGCTCCGTAGGCTGGATGCTATGGCTGAGAAGTTGGGAGTAAAGGCGTTCTTTGTAAAAGACGAGTCACAGCGCTTTGGATTGAACGCATTCAAGGGACTGGGTGGTCTCTACGCGCTAACCAGAGTGGTTTGCCGGGAGCTTGGTCTTGACGCAGAGAAAATCAGCTTTTCTGATTTAAAAAAGACGGAGTATCAGGAGGCTGTTCACAAGATGGTGTTCGTCACCGCGACGGACGGAAATCATGGAAAGGGTGTGTCATGGGCAGCGGGGAAGCTTGGCTGTGCGGCTCATGTCTATATGCCCATAGGCTCCAGTGAGCTCCGTGCTCAGGCCATTAGGGATGTTAATCCGAAGGCGAAGGTCACTATCACGAAGAGTGGGTACGATGATACCGTGCGCTATGCTGCAAAGATGGCGGAGAAGCAGGGGTGGATTCTGATTCAGGATACCAGCTGGGATGGATATGAGGATATTCCATCTTGGATTATTCAGGGATATACAACCATGGCGGAGGAAGCCTGCAGACAGATGGAGGAACAGGGACTTGCGCCTACCCATGTGTTTTTGCAAGCCGGTGTAGGGGCCATGGCAGGGGGCGTTACTGGATATCTGGTGAATCACTATGAGGGCAGTAGACCAGCCATCGGCGTGGTGGAACCGGAAAATATGGCGTGTGTGTATCAGTCTGCTTTGATAGGGGACGGAGCGGCCCATGAAGCAGTGAATCAGGCCCCGACTATCATGGCAGGTCTAAACTGCGGTGAACCATGCACAATTGCCTGGCCGATCCTTAGAGACTTTGTGGATTGGTATTTCAAATGCCCAGATTATGTTTCAGCTTATGGAATGCGCTTGCTGGCAGCACCACAGGGGGTGGATCCAAAAATAATATCCGGAGAAAGTGGGGCCGTGACCACTGGTCTTGTAAATCTGATTGCTGGGAAAGAAGAATATGCGGATATAAAAAGGCTTTTGGATCTTGACCAAGATTCTGTGGTCCTCTGCATCAGCACGGAGGGCGATACAGACCCTGAGCATTATCGGAAAATTGTATACGAAGGAAAAAATCCAATGCCGCAGCAGGTGTAATTATATACTTATAGGATTATGTGCTGATGGAAAATACATCCTTGCTTTGTTTTCTATGCCATAGGTTAAAGTTATGAGTTTAGATACAGAATACTATTATTATGATATAATTTTTCATAGTGGGTGCGTTTTTTATGATTGGTGGTGAAGCAAAATGACATCTTTATCCCTTGAAAAAATAATTGTTGTTATTAAAGATGGGTACAGACAGGTATATGGTGATGACATAATTGATATATATCTTTATGGCTCCTATGCACGGGGGGATTACGACAGTGAGTCTGATATAGATTTTGTCGCTGTAGTAAAGGGTGATAGGCTGGATTTGCAGCGAAAGCTAAAGAAAATGTGGGAATTGTCTGCAGATTTAGGTTTAGAAAATGATGTTATTATTTCACCTACAGTAATTCCGTATAATGAGTTCACCAAATATCAGAATACACTCCCATATTATAGAAACATAATAAAGGAGGGGCAGAAGGTTGGATGAGCTTGTAAAGTACCGTTTGGATAGTGCCAAGGAAAAATTGGATTCGGCTAAGATTTTGCTGGATAATGGAAAGTATAAAGACTCTATTGGTCGTTCATATTATGCCATTTTTACAGCCGTGAGAGCTGTACTGGCCAGAGACTCCGTTGATTTTGCAAAACACGCAGGTGTAATCTCATATTTTCAACGAGAGTACATTAAGACAGGTGTTTTCGAGAAAAAATATTCTGCTTACTTGCAGGAGGCGTTTCAGGTTAGAAACAACTGTGATTATGATGATTTCTATATCGTATCCAAGGTTGATGCTGATGAACAGTATTCTAGGGCTGTAGAATTTTATAATGCAATTGAGCAATATCTACTTAAAAGCTAATATAAAACATTTATATGCCAAAATGGTCGTGCGTTTTGCTGGGCTGTTTTGGCTTTTCTTTTGTCGTTCACACCCTAAAAACCATCGTTCGCGCCGTTTCTATTGATAAAAAGCTCATACCTACGATACTATAGATGAAAATAGCAGTATTATATTAATTCCTATAAGGGGGGATTGGAATGTCTACTATATCATCTATGGCACGCAACAATTATTTGATGTTGCGGTATGCACAAAATACCGGCCAATCTTTGTTTAATACTGGGAAGTCAGCTAATAAGACGTCATCCTTGTGGAGTGACGGCAGTTCAATGTTGGGTGGATATGGATTATTAGGTAGTATATCCTCTTCTTCAATGTCTGGCTTAATGGGGCTTCGTTCGGGGATGACTGAGCTGGTGAAGTCCTATGACAGTACAGCCAAGGCCTTTAAGACCGAGTTTTCAGATACCATGAGCGATTTGTCAAAGGCCTCTGCGGACATAAAGAAAATAAACTTTGATGTGGGTGGCAAATCAGCCCTTACACAGACAACCAGTGAAGACGGAACAGTAACAACCACAAAAAGTAGTGAGCTGGTGGATGCATTGAAGGGTATTGAGGATTTTGCCAGCAAATATAATGATGCTATTGGCTTTTTTAAGGATAATGCAGATTTGTCTAAGTACATGAAAAATATAGCTAACACTTTTTCAGATACTACTTATCGGGCCAAACAGTTCAGTGGTATTGGAATTGCTGTAGGCAATGATGGAAAAATGAAAATTGACGAGGATGTACTGACTAAGGCTTTGACGGAAAATCCGTCAAAGGTGGGACGGCTTCTGGGGAAGGATGGTTTAGCAGGGATGGCAGACAGACATATTTCCTTTGCCAAGTCTCAGCAAAATCGGCTGTTTCCGTCGATTTCCTCAGCTCTGGGCATTAATGGAAAATCTAGTTCACTTTATTCCAGCAACTCACTAATGAGAATGTCTGGTTATTCGTCTCTTGGCAACCTGTTTAATTCATGGATTTAAGGCGCATATTCAGATAAAATATCTCTGGGAAATAATTTCAGAGATATTTTATTTTGGGGCGAAATAAAACATATAGAATGGGGAGATCACTTGTGGAGGTGCGAATTGCTGTTTGCGACAGTGATATAGAATTTTGTAAGGACTTGGGAAATATGATTGCAGCCCACAGGCCTGAGGCAAGGGTAGAGTTGTTTTCTTCAGCCGCTGATTTACTACAGGCTGGAAGGGATTTTCATATATATTTTCTGGATATAAAGGGTGTTTCAGGTCTGGATATGGCCCGTAAAATCAGGGAACATCAGGCCCAAAATGGTAAGATACGAAGCATTATAATATTCGTAACCGGCTATCGGGAGCACATGGAGGAGGCCTTTGATGTGCAGGCCTTCCATTATTTGTTGAAGCCTGTCCAAAGGGACAAATTTGTTCAGGTGCTTGGGCGGGCCTTGCAGGAAGTGGAATTTCGGGCAAAGCAGGAGGAAGAATATGTACTGCTGAAAATTACCAGTCATCAGACTGGCAGCAAGGACACCAGAAAGGTTTTTCTGCGGGACATATACTACATAGAAAGCAACAACAAAAAGGTAACGGTGCATACCACCGGGGGAACCTATGAGGTGCAGGGCACCATGGATGAATTTGCCAGTGGACTGGGCCCAGCCTTTTACCGTTGTCATCGGTGCTATTTGGTGAATTTTGCCATGGTATCATCCTATAATCAGAATGAAATAATTATTGCCAATGGGGATTGTATTTTGTTGGCCTACAGAAAATATTCAGCCTTCGTAAAGGCTTACCTCGCCTATGCGAAAGGAGGGGGCATGGTGAATGTATGAGGAAGAATATGTTTTGGAAGCCCTTGTACATATACTGAACGGCTGGCTGAGTTTCTGGTATGGGGATTTATTTTTGCGGCGTAAATTCGTCAATCGGCGCAAGGCTGCAATAATCTGGATAACAGTATATGTGGTGGGGCAAATATTGTATGGGCGTTTGGTGGAAGCCTATCCTTTATACGACCGGTTTACCCATGTGGTGCCTTATATCTTGCTGTTGTCACTCTTGCAGTATTTCTTTTTTGAGAAAAATTTGCCCCGTCAGGTCTTTGTGGTAGTTAGCTTTGTGGCCGGCTGGGAAATCCTGCGGTTTACGGTTAGTCCATTGGCCCACGCTGTTCTTGGCCTGTGGAGCCCCTTTTGGGGGTGGCTGCTGGAATATTTTGCAGGCAGAGACCTTATGCCCATAGAGTCATTGACGGAATATATGCTGATGCTAAATCGGGTGGCCATTGTGGCGGTGCTGGCAATTTGCCGAGGGCTGCAGCTGGGGATCCTGTTTTTGTATTTGCGTTTGATAGGGCGGCATTTTATCAGAATAGATGAGGAAATGACGGGGCAGGAAAGCTGGTTCCTTCTGATTCCGTGCATTACGGTGCTGTGCATTGATTTGACCATGCGTTTGATGGCATATTCGGTGGACAACAGTGCCCTGATGATAATTTATGAGCGGGTGCCGGAAACCTTGGTGCTTCTCCCTGTGGTAAGTTTACTTCTCTTGGGGATCGTGGTGTCATCGGTGATTCTTTTTAGGGGCATTGTGCAATCCAAGGACGAAGAACGGAAACGGCTGCTTTTGGAAAATCGGGTAGCGGATGTGCAGCACCAAATCGAGGATTTGCAGGATATTTATGGCGATATGCGGGGGCTGCGCCATGATTTGCGTGGGCATATAGCTAATCTCGCGGCATATATACGCAACCGTTCTATGGGGGAAAATAAGGATTTGGACGATTATTTGGATGGAATGGAAAAGACCGTAGCCCGACTGGATTTTGCGGATCATACCGGTAATCCAATGTTGGATGTGATTTTGCACCAGATAAGGCAACAGGCAAAAAGGAAGGAAATTGATTTTTCCGTGAATTTTCATTACCCTAAAAATGCTTCCTTTGATGTATATGATGTGAGTATTATCTTGAACAATGCTTTGCAAAATGCCATAGAGGCCTGCGAAAAAGTAAAAGGAGCGCGAAATATAGATTTGCACTCCTACGAAAAGGGTTCATTATTCTTCTTGGAAATAGAGAATGATTATGATGGGCAGTTAGTGTGGAAAACAGGGGCAGAGCTCCCGGAAACAACCAAGGCGGAAAAGCGGGTACATGGCATTGGCTTGGATAATATTCAGCGTTGTGCCAGAAAATATAATGGTGATGTTGAGATAAGGGCATTGTCTAAAGGGGACAGACAGGTGTTTAATCTCACTGTTATGCTTTATCATAGGGAAGAAAAAAGTGATAATTGAGATTAATGAAATAAATTGTCTTGGATTGTTTGTTCAAGCTGAACTTGGGCGGAACCGGTTTTTATTAACCGTTCCGCTTCTTTTATTATTAGGTCTGGTTCATTGCCAACTACCGGCTGGCCCATGAGATTGCCCCCTCCGTCTACGAAGCAGACCGTTGGGGCATTTTTGATACGAACCAAGAAGCTGTCAAGGTCGTCATTGACCATTAGTTGTGGGATATCTGTAGGTAGATTCCATACAACGGATTGTGCCAAAGAGAGTTTCTCTTTATTGTCTGTTTCCCGTAAATCACCGATGATGCCAATGATAGGGATTTTATTGGTGGAGTTATTTTGCCAGTTGGCCAAGGCACAAAGCAAATCACGGCTGGTGACGGTGTCTTGGGTTACCCAAAGGCAGACGATTGATATATTGCTTTCTGATGAGCGGGCAAAAATATCCTGAGTAACGATATTTCCTTGCAAATCCTTGGTATGAAAGGCAGGAAAAGAAATAGTGTTTTGCTCCTGATATATACTTGGTGTTACGTTAATGCGGCTTATTATGAAGCCGTCTACTGCCAGTAAAAGAAAAATTGTTAGTAAGGGAATTAACAAAATTCTTCGGGATATTTTTTTCATGGTTTAGCCCCTTTTTTCGTTTTACTCATCATAGCATGAGAATATAGGCTGAGCAACGAAAAGAGCTGTGTAAAGGTAGCCGTTCACACCTAAAAATGAGCCATTCGCACCAAAAATGTAAGCTGGGATGAATTTATAACGATATATAAGATAAGAAAAACTTGTGGTGGGGAGGTAATTAAAATGCCAGTACGTATTGGACAGAGCTATGTGTCGGAGGCTGCGGCAGAATATGCCAAGGCTCGACAAAAAGAACGGGAGGAAGCTGCTGCTAATGAAAAAGGCAGTGTCTTTTCGGAATTGCAGGGCAAATTTTCAGGGATGAAGTTTAGCATTGGAACAAATCCTTTTTCGGGGATGGGGACAAACAATGTTTCCATTTCTCCGAAAATATTGATGCAAATGGAGAATGACCCGGAGAAACGGTTGGAGTATGAAGCTCTGCTATACGATGTTTCCAACACAGACTTGGTTCAAGGGAGAAATTTGAAATCTGCAGGTTGGATTATTGATGACAATGGCGGTCTTCGTGCTTGGAGTGTTGGTGTCAGTGATAATAGAAATCAGTCTTTTGTGAAGCGATCGAATACGAAAAACTGGTGGCAGGAGTTGCTGGATAAGCAGTCGAAAAAAGCTAAAAAAACATCTAAGGGTTCTTTGAAAGCTTTACAGGAAAAGATTGAGGAAAAGAAGAAGGAGATGGCTTCAGAGCTTAAGGATATCCCGTATTTACCGGTAGACCAGCGCGCCCTTAAGCGGATGGCTGATAGTCATGTTACGGATATTCTGCGGGATAATACTGAGAAAATTATGCAGATACCGTATAATGGCAATCCTATGCTTGCTAAGGCTTATCTGCAAAATAACAAGGTAGCTGGCACAAGTCAGGCTTTTAAAAATATTGATGAACTGAATGCTTATCTGTGGGATAATTATCAGGTGGTTAGTGGCGGCATGACCAGTATTTCATCAAAGTATTTGAAGAAGTGCTTGACTGATGAGGATAGTCGTAACAGACTGTTTGATATCCTGCGTGCAGCGGATGAATCCTATGCCAGCCGTAAGGATGAGGTGGGCTTCCAGGGGATGAATGTCAGGATAAGTGAAAATGGAGAAGTGACCACGGAATCGTCTAAAAGTACAGTTACAGTTAATGAGGGAAAACGCAGTCGTCAGATTGCAGCAGCGGCCACCCAGAAAGATATGCAAGCCGTAATTGCATTGTTGGAACAGGATTTACAGGAAGTGGAAGATGGTTATAAGCAAAATAAGTGCGATGAGGCGGAAGTAGAAAAAGTAAAACGACTTTTGGCAGAAGCCAAACAGCGAATGGGCACCTTGCCAGATAGAGAACCAACTCAGGAGGAGCAGAGCATAATGTCCATAAATATGTTGATTTAGAGCAATTAAATTTTGTAATTAAATCTATAAGAGAAAATTAGAATTGAGCTGAGGGAATGTAAGCACATTTCTCCCAGCTTTTTCTTTTGTCCGAAAAGAGGATTTGCCAATAAATACCTTGGGCCGTATAATTAATATGTTATTTTATGCAATTTTAGATAGGAGTTTACATATGAATGATTATATAAAGGAACGGGAAGAGAGCACTCGAAAGCTGGCAGCGGAGCAGGTGTTGCCTAATGTGCAGTGGTTTCCTGGTCATATGACCAAGGCCAGAAAAATTATCACTGAAAATCTGAAGCTGGTGGATGTGGTAATTGAGCTGCTGGATGCCCGTATTCCGTATAGCAGTGCCAATCCAATGCTTCAGGAGATTATTGCCGGCAAGCCTAAGGTGGTGGCACTGAATAAATCTGATTTGGCAGACCCAGCCATTACCAAGAAATGGGTTGCTTATTTCCGCAGTCAGGGAATTCAGGCAGTAGCCGTGGATGCCACCCAGGGTAAGGGAACTAAGCAACTGGTAAAAATCACTGAGGAGATGGCCCGCTCCAAGACGGAAAAGCTGGTATCAAAGGGAGCTAAAGCCCGTTCAGCCAGAGTGATGATTCTGGGTATTCCAAATGTGGGAAAGTCATCCCTTATCAACCGTCTTGCTGGCTCCAACAAGGCTAAAACAGCGGATAAGCCAGGGGTAACCCGCGCCAAGCAGTGGATTCGTCTTGCTGACAGTTTGGAGCTTTTGGATACTCCAGGTATCCTTTGGCCAAAATTTGAGGACATGAATGCCGGCCTTAAGCTGGCCTTTACTGGGGCTATCAACGATGAGGCAGTGGACCGGGAGCTTATCACTGGAGTGTTCCTCGATACCATGATTAAGCTGTACCCTGAACGTATTAAGGAACGCTACAAGATCACAGATGAATTGCCCGAAACCTCTGGTGAGCTTTTGGAGCTTATTGGAAAGAAGCGGGGCTGTCTTGTGAAGGGCGGTGTGGTGGATCTGGAGAAGGCCCAACGCATTGTTCTCACAGATTTTAGAAGTGGCAAGCTGGGAACCGTCAGCCTTGATACGCCTCCTGACATCGAAGAGGCCGAGAATTCTCAGGAGAAGAATTAATGAATATTGCAGACTTGTCGATAAAACAAATAGAGGGTTTGTTTGCGTCTGGCGAAGTTACTGAGGAGCTGTTGGAG
The DNA here is from genome assembly GCF_000621545.1 of Anaerovibrio lipolyticus LB2005. Taxonomy (GTDB): domain Bacteria; phylum Bacillota; class Negativicutes; order Selenomonadales; family Selenomonadaceae; genus Anaerovibrio; species Anaerovibrio lipolyticus_A. The sequence continues at coordinate 82,694 of NZ_JHYA01000005.1, forward strand.
GCCCTTAGGATGGATACCAGGGCCGCAGCAGGAAAAATACTCAAGCGCTATGAGAAGCAGCAAAAGGAAATCGCCCGTGTAAAGGCCATGTTCCGCTATGAGGATGAGGCCAGAAATGAGGGCCTTAATATAATTGCCGGTGTTGATGAGGCAGGCCGTGGACCTTTGGCAGGACCAGTGTCCGTAGCAGCGGTCATTCTTCCGGAGGGGCTTATTATTCCCAAAATCAACGATTCCAAGAAGCTGTCAGAAAAGGTTCGTGATGAGCTTTATGATGAAATAATGGCCAAGGCTGTGAGTGTAAAGCAGGTTTTTGTGGATGAACGTACCATAGACAGAGTGAATATTTTACAGGCCACCATGAATGGCATGTATGAAGCTATATTTGCCTTGGAACCACAGCCGGACAAGGTGCTTTTGGATGCAGTGAAGCTGGAAAATCTTCCTATGGCGTCTTTATCTCTTATTAAAGGAGATGCCAAGTCCGCATCTATTGCAGCAGCTTCCATTATTGCCAAGGTATCCCGTGATCGTCTTATGGATGAATATGATAAAAAATATCCTGAATATGGTTTTGCCGGGCATAAGGGATATGGCACAGGGAGTCACATTGAGGCCATTCGTAAATACGGCCCATGTCCAATTCACAGATTGTCCTTTGAACCTATTAAATCAATGGTGGAAGAGACGGAAGATGTGGGGAATTTGTTTACTAATTAATCATGCATTTAAACATGATAATCGATATATTAATGCTTTTATAAAATGATAACCAGTATTTTGGTATCCAGGAGGTGGAAAGGCCTTGCCAACAAATGTAACAGGAATGACGCCCTCAGTACAACCTGCGGAGCGGACACAAGAAACTAAAGGTGATAAGCTATCTGTCAAACGGGATGGCGGCGGCAGTTCCGGTTCTGCCTTTTCGCCCCGTACAGATGTAAATATAAAAAATTCCATAGATAATATGGCAGGTGTTTTGTCTAAGATTTCCACCCATCATTCGGAAGCGGAAAATGCCATTCCAAGTGAGCTGAAAAACATCATACAGAATATTATGCGCAATGCCTTTACTCTTGAAGGCACCGTGGGAGAAGGCGTGGGCAGTTCTTTGGCCAGTCAGCGCTTTTCTGTGGAGCAGCTTAATACCTTGAGTAGAATCATGACGCAGCTGGGACAGATGGCTGATCAGGGCAAGCTGGGGGATTTTTCAGAAGGCTTGCAGACAGTATTTGATAATCTTAAGGCAGTTCTTGGCAACAATAGCTCCATGGAGCCTGTGAATATCAACAAATTGGCCTTTCAGCTGATGCAGCTTCCGGAAGGTGAGGAAATGCCACGGCAGCTTGAGCAGCTTCTGGCCCAGTTGGCCGCTGTCACTAATCCTCAGCCAGCTCAGGGAGCCCAGCAGACTACAGAAGGACTGAATATCTTAAATAAGCTGGTGGATGCCTTTTTCCCTAAAAGTGCATTTACTGGGGATACATCTCAGTCACAGCCTCAGCAGGGGAATGTCCAGGGGACCGCAACGGGGAACTCTGCCCAAATGGCTAATCAAGCTGGACAGACTTCTCTTCAAAGCGGACAAGCAGCTCAATCCGGGGCTGCTGCTAATTCGACCAATAATATTGCTGGCAATACTGTGCTTTCTGGGACCGAAAATATGCCTCAGGGTGCGGCCCAACAGGTCAATGGCGGTGGGCAAGGGGCCCAACAGACTCAGACCGGAGGCAATGGCCCGCAGATGGCAAATCAGACTCAGACTGGAGGCAATGGCCCGCAGATGGCAAATCAGACTCAACCAGAGGGCAATAGCCCTCAAATGGCAAGCCAGATCCAGCAGGGGACAACGGGTACTACTGTCAATACTGCTGGTAATCCTGCTAATGCTACCAGTGTAATGGCTGAAAATACTGCTATGCCACAGGGGATGGCACAGACTCAGGGGAATCAGAGCACTCAGCAAAATACTGCTATGCCTAATCAATCGGCTATGGCTGTGGAGGAAGGTAGTGCCCAATCTCAGACCAATTTTACGATTCCTGGCAGAGAGACTATCAATGTTCGGCTGAATAATATTGGCATGGCCTACGAGGGAACATCAGCCAGAATGAATGGTCCTGTTGAACAGAATCCGCTGTTTAGAAGTATTTTTAATCGTTTTGGGCCTCAGCAGCCTATTGAAAATAATAATGCGCCTGCTGCTAATACCACCCAATACCAGCTGCCTCAAATGGATAGCCAGCAGGTGGCCTTGGCTTTAAAGGACGCTGGACAGCTGATTATGAAAAATATGGAGTTGACACCAAAAGAGGCACAGCTTCTTAACAATTTTATCAATGAAAATCAGGGTATGCTGTCTGAGCAGGATGCCAAGCAGCTAAATACCTTGCTTCGTACAATAGAAGGCAATATGCCGGCTTCAGTTCAGCAGGCGGCCCAGAAAATGGGATTTGATGCATTGCCAAAGCTGTGGGCCTTTATGCAGCTGGCAGATATCAGTACCTTGAAGAAAATGAAGGGCTATCAGTACAGAAGTGCCAGCAAGGAAATTGTTAATTTTACCAATGCTATAAAGGGCTCCATGGATAGTGACGGTGCCTTTAAGGCTGATGGTCAAAAATCTATTTCCTATATGATGCCTTTGTATGTAGGGGATGGTACTCTTAGCTATCCTGCATATCTTCATATTTACGATGAACCGCCACATGAGGATGAATACGGTGTTACCCGTAAGGATACATGGTTCCGTGTATGTGTGCTGACAGATGAAATTGGTGCAGTGGACGTGGTATGCCGCCTATACGATGGCAATAATCTGAACCTTAGGGTAGTGTTCTCGGATAATGAGGCAGTGGATGAATTTAAGGAATATCTCCCAGATATTCGCAAGGCACTTTATAATACTCCGATTAACCTAACTGATTTGAAGATAGGAACTGTAAGCAATGATGAATAAAGGAAGACGGCCGCAGGAAGATCCGGAATTGGATCCCCTTGCTGAGAAAAAAGCCGTAGCACTGAAATACGATCCTGAAAAGAATATGGCACCAAAGGTGGTGGCCAAGGGTAAAGGGCATGTTGCAGAAAATATTCTGGAGGCTGCCAAAAAAGGTAAGGTGCCTGTTTATCAGAATAAGTCCTTGGTTAATATGCTTATGGCTCTGGAACTGGACAAGGAAATTCCTACAGAGCTGTATACCACTGTGGCTGAAATTCTGGCTTATGTGTATAGGATCGACCAGCGGCGCAAGGATATGAAAAATCAGATGCCGCCAATGAAAGGCATATAATGAACAACAAGATTTTGGGAAATAAGGGAGAGCAGGCTGCGGCCCAGTATTTGGAGAATCACGGATATTTTATTCGTGAGAGAAATTATCGGGCAAAGACCGGGGAAATAGATATTATTGCCAGCAAGGGGGATACCATATCCTTTGTGGAGGTAAAGACCAGAGGCTCTGTAAAATTCGGGGCACCGGCTGAAGCAGTAAATTATTTCAAGCAGCAGAAAATAGTTCGTACCGCCCAGGCGTATATCAGATATAAGGGGCTTCATGATTATTATTACCGTTTTGATGTGCTGGAAATTTTGGCACCTAAAAGTGGCAGCATGAGCTTCAGGCTTATTGAAAATGCCTTTGAAGCTGTATAATCATGGGGATTTTGGAGGATGTATGAAAATTATAGTAGGAATAACGGGGGCCAGCGGTAGTATTTATGGCCTTCGTCTTATAGAGGTGTTGAAGGAAGCTGGGCATCAGGTTCATGTAGTGCTTACGGAGAGTGGCGAAAAGGTAGTGAGGTTTGAGTGTCCTGACATTTATGAGAGGATTCTGAGCAGTGCAGACATGCTTCACGATGTACATAATATCGGTGCTTCCATCGCCAGTGGTTCTTTTAGGGCTGATGCCATGGTGGTAGTGCCCGCTTCCATGAAGACGGTAGCCTGTATTGCCACTGGGGTTACGGATAATCTCTTGACTCGGGCTGCTGACGTGATTCTAAAGGAGGGCCGCCGCCTTATAGTGGTGCCTCGTGAAACCCCAATGCATGCCGGACATTTGGAAAATCTCCTTAAGGTGTCCCGTTTGGGTGCAATGGTGATTCCAGCCAGTCCAGGATTTTATCATTTACCGAAAACTTTGATGGACTTGGTGGATATGCTGGTTGGGAAAATCTGCGACAGCTTAAATGTGGAGAATAATTTATTTCGTCACTGGGACGGAAATATGGAATAATTTTTGAAGGTTGCGAAAGTAACCTTCTTTTTTATTTTGTTTTATTTACAAACCTAAAATAATTTGATAAAATACAGATATAGATAATATTATTAATCAAGGAGTGTGTTTTACAATGGAAAACAACGAAAAGAGAGAAATTACCTGCGAAATCAAGGAGGAATTTGGAGTAATTGCTGAGGACAGACGGGGCTGGCATAAGGAGCTGAACCTGGTTTCCTGGAATCACCTTAATCCAAAGTATGACATTCGGGAATGGTCCCCGGACAGGAGCCGCATGGGGAAAGGCGTTACCTTTACAAAGGATGAGATTGTGGTGTTGCGAAATCTGCTGAATGACCTGGTAATCTGATAGCTGAATAACAGCCTATATGAGATTGTTGTGTTAAATGACTGGTAATTTGACAGCTGTAGAAAACTTATATTTTAAGAATGGAGGATGCCTGAAGGCGTCCTCCATTTTTTATTATGAATAATGATATCGCTACAAAAGGAGTATTTGCTGTGATTGTAGAATGATAATATAGAATTTTGACGGGAGTTGAATGTCATGCCTTTGGAATTTGTCAGAAACGATATAACGAAAATGCAGGTGGATGTAATTGTTAATTCCGCCAATCCCAGAGCCATTGTAGGTGGTGGTGTTGACAGGGCTATTCATAAGGCTGCTGGCCCGGAGCTGTTGATAGCCAGACAAAAAATAGGAAATATTGATACGGGGGAGGCATTTATTACTCCTGGATATAATCTTTTGGCACAATATGTAATACACACCGTTGGACCTGTATGGCAGGATGGAAAGCATGGGGAACGGGAGCTGTTGGCCAGTTGCTATAAAAATTCTCTCCGGTTGGCAACAGACCATAAATGCAGTTCAATAGCCTTTCCTTTGATTTCTGCCGGAATATTCGGATGTCCACCGGAGATTGCCATTGCCACCGCTACAAGGGCAATTCGGGAATATATTGATGAGCATGATTTGGATGTATATATGGTAATGTTTGATCGGGAGTCTTTTAAAATTTCTAATAGCCTGTTTAATGATGTGCAGAATTATATTGATGAGGTGTATGTGGATGAGCATTTGGCCCAGGAGCGCTGTAATAATTATCGGCGCAGACGGGAACGGGAGGCGGCTCTATATAAAAATAGAGTCACTGATTCCCGTTCATTGGACGAAATGTTAGATGATATGACAGATACCTTTTCGGAAGCCTTGTTTAAACTTATTGATGCCAAGGGAATGACAGATCCCCAGGTGTATAAAAAGGCCAATATTAATCGCAAGCATTTCTCGAAAATACGCACTAATCAGGATTATAAGCCGAAAAAGTCCACCGTTTTTGCGTTGGCCATAGCCTTGGAACTAAATTTGGCAGAAACCAGGGAGCTATTGGCCCGGGCCGGCTACGCCTTTTCACATAGCAATGTGAGCGATGTAATTATTGAATATTTCCTCAGACACGGGAAATACGACATCGATAGTATTAATCAGGTGCTGTTTGAAAAAGGGGAACCTACATTGGGGTGTTAGGCTTTGGTGTGCCCTCAAAAATGTCGCCTGACAGGAGACCATATAGATAAATTATTTTGATAATATTTGAACATCAAAAGAATTGGAATGGTAATATTGAAGGGGGAATATATATGTATGGTGCTATCTTAGGCGATATAATTGGTGCTCCTTATGAGTTTGACAGAGGGAATAAGACGAAATATTTTCCGCTTTTTTGCGATAAGTCAAAATTTACCGATGATACTGTGATGACTGTAGCAGTGGCAGAGGTTTTACTGAATAATGTCGATGGTGAATTTGATTCTGATGTGGAAATAATACAGTCTTTAATTAGTTCTATGAAAAATTGGGGAAGTGAATACCCTAATGCGGGTTATGGGGGGATGTTTGGTCACTGGTTAAAGGCAGATGACCCTGAACCATATAATAGCTTTGGTAATGGAGCAGCAATGCGGGTATCAGCTGCTGGTTGGCTTGCTACCAGTATGGAAGAAGCAATGCGATTAGCTTGTCTTACGGCAGTAGTAACACATAATCACCCTGAGGGCTTAAAAGGTGCTCAGGCTGTAGCGGGATCAATATATTTGGCCTTGGAGGGAAAAGACAAAGAAGCAATAAAATCTTTTGTTACAGAGGTTATAGGGTATGATTTATCCCGTACATGTGATGAAATCAGACCAAACTACCACCATGATGAAACCTGCCAAAGGTCTGTACCGGAAGCTATTACAGCCTTTTTGGAGGGGGAGAATTTTGAAGATGTGATAAGAACTGCCATTTCTCTTGGTGGTGACACAGATACACTGGCATGTATAGCTGGAAGTATTGCTGAAGCCTATTATGGGATTCCAGATGAATTAGTAGTTGAGTGTCGAAACAATTTACCTGAAGAAATGCTAAAAATAATAGACCGTTTCTATAGAGATGTTGATGATATATGGATTTTATATCGAGGAAAGGGAAGAAAAATTTCTGCAAAGGAGTTAGCTGATGGCTCACTTTTAAGAGAAGCTATAAGAAAATATAAATATTGGAATACGGATGATAGCTTTTGGAATTTATTGGCAATTTTAAGGGATAGTAATGTTTGGATACCATGTAATGCAATTTCGGGAAGCAAGGATCAGGCATCATTGGATAAAATGATACAAATGGCAGGTGATAATCTGGATTCTTTGGTAGGTATGGAATTTACAAATGAAGAACCTATTCGCCTGGTTCCAGTAATTATCTCAAATGGAGAAGACAATTTCATCCCTGTTTTTTCTAGTGCAGAAGTTATGGGAGAATATGATGATCAATGTTCCAAGGTGGCAAAACATTTTTTGGAAATTCTTGAAATGGCACAATTTTATAAAAATAAGGTATTTGGTATTGTACTGAATCAATTTACTGAACCGGTAATACTGCATTTGGATATGGCTGAAATAGTTGAAAAGGTACGTTCAAGGGTTGGGAGGTAAAAAAGTGCAAAAATTATTAAAGACATAAAGTTGTTTTAACTAATAATGATTCGATATTGACACATGATGCTGTTGATAGTAAAATATAATTACCAAACAGGTGTATAAAAGAATAAGCCTAACGGGCCTTTGGTCATTGTATTCTAATTGATATTGGAATGCAGGAACCAAAGGCTTTTTGTTTGGAAAAGGTTGATTTTGCGTATTAACATTGATTTACAAAATACACCATTATGGTTTATAATGAAAGTGAGGTTGAACTATGCCTAAAGTAATGGACAAATACACTCCAACATATAATTTGGATTCGTTCAAAAAGTCTAAATATGGTATTAAGCAGTCAGCTTTGTTTGGTGCTGCAGCTATGGGATTTGAACTCAAAGATATTCTCCAGGCAGTGGATTCCATGCTTCCAGAACATTTCTATAAATCAATGACATCTTATCAAAATTATCAAATATGGCAGGATGTTTACCATGTTCCATATAAGGGCTATCTGATATATATTAAATTTGTTCAAGGGACAATTACTGAATTTGATTTAATATCTTTTAAAGAGAAATGAGGTGCCATCATGGAAGAAATCAAATATGATATTGAAACTGGTGCTGAATTAAAACGGGATATTCGGCCAATTACCATAACATATCAAGGGCAAAGTAAAACCTTTGATATGCCTGGTTGGTATCCTTTAAATAACGACTGTGAACCTACCTTTAGTCATGAAGATCTAAAAATTTATGATAGGGCAATCAAGGAATTAAAGGCTGAAGTTGAGCATCTGTTGTTGCCGGCTGAAATACGCTCAATACGGAAAAGTCTAAAATTATCCCAAATTCAGGCCGGACTTATTTTAGGTGGCGGGAAAAGGGCTTTTCAGAAGTATGAGAGTGGTGATGTATTGCCTAGCAGGGCCATATCAAATCTGCTTAGAATATTGTCAACCAATCCATCCTTGCTCAAGACTTTGCCTATAGCGGAAATTTACGAATTGTAAAGGGAGTGCATCGATATACTGTCAGAAAAAGAGAAAATGCTTAAAGGTTAATGGTATCATTATGGTTGGGGAGATGAATATTATGGCGCGAGGGAAAATATCAACTTATAATACCCCTTCTGGGGCATCTGATTTTGTATGTTTCGCTAATACAAACGGAAATGATGAGTGGAAAAACCATAATGGGGTTAAATTGAAAGATTTGTAAAATGAAGGTTTTTTTGTAATATAACTGCAAATATTTAGTATTTTTTTATATTGACATTACAAATACACAATAGAAACATTTAAGTACCAAACAGGTGTATAAAAGAATAAGCCTAACGGGCCTTTGGTAGTTGTATTCTGATTGACGTTGGAATGCGGGAACCAAAGGCTTTTTTGTTTGGCTAACAATATATAATATACACGGATAATGTGCGTATTTATTGAAAAATACACGGTGAATGTATATAATGTGAGAAGAGGGATAACGATGACAGTTTCTGAATTAAAACGGTTACTAAAAAAGCATGGTTGTTATTTCTTAGAACATGGTGGCAAGCATGACAAATGGTTTAGCCCCATAACAAATAAGTATTTTAGAATTCCGCGTCACGCAGCTGAGATAAAAAGAGGGACAGCGGAGGCAATCTTAAAACAGGCAGGTATTAAGTAAAAGGAGTGCATTAAAATGGCAAAATATTCGTATCCAGCGGTATTTATGCCTGCTGAAGAGGGCGGGTATATAGTTACATTTCTTGATTTTGAGGGGGCAACCCAGGGGGAAGATGTTACGGATGCTATTGTAATGGCTACAGATTTTCTGAATTTTGCATTGTGTGATTTAGAAGACGATAAAGCAGCAATTCCACAAGCAACAGATATAAAAACTGTTAGGGTACCTAAAAATGGTTTTGTAAATATGATTGTTGCTGATACTGATGCTTACAGGGAAGTCTTGTTAAAAGAAAACAACCCTATAAAATATGCTAGAGAAAAAGCAAAATTAAACATCAAGCAGTTGGCAGATTTATTGGGAGCACCATATAGAACGGTGCAGGACTGGAACCGTGGTAAAGCATTTCCTCCTAAATGGGTGGAAAAATTAGTTATTGAAAAAATTGAATCTGTTATGTGATTAATAGCCATATTAATGGAAAATGAGGTGGAACAGTGGAAGAAATCAAATGCATGTCGTCAGAGAAAGAAAAAATGCTTAATGGCCAATGGTTTCAGGACAATGAGCCTTGGATGGTAAAGCAGCGGGCTTTAGCCGGGAATACTTCTACAATTTACAATCAGACTATGGTGGAGGAGAAGGAGAAAAGACAGAAGCTGCTGAAAGACCTTCTGGGACATATAGGGGAGAATTCCTTTATCGCCAATGGTGTGCAGTTTGATTATGGCTGTAATATCTATATTGGGGATGATGTATATATAAATTTCAATGTTGTATTTCTTGATGGCAATGAAATACACATTGGTGACAGATGCCTGATTGGCCCAGGAGTGTTGTTTGCCACTCCATCCCATCCATTGGTTGCTGATGAGCGTTCCAAGCATTTTAACCAGTATGGGGCCTATTATCCGGAAAGGGTTGAAAAAATCATTTTGGAGGAAGATGTTTGGGTAGGCGGCAATGTTACCATTATGCCGGGAGTGAAAATCGGCAAGGGAGCAATTATCGGTGGTGGCAGTGTGGTCACTAAGGATATACCGCCATATTCTCTGGCCGTGGGTAATCCTTGCAGAGTAGTGCGGCAGATTACTGATGATGACCGGATTGGGAATAGTTAATAATGAGCACTAAGCCGAGATTATATCCCGGCTTTTTCTATTGATTTCATTTTTTAAAAAATCATCAATTATGGTATAATGTTCTGTACGATTGTTTGTTTTTGAGAGGATGTATCAATTTGACTTTAAATAGAGAAAAGAAATACTTAAAGATGCTGACATACGGCTGTCAGATGAACTTCAGCGATGCAGAGCGTATGGAGGGTGAGCTGGCCAAGCTGGGCTATGAGTCCATTGAGGATATGGAGCAGGCTGACCTTATTATGATAAATACCTGTGCAGTGCGTGAAAATGCTGAGGACAAGGTCTATGGAAAAATCGGTGAGATTAAGAATCTCAAGCGGAAGAATCCTGACCTTATTTTTGGTATCACTGGCTGTATGGCACAGAAAGAAGGGGAGAAGCTGATTAAGCGGGCTCCCCATATTGATTTTGTGCTGGGTACCAATAAGATTCAGGAAGTGGTTTCCACTGTTTCCAAGCTGGAGCAGGCTCAGGAGAAGCATATTGTTGACACAGAAATCAATGAAAAAGATTTGCCTGAAGATATTTCCATTCACAGAAAGACAGCTCTATCGGCTTGGGTGCCAATTATGTACGGCTGCAATAATTTCTGCACCTATTGTATCGTTCCTTATGTAAGGGGGCGGGAACGGAGCCGTATGCCTGAGGACATTGTTTCTGAGGTTCAGGAGGCTGTGAAGCAGGGCTACAAGGAGGTTACTCTCCTTGGTCAAAATGTTAATTCCTATGGTAAGGACCACAAGAAGGCTACCTTTGCTGAGCTTCTTTCAATGGTGGACAAGGTGGAAGGTATTGAGCGGGTGCGCTATATGACTTCCCATCCAAAGGATTTAAGTGATGCAGTAATTGAGGTTATTAAAAATAGCCAACATATCTGCACTCATTTCCATTTGCCGGTGCAGCATGGCTCCAACAGAATATTGAAGGCTATGAATCGCGTTTATACTGTGGAGGCCTATAAGGAGCTTATTACCAAGATTCGAAATGCGGTACCGGATGCCACTATTACCACTGATATTATTGTGGGGTTCCCGGGAGAAACTGAGGATGATTTTCAGCAGCTTCTGGATTTAATGGCATGGGTTCGCTATGACCAGGCCTATACCTTCATTTATTCCAAGCGTTCCGGCACTCCGGCAGCAGAAATGGAAGAACAGGTGGATGAGGATGTGAAGCATGACCGTCTGAATCGCCTTATGGAGCTTCAGAATAAGATAAGTCTGGAGAAAAATCAGCAACTTCAGGACAAGGTGGTAAAGGTTATGGTGGAGGGGCCAAGCTCCAATGATGACAAGGTTTGGTCCGGACGTACCTCCGGCAATAAGCTGGTGCTGTGGCCATATCAGGGCCATGAACAGCCTGGGGATTTGGTAGAGGTAAAGATTTGTCAGCCTCAGACCTGGGTGCTGAAGGGGGAACTGGCGTAAGCATAGCATGATGGCGTAAATCTGCCCATAGATAAAGTTGTTTAGTATAGAAGGAATGGTATTTTCATGGAAATGACACCAATGATGCAGCAATATATGGCCATAAAGGAGCAGCATCCCGATGAAATCCTGTTTTTTAGAATGGGAGATTTTTATGAGATGTTTCTGGATGATGCGGTGACAGCCTCCCGCGAGCTGGGACTGACCCTTACCAGCCGCAGCGGTGATGTAAAGAAGAATCCCATGTGCGGTATTCCTTATCATGCTGCTGAAAGCTATATTACAAAAATCGTAAATAAGGGCTATAAGGTGGCTATTGCTGAGCAGATTGGTGACCCAAAGGCCAAAGGACTTACAAAACGCGAGGTCATTAAGGTCATTACTCCAGGTACCATTTTGGAGGAAAGTGCCCTTCAGTCTGCTAATAATAATTATATTGCTTTGGTTTATGAAGCTGACGAGGAGGTTGTACTGTCCGGGGCGGATATTTCCACCGGGGAGTGCTTCTATGGTGTTTATACTGGGGATGACCGCCTGCAAGCCCTTTATGATGAGCTGTATCGTATCATGATGCCGGAGCTGATTATTTTGGGTGAGCCCTCCTTTCTAGGTGACTTAAAGGCCTTTATTGAAATGCGTATGGCAGCCTGTGCCTTCACCCGTATTGAGGCGCCTGTTAAAAATGTGGATGATTTGATTATTCAGCATTTTGATGTAAACAACCGACCTGCTGGACGTTCTGCCAGTGAAGCTGTGGCAACTATGCTGGGTTATCTCCACGACACGGTGAGAACTGATCTTTCCCATTTGTCCCAGCTGACCAAGCTGGATTTTGCCAATAATCTGGTTATTGACACATATACCCTGAGAAATCTGGAAATTACCCGCAATCTCCGTGATGGTGGCAAGAAGGATACCCTTCTTGATGTTCTGGATTTTACGGATACGGCCATGGGGACCCGTCTCCTAAAGAAGTGGCTGGAATATCCCCTGATAAACATCGGGCAGATTAACCAGCGTTTGGATGCTGTGGAAGAATTAGCCAATGATTTTATACTTCGTGGGGAGCTGAAGACTTCCACTAAGTCCATATATGATTTTGAGCGTTTGCTGACCCGTATTGAAGTGGGCTCAGCCAATGCCAGGGATATGGTAGCTCTTAGAACTTCATTTATGGCCCTTCCTGCCATAAAAAATCTCCTTGATGGCAGAAAATCCCAGCTTTTGCAGAAATGCCATGAGGGGATTCATCTTTATGAGGATTTTGTGGACCTTTTAAACAGGGCCATTGTGGATGCCCCAGGACTTACCATTCGTGATGGTGGCATTATCAAGGAAGGCTACAATGAGGAGCTGGACGAATACCGCAAAATTTCCCGTGACAGCAAGCAGCTATTGCAGGAGATGGAGGAAAAGGAAAAGGAAGCCACTGGTATACGCGCCCTGAAAATCGGCTACAATAAGGTTTTTGGCTATTATATTGAGGTGCGTCACAGCGGAACTGAGCTGGTTCCGGATAACTATGTCCGTAAGCAGACCTTGGCCAATGCAGAGCGATATATTACCCAGGAGCTGAAGGAATTTGAGACTAAGATTCTTGGAGCTGAGGAAAAGATTGTAAACATTGAGTACAATCTTTTTATGGAAATTCGCGATACCATTAAGGCAAAGCTGGGAGATATTCAGGAAACTGCCAAGCATATTGCGGTTCTTGATGTGCTTACGGGTCTTGCTGAGGCGGCCAGTGCTTATAACTATGTGCGGCCACAGCTTTTGAATAATGGTCAGATTGATATTAAGGACGGCCGTCATCCGCTGGTGGAGCGGATTTTAACAAGGGATTTGTTTGTTCCAAATGATACCCGTCTAAATCATACTGAATGTGAGATTATGCTGATTACCGGTCCTAATATGGCTGGTAAATCCACTTATATGCGCCAGACAGCGCTGCTTACCCTTATGGCTCAGGTGGGCAGCTTTATTCCGGCACGGGAAGCCACCATTTCCCCTGTGGACAGAATATTTACCCGCATAGGTGCCAGTGATGATCTCGTAAGCGGTCAGAGTACCTTTATGGTGGAAATGAACGAGGTAGCTCAGATTCTCAAATATGCCACCCGTGATAGCCTTGTTATTCTGGATGAAATTGGCCGTGGTACCAGTACCTTTGACGGCATGAGTATTGCTAGGGCAGTAATCGAGCATATTCGTGAGCATATTCACTCCAAGACCCTATTTGCCACCCATTATCATGAGGTTACGGACTTGGAGGATGATTTAATAAAGAATTACTGTATTGCCGTAAAGGAGAAGGGCAAGGACATTAGCTTCCTTCGCCGTATTATTCCGGGCTCTGCAGATAAATCCTATGGTATTCACGTTGCCCGCCTGGCGGGACTTCCAAAGGCGGTAACTCAGCGGGCAGAAAAAATACTGGAGGCACTGGAGGCCGAGGGCTCTAAGGTTGAGGATATCCCATTAACCAAAAAACAGGAGAAAGCCAAAGCGGTGGCTGGATCCAATGATATGATGGCATCACTTTTCGGAAATTCCATCAGTGATGAGCTGTTGGGCATGGATGTTATGACCATGACCCCAATAGAAGCAATGAATACCCTGTATCGCTTACAGCAGCAGGCAAAAGAGGAGGCGGGACGAGGATGAGTTTCGTACATGTTCTTGACGATAGCACTATCAATAAGATAGCGGCAGGTGAAGTGGTAGAACGACCAGCTTCAGTTATAAAGGAATTAATCGAAAATGCCATGGATGCCAAGGCTGACCGCATTGAGGTGGAAATCATGGCGGGAGGTACCAGCTTTATGCGGGTATCGGATAATGGTATCGGCATGAGCATGGAAGACGCGAAGATGGCCATCCGACGTCATGCCACATCGAAAATCTTTAAGGTTGAGGACCTTATGGATATAGATACATTGGGCTTCCGTGGTGAGGCCCTTCCAAGTATTTCATCTGTGTCCCGTTTTACTTTGCAGACCCGTCAGGCGGGGGCAGAGCTGGGCACTGAGGTGAAGATTATCGGGGGCAAGGAGCCGGAAATCGGTGAAACGGGATGCAGTCTGGGTACCACCATTCGGGTGGAGGATTTGTTTTTTAATACCCCTGCCCGTAAAAAGTTTATGAAAACCAATAACACCGAGGCCAGTAAGATAAATGAATTTATTATTAAACTGGCGATTTCCCGCCCTGATATTGCCTTTAAATTTATAAATAATAATAAAACCTCCGTGGTGACTCCGGGAAATGGAAATCTCCATGATACTCTTCGCAGTATTTACGGCGGTTCTGTAGGCGATGCCCTTTTGGGCATGGATTTTGCTGACGATGATATCACCATCAAGGGCTATATTTCCAAGCCATCCACCATCAGGAGCAACAGAAACTGGCAGACCTTTATTGTCAATGGACGTATAATTTCCAATAGGGCCATGTCAAAGGCTGTGGATAACGCCTATTCCTCCCTGATTCCTAAATCCGGCTATCCAATGGTGGCCCTTATTATGGATGTGGCATCCAATTCTATTGATGTAAATGTTCACCCACAGAAAAGTGAGATTAAATTTGAGGACGAGGGCAGAATTTTTAAGGCTGTGTACAAGGCTGTGCTGGATGCGGTGCGCCCTCATGGCGAGGCACTTGGGAATATCGCTGCCCAGGTGGAGCGTCCCGAGAGGCATTTTACGGGAATTCCTGCTTCTATGAAGGAAGCAAAGCCTGTTATGGAGACCCTTATTGACGAAATGCACTTTGTACCGGCATCACAGCCAAGAGTAACCAGTGCAGCCAGTTCCATTAGTAATAGTAGCTATACTCCCTCAAGCATCCCATCTTCGGCTTATCAGTATCGGGTGGAGCAGCAGGCCAAGACCTTACATGAGGTCCAGGAGGAATTATCCCAGCTGAAAGGTGAAAGATTGGTTTCTTCGGGTGGAACCATTGCAAATGGTGGCGAAACTTATATAAATGATACAGAGGCAATTGCCAGCCAATCAGAAAATACTGTTCTGGAAAATGATGTACTTATAGATAGGTCAACCGGGGAAATAATTGAAAAATCCGCGGGTATCAGTGCAACTCCAATGGTTCCTATCGGTCAGGTGGACAATACCTATATTATTGCCCAGGATGCAGATGGTCTTTATATCATTGACCAGCATGCTGCCCATGAGCGCATATTGTATGACCGTTTTGCGGCCATGACGGAGCGGATTCCATCACAGCAGCTTTTGGTGCATCTCATATTGGATTTTAGTGAAAGGGAAGCCCAGCTTATTGAAAGTAATCTGGAGATGTTCCATAGCTTGGGCTTTGGCCTTGAACCAAGCGGGCCGGACCAGTATCGACTCATGGAGATTCCAGCGGATATTCCTGTGGCTGAGGCAGAAAACACAATTAGGGAAATATTGGTTTCACTGGAGGATATGCACCAGCTTAGTGCGGCGGAGATTCGTCATGAGTGCCTTGCTATGACAGCCTGCAAGGCAGCCATAAAGGCGGGCTTTGAGCTTAATTTCCGCCAGATGGAAATTATTTTGGATGAGCTGAATAAAACCGCCATGCCATATACCTGCCCTCACGGCAGACCAACAATTTTGAAATTCAGCAGCGATGAGCTGGCCAAAATGTTTAAGCGTACAGGCTTTTGAGCTGCACACATATATTTAGGAGAATTAATGCTAAATACCATTGTCACGACGGACAGAAAAAATCATAAGGAAAGTATTGAGTTGGCAGCCTATGCGGCGGAGAAGCTGGGGATTAAAAATGTTAAACGCAATCGGGCGGCCTTGCCTGAAATGCGTGAAGAATACGGTGTAGATAACATTTTGGTGGCTAAAAAGGGTAGCTTTGTTTTGGATACCCTTGACGGGGAGCTTTTTTTTCACCCTAATATGTCCCAGCTCCGAATAAAGAATATTCGTATGGGTGATGAGGATCACATGGCAGCCGCCATGGATCTAAATGAAGGCATGAGCGTTTTGGATTGTACCCTGGGGTTTGGTGCTGATGCCATAGTGGCCAGCTTTGTTACGGGAGAAGGGGGCAGTGTCACTGGCTTGGAGTCTAGTCCCCTTATTGCCTTTGTTACAGGTGAAGGCATGAAGCATTTTCTCGCCACCAATTACGAGCTTCATAGTGCTATTAAGCGGGTAAACGTTATAAATGCTGATTATAATGATTATCTAAAGACTCTGCCCGATAGGTCCGTGGATGTTGTTTATTTTGATCCTATGTTTCGTCATCCATTAAAGGACAGCCATAATATAAATCCTATTCGTGCCGTGGCTGACCATCGGCCTTTGTCAATAGAGGCAGTAAATGAGGCCAAGCGGGTTGCAAGACATCGGGTGGTAATGAAGGAGAATAGCCGCAGCTTGGAGTTTGCCCGCCTGGGCTTCGATACCATTGTTGGAGGCAAGCACTCCAAGGTGCATTATGGCGTTATTAAACTGTAGGTGTAATTTATAAAATGATGAATGATAATATACCTGACAATATGCAATACAGCTTTCTGGTGAAACTGCGAAATGAGCATCCGGCCTGGCGTCTGTTGGCCTCTGAGCAGTGCAGCTTCGTGGCGGCTTTCCTTTATCAGGAGTTTATGGTGAAGAATCAGAGAGCCGTGCCAGAGGACAGATTGCTGGAGGATCTTAATAATTTTATATATGACCTTCACGATAATGCTGAGGCCCAGGGAATTATTCGCCCCGCCAAGGATTATCTCGCCTCGTGGACTGACGGTCAGCACTCATGGCTCCGTAAATTTTTTGTGAAGAAGAACGAACCCTGCTATGATCTCACGGCAGATGCCCAGCGTGGCATTGAATGGCTGGCTGGTTTAAGGAAGCAGAGCTTTATTGGCACGGAATCCAGAGTTCGTCTGGTGTTTAACCTTATTCGGGAAATTGATGAGGAAAGCAATATAAGCGCCGAAAGCCGTATAGCCAGGCTTAAAGAGGAAAAGGAGGCTATTGAAAAGGAGATTTCCCGCCTGGAAAATGGTGGAGCTCCAAAGGTTTTAGATGAAGTTCAAATAAAGGAGAGATACATTCATGCTGCCGAAACCGCCAGAAGTATACTGGCGGATTTTCGTGAGGTGGAGGAAAATTTCCGTCAGCTGGAGCGTAGTCTTATGGAGCAGATAGTTACCTGGAAAAAGGGCAAGGGAGAGCTTTTGGAAAAGTTCTTTCAGGACAGGGACTATATACAACACTCAGAGCAGGGCAGGAGCTTTGGGGCTTTTTGGGACTATTTGATGAACCAGTCTTCCAGAGAAGAGTTGGATGAGGCTTTGGGAAGAATATTAAAAATCCAGGGCATTGAACAGGTGGAAAAGCAGTATGATATGCGTCATATCCGTCGTCAGTGGTCCGAGGCTGCCCGACAGGTTATGGACACCGTCAGCAATTTGTCCCGTCAGATTCGCCAATATGTGGACGAAGGCTATCTGGAGCAGGAGCGTTACATTTATGAGATTATTAAACAGGTGGAGGATAAGGCAATTTCCATAAAGGATAATATTCCGAGAGATGCTGAGTTTGCCCAGATGGATCAGTCGGCCCCATTCTTTGATTTTATTATGGACAGACCACTTTTTGTGCCACCGAAAAAGCCTATTATTGAAAGCAGTGCCATTGAAAAGGGAAGTCATCAGGGCTCCGTGGAGGCACTTTTTAAACAGGTATATGTGGATCGAAAGGTGTTGGAGGAAAATATCGCTGATGTCCTGGGGGACAAGGAAAAGGTTTCTCTAAGCGAGATATTGGAAAAGCATCCGCTTACCAAGGGCCTTACAGAGCTTCTTAATTATCTGGTCATTGCCAGCAGTGACAGCCGTAGCTTTGTGGATGGTGAGCGTCAGCTTTTGGATATGGAAAATGTGAACGCTGTGGATATTCAGGTGGATATGGATAAGATTATTTTTTATAAAAAGGAGGGGTAAGGGATGGCAGATACTATGACTGAAGAAAAGGACATGAACTATTCCCGTGCCCTGATTACGATTTTAAAAGGCGTGGTGGATAAGCGCACCCAGCCGGATATATGGAATATCATTAAGGATAACCAGCCCCGCATGGAGGAATATGTAGCCCAGATTGGCTTACTTCTTTATGTGGACGATAATGCGGGATATGCCTATGTGAAGCAAAATGATGATGAAAATTTACCACGGCTGGTACCACGTCATCAGCTTAGCTATGGCCTTAGTATATTGTTGGTACAGCTTCGCAAGAGCCTGGGGGATTTTGACGCCTCCAATGGTGACAGCATTCTTGTCCTTTCCCTTGAGGATATAAAGCTGAGGCTGAAGCCCTTTTATCCCGCCGCTACCAATGAAACGAAGTTTGATAATGAGGTGAACCGCCACATCAAAAAGGCTGTGGAAATGGGCTTTTTGTCAGAGGTCTACGGTCAGGCGGATGCCTATGAGGTTAGGGAGCTCATAAGGAGCTTTGTAACCGCTGATTGGCTCCAGAAGTTTAATGAGCGGTTGCAGGACTATCTTGATTTCGGCAGCAGAAATGCTGAGGAACCATCTGAGGAAAATACCTTGGAATTTTAAATGTTTAAAGTTATTATTTTTGGAGGTGCATAATATGTCACTTAAAGAACAGTTGGCAAATGATATGAAGGAAGCAATGAAGGCCAAGGAAAAGGAGCGCTTGGCAGTTATTCGCATGGTTAGAGGTGCCATTAAGCAGCAGGAAATTGACAACAAGGTAGAGCTGGACGATGATGCTGTAATAGCCGTTATTAGCAAGGAAGTTAAGATGCGTAAGGACTCCATCGCAGATTTCGAAAAGGGCGGACGGGCTGATTTGGTAGCTCAGAATGAAGCCGAGATTGCTTTTCTGATGCCATATTTGCCACAGCAGTTATCTGAGGATGAGGTACGTGCCTTGGTGAAAGAGGCTGTGGAGCAGACTGGTGCTTCATCACCAAAGGATATGGGCAAGGTAATGGGGGCACTTATGCCAAAGGTTAAAGGCCGTGCTGATGGAAAGATGGTCAATACATTAGTGAAGGAAGCCCTGAATTAAGCAGGTGATGGGATGAATACAGTTTATCCGTCATTTTATAAGGATTTTTCCTGTATAGCCAGTGATTGCAGCCATTCCTGCTGTAAGGGCTGGGAGATAGATATAGACAATGCCACGGCGGAAAAATATCTGAAAATTGAAGGAAGTCTGGGGGATGAACTACGGGCTAATATATCCAGCGCAAATGGTGTGTATTCCTTTGGGCTTGCTAAAAATGGAGCTTGCCCATTTTTACAGGAGGATGGCCTTTGCAAGCTGATTTTGTCAGCAGGCGAGGAAATTCTTTGCGAGATATGCACCAATCATCCACGTTTCTATACTGTCCTCAATGATTATGAGCTGGCGGGGGTAGGTCTTAGCTGCGAGGTTTCCTGTGGGTTGCTTTTGCAGGCTGGTTCATTGGAATTCAAAATTGAAGGTCATAGTGATAATCTGAGCTTTTCTGAGCTTTTGAAGCTATTGGGAATAAACATGAAAAAGGAACAGCAGACATTTCATCCTGGTCTTTCCAAGGATGATGCTCTGGAGGTTCTGGAAATAATGGGAAACACTGAACCAATTGATGATAAGTGGCGGGAGGATATTGCTGCCTATATGCAATATGCCCAGGAAAATCCTGAGTTTCTCGAAAATTACGAACGAATAATGCCACACCAGGCTTTTCAGCGTATATATCAATATATAATGTACCGTCAGTTGGAAAAGATCAGTGATTACAGTCTGGATGATTTGCTGATTTATACAGATATATCCACGGAATATATTTTTATAGTAGCAGCCATTACGGGTGATTTGTCTGAAGCCATACGCCGCTGGTCAGAGCAGATAGAATACTGCCCGGAAAATGTGGCGATGCTCTTGAAAATGTAGTTTCATCCGATATTAACGGGTAAAAACAGATCAGGTCAGTTCCACATAGCTTTTGCGGTTTCTGGCCTGTTTTGTGTTTGTTAAGGAAAATATACTGAATGAATGATGTTTACATGTAATATTGATTCATTTTTAGAAAATGAGCTATTGAAAATAAGGGTCCATTTCTATAAAATAATGGCGAATTTTCCCAATGATTCTTTTGAAAAAATGCTGAGGGAGCGCAAGGAATGGCTGCCACCTGTATATATTTCAGATGAAGTGATAGTTATTCCTAAAGGGAATGGCCCCTTTGATAAGCAGCTGGGGAAATCCATTAAAAAGGGCTACAGTGTATTCATATACCATGAGGCAGTGAAGGAATATTGCTGCAAATTTCATTTGGAGAATGAATATGAAAGTGTTTTAAGTATGGTGCTGGCCCATGAATTTTTCCATTCCCTGCACCGAATATGGGATGAAAAGGCTTTTTTGCAGGATGCCAGCCCCAGAATGGGATTATCTATGGAAAGAAAGCACCAGCTGACTGAGTCTTTGGCAGATTATTTTGCGTATTCCTGGTTGGAAAGCAATGCAGATGGCGATTATGCAAATGTGGCCCAGCACCGAAAAAGCTTGTGGCAGGAATACACCCCAGCTAACTGGCCTTACAGTGCCGCCTTGGTGTTTGTGAACAACCCCAAGAAGTTTTTTGAAATATTGGAGCTGTTGAAAGCGAACCCTTCTACAGCGTACAGAAAACTGAGCAGTTGATTGGTATAAAAAAGGATTATCATGCCATGATTGTTGAAATGATTCGGGGAATTGAAGATATACGGTGTTAATAATTAATAATTTCAGATAAATGCAGAGGATAATTATGGACTTATTTGATTTTGAGCATGACCCCAAGGATGTGAAGATGGGGTTTCGGCTGGTTCGGCTGGAAGTGTATAACTGGGGTACCTTTGATGGGAAGATTTGGGCCATGGATTTGGATGGGGAAACATCACTTTTGACAGGTGATGTGGGCTCCGGCAAATCTACTCTGGTGGATGCACTGATTACTTTGTTGGTTCCACCGAAAAAGGTTACCTACAACAAGGCGGCGGATGCCAGTGCCAGAGAGCGCAGCCTTAATTCTTATATAAGGGGCTATTATGCCCAAAAGCGGTCCCAGGATGGCATTGGCCAGCCAGAAGCCCTTCGTGACAGAAACCAGTACAGTGTTGTACTGGCTGTTTTTGGTGACGAAAATTTGGGAGCCAGAGTGACTTTGGCTCAGGTTTTCTGGTACAAGGATGAAACGGGAAGCCCGGAGAGGTTCTTTGTGCTGGGTGAAAAGACTCTTACCATTGAAAATCACTTCAGCAATTTTGGCAGTGACATCAGAAGCCTGAGAAAGCGCCTCAGCAATGATGTCTATATCCATATTTATGATGATTACCCAAAATATGCTGAGGATTTTCGCCGTCGCTTTGGCATCAGCTCCTTGCAGGCCATGGATCTTTTCCAGCAGACTATTTCCATGAAGAAGGTGGATTCCCTCACCAGCTTCGTGCGCCAAAATATGCTGGAGCAGCCTGGTACAGAGGATGATGTACAGCGTCTTTTGGAGCATTTTCATGATTTGGACACTGCCCATAGTGCGGTGGTAAGGGCAAGAAAGCAGGAGGAAATGCTGTTGCCTCTTACTGCCCTTGGGGAAAGCTATTTTGATGCTCATAGCCGTCAGGTGGTTATTGAACAGATGGAAGGGGCCCTGTCAGCTTGGTTTGCCAAGGAGGACAAGGAGCTTCGAGAAAAAGCTCTGTCAAGCTTGGAAAGTAATCTTGCACAGGTGAAAAAGGATCATGAAGCCATTATGGAGCAGAAGCAGGCCAATGAGGAATCCATTGAGGATGTACAGCGCCAGCTGTACCAAAATGGCGGTGATAAGGTTTCCGTTATTGAGGAAAAGCTGGACAATGCCAGCAAGGCTCTGGAGGCCTGCTTAAAGCAGCGTCAGCAGTATGAGGAAAATGCCAAGGGATTGTCAGTTGAGGTGCCTGATTCTTTGTCAGCTTTTAATGAAAATCTTGAAAGGCTGACAGCTCTGGATAAAGAGGAAAAGCAACGGGAGCTTGATATTGCTGAGGCCCAAAGCGACAATGACAGCGAGATTAAGGCCCTTAATAATTCCATAGCAATGGTGGAAAATGAGCTGATTTCCCTGCGCTCCCGTAAATCCAGTATTTCTGCCGATTACATTGAACTTCGTCAGCAGATATGTCAGGACTTGGATCTTGCAGAAAGCGAGCTGCCATTTGCGGGAGAGCTTATGCAGGTGGCGGAAGGGGAGGAACAGTGGGAAGGTGCCCTGGAGCGTCTTCTTCACGGCTTTGGCATGTCCCTTTTGGTACCAAAGTTTCATTATGGCGAAATCGTTCAGTGGATGGAGAAGCATAAGGTGAAGCAGCGGGTAGTGTACTACAGCTGTGAGGAATATGTGGACCCTGTTAATTTTGATGATTTGTCTGAGGATGCAGCCTGTGCCAAGCTGGACATTCGTCAGGATTCCCCCTTTAAGAACTGGCTTATGCGGGAGCTTTATCAGCGTTACAGCCACACTTGCTGTGAAACCTTCAAGGAATTTCAGCAGGAAAAGTTTGCCATTACCATAAAGGGCCAGATTAAGACCCAGGGCCGGCGCCACGAAAAGGATGACCGCTTTGATTTGGACGACCGTCGCCGTTATGTGTTGGGCTTTTCCAATTTGAAGAAAATTCAGGCCTTGGAATCTGAGCTGGAGGATTTGCAGGAGGCTGTAAAGGAAGCAAAGCGTACTGAAGGCCGGCTGAAGCGCCAGAATGGGGAGTGCCGCAAGAAGCAGCTCTATATCAATAACCTTCAGTTGTTTAAGGATTTCAACCTTTTGGATAAGGAAACTCTTGAAAGGGATGTGGCTGAGAAAAAGCAGCTTTTATCTGAGCTTCAGGAGGAAAATGCTGTTTATATGAAATTGGAGAAACAGCTTTCGGAGCTGAAGACGCAGCGTAAGGATATTGATTTACAGCTACAGCGGATAGTTGTTTCCCTGAATAACATAAATTATGGTATTAAAAGCAACAAACAGGCCATTGAGTCAGATGATATCCGTTTGGAAAGCATCAGCGAAGAAGAACAGCAGCGTATATTCCCACGGATTTCCGAAAGGGCAGCCCAGGTATTTGGGGAAAAGCATCTTTCCTTGGATAATCAGGGTGAGCTTAAGGAAATGCTGGGGGCAAATCTGCGGGCTGAACGGGAGATGTCTGTGCGCTCCAAGGAGGAAAAGGGGCAGCAGCTGGTGGTTATGATGCAGCGGTTTAAGGCCGCTTTCCCTGAATTTGGGGACGAGCTGGCAGCAGCCACTGAGGGCCTTAATGATTATCGTCAGCTTCTTACAAAGCTCCAGACAGATGCGTTGCCTCGTTTTGAGGATAAGTTCCGTCAGCTTCTTCGTGAAAATACCATTAATAGAATCGCCCTCTTTAGGGAAAAGCTGAACAATGTGTGTGATGTAATAAAGGAACGCATAGAAATGATTAATCATTCTCTGGCGGAAATCGATTACAGCGAGGGGCGTTATATTCAGATTGAATGCGACAATGTGGCAGACAATGACATAAAGGATTTCCGTAGTCAGCTTCGCTCCTGTGTCAGCGGTTATTCAGACGGGGATGATAATGAAGCATATTCGGAAGAAAAATTCCGACAGGTGGAAAAAATTATTGAACGCTTTAGGGGGCGGCCTGAGTGTGCTGAGGCTGATAAGAGATGGACTGCCAGAGTTACAGATGTAAGAAACTGGTTCAGCTTTGCGGCTTCAGAACGCTGGCGGGAAACTGGGGAAGAATATGAGCACTATACCGATTCCGGCGGTAAATCCGGCGGACAGAAGGAAAAACTGGCCTATACCATATTGGCTGCCAGCCTTGTTTATAACTTCGGCCTTGAAAGCAAGCACAAGAAGATAAACAGCTTCCGCTTTGTGGTAATTGATGAGGCTTTCTTAAAAAGTTCTGACGAATCAGCCAGATTTGGTTTGGAGCTTTTCCAGAAAATGGATTTACAGCTGTTGGTGGTAACTCCATTGCTAAAAATCGGTACGATAGAGCCTTATGTGTCCCATGTAGGATTTGTGTACCAGGATGACCAGAAGCATAAATCATATTTGAGAAATCTGTCCATAAAACAGCTTCAGGCCCAGCGGGAAGAATACGCCAAGGGGTAAATTTGCCTTTGGAGGCTTCAAAAGGTATAATAAGTCTGTTGAGTAATATGATTTAGGTGATTTTTTTAATGCAGATTTTCAGTAAATTTAGTGATATAAAGACCTTCCTGAAGGGGCAGAGGACAGCTATTGCTCTTGGGACTTTTGACGGGGTTCACATTGGACATCAGAGTATTATCCGTCAGGCCATGGGGCTGGCTAAGAAGCATGGACTTCTTAGTGTGGTGTTTACCTTTAGTAATCATCCCTTGTCCGTGGTGGCTCCTGAAAGGGTGCCGGTGCAGATAGGCGATAATATCTCCAAGGCGGCATTTCTTGAGGAAATGGGCGTGGATTTATTGCTTAATGTAGCCTTTTCCGAGAAGCTATCCAAGCAGACTCCGGAAGAATTTTTGGAACGTCTGAAGGATTGCTGTAATGCCAAATTCGTGGTTACGGGGCCTAACTTTACCTTTGGGTACAAGGGTAAGGGAAATACCCGTATGCTGGGCCGAGTGGCCAGCTCCTATGGATTTAAGGCTGAGATTGGTGAGGCCATCCAGCTTAATGGCCGCATGGTAAGCTCCACCCGAATTCGGGGCCTTATTGAAGAAGGTGATTTGGAGCTAACCAATGAATACCTTGGCCGACCATTTAGCTTTGGTGGCCGTGTTATTCACGGTGATCAGCGTGGACGAACCATTGGCTTTCCTACAGCCAATCTTGCCATTCCTGACAAGCGGGCCATGCTCCCTAATGGGGCTTATGGAGTGTATGTGCTGATGAATGGTGAAAAGCACAAGGGTATTGCCAATGTGGGCAACAACCCGACCTTTGAGGGTTGCAATCGCCGTTTGGAGGTTCATGTGCTGGATTTTAAGGGAGATTTATACAACAAGCCTCTCACAGTGCAGTTTGTTAAAAAGCTGCGGGATGAGAAAAAATTTAGCGGCATTGAGGCCTTGGTTAAACAGCTTCGTGCAGATGAAGAAAAGGCAAGACAGATTCTTTAAACCCCACGCAACCGGTTGCTAAGAGTCTGGTTGCTCTGGATTAATTCGACTAAATTCAGATGGAGTACAAAACTTCCACTGAATAAGTCTCATTGAAAAGGTAGTGCTTTTACATATAATGGACAGACGTAGTTTTATAAAGAAGTCAGTGGGTCTGGTACTGGGGCTTAGCTTACTGTCCCTGCCCGAGTTGGCGTCCAAGGCTTCGGCGGCCACCAAGTGGGGAAAGACCCGTTTTCGTATAGAGGAAAATGATTTTTGGTTCGCTGAAGAACCATCCAGAAGAAGAGAAACCAACAGAATAATTGTTCATCATACAGGAACATCCCAGGACCGTGATATGTCAGCGGAGCAAATCCATCGCTTGCACCGTGACAGCTTTGGCTGGGCTGGTATAGGATACCATTACGTCATCAGAAAAAATGGCACCATTGAACGGGGCCGCGGATGGAATATGATAGGTGCCCATGCCAGTGGCAATAACAGCGATTCTGTGGGAATTTGTGTAGCCGGCAATTTCAATGTTGGCTCACCAACGGACGCCCAGATAAGATCTTTAACCAATCTTTTAACAACTCTTTGTGGTGTATATAATCTTATTCCTGATGAAATGGGAGTAATTGGGCATAGGGATGTCAATTCCACCTCGTGTCCGGGAGATATGCTTTACGCTATGCTGCCACAGGTGCGTAAGCGTGTAATGAAGAATATGGGGCTGGATTTACCAGAGGATGAATAAATTATCCTTTACAAAGTAATAGGCCTATAGTATAATTCTAAAAGTGTTCGCTAAGGACATAATATTTATCCCTTGCTAAGACATGGACGACTCCGACCTTGCCTCAGCTTGTGGAACTTTTAAAAATTTAGGAGGAATTTTCAATGTTAACTAACGAAGCAAAGCAGGAAATCATGCAGAAGTATGCAGTTCATGAGGGTGACACTGGATCCCCAGAGGTTCAGATTGCTGTTCTCACTGCTCGTATTTCTTACCTCACTGAGCATCTCAAGGAGCACAATAAGGATCATCATTCCCGTCGCGGTCTTCTGAAGATGGTTGGTCATCGTCGTCGCCTGCTGGCATACCTGAACAAGAAGGATATCGAGCGTTATCGTGCAATCGTATCCAAGCTTGGTCTCCGTAAGTAATTTAATATTAGTTTCGGACCTGAGGGACTCCATTTTGGGGTCCCTTTTTGCTTAGGGAAAAACTAAAAATTAAGTAGCTATTTTTGTCAACAATATGTTATACTATCAAGGTTAAAAGGTATAAAGAAGATTATAGGAGGAAAAACTTAATGCAGAGTTTTGAGATGCAGTTAGGCGGCCGCACATTTACTGTTGAGACCGGAAAAATGGCTAAGCAGGCAAATGGTGCTGTTTTGGTGCGCTATGGTGAGACTGTTGTTTTGGTTACAGCTACGGCTTCTGATGAGCCAAGAGAGGGTGTTGATTTCTTCCCTCTGACTGTAGATTATGAAGAAAAGATGTACGCCGTTGGTAAGATTCCAGGCGGTTTTATAAAGAGAGAGGGTCGTCCAGGGGAGTCTGCTATTCTTTGCAGCCGTCTCATTGACCGCCCTATTCGTCCTCTGTTCCCAGAGGGTTATCGTAATGATGTTCAGATTGTAGCTACAGTTATGTCTGTAGAACATGACAACGCTCCAGAGATTGCGGCTATGATTGGTGCATCCTGTGCTCTGACAATTTCCGATATTCCTTTCCTTGGTCCAATAGCTGGTGTTCGTGTTGGTCGAATTGATGGCCAGTTCGTTATCAACCCTACCGTTGAGCAGCGTGAGGTTTCTGATCTTAATCTGACCATTGCTGGCTCCCGTGATGCGGTAATGATGGTTGAGGCTGGTGCCAATGAGCTTCCAGAGGAGGTTATTTTGGAGGCTATCCTCTTTGGACATGAGGAGATCAAGAAGATCGTTGCTTTCCAGGATGAGATCCAGAAGGCTTGTGGCAAGGAGAAACGCGAGGTTAAGCTCTTTGCTGTTCCAGAGGAGCTGGAAAAGGCTATTCGTGAGTACGCTACTGACAAGCTGGATCAGGCTGTTCGTAATCCTGACAAGCTGGCCCGTGATGAGGATATTTCCAATGTTAAGGCTGAAGCTATGGAACATTTCCTTGAGCTTTATCCTGATGCCATCAAGGAAATTCCATATATGCTTCACAAAATCGTTAAGGAAATCGTACGCCGTATGATTACCAAGGAGAAGATTCGTCCAGACGGTCGTGAGGTTGAGGAGGTTCGTCCTGTAAGCTGTGAAGTTGGCATTTTGCCTCGTCCACATGGTTCTGGCCTCTTTACCCGTGGTCAGACCCAGGTTCTCACTGTTACCACCTTGGGTTCTCTTGGTGATGAGCAGGTTCTTGATGGCCTCGGCGTTGAGACTTCCAAGCACTACATTCATCAGTACAACTTCCCTGGCTATTCTGTAGGTGAGGCTCGTCCTGTTCGTGGTCCTGGACGTCGTGAAATCGGTCATGGTGCTTTGGCTGAGAGAGCTTTGGTTCCAGTTATTCCTTCTATTGAGGAATTCCCATACACCATTCGTATGGTATCAGAGATTTTGGAGTCCAACGGCTCCAGCTCCATGGGGTCCGTTTGCGGCAGCACCCTTTCTCTGATGCACGCAGGTGTTCCTATTAAGCGTCCTGTATCCGGTGTGGCTATGGGTCTGGTTAAGGATGGGGATGATTACACCATTCTCACTGATATTCAGGGTATGGAAGATGCTCTGGGCGATATGGACTTTAAGGTTGCTGGTACCACTGAGGGCGTAACTGCAATTCAGATGGATATCAAGATTAAGGGCATCTCCCGTGAGATTCTTTCCGCTGCTCTTGCACAGGCAAAGCGCGGTCGTGCCTTTATTCTCGGCAAGATGCTGGAGTGCATTGCTGAGCCTAACAAGGAGCTGAGCAAGTATGCTCCTCGCGTAACCACTATGCAGATTAAGCCAGATAAGATTCGTGAGGTTATTGGACCTGGCGGAAAGGTAATCAAGAAGATTATCGAGGACTGCGGTGTTCAGATTGATATTGATGATGACGGTACCGTTCGCATTTCTGCTACCAGCGTTGAGGCTTCTGAGGCAGCTATTGCCTGCATCAACGAAATCGTCAAGGAAGTAGAGGTAGGCGAGGTTTATAAGGGTAAGGTTACCCGTATTATGAATTTCGGTGCCTTTGTAGAGCTGTTGCCAGGCCGTGAGGGCCTGTGCCACATTTCCCAGCTTGACAAGAAGCGCGTTGAGAAGGTTGAAGATGTTGTCAACGTTGGCGATGAGCTGGAAGTTAAGGTAACTGAGATTGACCAGAAGGGCCGTGTAAACGTATCCCATAAGGTTCTCCTGTAAAATATTTATGCCCGCTTTGCTTTTGGTGAGGCGGGCATTATCTTATTTTTTGGAGTTTTAGATATGAGAGAAAGAAAGAAGACAGTTTCCGAGCTGTTACGAAGATACTTGCTTTATACTTTGGGTATTATCCTGATGGCTTGCGGTATAGCTGTTCTGATTAAGGCGGAAATGGGCGTGGCCCCTATGGTTACCATGCCTTATACTATATGGTTAATTGCAGATGTATTTACAGTAGGAGCCTGGATAGGTCTGTTTAATTTTGCCGGTCTTATGGGCCAGCTTATTATCCGCAGAGGGCGGGTAAAAAAACAGGCAATGATAATGCAAATTATCACGGCTCTGGCTCTGGGGATATTTACGGATATGGCCCTAAATTCCCTGGCTGGCTTTAATCCTATATCCCATTCCAGCAGGGCTGTTACTTGCTTTGTAAGCAGTGTACTGATGGCCAGCAGCCTTTATTGCTGCGTAATATCCAGTGTGGCTTTACTGCCGATAGATTCTCTGCTGAGACTTTTGGGGGCAATTTACCATAAGAAATTTTCCACCATGAGATGGATTTCTGACATAATCCTGTCTCTGTTCTCCGCTGTTTTGGGACTTGTATTTTTGGGCAATCTTGGAGGCGTCCGTGAAGGAACCATTATCGTGGCCGTATTCACTGGCGTTATTCTAAAGCTGCTCATGAAATATCTGCGTTGGTTTACTTATATTTTGTTGCCTGAGAATCGTGTAGATGATATTTCCTCTGTTATTGATGATGATATTAACGAGAAGCATTTTGTACTGACTGTATCCCATGAATATGGCAGTGGTGGGCATTCTATAGCAAGACGCATTGCTCACGAGCTTAATCTTCCTTATTATGATAGTGATATTATCCAGATGGCTGCAGAGGATAGTGAATTTGCATATAAATATCTGGAGGAACACGGTGACAAGGTTACTTCCAATGCCCTTTACAGCTTGTATGAGTGGTATACCTCTGCTTATGATAAGGATGAGGAGCTTACCCAGGAGCAGGTGTATAAAATTGAGGCCCAGGTTATCCAGGAAATTGCTGCCAAGGATTCATGCGTTATTGTGGGGCGCCTGGCCAACTACGTGCTGCAGAATCATAAAAATTCTTTGCACATTTTCATTACTGCTGACGAGCTTGATCGTACCAAACGTGTTATGCGTAAGGAAAAAATTGATCATCAGCAGGCAGTGGAACAGATAAAGAAGCACGCCAAGCTGAGAACTGAGCATTGCCGTAAATTTTCTGATGCTCAATATGGTATTGGCGCCAGCTATGATATTACAATTAAGTCCAGTAAATACGGTGTGGACAGAACGGCTGCTATTCTTCTGCAGCTGATTAAAGAGTTTAGGCTTATCCAGTTTTAAGTATGTTTGAGGTGATTATATGAGATTATCGAGTAAGGGACGCTATGGTGTAATTGCTATGCACGAATTAGCTATGGCGTATGGTAAGGGGTCCATTACGGTTAAGACTATTGCCGAGAATCAGGGCATCTCTGACAATTACCTGGAACAGCTTATGGGGGCATTGAAGAAAGCCGGCTTTGTAAAAAGTGTTCGTGGTGCCCAGGGTGGCTATATGCTGGCCAAGGCTCCTAAGGATATAACCATAGGTGAGATTATTGTCACTATGGAGGGACCTGTTATTTTTGCCGACTGTATGCTGGCTCCCTGTGAAAAGGCAGAGGGCTGTGGCCGTAGAAATGTTTGGTCGCATATAAGTGATAAGGTAAATGATGTGCTTAACTCCATAACTTTGGCTGATCTTGTAAGGGAAAGCAATGGGTAAGTATTACAATTGGGACTCGCATGTCAATGCGGGTCCTTTTCTTTATTTTTGTTTATTTTCAAAAAATAGAATTGTTGCTATTGAGTATAAAAACTTAACCATGTATAATATAGTAGAGTTTTTGTGTAGGAGGTTAGAACATGCTGGGAGATATTCTTAGGAGAGAACGAGAAAAGCAAGGACTAACGATTAAAGATATA
This sequence comes from Anaerovibrio lipolyticus LB2005, assembly GCF_000621545.1. Classification (GTDB taxonomy): domain Bacteria; phylum Bacillota; class Negativicutes; order Selenomonadales; family Selenomonadaceae; genus Anaerovibrio; species Anaerovibrio lipolyticus_A. Next base: position 113,684 of record NZ_JHYA01000005.1, read on the forward strand.
GAGAATGAGACCAGTATCAGGTCTTTATATATTGAAGCAATAGAGAAGGGTGATTATGATCACCTGCCAAGTGATGTATATACCAAGGGCTTTATCCGTAACTATGCCAAGGCCCTGAATATGGACAGTGATCCATTATTACAGCAGTTTAATTCCGAGAGAAATATTGATGTTCCTGTTCAGCCAGTTGACCAGCGCCCTCAGGAGACTTACTATGATGATGTGCCACAGCGCACCATTACTGTAAAATCTTCTTCATATTCTGCTTCTGGCAGCGAGGGTGGCAATCTCTTTTCTTCCGGTAATGATTATCGTGAGCGCACCGAGGAAAAGGGTGGGTCCAGAAAATTCATGATTCTTCTGGCTATGATGATTGTGTTCTTGGGCGGTGTATATTATGCCTTCAGTGACGACCCGGCTCAGGAGAAGTCAAAGCCTACTGTAAAGACAGAAAAGGTTGTGGACAAGAAGCAGGAGCAACCACCTGTTGTTGAAAAGAAGTATGATTCCGTTGAGGTTTCTGCCAAGTTTACCGATCCATGCTGGATTTCAGTTAAGACTGACGGCAAGGAAGTATTTGAAGGCACTGTGGATAGTGGCAAGGAGATGTCCTGGAAGGGTAATGACAAGGTTGAGCTTATTGCTGGTAATGCCGGAGCCATTGAGCTTACTTGGAACGGAAAGAGCCTGGGGGTTCTTGGTAGCAAGGGACAGGTCGTGGAGCGCCTTATGACCAAGGAGAGTGATGGCGCCAAGGCTAAGACTGCTGATGCCACCAAGGATGAAGGTGCAAAAACCAAGTCAACACCAACTAAATCTGATACTTCTAAGTCAAATAAGAGTGCCAAATAATTCAAGTTGTTGATGGTGTGATTTAATGAGCTTTTTACCAATATCAAAAGAGGATATGGAAATTCGGGGCTGGCAGCAGCTGGATTTTGTCTTTGTATCAGGTGATGCCTATGTGGATGATCCCAGCTTTGGCCCGGCCATATTATGTCGTCTATTGGAAAAGCATGGCTATAAGGTGGGGATTATCCCACAGCCGGATTGGCACAATATCAAAGATTTTGCCCGCCTTGGGAAACCTAGGCTGGGCTTTCTTGTTTCAAGTGGAAACCTGGATTCGCAGCTGAATAGATTTACTGCAGCCAAAAAGGTTCGCCATCAGGATGCCTATTCTCCCGGAGGTAAGGCTGGTCACCGCCCGGAAAGGGCAGTGGTGGTGTATACTCAGATGCTGAGAAGGTGCTGGGGAAATGAGGTTCCGATTATTATTGGTGGTATTGAAGCCAGCCTTAGGCGTTTTGCCCATTACGATTACTGGGGAGATCAGATTCGCCAGTCGATATTGGCGGAAAGCGGTGCTGATATTCTGGTATATGGTATGGGTGAAAAACAGCTTATAGACATTGCTGCACAGCTCCATCAAGGCGTTGAAATACAGAATATTCAAGATGTTCAGGGTACCTGCTTTAGGGTGCCCAATTTTGACTATATTTGGGATTTTACGCCAATTCCTTCCTATGACGAGGTTAGAGCCAGCAAGGAGAAGTTCGCTGAGGCATTTAAAACCGAGTATTTGGAGCAGGATGCTTTTAGAGGAAAAAAGCTGGCCCAGCAAAATGGTGAATGGTGTATTGTTCAGAATCCACCAGCCATGCCTCTTTCCGTGGAGGAAATGGACGAAATATATGATTTGCCCTATGAGCGCAGATGGCACCCTATTTACGACAAGGACGGGGGGGTACCAGCCTATGCAGAGGTTAAATTCAGCATTACGGCCCATAGGGGATGCTTTGGTGGCTGCAATTTCTGTGCTATTATTTCCCATCAGGGCAGAATTATCCAGCGTCGCAGTGATGAATCCATTATTCGCGAGGCTAAAATACTTACAAAATTGCCGGATTTCAAGGGATATATCCACGATTTAGGTGGTCCTACCGCCAATTTTCATCGCACCTCCTGTGATATGCAGCTGGAGCGGGGAACCTGTCATGGAAAGCAGTGTCTGTCCCCTGATGTGTGCCATAACCTTATTGTGGATCACAGTGGATATATGGAGCTGCTTCGTAAAGTCAGGGCAATTCCGGGTATCAAGAAGGTCTTTATCCGCTCTGGGATACGCTTTGACTATTTGATGTTGGCCAAGGATGATTTTTTACAGGAGCTCTGCGAAAATCATATCAGTGGTCAGCTTAAGATTGCCCCTGAGCATATATCTGACAGGGTTACCCGTATTATGGGGAAATCCTCCCGCAATGTCTATGTGCGGTTTGTGGAGCGTTTCAATCGCATGAACAAAAAACTGGGTAAAAAACAGTTTTTGGTTCCCTATTTCATGTCCAGTCACCCTGGCTGTACACTGGAGGATGCCATTGAGCTGGCGGTGTTTATCAAGGAAATGGGATATCATCCGGAGCAGGTTCAGGACTTTATTCCAACTCCTGGCACCCTTTCCACCTGTATGTGGTACAGCGGCATAAATCCTATGACCGGAGAAAGGGTGTATAGTGCCAAAAAGCCTGAGGACAAGGCTATGCAGCGGGCATTGATGCAATACTGGCTTCCAAGAAATTATGACCTTGTCAAGAAGGCCTTGGAAAAGGCAAAGCGGTTTGACCTCATTGGCTATGGCCCGAATTGTCTTATTCGTCCTGAAAAGGGCGGTAAAGCTGTATCTCATAAGGATACAATCCATAAAGGCACATTTCATAAAGAGAACAGAAATAAGAACAGCAAAAAAGCAAGCAATAAAAATGGTAACACGCGTAAGGTTAGAAGGAAGGTGCAGTAATGCTTTGCCCATTTTGTAATAAAGAGGATAGCAGGGTGATAGATTCCAGAGCAGTGGATGATGGTCGTGCTATCAGAAGGCGCCGTGGCTGCCCTCATTGTGGCAAAAGATTTACTACCTTCGAGACAGTGGAGCAGCTGCCCCTGATGGTTGTAAAGCACGATGGCAGTCGTCAGGTCTTTGACCGCAACAAGCTGTTGAACGGTCTTATCCGTTCCTGTGATAAGCGGGATAAATCACTGGAAAGTGTGATGATTCTTGCTCATGATATTGAGCAGGACATACATCGGGAATTTGAGCAGGAGGTTCCATCCAAGGCTATTGGCGAAATGACGTTGAGGCATCTGAAAAATTTTGACCAGGTAGCATATATCAGATTCGCCTCCGTATATAGGAAATTCTCTGATATAAATAGCTTCCGCCATGAGTTGGATGTGCTTTTGGCAGACGATGATAAAAATGATTAAATGATTAAAATGGAGGAAAATACTTGTCCTGGAAATTGAAGGAACAGCTCAAAAATATGCTGGCAGAAGAATCTGGATACTACATTTATCACGCTGGTGGCAGAACCAGGGTGGCTTTGTTGTATCCAAATTCCTATTTTGTGGGTATGTCCAATCTGGGCCTTCATATCGTATACAGATTACTAAATCAGCGTGACGATACCGCCTGTGAGCGGGGGTTCCTGCCGGAAAAACGTCAGCAGGATGAGTATATAAAGCATAGGGTCCAGCTTATGACCATGGAAACCCAAAGTGCGATTTCCACCTTTGATATTGTGGCCTTTGTTATGTCCTTTGAAATGGATTATTTCAACATTTTAAGGATGCTGGAGCTGGGGAAGATAAAGCTGTTGGCCACAGAGCGTGGGGAAATGGATCCCTTGGTAATTGCTGGTGGTCCTTGTGCCACCTTTAATCCCGAGCCTATGAGTCCCTTTGTGGATGCCTTTATTATCGGTGAAGGAGAGGCTGTTATGCCCACCTTTATGGATACATATAACAGGGCAAGGGGTGAGGGGCGTTCCAAGGAAGAAATCCTTTCTATTTTGGCAAAAATACCAGGAGTGTATGTACCTTCACGCTATGAAGTCAGTTATGGACTGGATGGTTATGATACTCAGATAAAACCAGTAGGTGATGCCCCGGAGAGGATATGCCGTCAGTGGCAGGAAAATCTCGATGAATATCCCGGTGAGACGGCAATTTACACAGAAAATACGGAATTTAACCTTCATTTGGTGGAAATCGCCAGAGGCTGCGGCCGCCATTGCAGATTCTGTATGGCTGGCTATTGCTTTAGAAGACCCCGCAATCGCTCTTTGGAGGCCATTGAGAAAATGCTGGTGGCAGCCAAGGAAAAGGGGCGCCGTGTGGGGCTGATGGGAGCGGCAATTTCTGATTATCCAGAAATAGATCAGCTTTGTAGGGAAATCCTTGGGGATGGACTTAGCATGTCGGTGGCTTCATTTAGGGCAGATTCCGTTACCCAGGAGCTGGTGGACTCACTTGCCGCCAGTGGCTTGAAGACCTTGACTATGGCCCCGGAGGCCGGCAGTACCCGCATGAGGGCTGTTATAAATAAGGGCATTGAGGAGGAGCATCTCTTGAATGCCATGAGCATGGGAATCAAGGCTGGCATACGAAATTTTAGACTGTACATTATGATTGGCCTTCCAGGCGAAGAACCATCGGACATTCAGGGCATCATTGATATGGCCTTAAAGCTGAAGGATTTTATGGAAGAAAAGGGAGCCACAGGCCGTCTTACCCTAAGTATAAATCCATTTATTCCTAAGCCCTTTACTCCCTTTCAATGGTCTCCTATGGCACCAATAAAATATATTCAGGGTGCTCTAAAGGAAATCACTAATGCTTTGAGGAAGCGTCATAATATTGAGGTCATTGCTGAGTCCCCTCGGGATGCTTATGTTCAGGCCGTTTTGGCCAGGGGAAACAGAAAAACAGGCCAATATCTTTTGGAGGCCTACGAAAATGGTGGCAGCAAGGCCATGAAATCCGTACTGAAAAGCCACAAACTGTCTATGGAGGATTTGGTAAGTCATCCCGTGTCCTTTGACAATATCCTTCCATGGGATATACTTGATATGGGCTTTACCAAGGATTATCTTAAAAAAGAATTAATAGAGTCGCAGCAGGAAAAGCCAAAGCACACAATTCAGTGCTTTGATGGTTGTAAACGCTGTGGCGTCTGCAAATAGATTTACGGAAAAGCGGTGTGATATTATATGAGTTTTTCCCTTGTATCAGGCAAATTGAAGAATCTGTGGATAGGAAAGTTCTCCATTTTTCCGGAGGAGTTGTTTGTTCATGGTATTTCCACAAGACATGGAGGCGTCAGCAAAGGTGCCTTTGACAGCCTTAATCTCGGCCTTCATGTGGAGGATGAGCTTAACGATGTAAGACGAAATCGTGATATATTCTTTGAAGGACTGGAGCTTCCAAAGGGACAGGGTACCACCTGTCAGCAGGTTCATGGAAGTAAGGTGGTTAAAATTACCAAAGCCCAGGCGGGTAGCGGAATGTATAATTTTGAGGAATCCATAAAGGATGCGGATGGCCTAATTACTAATGAGCCGCGTATACCATTGATGCTTTTCTTCGCTGACTGTACACCTATTCTTATAGCAGATCCTGTTCAAAAGGCTATTGGCGTGGCTCATGGGGGCTGGCGAGGCACAGTGGCTTCCATAGCTGCCAGGACCGTAGAGCTGATGGTAAAGGAGTATGGTTCAAAGCCGGAGAATCTTCTGGCGGGTATTGGACCAGCCATCGGTCCTTGCTGTTATGAAGTGGGAGCGGAAGTTATAAAGCAATTTAGGGATGCTTTTCCTGATTTTTATGATAAAATAATCATTGATGAAAATGGTGGGCAGCATCTTAATTTATGGAAGGCCAACCAGCTTCAGCTAATAAAGGCTGGAATTAAGCCGGAAAATATTGATGTAGCCGGCGTGTGCACCGCCTGCAATCATCGTCAGTTTTTCTCCTATCGTGCTGACAATGGTAAAACGGGGAGAATAGCTGCTGTATTATCAATAAAGTAAGTTTTATTCCCAAAGGGGGATTTTTAGATGATACCGGAGAAGTTGAGAGAGGTTAAGGAGAATATTGAGGCAGCCAAGGCTAAGAGAAGCTTTGATAAGGATCAGGAGGTCCTTCTGATTGCCGTTACCAAAAATCATGATATTTATGCTATGCGTGAAGCCATAGATGCGGGGGTTACTGATATTGGAGAAAACCGTATCCAGGAGGCCAAGGAAAAGTTTGAAACTCTGGACAGAGACGTGACCTGGCATCTTATAGGTCATCTCCAGACTAACAAGGCCAAGCAGGCAGTTAAAATTTTTGATATAATTCATTCTGTAGACTCGTTGCATTTGGCAGAAGCCGTAAATAATGCTGCAGCCAATATTGGCAAAATTCAAAAGGTTTTGGTCCAGGTGAATCTTGCCAAGGAGGATTCCAAGTCGGGAATATATGCCGAGGATATGGAGGAGCTGCTTTACAAAGTGGATGAAATGCCGAACCTTCAGCTCATGGGACTGATGTGTATTGCTCCTAACTATGAGGATGTGGAGGATTGTCGTCCTTTATTTGCAAAAATGCACGAAATTTATAATCGCGTGAAGGAAATGGACTTCCAGACAGCGAATATAATATATTTGTCAATGGGTATGACTCATGATTATCAGATTGCCATTGAGGAGGGCTCAAATATGGTTCGGGTTGGAACCGGAATTTTTGGGCCAAGACAATACTGATGTGTAGCTTGACATTTAATTGAGGAGGAACATCCTGTGGGGAAGATAGATTCTTTTTTGGAAAAGATTGGCATTAAGGACACAGATGTGGACGAAGTGCTTTTGGATACTGTTGAGGAGGAAGAAGTGGACAGACCGGTGCCTCCAAGAGCCAAGCCTGCTGAACCTGTCAGCTTTGGTTCCCGCCGTAGTATGCATGATAGAAAGGTGATAAATATGGGGTCTGATTCTATATCCATCCGTGAAGGTGGTGCAGCTGCTTCCATGGCCAATGCCATGATGAAGGTAGTTGTTATTAATCCAAAGAATATTGATGATTGTCAGCAGATTGCCAACTGCCTCAAGGAAAAGCGGCCTGTTGTAATCAATTTGGAAAATGTTGAGGAGCCTACAGCTGTCCGCATTATTGACTTTATCAGCGGGACAATCTATGCCATTGATGGTGCTGTGAATAAAATCAGCCGTAATGTATGGCTCTTTGCGCCAAAGAATGTAAATATTGCTGTAAGTCAGCAGAATCATGGCCTGAATAATATGCCATGGGAACCAAATAACAATAATAAATGATGAACATTTAAATAAATTTCAATTAAGAAGGGCTGGTGTCTGACATGAAAATTGGATTTATTGGTGGTGGAGCAATGGGAGAGGCTCTCCTGTCCGGAGTATTGTCTAATGGTTCGGTGGCTCCAAAGGATGTATTTGTCTCAGAAATCAGGGAAGACAGATGTCAGGAGCTTAAGGATAAACATGGCGTCAATGCTGTCACTGACAACGATTTTGTCAAAACTGCAGGTCTTGACATATTGATTTTGGCAGTTAAGCCACAGGTGGCTGCTGATGTTATGTCATCTTTAAAGGGCAAGGTGCCAGATGATATTTTGGTGGGCTCTATTATAGCAGGTCTTCCTATTAAGACCCTGGAGAAGTATTTCCCATCTAATCCTATTGTCCGTATTATGCCTAATACACCATTGGCAGTAGGCGAAGGCATGTCAGCTTATGCCAGAAATGAGCATGCTCACGGCAAGGCAACAGTTAAGGCACTCAGAGATATTCTCTATGCATGTGGCCAGGCTGTTGAGGTTAAGGAAAGCATGATGGATGCGGTTACTGGCCTTTCCGGCAGTGGTCCTGCTTATGGCTTTCTTATGATCGATGCTTTGGCAGATGGTGGCGTGGCAGCAGGTCTTCCGCGTCAGACAGCTATTTTGTTGGCTGCTCAGACACTATTGGGTGCTGCAAAGATGGTGGTGGAAACCGGCAAGCATCCTGATGTGCTGCGTGACCAGGTTACCAGTCCGGCTGGTACTACTATTGCGGGCGTTCGAGTAATGGAACAGCAGGGGGTACGTGGTGCCCTTATTGATGCAGTGCTTGCTGCTACTGAGCGCTCAAAGGAATTGGGGAAATAATTTAAGGTATGGCAGGTTCTGAACAAAAAGAAAAGATTATTAGATATTATAAGGGAACTGAAGGTGCTGATACTGCTATCAAGCTGGTGGATATGGCCGAGCAGGTTATGCGTAGCCAGAAGTTCCGCATCAGTGGCTTTTTGGACCTTTATGGACAGGAGATCGCTGAGACTGTTGTGGCCAATTATCCTGGTATCAGACTGGAATTCAATGGCGGATATCAGGGAGCTGAGCGCCAGCGGGCCATGTTTATTGATGAAACCTTCGGTGGGAGTCCCGGATTTGATATTGTAGTTATTAAGGCCACCTGGAATGGTGAATATGAGCATATTGGCCACCGTGATGTTTTGGGCTCCATTATGGGGCAGGGTATTGAACGGGACCGTATTGGAGATATTCTCATGGGTGGTGCCACAGCCCGTATTTTGGCAGATAAAACCATGGGGGCTTATCTCATAGATAACCTCACTCAGATTGGTCGCACCGGAGTATCCTGTGTTGAAGATGATCTGGCCAATATTACACCAAAGGAAGAAAGCTGTAAGGAAATTCGTGCCACAGTTGCCTCCCTTAGAGTGGATTCCATTGCTGCCGCAGGCTATGGCTCATCCCGTAGTCGTGCCGCTTCTGATATTGCGGCAGATAAGCTGAAGCTTAATTGGCAACAGGTAAAGAATGCTTCCCAGTCTGTTAAGGAGGGAGATGTTCTCTCCATGCGTGGCCGTGGTCGCCTTGAGGTGGTTGAGGTTCGTGGAACCACTAAAAAAGGACGTATTGGCGTACTATTAAAACGATATATTTAATAATTTTTTAGCCACCTTAGGGTGGCTTTTACTTTATTTGGCAGGAATTTTGATTTTAAAGGGCGAATTTAATAACGGATATAAAGGTGATTTGCTATTGTTTTTAATATATGACTGGGGGTATATATGGAAAAACACTTTTCTATTCCTATTTCTAGGCGTAATTTTATGAAATTGGCCGGTGTGGCCATGGCTGGGGTTATGGTAGGGGGAGTCGATACACCAAAAGCCCAGGCGTTTAGTGGAAAGACAGCTATAGCAAATTTCAATGGTGCTGATTTACCAGTTCTTTACGATGTGGATGCTTGTGTCGTTGGTGGTGGTGCTGCCGGTACAGCTGCGGCTATCAATGCCGGGAAAAATGGGGCAAGCACCGTTCTGGTAGAGCAGGGAATTTCCTTAGGGGGCCTGGCTACCCAAGGCTTGGTTTATCCGTGTATGCGGACATTTGCTTATGATAGCGACACCCCATATATATTGGAGCTTAACAGGCGCATTGAGGAAAAACAGGGCGTTGAGCCATTGCGTGGTATGGAAGACGAGACAAGCTACGGTGGTGGACAGGGATTTTATGTGCCGGAATGTCTGACCTGGCTTTATGATGAGTGGTGCGAGGAAGCTGGGGTAGCAGTTCTTTATGGTACTACACTGGTGGGGGCAGTAGTAGAGAATGGAGCTATCACCGACTGTGTGGTACAGACAGTAGATGGCTTGGCTAAAATTCGGGCCAAGACCTTTATAGATGCTACGGGAGATGCCTTGTTGTCCCGTTTTGCAGGTGTTCCAACGGAAAAAGGGTCAGAAAGAACAGGACGTAATCAGCCTATGACCCTGCGATTTGAAATGAGCGGGATTGATGTGCCAAAGGTCTATCATTTTTTCCATGATAAGCTGAAGGATACCTGGATGGGAGAAAAAAGTGATCGAAGATTTGAAGAAGATGTAAAAAAAGGGCTTGTTCCGTTCATGGAATTTGCAAAATGGAAAAAGACGGAGAACTTCTTTAAAGAGGGCGTTCGCAGGGGTGAGGTTACTGAGGATGATATCCTGTATATCCAGGCCTTTGCCATCATTGGAAAGCCACATACCATGTCCATGAATTGTCCTGAAATTCCACCATTAGGCTTCTCATCTACTGATGCTATTTCCCGTAGTCAGGCAGTGACTTTTGGGCGTAAAATGACCCGTCGTCTGTCGGCTTTCTTCAAGAAGAATATTCCTGGCTTTGAAAATGCTTTTATCAGCAAGGAAGCCAGTATGGTAGGTGTTCGCGAGTCCTGGCGTATTCGGGGGAAATACTATCTTACAGAGGAAACGTATATGAAGCGGGAAAAATTTGTGGATGCTATATGTCGTACCGCTTATCCTATTGACATTCACGATGTGAAGCTGGATGTATTCGAAAAGCTAAAAAAAGGCGAGTATTACGAGATTCCGTTCAGGACATTGATTGCTGATAAGGTGAATAATTTGCTGACAGTTGGCCGCTGTGCCAGTGGCAGCTTCGTTGCCCAGGCCTCCTTCAGAATCCAGCCCACCTGCATGAGTATGGGAGAGGCAGCGGGGATTGCCACTGCATGGGCAGTAAAGCACAGTATGCCGGTGTCTGAGGTTAAATGGGAGGAAATTCCAGAAACTCAGCGAAGCTATATTAGTAAGGGATAATATAGGGGGATAGATTATGTTGGTAACCAAAGAAATTAAAGACCGCATTGCGTATATTACAATGAACAATGGGAAGCACTATAATTGCCTCAGTGAAGAAATGTGCATGGAATTAATTGAGGCCGTAAAAAATAGCTATGCCATGGAATGTGTTGGTATTGTCATTAAAGCAGAAGTGAATCGTAACGTGTGGAGTGCAGGCCATGATATTAAGGAGCTGCCTGTGGATGGCAGTGATCCCCTGGCTTTTAATGTGCCTATGGAGGAGCTTTTGAGAGTAGTGCAGGATGTGCCAATCCCTGTTATTGCCTGCGTAGATGGTACGGTGTGGGGAGGAGCCTGTGATTTGTGCCTTTCCTGCGATATGATTGTCAGCTCCAAGACTTCCACCTTTGCCATTACCCCGGCCAAGATTGGTATTCCATATAACGCCTCCGGCCTGATTCACTTTATTAATCAGCTGGGAATCAATAAGGCCCGTGAAATGTTCTTTCTGGGAACTCCAATAGAGGCAGAGGATGCCCTTAACGTAGGTCTTATAAATCATGTGGCAGAGGATAGCGAAGCTCTGGAAAAACTGTTGGAGGAGCATTTTTTGGCACCACTGAGACGCAACAGTATCCTTTCCGTCAGTGCCATTAAGCGTCAGTTCCGTATTTTATCCAGAGCTGCAACGGTAATTAGTGCAGAAAACTTTGAACGCATTAACTATTATCGTCAGAAGGTATATAGCGGTGATGACTACAAGGAGGGTATTAACTCCTTCCTGGAGAAACGGCCTCCGCATTATAAGGGAAAGGCTTCAGATTTGGATTGAGTAGTAAAAGTTAAATGTACGGGAGGATGCTAATATGCAAAAATTCTTCAAACTAACGAGTATGACCGTGATTGTGTTGGCAATGCTGCTACTGTCTGCTGGCTGTCTGGCTGAAAATGCCACATCTTCAAATCAGGGAGCTACCAAGCTGAATAAGTTTCCTGAATTTAAAACGGTTGATTTGGCAGGAAATGTTGTTACCCAGAACATCTTTAAGTCAAAAAAAGTAACTGTAGTCAATATTTGGGGAACCTTCTGTCCACCATGCATTGGCGAAATGCCGGAGCTGGGTAAGTGGGCTGGACAAATGCCGGCAGATGCTCAAATTATCGGTATTGTCTGCGATGCTAGAGACAAAAATGATAAAGAAACTATCGATGAGGCCAAAAAAATTACTGCCAATGCTAATGCCAAATTTGTGAATATTGTACCTGATGAGGGCATCATGAGTTATCTGGATGGTGTTGATGCGGTACCAACAACTATTTTTGTGGATTCTGATGGTAATATCATTGGCGAGACTGTGGTAGGGGCAGACGTGGCCAAATATAAGGAGCTTTTGAAGAGGTATCTGAAGTGATAACGGTGGGAAAAAAACGGCTGCTTCTTTTACTGGTAGCCGTTACCAGCATATTTTTCGGTGTGTGGCGAGGCGAAGTGTCCTTGATTTTTCAAAAGGCCATTCGCGTCTGCATGGAATGTATAGGATTGGGGTGAGGGTATGGACTTCACCTTTGGCTTGCGCCGCAGATTCGTGCAGATAATGACGACATGTCTTACCAACTGGGAGTTTACCAATCTTATTTCCGGAAAAATCTACAAGGGGCCTGGGAAAAATCTGTGTGCTCCTGGGTTGAATTGTTACTCATGTCCATCGGCAACACTTTCTTGTCCCATTGGTGCCTTGCAGACTGTGGGAGGAACCTCAGGCTTTGGCTTAAGCCTTTATGTCAGCGGTTTCCTTTTGTTGCTGGGAGTGGTGATGGGACGGTTGGTATGCGGTTTCCTTTGCCCATTTGGTTTTTTCCAGGAATTGCTGCACAAGCTTCCCGTGCCTAAAAAGAAATTATTTCCGCCACTGCGATATGTAAAGTATATTGTGTTGGTGATTTTTGTTTTACTGGTTCCCTTATGGGGCAGTATTTATGAAGACAAAGGGATACCAGCCTTTTGTCAATACATTTGCCCAGCGGGGACACTGGAAGGTGCTGTTCCGCTTTTGCTGACCCATCCGGAATTTCGTCAGGCAGCCGGAATGCTGTTTGCTTGGAAATTTCTGCTTTTAATTGGTGTGGCAATCGGCTGTATGATGATGTACCGCTTTTTTTGCAAGGTCCTTTGCCCATTGGGAGCTATTTATGGTTTATTGAATCCCATTAGCCTTTATCGGCTTCGTTTGGCAGAGCAACGTTGTACAGCATGTGGTATATGTAGTGGGAACTGTCCTATGGATATTAATCCCGCTCGCCAAACTTCTTCTGCTGAATGTATCATGTGCGGCAAATGTATAGAGGCCTGCCCTAATCATGCTTTGTATTTGGGCAGGGAAAACAAGGAGGGATGTTGTTGATGTTAAAGAAAATTTTATTGCTGTTGACAACCAGCTTGTTGCTGTTGACGATGCCAGTATTGGCAGCAGATGATGACCAATCAGGAAATGACAATTCCAATGCTGGGTATAGTCAAAGCGATGAATGTCAGGGCGGTGTTTGCACCTGGAAAAGATAATTTAGTAATGATGACTCAACCTGCAACTGAATAGCCTTATATCATGTCTATTTAACCGCCTACGGGCGGTTTTTTATTATGCCCAAAATATGTAAAAAAATTTTATTTTAGCAGGAAGTTTCCCCCCATCGTGGAAGCATATCCACACAAATAAAAGTTAGAATTGTTTTTAATTTTTGTAAGCAATATATCGTATAAACGTATATATAGTATAAGCATATAAAGTGTACCGTGTAAGCTGGGTCCTTTTCAATAACAGATTGTCAAGGAGGGATTATCATGTCGCAGACAGGGAGGTTTCGTAAAAAATTTAAAAGAAACGCTTTTGAACATGATTTAAAGCGGGAAAGATATGTATATAGGGTGTTGGCTGGTAAGGTGTTACTTGGCCTCACTTTGGGGTGCCTTGCTGTCTTGCCATCTGGTGTAGCCTATGCTGACGATCCAACAACCAATATAACTGTCAAAGGGGAAAGTGCGCCTGTTGCGACCAATAATAACGGTATATATGAGGTTTATGCCCAGTATGTTAGTGGAGACTTGGGGGTAAATCGTTTTGATAAATTTGTTCTCGCTAATGGTGATCGGGCAGATATGTTTTTTAACCAGCAGGGGCAGAACAACTATGCCAATACTCTGGTAAATATGGTTAATAGCCAGGTTAATATCAACGGTGTACTTAATGCAGTGCAAAATGGCCAAATTGGCGGTAATCTGTATTTTCTTAGCCCAGATGGCATAGTAGTGGGCTCCCAAGGTGTTATTAATGCTGGCAGCTTTACTGGTATGGTGGTGCAAAAGGATGCCTTTGCTGAATTCTTTGAGGGTGAGGAAAACAAGAAAAGAGGCAGTGGTGGCCAGTTTACTATAGACGATATTACAAAACTTCCTACCAGCGGTACCATCAATGTTTCTGGCCATATTAACACTCATAGTGGTATTGTACTGGGGGCTGGGGTAATCAATATTAAGGACGGGGCTCAGCTTTCCAGTGTAAGCAATATTCAGTTTGAGGACGTAGTTAATCATGCCCATGTTCCTAGTGGATTGTCTGCATCTACTGGCTCGGGTGGTGATATTGTATTAAATGCTGTCAGTGCCATTAGAGTGGATGATAGTACCCTACCGGAATTAAAGGCCAAAAAGAAAACTAATGAGCAGGGCCAGGAAACCAACGAATATGAACTGGAAAACTGGGATAAATGGGAAAAGGGCTGGCTAAATGAAATTTTTGCTGCCACCAACAAGGCACGCGTTGATAATAAGGGCAAGCTGGTGGCTGATGGTGCGGTAAAGGTTACTGCCAATGCAGATACCACCTACAAAGAGAGGGCCATCTTTAAATATCTTCAGGACCAACAGGTTAAGGATTTGGTACAGACGGAAATTCGCAAGTCAATTGCCAAGGATGCAGCCCTGCAAAACGGTTTGTATCTGTACTTAAAGGCCACTACTGGTGATGACGCGGCTGATTTGCTGAAACCAGACCAGTCCAAATGGACAAATTGGATTGACAAGTTCCTGTTGGGCATTATGGAAGGTACTGGTAATCGAACCAATATCGCCAGCATTTCTCTTGGTGGAACTATTGATGCCAATTCTTTGGCGGCCACCGCCACCGCCAATTTGACTATGGATGTGGATGCCAGCGTAATGGCTCGGGCTTATACCAATGTTACGGGAAAGAATACTTCTGACATTACCGTAAATGAGGGCCTGACTTTGCAGCATGGCAATAGCTCTATTGGGTCAGTTACTTTGGCGGCTGATGCCAATACGGATATTTCAGCGGCAGCCCGTGGGCTGAATGTTAAACGGGCTAATGGGGATACCACCACCCAGCTGCCGTCGGTTTATGGTGCTGTAACCATCGTTAATTCTGAAAGTGGTGCCAATGTCAAGGTAGACGAGGCTATTACTACCACTGGAGCCTTTAAGGCCACAGCCACAATGAATAACAGTATGGATGTAACGGCCACCTCTGCCATGAATGAGGAAACTGGCGTTGTGTCCTCTGGAGTAGCCTATGTAGATGATAAGACAAATGCCAATGTTACCCTTAATAAGGATGTAACGGCCAAGTCTATTGAGGCCAGTGCAGATAATCTTATAAAAAAGGATGTGCTGACAGTCAATAACACCTTGGGGGTAATGTCTGGCCAGATATTCAAGAATGATACCAAGCCAGTGGAATTGAAGTCTTTGAATGCCAACCAGAAGAACACTATTAACAAGTATTTGGACAAGCTGGTGGACTATGGTGACGGCCTGGTGGGCAAGCTGAAAAAATTCGGTGATGTCGGGGCCACAGTGGGCGTTTTCAATCAGGAAAACAAAAGCAATGTAGTGGTAAATTCTGCTCTGAGGGCCACTGGCGGTGATATTAAGCTGAATGCTGAAACCTCCATTGGAGATAAGGATAACAGCGGTAATCCAATCGGTGGCTTCCACATGAATGTGGTCAGCTCCATGACAAATGCAAAGAGCAGTAATGGCAGTGCGGCTACCAATGGTGGCTTGGTAAATGCTGCCCTATTGGTGGACAGCGTAAATAACAATGCCAATGTTAAGGTATCAGCTCCTAATAAGTCTCTGTCGGCCACTGGGGCTGTAAATATTAATGCCAAGGCCCACATGGATTATGCACCTGATGCCGAGGGCAAATATAATGTGAAGACAGCCTGGAACGAGGTCAAGGAATCCTTTGAGGCCATAAAGGACCTATGCTCCGAAGATATAAAAAATGCTTTTAATTCAGCATTTGAGAATTTGGATGATAATATTCAGGCAGTAGATTGGAGCAAGCCTACTGAAATTCCTTCAACCTTTGCTAATTGGGAAAATCTGCAAACAGCCATACAGAAAATAAAGGAGGATGGCCAGGTGGCGGCCAAGGTCAAGGAGCGCGTAGTAACCTTAGGGGAAAATGCCATTAACATGACCCATCCGTCCGCTTATACCCATTATCATGTACGTACTGAGTCCAAAAACCAGTCCACAGAGGGTTCAGGCAAATTCAGTGCCACAGGGTCTGTACAGGTTGATGAATTAAAGAATAATGCCACTGTATTAATTGGTGAAGGCACAACCATCCATGCAGATGGTGATACCAGCATCAAGGCCGACTCTGGCACTTATACTGTGTCCCTTACCGGCAAGGGGGGCGAATATGCTACCTTGGACCAGAATGGCAAGGTGGGTATTGGAGCCAGCGTGGCCTATCAGGATATAGGCGGCACCGGCTTAGTTATGGTGGGTAAAAATACCACTATTGAAGGCAATAAGGTGGATATAGCTGCTGACCAGACCATGAAGCAGGTGGATATTGTTTATTCCTCCGGCAAGGCAGATACCCTTAATATTGGCGGTATGGTAAATATCGTCGAGGGCACCGGCAACAGCATTGTTTCCATAGATGATGAGGCCACCATCAAGGCCACAGCGGCGGATGGTGCTATTGGTGTGCACGCGAATAATGATACCAATATAAACGCTATTACTGGCGGGTTAACCCTGGGTGGCAAGAGTGCAAATGGGGCAGTTGGCATTGGCGTAAATTTGGTAGATTACAATACCAACAATATTGTGCAGGTGGCAGATAATGGCGAGGGAGTTACCAAGGTCACGGATAAGGAAAAAGACAGTGATGAACAGAAGGCCGCTAACCACACCCAAAATCGCAGTGTATTGGCCAGGGATCTGGCCAAGGAAATAGGCTCCGTTAATGATGATTTCTTTGGTGCAGCTACTGCTGATAGGGTTGATATTAAGAAATGGCAGGCAAACAGCTTTGAGGCTGTTGCCACCACTAAGGGCACTATTAACAGTATTGGGGCGGAAATTGCCGGGACAACCAGCTCTGACAAGTCCCTCTTTGATAAGGGCAGTAATCTTATTCAGAATATCAGCAACAAGCGGGATAAATTTAATAACTGGCTTTCGGGCAATAAGCTTACTAATACAATTAAGGGCTCCAATGCCAGCAATACAGCCAGTGCCAATGTGGGTGGCACTGGTGGCTTTAAGCTGTCTGCGGCTGGAAGTGCCGCTATAAATAAGGGCACCAGCGATACCGCTGCCACAGTGGATGGTATTCAGTTGCAGAAAAATGATAACGCTGCTTTGAATAGTGTTAAGGTTCAGGCAAGTGACAGTACCTTCCTGGGTTCCTTTGCCGGAGGGGCAGCCTTTAATGCCATGAAACAGAATAACAGTCCGTCTGTTGCTGTTGGCGGTGCAGTGGCGGATACAGATGTCAGCCGTACTGTGGATTCCCTTATTATGAACAGCCAGCTGGAGGGTGCGGGCTCCATTACCAATTTGGCAGAAAAGAAAGGTACGGAAATCGCCTCCGGCCTGTCCTTGGCAGTAAATACCAGCGGTGGCACCAATCTTACTGCCAGCGGCTCCGTATCCTATAATAATGTACATAATGATGTACGTGCCATGATGATTGGTAACGGCGTGAACCAGGGCTATACTGGTGACAATAAAACTGATATTACCAATAAGACTATGGCCAGCGACTGGCAGATTTCTGGTGGTCTGGCGGCTAATTGGACGGGAAGTGATGGTACATCAGCCAACTTGGGCGGTTCTGTATCCATCAGTGATTTGTCCAATAATGTAATCAGCCTCATTAGCGGTGGCGGAAATCTGGAATATAAGAATATAAATAACCTTACCATGGAGGCTGCCAAGTCAATTAACCAGATCAATGTGGCAGTGGCTGGCAGTAAAAGTGGTGGCAAGAGTGCCATTGGTCTGGATGGGGCCGTGGCCTTCAATGATGTGAACAATAATGTTCAAACTACTATCCGCAACAGTGCCAATATTGATGCCAGCGGTGCAGTGACCTTGGCAGCCCATGATGTGGAGGGGGGCCAGTCCGTTACCAAGGAGGATTTGAAGGACAAGGGCATTGATGTTGACTATGTAACTGATAACTACATTTCTCAGGATGCCAGGAAGACTCTCAATAACCAAGATGTGGTTGATTATTCTAATGACAAGGAGATTAAGAATACTGCCAACAATAATATTTCCGTTCCAGGCAACAATCTGACCGTGAATGTGGCAGCCGGAATTAATATCAGTGGCAATGGGGCTGGTGTAGGTGTTGGGGTTGACGATATAAAGAACAATCTCTCGGTAGATGTTGTAGGTTCAACCTTAAAGGGCTCCGCTATTAATGCAGGGACTACCAATAAAGCCAAGATTGTGGGAGTAGCTGCGGGAGCCAGCATTGGTTCTGAATACTTTGGCGGTGTCGGAGGAATAAGCTGGCATAATGTTACCAATAACAACAAGGTAAACATTACTGACAGTAATTTAACTGCCAATACCATCAACGGCAAGTCTGATAATACCTCCAGTATTGTCACCGTGGCCGGGCAGTTTAACCAGTCCAATAATGTGGGCGTTGGCATGACCTTGGCTAACAATGATATGAATAATGCTACCGGTGTTTATGTACAGGGTGGCGAGTTTAAGGGCTTAACCGACAATAAGTTGGATAGCCTCGTTTTGGATGCCAACAATAATACCTATGTATTGGCAATAGGGGCTGGTGTAGGTGCCACAACCGGCAAGGCTAGCATTCTGTCGCTCAATGGTTCTGTGGCTATTAACGAAGGCACTAACAGCAGCGAAGCCATTATCAGCAAGGGGCAAAAGGGCACTGACATCGTTAATGTCAAGGATTTGGATGTAACAGCAGAAAACACCACCTCCAAGACTACCATCGCTGGAGGTATGGCCTATACCCAGGGGGGAGTAGCTGGTATTGGTGGTGGTGTGTCCTATGCCAATATTGGTAAAAAGGATAAGAAGGAAGCTACCAATGCACTTATTAAGGATGCCATCATCACAACTCAGGCGGATTCCACCATTGATGTAACAGCAACCGATACCTCCAAGGCCACCAGTGTTGGTGTAGGTGTGGGTATCGAGGGCAAAGTGAATCTGCAGGGTGGTGTGGCCCGTACCAATGTTTATAAGGATGTAATTGCTGGTATGGAGAACAGCTCAGTGGATGCGGACAAGGACGCTGGCCAGGCGGATGTAAAGATAGATGCAAAATCCACTATTAATAACAAGACTGCCGGTGCCGCCCTGTCTACTGCCTTTAGTGGTGTTATTGCAGGTGCTGTGGGCCTCTCCTTTAATGATGTGAATCAGAATACCAAGGCCTACTATAACTATTCTAATAGTCAGCCAGATACTGCCAGCCGAATGAAAAATCTCCTTATTAATTCCACTGCTGATACTAAGCTGTTGGGTATTGGTATCGGCTTGGACGGCTCTAAAACCTTCTCCATAGGTGGTTCCTACAGCTATAACTTTATTGGCAGCAATACCACGGCGGAAATGAATAAGGCCAATGTTATCAGCGATAACAACATTGGCGTTGTGGCCCAGAGTGACGATGCCATTTCTAACTATGCAGGTGTGCTGGCAGTTGGGATGCAGGGGGGAGCCGCTGGTGTTACTGTGGCTGATAACCAGATTACCGGTGATACTGTGTCCTCCGTTGATGGCAGTAAGGTTGTCACCAATGTGGCTGCTACTGCTGATGATAGCAAGAAGGTTTCCATCAATAGCGACATGAAGGACGCAGATAATGGCTCTGATGGCATTATCACTGGTATGGTAAGCAAATCAACCTTTGAACCATCTCATCTTAAAGCTGGCCGTACAAGTTCAAGCCTGACTGGCTTGGTTGTGGACAGCAGCTCCACCAATGCTATAGCTTCTGATGCCCTTACAGGGGCTGGTGGGGCTATTGGTGGTGTTTCCGGCACCTTCAATGAAGACTATATTAAGGGCAATACCAAGGCTGTTTTAAATAACTCCTCCGTAAATGAGGATACTTCTCAATACGGCGGGGCTGTTAAGGATGCCCAAAATGTTTCTGTAAAGGCGGCAGATTACACCAATATTGGTACCTTTGAGGTAGGGGTGTCTGGTGGCCAAAATCTGGCTGCAGCTGCGGCTCAAAATACCAACTATATTAATCGCAGTGTGCTGGCAGAAAGCAGCTATACCACGGCCAAGGCCCATGATTTTGACCTGTTGGCCCAGTCAAGGCAGGGTATTGCTAATTTGGCCATTGCCGGTGGCTTGGTTATTGAGGGTGTAGATGCCAATGCCAATGTAATCAATGATGATATTAACATGAAGGTGAGGACCAAGGTGGACCACCTTACCCTGGATTACACTAATAAGGCCAATTTGCTGGCTGATAATGAGAGTCGTGCCTATATGGGTACCTTTGATGTGTCCGGTGCCCTTACTGGTGCCGCTATTGGTCTTGGTATAAATCTTGTGGATCAGAAATCCACCGTTAGCACCACTGTGTCCGACAGTACCATAAAGGAAACAACTAAGACTGACTCTGAGGCCAATATCAAGGCCAAGAACAAGACTGTTCTGGATGCAGCTCTGGTATCCGGCGGAGTGGCTGGCCTTGGTGGCAGCTTGAGTGGTACTTTTAATTACAGTGATTTAACTTCTGATGTGGGGGTATCTATTGATAAATCTACCATTCAGGCAGGTAAAATCGATGTGAATTCCCATGATGTTATTTGGTCTACCCAGAATACTGGAACAGTCCAGGGCGGATTATTCGGTGGATTCGGTGTCAACAGCACAGTTAATACCATAGCGGATAAATCCCATGTTACCATCAGCAATAACAGCACCTTGAAATCCCAGGACAAGACTGATGTGAAGGCAGATATAGTTCGTGATCTTGATACCCTTATGCTGAATGTTTCCCTGGGTGGTGTGGCATCTGGTGTAAATCATATGGAAACCTCCATCAATGAGAGGATAAAGACTGATAAGGCCCTGCTGGATAAAATCAAGGCAGCCAATAATCAGGACAAGGATAATACCAAGGCCTTTGTAGGCATGACTACGGCTGAGCGTAAGCAGGTGCGGGAGCGCACGGCCTTTAATATCGATACTGCTGTAAGTGGTACGGATTTGGGCAGCAAGGTATCTGTCAATAGCGCCACCATCGATGCTACAGGAGTTCTGTCCCTTACTGCGGAGGAAAAAAATCGGGCTAATTTGCAGACCATCGGTGCCGATGTGGGTGGCCTTGACTTTGTGATTACCCAGGCAGATGCCAAGGTTAAAAATTCCACTGCCGTAAGTATGGATGGGGCAACCCTGTCTGGCAGCAAGGTAGATGTAGTGGCTAATACCGCGGACAATCCACGGGAAAATGAAGATGATAAGAACAGGGGAATATATACCCAGGGTGCTGTTGGCAATTTAGCTGCATTGGGTGTTACTGTTATTTCCAGCACAGCGGATATGAGTGGCAGCACAGGAGTCAATGTAAAGAATACTAACATTAACTCAGCTAATGATGTAAATATCAACGCCATAAATAATGTTACCGCCAATACCAATGTAGTCGGTGTATCCGCTGGTGTGGTGTCTGTTAATGTAATTGACGAGGGGATAAATAACACCAGTGCTTCGGCTGTTAATTTTGAGGCCAGCGGGTCTGCTCATACCATTAAGAGTACCAATGCCAATGGTAAAATAAATGTAAATAGCGTAAAGAATAGCAGCTTCACTGCCAACAGCACTGGTATATCAGCGGGGCTGGCAGCAGCTGGCTATAATGGTACTTATGCCAAGGACAATAGTACCTCTCAGATTAATATTAAGGGCGGTAATTACATCTTTAGTGCAGACGCTTTGTCCTTCCAGGCGGCCAATGCACCAAAGCTGAAGGTGGATATTGATAATGATGCCGTTGGAGTAGTAACGGGTATGGCTTCAAAGGCTACTGTGGAGGCTAATAGCGGTGCCACAATAAATGTGGCAGACAACAATGTCTTTAGTTCCGGTTCCGTATTCTTTGGAGCCCAGGTGGGCAGGAAGGATGAAACTACCGCCACCTCCCGTCTTCGCAGTGTGGCAGTAGCTGGTATGGCCATCCCAGGCTACAGCAGTGATGAGTCTAATATCACCACCAAAACCAATGTGGCGATAAATATTGGTAGTGAGGATTATTCCTACACTGTTACCGAAAAAGATGAAAATGGAGAAGATAAGGCAATTGAAAAAAATGGTTCCTTGACTATTTATGCCCACAATGAGGTAAGTCGTAAAAACGATATTAGCAATGTTACCGTCAGTGCATTGAAATTTGCTGCCGGGGCTATCGATGGCAATACCAGAGCTGAGGATATGGTTAGTGCCACTGCAGGCGGTGGCCAGGTGTATAAGCTCATGCTGGGAGCCACGGGCAATTCCTATACGGATTCCTATGTGCGGGCCTCTGGTGGTGGTATAGCAGATATTGGCAATACAGGCAAGGCCAATACATACTTTGATAATTCTGCCAATGCCAATATTTATGGCGTTTGGAATGCTACGGATGAGTTGCATGTCAATGCCAGTCAAAATGATGGCATGGATGTTCAGGCCTTCTCCGGTAGTGGCGCTTTACTGCAGGGCAGCGGAATTTACACTGATTTAAACGTTGGTCAGAAGGGACGAGTAACCTCTGCCAATGTGGCCAATAATTCGTTTATTTTGGCTGACAAGGTATTTGTAGGTGCTCACAATGAATTCAATAGCCGTCTGAAGAATACCTATGGCAGTCGACTGGATATGACAGCATACAATTTCTTTGGTATGTCGGAGCTGGAAAGCAAGGATGTTATAAAGAAGGGAACCCAGGTAAATATTGGAAACAACGCTCTCATAGTTACCACTGGTACCCAGACCTATGAGGCTGCAAATAAAGATGTATTGAACAACTACGCTACAGGGGAAAATGCCGGATTAGCGGAGTCTATTGTGGTGCGGGCAAAAACAGACTATACCTCCGCCAATAAGGTGACCTTGGGCAAGGGTGCTATTCTTAATAATATCGGTGGATATGATAAGGGCGGTATTACCCTGGCGGCCTTTGACAATATTGACAGCACTGTTCATGCCGAGGGCAAGGTAACCGGTGGTGCCGGTGCAGGGCCAAAGGCCAAGACTGAGCACAATATCAATCGCACCAATACGGTAGATATTTATGGTGGTATTAAGAGTGATAAGGATATAAATTTGTATGCAGGTGCCAATGGGATTGGGCAAAAATCCACGGTAAAGCAGCTTTCCATTGCGGATGCCCGCAATGATACAGTGATTCCTTTAGGCTGGCACCGGGATATTGATATTGAACATAAACGGAATAACACTGTACAGGTTCATGAAACCGCTACAGGAGAGTCCATGCGCAATATTAATATTAAGGCCACTAATGGTGAGGAAAAGATTTTAAAGAGAGCTATGTATCATACCTTCTATACTGGTGACGGCGGTGATGGGCAAAATGTCCCAGTGGTGGAAAGTGATAGCAGCGATGGCTCCAATGTGGATAAGATGGTAAGTGAAACTACCAACTACGCCCAGGTGGATGGTAAGCTGTTGGCCGGATTCCAGGATAAGGTTTATGTGACAATTTCCGGTCAGGTGGTGCCGGATAGCTATTTGGGTTATCACGAGGCAAAGGCAGCTAATGATAAGGATGTTATTGAAAAGCATAATGTTACGGCCACTGGCAATGATAAGGCCTTTTCCATCTCCATTGTGGATGATGAGGGTAAACACTATGTTGATTTAGAAAAAGAAACCATACAGAATGTCCAGAGCTATGCCAATATGATGACTAAGCGCTGGGTTGAGCTGAAAAAGCTGATATCACAATATAATGGTAAGGATACCAAGGGTGGCGATGGCAATACCCTCATTGCCTATGCGGGCTATATGCAGGAGCTGGAGCTTCTGGAGGCCAAAATGAAGAGCCTCGGTCTTATGGTGGAGGAAACAACTACTAATGGCAATAAAATTTGGATACCGATTACTACTGGCTACGATATTCCGGTGGTGACATTGCCAAAGCTGCTGGAGGCATGTGGTGGAACCATTAATGTGGACAGCAATAATTTCTACGGCAAGGGCTCCGTAGTGGCCAAGACCAATCCGGAAATCATTGTTAAGAATACCTCCAATGCTTATTTAGTGGTTAATGATGCGTTAATTCATGATAAGGGCGATGGGATAATCTTTAAGGATAATATTATTAATTCTGATGCTGCTGGCAAGGAGCAGATTAAAGATCTGAATTCTGACAAGAAATATAATGTGTCCTATAGCAAGCTAAAATCCATCTACGGTGATGATCCGATGCTGTCCATTACCTCGGACAATGCCTCTATCAGTGGCATACCTTTGACAGATAAGGTGACCTATATGAGCGATGGCCACACTGCGACTGTAAATAAGACCTTTGATGGTGTTGGTACCATTGAGATTGCCGGTCGTGTTGATGGTGGTATCGCTGATGTGGAGATTGTCAACAATAACAGCAGCGTTGGCGACATTATTATCGATGGTTTCGACGAGGATAACAAGGTAACAGGTGTGGATGGTCACTCCATAAGACTGACCTCCAAATCCGGCAGCATAACCCAAAGCTATACCCAGGGTGTCGTACATATTGGCTCTACCCCTGAAGATGTATATGAGAGTGTAAATCAGGCAACAATAGACGGGATTTCCAATGACTGGGGAGTGAAAGACCAAGACAAGCATGAAATTAGAACTGTTGATGGTACCGCACCAAAGTCGGAAAGTGAAGAGCTTGCCAAAAAGGCTGGTCGCATAGCGGGTAATACTATCTTTATTGCTGCAGATACTATAAATGTAAATGGTATTTTGCAAAGTGGTTATGGTAACTACAAGGCTGTTGTAACTAAGGAACAGGTAGAGGCTGCCAAGACAGCGGCCAATAATCAGGACTTTAGCAGCTCCAAGCTCTACGAAGGACGGCGTATCTATAAGGTTAATGAGGGAGGCTCCAACTGGGATGCTGAAAAGGCAGCCGATGGCTCCTTGGTTTATAATGTCCAGGTTTATTATGACCCGGATAATGATACCCTGTTGACAGAGAATATTGATGCTCAGGGTGGCAAGGTATATCTCACTGGCCGTATTATCAGCACCACCGGTGGCCAGATTTTCGCCGTAGATGGCGGTGCTGATATCAGCATTGACAATCAGAGCAATGTCAATATGCAGGTGGGCAAGATTCTCAATAACGATTTAGATGGTGAGGTGGTACTTACTACTTCTTCACTGAAGGATGGCAAGGAGTATCTGACCCGTAGCAGTTATACCACAGCGGGAGTTACCACCACTGAGGGCTATTTGAGCAATAATCCACAGATTACTACTGACAACTCCAATGCTGGGCGCAAATATACCTTTAATCCGTTGGCCAACAGCCGCTACAACTGGACCCGTGGTACAGATTCTACCTCCAATATACATTATTACTATCGTGATACTGCTATTTTGGATGTGGATGCATTTTCATTTGAGTCAGCCAGTGATAAAGCAGAGAAGACAGTGACTGAAAAACGTGATATTGATTTGCAAAAGGGCCGCTTCATCTCCACCGAAGCCGGTGATGATTACAGTATGGTGGCAGATAATGTAGTTCTTAGCCAGGAAAAGATGAATTACGAGGTAACCTCCAAGGATCATTTCCTTTGGAAGAACTATTATTATAACTGGGATGTCAAGACTGGCTCCAGCCAGACTTTCGTGTCCAGCATAAAGGCCGATAAGCCGATAGAAATTAAATTTATTGGCCAGGATGATGGCACTATTAATATCAAGGGCAATGGCGATATTTCCCTTGCGGGCAACATTAGCAACAATAATGCCCAAGGTACCATTAGCATTGATTCCGGCAGAGATATAATAGGCAATTCCAGTTCGTCTATTATTGGAAATAATATTTTACTAAAGGCCAAAGAGGATATTAACAATATCAATATTGATGCTCTGGACAGGGAAAAGGCAGTTAAACTGGGAGCCGAAACTGATAGAGGCAATATCAATGTTAATGTAAACGGCGATGCGGAAATATCTACCATAAAGGCACAAAATATTATTGCGTCCCTGGCCGGTGACAATAATATCACCCTCAATGTAAGTGGCAATATTACCCAGGGTAACGGTGACGGTATTAAGGGTCAGCGTATTGAACTTACCAGTAAAACCGGTGCCATTGGTACCAGCGAACAGGGATTGAAGGTGATGACAGGCCAGCAGGCGCTTAATGATAATTCGCGCAGTGCCAGCATTAGTGCTACAGCACAAAAGGATATTTTCCTGACAAATGGCGGTGGTGAAGGTACTGATATGCGTATTGGGGCTGTTCGCTCCATTACTGGTGATGTTACCCTTAAAAATGAGGGGGGCAGCTTTGTGGATGCTTTGCCATACACTGGAGACGAGTCCAGTGATGAAACTGCAGCCCGTATTCAGCGATGGATTGACTCTGGTCTTATTGCCGGACCGGACCGCAACAATGCCTACATCCGTAAGCTGGAAAGAAATGTTGCCGCTTATGAAGATAATGTCAAGGAAAGCTTTGCTGATTATTTGACAATGAAGAAAAAGGCTGATAGCGGTATAGAAATGTCTGACAAGGAACAGGCAGCCTATAATAATTTGAAGGCTGAGTTTGGGGCTTATGCTGATAGTGATGCTTATTTGACAGATTTGGCTTCAAAAGCTGAAAGTGATTATGCCAAACTGAAGAAAGAAGCAGCTAACCCAACCTATAAATGGACCCAGGAAGAGCTGCTCTATGCTCTGCGCTCCGAAATCCTTAATAAGGAAGTGGGCTCCACTGACAGCCGGGATAAGCTTGCCAATGTTTCTGGCAATAATATCACCTTAGTGGGTAAAAATGTAGGCAGTAATCTGGCTCCGCAGATTATAACCATTGACCAGCTTAGAAATGGCTACAGTGAGGGTGGCAAGACCAATGTGGATTACTTGAAGATTTTGGCCAATGCCGATTCCTCTGATGTAATTCGTCTGGAGGATGAAAATAAAAAAGTCAGCTTCCAAGTAACAGGTACGGCACCATTGGGGATCAATGCCACTGGTTTAGTCAAAGCGGGTGCAAGCAGTGAGAATATTTCTGTTTCAGCCCGTAAGGCTACAGACGACGGGGAGCTCCCTGTTCTGAACTTGGATACCCTCAAGGCTGATAATGGCTATGTGCGGATTTTGGGAAAGATTGGTCTTGTAAATGCTTTGGAAAATTCGACCAAGGCTAATGTTATTGCTGGTAAGGAAGTCCTTCTGGAGGGCGGCGAAGGCACTATCGGTACTGCTGATAAAGCCATTAATGTGCAGGCTGGCGGTGATTTGACGGCTCGGGCCAACGATAATATTTTCATTAAAAATGTGGGTGCAGGTTCTCTGTCCATCGGCAGTGTATACACCCCGGATACTGTAAAGCTGTTTGCCGGTAATGGCCTGGTGGGCAGCACGGTCAACGATGATGGAATGGTGCCATATATCAATGCCAAAAATTTGATTTTGGATGGTACAAATGATGGTTCTGGCAGTTATATGGGAATTGTCGCAAGACCTCTTAATGTTCTAAGTAATGGTGTCAATGTTGAAGCCAAGGGAGGTAGTGCCCATATTCAGGGAGTTCAGCATGATAAAAACAGAATAATCCTTAACAGTATCAATATGGATAATGATTTTGCTGTAAATACTCCTGGAACCATTATTATTGCAGATGTGGTTAAGGCCGGTGAAGATATAAAATTAACTGGTGATAAAGGCGTTAAGATGTCCAAAAAGGAAGCTGAGGATGAAGCTACTTCCTATATAATGGCTGGTTCTGCAATTTCCTTGAACGCCAAGGAAGGGGATTTGGGTTCTGAGGATAATGCCATTCGCTTGCTGGATACAGGTGCAGTGATACATGGTTCTGGTGTAAATGGCTACTTGGTTGGTCTGGAGCGTCCGGAGCTGGATACTGTTGGTGAAATGATTCTTGGTACTATCGGTAAGGATACTGAGCCGGGCTTTACAGGGGACTTGAAGGTTAAGACTCCAAGCGATTTAACCACCCAGGGTATCATTAATGTAAAGGGAACCTTGGAGCTTATGGCTGACAAGGGGAAAATTAATTCAGCCGGAGCTTGGCTTGCAGGGGATGATATTGCTGCTGTTGCAAAGGAAGATATTGTAATAAATGGCTTGACGAAGGCTGGCAAGGATGTAAATCTTATAGGCAAAAGCATTCGTATTGAAGGTGATGTGGATGCCGGTAAAGATGCCCTCCTGCGCTCCTATAATGGCGATGTACTTGTTGTGGGTAATGTTATAGCCGATGAGGATGTTCTCATTCCGGCCAAAAATGGCAAGGTAATAGTTGGCGGTGGAATTAAGGCTGTCAAGGGTGATGTATATTTGTCCGCTGATTATGATGATGTTAGTGATGACAAACGAGGAAGTATGCTTGTTACCGAAGGTATTTCTGCTGGCAAGGATATTAAGCTTGAATCCAGAAATTCAGATATTACAATTTTGGATTGGATACCACAGCATGTCCCTAGTGTTTATAATGATGTTATAACTGCCGGTGGCAACGTGTTCATTACGACCTTGGACAAGGGCAATATTAGTCTTATTGGTTCTGTAAAGGCGGATGGCAATGTTGAGGCCTTAGCTGCCGGCAGCGAAGGCAATATTGAAATTTATAATTCCATAAATGCAGATGGCAGTGTAGCCTTGCACGCTCTTTCTGATAGTGGTATGGTACATATTGGTTATGGCACATTAACACCTGTTCCTGACGGTCCAGAGTATGCTGCACCTGAGAATCAGCAGGTATATGCTGGCAATGATATAAACGTGAGCAGTAAAAATGGCGAAATAAAGATAGCCAAGACATTGAACTCAGATAAAGGTGACATAAATGTTACTTCAAAGGGAGCTGAAATTGATGTCATTGGTAAAGTAAACGCTTCCGAGGGAAGTATAGACTTTAATACTGGTGCTGGTAATATTTCAATAGGTAACACCTCGGATCACAACGAGGAATCTGTTTCAGCCAAGAAAGATATTACCTTGTCAACGGATGTGGGAACCATATATATTTATGGTAAGACCGTAACTGAAGATGGCGATATTAACCTTAAGGCCGGCAAGGATACCTATGTGCAAGGTGAAAGCAACTTCGTTATTGAGGATAACGGTGCAGTAGAGTCTGGAAGGGATATTTCCCTTACTGGCCGCAATGGTGATATTCTAATTGATGATTACCTCAAAGCCCAGGGAAGCCTGAAAGCAACTATAGAGGGACAAGGTAATCTTGGCTTTGCCAAAGATATTACCGTTAATGGAGATATCGATTTGTCCACAGAAAAAGGTGATGTACAAATCGGTCATTCTGTTAAATCAGAAGCTGGTAATGTCAGCATAGTTGTAGGCGAGGGCAATATTGATGTAGGTGATAATGAGGGTGATGTAGAGACTGTAACGGCTAATCAGAATGTAAATCTTGCTACTGGTCTTGGTACTATAACTGTTTATGGAAAGACCTCCACAGAAAATGGAGATATTTATTTGACAGCCGCTTCGGAGAACTATGATCCTAATTCACCGAATATTGTTGTTATTGAACATGTCGGCAAGGTTGATGCAGCCAGAAATGTAGTACTTAACGCCACCAATGGTGATCTTCACGTCACGGATGATATTATTTCCCAAAAGGATACACAAGCTAATGTAAACAAGCATGGCAGCGTTTATTTAGACAGGGATATGTCATCTGAAGGTGATTTGGAGGTTAAAGCAGATGATGGTGATGTAATAGTCAAAAATGGACACATGACTGCCAAGGGTGATATCCTCGTTTCTGTAAAGAAGGGTGATTTCGTACTAAATACCGCCACAGCAAATCATGTATCCATAATCCTGGGTGATAATACTGAGGCCTCCCATGTTAATGCTATTTATGCCAAAGCAAATGGTGATGGGCAGAAGGATATAACTCTTGCTGGTAAGTATGTCAGTGTAGGTACCATTGAAAATATTGGTGGAACCAACAATCCGTTGACCATGACTGTGGAAACTCCTGATGGTCAGGATTTCGTGGAAAGAGTAACTATTGATAAACTCATATCCAATACGGGCACCAAGGTTTCCAAGCTTTGGACCAATAATGGCTATGTGAATGTGGACAAGGGTGTAATTGATATTGATGATACTCTTGTGGGCAATAAGTTTAATCTTGCCAACAGGTCCATGGATTTGGCCATTTATGGACGGACTCCAACCCATGACGGTGAGGTACTGGTATACTGGAATAATGTAAATAACCTTTACCCTATGGGCAGACAGTTTAAATTGTTTGAAGATGGCGGAATCGCTACAAACAATGCTCATTTGGTGGAGTACCATGATTGGCGGTTGTTCCGCAGCAACAAGTATCCTGAACAGTACAGTGTGGTAGACATGATGAGGGATAACTTAATGCGTAAGTATCATTACTACAACTTTAAGACTCTTATACCTTACAATCCAAAAGTAGTTTATGGTCATGTGGAGACTGATGGTGAAATCGTTAATTTTATGGATACAAAAAATGCTTCTCAGCAGGAAATTGAAGTAGAGTAGCGAATTATCACCAGTAGAAATTGATGTTACAAACTACATAATGTGGGGAAGCTGAATGAACAAAAAATACTCTCCTTATGATGGCGGCTATGTTGTCTATCATAAGGGGAGTATATTGTGCTGTGATAGGGATATGGAGTATGTTGAGTTAAAGACCAATTCATTCCTGGAGAAACGGCCTCCGCATTAAACGGAAAAGCTTCAGATTTTGATTAACGGGAGATTTTTTTATGAGACTTAATTTAAAAATTATTATGCTGTTGGCACTAACGATGGTGCTGTCAGTGGTATCGGGCTTTACACCGACAGCAGCTGCTTCTGCTGTGGACAGTGGTAAAATTCTGTTTGTGCCTTTGGATAACCGTCCAATAACGGATAAGGAAACCCGTCAGGTGGCAGAAAAGCTGGGGTATGATGTGGTGGTTCCACCGGATACTTTATTGGGAACCAGAGAGCAGCCGGGCAACCCGGATGGCCTTTGGCAGTGGCTGAATAAAAATGCCCCTGGAGCAAGGGCTGTTGTGGTATCAACTGATGCCATGATTTATGGCAGTCTTGTGGCTTCCAGAAATCACGAATTAACTCAGGATACCATAAATGAACGGGTGGAGCGTTTCCGTTCTTTCCACGAAAAACATCCGGGCTTGCCAATATACGGATTTGGTACTATTTTGCGTACCCTGTTGTCTGCCACCCATTCCGGCAATGGAATGGAGCCGGCTATTTATCAGCAAAATGCTGTAATGCTTCGTGATTACAGCGCCCTTCGTGATAAGGTGGAAATGGGGCAGGCTACCAAAAAGGAAAAAAAGGAGCTGGAAAAGCTCACAAAGGATATTTTGCCTGCAGCCATGGAGGACTGGAACCATCGCCACGGACTAAATTACAATGCCAATAAGGCACTTATAGATTTGACTGGCCAAAATGTTTTCACTTTTCTGTTTTTAGGCGGTGATGATTCCGCTCTTTATTCCCAGACCCATTATGAAACCCGTCATTTACGGGAGCATGGAAAAAATATTGGCAAGACCAAGCTACAAATAACCTCAGGGTCAGACGAGCTGGGGATGGTTATGATGTGCCGTGCTATTTGTGATGATAAGAGGGATATTCCATTTATTTATACCACCTATAACATAGGTAAGGGCCGCAATACCATCCCTAAATATTGCAATGAAGAAATTGGAATTGATGTGGACAATACTATTGTGGCTGCCGGCGGTATGCAGGTGCCTTCCCCGGAGCGGGCTGAGCTGGTAATGGCCGTAAATACCAATCCTGATGGCAATACTCCAGATGCCAACGGCCCAGGCAATACTATTAAGCCACGGAAGGGGACCATGCACTTCGTTAATCTGGTAAAGGATATGGTAAATAAGGGGTATCCTGTGGCAGTGGCTGATATTGCTTATGGAAATGGTGCG
Organism: Anaerovibrio lipolyticus LB2005; assembly: GCF_000621545.1. Classification (GTDB taxonomy): domain Bacteria; phylum Bacillota; class Negativicutes; order Selenomonadales; family Selenomonadaceae; genus Anaerovibrio; species Anaerovibrio lipolyticus_A. Next base: position 145,646 of record NZ_JHYA01000005.1, read on the forward strand.
GATAATGCATTAATGAACGCACTGCACAAGGAAGATTTACAGTTCAAGCTGCGGGCCTATGGCGGCTGGAATACGGCTACCAATACCACTGGATTCCTCATTGGTACAGGTCTTCTGACCAAATGGATGGATAAACAGGCACGGGATGAGCTGATGCTGACCCGCTATCTTGATGAGTGGTGCTATCAGGCCAACGTCCGCCAAAAGCTGGGGGCTGCTGTGTGGATACATCCAGGATACAGCCAGAGTACAGGTAATTTGGACGGCGCCCGTGATTTTGCTTCCCAGCAGGGAACTGAATGGATGAAGGAATTTGCTCAGCAAAATGTTAATTTGCCGGCAAATTTATCCCTCAAAAATCTGCGCATAACAAATCCATGGAACCGCTTGTTTGAGTGTGATATTGATTTTTAAAAGCTAAGATTAAATACGTTAAGGTTAATAATAATTTAGGGGCATTTTTCGACTAATGCCCCTATTTTAATGTCAAAAAATATGCTAAAATATACGGTGGTTTAATTATGAATTATTGTTTTTAGGGGGATAAAGATGCTTACACCAGTAGATATACATAATCAGGAATTTAAACGCAGCTTCCGTGGCTACGATATAGATGAAATTGATGATTTTCTCGATCAGGTAGTTAACGACTATGAGAAGCTGTTCCGTGAAAACAGCCAGCTGAAAAAGGAAATCGAGCTGAATGAAAAGGCTCTTACCCAGTATCATCAGCTGGAAAAGAACCTTCAGGATACTCTTTTGGTGGCTCAGCGCACTGCTGATGAGGTTACCAATACTGCCAATACCCGTTCCGAGGAAATCCGGGCAGCGGCAAAGCAGGCCAGTGATAACATTATTCGTGCTGCTGAAATTGAGGCGAAGCGTCGTCTGGAGGATGCAGCCCAGAAGGTGCGTGAGGCCGTTACAGAATACGAGCGTATCGTAAGCGAAAAGCGTCAGTTTATTGCAAAAATGCGCAATACCTTGAAGACCGAGCTGTCACTTCTCGAGGATGCGGAGCAGCAGTTCCCAGATAAGCAGGAGTCTGATGTATTGAAGGAAGTAAACATCGAGATTGGCACAAAGCCAGAGGATGTTCAGGAGTTGGAAGCAGCTGACGAGGTTGCTTCAGAGGAAAATGAGTAAGAAGTTTTTGGAGGCAAGGTTGGTACCTGTAGGACTAGGATTAATTGTTTTTATTATAGATCAGCTGGTTAAGAGCTACGTTACTGCTTACATGGAATTAGGACAGTCTATTCCGGTTATTAAGGACTATTTTTACATCACTTATGTCCTTAATCCGGGAGCAGCCTTTGGTATGTTTGCCAACCAGCGAATGATGTTTATTATAGTGGCAGTAGTTCTCTGTGCTGTGGTTTTCTATTTCCGCAAGCAGCTGGCCAGGGAATCCATGATGATGAAATATGGTGTCAGCCTGTTGGCAGGTGGCGCCGTGGGAAATCTTTATGACAGATTGCAAAGCGGCTTAGTGGTAGACTTTTTCGATTTTAGGGTGTGGCCTGTGTTCAACATAGCAGACATTGCAATATGTGTGGGGGCTGCCCTTATAGTTATGGATATTTTCTCCAGGAGGAACGAGAATGACACTGACCTTCAAGGCTGATACCGATAATGAACGCCTGGATGTGTTTCTCACCAAAATGCAGCCGAATTTTTCCCGTTCCCATATTCAGAAGCTGGCGGCAGATGGCTGTGCTGCTGTAAACGGCAAAGTCAGAAAGGGGAATTATCGCCTGCATTTGGATGATGAGGTGGAGCTGTCAGTTCCTGAGGCAGAAGCAGTTGAGATTCTGCCAGAGGATATCCCTTTGGATATTCTTTATGAGGATAATGATATTATTGTAATCAACAAGGCACGGGGCATGGTGGTTCATCCTGCTGCGGGGATAAATTCTGGGACCCTAGTAAATGCCCTTATGTATCATTGCAAGGATCTTTCGGGAATAAATGGGGAAATCCGTCCGGGGATTGTACATCGTCTGGATAAGGATACCTCTGGTGTTATGGTGGCTGCCAAAAATGATAAGGCCCATATAAGCCTGGCAGAGCAGATTCAGGAGAAGACTGCCCATCGTGTGTATAATGCCATTGTTTGGGGAAATATCAAGGAGGAAGCGGGGATTATCCGCGGAGATATTGGCCGTCATCCCACTGACCGCAAAAAGATGGCTATTGTACAGGAAAACGGCAAGCCTGCCACCACTCATTTTAAAGTGCTGGAGCGTTTTGGGGACTGTACCTTTATCGAATGTCGTCTGGAAACAGGGCGAACCCATCAGATAAGGGTTCACATGACTCATATTGGTCATCCTGTAGTGGGAGATCCTAAATATGGTGCCACCAGACATGGCAAGGTGAAAGGTAATTTTTCAATTCAGGGGCAGGCCCTTCATTCCATTAGCCTGGAGCTGACCCACCCTACCACTGGTGAACGTATGACCTTTACTTCCCCATTGCCTGAGGACATGGAGAAGATATTAAAAAAGTTGCGTAATCATTAAGATATTAAATAAATAATGAGGGGATGAATAGGATGACAACTTTTATTGATAAGACAGTTCTTCTGGATGAGCAGGCCATGCATCGTGCCTTAGTTCGCATAGCCCATGAAATTCTTGAAAAAAATAAGGGCGTAGATGATATTGTGTTGGTTGGTATTCGTTCCCGTGGTGTGCCCTTGGCTGAACGGGTAGCAGATGCCATTAAGAATATTGAGGGCAAGCGTCCGCCTGTAGGCGTATTGGATATTACCCTTTATCGGGATGATTTGTCTATTCTGTCCTATCAGCCTATTGTTAGGCCGACCACCATGCCGGTGGATATCGACAACAAAATTATTGTATTGGTGGATGATGTGTTGTACACTGGCCGCACCATTCGTTCTGCCCTGAATGCCATAATTGATATGGGGCGTCCAAAGTCAATTCAGCTGGCCGTTCTTATTGATCGTGGCCATCGTGAGCTGCCTATAAGAGCAGATTATGTAGGCAAAAATGTTCCAACATCTTCAAAGGAATCTGTGAACGTAAAGGTAGCGGAAATAGACGACACCGATCAGGTGGTACTCCGTCAGGAAAAGGAATAAAATAGTAGATTTAGCCGTCCGAATGGTATATGTGTTCAGAATTTTGGATACATATCCATGGACGGCTTTTTAATTGGATAAAATAAAGGATTTTTGATACCGGATGTAGAAAATCGATAAGTGGGATTTTCATGTTATTTTCATTTTGATTTGATTAGATAATTCAGAGTGTTTTACTCGGAATTGAAATGAATTCTTAAAAGGGATTCATATATGTAAATGGAGGAAAAAAGATGAAAGAAATTAATGAGCAGAGACTTACCGGTGAGAGAGCATTGTTCATGGGTAAGGATTTGGAGATAAAGAACTGTATTTTCGCTGATGGAGAGTCACCATTAAAGGAGAGCCGGAACATTCATATTGAAAAATCCAGCTTTCAATGGAAGTACCCTCTGTGGTATAGTAAGGACGTTACTGTAAAAAATAGTGCTGTATTTGAAATGGGCCGGGCCGGTATATGGTATACTGACAATGTTTCCTTTGAGGATGTGCTCTTTGAGGCTCCAAAGGGCTTTAGACGCTGTGATGGCATTAAGCTAAATCATGTGAATTTCTTAAATGCTGACGAAACCCTGTGGCATTGCAATAATATTGAAATGAATAATGTTTCTGCCAAGGGCAACTATTTTGCCATGGACAGCAAAAACATAAAGATTGATGGCTTTAATCTGGCGGGGAATTATTCCTTTGATGGCTGTGAAAATGTTGAGGTACACAATGCCAAGATGATTTCCAAGGATGCCTTTTGGAATTGCCGAAATGTAACCGTGTATGACAGTTATATTTGCGGTGAGTATATTGGCTGGAATTCTGAGAATGTAACCTTTGTTAATTGCACTATAGAAAGTAATCAGGGGTTATGCTATATGAAGAATGTTACCCTGAAAAATTGCCGGTTACTTAATACGGATTTGGCCTTTGAATACGTTTCTGATATTGATGCAGAGATTACCACCAAGGTGGTCAGCATCAAGAATCCAATTTCCGGTCGAATTAAGGCTGTAGGTGTGGAGGAGCTTATCTTTGATGATCCTGCCATTGACAAGAATGCCACTGAACTGGTTTTTACAGATAATAAATAATATACCAAGGAATGTTTGAATGAATATCATAAGTGTAATCCATAATGAAAAAGAACTGCATTGGCGGCAAATGCTAAAGTGCGTATGGAGCCTAAGTATTCCAGCAATGCTGGCTCAAACAACATATATTGTTATGGAATACATAGATGCTGCCATGGTGGGAAGTCTTGGGGCAGCAGCCTCTGCCTCCATAGGCTTGGTGGCACCTGTATTGTGGTTTTTATATGGTATAGGAATGGCAGCTGTTCAGGGCTTTTCCGTTCAGGTGGCCCAGTTTATTGGAGCCAAGAAGCTACTTTATTCCCGTGACACCTTTAGACAGGGGCTGATATGTGTCACGGCTTTTGCTGTGCTTATATCCGTAATAGGTGTATATATAAGTCCGTATCTGCCAGGATGGCTGGGTGCTACTCCTGAAATTTATGTGGGGGCATACGATTACTTTAAGGTGTATATGTTTGGTATGCCAATTGTAATGCTGCGTATTTTGTCTACTGCTATGCTGCAAAGCTCCGGAAGCATGAAATCAGCCAGCTTCTTTAACAGCATAATGTGTGTGCTGGACATAGGCTTTAATGCCCTGTTTATTTTTTCCTCCGGTTATGTTGCCATATTGGGGATAGATGTGTGGTGGCCCGGCTTTGGCCTTGGTGTTAAGGGGGCTGCTTTAGGTACAGTTACCGCTGAGGGAGTAACAGCTTGTATTTTGTTATATCTGGCAATGCTCAGGAGAAAATATACCCGTCAGAAGGATGGTATGAAATGGAAGCTTACCCGGGAGTGTTTGGGGGATGCTTTGAAAATTAGCTGTCCTATAGCTCTTGAACAGGGAGTCCTTACGGGAGCTATGATTGCCATGATGATTATTGTGGCTCCTTTGGGCACTGTGGCCATTGCTGCCAACTCCTTTGCCATAACGGCGGAGTCCTTTTGCTATATGCCTGGCTACGGTATAGCAATTGCAGCAACCACATTGGTGGGGCAAAGTATAGGTGCCCGAAAAAAGGATTTCGCAAAGGGCTTTGCCTGGTTTTCCTTGGGAACTGGCATGTTTACCATGGGGGCCTTGGCTGTTATTATGTACGTATTGGCTCCGGAGGTATTTGCTTTTTTGACACCTGTTAAAAATGTTCAGGACTTGGGGACTGAGGTATTGCGTATCCAGCTGTTGGCTGAGCCACTTTTTGCTGTATCTATAGTGGGAGCAGGTGCCTTGCGTGGAGTAAGGGATACCCTGTTTTCCAGTGTTATGAATCTGGTAAGCGTATGGGGTGTTCGCATCCCTATCGCATTATATTTGGTTGGTATTTACGGACTGCATGGCGCATGGACCGCTATGTGTCTTGAAATATGTTTTAGAGGGTTACTTTTCCTGGTTAGAATCTATAAACAAAAATGGGAAAATAGGGGGTCAATGGAGTGAAGTACGATTTTGACAAGGTAATTAATCGGCGTAACACTAATTCTCTAAAGTGGGATGTGGGGGAAAATGAGCTGCCAATGTGGGTGGCAGATATGGATTTTCCTGTGGCAGCTCCAATTATGGAGGCAATTCAGGAAAAGCTGCAGGTGGGTGCCTTGGGATATTCCATAATTCCAGAGGCTTGGAATGAGGCCTATATTACATGGTGGAGAGAGCGCCATAATTTCCGGATTCAATCAGAATGGCTGGTATTTACAACAGGGGTATTGCCTGCAATTTCGTCGGCGGTGAGAAAGCTCACCAGTCCAGCGGAAAAGGTGCTGATTCAGACACCTGTTTATAATAACTTCTTTAACTCTATTGTGAATAATGGGCGCTTTGTGGTAGAAAGTCCTCTTAAATACAACGGAAAAAACTATTCCATGGACTTTGAACGACTGGAGGAGGATTTATCTGATCCCCAGGTCAGCCTGATGATTCTTTGTAATCCTCAAAATCCTTCAGGCCATTTGTGGAGCAGCTATGAACTGTTTAAGGTAGGAGAGCTTTGTGCCAAATATAACGTCACAGTAATCGCAGACGAAATTCATTGTGATCTCACGGATCCGGGAAAGGAATACATACCATTCGCCTCCGTATCCGATACCTGTCGGGATATCAGTGTAACCTGCATGGCTCCAACCAAGACCTTTAATATTGCAGGTGTAAACTCAGCGGCGGTTATGGTACCAAATGATCACTTGCGTCATAAGATGTGGCGGCGCCTGAATACTGACGAGGTGGCTGAACCTAATATTATAGCCGTTGAGGCCACTATAGCTGCCTTTAATCATGGGGCGGAATGGCTTGATCAGCTTCGGGAATATATCTATGAAAACAAGAAGGTATGTCAGGAGTATATGGAGAAGAATATTCCTGATGTATATATGGTTCCTTCGGATGCTACTTACCTTTTATGGCTTGATTGCTCCAGTTTTTGTGAAGATTCTGTGGAGCTGATGGAGTTCATACGTAAGGAGAGCGGTTTGTATTTGTCCGAGGGGGCAGAATATGGTGCTGCGGGCAGACAATTTTTGCGGATGAATATTGCCTGTCCTAGGTCAGTATTGATGGATGGTTTGGAAAGACTGAAAAATAGCATAAAGTCATATATAAAATCCAAATTTGGTGAATAATTTATTGCGGAGGGGATTTTATGGACTCACAGGATAACAATAAACTTGTTATTGAGGCGACACTGGAAAATTTAAGTAAAGTTAATGATTTTGTGGAGGAATTTTTAAAGGAAAAGGAGTGCTCCCCTAAGGTCAGAATGCAGCTGGAGGTTGTGGTGGAGGAGATTTTCACCAATATAGCCAACTATGCCTATGGTGATGATGCTGGAAAGGTTACCATTGAGGGCTGTCTTGAAGACGATGCTGCTAAATTCAGATTGAGATTTATGGATCATGGAGTACCTTACAATCCGCTGAAGCAGCCGGATCCTGATATAACGGCAGGGGCTAACGAAAGACCCGTTGGCGGGTTGGGAATATTTTTGGTAAAAAATAATGTTGACGATATATCATATCAGCATGAGGATGGGCAAAATATTCTTACAATTGTTAAAGTAATTTAACAGTAGTACAACAATGTAGACAGGAATAGTGCTGGTATAGTCGAAAGGAGAAAATAGTTTTATGGAAATCAAAAAGGAATTAACTGGCAATAAATTAAAAATTTCACTGGAGGGCCGTCTGGATGCCGTGTCCGCTGGAGATTTGGACAAGGTTATTCAAAGCGATCTTAATGGTGTTGAGGAATTGATTTTTGATTTTGCCGATCTTGATTTTGTGGCATCAGCAGGCCTTCGTGTATTATTGGTGGCCCAGAAACGTATGAACAAGCAGGGTACCATGAAAATTTTCCATGTTAACGAAGATGTAATGGATGTTTTGGAGATGACAGGATTTTCAAATTTCCTGGATATTGTAGACTAACTTATCAAGTATATTATGTGTGTGTTTAAAGCTACCGTTTGAGATGCGGTGTTTTATGAAAAACACTAAAGGTGATTTTATATGAATGAGAAGATATACTCTTTATGGTTCTTAAAAAAGGGCAGTATACGAAATAGGGTATTTCGTCTTATACTTTTGGGCAGTATGACAATATTGGTGGTTATGGGGCTTTTGGTGGTTTATGGGCTCTATACCATGAACAGTGTTTTTATGACTCAAAGTGATCAGCTTAGTGGTACTTCCGCAGGCTATATAGAAGACGTAACCAGTCAGCAAATAACCGGGCGGCTCACGGATGTGGCCAAAACCCGCGCCCTTGCCATTGAAACAGAGATTTGGGGTATAACTAATGATACAGATTATTTGGCCTATGGCGTTGAAAATGTAATTAAACATCCTGAATATTATGCAAGACGCACCCTGCCTGATCCAAGATTTCAGAAGATAAGGCCAGGGGAGGTCTATATCCATCAAGGTGGCAGCTTGCAGGCCTCAGGTGTTTCTCCGTCATTACAGCAGGAAATAGGCATAATGTCCAATGTGGCTTCCTATATTGAGCCAATGGCCAGACAATATAATCAATTTGAGTCTTCCATATTTGTAGGCTCTAAAAACGGATATATCATTGCATCGGATAATGCACCGGGCAAGGAATATATCAATATGACGGAGGAATTTCTGAATACCTACGAGCCTACGGAACGTGGCTGGTATAAGAATACACAAGCACGTGGCTCCATAACTTTTAATGACATATATGTGGGGGCTGACGGCTATCCCAGCTTCACCTGCTCAGCACCCTACGAGGACAATGATGGCTTTGCAGGGGTAGTGGCCATTGCCTGCTCAGTAAAATCTATTTCTGATATTATTGATAGTTCCCTTATGGGTAAGTCTGGTATCAGCTTTGTGTTAAGTGACAAGGGAAAGATAATGCTTTCCACCAATCATGAGGGGCTCATGAATGATGTTGATGGCAAGGATTTGCGCAAGGACAGCAATGAGAGTCTGGCTGATGCGGTGGGAAAAATGATAGCCGGAGAAAGTGGCTGGCAGATTGTGGAGCTGGAGGGACAGGAATATTTTCTTGCCTATGCTCCTATGCAAAAGATAAAGTGGAGCTTTGGTACCATTATAGCCATAAACGAGGTTATGACCCCTGTGCAGACTGCCCGTCAGCATATTGTTGACCAGGTGGGTGGATTTAAGGATCTGATGACTGACCAGGTGGTGAAGTTTGTGCTGGTGGCTATAATCAGTATATGGTCTGCACTGGTGCTACTGTTTAATTTGACCTCTTGGCTCACTGACAAATTCGTTGCTCCAATTAAGGAGCTTACTGGTGGAGTAAGGGAAATTGCCTCTGGTAATCTGGAAAAGAAGATTTCCATACCTACCGGTGATGAGCTGGAAACCTTGGCAAATGCCTTCAATAACATGACAGATAAGCTGCAAAATTATATGTCACATCTTACCAAGGTTACCATGGAAAAGGAGCATATTGCCACTGAGCTGGCAGTAGCCACCAATATCCAGGAGAGCATGCTGCCCCATATATTCCCATTTGCACCTGAGCGTAAGGAATTTGATATTTATGCTACCATGCAGGCGGCCAAGGAGGTGGGGGGAGACTTCTACGATTTCTATCTGGTGGATGATGAGCATTTGCTGGTTACCATTGCAGATGTTTCCGGCAAGGGAGTTCCCGCAGCTTTGTTTATGGTTATTGCCAAGACAATGCTGAAAAACTCTGTTCTTTCCATGGACAGTGTAAAGAGCTTGGCTGATGTGATGGCCAGAACCAACGATCAGCTTTGCCAGAACAATGATGCCATGATGTTCGTAACTGCATTCATGGGCATATTGAACCTTACTACTGGACAGTTTAACTACATTAATGCTGGCCATAATCCACCGGCATTATATAAAGCTAGTGAAAAAAGATTTGATTACCTGCCTTTAGAGCGGAATTTCGTTATGGGTGGTATGGACCATATCAAGTATAAGGGACAGGAGCTGACTCTCCAGAAGGGAGACCGGCTGGTGCTGTATACTGATGGTGTTACGGAAGCCCTTAATGATTCCAAGGAGCTTTTCGGTGAAGAAAGATTACTGGATACGCTTAATAAAACAAAAGCAAGCGAAAATAGTGCCCAGAATCTACTTTTGGAATTGGAGCAGGTACTCAACGATTATGTTGGCGATGCGGAACAGTCTGATGATATTACTATGCTGGCTCTTGTCTATAACGGACCGGAAAAAGCATAAATTCATAGGGGGATGGGGCTATTATGGCAGAAAAAATGTTATTTCCTAGTCTACCCACGGAATACAAGACTTCTTTAGCTGAGTTGTACAATCAGCAGGAAAATGTTTTGGCGCACAATATTGAATATCTACGGGAGCTGTCGGCTGAGGAAAAGGGACTTTTCAGCACAAAAGGAGGGGCAGCTCCTATAGGCTCTGTACTGCAAATAATCTATAAAATTAGCGGTCAGCTGTTGCCTTTACATTTCAATGTGGCAGTGGATAGGGCTTTTGCACAGGAAGAAATATTGAGGACCAACTATGTCCTGGTTAATGGCATGATGATGGCGGTGGTCAAGAGAAAGCGTAATCCTCCTCTTGAAATCGTTTATCACAACCTGAAGAATTTGAGCGATGATGAGCTGGATGTGGAGCTGCAAAGACATATTGCGGCTGATAAACGTCTTGGCTTTGATCTGACCAATGGACAGCTGGTGCGCTTTTCCGTTTTTAACACAGGAGAAGATGAATATGCCGTAATCGTTACCACTGTGGAGGCAGTGGCCCTTAAGTTGGATTTTCACAGGATTTTTAGGGCAGCATTAAAGCTGCCTCAGCCAGAGGATATATCCAAAATTGTGGATGCCGTGGTGGGAGGCAATGGAGTAATGACTTCACCGGTAAAAAACTACTGGGAAAAGATGCTCAGTGATTTACCGCCCATGCCTAAAATTCCCCATTTGAATCCGCAGCCAGCAAAGGGGAAGTACAGTGAGGAAGCGTATTTGGTCTATGTTCCTCGTGATATATTGTCAGATTTGCGAAGTAAAGCAGAGTCAAATAAATTATTGTTGATGTCCATGCTGCAGACAGCCTGGGGCTTATTGCTGCAACAAAGCAATTCCGTCAACAATGTGAGCTATTGTCTTTTGGTGCCTCAAAAGAAGAAAAGCATTCCAGGGGCACAAAGTCTGGTACCCTTTTTGCTTAAAGCAGAGGATAATCCTACTGTAAAGACAATGGTAAATAATGCATTTAAGCAGTTTGTAGTTTCCCAGCCCTATGCTTCCTTGGGACGGGAGGATATTATTAATCTGCTGGGCAAGCATAGTGAGCCCTTTGATCATTTTCTGAATTTCTATGATTTTCTGGCGGAGCCTAAGCCATATTCCAAGGTGAAGGGAACCGGGGATGGTACCATTGTCAGCCAGAAGCACTGGGATGTGCGGGATGTTATTTTGGATGTTTCCTTCCGCAATGAAGGGAATCAGGTGATAATTTCCGTTGATTACAATGGAGAGGCTTATCTGCAAAATGATATCGCTATTTTGCTAAAGCACTATCTGCTGGTATTGCAGCAGATGCTGACGGATTGGAATGAGCCCGTTGAATACTTCATGGAACGGCTGAAGACGCGCTGGGAAGCTAAATTTCAGGAGCTGGATGAATCTCAGGAGGACTCCCGGTCCATTATACAGGATGCCCTGTCCAGAATTGCCCTATTCCAGGAATGCGAACAGGGAATTATTCAGCTGTTTATTCTTGGGGCAAAGCTATATACCAAATTTGAGGGGGACCGCATATCTGAGCATGAGGTTGAAAACCAGCTGGTATTTGTATTGTCAGGAAAAGTGGCCCGTAGTATAGAATGTGGTGATGGCTGGTATAATACTTTGGATATACTAAAGGAAAACAGCTGGATAAATGAAAACGTAATGCTGCCAAAGCATAAGGTGAAGATTTCAGCAGAGGTTATTACTGAGCAGGCTACAATTCTGGTTGTGCCTTTGGTGAATTTGATGTCTACCCTTAAGAAGTCCCCGCTTTTGGCCAAGAATATTATTTATCATGTTATGAGACAGCTGGAAAAGTATCAAAGATTGTGGATACAATCATAAATAATCATGTATAGGGAAAGCTGCCAATAACAGATATGGGATGAGTAATTACAAAAAAATAAAAGGCTGTGATAGTAAGATGAGTTAGTCATCTGGCTATCACAGCCTATTTTTTGCAATAAGATTAAGTATTGTTATTTTGTAAGGATGGTATACAGTACCAGCTGGAAGGCAGCCACGAATTTGGCCACGGCGGAAATGGTATTAATGAAATCCATATCCCTCTCGGTCATGCGCATGAATCTCTTTAAAACATCGTCTCTTATATTTGGTATTCTGAGTGCCGCTGCAATCTTCATGGTCTGTCTGAAGGATACAATCTGATCGATGAAGAAGACAAGCACAAAAGCCAAGAACAGAAGAATTCTGGTATAAAAGTTCTCCTCAATTGTATAGGCGTATGTATAAGTAAGATAAAAGCCGATGATATCCAATACCATAACTGCCAGAAAAAGAGCAACCATGGTCTTACCCACTGTGGAGGGCGTCATAGTACGGCACATATCTACCAGCTCATTGTGAATATCATCCCGTTCCTCATCACTGGAGCTTATAAGAACTTTATATAGTGTATACCCGTTGAACAAAATCCAAAATATTGCAAAAGCGTTTACAATTTCCATTGCACGACTCCTTTGAGTTATTCATTTAATTATTATATTATATCAAAAATTAATGAAATAATACAGCTATTAACAATTGTGGGCCGATAATGTTAAAATGCCTTGACTTTTTTATAGGGATAGAATATTATAGTCAAGTAAACTGAATATGAACTCATCAAGAGCAGTGGAGGGACTGGCCCTGTGAAGCTGCGGCAACCATTGATATGCTTGAATATCAAAACGGTGCTAATTCCTGGAGGCTGTTGGCCTTAAGATGAGAGATTTTATAAGCTCTCTCTTTGAAGAGGGTTTTTTTATTTTGTAATTTCTTTTGCACATACAATAAGGTGTTTTCATATTTCAGGAAATGAATTCTTTATTTTTAAGGAGGCGTTTAAATGGCTAAGCGTTTATTGTTTACTTCTGAGTCTGTTACTGAGGGCCATCCTGATAAAATTGCAGACCAGATTTCCGACAGCATTCTTGATGCTATTCTTGAGCAGGATCCAATGGGCCGTGTGGCCTGTGAGACCATGGTAACCACTGGTCAGGCTCATATTGCCGGTGAGATTTCCACCAGCTGCTATGTAGATATTTCCAAGATTGTTCGTGAGACTATCCGTAATATTGGCTATACCCGTGCAAAGTTTGGTTTTGATGCCGATACCTGTGGTATTCTCATTTCCCTTGATGAGCAGTCTCCTGATATTGCTCAGGGCGTAGACAAGGCTCTGGAGGCCCGTGAGGGAGATATGAGTGAGGAGGAAGCAACTGGTGCCGGCGATCAGGGTATGATGTTCGGCTATGCTTGCAATGAGACCCCTGAGTTTATGCCAACCCCTATTGCTTTGGCACATCGTCTGTCCCGTCGTTTGACTGAGGTTCGCAAGAACGGTACTCTGCCATATCTTCGTCCGGATGGCAAGACCCAGGTTACTGTTGCTTATGAGAATGGCAAGCCAGTTGCTATTGATACCATAGTTATTTCTACCCAGCATGATGAAAAGGTTAGTCTGGAGCAGATTCGCAAGGATCTTATTGAGCACGTTGTAAAGCCAGTTATTCCAGCTGAGCTTCTCAGCGACGATACCAAGTATTTCATTAACCCAACCGGCAAGTTCGTTATTGGCGGTCCTCAGGGGGACTGCGGTCTTACTGGCCGTAAGATTATCGTTGACACCTATGGCGGAATGGCCCGTCATGGCGGTGGCGCATTCTCTGGTAAGGATCCAACAAAGGTTGACCGTTCTGGTGCCTATGCAGCCCGCTATGTGGCAAAGAATATCGTTGCAGCTGGTCTGGCTGACAGAGCCGAGGTTCAGCTGGCTTATGCCATCGGCGTAGCCAAGCCTGTATCCATTATGGTTGACACCTTTGGCACTGGCAAAGTGGACGACCGTACTTTGGAGGAGCTGGTTCAGAAGAACTTCGATTTGCGTCCTGCTGGAATTATCAAGATGCTGGACCTCCGTCGTCCAATCTATGCCCAGACTGCAGCCTATGGTCACTTCGGCCGCACTGATGTGGATCTTCCTTGGGAGCACACCGACAAGGCTGATGCACTGAAGGCCCAGGCTGGTATCTGATATATTTAAATACTGATTAGCTAGTTAGGTGAGGCACAAGAAATTGTGCCTCATTTTTTTATCTGCAAATTAGCCAATTTCGTATAGCATATCGGGTGAAAGCAGTAAATAATAATCGAATTCTGTAAAAAATGAAGGAATTGTAGGTAGCTATGGAGAATAGGTAAAAATAAGTTTCTATATGGTTTTTTTACAATATGCAGGGGGGCAGTAAAATGCGTCATAAGCATAGAATGTATTTTAAGCATATTAATCTTAAAAATTTGTTTTGCCTTATTACCATATTGGCCTGTTTTATGGGGATGTTTAAATTTATGCCCCTTACAACAGTGGATGCCAATAATGAAAAGATAGTTCGTGTAGGGTATTATGAAAAACCGTCATTTCAAAGTGGGACATCAGATGACGTACCAAAGGGTGGGTATGCCTATGACTACCTGCAACGAATAAAGCTATATAATGATTGGCGCTATGAATATGTATATGATTCCTATGAAGCCTTGCGTGAAAGGCTTGAGAATGGAAGCATTGATTTATTGGCGGGGGTATCATATACTCCTGAGGAAGCGGCTAAGGTCAGATATCCAAAATCGCCAATGGGGTCAACGGAATACTATCTTTTTAAGCGGTCTACCAATTATGCGGTTAATGCTAATCCTGCAACAATCAATGGTACGCGTATTGGTGTAATTAAAGGAGCTCAGGTGGAAGTCATTGAACGATACCTGCAATCCAATAATATTGTTGCCCGACTGGTAGAATTTAATGATGTTGAGACTGCTGCTGCCGCTGTGCTGGCTGGTGAAATCGATATTATATCTATGGCCGCCGATACCGTTTTTTCTAGTAACGATTTAGAGGTATTTGCGGATATAGGAGCTAGTGATTATTATTTGGCGGTTAATAAGCAACGTTTGGACCTTTTGGATGATGTTAATAGTGCCCAGCAGCTTTTAAAGCAGGAAGACCCACATTTCCGTTATGACCTTACCCAGATATGGTCCAGGGATTTTGTGTTGAATAGTTCATTGCTACCCCATGAGCGAGGATGGCTGGCCAATCATGACACCTTTACCATTGGTTATTTGGATGATTGTCTGCCATACGGCGACCAGGATGAGGATGGTAATACCATTGGGCTGGTAACGGATATAGTACCTGAAATTTTTAAAGTATTGGGCTATAGCGATATTAAGCTGGAATACAAGGCCTACGCAAATTCTCAGGCTATGGTTGCGGGATTGCTAAACCATGAGGTGGATGTGGTATTCCCTGGAGTGTCAAACTCCTGGATTATGGAGCAATACAACCTAATACCAAGTGAATCAGTGGTAAAATCCAGCTTTTATATACTATATAATGGAGAATATCCGGATATGAGCCGTGCCAGAATTGCCGTTTCCCGGCACAATTCTATCATGGACCCGTTTAGACGGTTATTCTATCCAGATAATGAAGTAGTGTTCTGCGACGATATTGATGAATGTATAAGTGCTATTAGAATGGGTCATGCAGATGTGGTAATCGTCAGTGGCCTGCGAGCAGAATATCTGATGCGCAGCAAGGAGAGCTGTGAGGATTTAAATCTGGCTCAGTTGGCTGATGGTGTGGCCATTGGCTTTGCCGGACTTAATGAGAATGCAGATATTATCCGCATTATCAACCATGGCCTGAGCCTTATGGATAAGAATTTTTCCTTGAATCATGCTTATCACTATATGCCAAATCAGGAAGTTACAGCTTTGGGCTTCTTTAAAAAGAATATCTGGCTTCCTGTGGGAGGAATCATATTATTCTTTGTTATAATCGTGTATTTTATCGCCCGTGAGAATAAGAAAAATCGTGAACACCTGGATGAATCGGAAATGCATCGTCGGGAACTGTCAGATAAGGTGGAGGAGATTTCTCTGCTCAATACAGAGCTGCAGGAGCGACAGAATCGATTGGAGCAGTTTGCAGCTGATACAGAGACCCATCTCCTTGAGATGCAGGTGTTAAATGATTTACTTCAGGAGCAGCAGACAAAGCTGGAAGAAAGTGTGGAGGCAGCGGAAGCCGCCAATAATGCCAAATCCACCTTCCTGTTTAATATGAGTCACGATATCCGTACGCCTCTCAACGCCATTATCGGTTTTACAGAGTTGGCTGAACGGGATTCGGAAAATGTGGAAAAAAATAATGAATATCGGCAAAAGATTAAATCAGCCAGTCACCAGCTTCTGGATATCCTAAACAACGTATTGGAAATGGCCCGCATCGAAAACAAGGATATGCTTATCACTGAGGAAATGACGGATATAGTTGAATTGTTTAACTCCTGTCTCGCCATGTTTGAGGGGGAATTAGACGGGAAACATCTGCGTCTGGAAAGCTCCATTGATATAAAGCATCAATATTTGTATGTTGATAGCACCCACATGTCAGAGGTTGTTATTAACATTATCAGTAATGCGGTGAAATACACACCGGATGGTGGCAGTGTTTTTGTTGAGGTCAAGGAGCTGGCCGGCAATACAGAGGAAGAGTGTACTTTAAAGATTATCGTACGGGATACCGGCATTGGTATGTCCGAAAAGTTTATCCATGAAATCTTTGAGCAATTCTCCCGTGACCGTAACAGTACCCAAAGTGGTATTACTGGTACTGGCCTGGGTATGGCGATTGTTAAAACCCTGGTTGATAAGATGAAGGGAACAATTGACGTGCACAGTAAGCTAGGAGAGGGTACAGAAATCGTTATCTGTACATCACATAAAATTGGCGTTATGCCGTCCATTGATACGACTGATGCTGGTGAGAATGGCAGTGTTGATTTTACAGGCAAGCGTCTTCTCTTGGCTGAGGATAATGATCTTAATGCTGAAATTGCCATTTTTGTATTGGAGGATGCCGGCTTTGAGGTTGAACGGGCCGAGGATGGTGTAAAGTGTTTTGATATGATTGTAAAGCATGAGGCCGGGTATTATGATCTCATTCTGATGGATATACAGATGCCAAATCTTGATGGCTATGGTGCAACAGAGAAAATCCGACAGCTGGATGATGAGGCCAAGGCCAATATTCCGATAGTTGCCCTTACGGCCAATGCCTTTAAGGAAGATCAGGAAAAGGCCTTTTCGGTGGGCATGAATGCACATTTGGCAAAACCTATCGATGTGGAAAAAACCCTTTCTACTCTTTGTGACATACTTAAATAAAAAAGATGGGTCTTTTAGGAGTGTAAACTCCATGAAAGGCCCATTTTTTTATGAAGAATTTTATTTTACTGGTACATCAGTGCAGCTTCATCATAAACGTCTGTGACAGCAGATTGTTTAGCCAAATTAAGGGTGAATCGGATAGTTATATCCGTTCCCTTTTCTTGGTCTGATTCAATTTCAATGGTGCCGTTTATAAGCTGTACCAAGTGCTTTGTAATAGCAATGTTTTGTTCCGGCTTATCAATATTCATTAGCTCCAGCTTCCTATAGTTGGTATACGCATCATCTATAAATTCTTTCGTAATGGAAGCACCAGTATGCTGGATATGTAACTCATAATCAGCACATGCCATGGAATAGTTGCAGTCACCATTTTGTTCTGTTTTTCGGTAGGCAAGACCGCTTTGGGTGAGGCTTACCAGTATGTTACCGCCAGCTGGGGTGAAGTCATAGGCCAGGCTTATAAGGTTTAGAAGCATTCGCTGAAGCCGGTTATTATCACAGTACACATAATAGTTTTCCACCTGTGAGGTATATATCTGGAAATTTACTCCCTTATCTTCCATTTGAATGCTGAAAATATCCTTGATCTGCTGTAGCTTGAAACGCAAATCAATGGCCACAGGATTTATTGTGGGTGAATCGGTTTTTATTCGGTCAATCAGCTCCATTTCCCGTGTCAGGTGGATGAAATAATGGCTTACGGAATCAATGTGGCGTAATGCCTGCCAGAGACTGTTCAAGCTGTCCTCAGGACACTTGCCATGAATAGCTTTGTACTCCTGACCGACGTTTTTGCACATTTTTACATAGCTCATGATGGATTGTATCATAAGGCCAATATCGTGTGTTATGTTGGTTAGGAAGGCGTTACGGGCCAGACTGGTAACCTGCTCATCACGAACCTTCAAATTAAGTGCATATTCACGGCGATGCATGGTAGTAAATATATCAGCCATAAATATGAGAACCAGAATAATTAGGAAAATTTGAATAATGTTGCTGAGATTCCATGCTTCATGGAAGGCCGCATAGCCCTCCTGTTGAATCAAAGGAATATTGGTCACGATTACCTGACGTAGCCAAAGGCTCATGGTAAAGAAATTTAAAAAAAGCAAAACAGTACACATGGAGAAGGATTTACCAAAGCGTTCCTCCTTATCATATCGGAAAATATACCAATAGTAGATAAGCCCAACAACGCTCCATACAGACAGCAGCAGATATGATTCAGTGTTAAGGGAACTGCCCGGCATCAAGTCAGGGAGAACTGGGAAAAAGAAGAAGAAAATGGAAATGACAAAACCGAAAAATCCCATAATTATACCCATATCATCATGGTGCTCTTTTGCATCACGGTAACGGCATAGGGACATATATGCATAAGCAATAGCACCGCTTATAGTAATTGCATCCACTAACCACACTATGGCAGTACGACCTAACAAAGGAATAAATAATGATATGCCCATAATCATAAAAATAGCTTTTCGTGGTGTACCATCATCAGCGGATTCAGCTATGGCCTTCGGCAGGAGGTTATCCTGGGCCATGATTTGCAGAAGCGAGGAGGAACCACGATAAAGGCCGATAATACTGGTGGTAATGCCAGCCAAAATAGTCGCTCCCAATATAGCTGTTCCACTGCTGCCTAATAGGTGATTAACACTATAAAATGTTGGCAGGGCTTTTAGTCCGTCCAGTGAGCCAAGGGCGTTTATATAGTGATTCCATCCGGAGTATTCTGGTGGAATACCTACGACGGTGATTACTATTGGCATACAATAAGCCAGAATAGTGGTGAAAATTGACGCTATAAGTACAGGAAACCAATAACGCGGTGAGAAAGCCAGTACATCGTTGCCATGGGAAATAGATTCATAGCCAAAGAACATCCATGGGGTAACCATAAATATACTGATAATTTGCCAAAATGGGGTTACGCCAAAAACGGGAGCAAAGGCAGGAAGGAAGCTGCCAGACTGTTGATTCATGGACAAAACTCCACAAAACAGAACTGTCATGCCACCAATGAGCAGCAGAGCCATCAAAGTATTGGACAACCGTTTTACCTTTCCACCATAGGCGGAGAATAAACCGAAGATAATAATTATCGCCCATGTGGCAATTATTTCACCACAATATACTTCAAAGCCGGCTACCCGATAAAGATAGCCCCATTGCAGCACATCCCCCAGTACATAACGAATGAATAGGACAACGGCTGTGGAATTGGCCCATAGAATGGCCAGATAGGTGATTATAATTGCCCAAGCCACCAAAAAGGCGTGGTCATATCCCATTAGTCGCCTTGCATAGGCGAAAAAACCTCCATCATCCCCATAACGCCGTGCCAAGGCACAGAAATTTGCTGTGATAATAAGCATAGCCAGTCCCCCAAGGACAATGGCTACGATGCTGCCAACGGGGCCTGCATGTGGCAAAAACAGATTGCCTGGCATCATAAAGGCTCCCCAGCCTACGGCACAGCCGAAGGACAGTCCCCACATGTTCAGGGCTGCCAACAGGCTCACTTTATTGGTTTCCTTTGGCGTATTCATAAACATGTCTCCTTTTGAAAGATGCTAACAGGTGCTCTTTTGGGGTTGCCCCATAGCAATTACAAAATTTTCTTCAGTATCAATAGGAAGATTTAGCTTAATGATAATCTCTTTTCCCTTGTGTTCCGGTGTGGTAACAATATCAATGGAGCCCTGCATGAGACGAACGATACCCTGAACAATGTACAGTCCACCGGTATCTATTACATCAGCCCTGTATTCCTCAGTCAGACTTTGCTGTAAAACCGGCGGTATATGGCTATTGCTATCCTGAACATGGAATTCATAATTACCACAAAGCAACTCGTTATCACCAAATTGTACAGTGCTAGTGCCTGTTTCAAGTAGGGTAAGCACAACACCGCCACCAGGTTTTGTATATTCGTTTGCATTGTTGAGCAAATTTATCAACATACGTTCCAGTCGTTGTTCATCACTAAGAACGATAGGGTGGGTAATAGACATAGGGTAGGCATCAAAGAAGATTCCGCTATCCTGCATTTGCAGCGCAAACAGATCCTTGAGGTTGTTTAACAGACCCATAAGGTCCACTGTATTAAAGATAGGCTGGAATTTGTTCATTTCAATACCGCTAAAGCTTATATCAGGGCCAGTGACCCTTCTGTTGGTGGCATCGACAAAATTATTCTTATCTAGCATATTATCGATAAGTGAAAGAAGCCGTTGGCTGTGGTTATCAATTTTACTTAAACCATTCATCAACCTGTCAGGAATACGACGTGGACAATCATCTTCATTGCAGACACTGCAAATGGTGCAGGTTTCCAAGGCCAGATGTAATGAAGACTGGGCCGTTTCCATAGGTATGCGGATATCGTGGGACAGGTTGGAGATAAAGATATTTTTACTCTGATTGATATTATTTTGATTTTGACTGATTTTGTTAAGCTTCTGTTCACGGCGTTTAAGTGTTATGAAAATGTCAGCCATAAGCAGAAGTATCAGCATGATCATGGCCATCTGCACGAAGCATTCGTTTGCAAAATCCGAGTAGGAGAAGGCATTTGCATCCAGCCGCAATTCCTTAATCCGTTCCTCAACGCTTTGGCGTATCCATATACTTGAGGAGAAGAAATTAAGGAAAAGAAGGATAATACACATGGATGTGCTTTGACCAAAACGATGCTGCGTATCGTTCTTAAAAACGTACCAGAACATAATAAAGCCAAGGAGGCTCCAGCAGGACAGCATAAGATATGATTCTGTATCAAGGGAGCCGGCCAAAAGCATACCAGGTATTATCGGGAAGAAAAAGAATAATACAGAAATGATGACACCGATACCGCCAAGCCATTTACCGGATGTATCATGTTCCTTTTTTGCAACGATATAGGAACAAAGGGAGGCATAACCATACGCCAGTGAGCCAACTACTGTGATGACATCACAGAGCCAGACAACAGACACACGCCCAAGGAACGGAATTAGGAGTGATACCAGCATAACAAATATAATGGAGTTGCGTGGAGTACCATCCTCATTTGTCTGACTGAACCACTGGGGCAAAATCTGATATTGGCTCATGTATTGGAGAATCATTCCTGTAATACGGAACAACCCCAATAAACTTGTGGATATGGCAGATATAATTGAAAGAACAAGTATAATAAGTCCCTCCTGGCCAAAGGTGGAGTATACACTGTTAAAAACCGGCAGGGCCTTTATGCCTTCCAAGGTGTTCTTTTGAGCAATATATGTGGTCCAGTAGGAGAATTCCGGTGGAATGGCCATAACAGCCATGGCAGCCAATGCTACATATATAATTCCCCCCGCTAAGACTGCCGCTATCATGATGAACAGCAATTTTCTGTTAGAAAAGCCAGTATGCTCATCGGTATGGGTAATGGCCTCAAAGCCAAAAAACATCCAAGGGGCCAACATCATCATGCTAAATACCTGCATAAATGGTGAAGACTTAAATTGGAAGTGAGGGTAGAGTACCCCTGAAGGTGTGTTTGTGTATAGGGCGAAAAACAGCATGACAACGGTTCCAAAGAACAGTATGGCAAAAAAGGTGTTTAGGTGCTTGCGAAGCGGGCCACCATAGCATGAAAATGTACCATATATACAAAATATTCCCCATGTAAAAAGAATTTCACCAAGATTAATGTCAAATCCGGCTATGGTATACAAATAGCCCCAGGCCAATACATCACCAAAGAGAAAGCGAATCAAAAGGACAGACGCTGTAGCATTTGCCCACATGATAGATAAATAGGCGATAATCAAAATCCAAGCGGTTAAAAAAGCATGGTCATGGCCAAGAATATTTCTGGTATAAGCAATGATACCGCCGTTGTCCTTATACTTGTCAGCCAGGCGACAAATATTGGCGGCAATTATAAGCAACAATATTGTTGAGAATATCATAGATAGGACAGTGCCCAAAGGACCTGCCGTCGGAATAAACAGATTAGCCGGAACCATAAAAGCACCCCAGCCTACGGCACAGCCCAGAGAAAGCCCCCATATAGCCAAGGGGGACAGGCGTTTTTTGCCATGGCCACCAGGATTTTTATATGCAAGCATGTTATCCATAATAAGGCTCCTTTATTTGGCAATTTGTTGTATTGCATCCGCAATGCCGAGAAGTGGCAGCTGCTGTTGTACAGCACCAATATCGAAGGCTACCTTTGGCATGACGTACACTGATGATGTTGTAGCATCTTGACCAATGGTAGTAGCTCCGTTATTTCGCATCTTTAACAGACCCGCTGCACCATCCTTGCCAATTCCAGTTAAAATAACTCCCAGAGCATTTTTCCCCGCAGCATCAGCTACGCTGTCAAAAAGAATATCTATAGCAGGACACACAGTGTGCAGAGGAGGTCCAATCTTACATTGAATGATAAAGCTGCTTCCATGACGATGGACTGACATGTGCTTTCCGCCTGGTGCAATATAAACATGATCAGGCCGCACAACATCACCGTCGGCAGCTTCCTTTATAGTTAGTGCACAAGTGCTGTTAAGCCGTTCTGCGAATAGCCGAGAAAACATAGGCGGTATGTGTTGTACAATAACTATGCCAGGCAATGGCGGCTTTAAAGCCGGCAGAATGACTGAAAGTGCTTCGGTTCCTCCCGTTGATGCACCCATGGCAATAAGCTCAATGGTCCCCTTAGTGGCTGTGATGTCAGCAGCATGCCCGGTGGCGGGAATGGCAGGCTGTGGTGAAGTAGATACTTCAGATTGCTGTTTATCAGGACTTGATATCGAATCACCATTTTGCAGAGCGTTCACTATTCCCTCATAAAACGGCTGCATAAGCTCCCCGGCCAACGGCTTTTTGATGTATGCAGACGCACCTAAGTATTTTGCAGTGCTTGCCACGTTGTTTGATATGCCATACACAATAATTGGAACACCTGGATATTGCTTTACCAGCAAAGGAAGAAACTTTTCTTGATTTACCAGCATTGCCCCCAATGCCAGATTCATTACAATATCCGTCGGCTTAAATTCTGTCAGCTTTTTTTGCGCTTCCTCAGGATTGGCGGCATTATCGACCACACTGCCAGATGGCAGACGGTGATTCAGCTCCTGGACCAAGGCGTTCTGAAAGGTTATGGAATTGTCGATGACAAAAACTCGCAGATTGCCCATATTGTTCTCCTTAAACATAAATTGCTCTAAACAAATACTTCAATGTCAATGGCGAAAATCCTTTTTTTATTGGTACATTTTATGATTTCTTAACTTAGAACTTCCACGTGTTGTCAATAGGTTTCTATATAAAAAGTAATTGACAATGGAAAGCGTCTATAATAATATTAGTATGCTGAAATTTAAGATGAAGTTATTGTGAGGGGAGCGTTGGACTCCTTTTTCTATGTATGGGAGGAATTTTAATACTATGAGTAAGAATGAAAATTTGAGAAATATCGCGATTATTGCTCACGTTGACCATGGTAAGACTACATTGGTAGATGCAATGCTGCAGCAGAGCCATATTTTCCGTGAAAATGAGCAGGTTGCAGAGCGCGTAATGGACTCCGGCGATCTGGAGCGCGAGCGTGGTATTACTATTCTTTCCAAGAATACAGCAGTTATGTATGAGGGTACCAAGATTAATATCGTCGATACCCCGGGCCATGCTGACTTTGGCGGTGAGGTACAGCGCGTACTGAACATGGTTGATGGTGTAGTTCTTCTGGTAGATGCCTTTGAGGGCCCAATGCCACAGACTAAGTACGTTCTTCGCAAGGCTTTGGAGCAGGGTCTTAAGCCTATCGTTGTTATCAACAAGATTGACCGTCCGGACCAGCGCGTGGATGAGGTTTATGATGAGGTTCTGGAGCTGTTCATGGAGCTGGATGCTGATGATGATCAGCTGGATTTCCCTTGCATTTATGCCACTGCCCGTGATGGTATTGCCAAGTACAGCATGGAGGATGACAACGACAATCTGACTCCTCTCATGGAGACCATTGTTAAGGAAATTCCTTGCCCACAGGGGGATGCAGATGGTCCTCTCCAGATGATGGTTACTACTCTGGAGTCTGATGAATATGTTGGTAAGCTGGCTGTAGGCCGTATTATTCGCGGCAGCGTAAAGCCAAACCAGTCTGTAGTTTTGCTTAATGGTGATTCCCAGACCAAAGCTAAGATTGGTAAGGTGTATACATATCAGGGCCTGAACCGTGTAGAGGTTGAAGAGGCTAAAATGGGTGAAATCGTTTGCCTCACCGGCCTTGGCAATGTAAGCATTGGATATACAGTAGCAGATGCCGAAAATCCTGAGGCATTGCCTACTATTAATATTGACGAGCCAACCCTGTCCATGACCTTTGGTGTAAATACCAGCCCATTTGCAGGCCGTGAGGGTCAGTTCGTTACTTCCCGTCATCTCCGTGACCGTCTTTACAAGGAAGTGGAGACCAATGTTTCCCTTCGCGTTGAGGAAACTGATTCCGCTGATGTATTTAAGGTTAGTGGTCGTGGTGAGCTCCATCTTTCCATTCTCATTGAAACCATGCGCCGCGAGGGCTATGAGCTTCAGGTTGGTAAGCCAGAGGTAGTATATAAGGAAATTAATGGCCAGAAGTGTGAGCCAATGGAGAATCTCACCGTTGAGGTTCCTCAGGAGTATATGGGTACTGTTATGGAGTCCCTTGGAACCCGCAAGGCAGAGCTGGCTAACATGACTGAGGTTTCCGGCTATATGCGTATGGAGTTCCTTATTCCTGCCCGTGGTCTTATCGGCTTCCGCAGTGAGCTTCTGACCAACACCAAGGGTAATGGCATCATGAACCATGTATTCTCCGGATATGTACCATATAAGGGGGATATTCCAGGCCGCACCCGTGGCTCCTTGGTAGCCTTTGAGCAGGGCGAGACCACCGGCTATGGTATCTTTAACCTTCAGGATCGTGGTACCATGTTCATTTCCCCTGGCCAGGCGGTATATGAGGGCATGATCGTTGGTGAGAACTCCCGTGATATCGATATGGATATTAATCCATGTAAGGCAAAGCATGTTTCCAACATGCGTACTTCTGCATCTGATGAAGCTATCAGACTGACTCCACCTCGTATTTTGAGCTTGGAGCAGGCTCTTGAGTACATTAACGATGACGAGCTGGTGGAGGTAACTCCTGACAGTATCCGTCTTCGCAAGACCATTCTTGACAAGGTTGTTCGTGGTAGAGCAAGCAAGAACGCTCGTAAAGAAAGCTAATAATAGCTTTTGCAGGAACCTTCGTCATAGGTCTAAAGACTCATTTTTGGAAAAAATAAAAAAATTCGCAAAAACAGCAGGACAAAACCTGCTGTTAGCGAATATAATAGAAAGTAACCCAACTTGGGTTTATGATTAAGAACTTATTTTTTAAATTTATTCCATTCTTTTTATTTTAATGATTCTGGACTTATATTAATGGAGGGCGGACGTTGTGAGTATTCTAAAAAAACTGGAAGACTTCTTCGCACCGGTTGAGGTTGAAGATGAACTGTTTGTTGATGAGGAAGAGGTAGTTGAGGAACAGGTTGAGCGTAAGGTTGTAGGGGGTAGCACTGCTGCAAGTGCTGTTAAGCCAGCTCCAGCACCTGTAAAGAGACCTAATCTTACCTTACACACCAATAACAGCCATCGTGCTGCTGAAATGAAGATTAAGATTTTCATGCCACAGCGCTTTGATGATGTTCGTGAGGTTGCTGATGCTTTGAAGGCTAAGAATTCAGCTATCGTTAATTACGAGCGTGTGGAGCTTCCAGAGCAGCAGCGTATTTGTGATTTCCTGAATGGTGTTTGCTATGTTCAGGATGGTTTCGTTCATCGTATTTCCAATACCATGGTTCTTTATGCACCAAATGGTGTTGAAATTAACGAGATGAAGTCTGTAGCTGCTACATTGTAATATTTGGTATTTTTTGAGGCTGTTGCGCTAGTAACAGTCTCTTTTAGCTTGCTGCTGTGATTGACAAAGAGCAGGTTTTTACTTATAATATTCTAGTAAATTTTGTATTTTATGTGAGTGCCCCATGCGGCACTCATTATTTATTGAGTAAAGGAGTTTTTAGTAATGGCAGACAAGAGCGTACTTCTTACCGCAGACGGTTTGAAAAAACTACAGGAGAAACTTGATCATTTAAAAAGTGTAAAACGACTTGAGGTAGCTGATCGTCTGAAAGCTGCTATTGCTCTGGGTGACCTTTCCGAGAACTCCGAGTATGATGATGCCAAGAATGAGCAGGCTTTCCTGGAAGGTGAAATCGCTGAGCTGGAGGAAAAAATCCGCCATGCCAAAATCATCGAGAATAGTGTTGACAGCAATGTAGTTTCCATGGGTTCCAAAATCGTATTGAAGGATTTGGAGTTTAATGAAACTGATGAGTATCAGCTGGTAGGCTCCACCGAGGCAGACCCTGATGAGGGCAAGATTTCCAATGAGTCCCCAGTGGGTGCGGCTATTATTGGCAAGTCCGTAGGTGAGGTCGTAGAGGTTCATGTTGGTGAGAACATCATCAATTATGAAATCATGGAAATTAAGCACTAATAAATAGGAGAATGTAAAGTGGCAGAAAATAAGGAAAATGCTCCTGTTCAGCAGGATATGAATGCATTGTTGAAGGTACGCCGTGATAAGCTGGCAGCCTTCAGAGAAATGGGTGTAGCTCCTTTCGGCCATCGTTTTGAGGTTTCTCATCATAATGCTGCAATTTTGGAGCAGTATGCAAATCTTGAAGGCGAGGATGAAAGCGCAGAGGAAGTGACTATTGCCGGCCGTCTTATGGCTATCCGTGGTCATGGCAAGGCTAGCTTCTCTGTTATTATGGACCGCACCGGCCGTATTCAGATTTACTTTAAGCTGGATGTACTGGGTGAGGAGAAGTACAAGCAGTTCAAGCTCCTGGATATCGGTGATATCATTGGCGTAAAGGGTCATGTATTCCGTACCCGTCGCGGTGAGCTTACTGTTCGTGTAGATGACTTTGACCTCCTTTCCAAGTCTCTCCGTCCGCTTCCTGAGAAGTTCCATGGCCTCACTGATACCGAAATTCGCTATCGTCAGCGCTATGTGGATCTTATTATGAACCCTGAGGTTATGAATACCTTTGTGGCTCGTACCAATATTATTAAATCTATCCGTAATTATCTGGATTCCCGTGACTTCCTTGAGGTTGAGACTCCAGTATTGGGTACGATTGCCGGTGGTGCAGCAGCACGTCCGTTCATCACCCATCATAATACCCTTGATCTTGATATGTACCTTCGCATTGCAACTGAGCTTAATCTGAAGCGCCTTGTTGTAGGCGGCATGGAGCGCGTATACGAAATTGGCCGTGTATTCCGCAACGAGGGCATGGATGTACGCCATAATCCGGAATTTACTTCCATTGAGATTTATCAGGCCTATGCCGATTATAATGATTTGATGGATGTTACTGAGGGCATTGTTCGTGATGCAGCTATGGCTGTTTGTGGCAGCCTGCAGGTGGATTATCAGGGTACCACCATTGATTATTCCAGCTTCAAGCGTATCAGCATGAATGATGCGGTTAAGGAGACTACCGGCAAGGACTTCCTGAGCTGTGAAACCGTGGAGGAAGCCCGTGCTATGGCTGACGAAATCGGTGTTCCTTACGAGAAGCGTTTTGGTATCGGCGGTATTTTAAATGCAGCCTTTGAGGAAAAGGTGGAGGAGACCCTCATACAGCCAACCTTTATTACTGGTCATCCAACTGAGATTTCCCCACTGGCTAAGCGCAATCCTGAGGATCCTCGTATTACTGACCGCTTTGAGTGCTTCGTATATGGTCGTGAGCTGGCTAATGGCTTTACTGAGCTCAATGACCCTATTGACCAGGAGGGCCGCTTCATGGATCAGCTTAAGGCCCGTGAAGACGGTGATGATGAGGCTCACATGATGGACCGCGACTTCATTACTGCCCTTGAATATGGTCTGCCACCAACAGGCGGCTTGGGCATCGGTGTGGACCGTCTGGTAATGTTCCTCACAGACAGCGCATCTATTCGAGATGTCCTGCTGTTCCCAACTATGAAGCCTTTGGCTGAATAAGTTAATACTATTCGGGATAATTTGTTTTTTCGGAGCTGTTTCTTGTGATACAGCTCCTTTTTTATGAGAGTGTGTGTAAAATGAAAAATAAAATTCTTAGTACGTTGCGACGGATTGGGCAAAGTTTTATGCTTCCAGTTGCAGTTATGCCAATTGCTGGTATTCTGTTAGGTATTGGTGCATCTTTTACAAATCCGACCACCATCAGGAGCTATGGACTTGAACCCATACTTGGCGATGGCACGGTGCTGCATTCACTGTTGATGGTTATGAGTGCTGCAGGGGGAGCCATTTTCGGCAACCTTCCTATTATCTTTGCCGTAGGTGTGGCCATTGGTATGGCAAAGGCTGAGAAGGAAGTTGCTGCCCTGGCTGCCATGATTTCTTTTTTCGTTATGCATGTTTCATGTAACGCAATGTTGCGAATAACAGGGAGAATTCTGACTGACGGCTCTATTGCACCTGGGGTACTGGAAGGAACAATTGCACCAAGCTGTGGCATTATGTCACTGCAGATGGGGGTATTTGGCGGTATCATCGTGGGAATTGGCGTTTCCGTGCTGCACAATCGCTACTATAAGATTGTTCTGCCCTCTGCCCTGTCCTTCTTTGGGGGCTCCAGATTTATTCCGATTATATCGACGGTGGTATTTCTGTTCGTAGGTATTATAATGACCTTTATCTGGCCCTTTGCCCAGGATATCATCTTTGGTCTTGGTAATGTGGTTACGGGAACAGGTTATATCGGTACCCTGATTTTCGGTATCGTAAAACGCGCATTGATTCCATTCGGTTTGCATCACGTATTTTATTTGCCATTTTGGCAGACCGGCGTGGGAGGAACCATGATGGTGGATGGCCAGCTTATCCAGGGTGGTCAGAACATCTTCTTCGCTCAGGTGGCTTCCACTAATGTTGAACATTTCAGTTCTGATGCTACCCGTTATTTTTCTGGTGAGTTTATTTTTATGATTTTTGGTCTTCCAGGGGCCGCTTTAGCTATGTACCGTTGCGCTCGTCCTGAAAAGAAGAAGGCTGTGGGCGGTTTATTGCTCTCTGCAGCCCTGACTTCCATGCTGACCGGTATTACAGAACCGATTGAGTTTTCCTTCCTGTTTGTAGCTCCGTTGCTTTTCGGTGTACAGGTTATTCTGGCCGGTGCAGCCTACATGATTGCTCATATACTTAATATCGCAGTTGGTCTTACCTTCTCCGGAGGTTTTCTGGAATTGTTAATCTTTGGTATTATGCAGGGTAATGATAAGACCAGCTGGATGCTGATTATCCCGGTTGGTATTATTTACTTTTTCCTGTATTACTTTTCCTTCTATTTCCTTATCAAGAGGTTTGATTTCAAGACTCCGGGCCGTGAGGATGATGAGGAGGAGACCCAGCTAAACAACAAAGATTATACTGAAGCCTGATGGAATGGCGGAACACTGCTTGGAGGCAGTGCTCCGCTTTTTTTATGTAATTGCTCTTTCTTATTTATGATTAATTTTGATTAATTTTGATTATTTATGACTGATATTGGTTGACTTTGACTGAGTTTGGCTGTATTATTAATACAGAAATCAATTTTAGGAGAGTGATAGCCGTGCTTACCGAGGAGAGGTACGCAGCTATATTGAAGATTTTGGCGGAAAAAAAGGCGGTGACGGTTCTTGAGCTGACCAAAGCCTTACAGATTTCGGAATCCACAGTGCGGCGGGATCTGACCGCTCTGCATCGTAGCGGCAGATTGTACAAGGTATACGGCGGTGCCACGACCATTGATAACAATTACTCAAACGCAGAGGAAGATATGCAGACCAAGTGGGATTTGCATCCTGAGGAAAAGGTTGCTATTGGCCGCAAAGCTGCAGAGCTTATCACGGGTGAGGATTTTGTTTATATTGATGCTGGTTCTACCACGTTGCATCTCATTGATTTTTTGACGGACAATGGTGCGACCTTCGTAACTAACGGTATGCAACACGCAGTGAGTCTGCTAGCCAAGGGCATCAAGGTCTTCATTATCGGTGGAGCGGTAAAGGCCGTAACTGAAGCCGTGGTTGGTACAGAAGCCTTGAAAAGCCTGGAGAACTACAATTTTACCAAGGGCTTTTTCGGTACAAACGGAATAAGCCCCAAGTCTGGCTTTTCTACTCCGGATGCCGATGAGGGGGCTGTCAAAAGTGAGGCAATGGCGCGATGTAAGAGTGCCTTTGTGCTGGCCGACAGCTCAAAGTTCAACAAGATTTCCCCCATTACCTTTGCTGGAATTTCCAGCGCCACCATAATTACAGGACGGCTGGAGGATAAGAAGTATCGTGATTATACCACCGTCTTGGAAGGAGAGTGAGTGCATGATTTATACCGTAACCTTTAATCCGTCACTGGATTATATTCTGCGCCTTGATCATTTCGCTGCCGGCGAAATAAACCGGGTGAACTATGAACAGATTTTAGGCGGTGGCAAGGGAATAAATGTATCCATTGTGCTGAAAAATCTTGGCCATGATAGTACCGCCCTTGGTTTTGTGGCTGGCTTCACTGGTGAGGAAATCAAGAGGCAGCTGCAGGAGTTTGGTGTAAAAAGCGATTTTGTTCAGCTGGAGCAGGGCTTCAGCCGTATCAATGTGAAGGTTAAGGCTGACAAGGAAACGGAGATAAACGGACAGGGACCGGACATTAGCGAAAACAAACAAGGGGAGCTTTTTTCAAAATTAGATAAATTGGTGGCAGGGGATACCTTGGTATTGGCCGGTTCAATTCCAAAGGCACTGCCGGATGATATTTATCAGCGTATTATGGCACGACTTGAAGGCAAGGGGATTCGAATCGTGGTTGATGCGGAAAAGAAGCTGCTTCTGAATGTTTTGCAGTATCATCCATTTCTCATAAAGCCAAATAATCACGAGCTTGGGGATATGTTCGGTGTGAAGCTCACCGACCATGATGAAATAATAACCTATGCCAAGAAGCTGCAGGAAAAGGGAGCACAAAATGTCCTTATATCCATGGCTGGGGATGGAGCTATTCTGCTGACAGCAGCAGGGGCATCTTATAGGTGTCCGGCACCTAAAGGAACTTTGGTGAATTCCGTTGGTGCAGGGGATTCTATGGTGGCTGGGTTTATCACCGGCTTCATGGAATCAAATGGGGATTTTGAGAGGGCTTTCCACATGGGAGTGGCCACTGGGTCGGCTTCGGCCTTCAGTGAAAATCTCGCCACCAGGCCGGAAGTGGAAGAACTGCTCAAAGTAATTGAGTAATAGCCAATAGGCATTATTTATATAACATTTATTTATATAATTTTTATAAGGGGAGAGAAAATTATGCGTATTAGGGATTTGCTCAAGCAAGAGAGCATTGTATTGGGTGCACAGCCGGCGGATAAAAATGCCGCCATCAATCAGTTGGCTGACCTTATGGAGGCCGGTGGCAATTTGTCCGATAAGGCGCAGTATGTGAAGGATGTGCTGGCCCGTGAAGCTTCCAGTTCCACAGGTCTAGGGGACGGCATAGCAACCCCGCATGCCAAGAGTGCCGGAGTAAAGACAGCCGGCCTGTCTGCTATGACAGTGCCCAACGGTGTGGATTTTGATTCCGAGGATGGAGAGCCTAGCCGTTTGTTCTTTATGATTGCTGCTCCGGAATCGGCTTATGATGCCCACTTGGAAATATTGTCCAAGCTGGCTACAATGCTTATGGATTCAGATTTCAAAGAAGCCCTGGTGGCTGCCAAAACCAAAGAAGAATTTTTGCGCATCATAGATGAAAAGGAAGATGACAAGTGCGTTGTTGCTTCAGATGGGGTAGCGGCTCCTTCTGATTACATTCAGATTTTGGCTGTAACTGCCTGTCCTACTGGTATTGCCCATACCTTTATGGCGGCAGAAAGCCTGGAGCAGCATGCCAAAAAAAGAGGCATTTCCATTAAAGTTGAGACCAATGGCTCCAGCGGTGCCAAGAATGTGCTGACGGCAAAAGAAATCAGGAAGGCTGATGCCATTATTGTGGCAGCTGATAAGAATGTTGCCATGGCCCGGTTTGACGGAAAGCCTGTCATTATAGCCAAGGTGGCCGACGGTATTAACAAGGCCGATGAACTTATTGATCGCGCTTTGTCCGGCAATACTCCAATATATCACGCCACTGGTGCCGAAGGTACAGAGGGGGCTGCTGATGTGGAGGGTGAAAGCCTGGGCCGTCAGATTTACAAGCATTTGATGAATGGTGTCAGCCACATGCTTCCATTTGTAGTAGGTGGCGGTATTCTAATCGCTTTGGCCTTCCTCTTTGATGATTATTCCATTAATCCAAGCAACTTCGGTTCCAATACTCCATTGGCGAAGTTCCTTAAGGATATTGGCGGTGCTTCATTCGGCTTTATGCTTCCTATCCTTGCGGGCTTTATTGCAATGTCCATTGCGGATCGTCCAGGTTTGGCTGTAGGCTTTGTGGGTGGTGCATTGGCCAATACCACCGGCTCCGGATTTTTGGGAGCTTTGCTGGCAGGCTTCGTTGCAGGCTACAGTGTAAACCTGTTGAAGAAGGTATTCGCCGCCTTGCCTGAATCCTTGGAGGGTATAAAACCAGTTCTCCTGTATCCGTTCTTTGGTATTCTCCTTATTGGCTTTATCAGCATGTTTATAATTGCACCACCTGTAAGTGCCATTAACACCTGGTTGGTGGATACGCTGAACAACATGGATCCAAATGCCAAGATTATTTTGGGTATTGTTATGGGTGGCATGATGGCTATCGACATGGGTGGTCCTATTAACAAGGCTGCTTATGTTACTGGAACTGGCTTGTTGGCCTCTGGTCAATATTATGTGATGGCCGCTGTTATGGCCGGTGGCATGGTTCCACCGCTTGCTATTGCTCTTTGTACTACTATCTTCCCTAACCGTTTCACTGAAAGCGAGCGAAAGGCTGGTATCACCAACTACATTATGGGGTTGTCCTTTATTACTGAGGGTGCCATTCCGTTTGCTGCCAGTGATCCATTGCGGGTAATTCCTTCAGTATGTGTCGGTGCGGCTACCGCCGGGGCCTTGTCCATGGCCTTTGATTGTACGCTGCAGGCCCCTCATGGTGGTATTTTCGTAGTACCAACCATCGGTAATGCCGGTATGTATCTTGCAGCTATTCTTATTGGCGCAGTAGTGGGATGCATTATGATGTCAGTGCTGAAAAAACCATTGAATAAATAAATGAATAATTGCTTGTTGTCATAAGCATAAAAAATAGTGAACCCATCTCGCCTGTATGAGATGGGTTTTCTTTATTTATATAATGGGCAGATAGGCTTTCTGCGGTATCAGGGAAGATAGTTTTTTTACTCAACTATTCATTTATATATAGCTTAAATATTGGGATTAAAATTTATTTTAATTTTTTTTTAATGTTAGCAGGAATTATGGATATTATGTAGAAATATAAAATCATGTTCAGAATACCTGAGCGAATTTAAAGTTTAATATTGTGCACTGAGGGGTGCGCATGTGAAACGAAAGGGGTAAGTTTATTTATGAAGACAAGTAAGAAATTAGCATCCGCATTGATCGCTTTGGGCTTAGCTTTTGGTGCTGTAGGGGCAGACATGGCTACTACTGAGGCTGCTTCTGTTAGCGAGATTGCTCAGATTAACGTAAAGAAGGATGGCTCCAACTTCCAGTATTGGAATCAGGATTCTGCTTCCTTCAAGGCACTGAAGGCTTATGTTGAGGATGTTACCAATCCTAGCAGCCCTAACTTCATTCCTGTAAAGGATCGTGTATGCGTATCTGACATGGATGGTACTTTCTACGGCGAGTTGGCACCTACTTATTCTGAGTGGTATCTGTATTTCCATCGTATGTTCAATGACCCAACTTATAACCCAAGCCCAACTGAAAAGGCTTATGCTTTGGAATGCCTGAAGGCAGCTAAGGCTGGCAAGATTTCTGCTGACATGGATGAAGGCGAAGACCGTGCACAGTCCTATGCTTTCCAGGGTATGTCCATGGAGGACTTCGACAAGTATGTTGATAACTACTTCAGCAATGCACCTCTTGATGGACTCACTAACTGCACCTTTGCAGAGGCTTACTATCTGCCAATGGTAGAGGTTATTACTTATCTCCAGAACAACGGCTTCAACTTCTACGTTGTAACCGGTACTGACCGTCAGCTGGTTCGTCAGGCTCTGAAGGCTCCAATTCCTTCCATCAATGCTGACCATGTAATCGGTACTGACAGCTTGCCTGTTATGGAGCGTCAGGGCTGGGCTGGTTCTCAGTACTTCCTCTTCAATGAAGATGGCGCAAAAGATAAGGTAATGCGTGGCCCATTCCAGTTCACTGATAACAAGGCTGGTAAGGTTCAGAACATTGCTAAGGAAATCGGTATTCAGCCAGTTATCGCTCTTGGTAACTCCACTTCCGATGGTTCCATGCTGAACTATGCACTTGCTAACCCTAAGTATAAGAGCTTCGCTATGGGCGTATGCTGCGATGATAGCGTTCGTGACTGGGGTTCCCAGGCTAAGGGCGACAAGTTCAAGGCTTTCTGTGAGAAGTATGGCATTACTCCAATTTCCATGGCCAAGGATTGGAAGACTATCTATGGTTATAACGTAACCAAGACTCCTACCCGTGATTTTGATACTGCCAAGGATTTCAAAAAATAAGCATTTGGTTATATGAAATAACCCATCATTAAACACATAAAGGCTGTTTGTCAGGTGATTTATTCATCTGGCAGGCAGCCTTTTCTTATTGCAACGATTTATTATTGAACTGTTATGGCATTATATGTATAATATTCTAGGTGGTTTTTACGCCACATTTTTTGTGTGCAAAAAACTATGGATGGTTATTTTACCCAAGGAAAGGAAGTTATAATATATGGAACTGGATAGCCTTTCTTCGCTTGAAAAACGTGAGATTTTATTTACTGATATAAAAAATGCCATTGAGGTCAACTGGATCAACAATTCCAAGCTACCCAACAATGATGCTATTATTCGTTCTGTTCTCAACTTGTCAGATATTGATTCCGCTGAGGCACGCTTGAGACGTTTTGCACCATTTATCAAGATGATATTTCCAGAAACTGTAGAGTCAAAGGGAATAATTGAATCCCCATTGGTGGAGGTGCCAGAGCTAAGAAAAGCTCTTAACCGTGAAAAAATAGGTGCCAATTTGGCGGGTAAGCTCTATATGAAGATGGACAGTATGTTACCTATAGGAGGCTCCGTAAAGGATAGAGGCGGCATCTATGAGGTGCTGAAATATACCGAGGATTTGGCTGTAAAGAACGGTGTACTGGAAAGCTATGAGGATGATTATTGCAAGCTGGCCAGTCCTGCCGCCAAGGCCTTTTTTAGTACAAAAAAATTACATATAGGCTCCACTGGTAATTTGGGGCTTAGTGTAGGTCTTATGGGCAAGGCCATAGGTTACGAAATAATTGTTCACATGTCCTCTGACGCAGCGGAGTGGAAAAAAGAGCTGCTTCGCAGTAAAGGGGTAATCATAAAGACCTATGAGGGTGATTACGTTGAGGCTGTTTCCAAGGCAAGGGCCGAATCAGAGGTTGATGCCAATGGTCATTTTGTTGATGACGAGGATTCCAAAGAAATGTTTTTGGGCTACGCTGTTGCTGGCAAGAGGCTTAAAAAG
Organism: Anaerovibrio lipolyticus LB2005; assembly: GCF_000621545.1. Taxonomy (GTDB): domain Bacteria; phylum Bacillota; class Negativicutes; order Selenomonadales; family Selenomonadaceae; genus Anaerovibrio; species Anaerovibrio lipolyticus_A. The sequence continues at coordinate 181,552 of NZ_JHYA01000005.1, forward strand.
CAGATGCGACAGCAGGGCATAGTAGTGGATGATAAGCATCCTCTGTTTGTATATATTCCATGTGGTGTAGGTGGTGCTCCTGGCGGTATTACCTTTGGCCTTAGACAGTTTTTGGGTGACAATGTACACTGCTTTTTTATAGAGCCAACCCAGGCTCCTTGTGTGCTTTTGGGTATGGTTACTGGCCTTTACAATAATATTACTGTTCAGGATATTGGACTATCCGGGAAAACCCATGCTGATGGACTGGCAGTGGGCAGACCATCGGCGGTTATTGGTGATTTCATCAAGCCATTTTTGACTGGAATTATTACTGTCAAGGACAAAAGACTTTTCGATTATTTGCGCATTTTGTGGGAGTCAGAAAAGATTTTCATAGAGCCTAGCTCCTGTTCAGCCATTCATGGTCCTGTTTGCTGGAGCCATTCCAAGGAGATGGATGATTATCTGGAGGATAATAATCTTCATCGTTATATGGAAAACGCAACCCATATTATTTGGGCCACCGGTGGTGGAATGGTGCCTGAGGATATTCGTCAGGAGCTTTTGGCGAAAAGAGTTTGATAAATATATAAATATAGATATTTAGTTGATTTGGAGTTGAAAAAATGGATTTTATGGTACTTTCCCTTCTGGTTTATCTGTTGGGAGCTGTGACATTTATTTGGCCGAAAAAGGCTGAATTAGTGGCACATTATTTTGGTATGCTTTGCTCCATTGCAGCCAGCGGATTGGTGGCTTTTTCATCATTGAGCTATCTTCTTTCCTCTGACAGCGTATGGCTTATTGATATGGCCTGGGGGCAATATACCCTGCAGGCCGATGGCTGGAGCGGGGCTTTTCTTTTGATTACTGGTGTAGCTGGTGTAATCATCAGTATTTATGCCATTGATTATGGCAAGGGATATCTGGGCAGCCGAATTAGGGCATTGGGTGGCCTATGGAATTTATTCCTTATGTCAATTGTTTTGGTACTCATTGCCGGTGATGCCTTTACCTTTATTATTGCTTGGGAAATCATGGCCTTGGTTTCCTTCTTGCTGGTAAATCATGAGTCGGAAAAGAAAAAGACTGTTAGTGCAGCTTATCAGTATATGGTAATGACCCATATTGGAACAGCGGCTATTATGGTGGCCTTTTACTTGGTAGCCAGTGCCGCAGAGAGCTTTTCCTTTATCGATATGGCCAACAATAATTTATCCGGTTACATGAAAAATGTGGCTTTTTTGTTTGCCTTTGGCGGCTTCGCTTTAAAGTCAGGTCTTATGCCACTTCATATATGGCTGCCAAATGCTCACCCGGCAGCACCTAGTCACGTATCTGCTCTTATGAGTGGTGTTATGTTAAAGGTGGCTCTTTATGGCTTTGGTCGCTTTGCCTTCCAGTTTATTGGTATGGATGTATTCTGGTATGGACTTATTGTAATGGTTGTGGGCCTGATTTCCGCCTTTTTAGGTGTACTCTATGCCACTATGGAAGTTGACATGAAGCGCATTTTGGCCTATTCCTCCGTGGAAAATATGGGTATTATTTTCTCAGCCTTTGGTTGTGGCATGGTGCTTTACTCCATGAAATTCCCTATGCTCTCCGTGGTTGCCTTTACTGCGGCCCTGGTTCATGCTGCCAGCCATAGCCTTATGAAGGGACTGCTCTTCATGAGTGCCGGATGTGTAATGCATGCTACTGGCAGTAAAAATATTGAACACATGGGTGGACTGGCAAGAAAAATGCCTTATACCGCTTTATTTACCTTGATTGGATCTATGGCCCTGTCTTCCATGCCATTCACCAGTGGCTTGGTAGGGGAGTGGCTTACTTTACAGAGCTTTATTACCTTTGCTCAGCAGGCTGGATCACCGGAATTACGTTTATTGGTGGTATTTGCCTTTATTATGCTGGGACTGACTGGTGCTACAGCCCTGGGTTGCTTTGTACGTATGTATGGCATTGCCTTTTTGGGTCGAGCCCGTACCAGTATAGTGGAGAAGGCTCACGAAATGCCGTTCTTCATGCTGGCTGGTCTGGCCCTTGAAGCTGTTTTGATTGTTTTTGTTGGTGTAATGCCAGATTTTCTGGTAAATCTTATGCAGCGGGTCGTTTCCGGAAGTGGCATTATCCTTATGGGCAATCCATTGGGAATAATGTGGGGTGGAAGCGGCTACTATGCACTGTATAGTCCTGCTCTTATCTTTATTGTCTTTGCTTTTATTGGTGTATTTATGGTTGCTGCCGTTTATCGTTCCAGCACCTTCCAGGCAAAGGAGGTTACATGGAACTGCGGTACTGTGCCTACCTCCCGTCAACAGTATTCTGCCACTGGCTTCAGTAAGCCACTGCGCCGCGCCTTTGACGGTATTCTCAATCCAAGGCGCCGTACCACATATCTCCGCAAGGAGCATGCTTATTTCGGTCGTAAGCTCCATTATGAGCTGTCCATTCCGGACCTCTTTAATGACAAGCTGTACAAGCCACTTCAGCAGATGCTGATAAATTCATCCTCATCCTTCCACAGAATTCAGGAGGGAAGTGTTAGTATTTATATTGGCTACACCATGGTGGCCATGATTGTTGTATTGATTTGGGGGGTACTGTTGTAATGGAATATATAGTGACAAGTATCGGCCTCAGTTTGGTACAGGGATTTGTGTTATTGCTGATTGCCCCATTGGTGGCTGGTATAATTAACAAGGTTAAGGCACGGCTCCAGAAGCGTCAGGGTGCCAGCATTTTTCAGGAGTATTTTGATATCTGCAAGTGGTGGAAGAAGGCCACAATTTTGACTCCATATACCGGGGTTATCTTTGTGCTGGCTCCAGTGGTTTATTTTATGACCTCTTTTATGGCAGCCACCATGGTTCCAGGCTTTCTGACTGGTCAGTTCAGTATGGGTGATGCCTTCATTTTCGTGTATATTTTAGCCCTGGGCCGTTTCTTTATGACCCTTTCTTCAATGGATGCGGCCACTTCCTTTGGCGGCATGGGTGGTTCCCGTGAAATCTACATTTCCGTATTGGTGGAGCCTGCGGTTATGCTGGCTATTCTCATTAACAGCATCCGCTATCATTCCACGACCCTTTCTGCCATGGTAATTGACTACAATGAGGCGTTCTTTACCGTGTCTGCTGTTTTGGCTTGTGTTGCCTTTTTCCTGGTTATGCTGGCAGAAAACAGCCGTCTTCCGGTGGACAATCCGGATACCCATTTGGAGCTAACCATGATTCACGAGTGCATGACTCTGGAGTATTCCGGAAAGCTTTTGTCCCTTATTCATTTGGGCAGCTATCTTAAAATTGTCGTTTTTCTGGCTTTGTTTGGTGCCCTTTATGTGCCGGTGGAAATTCCTTTGGCACTGAAGGTACTGTTGGGGGCAGTGCTTATCGGTATTGTGGAAACCCTCAACAATAAAATGCGCCTTTTCAAGGTCCGTGTATATCTTGGTGCCGCAATAGTTCTCTTATTGCTGGCTATTATTGCAGAATAAGGGGGTCACAGAAATATGGATTATTTAGTAGTGTTCTTAGTTCTTGTGGTTTTCCTGCAAACCAGAGTTACGGACTTAAAAAGAGCAGTTATCTGTTTGGCTAGTCAGTCGGTAATCATTGCAATTGCTTGCTTTGTTATCGGTTTTTCCCATGGCAACGACATCCATGCCATAATGCCTGGTGTATTGACTCTTATCGTTAAGGTTATCTTCATTCCAGGTGCTGTATATCGTCTGGTAAACAAATTGAAAAACGAGCGGGAAATCGTTTCCGCCAGTAATGTAAATTATTCCACCATGGCGGCGGCCCTCTTTTTAGTAATGGGCTATGCCTTGGTTGAGCGTCTTATGCCTGGTTCTGTTGGCCGTGATATAGTGGCAGCGTCTATTTTGATGATTATGACCGGCCTTTCACTGATGGTGCTCCGAAAGCGTGCCATTATTCAGATTTGCGGTCTTATAACCTTGGAAAATGGCATCTATCTGTTAGGCCTTCTCATGACTGAAGGCTTGCCTCTGGTGGTGGAGCTTGGCGTTTTCCTGGATGTGCTGATTGCCGTAGTGGTTCTGGTTATACTTACCTCCAGAATGCGTCTGTCCTTTATGACAACTGATACAAGCGTAATGAAAAAATTGAAGGGGTAATTTATGAATTTAGATATACGAGAATTAATATATATAATACTTGCCCTACCATTGGTTTTCAGCGCTATCTCGGCGGTAAATTTTCTGGGCAAGAATGTACTTCATTGGTTGAACCGTTTGGTGGCAACCGGAGTTGGGGCAGCTATTGTTATGCTGCTGATGACCTTTGATGCCAATATCCCATTTGCTGGTCAATACATCTATTTAGATGCCCTCAGTATGTGGATGCTTATGATAATTGGTACTCTGTATTTTGCCTTTGCCTGGACCAGTAAGGCATACTTGGATAGAGATACCAATAAGCGCTATGGATACCTTAGACGCTTTGGTTATCTCGAGGGGCGTTTCTATGCTCTTTCCCATATATTCGTATGGATTATGATGCTGGTGGTGCTGGTAAATAATTTGGGTCTTATGTGGGTTACCATTGAGGCGACCACCTTGGTTTCAGCATTGTTGGTGGCCTTTAAGTTTACCCGTACCTCCTTGGAGGCTACATGGAAGTATGTAATGGTATGTACAGTAGGTATCTGTCTGGCCCTTTTGGGTACCATTATTGTTTACTATATTCAGCTTTCTGCCATGGGCAGCGATAACCCATTAAATTGGCTGTACATGGTGGAGCACAGCAAGAATATCGATCCGGTTATGGCTAAGTTCGCCTTTTGCTTTCTCTTTGTGGGCTATGGTACCAAGATTGGTTTAGCACCAATGCACGCCTGGTTGCCTGATGCCCACTCCGAGGCCCCGGCCTTGACCAGTGGTCTGTTATCCGGCTCATTATGTATTTGTGCTATTTATGTGCTTATCCGTAACATCGTTATTCTCATGCCATCTATTGGCATAGATTTCATCAGCGGCTTATGCCTGTTTTTTGGTATATTTACCATTGCTGTGGCTGTACCGTTTGTGGTGGTGCAGCGCGACATCAAGCGCATGCTGGCCTATTCCTCCATGGAAAACTTCGGCCTTATGGTTGCAGGACTTGGTTTATTTGTACCAATTGCCGCTCAGGCCATGCTGCTGCACATGTTTAACCATGCACTGGTAAAATATTCACTGTTTTATACAGCTGGTACTATTATGGAGGAGTACGGAACGAAAAATATGATGCGGATTCATGGCATGATGGTTCAGGTGCCTCGGACAGCCTGCTTTTTACTTCTAAGTATTGTTGCTATCCTTGGTATGCCACCATTTGGTGTATTTTTCAGTAAATTTTACATGATCTATGGCTTCTTTACCGCCGAGCATCCTTGGTTGGGCGTTATCACCCTGATATTGTTGGCTGGTATGCTGATTGGTATCCTGTATCATATTCTCCGCATGATGGGTGGTCAGTCGAAAAAGAAATCCTCCGGAGAGCTTTTTGGTGTTATTGATTCCTTGACCATTGCCGGATTGCTAATCTTTAGTGGAATTGCCAGTGCCGGGTTAAGTGAAATTACTGTCCTTAACCGCCTGTTGGAGGCTGCGGCCAAGATTGTATTGGGAGGTGTCGCATAATGATGACAACTATTATGCCAGAGGCCATCCTTATGGCAGCTGAAAAGATGTCCGCAGGTGGCAAGCATCCTCTCACAGCCATGTTTGGTCGTGATGAAACAGCCAATGGTGTGGGCTATGTTATATATTGTTATTTTGAAATTCCCGAAAATAAGACCGTGGATGGATTTAAGGTAGTATTTAATCCAAACGGTTCTTTGGAGTATGATAGTATCACCCATATTATCCCGGCGGCTGCCTGGTATGAAAGGGAAATTAAGGATATGTTTGGCTTGGTGCCAAAGGGTCATCCTGATCTTCGCTCATTAGTGCTTCATGAAACCTTTCCAGAGGATTTTTACCCTCTCCGTAAGAACGTAAAGGTTAATGCCAAGGTGCGGGGGGAACGCCAGTTTAAGGTGCGTACTGCCAAGGGTGAAGGCCTTTTTGAGGTGCCGGTTGGACCAATTCATGCTGGTATCATTGAGCCAGGGCATTTCCGCTTCAGTCAGGCCGGTGAAGCCATGCTTCAGCTGGATGCCAAGCTCTTTTACACTCATCGTGGCATAGAAAAGGCAGTGGAGGGCAAGACTCCTTATGAGGCTCTGCCTATAGTGGAGCGCATTTGCGGGGCCTGCAGTGTTTCCAACACCTGGAGCTTCTGTCAGGCGGTGGAAAAGGCTGTTAATGTTAAGGTTCCAAGACGTGCTGAAATTATCCGCACCCTGTTAATGGAGCTGGAACGTATCACCAATCATGTTGGCGATATCGGCAATATTCCCGCAGGTGTGGGCTTCAATCCAGCCATCAGCCTTGGTGGCCGCCTGAAGGAAAAGCTGATGCGTCTCTGCGAGGCCGTGGCGGGGAATCGTTTCCTCAGGGGCATGATTATCCCCGGCGGTGTGTCCATGGATATTACTCCTGAGCTTTGTGACCGTATTCATCAAGTGATGGATGAGGTGGCTGATGGAGTGGAGGATATGGCCACCATGTTCCGTGAGCAGGAGAATTTCCAGAATCGTATTCAGACCACTGGTATTGTGCGCAACCAGACTGCCATGGATTTGGCCATGGTGGGCGTTGGTGCCAGAGCCAGTGGCTATAGCCATGACAGTCGCTGCGACTTCTCTTATGGAGTCTATGATGAGCTGGACTTTAAGCCATATACCAAGACCATGGGGGATGTGGCAGCCCGTCTGCTGGTTCGCATCGGTGAGCTGTCTGCTTCCTTTGAAATGGTGGATAAGCTCATTGAATTGCTGAATAGCTGTGGGGAACAGGAGCTTTCCGTGGCAATGGAATATAATGAAGGTTCTGGCTGGGGCATCAGTGAATCTGCACGTGGCAGTAATTTCCAGTATGTGGCTCTTGATGGTGATGGCCGCATTGACAGACTCTTTGTCCGCAGTGCTTCCTATGCCAACTGGCCAGCCCTGCCTATTGCGGTTCAGGGTGATATTATTCCTGATTTCCCGCTTATTAACAAGAGCTTCGAGCTTTGCTATGCCTGCATTGACAGATAAGGAGAGATGAGTAAAAGCTATGTTTAAGGTTTTAGAACGTATTTTTAAAGACAAGCTGGCTACTGAGAAAATCTCTCTGGCAGGCAGTGATAGATATAGAGGGCCAATAGAGGGCAGTGCTAATGGTGATGTACTTAAGGCGTGTGCCGCTGTTTGTCCCGTAAAGGCCTTTGCTGTATCTGGTGAAGATTATACCATTGACTACAAGAAATGTATTTTTTGTGGTCGTTGTGTGGAGGCCTGTGCCAATAAGGCCATAAATGAGTCCGGACTTCAGCATAAGCATGAGGATGCTCTGCCAGTATTGCTGGAAAGCGGCCAGGAGGTTTTACAGGATGTGTTAAAGGAGAAGCTGGGGCGTTCTCTCCATGTTCGTCATTTAGATGCTGGTTCCTGTAATGCCTGTGACTTTGAAATGGGGGCCATGAGTAATCCTGTTTACGATTTGCATCGCTATGGTGTTCATTTTGTGGCATCTCCAAGACATGCGGATATGCTAATGGTGACCGGCGTGGTAACCCGTAATTTGGAGCAGGCTCTTAAGATGTCCTATGATGCTCTTCCAGAGCCAAAGCTGGTAATGGCCTGTGGTGCCTGTGCAGCTGGTGGCGAAACCTATGGTGACACATACGCAGTTGTAGGAGCCGCTGATAAGGTGGTGCCGGTTGATTTATATGTACCAGGCTGTCCTCCAAGACCAACAGCCATGATTATGGGATTGTTGGCGGCTGCTGATATGCTAAAGGAAAAAATGAAATAATTAATTTACATGAATCGGGCTGCGTATTGCAGTCCGATTTTTTGGTGGGAAAATTAAAATTAAATTGCCTAAATATTACATGTATACATGCAAAACCTATATTAAATTTACCGTTTATGGTATAATATGTAACTGTGTTCACTGTATAAATACAGATACATAAAATTTAGGGGGATTGTTTTTATGAAACACGACGAGAATGAGTTTATGCAACACGAATTGCGTCTGCCTGAACTCACAGTTCGTGGTATGCTGCTGGGCGCTTTACTTACAGTGATATTTACTGCATCCAATGTATACCTCGGACTAAAGGTAGGACTTACTTTTTCCTCCGCCATTCCGGCGGCGGTAATATCCATGGCGGTCTTAAAGATGGCCAAGGATGCGAATATTTTGGAAAATAATATGGTACAGACCCAGGCATCAGCGGCTGGTACTCTTTCAGCAATTATTTTCATTATTCCTGGTATGCTGATGATTGGTTATTGGCAGGGCTTTGAATTTTGGCAGACCCTGTTGGTTTCCCTGTGTGGTGGCTGTCTGGGCGTATTATTTACCATACCATTACGACGGGCTATGGTTGTACACAGTGATTTAGCCTATCCTGAGGGCGTGGCAGCAGCTGAAATCTTGAAGGCTGGCAGCCATTCCGAGGATACTGATGGCAAGAGCAGTGGTCTTAAGGAAATTATGGCCGGAAGTATTATTTCTGGTATTGTAGCATTGCTGACCAATGGCTTTCAGGTGATAGCTGGCGGTCTTTCTCTGTGGTTCCCTGTAGGCCGTGGTATTTCTCAGATTGCTTGTGGTTATTCTGGCGCATTGGTTGGTGCCGGATATTTGATAGGTCTCACATCTGGTTTAGCTATTTTGGTGGGTATCATTATCGCCTGGTGCGGTTTTGTGCCATACTATACCATGACTGGAATACTGCCAGATGGTATGACCATGGAACAGTTTGGTGGCGTTATCTTCAAGGATAGGGTTCGTCTTATCGGTGCTGGTACCATGGGCGTTGCCGCTATTTGGACCCTTATTACTCTGGCCAAGCCAGTAATTGAGGGAATGAAGGAATCATTGGCTGCGGTGAATATGTCCTCTGAGGAACGGGGCCTGCATCGCATGGATATTGATATGTCTCTTAAGAGCATTGGAGCAGTATTTGCCCTGACTATGATAGGTCTTTTGGGGATTTTCTTCGTCTTTGTTTCCGCCGAAGGACTTCCTATGAATGAGACCCTTACCTTTACCGTTGTTGGCGTTGCTGTGGCCACCCTTATGGGATTCTTTGTGGCAGCGGCCTGCGCTTATATGGCTGGTCTGGTTGGTACATCCTCCAGTCCTATTTCCGGTATTGGAATCATTGGTATTATAGTTTCTTCTCTGGTAGTTTTGTTCCTGGCAAATTCCTTTGGCATCTTTGATATGCCAGGTGGAGAAAAGTTTGCTACTGCAACTGCAATTTTTACTACCTCAATTATTTTAGCCATCGCCTGCATATCCAATGATAATATGCAGGATTTGAAAACTGGTTATCTTGTTGGTGCTACACCTTGGCGTCAGCAGGTGGCTCTGTTATTGGGCTGCGTAGTAGGTGCTTTGGTAATTGCTCCGGTTCTTAATCTCCTTTATGAAGCCTATGGCTTTGTAGGAGCTATGCCACGTCCCGATATGGATCCGGATCAGGTTCTTTCTGCTCCACAGGCCACATTGATGACTACAATTGCCCAGGGTATTTTCTCCAGTGAATTGGCATGGGAATATATCTATATTGGCATTGGACTTGGCGTTGTTCTGATTTTGGCCGACCAGCTGTTGAAGAAGACCACCAAGAGCTGTGCCTTGCCACCATTGGCTGTAGGCATGGGTATTTACCTTCCACCATCTGTTCAGCTCCCATTGGTAATTGGTGCAGTTATGGGCTACTTTGTAAATAAGAGTGTCAGAAAGGCCAAGGGAGAAGAGGGAGAAGCCGAGGGCCTGCGCCGTGGTACCCTGTTTGCTTCTGGTCTGATAGTTGGTGAATCAATTATCGGTGTAATACTGGCTGGTATTATAGTAGTATCCATATCTGGTGGCGGTAGTGATGCACCACTGGCTATTTCCGGTTTTGAAGCTGTCGCTGATTGGTTGGGCTTTATTGTATTTATGGTTGTAATGGCCATTTTTGTGAAGATTGTTAAGGGCAACGCAAACAATTGATTTATATTTTATTTAAGAGGCGAATGTAGTGATGTTGGATTATTCAGATGAAATGATTATAGATGGCGTGCTGGAAGAATTTTCTCAGCTGGCCAGGATTCCCAGAAAATCTGGTCATGAGAAGGCAGTCAGCGACTATTTGGTGAAAGCCTTTTCTGATATCGGCTGTGAAGTACATCAGGATGAGGTAAATAATGTAATAGCTGATTTGCCCGCCACTGATGGCATGGAGTCTGCCCAAAAAATTATATTGCAGGGTCACATGGACATGGTTTGTGTGGCAGATCATGGTGTGAATTATGATCCGTTAAAGGACCCTATAAAGCTGGTGCGGGATGAAAAATTCCTCTCTGCAGATGGTACCAGCCTGGGTGCCGATGATGGTATTGGTGTTGCAGAGGCTCTTTATATTATGAAGAATCTGAAAAAACACGGACCACTGCGGGCCATAATCACTGTGGATGAGGAGCAGGGAATGACTGGTGCCGTTCATCTGGATGCCAAATATCTAAAGGATGCCCAGTATCTCATTAACTGTGATTCGGAAAACTATGACGAGCTCACCGTGGGATCTGCCGGCAGCGTTAATATTGATTTCAATCGTCAGCTGGAATATTCAGCACCTACTGGCAATAAGGCATATAAGATACACCTCAAGGGACTTCTTGGTGGTCATTCCGGCATGGAAATCAATAAAGGTCGGGCAAATGCCATTCGCATTATGGCTATGCTTCTTAATGCCCTTGATGAGGCTGGTATATCCTATGAGCTGGCCTCTTTTACAGGGGGCAAGGCAAGAAATTCCATTCCTGCAGAAGCAGAGGTGGTTATCTCCACCATGGCTGAGGACCAGGTTGTCCAAGAGGTTATTGATGCTGAGCGCGATAGCTGTCTTGATAAATACGGTGCTGTAGATAATGGTATTGAGTTTGAGCTTACTGCTGCTGCTCAGCCTCAGCGGGTTATGAGTGAGGATGACCGCGATAGTATCATTCGTCTGTTGATTTCCTTGCATAGTGGGGTATATGCCATGTCCCAGGTGGTACCAGGCTTGGTGGAAACCTCTGCCAATATCGGCATGGTGAAGCTGAAGGATGGGGAAGTGTTGAGTATTGCTTATTTCCCTCGTTCCTCCAATGATGCCAAGATAGATGAGTTTATCCTTCAGGCGGATATACTGGCTCAGATGGCTGGCTTTACTGCTGTTATAGATAATCAGGCACCTGGATGGAAGGAAAATCAAAATAGCAAGCTGGCCAAGGTGATGCTGGAGGTTTTTGAGACCCAGAATGGGATGCCGATGAAGGTGGAAACCATCCATGCGGGGCTGGAGTGTGGCTATCATGTTATGAAAAATCCAGAGCTGGATGTGGTATCCATTGGCGTAAACACCTTTGATATTCATAGTCCAAAGGAAAGACTGGAGCTGGCCACCATTCCACCACAGATTAAGCTTATTGTGGAAACCATGGGCCGACTGGCTGAATAAAAATTAAATTATCGCATAATTTTGTAGAAATACAGATATGACAGGTTCCTTTGTCAAGGGAGCCTGTCTTTTTCTTTTGTTTAATTTTTGGAAAAGTCTGGCAATTAACTTTGCCAAATGATAAAATGTAGCCAAGGAAAAGTGTTTCTTAATTTTTTAATCATAGGAGTGATTATATGTTTAAAGAATTAGCTTATTATGATGGACAGTTAGGTACCCCTGATGAAGTGATGATACCGTTCAATGACCGGTCTCATTTCTTTGGTGATGGTGTATATGAGGCTACACCAGCCGGTAATCACGTTCCTTATCTGGTAGAGGATCATCTGGACAGATTTTATACCAGTGCAAATATTATGGATATTAAGATTCCTATGGAAAAGGATGAATTAAAGAAGCTCCTGCAGGATTTGACCAAGCAGGTGGAAGGCCATACCCATTTTGTATATTGGCAGGTTACCCGTGGACTGGCAGCCCGGGACCATGTATATAGCAAGGATATGGTGGGCAAGCTGTGGGTTTACATCCGCCCTTCCAAAATTGGTGATATGGAAAATCCAATAAAGGTGCAGACCCATGAGGATTTGCGTTTTGAATACGGCAATGTGAAGACCCTGAATCTCCTCCCTGCTGTTTTATATTCCCAGGAGGCACATCATAAGGGCGTCACGGAGACAATTCTCCATCGTAAGGGCATAGTTACTGAGTGTGCCCACAGCAATGTTTCTATTTTAAAGGACGGGGCAGTGATTTCCCATCCAAATGACCAGTATATTTTACGGGGTATTGCCAAGACCCACATGATTCAGGCCTGCTATCGCCTGGGGATTCCGGTTTACGAGCGGGAATACACTTTGGAGGAGCTTATGGATGCAGACGAGATTTTTGTAACTTCATCCTCAAACTTCCTTACCTTTGCTGATACTGTGGACGGCAAACCGGCGGGGAACAAGGACCCTAAGACCAGAAACCGCCTTAAGGACGAGCTGATTAGGGAATATTTTGAATATACCGGCTGTACCAAGCTGAATGGCTGATTAAAGTGATTACAGATTTTATTGATAACAAATTTGAATATGTGAGCGATGAGGCTCAGCACATTAAGAAAACAGGGGCCTGCTTCTTTTGGGATGTGGGTCCCTTTGTTGTATTTGAGGAAAAACGCTTACCAATGGAGGAAAAAATGAGCTGTGTGGATTTGAATTGTGATTTGGGCGAGAGCTTTGGTGCCTATACCATGGGTATGGATGAGGCGGTCATACCCCATGTTACTTCTGTGAATGTGGCCTGTGGCTGGCATGCCGGAGATCCCCTTATTATGGAAAAGACTGTGGCCTTGGCCAAAAAGCATGGAGTGGCTGTGGGAGCTCATCCAGGCTTTCCGGATTTAATGGGCTTTGGCCGTCGTCCTATGACCGTGACTCCTGAGGAGGCCGGGGCCTATGTAAAATACCAGCTGGGGGCGCTTATGGCCTTTGCCAGGGGACATGGAATGGAGCTTCAGCACGTTAAGCCCCATGGCGCCCTTTATAACATGGCGGCTAAGGATGAAGCTCTTGCCACTGGTATTTGCGAGGCTATTGCCTCTGTTGACAGGAGCATTATATTTATGGGACTGGCTGGCTCGGTTATGCTAGAGGCAGCTAAAAAGTGCGGCCTTGAAGTGGCCAGTGAGGTTTTTGCAGACAGAGCCTACAATGATGATGGTTCCCTTGTAAACAGAAAGCTCCCTGGAGCTGTGATTCATGATCCTCAGTTGGCTATGGAAAGGGCTGTAAAAATGGCCAAGGAGGGAAAGGTTATCTCCATTAATGGTAAGGAAATCAATATAAAGGCAGACAGCATCTGTGTTCATGGAGATAATGAAAAGGCCATTGAGTTGGTACAAAATATCCGCAAAGCCCTGGAAGGTGCTGGAATAGAGGTTAGGAGCCTGAAATAATGGAAGCTATGAGAATTCTTACTGTAGGTGACTGCGCTGTATCTGTGGAGTTCGGCCAGGAAATCAGTCTGGAAATTAATCATAAGGTTATGGCTCTGAAAATGGTGCTGGAGCGGGAGCCCATCAGGGGAATTGTGGAGCTGATACCCACCTATTGCTCCCTGCTTATTCAATATGACCCTATGGACCTTCGCTATGGGCAGCTGCGGGACAGGCTGGAAGCCTTGGTAACTCAGTTGGATGAGGTGGAAATGCCACCAAAACAGGTGGTGGAAATTCCCGTGGTCTATGGCGGTGAATATGGCCCTGATTTGGGAGAGGTTGCCAGAGCCCATAATATCAGCGAGGAGGAGGTTATAAAGCTCCATTCTGAGCCGGAATATCCCATTTATATGCTGGGCTTTGTGGCGGGATTTCCCTATCTGGGGGGGATGAACAAGGCCATTGCCACACCCCGGAAGCAAAGTCCCCGCCTTAAAATTGAGGCGGGCAGTGTGGGCATAGCCGGTGAGCAGACGGGTATCTATTCCGTGGAATCTCCTGGTGGCTGGCAGATTATTGGCCGCACCCCATTAAAGCTATATGACGTGAATCGTAATGAACCTGTGCTGCTAAAGGCTGGGCAGTACATTAAATTTAAACCAATTACCAAAGAAGAATTTAGGGCGATGGAAAATGAGCATAAAGGTGATTAACAGTGGACTTATGACCACGATACAGGATAAGGGGAGAATGGGCTATCAGGCCAGCGGTATGCAGGTATCCGGGGATATGGACAGATATTCGGCCAGTATCGCCAATGCCTTGGTAGGCAATGAGGATGATGCCCCATTGCTGGAATGTACCTATTTGGGACCGGAGTTGGAGGCCAGTGAGGATGTGCTGGTGGCAGTAACAGGTGGTGAACCAAAGGTTTTGGTAGATAATAAGCCTGTTCATGCCTATGAGTCCTTGATTCTTCATAAGGGGCAGCATATTAAGGTAGCCTCCATGGATGAAGGGATCAGAGCTTATATAGCCATAGATGGTGGCATCGATGTTCCGCTGGTGCTGGGAAGCCATTCCACCAATTTAAAGCTGGGAATAGGCGGCGCAGAAGGCAGCAAGCTGTATAACGGTGAAGTGCTGAATACGGGAAGGCCCACAGATTTGGCCAAGGCCATTATTTCCGGGAAGTCCCATATCCGCCATACGGATCATGAATATATGGCCCATCATCATTTGTGGCAGGAAAATAATCACGGTGACAGCCATGAAATACGTATTGTGCTAGGGCCACAGGATGATTATTTCACCCCGGAGGCGGTAAAAGCCCTTGATGGTGCAGTTTATACCATATCCAACGATTCTGACCGCATGGGCTATCGTTTGGAGGGGGATATAATTCAGCGTGCCACCCAAAGGGATATGATTACTGATGGCATAGTATTTGGTTCCATACAGGTGCCTCCAAATGGACAGCCAATTATTATGATGGCAGACCATCAGACCACCGGCGGCTATCCAAAGGTGGCTACGGTTATTTCGGCTGATTTGCCCCTTTTAGCCCAGTGTTCTCCTGGCAGTAAGATAACCTTTAAGGTGATTTCAGTGGAGGAAGCCCAGGATATTTACGTTCAATTTCGGTTGGCCATGAAGGAGCAGATTGCACTTATGGATAAGGACACAGAAGATGAAGAATGGCCGGACAGCCGGCCCGGGGTAAGGAATTATAATTTGAAAATTGACGGACAACTTTTTCGGGTGTCTGTGGAAGAAGTAAAATGAGAAGATAATCAAGTGAAAGCAAAAAGGGAGGCGGTTACGGTGTCGGAATATGGAGATATGCGTCCTGAGGACTTATGGATAAAAATAAGAAATGGGGAAATAACGGGCCAGACCTCTGGTATGGCCAATGGCTATGCCCAGGCCAATCTGGTAATATTGCCGGAAAAATACGCTGGGGATTTTGAGGAATTCGCCAGAAAAAATCCAAAGCCATGTCCGCTGCTGGAGGTAATTCACGGCAGTAAATTTGTGAAGGATATGGGTGAAGGCGCCAATATTCTTACAGATATACCGAAATATCGCATTTTTGAAAATGGAGTGCTTACCAAGGAGGTTACTGATGCCACCCCATATTGGCAGGATGATTTTGTGGTGTTCCTTATTGGTTGCAGCTTTTCCTTTGAGGAAGCTTTAATGGAGGCTCATATTGACATCCGTCATATATCCATGGGTTGCAACGTTCCCATGTTTAAGACCACCACCATGTGTGAGCCAGCGGGAATCTTTGAGGGTGAGCTGGTGGTGAGCATGCGGCCAATGACGGCCCAGAATGCCATGATAGCCGATGCCATAACCGGTCGTTTTCCTAATGTTCATGGTGCCCCAGTGAATATAGGGCATCCGGAAAAGCTGGGAATAAAGGATGTACTAAAGCCGGATTATGGTGACCCTGTATCCTTTAAGCCAGGTGAAATTCCTGTATTTTGGGCTTGCGGGGTAACCCCTCAGGCTGTGATTGAACATGCCAAGCTGCCATTGGTAATAACACATGCTCCTGGTTGCATGTTTATTACCAACAAGCTGAATAGTGAAATAAATGATTTTTTGGAAAGCAAGAAAAAATAAACAACAGCATTATGAGGAGTGAGCATCATGACTTTTTATGAGAAGCTGGACAGTATAATGAAGGAAGACCCGGGGAAGCGTGGTTTAATTCCCACCATGCCACCAAATCCCGTAAGGGAATTGGACAAGGCCCTGGACAGTATGGAAAGGGTTATACTTTTGACAGGCTTTCCCACCCGTCTGGGTGAAAATAAATGGATAGGAGAAACGGATGGCCCATTGGGGACAGCAAATATTGCCGTGGCCCTGGAGAAGCTGGGGATATCTGTTATGCCCATGACGGATAGTCAGGGGTACAGACCCTTTGAGGCGGCACTGAAAACCATTGGCTGTAAAACCCGTCCAACTCTTATTCCTTATGAAGAAACGGAAGCCTTTATTATTCGTTTGCTGAACAAGTTTAAACCCACCCATCTTATAACCCTTGAGCGGCCGGGGAAGGCCAAGGATGGGCATTATCATAATATGGGGGGCAAAATAATAGATGATATGCTGACGGATTGCTCCTGTATAATTGACGAAGCAAAAAAACGGGGAGTGATTACCATCTCCATTGGTGATGGCGGCAATGAAATCGGCATGGGAGCCCTGCGAGATGTTATTGAGGCCAAGGTGCCCCATGGAGTGGAAATCTGTGCCTCGGAGTGCGCCCAAATCCCCTTGGTATCAGGTGTATCCAACTGGTGGGGCTGGGGGATATGTGCCCTTCTCAGCCTAAAGCATGGGAAAAATCTCCTTTCGGACAAGGAAATGGAAAAGAAGCTCATTAAGGCCATTGTGGCCGCCGGCAGCGTGGATGGCTGCACCCGTCAAAATGGACCTACGGTGGACAGACTGCCTATGAGTGTGCATCTGGATATTTTGAAGAAGGTACAGACAATATTTAATGAAGAACACAAGATAAATGGACAGGTGACAGTTGGCTAGCGCAGTTGAACAGGTCACGTTAAGAAAATATTTTTTGCATTCCTGCATTAGCGATAAAAATTATCTGTTTGAGAGACGCGGAACCAGTTTTGTAATGGCGGAGCGAGTTATAATTTTTATCGCTATTTTATTTTCTGCAAAAAATAATTTTAGTGACGTGTTCTTGCGATAGCCAGCTATCACCTGCCCTAATTTTGTTTCAGCGGTTTAAATTAGCCTAATATTATGATATAATTGCTTCTGTGTGTAAACAATGAAATCTATATCAAATATATGATTTGGATGGTGATAAAATGAAGGTTACCAAGAAGGATATGGAAAATGTAGCAGTATTGTCCCGTCTGGATATTCCTGCTGACAAGGAGGCTCAGTACACCCAGCAGCTCAATGATGTGCTGGAGTATTTTGACAATCTGAGCGCCGTTAATACCGACGATATTAAGCCACTGGCCCATGTATTGCCTATCAGCAATGTGTTCCGTGAGGACGTGGTGAAGGAATCCCTTGATCGCGATTTGGCTTTGTCCAATGCGCCACTTAAGGAAGATGGCTATTTCAAGGTTCCAAAGGTATTGGAAGACTAAACTAGGAGGCAGCACTGTGAAATTATTTGAACAGCCAGCACATGTCCTGCATGACATGCTTGTTAATAAAGAAATAACCTCACTGGAGCTTACTGAAGCAGTTTTGGCCCGTATTGATGAGGTGGAGGGTGATGTTAAGGCTTATCTGACCATTACCCGTGACGAGGCTATTGCCCAGGCAAAGGCCGTAGATGAGAAGATTGCCAAGGGTGAGACCATTTCCTTCTTGGAAGGTATCCCTGGCGCCATTAAGGATAACATCTGCACCAAGGGTGTAAAGACTACCTGTGCATCCAAGATTCTGCAGAATTTCGTTGCTCCTTATGATGCAACCGTTATGACCAAGCTGAAGGCTCAGAACCCTGTTATTATTGGTAAGGCCAACATGGATGAGTTTGCCATGGGTGGTTCCACTGAGAATTCCGCTTTCCAGAAAACCGGCAATCCGTGGAATACTGAGTGTGTTCCTGGTGGTTCCTCCGGTGGTAGTGCCGCTGCTGTTGCTGCTGGTACTGCTGTATGGGCCCTGGGCTCCGATACTGGCGGATCCATCCGTCAGCCAGCATCCTTCTGCGGTGTTGTAGGTATGAAGCCAACCTATGGCCGTGTATCCCGTTATGGTCTGGTGGCTTATGCGTCCTCTTTGGACCAGATTGGACCTATAACCAAGGATGTTACTGACTGTGCTCATATCTTAAATATTATCTCCGGCCGTGATGAAATGGATTCCACCAGCGTAAATGAGGAAGTACCTGATTTTACAAAGGCTCTGGTGGAGGATGTTAAGGGCCTGAAGGTGGGTATTCCTAAGGAATACTTCGTAAAGGGCATGGACCCTGATGTGGAAAAGACCGTTCGTGAGGCTATTGATAAGCTGAAGGAGCTGGGTGCTGAAATCCTTGAGATTTCCCTGCCAAATACCGATTATGCTATTTCTACATATTATCTTATTTCCCCAGCTGAGGCTGCTACCAATCTTGCCCGCTATGACGGCGTAAGCTATGGTGAGCGTGCTGAGGATGCTGCTGATTTGGTTGAGATGATGACCAAGACCCGTACCCAGTATTTGGGTGAGGAGGTTAAGCGCCGTATTATGATTGGTAACTATGCCCTTAGTGCTGGTTACTATGATGCCTATTACTTGAAGGCCCTGAAGGTTCGTCGCCTTATTAAGGAGGACTTCGATAAGGCCTTTGAGCAGGTGGATGTAATTGTATGTCCTACTGCACCAACCCCTGCCTATAAGATTGGTGAGAAGATTTCCAACCCACTGGAAATGTATTTGCAGGATGCCTGCACGGTTCCTCTTAATCTTGCTGGTCTTCCTGGTATTTCCGTACCATGTGGTTACAGCTCCGACAATATGCCAATCGGTTTACAGATTATTGGTAAGGCCCTGGACGAGGAGACTATTCTCCGTGTGGCCTACACTTATGAGCAGAGTCAGTCATTCCATAATGACCGCGCTCAGTTGGGAGGTAACTAAGCATGAGCTACGAGGCAGTTATTGGACTTGAGATCCATAGTGAATTAAAAACTAATACCAAGATTTTCTGTGGCTGTGCTACTACCTTTGGCGCTGAGCACAACACCCATGTGTGCCCTGTATGTCTTGGTCTTCCAGGGGTATTGCCAACCCTTAACAAGCGGGTTCTGGAATTTGCCATTAAGGCAGGCTTGGCCCTGAATTGTGAGATTAATAAATTCTCCAAATTTGACCGTAAGAATTATTATTATCCTGACCTTCCAAAGAACTGGCAGACCTCTCAGTATGATTTGCCAATCTGCGAGAATGGTTATGTAGATATTACCAAGAGCAATGGTGAAACCAAGCGCATCCGCATCACCCGTATCCACATGGAGGAGGATGCCGGTAAGCTGGTTCATTCCGGCAACACCATTAAGGACTCCGATACATCAAATGTAGATTACAACCGTACTGGCGTACCTCTTATTGAGATCGTATCCGAGCCGGATATGTCTTCCCCTGAGGAAGCCCGCCTTTATATGGAGAAGGTTAAGTCCATTTTGCAGTACATTGATGTTTCCAACTGTAAGATGGAGGAGGGCAACCTCCGTGCTGACCTTAACGTATCCCTCCGTCCTGCTGGTAGTGATGTTCTTGGTACCCGTACTGAGATGAAGAACATTAACTCCTTCAAGGCTGTGGAAGAAGCCCTGACTTATGAAATCGAGCGTCAGGAGGAGGTTCTTGAGGATGGTGGTCACATCATTCAGGAGACCCGTACTTGGGACCCTGACCGCGGCATTACCCTTTCCATGCGCAGCAAGGAAAATGCCCATGACTACCGTTATATGCCAGAGCCGGATTTGGTGCCTATCATCACCACTGACGAGGAAATCGAGGCCTTCAGAAAGTCTCTGCCAGAGCTTCCAGATGCCCGTAAGGCCCGCCTGGAGGAGCAGTTTGGTCTGTCTGCATACGATGCCGGCATTATTACCAGCTCCCGTGAAATGGCTGAGTATTTTGATGCGGTTATTGAGACCGGTGCTGATGCCAAGCTGGCAGCAAACTGGATTATGGGAGATTTGTCCAAGAATCTGAATGCTGAGAGCCTGGAAATTTCTGATTCCCCAGTTGACGCAAAGCGTCTGGGTGAGATGATTGGTCTTATCAGCAAGGGAACTATTTCCTCCAAGATTGCCAAGAAGGTATTTGAGGAAATGTGGAAGAGTCCTGACAGTCCTGAGAAAATCGTTAAGGACAAGGGCCTGGTACAGATTACTGATACCAAGGCTATTGAGGAAATCGTTGATAAGGTTATCGAGGCGAACCAGAAGGCTGTTGAGGACTACAAGTCCGGCAACAAAAAGGCTATTGGCGCCCTCGTTGGTCAGGTCATGAAGCAGTCCAAGGGCAAAGCAAACCCACAGACTGTAAATCAGATTTTGGCCCAGAAGCTGGGATAAGTACATAGTGAATAATTAAACGGAGCTGTTTCTGTGTGGAGATAGCTTCGTTTTTTTGTTTTAGCCAAATTTTTGTCCATTTTAAAGGATTTACCATTTATTTGTCGAAAAATAATAAGGAAATAAAGTAAATTGAGAATAGAAAACAGATTGGAGGCATCATATATTATGGATACAATATATCAAATATTTATTGCCAACGGTGCCTTCGCTACTATCTGTAAGGGCCTTTGGGTAACGGTGGAAATCTCCTTGGCTGCCCTTGTATTGGGAACCTTGCTGGGGGCTGTGCTGTGCTTCTTCAGAATGGGAAAAAACAGTCCTATGCGATTTTTGACAGCAGGCTACATTGCTTTGGTACGAGGATGTCCAGTGCTGATGTTATTGATGCTGCTATTTTACGGCGTGTTGGCCCAAAGTGGACTTACACCAATAGTGGTGGCAATTCTTGCCTTTGCACTTCATACGGCGGCCCATGTGGCTGAACTGTTTCGTTCCTCCATTATGGCCACTGATTTTGGACAGGTGGAGGCAGCCAGAACCCTTGGTTTTTCCCGTATCCAGGCTTTTCGTCTGGTAACCCTGCCTCAGATGATGCACATTGCCAGACCAGTTTATCAGTCCACCATAGTGAACTTGATTCAATGGACCAGCGTAGTAGGCTATGTGACTATCACTGATCTTACCCGTGTTATTTATAATACGGCCTCCAGAACCATGCAACCAATGATAACTATACTTGGCGGAATGATTATCTATATTGCCATATCCTATTGCGTATATGGAATCTTCGCTTGGCTGGAATGGCGGGATAAGAGGGAGGTGGCGGAATAAATGGGCATTCTTGATGTAAAGGGCCTGTCCAAAGCCTTTGGGGATTTACAGGTGTTAAACAATGTTGACCTCAGTGTTCAGGAGGGAGAGCGGATTGCCATTATCGGGGCCTCTGGCTGTGGTAAAAGCGTTTTCCTGCGTTGCTTGAATCTTTTAGAGGTACCGGATGAAGGTCATATAACCATTGATGGTGAGGAAATTACAGCCAAGGGAGCTAATATTGACCTTATTCGCCGTCAGATGGGTATGGTATTCCAGAAATTTCATCTCTTTTCCCATTACAATGTGATGGATAATTTGTGCTTGGCACCAACCTATCTTTTAGGTATGGACCGTCAGACGGCGGAGAAAAAGGCTATGTCCTTGCTGTCTCAGGTGGGGTTGGCCTCCAAGGCAAAGGTATATCCTACAGTTTTGTCAGGTGGTCAGCAACAGCGTATTGCCATTTGTCGTGCTCTTATGATGGAGCCAAAGGTGTTGCTGTTGGATGAGCCTACCAGTGCCTTGGATCCTACGATGGTAGGCGAGGTGTTGGCGGTTATTCGGATGCTGGCAAAGAAAAAACTGACCATGATTATCGTTACCCATGAAATGAAATTTGCTCAGGAAGTGGCAAATCGCGTATTGTTTTTTGCTGATCATGGGATATATGAGCAGGGCCCGCCGGAGGAGATTTTCAATTCTCCAAAGAGGGAAAAAACCATTTCCTTTATACGCAAGCATACATTCTTCAGTTATGAAATTTCCAAACGGTCGGAGTTTGACCTGATGAAGCTCCAGGGGGGAATTTGGAGCTTTGCGGAAAAATACGGTATAAATGATAAGCATACTTATTTGCTCCAGCTTTCCAGCGAGGAGCTGATATATGAATTTTTCCATGGCAGCTTTGCCGACGATGAGGAGGTGGACCTTAAGCTGGATGTGACTTATGCTCAAGCCATGGATCGCATCATCTTGGAAGTTGTTAGCGGTGGTGCTGCCTACGACCCGATTTTGGCTGAAAGTCAGGATGAGGATGGTATGGAGCATATTGGTATCACCCTGTTGAAAAAACGGGTATCCAGTATTTCTTACACCCACGAGGGTGGAAAGAACCGGGTGCGTGTTGAAGTTGCAGGAAATTAATTTGAGATTGAGGAGGAAAGAAAAATGAATTGGAAAAAAGCGGCTACAATTTTATTAGGTTGTGCCCTGGTAGGGGCCGTTCTGGTGGGATGCGGTGGCCAACAGGCTGCCCAAAAGGATAATAATCAGGATGGGAAAAATATTGTCAAGGTTGGCTTGCTGACAAGACAAAATCTTAGCGAAGATAAGCTGAATAGTTTATTAAAGGAAAAAGAGTCATCCGGTCAGGCAATGATAGTTACTTATTATGATAATCTTTCCGCTATGCAGATGGGCTTGGATGCCGGTAACATTCAGTCCATGAGAATTTATAAGAGTGTGGCAACTTATTTGACAGACCGCAATAATAATTTGGTAGTAAAGGAAGTTGCTGATCATCCAATGGATGAATTCTGCTTTGGTGTCAGAAAAGAGGATGAAAAATTACAGGCTGATTTGAATCGGGTTATCGCTGATATGAAGGCCGATGGCACCTTAGAAAAGCTGTCCAAGGAATATGTTACCGCGCTGAAGAAGGGTGAGGAGCCACCTGCAGTAACCTTGCCATTCCAGCCAGGGGATGTTCCTTTGAGAATCGCTGTAACTGGTGATTTACCTCCACTTGATTTAGTTAAGGCTGATGGAAGTGCCGCAGGCTTTAACACAGCTATTTTGGCTGAAATCGGTAAACGACTGAGATGCAGCATTGAAGTAGTACAGGTTGCCAGTGGCGGCAGAGCTGCTACCCTGACCTCCAAGAAGGCCGATGTGGTATTCTGGACCGTTGTTCCTGTTGAAAAGAAGGCTAACAATGAGGCTGTTGGTATTAAAGGGTTGTTTATGCCACGCGATGCCGATGTTCCAGAGGGTATGGCTTTGACAGATTCCTATTTTAGTGATGAAGTCGTTGATGTAGCAAAGAAATAAAATTTATTAAAGATAAAAAACGGGGCTGCTTATTTCAATATAAGCAGCTCCGCTTTTAGTTTGTGGTTATTTATCTGTTATCAATTAACGTGTTAGTTACTTACAGTATATGCAAGAAGTCCAACAGGAACCAAATGCTGAACAGATACAGTAATGGATGAATCTCCTTGCGCTTGCCGGCAGCAATGGTAATGGCAACATAGCTTATCATACCGAAGGCAACACCGTTAGTGATGCTGTAGGTGAGGGGCATCATAATGCAGGCCAGAACAGATGGATAAAGGGTTCGTTTTTCCTCCCAGTCAAGGGTACTGATTTCACTGAACATCTGAATACCAGCAATAATAAGCACTGGTGAAGTTATGGCTGGAACAGAGGCTATGGCCTGGGCCAGCGGGAAGATAAAAAGCAGTGACAGGAACAAAATACCAGTAGTTACTGCCGCCAGACCAGTACGGGCGCCCGCCATAACACCAGCGGAGGACTCAGCAAAGCTGGAGCAGGGACCAGTTCCCAGTAAGGTACCCCAGAAGCTGGCAAAGGCATCTGCCATGAGGGCATTGCGTAAATGAGGAAATACTCCGTTTTTTACAATTTTTGCCTGTTTGCCCACACCTATCATGGTGCCGGTGGTATCAAACATGGTTACCAGCAGAATGACCATTACAATAGGAATCATTTCATGTATATGGTCAAATTCCAGCCCACCAACGGTGGAGCCAATGTCTGATGGTAGTGAGATTAGCTCTGAAGGTAGTTGCAGCATCCCCAGCATCCAGGCAGCTATGGCCATAATTACCATACCCACAAGCATAGAGGCAGGAACATTTAAAATAGATAATATAAGACAAAGAACAACACCAATGGCAGTGAGGGCAGTGCCATAATTCGTAAGACTCCCCATGGTCACGAAGGTGTCCGGACTGTCCACCACCAGTCCGCCACTTTTCAATCCGATAAAGGTAACAAACAGCCCTATACCGGCAGTAATACCGATTTTCAGACATTCGGGAATGGAATTAATAAGCTGTTCCCGGAAGGATGTGAGGCTTAAAACCAAAAATATGGCAGATGCCACAAAACAGCAGCCTAAGGCGTCCTGCCAGCTGTATCCCATGGACACAACCACTGTATAGACAACATAAGCATTTATGCCAAGACCGGGTGCAATAACTATAGGATAATTGGCCATCATACCCATATAAAAGCAGCCAATGGCGGTAGCACATATAGTTGCCAGGAATACACCACCAAAATTCATACCGGCGTGTTCAAAGAGGGCCGGATTTACCACTATAATGTACATTATGGCGAAAAAATTAAGAAGACCACATAACAATTCAGTCTTTATGGAAGAATTTCGCTGTTCAATTTGGAAATGACGCAAAACAAAGTCCTTCATACTGTATCAATCCCTTCTGAGTAAAGGCTCATCCCTAAATTACAAGAGATGAAGTATATATTTTTATCTCTACATTATTTGTACTATATTACTATTTATACTATGTTATATTTGATTATGTCAAATGGTTTTAGCTTTTTTGTTATTGTACTTTAACTTTTCTTGATTATATTTAAGATAAAATTTATTTTTTTATTTTTTTTAATAATTTTGTAGGGATAAAAGAATTAATGTCGAATACACTTCAGTATATGATGTATGATGAATTATATATATAAAGGAGTGTGAAGCGATGCGAAAACTTAGTCAGGAAGCCCTGGAAATAAAAAGGGCAGAGCAGGCCTTCGACCGAAAGCGAAAGACTATCGGTATGTTTGGCGCCCCCATATTGGCTATCTTAATTTTTTTTACGCCAATAGACGGGTTGACTGTGGAAGCACATAAGCTGCTTTCCATAATGGTATTGGTTTCTTTGTGGTGGATTACAGAACCGGTTCCAATCCCAGTTACTTCTCTTATCGGCCCCGTGTTGGCTGTTATCACGGGCGTGGTTAAGGCCTCAGATGCCTTTGCTGCCTTTGCGAATCCTATGATTTTCCTTTTCATGGGTGGATTTATTCTGGCCAAGGCAATGATGCTTCACGGACTGGATAAAAGATTTTCCTATTGGCTGTTGTCCATGTCCTGGGTGGGCTCAAACCCACGAAGGATTTTTTTGGCTATTGGTCTTGCTGCAGCCCTTTGTTCCGGCTGGGTCAGCAATACCGCCACTGCAGCCATGATGTTGCCAATTTGTTTGGGCCTCTTGGGTGCCATTAAGGATATGATGGCGGCCAACGGAAAGGATATTGATTTATCAGATTATAAATATGCTACAGGACTTATGCTTATGACGGCCTATGCGGCTTCCATCGGTGGTGTGCTTACCCCTATCGGAACTCCGCCAAACCTGATTATGTTGGGTTTCTTGGATCAGATGGCCAATATTCACATTTCCTTCTTTGAGTGGATGACTTGGGGCTTTATAGCCATGGTGGTATACTTTGTCATTGCTTATGCGGTGCTGATGAAGCTGTTCCCACCTGATGTGGACAAGATTGAGGGCGCAGAGGAATTTATTGCCCAGCGTATTCGTGAGCTGGGTGACTGGACCAGAGCCCAGAAAAATACTCTGTTTTGCTTTATTGTGGCAGTAATACTGTGGGTTACCCCTGGTATATTAAGCATTGCCTTGGGTACCACCTCACCTGTCCTTACAATGTATAACAGATTGTTCCCAGAGGCCATTGCGGCCATGGCAGGAGCCTTGCTGCTCTTTGTTATACCTGTGGATTTTAGTGAAAGAAAGTTCACTATTAAATGGGAAGAAGCCAAAGAAGGCATTGAGTGGGGTACTCTTATCCTCTTTGGTGGCGGTCTTGCCATGGGTTCCATGATGTACAAGACAGGCCTTTCCTCCTGGATTGGTGATTTGATTATCGGCGGACTGGGTGGCTCCATTTCCCAGGTAACCATGGTGGCTATCTTCTCCGTATTGGCATTGATGCTGGCGGAGCTTACTTCCCATACGGCTGCTACTAATATGATTGGTCCTTTGGCCATTACTGCAGCCATGTCAGCTGGACTTAGCCCGGTTCCGGTTTCCGTTGGTATAGCTTTAGCAGCCTCTTTGGGCTTTATGCTTCCGGTCTCCACGCCGCCAAATGCCATTGTATATGCCACGGGCTACATTCCAATTACCAAGATGCTGCGTACTGGTATAATTATCGATTTTGTCGGTATCGCATTTGTAACCATTCCGCTGGTAGTTTATTTTGTAACCTGGATAGTGGGAATTTAATTTACAGCAGATAAATAATTAGGCATATTACCAATATCAGAGAATGAGCTTCAGCTTTATGGGGCTCATTCTTTTAATTTTCAGATTCATGTGTTAAACTATAACCATGAATGAAACATAATCGGAGGTGCTAATATGGTTAGTGAAGAAACTATGATGTTCCGCTTTGGTGCAGATGAGAATAAGGCAGAGAATATTATAAAGAGCACATGCTCATCCATGGAAAAGAAGGGCTATAACCCAATCAATCAGCTGGTGGGTTATCTTTTGTCCGGAGATCCAACCTATGTTACCAGCTTTGAGGATGCCCGCAAGAAGATTCGCACTCTGGAGCGGGATGAGATTTTGGAAGAATTAATCAGATCATATTTGGAGAAGAAATAATGGAAAGAGCTTTGGCCCTTGATGTGGGAGATAGAACTATAGGAATAGCTGTCAGCGATCTTTTGGGAATGACTGCCCAGGGTGTGGAAACCATTCGCAGGACAACCATGGAGGATGATATTAACCGTATCAAGGAACTGACGGCAGAGTACGAAACCACCAAAATGGTGGTGGGTTATCCCCGCAATATGAATGGCACCGAGGGTCCCCGTTGTGAGTTTGTAAAGGAATTCTGTGAGGAGCTCAAGAAAGCTATCCCGGATGCCAATATTATTCTTTGGGATGAGCGATTATCTACTGTGGCGGCTACCCGTTCCCTTATTGAGGCTGATGTAAGCCGTAAGAAGCGCAAGAAGGTTATCGATAAGATGGCGGCGGTATTTATTCTGCAGGGGTGGCTTGACAGTAATGGTTGACAATGGTAGTCCTATAGGGTAAAATCCCATTGGTTACTAAGTTAATTCATGGCCTTAGGGTCATGTGCCTAAAAAGGAGAAAAGCATGGCAGATAATAAGAATGTACCTGAAGAAGATTATATGGATGATGATATTATTGTTACCTTTCAGGATGATGAGGGTAATGAGCGTTATTTCGCAGAGGAAATGCGTATTCCTTTAAATGGTGCTGAATATGCACTGCTGGTGGGCCTCAATGTGGAGGAAGACGAGGACTTTGACGAGGAAGAAAATGTTACCATCGCCAAGATCGTAAAGGACGAGAATGGCGAGGACGAGTACATTGTGGATTTCCCTGAGGAAGAGTTCGATGCTGTTGTAGTTGAGTACAACAAGATTATGGACGAGGCAGAGGCTGAATAATCTTCGTGAATTAAGGGCGGTTGCTTTTGAAGCAGCCGTCTTTTTTGTGGCAAAAATCTGTCTTTATTTTTGTGCTTTGCTATGGACTATGATATTATATTACTATCTGTAACTATGGATATATGAAAAGATTATGGGGTGAACACTGTGGATTTTAAGAATCTGAAGGATTCATTAAAAGACATCGTAACTGAAAGTATTTCTTATGATGCCAAGGCAAGTGAGGAAGAAATAAAAAAGAAAAAGAGAAATATCATCATAGCTGTTTCCGGCCTTATGGTGGTATTTGTTTTGTTTTTTGGAATAATGCTCTTTTCCTTTAAACTGGGCAGTCCAATGAACATGGATGGCAAAAAGGATTTGGTCTATGTCCATGTGGCCAAGGGCATGAGTAGCGCCGATATAGGCAAGGAGCTGGAAAAGAAGGGCGTTATCACCTCCACCACCAAGTTTTGGATTGCCACAAAATTAAATGGGGCTGATTCAAAGTTCAAGGTGGGAACCTTTGCCCTTGCCAAGAATATGAGTGCGGCGGATGCCCTGTCGGTTCTTATTAACGGAAATACTGTGGCTGTGCGGGTAACCATTCCTGAGGGCTATGGGGTAAAGGAAATTGCCAAGCGCCTTGATGAATATGGCGTTTGCAGTGAAAGGGAATTTTTGGAGCTGGCCAAGGATTATGCTCCTTATGATTATATGGAAAAGCATAAGAATACCGTTTACCGGGTGGAGGGCTTCCTGTTCCCGGATACATACGATTTTGCCAGTGACGCCACTGCCAAGGACGTTATGAATCGCATGATAGACGAGTTTGATAACAAGCTCACTGCAGATATGAGAAAAGAGGCAGCAGCCAGGGATATTTCTATTTATGATCTGGTTACCATGGCTTCCCTTGTCGAAAAGGAAGCTCGCTATGAGGAGGACATGCCTATTATTTCCCAGGTGCTGTGGAAGCGTCTGAATATCTCCATGCCTCTCCAGAGTGATGCCACCCTTCAGTATGTAATGGCGGAAATCAAGGAGGATGTATCCATTGCGGATACCAAGATAGATTCACCATATAATTCCTATCAGAACTACGGCTTACCACCTGGACCTATAGCCAGCCCGGGGCTGAAGGCCTTGAAGTCTGCCCTTAGACCTGCGTCTACTGATTATCTCTATTTTGTGGCTGACAGACAGGGTAAAAACTATTACAGCAATACCTATGATGAGCATCTGGCCATCGTGTCGGAGGTTCGTTAATGGAGAAATTTGAGGCTTTAATTGGGGAAATGGAGGAATACGGCCGCAGTAATCACGTTCCCATTATAAATGAAAAGGGAATGCCGGTACTGCTGGAGGTGGTTCGTCAAAAGAAGCCCCACCGTGTACTGGAAATCGGTACGGCCATCGGCTATTCGGCGTTGCTGATTGCCCATAATTCCGCAGAGGATGTGGAAATAGATACTCTGGAGATTTCCCAGGAGCGGGCAGATACAGCCAGAGCCTATATAGACAGATCTGCTTATAGGGATCGCATCAGAATACATATCGGGGATGCAGGGGAGAATATATTGAAGCTCTCCGGTAAGTATGATTTTGTGTTTATTGATGCTGCCAAGGGACAATATCCGGATTATTTCCGTAAGATATATCCCCTTTTGACAGAGGATGCCATGGTGCTGGCAGATAACGTGCTGTTTCGTGGATATGTGCGGGGTGGTGCTGAGTGTCCCCGTCGGTTTAAGACCATAGTGAAAAGGCTGCGGGAGTACATTTCCCTGGTCAGTGATAATAATGAATTTGAAACTGTAATTCGTGAGGACGGCGACGGTCTGGCAGTAAGCCAGCGGTTGCCCAAGGAGAACAATAGATGATAAAAAAGCCTGAATTACTGGCCCCCGCCGGTAATATGGAAAAACTAAAAATGGCCCTGATATATGGTGCTGATGCCGTATATCTGGGAGGCAAGGCCTTTGGACTTAGGGCCTTTGGAGGCAACTTCGACTATGATGAGCTGAAGGAGGCTGTGGACTTTGCCCACAAGCTGGGGAGAAAGGTATATGTCACTGTAAATATCTTTCCCCATAACAGTGATATGGAAAAGCTGCCGGAGTATTTGGCATACCTTAATGAGATAAAGGTTGATGCCATGCTTATAGCTGATTTGGGGATTTTCACACTGGCCAAGAAGTACGCACCAGATACGGATATTCACATCAGTACCCAGGCCAACAATACCAACTGGGTAACTGTAAACACCTGGGCGGATATGGGAGCTTCCCGTGTGGTGCTGGCCAGAGAAATGTCCTTGGGGGAAATCAGAACAATTCGCGAAAAATGCTCTGTGGAGCTGGAGATGTTCGTTCATGGTGCCATGTGTATTTCATATTCTGGCCGTTGTCTTATGAGCAACTATATGACGGGCCGTGATGCCAACCGTGGCAGCTGCGCCCAGGCCTGCCGTTGGAAATATGCTCTGGTGGAGGAAAAGCGTCCCGGCCAGTATTTTCCTATTGAGGAGGATGACAGAGGCACTTATTTCTTTAATTCCAAGGATATGTGTCTGCTGCCTCATATTGGGGATGTTATTGACAGCGGTGTGGACAGCCTGAAAATCGAGGGCCGCATGAAAAGCGTTCATTATGCCGCCAGCATCGTTAAGGCCTATCGGGCTGCCATTGACAGCTATTGTGAGGACCCGGAGCATTTTGAGCTGAAGCAGGAGTGGATTGATGAGCTGGGAAAGGTGTCTCATCGTCAGTACACCACCGGCTTTTACTATAACAAGCCAACGGAGGATGACCAGATTTACGGCACCACCTCCTATGAACAGACCTCAGATTTTGTGGGGCTGGTTCTTTCCTACGATGAGGCCACCGGCTATGCCATGGTGGAGCAGCGCAACAATATGAAGAAGGGGCAGGAAATCGAGGTATTTCAGCCCAACCTTCCAGGCTATCGCATGATTTTGGATGAGATGTATAATGATGAAGGGGAGCTCATTGACGTGGCACCTCACCCACAGCAGCTGGTGAAAATGAAAATGGCCCAGCCAGTGGAGCCATATACTATTTTGCGCCGGGATATATAAAAAGGAGTATGATGAAATGGGTAAAGTTCTTGTAATTCACGGACCAAATCTTAATCTGTTAGGCACCAGGGAACCGGAAATTTACGGCTATGAAACCTTGGCGGACATTAATGATATGCTGCAGAAGCAGGCGGCAGCTGACGGGGTACCCGCTGATTTCTTCCAGTCTAACCACGAGGGAGACATTGTGGACACCATCCAGCAGGCACCAGCCAAGGGCTATAATTTCATTATCTTAAATGCCGGGGCCTTTACCCATTACAGCATTGCTATCCGGGATGCCATTGCGGCCATTAATGTACCAGTCATTGAGGTTCATCTTTCCAATGTTCATACCCGTGAGGAATTTCGCCACAAGTCTGTAATTGCACCGGTGGTAATGGGGCAGATTCTTGGCTTTGGGGTGGACAGCTACTTTGCCGCCATGGCGGTGGTGCTGAGAAAAATCAAACAAAGACTTAATTAGGAAGTGTTTTTTGTGGCTAAGGATAGAATTAGGGCACTTAGAGATTATATAAAGGACAAGGGCTTGGATGGAGTCCTTATAAGCAAGGAGGAAAACCTCCATTATTTTAGTGGCTTCACCGGTGATGATACCATGCTGGTGGTTTCTTCTGATGATGCGGTTATAGTAACGGATTTTCGCTATGTGGAGCAGGCTGCTAATGAGGCTCCTGACTACAGAATTGCCAAGCAGGAAAAGGGCCTTTTGCTGAGAGTATCCGAGGTAATCAAGGAACTGGGTATTAAGAAAATTGGTTTTGAAGGCGCCTCCTTGGTAGTTGATTGGTACGAAAAAATCAAAGAGCAGGTGGGAGATGGGGTTTCGCTGAGTTCCTTGGAGCTTAACAGCCTCCGCCAGATAAAGGACCAGCAGGAGCTGCAGTACATCAGAAAGGCTGTAGCCATTAGTGATAAGGCCTTTGAGGATATTATTACCTTTATTAAGCCCGGCGTAACTGAAAATCAGGTGGCAGCCCGTCTTGAAGGTGTTATGCGATCCTTGGGATCCCAACGGCCTGCATTTACTACCATTGTGGCCTCTGGCAAAAGGGGAAGTCTTCCCCATGGAACTGCAACAGAAAAGTTGATTAATGCAGGGGAATTTGTTACAATGGACTATGGTGCTGTGTATGAGGGGTATCACTCCGATATTACCCGTACCATTTGCGTTGGTCATGCAGATTCCAAGCAGCGTGATGTATACGATGCTGTGCTTCAGGCTCAGCTATTGGGCTTGTCCCTGGTGAGACCTGGAGCATCAGGGAAATCTGTGGATGGTGAGGTCAGAAAATATCTTCACGAAAGAGGATATGCAGAATATTTTGGCCACGGTCTGGGACATAGTCTGGGGCTGGAGATTCATGAGGCACCTACACTTTCACCGCGAAGCACCTGTGAGGCCTTGCAGCCCAACACACTTATTACAGTGGAGCCGGGGGTATATATTCCCAATTGGGGCGGGGTCCGCATAGAGGATACAGTGCTGGTTACAGACACATCAAATGATGTGCTTACATCATCTTCTAAAGAGCTAATGGAGCTTACATTTTAATTATATTTGAGGATGTATAGCTTAGCCTTGGGATGAGGTCAATATAAAAAATTAATTTGCAAATTAAATTGGAGGGTTTTTCTAATGATTACAAGTACAGATTTTCGTACAGGTTTGACAATCGAGATTGATGGTGGCGTATGGCAGGTAGTAGACTTCCAGCACGTTAAGCCAGGTAAGGGTGCAGCCTTCGTTCGTACCAAGATTAAGAATGTAGAGACTGGTGCTGTTGTTGAGCGTACCTTCAACCCTAACGAAAAGATGCCTCAGGCCCGTCTGGACACTGCCCGCATGGCATTCCTCTATGAGACTGACGGCATGTACACTTTCATGGACAACGAGACCTATGAGCAGACTGAGCTTAACAAGGAGCAGCTTGGCGATGCTCTGAACTATCTTCAGGAGAACATGGAGGTTGCCATTCAGTCCTACAAGGGCCGCGTAATTGGTGTAACTCTCCCTAACTCCGTAGAGCTGAAGGTTACTGAGTGCGAGCCAAGCGTAAAGGGCAACACCGCTACTGGTGCCACCAAGATGGCTACCCTTGAGACTGGCTACTCTGTTCGCGTACCTCTGTTCATTAACGAGGGCGATGTACTCCGCATCGATACCCGTACCGGTGCTTACATCGAGCGTGCATAATATTTAATAAGATTACTTTTGGGCTGTGGAAAATGTTGCGACATTTTCTACAGCTTTTTCTTTTTTCGAATCTTTTATGCACGATATACACATTTCTTGAATAACAACTACATGTTTGGTATAATGATAAGCAAGTAATATTATGCATAATTATTGATAGGGGGGTATTTATATGGCAGACGAAATGATTAAAATTGATGACGGTTTAGGTTCTGTTCGCATTGGCGATGAGGTTGTCAGCATGATGGCCGGTATTGCTGCGCTGGAGATTCCTGGCATAGCCGGAATGAGCGGCGGCATTGCCGGGGGTATTGCCGAGCTTCTGGGCAGAAAAAATCTTTCCAAGGGCGTTAAGGTAGAAGTAGGCGAAAAGGAAGCCCGTGTTGATTTGTACATCATCATTAAATATGGTGAGCGTATTCCAGATGTGGCTATTGCTGTTCAGGAGAACGTAAAGAAGCAGATTGAGACCATGACCGGGCTGAGCGTTATCGAGGTCAATGTTCACGTTCAGGGCGTGGATTTCGGAGAAGAAGAAAATAAGGAAGAAACCAGAAAGATCCGCTAGGGGGCAGTTTAATGGGAGTATTTAACAGATTCCTGCTGTTTTTGTACACCTTGCTTTTTGGTGTAGTAAGCCTGGGGGTCGTTTTACTGGTATTTAATGTGGTTCCGGAAAGAGTGCTTCTCAACGAGTATCAGTTTGCTGTAACACAGTGGCAGACAGGTGCTGTTGCTGCTGTTGTGTTTATCATCAGCATTCATCTGTTGTTTTGCTCCTTTGCTGGTAAAGGCAGCAAGGAGCTGGCCACAGGAGATATTGTGCTGGTACACGGTATAGAGGGGGATGTGAACGTTTCCATTAACGCCATAAAGGGGATGATAGAACGGATTTCCAGTGGCGTGCGTGGTGTGCGTGAAGCAAAGGTTAAGGCTCTTTTGAAGCAGGACAAGGAAAAGGGCGACTGTCTGAATCTGGATGTTAAGCTTGAGGTGGGGCAGGAGCGCAGTATAGCAAACATTTCTGATGATGTTCGTACCCAGTCAAGCAAATACCTGACTGACATAGCATGTATTTCTAATTTTAATGTTGTGGTTTCCGTTCAGAGTATTTCCAGCGGTGTGGTTGTCAAGAAAAGACGACTGAAGTAATGGAGGTGTCTGAATGGATAACGAAATCAGTTTGAAGCAGGCTTTGGCCAACGCTTTTCGCCGTCAGTGTGAAAGACGTCCAGGAACCCTTATGGGGATAGCTGGTGGCATTTTGATTGCTGTGGGCATTTTGCTCTTTGGCTTTTGGAGTGTCATGTTTGTAGTCATTTGTGGCTTTATAGGCTGCTTTATCGGTAAGAATATTGATAAGGGCGGTAGCTTTATAGATAATATCCGGGATTCCGTTCCCCGGGATATTCACCGGTGGCGCTGATAGCCAAATATATTATTTTGTTTAAGAATCGAGGAATATAAGTATGAGTCGTAGACAAGCTCGTGAGGTAGCACTTCAGGCTTTGTTTCAGTTGGATATGAATCCGTTGGATGAAGGTATGGATGTAGCTCAGGCCAGACAGAATGCCATTGATGCTGCTGTCTTTGCAAAGGATGAGGATGTTAAGCTGGGCAGCAAGGACATGGATTTTCTGAAGGGGCTGGTAAATGGTACTCTTGATAACCAGGAGTCCATTGATGAAATGATTACCAATAGCTCCAAGGAGTGGAAGCTGCAGCGTATGGCCGGAGTAGACAGAAATATTACCCGTATGGCTGTTTATGAGCTTAAGTTCTGCGAGGAGAAGCTGACTCCTAATATCGTTATTAATGAGGCAGTTGAGCTGGCCAAGAAGTTTGGCAGCGATGAGTCCAGCCGTTTTGTAAATGGTATTCTGGGAGCTATTGCTCGTGTATAAGATTTAGGGCCGCATTTTTGGGTGCGGCCCGTTTTCTGTGTTTTAGAATATGCTTTTTCGGGTGAAATATGGCTGTTATCAGAAGTGTTTCTGAGATAACTAAATATATTGCGGGACTTTTAAAGAATGATCTGGCCCTGCACAATGTCACTATCAGAGGACAGATTTCTAATTTTAAGCAGTATTCCTCCGGCCATTGCTACTTTGATCTGAAGGATAAGGATTCTATTTTAAAGTGCGTTATCTGGCGAAGCTATGCGGAACGTCTGAGGTTTCGTCCTGAAAACGATATGCAGGTGCTGGCCACTGGCAGCGTGGAGGTTTACGAGCGTGACGGCAAGTATCAGTTTTACGTCAGCCGTATGGCTCCAGATGGTGTAGGGGAGCTGGCTCTTGCCTTTGAGCAGCTGAAGGAGCGCCTTTCCAAGGAGGGCCTTTTTGATGCTGAATTTAAGAAGGCTTTACCAGCCTATCCAAAAACCATTGGTATTGTTACATCGCCAACGGGGGCAGTGCTGAGGGATATTTATACGGTGTCAAGGCGACGTATGCCGTCAATAAGACTGGCCCTTTATCCTGTTATGGTGCAGGGGGCAGGCTCAGCAGAGCAGATAGCCCATGGTGTTGATTTTTTCAATACCAAATATCCTGTGGATGTGCTGATAGTAGGCCGTGGTGGCGGTTCTATGGAGGATTTGTGGTCATTTAATGAGGAAGTGGTGGTTCGGGCTATTTTTAAGTCCAGAATACCTGTGATTTCCGCTGTGGGCCATGAAACTGATTTTACACTGGCGGATTTTGTGGCTGACCAGAGAGCAGCCACCCCATCCCAGGCGGCGGAGTTGGCAGTGCCGGATGTGTCTGAGGTAATTCAGCGCATAAATTCTGCCAGGGAAAGGTTGCAGGTGGCGGCTGTTACAAGTATTAAGGACTCCAGACGGAGTCTGGAAGCTATTATGGACAGCTTCGTATTTACCCAGCCCCTTCGTATGCTGGAATCAAGCAGTATGAGGCTGGATAATTTGCAGTCCAGATTAAACAAGATAGCAATTCAGCTGGTGAAGGAGAAGAAAAACCAGCTGCTTCACGATATGGAAAAATTGGAGCTGATAAATCCTCTGGGAGTTATCAGACGGGGTTATGGTATTGTTCATGACAAAAAGGGCACTATTGTCAGTGATATCAGCAATATAAAGGTTGATGATATGGTGTCTGTAAGGCTTAATGGAGGGCAGTTTGATGCCCAGATTAAGGCAATAAGGGAGGAGTAGTTCGATGCCACGGAAAAAAGAGGCTTCCTTTGAGGAAAATCTGGCGGAATTGGAGCAGATTGTAGATAAATTGGAAAGCGGCGAAGCAAGCTTGAAGGATGTTATTGATAATTATACATTGGGCATGGAGCTTTCCAGAAAGTGTCTGGCTGAACTGAAGTCAGTTGAGGACAAGATGAATGTAATCCTCAGTGAAGAGAATGGTAAGGTAGTGGAAATGCCTTTGGAGCTTGAGGGAGGACAATAATTGTGGACAAGACTCAGTGGAATGAACGAATTAAGCTAATAGAAAAAGCTCTGGTGGAGGAGCTTCAGGAAGATAAGGCATTGGACCCGACTCTTTGTGAATCCATGAAATACAGCCTCACTGCTGGTGGCAAGCGTCTGCGCCCAATTCTTGTGATGGCGGCGGCTGATGCCATTGGTGCTAAGGGTACTGATTTTATTCATATTGCCTGTGCCATCGAAATGATTCACACCTATTCCCTTATTCACGATGATTTGCCTGCCATGGATAATGATGATTATCGCCGTGGCAAGCTGACCAACCATAAGGTTTATGGTGATGGTATGGCCATTTTGGCTGGAGATGCCCTGCTGACCCAGGCCTTTGAGGTAATGCTTCGTCAGGATAATTTGCCGGCAGATGTGCTGTTAAATGTAGTTCGGGAAATGTCCATTGGTGCTGGCCCTAACGGTATGGTGGGGGGACAGGCCATTGATTTGGAGGCTGAGGGCAAGCAAAAATCCCTTAGTCTTGAAGAATTAAAGAAGATGCACGCTGGCAAAACCGGAGCTTTATTTAGAGCTGCCATCAGAAGTGGCGCTATTGTGGCCGGGGCCTCTGACGAGGAGCTGGCGGCCCTTACCACTTATGCTGATTGCTTCGGCCTTGCATTCCAGATTACTGATGATATTCTGGATGTTATTGGTGATGAAGCAGTTATCGGTAAGCCTGTAGGCAGTGATGAGCGTAATGACAAGTCCACTTATGTTTCCCTTACTTCCCTGGATGAAGCCAAGAAGCTGGCGGCTGATACCGTGGCAGAAGCCGTCGACGCCTTAGAAATTTTTGGTGACAAGGCTACCTTTTTACGGGAGCTTGTGGAATATTTGTTAAAGAGAAATAAATAATTAAGGAGCCACACTATGTCTGAGAACATATTGGAAAAAATAAATAGTGCTTCTGATGTGGCTAAGTGCAGCTTAGAGGAACTGAAAACTCTGGCTGGCGAAATCAGAAGCAAAATTATAAATACTTGTGCTGCCAATGGCGGTCATCTGGCACCTAGTCTTGGTACTGTGGATCTGACTTTGGCCATGTACAGTGTATTCAATCCTGAAAAGGATAAGATTGTATGGGATGTGGGTCATCAGGCGTACTCCCATAAAATTCTCACTGGTCGTAAGGAAAGATTTAGCACTTTGCGCACCAAGGGGGGCATTACAGGCTTTCCTAAACGCTCAGAATCAAAGTGCGATGCCTTTGGTGTGGGTCACGCCAGTACATCTATTTCTGCTGCAGTGGGTATGGCCATTGAGCGGGATATTCGCAAGCAGGATTATAGCGTTATTGCGGTAATCGGTGATGGAGCCTTTACTGGTGGTGAGGCCTATGAAGGTCTTAACTATGCCGGAACCATCGGCAAGAATATGATTGTGGTTCTTAATGACAATGAAATGTCCATTGATAAAAATGTGGGTGCCATGTCAGAGTATTTGAGCCATATTCGCATTATGCCCCAGTATAACAAGGCAAAGAAGGAGCTGCAGGAATTTTTAAAGGGGTTCCCTGGAATTGGCGAAACTGTATGGAACGCAGCGGGCTCCGTCAAGGATGGTATTTATGCTCTTTTGACTCCGGGCAGTGTCTTTGAGTCCCTTGGATATACCTACGTTGGACCTATTGATGGTCACAACATTGAAAAAATGCAGGAGATTTTCCAAAAGGCTAGGGGCATTGAGGGCCCTGTGCTCATTCATGTGCGAACCACCAAGGGAAAGGGATATTCCTTTGCAGAAAATCAGCCCCATAAGTTCCACGGGGTGGGAAAATTTAACTGCGACACTGGTGAAATGATAAAAAAGGAGGGGGCACCTCCTTCCTATACGGATATTTTCAGTGATGCTCTTATCGAGCTGGCGGGAAAGTATGATAATATTACGGCAATTACGGCGGCTATGCCATCTGGCACTGGTCTAAAGAAGTTTTCTGGGGTGTATCCGGAGCGCTTTTTTGACGTGGGTATTGCAGAGGAGCATGCCATGACTATGGCAGCTGGTATGGCGGCAGTTGGTGGCAAGCCATTTGTGGCATTGTATTCCACCTTTGCTCAGCGGGCATACGATCAGATAATTCACGATGTTTGTCTGCAAAATCTGCCTGTTACCCTTTGCCTTGACCGCGGTGGTCTTGTGGGTGCTGATGGTCCGACCCATCATGGCGTATTTGATTATTCCTATTTGCGTCACATACCTAATATGGTGGTAATGGCTCCTAAGGATGAAAATGAGCTGCGGAATATGCTTTATACAGCAGCAAATTACAATGGCCCTATCAGTGTGCGTTATCCTCGGGGCTCTGCCACAGGGGTACCAGTGAAGGAGGGCTTTGTGCAGCTTGAAATCGGCAAGGGGGAAATTCTTTCCAGAGATAGTAAAGCAATAGTATTACTTGCCGTTGGCAGT
This sequence comes from Anaerovibrio lipolyticus LB2005, assembly GCF_000621545.1. Taxonomy (GTDB): domain Bacteria; phylum Bacillota; class Negativicutes; order Selenomonadales; family Selenomonadaceae; genus Anaerovibrio; species Anaerovibrio lipolyticus_A. The sequence continues at coordinate 220,583 of NZ_JHYA01000005.1, forward strand.
ATGGTAAAGCAGGCTGTAAAGGCAGCACAATTTTTGAAGGAAAAGGATATTTATACCACTGTTGTCAACATGAGATTTGTAAAGCCACTGGATACCGGGCTTATTGATGAGCTGGTAAGGGATGCCCGTCTTGTGGTAACCCTGGAGGAAAATGCACTGGCAGGGGGCTTTGGCTCCGGTGTTTTGGAATATTTGGCAGATGCTGGTATCAATACCGCCAAGATTATGCGTTTTGGCATTGAGGATAAGTTTATCGAACAGGGCTCCTGCCCTGAGCTTCTTGAGCTTTGTGGTCTTCTTCCAGAACAGATTGCGGATCGCATTGCAAAGAATTATGGTGATTTATAATTATGGGTGATAATACGGAAAAAGTAAAAAAAGAGCGTCTTGACGTGCTTTTGGTGAAAAAGAATCTGGTTCAGAGCCGTGAACGGGCCAAGACCACCATTATGGCCGGGATGGTTATTGTGGATGGTAACAAGATTGACAAGGCCGGTACCATGGTTAAGGAAAATGCTGATATTCGGGTTTTGGGAAATCAGATTCCTTATGTGAGCCGTGGTGGTCTGAAGCTGGAGAAGGCCATCAAGGAATTTGGCGTGGAGCTGAAGGGAAAGGTTACTGCTGATATTGGTGCTTCCACTGGAGGGTTTACTGATTGTATGCTCCAAAATGGTGCTGTAAAGGTTTTTGCCATTGATGTGGGATATGGTCAGCTGGCCTGGAGTCTCCGCACTGATGAAAGGGTAGTTAATATGGAGCGCACCAACGTGCGCAATGTAACCCCGGAGGATATCGGTCAGCTTATTGATTTGGCCTCCATAGATGTGGCCTTTATTTCCCTGGAGAAGGTTTTGCCTGCTGTAAAGGCAATGCTGAAGCCAGATGGCCAGGTGGTGGCTCTCATTAAGCCACAGTTCGAGGCTGGCAAGGAAAAGGTGGGCAAAAAGGGTGTTGTAAGAGATCCTAAGGTTCATCTGGAGGTTATTCATAAGGTTATTGACACTGCCCGTGAGATGGAATTTGTCACCAAGGAGCTGACTTTTTCCCCAGTGAAGGGGCCTGAGGGCAATATTGAATACCTGGTTTGGCTTACCAAGGACAAGGAAGCTGCTGATAATGTAACTGATGAGGTAATGGCAAGCACTGTTGAGCTGGCTCACAACAACCTTGACAAGTAATTCGCGGGAAGATTAGCTAAATAAAGAGGATGTCTTTATGAAGACAATTGCTATTTATCCAAATATTAATAAGGACGAATCAGCCCAGGTTATGGAAAGAATCCGCAGCTATTTTGCGGACAAGCAGGACAGGGTTCGCATTGTTATGTCACGCAGCATTGCGGAAATGTTTAACTGTCCCGAGTACGGTATAGACGATTTGGACAATGAACCCATTGATTTGGGACTGAGTATTGGTGGTGACGGTACCCTCCTGGGGGTATGTCGCAAGCTGTATACCCGAAAGATTCCAGCCTGTGGAATCAACATTGGCCGCGTGGGCTTTCTTACAGATATTGAACTGACGGAGCTGGAGAGTCGCCTTGATAACCTTTTAAATGGTGAGTATCAGGTGGTGGAGCGCACAGTTATCTCCGGCTCTGTTTTGAGTCAGGGCAATCGGCGTATGCTGGGGCATGCCATTAATGATGTGGTTATTGGCAAGGGTGGCCTGTCCCGCATGCTGAGTCTAAGCATGCGTATAGATGATACCATGATTAACGATTATAAGGCTGATGGTGTTATTGTATCCACTGCCACCGGATCTACGGCATATTCCCTTTCGGCAGGCGGACCAATAGTAAATCCAAGTGTTCCCGCACTTCTCATTACGCCAATTTGTCCTCATACTCTGGATGCCAGACCGATGATAATACCAGATGATGAGGAAGTGCAGATTTATATAGCGGCAGTTCATCAGGATATTCAGATGACCTTTGACGGTCAGGAGAGCTTCCAGCTTTTGCCCGGGGATGTGGTTTATATCCGCAAGGGAAAGAACCCGGCACGCATAATAAAATTTGGTGACAAAAATTATTACGACACTCTAAAAAGTAAGTTATGGGGGAATTCTAAATGAAGGCTCATAGACAATCAAAGATTAAGCAGATTATTGAAAATCAGATAATTGAGACTCAGGAGGATTTGGCCGCAGCCCTTAGAGCAAGGGATATTGAGGTTACCCAGGCCACCGTTTCCAGAGATATTAAGGATATGCAGCTGGTGAAGATTCCTTGTGGTAATGGCAAGTATCGCTATGCTTATCCAATGGATACCCAGACTATGCACTCCGAGGACCGTATGCAGCGTCTGTTTAAGGAGCTGGTTAAGAAGATTGACTACAGCGAAAATATCATTGTGGTAAAGACCATGCCCGGGGCAGCCAATTCCATTTGTGCAGCCCTTGATAATGCCCGCTGGCCGGAGGTTATTGGCACTGTGGCCGGTGATGATACCATTTTGGCAGTGGTAAAGTCCTCCAGCATGGCTGAGGATGTGGCTCTGAAGCTGGAAGCCATGAGTATGGGAATTAAATGATTGAAGGAATGTTTGGGTAGCTAGGAGATTTTCAAAATGCTCAACACACTTACAATATGGAACTTTGCTTTGTTGGAGCAGGTTCAGATAGATTTTGACAAGGGACTTAACATCCTTACCGGAGAAACTGGTGCCGGTAAATCAATCCTTATTGATGCCCTGGGGGCTATGCTGGGAAATCGCCTGTCTACGGATTTTATCCGCACAGGGGCTGACTGGCTTCGGGTGGAGGCTATATTCTCTCTGGATAATCAGCCAAGGGTTATTGATTATCTTAACGAAAATGCTATTGATACCACGGAGGGAGAGCTAATTATCACCCGTCAGATAACCAGCAATGGACGTGGCACCATACTGGTAAATGGCTGTCACACCACTGTGGCGGTACTGAAAAAATTGGGAACATTGCTGGTAGACATCCATGGCCAGAACGAGAATCTGGCCCTTCTTAATGCGTCCAATCAGTACAAGCTGGTGGATGGCTCAGATGATCGCATCAAGGTGGCCTTAAGTTCTTATCAGCAGGCCTTCAAGTCCTTTAAGGACAAGGAGCATAAGCTGGCTGAAAAGGAAAAAAGCTCTGCTGATAACGAGCAGAAGCTGGAAATGCTGAAGTGGCAGGTACAGGAAATTGAGGCGGCCCAGCTGCAGGAGAATGAGGATGAGGAGCTGGAACGGGAAATAAAGAAGCTGTCAAATGCAGAAAAGATTTCCAACTATATCGGGGAGGCCTGTCGTAATCTTTACGGCGGCGGTAGCAACGGTATAGGCGTTGTCAGTGCATTGGAAGAAGTGGTGGAGAATCTTAGAGATTTGTCACGATTTGATGATTCACTGGATAATGCAACTGATGCCATAAAAGAGGCTTGTATTCAGATAAAAGAAGCAGCCTATGAGGTTCGTGACTATGGTGATGAGCTGGAATTTAACCCACAGCTTTTAGATAAGCTCCAGAGCCGTATGGATGTAATAGATAAGCTGCGTAAGAAATACGGTGCCACTATTGAGGATATTATGGCGTTTAAGGAAAAGGCCCAGCAGCAGCTCAATGATATTGAAAACTACGATGATGATATTGCTGTATTGAAGCAGGAAATAGAGAAGGCCCGTGAAGAAGCCACAGCTTGTGCTGTTCGTCTTACGGAGCTTAGAAAACAGGCTGGGGACAGACTTTCCATGGCCATCGAGGAGCACCTTCATGAGCTGGGAATGCCTGATGCCAGGCTGGAGATTGCCATTAATGAGGCCGAAGACCTTGGCAGCCTTGGGGCAGATGAATTGGAAATCCTCTTTTCTGCCAATCCTGGACAGGATATGCGGCCAATTCAAAAGGTGGCCTCTGGCGGTGAGCTTTCCCGTATTGCACTTTCCATTAAGGCGGTTACTGCCTTTAGGGATGATTCACCAGCCAGCATGATTTTTGATGAAATTGATACCGGTATCGGTGGCCGTACTGCCCAGATGGTGGCAGAGCGTATTGCCATGGTGGCGGCGGATAAGCAGGTGCTTTGTATTACTCATTTGCCTCAGATTGCCTGCATGGCAGATGTGCATCTTTACATTAACAAGCAGGTGGTTAACGGCATGACCTCAACCTCTGTACGGGCCCTTACTGAAGGGGAGCGGGTTAATGAAATAGCCCGTATGGCCTCTGGAGTGGATGTATCTGCGGCATCCCTTGATAATGCCCGTGAAATGCTGGCTAATGCCGGGGTAAAGAAGCAGCAATACAGCCGTAAATTAGGTTAATTTTTATTATGGACTAAAGCAGAGTTTTATACTAAAATATTTTTTTGGAGGCTTCTATGTACGAAGACTTAATTGAAATAAAGGAATCCAGTGAGAATATATTTGATGGCAATTTGCTCCATGTAAGGAAGGATAAGGTAAAACTGCCAAATGGTGGCACTGCCTACCGTGAGTGGATCAAGCATCCGGGAGCTGCAGCTGTTATTCCCGTTACGGAGGATGGCCAGGTTATTCTCGTGAGGCAGTATCGTTATCCTATTGATGAGGTGACTCTGGAGATTCCGGCGGGGAAGCTGGATATGCCAGGAGAGGATCCTTTGGAGTGTGCCAAGCGTGAGCTCAGTGAGGAAACTGGCTATACTGCCAAGGAGTATAAATTCTTTACCAAGCTGGCCACCTGTGTAGGCTTTTGCAACGAGGTAATTTATATCTATGCTGCCAAGGGTCTGGAGCCAGGAAAGCAGCATACTGATGAAGATGAATTTATAAATGTGGTTAAGCTGCCCCTTAAGGAGGCAGTGGCAATGGTGGAGGATGGCCGCATAAATGATGCCAAATCCGTTACTGCTATTTTAATGCTGGACCGCATTCTGAATAAATAAATGGAGGCTTTATGTTTGATTTTAATTTGATGAGTATTATTGCAGGCTTGCCTGGGTTGCTTTTGGCCCTGGTGCTCCATGAATATGCCCATGCCCGTGTGGCTGTAGCCATGGGGGATTTTACACCAAAGCTCACTGGCCGTCTGACATTAAATCCAATGGCCCATATTGACCCTATCGGTTTATTGATGCTTTTGGTAGCCCGTTTTGGCTGGGCAAAGCCGGTTATGGTAAACCCAAGAAATTTTAGGGATATGAAGAAGGGCAATATTTTGGTGGCTCTGGCTGGCCCGGCGGCTAATTTTTTAACTGCCTTTGTAACACTTTTTATTATGATGGTGTTATTTAAGTTTGGTATGTTAAATACTGTGGGCATTAAGACAGTTTTGTCCATGATTGTTCTCTTTAATATCAACTTTGGTATTTTCAATCTCATTCCTTTGCCACCTCTGGATGGCTCCAAAATTTTGCTGGAGTTTTTGCCGGGAGAGCTGGCTTACAAGTATATGGGGCTTGAAAGATACAGCTTTATCATACTTATTGTTTTGATAATGACGCCTGTTCTTAGCAGTATATTGGTGCCATTGTCAGGCTTAATTTTGCATATCTTTGAGACAATTTTGAGTGTAATCCTGTAATAGGGTAACATAAATGAATTTTTAAATCTGAGAGGGGTTTCAATAAAAAATGGAAAAGATTATTTTAACTGGTGACAGACCAACTGGCAGACTTCATATTGGCCATTATGTAGGTTCTCTTAAGCGGAGAGTTGAACTTCAAAATTCCGGGGAGTTTGATAAAATCTACATTATGATTGCTGATGTTCAGGCCTTGACTGATAATTTTGAGAATCCTGAGAAGGTTCGTCAGAACATCCTGGAGGTTGCTTTGGACTACCTTTCTGTAGGTCTTGACCCAGCTAAATCCACTTTGTTCATTCAGTCCCAGGTGCCACAGCTTACTGAGCTTACCACCTATTATATGAATCTGGTTTCTGTTTCCCGTGTGGAGAGAAATCCTACTGTAAAGGCTGAGATTCAGCAGAAGAATTTTGAAAAGAGTATTCCTGTGGGATTCTTTACTTATCCTATAAGTCAGGCCTCCGATATTACTGCTTTTAAGGCAACTCTGGTTCCAGTAGGTGAGGATCAGCTGCCTATGCTGGAGCAGTGTAAGGAAATCGTTCGCCGCTTTAACATGATTTATGGCGGTGAGGCCTTGGTGGAGCCAGATATTATGCTGCCGGAAAATGAGACCTGCCGTCGCCTCCCTGGTACTGATGGCAAGGCCAAGATGTCCAAGTCTATTGGCAACTGCATCTATCTTTCCGATGATGCGGAAACCGTCCGCAAGAAGGTTATGGATATGTACACTGACCCTACCCATATTAAGGTTTCTGACCCAGGCCATGTGGAGGGGAATGCTGTATTTACTTATCTTGATGCCTTCAGCAAGCCGGAGCACTTTGAGAAGTATCTCCCAGAGTATGAGAATCTGGATGCCCTTAAGGAGCACTACACCCGTGGCGGTCTTGGGGATGTAAAAATCAAGAAGTTCCTGAACAGTATTCTTCAGGAGGAGCTGGAGCCTATTCGTGCCCGTCGTAAGGAATACGAAAAGGATATTGCCGGCGTATATGAAATTTTGAAAAAGGGTAGCGAAGAGGCCAGACGTGTGGCTGAGAACACCCTGCAGGATGTACGTAATGCCATGAAAATTAATTACTTCTCTGACGAGGAGCTGATTAAGGCCCAGGCTGCAAAGTATCAGGCAAATAAGGATTGATTTTGATTTGACTGAAAAATATTCAGTACGGCTTGAGAGCTTTGAGGGTCCTATGGAGCTTCTGATGCATCTCATAGAAAAGAATAAAATTGATATTTATGATATTCCAATAGCAGAGCTCACGGAACAGTACATTGATTATCTTGATCAGTTCCGTGAGTTTAATTTGGAAATTGCCAGTGAGTTTCTGCTGATGGCGGCCACGCTGTTGCAAATAAAATCCCGCATGATGCTGCCAAAGCCACCTAAATCCAAGGAGGCGGAGGAGACTGAGGATATTGACCCTCGTCAGGAGCTTATTGACCGCATTTTGGAGTACAGAAGATATAAGGAAGTCAGCACTGTACTTCTTGATATGCAGGATATGCAGGAAAAGTATGTAACTAGAGCTCCCATGGAGCTGCCGGTACATCATCTGCCGCCTGATAATATGTCAATGCAGGATTTGGTGAGGGCCTTCAGCAATGTTCTTGCCATGCACAAGGAATTAAAGATTCCCGATGCCTTGGTGGAGCCGGAGGAATATACCATTTCTGATAAAATGGAGCTTTTATTGTCACTATTAAATAAAAGTGGTGGCAAAATTTCCTTTGAGGATGCATTTCATACGGGAAACCGTTCTGAGCTGATAACAACCTTTTTGGCTATGTTGGAGCTCATAAAGGTAAAGAGCATCAGAGTGTATCAGGTGGATAGGTTTTCTGAGATTTTTATTGAAGTTAGAGTTGGTGAAGATTAATGTTTATGGGTGAACTGACTGGAGCCCTGGAGGCTGTGCTGTTTGCCAGTGGAGATCCGGTGTCAGCGCAGCAGCTGATGGAGATTTTTGGAATAGATATTGAGAGCCTTGATGAGTTGGTTGAGGCCCTGCAGAAGTCTCTTGATGAGCGGGGTAGCGGTATTATGGTTCAGCATGTTGCCGGTGGTTGGCAGCTGGCCACCCGTCAGGAGCTGTTTAACTATGTGGAAAAGCTGACGGAAACCAAGGAAAAGAAGCTATCAGCCGCAGCTATGGAAACCCTGTCCATTATCGCCTTTAAACAGCCCATTACCAAACAGGAGGTTGAGCACATCCGCGGTGTGCATGTTGAAAAGGTGCTGGCCAAGCTCATAGAGCTGGAGCTGGTGCGGGAGCTGGGGCGTAAGGATGTTTTGGGAAGGCCGATTCTTTACGGTACCACTGATAATTTCCTCAAGTGCTTTGGCCTTAATGAACTGACAGATTTGCCTGATCTTCCTACAGTGGAAATTGATGACAAGGAAATAGAGCAGCTTACTCTTATAGATGAAAATCAGTAAAAAAAATAAGGACTGTTCCGTTGCTGGAGCAGTCCTTTTCTGATGCCTTGATATACGCTTAAATATGAATTTATTTGACTGCCCAGCGCAGCTTGGTGGAATGGGCTCGGCTGTTATTATAGCATTCTTCCTTGCTGGGTCTGATAACCTCTGTGGAAATATCGCTGTATATTCCGGTCCGTTTTAAAGCCTGAAAGGCCTTCTTTACAATGCGGTCCTCCCCTGAGTGGAAGGTAAGAATTGCAGCTCTGCCACCATCTCTCAAAGCATCAGGTAGCTTTTCCATAAATTCATATAGTACCTCAAACTCGTGGTTTACATCTATGCGGAGGGCCTGAAAAACTCTGGCAGAGGATTTCTTAACGGCCATATCCCGGTCTTCCTTGGACAGTTTCACCTTTTGCAGTGCCTTGATGATTTCCTGATGAAGGGCAACAGTGGTTTCGATTTTGATGCCTCGCTTTAAATCGTTGCAAATCTGGCGGGCAATTTCCTCAGCGTATGGCTCATCAGAGTTTTCAATAAACATTCCTGCCAGCTCGTCTCTGTCCACTTCCTTAAGGCGGTCTGCAGCAGAGATTCCGGATTTTGAATCAAGTCTCAGATCAAGAGGACCATCTGCTTTATAGGTAAAGCCACGTTCTGGGTTATCTATCTGCATGGAGGAAACACCCAGGTCAGCAAGGACGAAATCAAAGCCACCTACCTCCTGGGCCAGCTTATCTATTTCGCAGAAGTTCATCAGCCTTGGGGTCCATATATCTTCCCCAAAACCATCCTTTCTAAGGCGGGCTTCTGTTTTGGCTTCCTCAATACTGTCAATATCACCGCTATATAGATGCCCCTTGCCCTGCAGCTTTTCCAGCATGGCTCGCGTATGGCCACCATACCCCAGTGTACCATCAAAGCCCTGTTCTTCGGGCTTTATATTCAGCACCTCAAGTATTTCCTTTACCATAATGGGAATATGCATACCGGCCGGGGTGTTGCCCTTGGCCATAACATGCTTTATTTGGTCACCATATTTGTCTGGATTCAGCTCCTTGTATTTTTCGGAGAATTTTTTGGGGTATTTGCCGCTGTAGCGGACACGTCGCTTATGGGGAGTCTGGCTCTCCTGTGGGGTCTCCTGTGTCAACAAATTTCCTTTATTATTAGTAGTCATATATACTCCTTAAAATTGTTGCAATTATTAAAAAATTAAGTATTTTTTCCTTTATTATACGTTGCTTCGGATATTATAATATACAAAGAGAGTTTTGTGTAGTGTAAGGAGGTTTGTTATGAATTTTTCAGAGGTTATTTCCAAGGCCAAGGAATGTATTGGGGATAAGTGCCATGCCTGTCCCGTGTGCAACGGACGTGCCTGCAGAAATGTTATGCCAGGTCCCGGTGCCAAGGGCGTGGGAGATACTGCTATCCGTAATTATGACAAATGGCAGGAAATCCGTATAAATATGGATACCTTATGTCAGGGGAAGGCTGTAGATACTTCTCTGAGCCTTTTTGGAAAGAAATTTAAGGCACCGTTTTTTGCAGGACCTGTAGGCGCAGTAACGCTTCACTATAGTGATAAGTATAATGATGTAAGCTATAATGAGGTACTGGTAAAGGCTTGTGCGGAAAATGGTATTGCTGCCTTTACTGGTGACGGCGTGGATGCCAGGGTTATGCAGGCGGCCACTAAGGCTATTGCAGCTAATAAGGGTATGGCTGTGCCAACGGTGAAGCCTTGGAATATTGACACCATAAAAGAAAAGATGGCTTTGGTAAAGGAATCTGATGCCTTTGCTGTAGCAATGGATGTGGATGCTGCCGGCTTGCCATTCCTTAAGGGGATGAATCCACCAGCAGGACCAAAGAGCACGGCTGAGCTGAAGGCCATTGTTGAAGCTGCAGGACGTCCATTTATTGTAAAGGGTATTATGACTGTAAAGGGTGCCTTGAAGGCGAAGGAGGCTGGAGCTGCCGGTATTGTGGTATCCAACCATGGCGGCAGAGTTCTGGACCAGTGCCCGGCCACAGCTGAGGTACTGCCAGAGATTGTGGAGGCTCTTAAAGGTTCTGGGGTCAAGATTCTTGTAGATGGCGGTATTCGTACTGGTACAGATGTGTTTAAGGCTCTGGCCATGGGTGCTGATGCTGTAATAATAGCCCGTCCGTTTGTAACTGCCGTATATGGCGGTGGTGAAGAAGGGGTAAAGGCTTATATTGATAAAATTACAGGGGAGCTGGAGGATACCATGAGTATGTGCGGTGCCTTCTCTTTGGCGGAAATTGATGCAGATATGGTTAGAGTGCCATAAAAATTAAATAGACGTATACCATAAAAAAGTAAACGCACTGGTGGCTAAATCAGCTATCAGTGCGTTTTAAGTATCATTAACTGTATAAAATGATGATTATTTTAACAGTTCTTCCTTAATTCGGCGATACTGCCTTGTGTAATAAACTCCATTTTGAGCTTCCCTATGGTCAAAGCCGTAGGCCCTGCGGCTAACGGCAATAATAGGAGGGGCCTGAATGCGCTTAGCCACAGCCATGCCGGTGAACTGCTTCCACCAGCGTTCCAGATCCTCGATGAAATCCTTGTGGGTAGGGAAATATTTTTTTACGATGCCCTTTTCACAGCCCAGCTTTTCCTCCAGCATACCATCACGGTACCAGCGAATAATATCTGCAGGAGTAGCCTTTTCCCAGCGTTCAACAAAGCTCCTGAAAAGATAGTCGTGATATGGATATTTTATCGGATCACCTTTGCCCTCGTCCACATTCTGTGCAGATGACAGCTCAGCACTTGGAACAATATCGATGGTAGCTTGCGGAATAACCTCTCTGCCATATACCTCTGTATTCATGTAGCGGGCCAAATCATATACCTGGAATTTCCAGAGATCAGCCAAAGCACAGAGGAATCCTGACTGGTCACCGTAAAGGGTGGAGTAGCCTACGGTGGTTTCTGCTTTGTTGGCATTGCATGTAAATCCGCCACCAAAAGCAGCAGCTATTCCAGCCAATATTCTGGCACTACGGTCACGGGCCTGAATATTTTCAGCCACAAAGGAGCTGACCTTTAAATTTTGAACTGAGTTATCCTTCATAAAGGTAACAGGAATGGTTTCCAGCTGTTTTATGGTATGATCCACAGATTCCTGTATTGGCATTATCATGTAGTGACAGCCAAGATTTTCTGCCAGCTTATGGGCAAGGCCCTTGGTGGTTTCCGAATTAAATACACTTGGCATGTTGACCAAAAGTACGTTTTCAGCACCGAGGATATGAGTATAGAGGGCTGCAGCCACAGCAGAGTCAATACCGCCTGATACGCCGATAACCACCTTGTTCATGTGTATATCTTTTAGGAAGGATTGAACGCCGTATTTTAGGGAGTTGAATATATTGGCAATTTCAGGCTTGGAGTGCCATTCGGCCTTAGGCATATTATTAATTTCTTCCAGCTCCACATAATTAATACCTTCAACGTATTTCTCCATGCGTACTACAGGATAGCCATTGTTGCTGTACACAGTGCTGGAGCCGTCAAAGGTATAAATAGTCTTGCCGTTATTTTGAATGCCTGTATTGTTTACATAAATCAGTGGTGCGCCGTTATCCTTGGCCTCCTTGCTAAAAATCATGTTGCGTTTCTTATTTTTGCCAATAGTATAAGGTGAGGAAGAAATATTTACAAAGAAATCTACGCCCTTTTCCTTGAGAAAATCAATAGGGGCGTAGTTGTAATTATCACTCCAGCCGTCTTCACAAAGGAAACCGCCAATGGAATACATCTTACCATTTATATCCAGGTGAACAGGAGAGATAAGATCATTTACATTGACATTTTTTTCCTCTGCCAGCTGTTTTAAACTATAAAAATGACGAGTATCATCAAATTCACGATAATTTGGCATCAGGGTTTTGATAACAAAAGGATATGGCATATTATCAGGTGCCACCAGCTTGCCATGATATGCTGTAAAGAGAGCATTAAACTTTCTTGGACGGCCATCAGTATTTTTCTTGTTCCAATCCACTGCAACATTACCAAATATGATAGCTATGTCCTTGGATGCTTCAATGATATCCTGGCCACATTCCTCGCAATCCTTTATAAATGCAGTCTGTTCCCAGGTATCACCAAGCAGATAGCCTGGAATGGACATCTCAGGGAAAATGATAAGATGAGCCGAATTACTTTTGGCTTCCCGTATCATTTCCAACATTTTTTTTGTGTTTTCATCAGGATGACCAGGAATAACCCGAAGCTGTGCTAATGCAATTTTCATTAAAACCCCACACTCCTTTGCATAAAATGTTTTTATGTTTCCATAAACTTACTCTGATAAATATATTGTAACAGAAAAAGCAGGATTTTTCAGATTTTAAGCAAATTATTAGTATATAATCTGATACTGTAGTTTTATTTAAGAATATATTAAAGTGTGTTACAATAGAATTAACTTATGATAGAAGGGCAAAAGGATTTGCCTTTTGGACTCTAAAAGGATTTGGAAGAAGTGGTGGATATATGAATTATAAAGGCGCACTTATAGTTGGCATATTATTGGAAATACTGTTGGCTGGAGCTGCGGCTGCTTTTTATTTCCTATATTATGTTCATACACCTGCATATTCTATGAATTCATTGCAGAAGGCTGTAGTTAGTCATAATACTGAGGAATTTCAGAAATACGTTGATTTGGATGCCGTGTTAAATAAAGGAGCCAATGATCTCAGTAAGCTGATAGATGCGGACAGCCCGGATAAGCAGATGATTCTGGATGGCAGTCTGGTTGAAAAGACCAAGGAAGATATTTTATATTTTGTGGCCAATGAAAAATGGCCGAAGGAGGAGAATGTTTCTCAGGTAGCGGCTTTTCAGGATAAAATTGGTCTTCGCACCATGTCCATGAGAAAGATTGAATATGTTTCCAAGGATCCCGTCATTGAAGCTGATGAGGGGGAGGAAGCAGCTGAGGGCTCAGAATCCAAGGCATCGGAAACTGCCACAGTGGCTATTAGGATTTATGAGCCAAATTATGGTGACAGCTTTGTTTTGAAGTTTAAGATGCGCCAGACTGATGATGAAACCTGGCAGATTTACGACATTATAAATTATGCTGAGTTCGTGGATGCTCTGGTTAAGCAGAATGACAGGGATATGAAGCGTTATGTGGACAAGGTACGGACAAATCTTAAAAATACAGAGGATAAATTTGCCGAGCTGAAGAAGAAGATTCCGGAGATAAATAAAGACTGGATTATTGAGGCCGAAAAGATTATGAAGGAATCCTGTGAGGGCCTTGATGAGCTGAAGGTTCCAGTTGGTGGAAAGCATTTGGAGAGCCTTCTTGCAGAGCGTAAATCCATTTTCTATGAAATGATGGATGACTATTATACCTCCCTTAACCATCAGGAAAAGGTAGAGGATTACAAGAAGCATGCTGAAGAGCAGGCCAAGGAGGATGCGGCCAAGGCAGCTAGAGGTGAAAAGGTTAAGAAACGCCGTGCCCCTAATTTTGAGGCCCAGGCTACGAAGATTAATGGGGAAGTATCTGCATCAAATAAGCGGTGGGAAGAAAATAAGGCTGAAATTGCCAAGATTATCGGTCCATCCGAGGAGGTTCGGGCCCGTGGCGTAAGGGCAATGCGAAACAATGACGATGCGGCTGTAAGGGCTGCAAATTACCCTGGTGCTGATGCTGAGGTTGGAATGGATTTTAGCCCTGTTCGGGCGGAAAATCTGCCAGAAGTATCTGCTATTAAATAAATAGTAAATTTCAATAGTAATTTAGTATACAAAACGGTAATAATTGACAATAAAAGTCTGTATGTACAATACAAATGTCTTGTGATATACTTATGTAGTGTTTCGAGATATTATGAGACAGGAGTATTCGATTATGAAAATTAAAAAGACAAATGCAGCACGCATATTGGATAATCTAAAAATACCTTATGATATAAAAACCTATGAGGTGGATTTAGACGATCTCAGTGCGATTCATGTTGCAGCCTCCACAGGAATGGATGTAAAAATGGTGTTTAAGACCTTGGTTTGTCGTGGTGACAAAACCGGTGTACTTATGGCCTGCATACCTGGGGATGGTGAACTGGATTTTAAAGCCCTAGCAAAGGCTTCAGGCAATAAGAGCGTTGAAATGGTTGCCCTGAAGGAAGTGCTGGGGCTTACTGGTTATATACGGGGTGGCTGTTCTCCACTTGGGGCCAAGAAAAATTATCCGGTTTTTCTTGATGAATCGTCGGGGAATTGGGATACCATTGCCATAAGTGCCGGAATCCGTGGGCAGCAGCTTCTGCTATCTCCCAATGATTTGATAAAGGCTGTAAATGCTACTGTGGGAAAGTTAATTAGATGACCTCATCCACCGCATACGGTCCCTCTTCCCAAAAGGGGAAGGCATTAAAAAGGAGTGAAAATAATATGAAATATATCAGCACACGTGGAAACAACCAGGAATTATCTTCAGCAGAGGCAATTATTAAAGGGCTGGCTGATGATGGCGGTCTTTTTGTACCAGACAGCATGCCCCATGTGGATATGGCATTTATTGAAGGCTTACAGCATCTTTCCTATCAGGAACGTGCCGTAAAGGTTCTCAGCCTCTTTTTGACAGACTATACCCAGGAGGAAATTGAGGGCTGTGTGAGCCGTGCCTATGGTAATGGTAAATTTGACGATGACGCTATTGCTCCTGTAAATTTCTTAAAGGATGTTTCCGTGCTGGAGCTTTGGCATGGACCTACATCTGCCTTTAAGGATATGGCCCTGCAGCTGCTGCCTCAGCTGTTGTCTACAGCCTTAAAGAAAACTGGTGAAAAGAATGAAGTGCTTATTCTTGTGGCCACCTCCGGTGATACCGGCAAGGCTGCACTGGAAGGCTTTAAGGATGTGGAGCAGACCAAGATTATGGTTTTCTATCCTGATAATGGTGTCAGCCGTATTCAGCGTTTGCAGATGGTTACCCAACAGGGCAGCAATGTGAATGTTACTGCTGTAAAGGGCAATTTTGACGATGCCCAGAGCGGTGTAAAGGCTATTTTCAGCGACAGTAAATTCAATGCTCAGCTCAATGAAAAGGGAATTTCCCTTTCTTCAGCAAACTCCATAAACTGGGGGCGCCTGGTACCTCAGATCGTATATTACTTCAGCGCTTATGCAGATATGCTTAAAAAGGGGTGCATTAAGGCCGGGGATAAGATTAGCTTTGTGGTACCAACAGGTAATTTTGGCGATATTTTGGCGGGCTTTTATGCTATGTCCATGGGCCTTCCTGTAAAGAAGCTAATTTGTGCTTCCAATACCAATAATGTACTTACGGATTTCCTCAACACCGGAGTTTATGACAGGAACCGTGATTTCTTCAAGACGATCAGCCCTTCCATGGATATACTTATTTCCAGCAATCTGGAGCGTCTGCTTTATCATGTTACGGGGGATGCAGCCAAGGTGGCTGGATGGATGAAGGAATTGGCTGAAACCGGAAAATACGATATTGGAGCAGAGGTATTGTCCAAGATTAAAGAGGTATTCAGTGCAGATTGGTCTGATGATGAGGCCACAAAAGGTATGATAAAAAAGGAGTATGATATGGAAAAATATATTCCGGATCCTCATACCGCCGTTGCCTGGAATGCCTTTTATAAGCTGGATGATCAGAAAAATGTTGTCATTGTCTCCACAGCCAGTCCGTATAAATTCAATGAAAGTGTTCTTACAGCCCTTGGTCAGGATATTGATGGCAAGGATGAATTCCAGCTCTTGGATGAGTTGTCCAAATTAAATAATTTTGGAATACCAGCGGGATTGGCTAAGTTAAAAATGGCTAAAATTTCCCATGAAAACACTGTGGAAAAGGCAGAAATGCCTAAAAGTGTATTACAATTTGCTGAAAATAAGAAAAAGTAATAGGAACTATAACCAGATATTATCATAAAATAATACTTAACAATTTTTGACAAATTGCCTTAAAACGACTAAAATACAAAAAGGATATTCCGCTAGACGGAATTGTGTTTATCTAATCATAAATGTCATAAATGATTTGATTTGAGTCCTGGGTCGAAAGACTCAGAGGGGTAGCAGATCATTGTGGCAGAATAGTTAAAAGAAAGAGGTAGATAGCAAAATGGCAACACTTGACTTGACTAAGTATGGTATCACTGGTACTACTGAGATTGTTCACAACCCTTCTTATGAGGTACTGTTTGAGGAAGAAACTAAGGCTGGTCTCGAGGGTTTCGAGGTTGGTACTCAGACTGAGCTCGGTGCTGTAAACGTTATGACTGGTATTTACACTGGCCGTTCTCCTAAGGACAAGTACATCGTTATGGACGCTAATTCCAAGGATAAGGTTTGGTGGACTTCCGAAGAGTACAAGAATGATAACCATCCTATGTCTGAGGACGTATGGGCAACTGTTAAGGATATCGCTAAGAAAGAGCTCTGCAATAAGAAGCTCTATGTTGTTGATGCTTTCTGCGGTGCTAATAAAGATACCCGTATGGCAGTTCGTTTCATCGTTGAGGTTGCATGGCAGGCTCACTTTGTAACCAACATGTTCATTCAGCCAACTGCTGAGGAACTTGCTAACTTCGAGCCAGATTTCGTTGTATACAACGCTTCCAAGGCTAAGGTAACCAACTACAAGGAACTCGGTCTGAACTCCGAGACTTGCGTAGCTTTCAACACTACTTCCAAGGAGCAGGTAATCATTAACACTTGGTACGGCGGCGAGATGAAGAAGGGTATGTTCTCCATGATGAACTACTTCCTCCCACTGAAGGGTATCGCTTCCATGCATTGTTCCGCTAACTGCGACATGAACGGCGAGAACACTGCAATCTTCTTCGGTCTCTCCGGTACTGGTAAGACCACTCTGTCCACTGATCCTAAGCGTAAGCTCATCGGTGATGACGAGCATGGTTGGGACGACAATGGCGTATTCAACTTCGAGGGTGGCTGCTATGCTAAGGTTATCAACCTGGACCCTGAGTCTGAGCCAGACATCTACGGCGCTATCAAGAGAAACGCTCTGCTTGAGAACGTAACTGTTGACGCTAACGGCAAGATCGACTTCGCTGATAAGAGCGTTACCGAGAACACTCGTGTATCTTATCCTATCAACCACATTAAGAACATTAAGGAAGGTTCTTCCGCTCCAGCAGCTAAGAACGTAATCTTCCTCTCCGCTGATGCATTCGGCGTTCTGCCTCCAGTTTCCATCCTGACTCCAGAGCAGACTCAGTACTACTTCCTCTCTGGCTTCACTGCTAAGCTGGCAGGTACCGAGCGTGGCATCACTGAGCCAACTCCTACCTTCTCCGCTTGCTTCGGTCAGGCATTCCTCGAGCTGCACCCTACTAAGTACGGTGAGGAGCTCGTTAAGAAGATGACTGCTAACGATGCAAAGGCTTACCTCGTAAACACTGGTTGGAATGGTACTGGCAAGCGTATCACCATTAAGGATACCCGTGGTATCATCGATGCTATCCTCAATGGCGACATCAAGACTGCTCCTACCAAGAAGATTCCTATGTTTAACTTCGAGGTACCTACTGAGCTGCCAGGTGTTGATCCTAAGATCCTCGATCCTCGTGACACCTATGCAGATGCTTCCGAGTGGGAGACTAAGGCTAAGGATTTGGCTGGTCGCTTCATTAAGAACTTCGGCAAGTACACTGGCAATGCTGCTGGTAAGGCTCTTGTTGCTGCTGGTCCTCAGCTGTAATATTAGCTTCTTGCTAAAGTACAATGCTTTAAAAACTGAGAGAGTCCCTTTGGGGGCTCTCTTTTTTCGTTTAATTTCACGATAGAAAATGGGCTATGGTAGTAGAAAATAACCTTTTTTTGTTATAAAATAATACTTATAAAGTAGGTGTTTTTCTGTTTACCCAGATAATTTTGATAAAGCAGGGAGCATATAATTATGAATATTGCCATTGTTGACGATAATGAGCAAGACCGTAATGATGTCCTAACATATTGCCAAAACTATATTCATACAAATTTTTCCCTGGAGGAAAGCTCTGTTCACATTACGACCTTTGATAGTGGTGAGGCTTTGCTGGAAAAATATGATTCCGGTGCCTTTGACCTGGTTATTTTGGATATTTATATGACGGGAATAACCGGTCTGGAAACAGCCAAGAAAATTCGTGAATCCGATAGTGAGGTCAGCATTATATTTTTAACCTCCAGCGATGAACATATCCTTGAGGGGTATCGGGTATTTGCCATAGGGTATTTCATAAAGCCATTGACAGAGCACCAAAAGGAATTTGCCGAGACCTTTGATTTTATTTTTCCGAAATTGCTAAAAAAGAAAGGTGGTATAACCTTAAAGGTCAACGGAGCTCCTATAGATATTTCTTATAGTGACATAATTTACATTGATGTTTTTGATTCCCATAATATAAATTTTCATTTGGATAATAAAGTCCTGGTGTCACTTATGTCTTATGGGGAGGCATGTGATTTATTGCTGAAGGATGAGCGCTTTTTGGAATTCAATCATCGCATGATTCTCAACATGGATTATGTGGAGGATATGGAATCAGAGTCCTTTCGTATGACTGATGGCTCTGAGCTTTCCATAAGCCGTCGTAAGCGCCAGGATGTAAAAGTGGCATATATGAACCATATAATCAACAAGTGAAGTGATAAAAAATGACCTTATCTGTTAGTTCAAGCAGATAAGGTCTTGTTTTTTTATGTTATTTGGCGTTTTCTGAGGTGTGCTCCAGCAGGGCTTTTTGGGCAGCAATATGATTTCTGATGCTGTCGTAGTCACCCTTTTCCAATAAGGCGTAAATCAGTCGGTAGCTGTGACGCATATCGTGGCGTAATACGGAAAGGGCTTTTTCATTTTCCTGCATTAATTTTGTGTGTTCCTTTAGACTTTCACGCTGTTTTGTAAGTCGTTCCTTGTTTTCCTTGAGCTTTTTGTGCTGCTGTTCCTCATCTGAATTGTAATGAACGATGGAATAGAAAATGAAAAAGAACAGAGGAATGGAAAATCGGCTTAAGCGGGTACTTAATTCCGGCAGGAAGGTCACATTGGAGATGGATATCAAACATCCCACATAGAAGGAAATAGGTAAAAATGCTATATACCAGCGAAGCCTGGTGTCGGATACAAATTGCTCGTCTGGCAAAAGACTGGTAAATAGCTTTTGTCCCCAAGGATATATAAGCAAAAACAGGAATATCCACAAAGTGAGTTGCAGTGGCAGTAATATGGCTGTCATGTTGGAATAAATCAGCGTAAGGATAATTCCGGAGCTGGAATGGAGCATAAAAGCGTAGAGAGCCTGAATACCCAATACAAAAAGATGCTGTGGCAAACGGTGGGGGATATGAATTACTGAGATAACTAAGTATGGAGTCATGCCAAAGAAAAAGAGCAGTTTATATGTTGCCATAGTTATTCCCAGTGAATAGGTAACTGAAAAATTTATAAGCAGTCCGAAAACACTCCATATCAGCATATTGCGCCATAGAGTAGCAGCTTCTTTCCGTTCCATAATCTGGCTGAAGGGCAAATAGCGGATGTAAGCCCCTGCCAATTGTATTATGGTAACCAAAAGGGCGTAGGAGAATGCTAGCATGATATATCATTCCTCCAATATAAGAACATACTTACCTGATTATTATTTTGGGTAAAGGTGGCATAACCATGATATTTTTCCAAAAACATTTTCAGGGACACCATACCAATGCCATGTCCTTCTCTGGTGGCACGGGGCAGTCCCTCCTCGTCAAGATCAATAGGCGTGGAGCATGGATTGGTTATGGATATTACACATTGATGGCCGTTATGTTGTATTTTAAGCGATATTTCGAGATTATTATACCCCTTTTCCTGCTCCTTGATGCAGGCCTGAAGGGAGTTTTCCAGCAGATTGGACAGCAATATGCTCAAGTCATTTTCATCAGTATTGAAATTTGCCGGCAGGTTTACCTTTGGAGTAAACTTTATTCCCAGCTTTTGGGTTCGGGAATTGTAAATGGAAATGGCGGTGTTGATAATTGGCGAATCAGAATATGAAAGAATGACGGCAGAGGGCAGCTTTTGCTCCTGCTTTACCAGAAAAGCCTTTATCTCGTCACCCTTTTGGGCATCAATCATATTAAGTAGTCGGTCATAGCTGGCAAGAAAGCTCTGACGGAACCGTTTTATCATGGTCTTGTTTTTTTCCAGCATAAGACGGTGCTCCACCAAGGACACCATCTCATTGGACAGCTGTTGATTGTCAATAAGCAGCAGCTTTTTCTCCTTGTATTGCTTTGCAGCGATTTGAACATAGTGATAACAACATAGGAAAACAAGGGGGAGGTAAAACCTGGACAATCGTTGCTCCCATGAAGATAACAGGGTATTGTCAATGGTCATAATTATGTGAGCAATGAAAATTGACAGAGGCAGACTGGCAATATAAAGACCAATATTTTTATCCCGAAAGAACTCATCAAGAGGCAGAAGCCGGGAGAAAATACGTCGCTCTATAGGAAGCAGCAGAACAAACAGCAGAATGTTTATTAAGGTGAAAAGCAGTGTAGTCAGTATATAATGCAAATCATTGAAAAAAATAATCAGGATAAAGCTGCTGAGGGTATAAAGGAAAAAGCTCCATATTCCGGACATTCCCAGTACAAAGATATGAAGGGAAATATGACGGGGGATAGCCAGAAGAAAAATAAAAAAATAGGGAATCCAGCCAAGAATGAGCAGGGTCTTATATGTAATGGTACTAAGAACTAAATCATTTAAAATGTTGTAATAAATAAAGCAGCTTAGGACGGCAAAGCCAGTAACTGAATACCATAGGCGCTGGATATCCTCTTGGTTCATTTCTTTTTTAAACGCCAAAAATCTGAGATATGTATGAGCTACCTGGAGCACAGTTATTAAGATACATATTGGAATAATAAGATTATCCATCACGAACCTCTTTAATAGAAATTAGCTTTTGATTGCTCGTTCTATAACAAAAAAGTTATAGAAGAAAAGTCAATTGGTCTAAAAATCGACCACTTTTTGCAAAAATCGACCACTTTTTGCAAAGTCGTTGAAATTGATTGAATATTTTTTTAAAATTAAGTTGTCTAGTGGGGAGAAAATATTCTTCTCCTGAGTAGACAATACCATGATGGGAAATAATATTCAAGTTCAGGGAGGAAAAAGAAAATGATGAAAAAATTGCTGGTAGGGTTGGTGGCTTTGATTGCCATTTTCGCTATCGCGGGCTGCGGCACGGAGAAGCCAAAGGACAGTGCCGACAAGGCTGTTTTAGGTTATTCTGAGATAATGGCCTATGGCGTATCAGATAGTATGGCAGCAACTGGTATGACAAAGGCTCAGGAGGAGCAGATTCAGGAGGCAGTAATTGGCGATTTGCTGAAGGCTTTTGCTAAGTTCCCACTGAATGATGCAAATGTTGAGGATATCACTGCTACATACATCACCAAGATGAAGGCAGCTATGCAGATTAAGACCAAGATTAAGACAGATGATGCTGAGCATCCTGTAGTAGAGGTAACAGCCAATGTTCTTGATCAGGCAGGTGCTGCAAAGCTGGCTGAAACTAATGAGGATATTATTGCTCTTGGCGTTGTGTTGGGTGCCCTGCAGGCTAATGGCTATACTGTTGAGCAGTTCAAGCAGGATCCGGATTTCCAGAAGGCTACTCTGGAGTGCATTGAGAACTACATCAACGAGTTCCCACTTAAGATGGGGCAGACCTATGAATGCAAGTGCGAAATTGTAAAGGGTGACGATGGCAAGACGTATTGGGCTCCAGTTGATGTTGAAGGCCTGAAGAAGTTTGTAAATGGCTTGTAATTTTGTTATTTTTTGAAAAACTGTCATGGTATGAAAAAAGGTAAAAAGGTGTTTTACGAATCGAGAGGAGATTATAATTATGAAAAAGTTTAGTATGATTTTGGCAGCTATGGTATTTGCTTTGGGTGCTCAGATGGCTAGCGCAGCTTCTTTGGACTGTAACGTAACTTCTTCCAACTACGCTTTAATGGATGAGGAAGTTGAGCTTATCGTTGATGAACCTGTAGAGTCCGGTGATGTTCTCGTGGACGAGGACGGCGACGTTTGGGTAGTTGAGTAAAATTTAACCTTCTTAATATTTTAAGTTAAGCACCTGCCAGTATTTTCTGGTGGGTGTTTTTATCGTATAATGTTAATGGAATCTTTTAGTTAGTGAATTGTATAAATCGAGGTGGAAAAATGAAGGTTGATATTTGGCGATGCTTAAGAAAATCGCTTATTCCGTTGATTGTTATGGTTGCCGTCATATTGACGGGATTGGGGTCCAATGGCTCTTATGAACGGACTTATGCTAATCCTTATGCTTATAATTCCAGTGATAACTGGGTGGTGTATTGGTATATTTGTGGCTCGGATCTGGAGACACAGTATGGTTCGGCCACAACCGATATAGAGGAGCTGTTGGATGTAAATCTTCCTCCAAATGTAAAGGTTGTTTTTCAGACCGGAGGAAGCTATGAATGGCAAAATGATGTTATGGGGAATAATGTGATAGGCCGTTATCTCTACGATGCCAGTGGCCTGCATGAGCTTGAGATGGTACCCGATGCTGATATGGGGGACAAGAGCACCCTTCAGAATTTTTTACAGTTCGGCAAGGATAATTATCCGGCTGATCACAGGGTATTTGTTTTTTGGAACCATGGTGGCGGCACCACAGGCGGTGTTTGCGTAGATGAGCGAACAGATAATTCCCTTAGTCTAAATGATATACAGAATGCCTTTGCAGGCGTATATGGTACATCTCAAGAGGCCCCACCTTTTGAACTGGTGGGATTTGATGCCTGTCTGATGGGTACCTACGATGTTGCAAATATGCTTAATGGTATATCCAGATACATGACAGCTTCTGAGGAAATTGAGCCTAGTAATGGCTGGGATTATGCAGGCTGGGTTAGAGCTCTTGCCCAAAATCCTTCCATGGATGGTGCTACTTTGGGCAGGTCTATTTGTGACAGCTATATGATTGGCTGTGAGGAATATGGTACAGAGGAAACAGCAACTCTTTCCGTAGTTGATTTGTCCAGGGTTCCAGCTGTAAAATCAGCTTATGAATCCTTTGGCGTAGAAGCACTTGGTCAGGCCAAGAATAATCCCCAGAAATTTTTCTCCGACTTTGGACGTGATGCACAGCGGGCAGAAAATTATGGCGGCAACACCAGGGAACAGGGGTATTCCAATATGGTGGATCTTGGTGATTTGGCCTATAGGGCTCAGCATATTATGCCGAGGACAGCCCAACAGTTGATGAATTCTATTGACAATGCAGTTGTATATAAGGTTCAGGGCGAATACCGTCGGAGAGGAAGCGGCTTATCCGGCTACTATCCTTATGATGGTGATGTGGATAATTATTCCAGTTATGTTGACCAGGATGCAGCTTCTTTTGCTCATAAATGTTTGTATTATTATTTGCTCAGTGGTGAATGGCCAGAAGAAGCGGATAATGTTTTGGCAGGCAGCAGCCTTGGAAATTCTGCTTTGCCTACTCCTCAGGCTACGTCCTTCCACAAGCTTTGTGATGTGTCTCAGCTGGAGGATACCCCTGTGAACATAGATAATGATGGTATTTCCTATGTTTCTTTATCTGAGCAGCAGATGGATATGCTTTCAGCAGTTCATTGTCAGCTGGTATATATTGATGAAAAAGAAGATGTCTTGTTGGCCCTTGGCAGTGATTCCAATATAATCGGTGATTGGGACAGTGGTATTTTTAAGGACAATTTCTATGGTAAATGGCCAATGCTTGATGGACATCCTGTATATGTGGAAATCACCGCAGAGGAGGATGATTATAATATTTATTCCATTCCTATAAAGTTAAATGGTGTGGAATGTAATTTGCAGGTTTCCTATTCCTATAACGATGAAAAATATCATATTATTGGTGCCTGGAAGGGTATAGATGATAATGGTATGGGTGATCGTCACTTTATGAAGCTAAAAGCAGGTGACACCGTTACTACTATTCACTATGCTATGCCTCTTTCTTCTAACACAAATGAGTATGTTCCAGTGGAGGCTGAAACCTTTACTATTGGCAGTAACCCTGTATTTGATGACGCTGAAACAGGGGATGGACTCTATGGCTATTTCTTCGAGTTTGTAAGTCCTACCGGTGACAGCTCCTTCTCACAGATGGTTCAGTTTACCATCAAGAATGGGGAAATTACAACTGACGTTTGATAAGACTGCTGTAGTTTAATTAGGCTGTCAACTTGTTTAGTACATATTACTTAAACAAGTTGACAGCTTTTTTGTGCATAGAAATATGCTATTAGTGATAATTAAATTTGACAATAATAACCTAAATAGTATACTTAAAAACGTTGGATGATTATAACTTAAGTATGATTTTTTTACAAATTTATTCGTTGCGGAGTAATTTATGGAAAATATATTAAGTGCAAGAAGCATAACTACGGGTTATGATAAAAATATAATAATAACCAATGCTTCATTTGATGTTGAACCTGGTGAATTTATTGGTATTATTGGCAAAAATGGTGCCGGGAAAAGTACCCTGTTGAAATCACTTAGAGGCTTTTTACCCTTGGTAAAGGGGAGTATTACCTTATTTGGTAAGGAGCTGAAAAGCTATTCACAGCGGGAGTTGGCAGTTCAAATAGCCTATCTTCAACAGCAGGTGGAAATGACCTTTGATTACACTGCCAGAGATATGGTAATGGCGGGAAGGTATCCATATAAGAAATGGTGGGAGCAGAGCAGTGATAGCGACACGGACATTGTGGATGCCTGCATGCAATATACCGGAGTCATGGAGCTGGCTAATACACCTATCAGAGCCATGTCTGGCGGCCAGAGACAGCGGGTTTATCTCGCCAAGGTTCTGGCCCAACAGACCCACGTATTGTTTTTGGATGAGCCGGCATCTGGGTTGGATTTATTTTATCAGGAGGAGATTTTCCGTTTTTGTCAGGAAATGTGTAAATATGGCAAGACGGTTATCATGGTGGTTCATGAACTGAATTTGGCGGCCCGATATTGCTCCAGGCTTATGCTGTTAAAAGAAGGGAACATCATTGCCGATGGCAATCCTGGGGATGTACTTACTGACGGACTGCTTACTGAGGCCTATGGGGTGGATATACGTTCCTTAATAAATAAGGAAACTGGCCATGTGGATATTTTTACGGTTCCTGCCCCTGATGATGGCAGAAAAAAAGAGCTTATTAAAACGATAATTGGTGACAGACACAATCACGGAAAGGCGGTAGCGTATGAATAATTATCATCACAAGCTCATAGCCGTTATTTTGTTTGTGGCTCTTTTGCTGGTAATCTGCACATCCCTGTCTGCAGGGCAATATGATTTGAGCTTTATGCAGGTGGTGGCGTGGTTTTTTCATAAAATGGGGCTTCCTTTCCTTGAAAATATTAATGTAACAGAGCAGCAGGAGGCTGTGCTGATGTTTATCCGTTCTCCTAGAACTGTAGTTGGGCTTTTGGTAGGAGCCGGATTGGCGGCCTCCGGGGCAGTGCTTCAGGGCTTGTTTGGTAATCCTCTGGCAGATCCTGGTATTATTGGTGTGTCCAGTGGTGCCACCTTTGGGGCCGTAATAGCAATTATTATTGGAATTAACAGTACCAGCCTTGTTGGCCTTCCGATATCTGCTTTTATTGGTGCAGTAATTGCGGTGTCTCTTACCATAGGTCTTGCCACAAGACATGGGCGTATACCCGTATTGACACTACTTTTGGCTGGTGTGGTGGTAGGAATGCTATTTAGTGCCTTGACAGCCGCCATGCTGACGATAATGGACGATCACAAGGTTCAGCAGTACCTGTTCTGGACCATTGGCAGTCTTGATTATCGCCGTTGGGAGCATGTATTTATGGGGGTTGTCCCTATAAGTCTGGGAATAATTATTATGATGCTTATGGCAAGACACTTGAATATTCTTGCTTTAGGTGAGGCAGAGGCCAAGGCAGTGGGGATGAATGTTACGAAATTCAGGCTTATTTTGCTTGCTGTGGCCACCATGACTACTGCCAGCTCTGTATGTATTACAGGCAGTATTGGGTTTGTAGGCTTGATTATTCCTCACATGATGCGTATGCTGGTGGGACCAAATCATCGCCATCTGTTACCGGCAAGTATGGTGGGGGGAGCTGTGTTCCTGGTATTTTGTGATGCTGTGGGCAGAATGCTGCTTCCAAATAGTGAAATCAATGTTGGTATTATGACAGCTGTGTTGGGTACACCTTATTTTCTCTATTTACTGAGAAAGAATATGGATATACGATAGTTAATTATGCTCAAAAGGTATTTTTAAATTTAATGTATGATAATAAGTTAATAATGATTACATAAAGTTATTTTAATTAACAACTATTATTTCTGGTAATTGTAATTGACAATTATAACAAAAAGAGTATACTTTTAGTTGTTGTTTAATTTTAATCAAAATTTAATAAAACTGAAACAGGTGCCGTGAGGCTTAATAGAGAAGCTGGTCAAGTCCAGCACGGTCCCGCCACTGTAAGAGGAGCGAAGCTATAGAATGTGTCACTGGGTTACGGTTAATGTAATCTGGGAAGGCGTGTAGCAGAGCTATGAATCAAGTCAGGAGAACTGCCTGTTTATAAATCACCGTTTTGACCTGCGAGCGACAGGAAGGGGATTTAAGGTTAGTATGCTTTTTATCTTGCTTTTCTGCCATTATGGCAAGAAAAGCTATTTTTTTTGTGCGTTTTAAAACGGTTCTGTTTTTCCTAACCGTTTTTCTATTTGTGCTTTGTTGTTGTTCGTCAAGGATAAACAGGGGAGTTATTACATGAAAAGAGCATTAAACATAAAATATATTCTGCTATTGCTAATTGCATTGATGTCATTGGTTATGACTGGTTGCGGTAATGATAGTGTATCCAAAAGTGGAGAATATGAAGTTACTGATATTCAAGGAACAGTAATTCACTTTAAGGAAAAGCCTTCGAGAATTGTCACTATGACTATTGGTACTGATAATATCGTGCTGGGTTTGGTTAAGTCTGAACGAATGATTGCCTGCAATACGAATCTTGATGATCCCAACAGCTCTAATGTGGTGGAGCTGGCTAAGCAGATTCCTAATAAGGTAAGACATCCGAAGCTGGAAGAAATCATCGCTTTGCAGCCGGACCTGGTAATAGCAGCTGATTGGGGGAACCTTGATTACGTTCAGTCCCTGCGGGATATGGGCATTAATGTGGTGGTAGTAAAGGGCTCCAAAAATCTTGGGGACATTAAAGATAATATTCGTCTTATAGCTGCAGCTCTGGGAGAAGGTGAAAAGGGAGAAAGGCTTATTGCTCTAATGGAGGAGCGATTAAATACCCTTAAAGCAAAAATAGATGCACAGGTTCCTGCTGAAAAGCGAAAGCGTGTGGCCTTGATATCTGTAGTACAGAATTATGGTGGCAAGGACTGCATTTATGATGATGAATGTAAGTGGGCTGGTGTTATAAATGGTCTTTCTGAGGCTGGGTTAAATCGTGGTGTGAAGCTCACTAAGGAAATGCTTTTAAAGATAGACCCGGATATTATTTTGCTTCCAAGCTATTCCGCACATGGGTCTTTTGATATTCAGGCCTACAAAGACCAATACCTTAAAGATCCGTCTTTGCAGCAGATGAAAGCCATAAGGGAAGGCGGTATCCGGGAGTCGAGAGATGCCTATATTTATTCATCATCTCAGGACTTTTGCTTTGGAGCTCAGGAGATTGCATATTCTGCCTATGGTGATGATTTTAAATTAGATGATCAGCAGCATCTGTCCGTTGCTGAGTAGGTTTTGGAAAGTATAATGGGCATAAGATAATGGGGATGTTATCAAGGCTGAAAATGCTTTGTTAATAATATAATTTTAGAGGAGAATGGAAAAATGAAGGAAAAGAAGTATTTGAGCGCAGCTATTGCTTTGACAATAATGGCAGCTGGCTCAAGCGTGTTTGCAGCTGATGTGGCAGATTTCGGCGACGAGGAGGTCGTTGTAACTGCAACCAGAACTGAGAAGAGGGAAATTGATATTCCGGCATCTACCGAGGTAATTACTGCTGAGCAGATTAAGGACATGGGGGCAAAGAATGCTGCGGATGCATTATCAAAAGTAAATGGTTTTACTTTTGCAACAATGGGGCAAATGAATGGTTCTATGGGTACTATGACCAGCAATTTAACTATACGTGGAAATGATAATGGTACTTTGGTCATGGTAAATGGAAATCCAATTGTATTACGTGGTAAATACGATATTTCTACAATTCCTGCTGAATCAATCGAAAGAATCGAAATAGTTAAAGGTGGATCATCTGTCCTTTATGGTTCTGAGGCTATGGCTGGTATTGTTAATATCATAACAAAAGAGTTAAGTCAAAATAACATAAAAATAGGCTTTGGAAATCATGGAAAAAGCCATATAAATATAAATCTCAACGCGGATGATAAACTAAAACTTAGATACAATATTATGCAATGGCGAAGCGATAATGATGTTTCAACAACTGATTTAAATAATAAAAACTTCGTTGGTAAAACTCATACTTACTATAAGGATGCTAAAAGAGAAAATGCGGGTTTTGATTTCAAATTTAATGATAGATTTACTGTATCGTATGATTTCCTTCGAACATGTGGAACTTATTATCGAGTAATAACTGATATAGGCAGTATTAATACTCTTGGTGCACAAGTTGGAGATATGTTTAATTCCAGAGACGATATTATAACTCAAAATCTTTTCCAAGCAAATTATAAAGATGACTTATGGAACATAAAGGCATATTTTAACACTGCATTAACAGAATCTTTTGGTCCAAACTATTACTATCAATCTAGTAATAAACCTACAGTGGATATAATAAGAACAAATGGTTTTTATAGTGATAAGAATTTAAATCCTTATGATACTCGGGAACGAAATACTAGTTACGGGTTAGATATTCAGAGGAACTGGAGTCTTAGCAA
This sequence comes from Anaerovibrio lipolyticus LB2005, assembly GCF_000621545.1. Taxonomy (GTDB): domain Bacteria; phylum Bacillota; class Negativicutes; order Selenomonadales; family Selenomonadaceae; genus Anaerovibrio; species Anaerovibrio lipolyticus_A. Next base: position 249,606 of record NZ_JHYA01000005.1, read on the forward strand.
TAAATCTGAATTGGTGTCAGGTGTAAATTATCAGCATGAAATGTATAAAACATATTGGACACCATATCAGTATGGAACATTGAAAACAAAGACTAAATTTTCTCCTTCTGATTACAGTAGAAATATCTGGGCTGTATTTGCTCAACTCGATCAGAAACTTTGGTCTTATGTCAATAAAGTGGACACCGAAAGTGCGACTTTACGCCGCACATTCTGCATGAACTGCAGCTGGTGTCTTGTAGCCTAAGCTACTATGAGTCCGCTTGCGATTGTACCAGGACTCAATATATTCAAAGATGCTATCATAAGCTTCTTTTGAATCTTTGTAAACATGCCTGTAGATTTCCTCTTTTTTAATTAAAGCATGAAATGACTCTATACAGGCATTATCATATGGGCATCCTTTACGACTGTACGAATGACATATTTTTCTACTGGCCAGAAATCTTTCAAAGATGTCGCTGGTGTATTGTGTTCCCAAATCACTCTG